>PBQA01000016.1 GCA_002724925.1 Oceanospirillaceae bacterium
CTCATAGGTGGACCCTCTTTCTTCGATGCCGGTTTGATGTTGTGCAATCTCATCATGGCACAAGGGGGACGGGTCCATCTCATTTCCCACATGACTAACCCTCATCAGATATTCAGAATCGTCTGCGTTATCTGATCGGTGGTTTCAATGGTTTTCGCACTCGCCTGGAAGTTACGCTGGGCGATGATCAGCCCCACCAGTTCTTCCGATAAATCGACGTTAGAGTCTTCTAATGCAGATGACCGTATCTGGCCAAACGATGCCGTTCGCGGTGAGCCAATGGTCGGGATACCCGATTCAAAAGACTCAGCCCAGCCCGTGTCGCCTACCGGTGTCAGGCCTTCCGGGTTACGGAAGTTGGCCATGGCCACCTGACCCAATGTCTGTGCCTGACCGTTGGTGAATCGGGCGAAGATGATACCTTCTTCATCCACTTCGAGACCGGTCAGTCGACCTGTTGCATAGCCGTTCTGGTTCACTTCGTTCACCGAGAACTCGCTCCCAAACTGGGTCGAACCACTCAGGCTGATCTGGAAGTTTGAGTTGGTTGGTGGATCACTCAGTGGCAGGCCACCTTCCAGTACGTTTGTTGATGTCAGTGCACCTGTTGCATCGCCATTCTCATCGACTGGATCCCAGTTGGTGATGAATATATCACCGGTCGCCACTTCGTCCAGTGTTCCGTCCTGGTTAAAGAAGAGCTCAAACCGTGCACGGGTCGGGTCGAGGTTTTCCGGGAATGGCAGCGATGGGTCAGGGTCGCCCACATCGTTACCATCCACCAGTACGTACATAGCCCAGACGTTCTGCTCGTTCGGACGTGTTGGGTCCAGTGGCTCTTTCACAAAGTACTGAGTCATCACATGGGAGTTACCCAGACTGTCGTATATGGTGGTTGAGGTCGCGTGGTTGTACGTTTCCTGGTTATCCGGATCAAATGAGTTCAGCGTGAAGTCAGAGTATTCGTCATCGGTCAGCGCGCCAAAGATCCCGGAAACGACAGGCTGCGGATCACGCATCACGTAGTTTTCATTGAGGATGAAATTAACAGTACCACCTACGGCTGCCGCGACATCAGCGGCGGATGTACCGCCGAGCACAACCGGCCCCGTGCCCTCAGCGCCCTGCACGACAAGTGAGTCAGTCACGACTGGGCTATCGATCGACACTTTGATATCCCGACCAATCTCATTGGTAATAACGAGATCACCGGTATCGTTCAACTGAGCGCGGAAACCCGGCAGTGTCGTTGCCCTGTAGGCATTGATCTCATCAGCCAGTTCTTCAAGGCTGGTTGATTCAAGAGCCTGACCGTTGAGGGTCAGCGACATGTCGTTGCCGGGCGTGTTGTAGCCCGACAGTGGAATTGTCATGACGGTTTCTGCCGACGCTGTAACACCGGGCTGCTGATTAAACAGAGAAACAATTTCGTTCGCTTCGGCATGCTCCGGAATTACGATTTCTGTTTCTTCACCGTCCGGATCAATTAAAGTCACGCGCTGCTCTGGGTATTCGTTGGTGACACCTTCGATACCGGTGGTCAGCAGTGTGCCGTCATCAGGGTTCACCTGAAGAATACCGTACAGGTCAGACTCAGACACGTCCTGGCCGCCCGCTGTGATATTGGTGATGGAGATGATTGAGGCTTCGCCCGCTTCTACCGCCGACAGCTGAAGCTTGTACTGAGGTGGTACGGTTTTCGGCTCGACCTCAACAGCGGCTGCCTGAACGCCAATGTAGTTATCGGCATCCTGACTGTTCAACTGGCGGTTAATGCTTGCCGCCAGTTGTTGAACCGAGCGGTACTCTTCATCCAGCGACACCACAACCGAACCGCTGCGGTTATCGTTGTCTGGCGCTGGTACAGTCAGGTTGATACGGAAGCTGTTGGTGCGATCCACTTCATCCTGGCCGGTAACAATGAACATGCTGTCAAAGCCCAGCTCACCCAGAGCCTGGGACTCTGCAACGGTTGGAGTTAAGGACACGCCTTCACCCGCACCCACCTGTGTATTGGTAAATACCAGTTGGCCACCAACGGCATCGACGTTCACTTTACCGGCAAGGCCGCCTGCACCGATGTAAATATCGATTTGTTGCTGAATCGCTACGGCCAGTGCTTCGAGGTTGGCGTAGTTAGCAGGCGGTATCGTAATGGTGAACGGGCCACCTGCGTTGCCGCTGGTACTGGTGACTTCAAGATTGAATTCATTGTTTGCCAATACAGGCTCAACACCCGAATCAAGGCGGTTATTGCTGAGGAAGCCTAGGTTTATCAGGTCGTAATTTACCGAGCCGGAGTCATCGGCGATCTGAACGAAGTCACCACGAGCCCCCGGCGCCTGCACCTGAAACTCGATACGACCACCGTTGTCCACTGCCAGTACTTCTTCGTTACCGGCACCCGCGGTGGCGGTAATCTGCGCGTTAATTTCGGCGACGATTTCTGTCGTGGTTACGTTCGCGTAGCTGGCTGGTGCAGCGCCGACCCAGGCCGCTTCACTCAGGTTGATTGGGTACAGAGCACCGGATTCGGTGGCGATACGGAACGCAAGTACGTTGTCGACGGCTGGCGCGACTTTATCTTCGAGATCCAGTGCGCTGTAGGTGTTGTTCGCTGTCAGTACGGCAAACTGGCCCGGATCACTGGAGACGATATTAAGAGGCGGTGTTGCTGTTGTCCGCGTAGTGGTTTGCGTACCAGGAATCGAGCGGAAATCAGCGGTTACCGGGCTGGCGCCCACAAACAATTGCTGACCAGCCACCCCGGCAGATACCGCACCCGCAACACCAAAGACACCATCCCAACCAGGCGTGGTAGTGATCGAGAATGACGTGCCGTTAGTCGCGTTGTAACCCGCACGTTCAATGATGAGGTTGCCGGTGGATGGATCTTCTACCGCGCGCAGCTGCTGTGAGCCAAAGGTGGCATCCAGCGCTGACTGTATATCGTTAAGCACTTCCTGAACGGTGGCACCTGCGGCAACACCGGCCAGGGTTATGGTCTGACTGCCATTACCGTCACCGATATCAAAGTCCATCGACTCATTACCGTAGCCCGCCGCCGCGACTGCCGCGACTGTATTCGGGAACAATACCTGTGCAGGAATGCCTGCATCCGTTGGCTGACCCGCTGAATCCAGTACGGTTTTGGTGGATTCAAGAATGCCCGCGTCTGCCGCACCAACAGACAAACCGTTGGTGGTTATTTGCAGACCCTGCTCCTGCAGAACCTGCTCACCGGCATCCAGGTTTACGATGGCGGTGGCAAGAGTCGTCAGGCGTGGCGGCTGGTTAGCAATCTGAATATTGATGTCGCCCAGCACACCGCTGACCACACCGTTTTCGTTGGCTTCATACCCCTGCAAACGAGAGCCGTTGTTAGCGACAACGAAGCCGTCTTTATCCAGAGAGAAAATCCCCGAACGGGTGTAAGACACACTGCCACGGTCATCCAATACGAAGAAGCCATTACCATCAATCGCGAGGTCAAGAGCGTTTTCAGTACCACTGATATTACCCTGAGAAAACTCCTGGCGAACGTTATCTACCAGCACACCACTACCGACCGGCTTGAGGCCTGTACCAAGTAAAGTGCTGGTGTAGACATCGGCAAATTCCGCGCGGGATTCTTTAAAGCCTACGGTACTGGCATTTGCCACGTTGTTACCGGTGACTTCCAGATCCGTAGAGGCTGCACGGATACCACTTAAACCAATATTAAAAGCCATATTTGTACTCCTCTCGCCGGATCAGGCGTCAAGAATCTGTTTAATCTGATCAAGGTTGGCGCGTTCGCCACCGGTTAAGTTCAGGGTCACTTCGCCACCGGCACTCATGGTGACGCTGTCGACGCGTGAACTCATCTGCATATCCAGTTGTTCACTCTCACCAGCAATGGTGCCGCTGAGTTTGAAAACGTACTGACCCGGTGGGTAGACGTTTTCAATCGGGTCTCCGTTGTCGTCCAGTACGATCTCGCCGTTTTCATCGCGGAAGTACTGGTCGAGATTCATCTTGCTGCGGTCGAGGTTGACGATGTCACCATCCACCATCAGGTTGTAGCCATCCCAGCGCACTGACATGGCACCAGCATCGTGAGAACCCAGAGAAATCTGCTCCAGAGTCTGACCATTCTTGTTTTCGATGGTCAGCATCATGTCGCCTGTTGCCGCGGGCACCTCGGTAAAGCCACTGACCACACCACCGTTCGTCAGTAAGCCTGTAGTGTTGCCATCAACAATCACGCTCTGACCGACCAGACTTGAGGCCTGCAACGCGGCATTCGAGGTGAACTGAGCGGCCATGCTCTCTGCCGTGTCGTTCAGGTTGTCGATACCTTCCACCGATGAGAACTGGGCCAGCTGAGCCACAAACGCCTGGTTGTCTGTCGGCTCCAGTGGGTTCTGGTTATTCAGCTGAGCCACCATGAGTTCAAGAAAGGCGTTACGTCCCAGCTCGTTCTCTTTGGCTTCGGTCTGCGTCGGCGTACGGTACTGATCCAGTACGGCGGCGTTGTTGTTTACTTCGTTAATCGCCATTTATCGCCCCCTTACTGGCCGAGTGTGAGTGTGCGCTGCAGCATCTGCTTCGCGGTTTTAAGAACTTCGACGTTCATCTGATAACTGCGTGACGAGGACATCATGTCGGTCATTTCTTCAACGATGTTGACGTTCGGGTAGTACACGTAGCCATCGTCGTTCGCCATTGGATGATCAGGCTGAAAGCGGGCTTGCAGCGGTGAGTCTTTCTCGACGATGCCGTCGATTTTCACACCGGCGCCCATCGCTGCATCGGTATCCATAAAGCCATTCACATCACGGCTTTTGGAGTTCACTTCGCTTTCGAGCACCGAGAACCAGGGCTTACGTGCGCGGTAGGTTTCGTCCACAGAGCTGGAGGCGCTGTCGGCGTTGGCAATGTTACTGGCGGTGGTGTTCAGTCGGACTGACTGGGCAGTCATACCGCTTCCGGCAATGTTAAGTACGCTGGTCAGTGACATGATTATTCTCCCCGGATCGCGTTACGCATGCCTTTGAACTTACCGCTCAGAAATTCGAAGCTGGCGTTGTAGTCCATGCTGTTGCGGGCAAACAGAGCTTGTTCGGTCTGGGCGTCGACCGTGTTGCCGTCGATGGAAGGCTGCAGAGGGTTACGATATTTCAGTTCGTCATCGGCAAAGCCGCTGGTACCGCTCAGGTGAGCAGAATGCGTCGCTGACATACCGAATGAGGTATTGCTGTGAGTTTCTGCTTCGAGAATGGCTTTAAAATCAAAATCACGGGCCTTGAATCCAGGGGTGTCAGCGTTGGCAAGGTTGTTTGCCAGTACTTCAGCGCGTTGCGCACGAAGCTGCATTGCGTTGTCGTGGATTCCGAGTGCGTTGGTAAAGTTGATTGCGCCCATTCTGTACCTGCCTGTTTGCCATTTGTGTTCATCTGCAGAGATACAGCAAGAGCTGGGCCAATTTATTTTTTACTTATTTTTCAATAGGTTATAAAAACAGAGGGCATTTAAAGGAGAGTTTCAGAGAGGGGAACGGCAAGCCCTTACCTACCGGCGGCAAGGGCAAAATCGACTACTTTTTCCGGTAGAGAATGCCGGGGTTGCAGCTGACCATTTCATAATGATCCGGCATCCCGCTCAAGGCTTCTGAAGCACCGAGGATCAGATAGCCACCCGGCTTCAGGGCACCGTGCATTTTCAATAGGATGTCGCGCTTGCGTTCGGCGCTGAAATAAATCAGTACATTGCGGCAGAAGATAATATCGAAGGTGCCGAGACGCGAGTAGCTGTCGTTCAGGTTAAAGTTTCTGAACTCTACCCCCTGGCGCAGTTCTTTGCCGACGTGCCAGGCATCTTCCCCGGTTTTTTCAAAGTACTTTGCCAGCTGTTCTTCAGGCATGCCACGCCGTATCGCCATCCAGGGGTACGTCCCTTCTTTGGCGGCGCTCAAAGCACTTTCTGATAAATCGGTAGCCAACACTGACACAGCAGGCAGGCGTTTCGAGCTCGTTCGCCGGAATTCCAGTTCAGTCAGTTTGATGGAGTAAGGTTCCTGCCCTGTTGAACAGGCCGAAGACCAGATACGTATGGGCGATGATTGTTCAGCGAGCGCAGGGAACACGCGGTTGCGGAGAATTTCAAACGGGTGGCTGTCACGCAGCCAGAGTGTTTCGTTGGTCGTCATGGCATCAATGACGTTATTTTTGAACTGACGGTCACGCTCCATGCAGTACATCAGTTCTGTCAGGTTAGGTAATTCCCGGTCGGCCATGAGCTTTCGCAAACGGCTTGCGACCAGGTATTCTTTTCCATCCCCCAGCAGTATGCCGGAAAGCCCTTCAAGGTAATCGCGAAACTGGTTGTACTCCGAACCAGTCAACACGACTTCCTTCTTGTTATGCGTCATCACTTTCAACCGTGGTTAATTCGGCTCACAATATTGTCGGCCAGTACGTCGGGGTCAAACTTTGCAATAAAGTCATTAGCACCCACTTTTTCAACCATTGCCTGGTTAAATACACCACTCAGTGATGAGTGCAGTACTACATAAAATCCCTGCATCGCATCGTTACTTCGAATGTGAGTGGTCAGCGTGTAGCCATCCATCTCTGGCATCTCAATATCGGATACCAACATCATGTAACGGTCCTGCGGTCGATCACCCTCTTCCACGATTCCTTTCAGGTGCTCCCAGGCTTGTTTGCCGTCTTCTAGCGCAACCACCTCAACGCCAATGTTCTCCAGACAACGGGTAATCTGCTTACGCGCAATCTTGGAATCATCCACGATCAGAACTTTCTTTTTACCGGCCTCAGTACGGACGTCGTCACTGACGATGCCTTCACTGATGTCCTCTTTCACCGGCGATACTTCAGCAAGAATCTTCTCTACGTCGATGATCTCGACGATGTGATTCTCAACTTCGGTGACAGCAGTAAGGTAGTGTTCACGGCCTGTACCCTTGGGTGGTGGATGAATATGTTCCCAGTTCATGTTGATGATTTTATCGACCGAAGCCACCAGGAAGCCCTGAGTCGCGCCGTTGTACTCAGTAATAATCACGAACGCACCATTCACTTCCTCCAGCGGAGGACCACCCGTTGCCAGGCTCATATCGAGAATCGGTGTGGTTCCTGAGCGGATGTGAACAACCCCACGGACAACACGATTGCTGCCAGGCAGGGACGTCAGTCGCGGACACTGTATGATCTCTTTTACTTTGAATACGTTAATGCCGTACAACTGTTTACCGCGGACGCGGAAAAGCAGCAGCTCCAGACGGTTTTCACCGACCAGCTTGGTACGTTGGTTTACGGACTCAAGAACACCAGCCATGTGTGCCTCTCTTTCAGATCAATTCCGGCACGACCTTTGCTCAACCTGAGGTATGAGTAATAAAAGTGCCGGAATCATGACATCATTTTCGTTAGCTTCATTGAGCATAGTAGAGAACCGGAGAAGCGCAGGCGTTTTATTTGGTTTTTTCATCTGGTCGTTGTCGACCGTTGCTCAGGCCGGAAGCTCTCTGGATGATGTCACCGCTGAACTGAAAAATCGCTGGATTGCACTGGGGGGAGACGCCGGTGTATCGGAGTTTGAGTATCCTTCTGTATCACCGGGATATGAGTTGCCTGACTGCAGCGCTTCGCTAGAGGTGAATGTTATCCGCCACCTGCAACCTGGGCGCAACGGTGTTGAGGTCAGCTGTGCAGCGCCCTTCTGGCGCCAATCGTTCGCGGTTGAACTGAAGGTGTTCGCAGATGTCGTCACCGCTGATACCGATATACGCCGGGATACTGTTATCAATGCAGGTCAACTCAGAATCAGTCGCCTTGACACCTCTGATCTGCACAAAGGGTATTTCAGTAATATTGACGCCGTCAGCGGAATGCTGAGCAAACGAACTCTGCGACAAGGAACACCTGTCACACCTGACATGGTCGACTTACCCGACCTTGTTCAACGCGGGCAACTGCTCAAAATCAGGCTGGTCAGGCCGGGAATTCAGGTCGAGATTAAGGGGGAAGCCCTGGCTCGTGGTCACCTGGGTGAACAGATACGGGTCAGGAATACGCAGTCGGGAACCACCCTGTTTGCGGAAGTCATCGGCGATGGCTTAGTACAGGTCCAGTGAGTTTTCAAAAAAACTGACACTTTTTCCTAAAGTAATGAAATCTGCTGCCGTTAACTACAATGAAGAGGTACATCTGAATGAAGCTCGGAGAAATGATGATGAACATCAATAAATTCACTAACGGCAACAGTGTCGACACGAATCGTAGTCGTACTGAACCCGTTAAGGCCCCAGAAACGAATGCTGAAGGCAAAGCCAGGGAATCCGCGCCGCTGACCGATCAGGTCAAGCTTAGCGCGAGCAGTAAAAGCATTCAGCAGATAGAAGCTGAGATTAAAGAGATGAAGGACGTCGACGACGCAACTGTTGAGCGCATCCGTAGCGCCATTGATAACGGTGAATACAAAATCGATTACGACAGACTGGCAGGGAAAATGCTTGATTTTGAGGACCGATTCAACTTCTGAGGTCCTCAGGTATGCTTTTAGATACCTCTCCCCTTGCCCGGCTGATGTCATCCGAGCTCGACGCCAGCCGACAGCTCTTCACCCTGCTGGAGCAGGAACTGGAGGCCGTGAGCCACCACCGTACGTCTGAACTGGACACTCTGAACCCTGCCAAAGAGAAACAGGTAACCCTCCTGAAACAGCAGGCGAGTACCCGCTTACAGTGGATGAAAGACCACCAACTACCTCTGAGTGCAGAGTGCCTGCAACACGAGGCTGTCCAGAATAACTCCGAAATTCACCCATTGTGGCAGCAGCTTGCCGCTCAGTACGAAGCCAACCGGCAAATCTCAGAGCGCCTGAGCGAAATGGTTCTGGCGTTGCGATTCCGCGCCGAACAGAAGCTTCGTATCTTGCATGCCCGACAGAATGATCCACACTTATACAATGAACATGGAAAAACTGCCGGAGCGAATCCGGGACTTAATAGTATCGAAGCGTAGTGGACCGTCAGACATGCCAGAGGCAAGTATCAACCAGGAATTTCTGCTGAACACCCCAGAAGACGTATACGGCGCTCTGCGCAAGGTTGTGCTTCTGGAAACTCCTGTCACCCTGCGTATTGATGGCGACGACACCGAATACAAATCGGCAATTACGGAAACCAGCTTCAAGTCCCGCAGCTTCTTTATGGATCGGGTTATCCCAATGCAGGGCAACGACCTGATCAGGAGCGGGAAGCGATTTTCAGTAGAGTGCGACACCCAAGGGGTGCGCATTGAATTCCGAATGACGGGTCGCCTGCGCTATCAACCTGACCAGGAACAGTATCGGGCCGAGTTTCCTGAAGAAGTTCTTTATCTGCAACGCCGCACCGCCTACCGTGTCATGGTGCCACCTGCACACCAGATATTAGTAACACTGCGCTTCGAAGATAATGATGAAGACAGCGATGGGCTAACAGGGCGCCTGGTAGATCTGTCGTCGAGTGGTTTTAAGGCCAAGTTCAAAGGCGACATCACTGAAATGCTGCACAACCACAAGGACATCCCTATGGCCCGGGTTCGCTTTAACCGCGACAACTCGATGGATTGCAGCCTGGAAGCCCGCCACATCCAGCTGAGTAACAACGGCAATACACAATGTGGCTTCTCCTTCACTACGATCTCACCTCAAGGCCAGCGCTTCATTGACCGACTGATCACGGAGTTTCAGTGGGAAGAACGTCGCCTGAAAGAACAACAGAAAAACGAATTAGACAACATCTGAGTGCGCAGCCCCAACCGGGGCTGACAATCACGACACCAACCGTTAGAATCCTCAGCCTTCCTCCCTATAGCTCAACAGGATAGAGCTTCCGCCTCCTAAGCGGACGATTGGGGTTCGAGTCCCTGTGGGGAGGCCATCTTTTTACACTACAAATCAATAACTTAGCGGAAAAGATGATCACTTTTTGCACTGTGCCAACAGTGTGTCAACATGCGTTTTTCTGGCCTTTGTGCCAATTTTTATGTCAACTTTTCGGGCTCGTTTTGCATACGATGTTGGCTGTTTGCAATGTATTTCTAAATAGCGGCACCAGAGGATGGCAAAAACTACGAACATCACCAAAGAGAAAGCCAAGCGTGGTATGTCTCAAGAAGATACAAATGCCTCGGCTCGTATTATTCGTGCTCGTTTATCTAAAGCTGGTGAAGGGTTCAAAGAGCCTCCTGAAATAAGCTCTGGCGACCCGGAAAGACGCCGCAAGAAAAAGACGCAAAAACAGAAAGTAAGGAAAGCTCGCAAGACAATAAGGCTCTGCTGAAAAAGTTGTTCTCTGTAGTACCATGATCTGGTAACCGGTTAGATTGATGGACAAACGATGACCTACAACAAACCTTGGCTCAGCATTGAAGAGCAATTAGACAAGCTGCAAGCACACGGATTAGCAGTCACTGACGTACAACGTGCAGAGCAGGCTTTGCGGCGTATAGGGTACTATCGGTTGAGCGGTTACTGGTACCCATTCAGAGAGCGCTCAGGTCCGGCTTGCTCAATTCCGGAGCTGCCGGGCAAACCATCGAAGAAAGATAAGAAAGTTCAAACATTCCCTCTTGAATCCTTTAAGCACGGCCTACGCTTTCAGGATGCCGTCGAACTGTATGTGTTTGATAAGAAACTGCGGTTACTGGTACTCGACGCGTTAGAGAGAATAGAAGTTGCTCTTCGGGTCGATATATCTCACACGCTTGGTGAACTTGATGCGTTCGCTTACCTCAAACCGGAGCTACTGTCCGACGAGTTCACACAAAATCTGAATGCAAGGGGCGGCCTGAGCGACTATCACACCTGGCTTACTAACCATGCAAAGTTACTCGATAGATCCAAAGAAGAGTTCATTAAACACAATAAAGAGAAATACGGCCTGCCGATTGCTATTTGGATTGCCTGCGAGGTCTGGGACTTCGGCTGCATGTCACGCTTGTTTGCCGGCCTAAAAGATGAACACCAGGATATGATATCGAGTCGATATGGGATTCAGAATGGTGGCGTCTTTGCCTCATGGCTTCGTAGCCTGAACTACCTTCGTAACGTATGTGCACACCACAGCCGCCTCTGGAATCGAAACATCATTGATCAACCGCAAAAGCCCGGGAAGTCAGAAGTGCCTATATTCCGTCATGCGTGGGATAACGGACGTCTGGTTGCGAGACCATTCCTACTATTCTGTATAATCCAGCACTTGCTACAAACGATAAACCCAACATCTAGCTGGTGGGAGCGTCTATCAAGCTTACTGGAAGAGTTTCCGTTGAACGGAAGCGAAACTGCCCTGTCACTGGATGCGATGGGTGCAATAGACGATTGGCAGAACTGGGGATGGGGAACATAAACGACAGGCATTAAAAAACCCCTCAGCAGCTTCCTCCGCAGAGGTTACCGATCGGGGCCGTGTTACAGGCAACTCTAGTCCCGACATACCCGTCAAGTCAAGATAGAATTACTCATTCTTACTACTTTTTAGTAACTTCTACTAATGTCCGGTAGTGTCATGTCGACCATCTAGCAACGGATGTTTCGGGGTAACTTCCGGGGTAACTAATTTGAAGAAAAATAAAATATCATTAATTTTCAATCAGTTAAAAGTAATGTTCGGCCTCCTGTGGGGAGGCCATTACTGAATATCACTGTTTCACCTCTCACTCCTCGCCGGGAATACTAAAGATACGATAAGCTCCGCGTTCTGGAACGTCAGGTTCAAGGACTTTAAGGCACTCATTCATGCAACTCAGCGAAGCTCAACAAACCAATAATATCTGGCGCCTGACCATTGCTCAGGCGCTGGCTGGTGCAAACTCGGTTGTGATTTTTGCCACCAGCGCGGTCATTGGTCATCAGCTGTCGCCAGCCCCGGCTCTGGCGACACTTCCGATTTCTCTGTTTGTGGTGGGGCTGGCTATTTGCACTCTCCCCTCAGGCCTGATTGCGCAGCGGTTCGGGCGCCTTGCTGCTTTCCAGGCAGGAACAGCCATGGGCATACTGTCAGGGTTGTCGGCGATGGCCGCCATGATCTACGGCTCATTCACTCTCCTCTGCCTGTCGACTGTTTTTGGCGGCGCCTATGCTGCAGTAGTTCTGTCTTTTCGCTTTGCAGCGGCCGATGGTGTAGCACCCGAAAGGCAACCCAGAGCACTGTCTATGGTGATGGCGGGTGGAATCGCCGCCGGTGTCGTTGGACCACAACTGATTACACACACAATGAACCTTTCTCTGCCCGGATTAGACACCCCACCCTTTGCGGCGTCGTTCCTGATTCAGGCGCTGGCTGCTGCGCTCGCTGGTGTGGTGCTGTCGGGCGTTAAGTTACCTCGGCTGAGCGTTGAAGAAGTTGCCGGCGGGCGTTCACTGGGTGACATTGTTCGACAACCGCTTTTTCTACCTGCCGTTGTGTGTGGTGCTGTCTCTTACCTGGTGATGAACTTTCTGATGACAGCGGCTCCACTTGCGATGCATTTTCATGGGCACTCTCAGGCTGACGCGAACCTCGGGATTCAGTGGCATGTGATCGCCATGTACGGGCCCAGCTTTTTTACTGGGCACCTGATTGCGCGTTTTGGAGCCATCCGTATTTCAGCAATCGGGTTGGCGCTTACTGCCATTGCAGCCGGAGTTTCTCTCCATGGTGTGGACGTATTTCACTTCTGGTCGATGTTGATTATGTTGGGCGTAGGTTGGAATTTCGGCTTTCTGGGTGCGTCTGCCCTGATTTTGCAGTGTCATCGGCCAGAAGAGAAAAACCGGGTGCAGTCGCTGAATGATTTTGTCGTTTTCTCGCTGATGGCCATGGGCTCTTTTGCTTCTGGTGGCATTCTCAGTTACTGGGGTTGGGACACCGTACTCTGGGTGTCGTTTGTTCCTGTCATTGTTGCCTCTGTCATTATGCTGCTATTACAACGTAACCGATCAGCCGCGGTGTCGAGGGCTGAGAACGGCGAGTAATCAATTATTACTATCACACTGATACATTTAATATAATTTTAATATCAACCTATCGCGCTACTCTGTATCTTAGTAATCACAAGCAACGCTAATAACGATAGCAATTGATGAGGTGCGACGATGGACAACAACTCTGCGGGCAAATGCCCGGTTATGCACGGCAGTGTCACCCAACACGGAAATTCGAACACAGACTGGTGGCCGAATAATCTGAACCTCGACATCCTGCATCAGCACGATACCAAGACGAATCCACTCGGCGAAGATTTCAATTACGCCGAAGAATTCAAAAAAATTGATCTTGAAGCTCTGAAAAACGACGTTAAAGCCCTTCTTACTGACAGCCAGGAGTGGTGGCCTGCTGACTGGGGGCACTATGGTGGCCTGATGATTCGTATGGCCTGGCACGCAGCCGGTTCATACCGCTTGGCAGACGGTCGCGGTGGTGCAAACACTGGCAATCAACGCTTTGCGCCGCTGAACAGCTGGCCAGATAACGCAAACCTCGATAAAGCTCGTCGCCTGCTTTGGCCAATTAAGAAGAAGTACGGCAATAAGCTGTCCTGGGCTGACCTGATGATTCTGGCTGGTAACATGGCATATGAATCTTTTGGTCTGAAAACCTTTGGTTTTGCCGGTGGCCGTGAGGATATCTGGCATCCAGAAAAAGACACTTACTGGGGCTCAGAGAAGGAGTGGCTGGCGCCGAGTGATAACGACAACAGTCGTTATTCCGATGACCACGAAATGGAAAATCCACTCGCAGCAGTAATGATGGGTCTGATCTATGTGAACCCGGAAGGCCGCGACGGCAAGCCTGATCCACTCAAGTCGGCAGCTGATGTACGCGATACTTTCAAGCGTATGGCGATGAACGACGAGGAAACCGTCGCCCTGACCGCTGGCGGCCATACCGTGGGTAAATGCCACGGCAACGCCAACCCTGACGACCTTGGCCCTGAGCCTGAAGCCGCGGATGTGGATGAGCAAGGCCTGGGCTGGAACAACAAGAAAGGCCGTGGCATTGGCCGTGACACCCTGACCGGTGGCCCTGAAGGCGCCTGGACAACCAACCCGACTCAGTGGGACATGGGCTACTTCGACATGCTGCTGAATCACGAATGGGAGCTGACCAAGAGCCCAGCAGGTGCATGGCAGTGGAAACCGATCGATATCAAAGAAGAAGATATGCCGGTGGACGTTGAAGACCCGAGCATCCGTACCATGCCGATGATGACTGATGCGGACATGGCGATGAAGGTCGATCCGGAATACCGCAAGATTTGCGAGCGCTTCCACAAAGACCCTGAGTATTTCTCAGATGTCTTTGCCCGAGCCTGGTTTAAGCTGACGCACCGCGATATGGGTCCGAAGAGTCGTTATATCGGCGCAGACGTACCGGCTGAAGATCTGATCTGGCAGGACCCGATTCCTGAGGGGGATTACACCCTGACGGATGATGAAGTTGCAGACCTGAAGGCACAGATTCTGGATTCTGACCTGACTGTTGCCGAACTGGTGGCAACCGCGTGGGACAGCGCTCGTACGTTCCGTGGTTCTGACTTCCGTGGCGGTGCCAACGGCGCGCGTATCCGCTTAGCGCCGCAGAAAGACTGGGAGGGGAACGAGCCTGAGCGTCTGCAGAAGGTGCTCGCTGTTCTTGAAGGTATCCGTGCTGGCTTCAGCAAGCCTGTCAGCATCGCCGATATGATTGTACTCGGTGGTACCGCGGGTGTTGAGAAAGCAGCGAAAGACGCTGGCGTCGATGTGACTGTACCATTCGCACCGGGTCGCGGTGACGCAACGGATGAACAGACGGATGCTGAATCGTTCGATGTGCTTGAACCCCTTGCTGATGGTTTCCGTAACTATGCCAAGAAAGAGTATGTGGTTTCGCCTGAAGAGATGCTGCTCGACCGCGCACAGCTCATGGGGCTGACTGCGCCGGAGATGACGGTTCTGATCGGCGGCATGCGCGTACTGGGTACCAATTTTGGTGACAGCCAGCACGGCGTATTTACCGATAACGTTGGCGCATTGAGCAACGACTTCTTCGTGAATGTGACGGATATGGCGTACCAGTGGAAACCAGCGAGCAAAAGCCACTACAACATCGTTGATCGCAAGAGCGGTGAAACCAAGTGGACAGCGACGCGTGTCGACCTGGTGTTTGGCTCTAACTCGATCCTGCGTTCATACGCTGAGGTGTATGCGCAGGATGACAGCAAAGAGAAGTTCGTTAACGACTTCGTGAAGGCCTTTGTGAAGGTAATGAATGCGGATCGCTTTGATCTGAAATAGTAACCTTGTTGGTCTTCTGGCCCGTATCAGCGCCGCTCACAGCGGCGCCCGATGCGGGCTTCTTTCGTTTTACAGGCATAGAACTCTGTTGATAATCCGGGCAGTTTCTGTACTATCGGGCTTAATAATAATTATCAGAAACGGGCGCTGATGCGCTGCGATTACGGAAAATACTATGCCCTCGTTCAAGTCTGCTGTTCTGGCTGCGGCCGTTGCCCTTCCAACTCTGTCATTCGCCGATTCGGCAATTAACTACGATTTCGTTCAGGCTAGTTTTGCGAAGAGTAAGCTGGATTCTCCATCGTCAGGTGAACCAAATAACACGACAGCAACCATCTTTGAATTGCAGAAAGACCTGGGTTATCAGGTCGTCGCCAGTGTTTCTGCCGGCTTTGTCGAGCTGAAAGACCGTTATGAGACCGACGACTCCAGATACAGTGCAGATATCGACCAGCGTACTTTGCGCATCGCGATCGATCGTTATTTTCAGATCTCCCCAACCCTGCACATCGTTCCGGGCTTATCGTACAGTGAAACCAAATCTGACGTTGAGACCAAATACCAACGTACTGATGTGAATTTCTTTTTCGAAGAATCCTCAGTGACCTACACAGACAGCTCGGCGTTTAATCTTGAAACCCGATACCGCTTATCTGAATATTCACCGCTGGAGTTATCCGGGACCGTATCTTATGCAACAGGTGAGGAAGAGGATTCAATCATCGTTGACCTGTCAGCCGAGCTGAATATTTCAGATATTATTTCTGGTCGTTTCTCTTATCAGAAAGATATTGAAAATTCTGCTCCGGCCTACATTTACGGTATTCGCGTTTACTTCTGAGTATCGCCTGCACAGGATGTCACTCAGCGATATGTCGAACATTCCTGAGTGTCATCACAAATAGAAAGACGATTATTGTCCCGCTCGTAGGTTCCGGTGTGATCATAAGCATTACACCCCGGATCAGCATCCGAACTTCCTACCCTGTAGCTACATTGGCTAAGCACGTAAGAGCCTGATATTTCATCACCGAGAAAAGTCAGACGACAGTCACAGCGAGAACCATCTTCCTCCTCAAGGTAGTACGCGAGGTTGGTATTTAAAGCTCCGCCAGTCAGGTCGAGAAGAAAGCCACTACCGGTTTCTGTCCATTCGCGGAACAAACCGGCATCAGTTTCATCATCATCGCCGCTGATCAACGCTGTTGTTGGAGAGCCACCGCCACACGCGAACAGGGCTGAGGATAAGAGAAGCACGAAGAAAGGTTTCATGTAACGTCCTTGTTGTTTACTTTGTTTGCTTCAGGGAGCGCAATTCCGCTCGCACTCCCATAGGGTTATTCTGTTTCAGTAATACAGGAAGATGCCTGTACCAAAGGCACGATAATCAGAATCCAGATAGGTCGTCATATCAAGATAGGCCTCTATCGTGCCTACCAGGCGTGCACTCACCCGCCCGCGGAAATATGCATCGTTAGTATCTTCGGTCAGGATAACTCCCAACAGAGGCTGAATATCGAGACTGTTGTAATCGTCGATAAACCAACGTACGCCAACCGACAGATCTGCAAAAGGCTCTGAGCCCTTTTCATCAATGACTGTGGTTTCAATTTCATCTTCGAGTTTCAGGCGGCTGTAGGTGTCATAAAACGCATAACCCACTTTTGCCGTTCCAACCGCATCTGCTTTCGCTGTGATCGGCAGGTGAGCACCAAGGCTGACACCAATATCGATCGAATCACGCTCATAAAAGTACGAGTTACCCGAGGTCATCAATTCATCATCGGTAAACTCGCTGGTACCGAACGCCTGATAGATAAGACCTTGCTTCAGCTCTTCTGAATAAATCGCTGTGACACGGTGACCTTCCAGCTCTTCGCTGAAGCCGTCGACGCCAATCCGTTGGTAATCATAGGTAAGACCCAGATAATCGTAGTTAAATGGTTCAGCGGCGGTTGCTGCCATTGCCATTGTCATTCCTAACAAGGCACTGACTGATGCAGTTAATGGTCTCATTCTTGAGCCTCTCACAGGTTATTAACTACCCAGGAGTTGTGGTGAATGCCGCCTCTGCGGGCAGCTTCGGCAAGATTACATTGGCTGGTTTTAAGCTGCAAACCTAAGTCTCACTATATTGATCTGAACCCGTAAGCAGGAAGCATCAAGTGCGCTGTTGCGCCTGCTCCAGAAACGCTTTAAGCCCGCCCAGAACAAATACTCTGGCCGCATCATAGGTTTCAGAAAACGCTGAACTCTGAACCTCCCCCCGTGTCATGCTGTTCACTCTGAAGTTATCAGCAAACACACTAAGGTAAGTTGCCAGAATAAACTGCCAATGCCGCAGTAAGTCTGAAAACGGGATACCTGGATACAGAGTATGCAAAGCCATCAAAAACTTCTGCGTGATCGGGTTGTAGAATTCAACGACGCTCAACAGTACTGGCGATCGTGAACCAATCATCTGATTGACCAATCTGAGGTAATTACGCCAACCCTCACCGCGCTCGCTGACTTCCAGCAAAGGGTCAAAGAAAGCTGAAATGATCTCTGCAGCCTGTTTTTCTCGGGGCTTGGCATCATCAATCGCGGCCAGACGCTCTTCACGCAGCGCATTAACGACCTCAGCCCGGCGCTTGATGACCTCATAAAAAAGCTTTTCTTTGCCGCCGAACAGATCATTGACCGCTGCCAAACGCACTTTGGCCAACCCGGTAATGTCCCGCACGCTGACAGCATGGAAACCGTATGAAGCAAACAAAGCTTCGGCGGCATCCAGCAGGCCATCCGCCCTGGCCTGCTGTTTAGGGGTCAATTCAGTCATTCATTCTCCAGCACCTTGGAACAACCGTTCCAGTAATGTTAGTATGAACCGGAACATTTGTTCCAAAAACCCTAAAAATAGCAAACAACAGATTATTAATCACCCACTTTTCGCTACCGACAGGAGTGCCTGCATGAACCGTCTTGATGTGTCTTATCAATCTGGTGATGATCACTGCGCCGCATGGTTATATCTTCCGGACTCAGATCATCCAGCTCCCGTTGTTGTTATGGCACATGGTCTCGGCGCTGTTCGTTCTATGCGCCTGGATGCATTTGCCGAACGTTACTGCGACGCCGGTTATGCCTGCCTTGTGTTTGACTATCGTCACTTCGGTGATAGCAGCGGAGAACCGCGCCAGCTTTTAAGCGTAACAAAGCAGCTGGAAGACTGGGCAGCTGCAGTGAAGTTCGCCGCAAATGATCAACGCGTGGATGGCAGCCGGATAATTATCTGGGGCAGCTCATTCAGTGGTGGTCACGTACTTAAGACAGCAGCCAATGTTTCTGGGGTTGCTGGTGTTATGTCTCAGTGCCCTTTTACTAACGGTATTGCTTCTTCAATGGCGCTCCACCCTCTGAGCCTGATGAAGGTATCACTGGCGGCAACCGCTGACCTTCTGTCTATGCCCTTCAGAAATGCACCCGTGATGGTCGATCTTGCCGGATCACCCGGCGACGCTGCACTGATGACCGCGCACGATGTTATGGAGGGATACAACGGCATTAAGCCAGAAGGTTCAGATATTCCTGGCTATGTTGCTGCTCGCTTTGGCTTTGAAATTACCCGCTATTTCCCTGGGCGTTCAGCTTCGCAAGTAACTGCACCAACGCTTCTTATTGCTTGCCTGAGAGATACCGTGGCGCCAGTCAAACCCACGTTAAAATACGCAAAATCGTTGAAGAATGGCTCGCTCGTTGAGTTGGATACCGGACATTTTGATATTTATCGCGGTGAATGGTTTGAGAAAGTAGTTTCCATTCAGATCGACTGGCTGGGTAAAAATTTCCCTTTATAAGAAATGTGCAGAGAGCGATGAAATATGATGAATTAATTCCAGACGATGGTTGGCAACTACCTCCGGAGCGTCGTGTTCCTTCTGTTGCGGAGGGTGACATGAGTTTCTTTAAACGCGTTCTTCTCTGGGGAATCGAGCGCTTCGGAAAACTCAATGCAGCCAATCTGTGGTTATTAATGATGCACAACATGCGACTGCTGCGCGGCATGCTGTTCTTCGCCTCCAAGCTGATGCCATTCGGGAAACTGGATCGACGCGATACTGAATTGGCTATTCTGCGCATCGCCTGGTTGTGTCGCTCACGCTATGAGTGGGGCCAACATGTCGATATTGGCCTACGTGCAGGCCTGACAAAAGACGAGATTCGCCGTATCCCTGAAGGCGCAGACGCCCATGGCTGGAGTGAACGCCAGTCACTGATTTTGCGTGCATGCGACGGCATGGTCGGTAATAACCTCGTCGACGAACAGACCATGCCTGGTCTGAAAAAACACTACAACCATGCGCTCATGATCGAGCTACTGATGTTAATCGGCTGGTACCAGGGGCTCGCTGGTGTTTTGAACAGCAGCGGTATTCCCCTGGATTCATCCTTAGAAGATGTTCTTACCAGATTACGCAGTTAATCAATGTCTTCCAGGCCGGCAGGTTCATAGTGCTCAGTAACACCAGAAGCTGTCGATCGCTCCCAGGTTTGCAGATAGGCTTCTGCAGATGTCATGACGGCTTCGTACGTTCGGGCCGGTGCCTGCTGGCGTAAGTCTTCAATGAAGTCCGCCAGCATTCCGTAGTGGGCCATGCCGTCCTGATTAAAATCGAACGTTCGGTTACCTGAGGTCTGCCGGTTAAATTCGATACCAAACTCTGAAATAAATGGATAATTTAACGGATTCGTTGCCACATCAGCTCGTGGACCCGGCTGACCTCCGAGGCCGCTCATGTCCGTACCGATACCCACACCGTTCAGGTATTGGGTGTCGGCAAGAATATCCAGATAACGATCCACCCGACGGACCATGTCTGTGGCATCACTGTTATAAGGTGCCACAAATCCACCCGCTTCTATTAAGCGCTGGGTATTACGATGCACCGCTCCACCAGGTGCGTTAAGCATCCAACTGTGAGTCGACAGTACACCGCTGTACCCTCGGGCCTCTGCTATATCCATGACCGCGGTGGCTGTCGCGTCACTCATATGATCCAGCTCGACCATCATCTTCAGATCAATCATGCGATTAACCAGATAGCTTCCTAATGGGCTCAGACCGTGTTGATTGCAATGCGGACGCGATTCGTCATAGTCGGGATTCAGGTGTACGACATCGAGAATTTCCCGTATCACCGGAATATCACCAATCAAAGGGAACCCGGATGTCATTGGCTTACCGTGGGTATGCGGGGCACATTCTTCTGTCTCAAAGAAGCGTCCGGAAGACAACAAATGGCCAATATTAATAAAACCACTTTCTACGACTGAACCTGCAAGCTGGTTATCGAATTTATGCGTCGGATAAAGAGAGCGCACGCCCAGGTCATAGACCTCCTGCAGTTGCGATTCTATCGTCTCGCGCGTGCAGTAATCGTTGAGCCCGCAATTAAATGTTTCTGAAGCCTCAATGCCGAGCACGACGGCCATACGCCCGGCGGCAATAGTCTCACGCGCTTCCTGAGGAGTGGTCACAATGTGGAAGAACCCCTTACCTGGGCCTCCCGCCTGAGCGTCGACGTACTCTTCAAGCTCACGCAGTCGTTGTGCTTGCAGACGAATCGAGTCCATCACATTGCAGCTGTTCGGGTTGATCCAGGAGGCAGGGTTTATTCTGCTCTGAGCCCAGCAAAGCACTTCATTTTCTACCAGATTGGTGACCATGATGCGCAACCCTGAAAGGTAAGCACGCTCCATCCATTTATAGTAATAACCCGAGTGGCTCATCTGCTGGTGATTTGGCCACCATAGAAAATCGGGCCACCCACGGGTGTCATAGCGGTTGTTGATATCGTTGAATGTATAAAGGTTACCAATCAGATCGAGCGAGCCGTCTTTTCCGTGAAGGTGCGACGAATCCTTAAGTGCTTCTTCAACGCCAAACCGGTGGAAAGGCTCACCGGCCATAAATTTACCGCCCATAAACTCATACGACGAAATATGTGTGTGGGCGTCAATATAGCCACGAACAGGTAAATCGACGTCGCCTTTTAACGCATCACGATCTCCGTGAGCATTCACTGTGACTTCAGGGAACTGGCTGCACCCGTCCAACTCAACAAAGTTCAGGGCTGTTTCTTTATTGAGAGAGAATACGTCGAGGGTGCTGGTGAAGTAGAGTTCGCCATTTCGAATGCGATGAGCTAACTGAAAACCAGTTTGTGCGTTGTGAAGTGTATAACCATCACCATCACGCTCCAATTTCCATTCTGCGCGGTTATTCGCTGTCTCCGTCGCTCTCACTATCGCCGTCGTGCTCGCACCAAGATAGCTGCTGGAAGCATCGCGCAATAAGAAGTGCTGGTGCTGGCTGGGTTTCAGATAGAAGCGACTGGCGCTGGCAGATGAATCTCCAGAAAACGAGTAGGACGGGAATCCGTCTGCCCATCCCGGATTCTCTTCAAAGCGCAGCCAATGACCAGTCCCTGGAGACTGGATGCCGATACATCGCTGCGCCAGACTCGCCACACTGCCTTGATAAGGCTCGGCGAGTTCAAGAGCAGGAGGAGACGACATTGCAATTGCATTGACGGACGACAGCAGAAAACTCACTGCGACCCATGAGCGAAACCCAGACATAGCATCACCTTTATTATTCTTATTTTTTTTAAATTTTAGTTTTGTAGCTTCAACCTACGTGTATTACGAAGGGCGGCCAAGGAGTAAATTCGGTTCGGCCCGAAAAGAACCAAGTCAGGCCTACTGGAACCATCGTTCATCTGGCGGTAGAGTAGCGACTGACTTTTTACTCTGATTCCCGGGCCACTCTGATGAATTCAAGATTGTTTCTTCGACTGACGACAACTGCGCTGTTCGCTACTTTTCTTGCATCCTGCGCAACCTTAAAAGGGATCGTCGATGTTAAAAAACCCACCGCTGAAGTTGCAGGCGTTTCTCTCGGCAGCCTGTCACTGGAACAAGCGACGCTGTTAGTGGACGTTGCTGTCAGCAACCCGAACGGATTTGCCCTGGATGCAGCGGGCTTTGATCTTGATCTGGGGGTCGCTGGATCTCCTCTTGCCTCAGTTAATCAACCAGACGCTACGGTAACCGTACCCGCCAATGGCACGGAGTCGGTTCAGCTTCCTGTTACGCTTAAATTTACTGACCTAGCCAACGCGATTGATGGACTGAGCGGTAAAAACGCGGTCGATTACACAGTTGATGGCAATGTGCTTATGGATATTCCGGTCATGGGCAATATCAGCATCCCGGTAGACTTCAAGGGCACCTTACCCATCCCTCAATTGCCACAGATCAGCTTCAGCGATATCAGTCTTTCGGATGTCAGCTGGAGCGGTGCCAAGCTGATGCTGAGTCTCGATGTCGAGAACCCGAATGCGTTCGGGCTGGATCTGAAGTCTCTGGCTTATAACCTTCAGGCTGAAGGAAAATCACTGGGGAAAGGCACATTGAACAGCGTTAAGCTCGAGCAAGGTCAGTCACAGAAAATCGATATCCCACTGGAAGTCAGCCTGACCAATCTGGGAATCAGCCTCTTCCGGATGCTCTCTGGTGGTGAGGCAGTAAAGGTGGGGATCGACGGTAGCGCCGACGTCGCGCCTGACATTGGTCTCTGGAAACCTGAACCACTGCAGTTCAAAGCGGAGCGCACCCTGAATCCATAAGGCCTGAATCCCGCGCGCTTCAGACTGGGTAAAAGGGGTAATCCTGGCGGAATCGCTCCATCGAGAAGAGCTCGTCAAGCTGTTCAGACAGCCGACGGCTCTTACGGCCGTCCAATCCCAGGTATTTAAGTTCCGCCAGGCAATCCGGGCAGATACTGAGCGTTTTCTCCGGGTCACGGGTACTGGCTTTGATGCTTTCAGCATCCCGAAGTCGATGCAGCTCATGACAGGCAGCGAGATGTATCTGCCCTTCTCCTTCCACCCAAACCCTCGAATTTTTCAGTGCCAGCGTACGATCCGGCAGTATACGTAACTGCCCCGGTAACGCGTTCAGTGAGCCCTTGGCCAGTTGATCGCGCTCGCCAAAGGTCAGCTGATGCTCTGGGTCGAATTCGACAAAGTGTCCGTACCCATCTGCCCCCATACGGTGCTTAAGGGCATTAAACTCGGGTTCGTCCAGAAAGTTATATAGCTTCATGGCTGAACCCTATCGAGTATGGTGGCAATGCGGCCTTCGGCATCAGTGCGAACGCGAAACTCTACCCGCCGGGATGCCGAGCCCAACTCGCTTCCGGCGTCATCTCTCACCACTTTCGCTGATGACAACCCGTTGGCGGTCAGGTGTGCCTTCAACCAGCTTTTATCATCAGCAACCGGTTTCAGGCCTAACACGTAGGCAAGCGTAGAACGGGTCCGCTCTTGTGACAGGTTCATATTGAGAATGTAGGCTTCATCGTCTGAACGGGCGCCAAACCAGCCGCTGGAAGTATGCCCTTCTATGCGCACTTCAAGAATGTCGTCGCGATATTGTTCCTGAGTAATGATGCGTACATAACGGGGAAAAAAGTCGTCGAGAATGGCCTGAAATTCCGGTTTTAGCTCAGCCTCACCCTTATCGAACAGAACATCAGTATTATTAAAACGGAAGGCGAGGTCTTCATCGAGTTCTGCGCCCCACCTCGACATATCATCAGCAAACTCGGTCTGAAGATCTTTATAAAGTTGGGTGCGCAGCTGGTCATACAGAATGGCAACATCACGGATTTTATCGCGCTCAGTTTCCACGTTAATCATAAAGACTACGGATACCAGCATGAACACCATCATCAAACCGGCCATTAAATCCGAAACGGCAACCCAGTGACCTTCGTGATCCTGAGAGTCATCAAGCTTTTGCGAGTCGTCGAGCATGGTCAGTCCTCAACCTGGCGGGCCATATTCACCAACTCTGTCAACTTGTCAGTGAGCGGACTGTAATCAGAGACAAATTTCTCAGACAGTGCCGTTAACTGAAGACCGAACGCACGCAGCGCTTTATTGAGCTCTTCCTCCATGCCGGTATCCAGCTGAGCGACCTGTCGCTCGAGGCGCTCGCCCAGTTTCTGCATGTGCTGCTGACTTTGTTGTTGCTGGCTAAGAAGCTGCTCCTGGCTCTCGACCATCACTTTATTCAGTTGCGAAGTCAGCTCTTTCTGTGTCTGGCTCAGCTCTTCTGTGGCCCAACGCTGCTGTGACTGAACTGCATCGGACATACCTTGAGTCAGAACTGACAGGCGTTCCTCCAATTTAGGCAGCCCCTCAGCAGCGTTGTTGACCATGTCGGCGAGGCTCCCCAATTGCGAATGAATGTTCAGTCGCTGAGTTTCGAGCCCAGTGAGTAATTCCTGCAGTGATTCTGATATCCCGTTGAATGCGTTGGCATTACGAACCATGTACTCAAAAGCATTACTGGCTTCCTTCATCAGTGCCGAAGATCGCTCCTGCTCTGAAATCAGCTCATCAAGCTGTGTCCGGTAGGTTTGTTGCCACTCAAGCATCGCAACGACAGACTCATTCAGCTGTTTGAAGTTTTCACCGTATTGCTCGTTGATCTTGGTGTTGAACTCATTCATTACTGTGCGAATGGCATCAACCAGCGCTTTCGCATTTGCGTCAGCCATCTTTTGTTGATACGTCGTTAATACGTCGATTAACTGGTCGAAGCGGCGCTGAGAAGCGCTATGCTGCTCAGCAAGTTCTGCTCTGAGGCTCTGCTCTGATCCATCATGAAGTTGCTTCACCAAAGCTTGCAGAGACAGATCGAGGTCATCCACGGTGGCGGCGCGATGTTGTGTTGACGCTCGCCTGCCCGCTTGCTCTACAGCGGCCCGTATTTTCAGCGTCAGTGCAGCAAAGAGACCAGCAATAGAGGTCCAGAAGGCCGTTTTAAGGCCATCCATCAGCCTGGGAACACTGCCCTGAATATCGGCGGTATCAAAATGCCACAGACCAAGCGCTACCCCAAGGAAGGTACCAAAGATACCAATACTGGTCAGAATCGCGGGCGCTACTTCGGCTGTCTTCGATGAGTACCGGAACAAGTGGAAGAAAATGCCAAGTGCAAGCACAGCGCCAATGAGTACCAGCGTCCATACCGAGAATTGTTCCAACACCATAATACGTAGCCTGACAGGTTATTTATTGCATCACACAGAGTCAGTTTAGTCGTTATTTACGCTTTCGCCGGGAAGCTCTTTCATGACACCTTTACCATCCTCCATCGGCATTTACGCCAAACCTCACGTAAAACAGCACAGGCTGGCCGGTGAATCAGCGAAATTATTGAAAACAAAGAAAAAATCCCTGCCTGTCTCAGCCCAAGAAATTTACATTTGGGGTTTGCGAAGCAGTGATTTTACTGGTTAGAATGCCAGCCTCACGCGCGAGTGAGTAACCGCCTCGCGCGCTGGAAGTATGAAAAAACAGAAATAATAACGGCCTTTGGGCCACCTTTTTGAGGTACTGATATGACTACGACAATCTGGAGCCTGCTCCTTGTTGGCGCACTGGTCGCTCTGACTTACAAGCGTAGCTCGCTGAAAGTTGCAGCCGGTGTTATGGCTGCTTTCACAGTGGCTGCTTTCGTTTTCGGCGCAGCAACTGCTGTTACCGTAATCTCTCTGATCGTTGCTGGCGCACTGGGCGTACTGAGCCTTGATGGTTTCCGTACCAACACTGTGACTAAGCCGATCTTCAACTTCTACAAGAAGATTCTGCCACAGATGTCCGACACCGAGCGCGAAGCTCTGGAAGCCGGTACTGTCTGGTGGGATGGTGAACTGTTCTCAGGTAAGCCTAACTGGCAGATGCTGCTGAACCACCCTAACCCGACTATTCCTAAAGAAGAACAGGACTTCCTGGACAACCAGGTTGCAACTCTGTGCTCTATGGTAGATGAGTGGGAAATCAGCCAGAACGGTGACCTCTCTAAGGAAATCTGGGACTACATCAAGAAAGAACGTTTCTTCTCGATGATCATTCCTAAAGAATACGGCGGTCTTGGTTTCTCTGCTCAGACTCAGTCTGCTGTTCTTCAGGCACTGACTGTCTCTGGTGCTACCTTCTCTACCGTGGGTGTTCCTAACTCTCTCGGCCCAGGTGAGCTGCTGCTTAAGTACGGTACTCAGGATCAGAAAGATCACTACCTGCCACGCCTGGCTGACGGTCGTGAGATCCCATGTTTCGGTCTGACTGGCCCACGTGCTGGTTCCGACGCTACTTCTCTGCCAGACGTTGGTGTTGTATGTAAAGGCACTTGGGAAGGCAAAGAAGTTCTGGGTCTGAAACTGAACTTTGAAAAGCGTTACATCACTCTGGCACCGGTTGCGACCGTTGTTGGTCTGGCGTTCCGCATGTTTGACCCAGAAGGTCTTCTGGGCGACAAGAAAGATGTTGGTATTACTGTAGCGCTGCTGCCACGCCACCTTGAAGGCATGGAAATCGGTAACCGTCACAAGCCTATCGGTTCTCCGTTCATGAACGGTCCGATCTTCGGTAAAGACGTATTCATTCCACTGGACTTCATCATCGGTGGTGCTGACATGGCTGGTCAGGGCTGGCGCATGCTGGTTGAGTGTCTGTCTGTTGGTCGTTGTATTACTCTGCCTAGCTCCGGTGCAGGCGGTGGTAAATACTCTATCGCGGCTACTGGTCCTTACTCACGTATCCGTCGTCAGTTCAATGTGCCGATTGCTAAGCTGGAAGGTGTTCAGGAGCGCATCGCGCGTATCGCTGGTAACACTTACACCGCTGGCGCTGCTGCTCGCGTCACTGCTATCGCTATTGACGAAGGTCACAAGCCGTCTGTTCCTTCAGCGATTCTGAAGTACAACCTGACCGAAATCGCTCGTGCTGTTGCTAACGACACCATGGACGTTCACGGTGGTAAAGCGATTATTCGTGGTCCTAAGAACTACGTTGAGTCTGGTTACTCTTCGGTTCCTGTTGCGATCACGGTTGAAGGTGCAAACATCCTGACCCGTTCTATGATCACCTTTGGTCAGGGCGCGATCCGTTGTCATCCTTTCGTACTGCCAGAAATGGAAACTGCGAAAGCGAACGACCTGAAAGGCTTTGATAAGGCACTGTTTGGTCACTTCGGTTTCATCTTCTCTAACATGAGCCGTGCGCTGGTTCTGAACCTGACTAACGCTGCCTTCACTGGCGTACCTGTGTCTGGTCCTACCAAGCAGTACTACAAGCAGCTGAACAAGTATGCTGCTTCTTTCGCTATCTGTGTCGACATCGCGATGTCTACTCTGGGTGGCGAACTGAAGTTCCGCGAACTGATCTCTGCGCGTCTGGCCGACATGGTTTCTAAGATGTACCTGGCTTCTATGGTTCTGAAACACTGGGCTGACCAGGGTTCGAACAAAGAAGACCTGCCACTGGTTCAGTACTCTATCGAGAAACTGTTCTTCGAATTCGAAGAAGCGCATGAAGCCTTCCTGCAGAACCTGCCAGCACGTCCTGCTGCGTGGATGCTGAAAGTTCTGACTATGCCTCTGGGCCGTCGTGCTAAAGCACCTAACGACAAGCTGGTTGCTAAAGTTGTCGACCTGGTTTCTTACCACACCGACACTCGTGAGCGTCTGATTCAGGGTGCTTACCGTGGCGAGAAGTACGGTACTGCTTACAGCAACGGTCTTCGTAACCCGCTTGCTGTATACGACAGCCTGCTGGACCGTGTTGAGAAAGCTGAAGGCATCTACAAGAAAGTTGGCGATGCAATCAAAGCTGGCAAGTACGACGAAGCGACTCTGTCTATTGAAGGCCGTATCAACGAAGGCGTTGAAATGGGCATCCTGACAGCCGATGAAGGCGAATTCATGATCGCGTTCGAGAAAGATGTTCTGGATATGGTTCACGTTGACCACTTCCCTCTGGAGCACTTCGGTACTGTTGCTGAAAACCACGACAAAGCAAAAAAGACCTCTAAAAAGAAGTCTGACGAAGCTACTGCTTAATTGCTGATGTCGTAAGAAAGAGCCCCGCACCGCGGGGCTTTTTTGTGCCCGCTTTTCGGGTATTATCAATACGGTCACTAAGGAGAGAGCAATGCTGATCAGTAATATGGAAGTCGTGCCAGGTAAACGTATTACCCAGCATTTAGGGATGGTTCAGGGCAGCACTGTCAGAGCCAAGCATGCCGGCCGGGATATTATGGCGGGCTTTAAGAATATCTTCGGTGGTGAGCTGAAGGGATACACCGAGCTCTTGAGCGAGTCCCGGGAAGAAGCCATAGAGCGCCTGAAACAACAAGCCGCCGCCTTGGGGGCTAATGCTGTTATTAACGTGCGATTTTCAACCTCATCCATTGCCGCCGGCGCTTCCGAAATTTTCGTGTACGGCACAGCAGTAACGGTAGAAGACCGGTGATCGAACTCATTGTATTCCTGGTCCTGCTGGCTCTGGGTTACGGCTTTGGGCGACTCTCTGAAAGCCGCCATTACCGCTCTATATTTCAGCGCGAACAGGCTCTCAGAAGCATCGCTGTGGTGCCAATCAAAATTCCACCCCCCGAATATCTGAGGCACAACTCGACTCTGGTCAGTGGTAGTGTCGTAATCTCGGTCGATTACTTCAAAACCGTAGTTGCCTCTTTGCGTAATATTTTCGGCGGCCGCGTTGGCGCCTATGAAAGCCTGCTCGACCGGGCACGCCGGGAAGCCATCCTGCGAATGCAGGAAGAAGCTCGCGAGCTGGGTGCCGAGACCATCTATAACGTGAAATACGAAACTTCACGCATTGGCGAAAATGCTGCAAAGGGCCTTGGCTCGGTTGAGGTGCTGGCCTACGGCACTGCATTAATCGCCTGTCCTGACTCTAAGTAGCTACCTGGCAGATTAATGAGCTTCCCGAAGGAAAACCCTCAACTACCGGAAGGGATCAATAACCAGCACGACAATCCCTTCGTCGATTTTGTCATTATGGCCGGCGCGCTGTTACTGGCGGTTGTTGCCATATCATTCCTGATTGGTTGGGGTGCAACTCGCATCGCCCCTGCCGTTCCTTTTGAGTGGGAACCCAATCTGTCTTTTGGGCCGTCCGACGTCAGCTCAGAGCAGGACCAGCGCATCGCGGAGTACCTTCAGCAACTTACTCGTGATCTGATTCCACACGACGCAGATATATCCGAAATAAACGTCCATTGGTTACCCGACATTGAAGCCGCGAATGCCTTTGCAACCTCTGGCGGTAACATTCATGTGACGCGAGGATTACTTGATGCTGTCAAAAGTGAAAATGGGCTGGCTATGGTGCTGGCACACGAATACGCCCATATCGAGTTGCGACACCCTGTGGTACTTATGCTGGAACAGATCGGCCACACATTGATTGCATTGGTTACAGGATTTGATAACTCGTCTGCGGGAGCGATTACGCAGCAGACCGGATTTATCAGCCTGATGGCATTCAGCCGCGATATGGAGCGCGCTGCGGATGAGAGAGCGGTGACGCTACTCAACGCCTACTACGGTCACTCCAGAGGCTCTGAGGAGCTATTTGAACATATTCTGCAGACAGATAAGGACGCAGCCCACCAATGGGGACTCTGGCAGTCTCACCCGGCAACCCAGGAACGCATCGAGTTTCTGGAATCGCAAAAAAAGGGCGAAGATACTCACGTATCGCTCCGCCCTCTTCCAGACTGGCTTGAAAAAGCCCTAAACAGGGAGCCCTGAACAGCGCATTTTCAAACCGATAAGCACCCGATCAGATTACTGATTATCGAGGAACCGCTCTGCGTCCAGTGCCGCCATACAGCCCGTGCCTGCTGAGGTGATTGCCTGGCGGTAGATATGATCAGAAACATCACCCGCAGCGAATACGCCTTCTACGCTGGTTTGTGTGGCGTTCCCATGCAGACCACTCTGAACGACGATATAGCCGTCTTTCATCTCCAGCTGACCTTCAAATATGCCGGTATTTGGCGAGTGACCGATGGCTACGAAGATGCCTTCGAGATCGAGTTCTTCAGTCTCGCCCGTTTCGCGATTTTTGATGCGCATGCCGGTAACGCCCATGTCGTCACCCAGCACTTCATCGAGCTCGCTGTTCCAGCGAATAGTCACGTTGCCGTTTTCCGCTTTATCAAGCAGCTTATCGGCCAGAATCTTCTCACTACGGAAGCTGTCACGACGGTGAACAACAACGACTTCGGAGGCAATGTTCGAGAGGTAAAGTGCCTCTTCAACGGCGGTGTTACCACCACCAATCACGGCGACACGCTTTTTGCGGTAGAAGAAACCGTCACAGGTGGCACACGCTGAAACGCCCTTCCCTTTAAACGCTTCTTCACTCTCAAGCCCAAGATATTTGGCACTTGCGCCTGTTGCGATGACCAACGAATCACAGGTGTATTCGCCGGAATCGCCTTTCAACCAGAACGGACGCTGATCAAGCTTTACTTCACTGATCTGATCAAACACAACTTCAGTGTCGAAACGCTCTGCGTGCGCTTTCATGCGTTCCATCAGCTCGGGGCCCTGTACGCCCTGAGCGTCGCCCGGCCAGTTGTCTACCTCGGTTGTCGTGGTGAGCTGTCCGCCCATCTGCATACCAGTGATAATGACCGGGTCGAGATTAGCGCGAGCCCCATACACCGCTGCTGTGTAGCCAGCAGGGCCAGAACCCAGGATTAACATCTTGATATGGCGGGGATCACTCATCCGCTGTCTCCGTGAAAAAGTAAAAAGGTAGGTAACTAAACTGGGGCCGAAGTATAAAGAATCAAGGGGAGTCGCGTAACCCCGCTTAATGCCTACAATCAAGCTGTCTAACATGGCATTACAACAAATAACAATGCTGGCTTACATTGCCTTTCCCCTTTTAAATCAATGGGATGCATCATCTTAAACTGAACAGTGGTTCAACTGTCAAATTCTGTTCGTTGTCGAAAATTTAGCCATGGGTCAGGATTACCCCACAAAGCAATAACCCGAAGGCCATGAAAATGAGTAAACAACAAGAAATAAAGCAGAAGTCGCGCCTTGGCACGCTACTCATGCACAAAGGACTCATCACCCGTCGCCAGCTAGATGAAGCACTGGATCTACAGAGCACCAGCAAACTGATGCTTGGTGAGATCATGGTCGAGAAAGGTTGGATTACAGAGAAGCAACTGGATAAAGCACTGAAAGGCCAGTCACGTTATCGTATGGTGGCAGCTGTTGGTGCGGTGCTCCTTGGGCCTGTTCAACCTTTTGTTGCCAGCGCAAATGCCTCAATCGACACATCCATTGAGACTGAACAGTACGAAGCGAAGCGCATCGCTGGTTTCGGCAACATGACGCCTATGTCTGAAGGGGATATGGCAGAGATCACCGGTCAGGGTATCAGTGAGAACGTCGCCTACCTGCAAGACGTCCTTAATGGCGACTCTGACGGGGCTGACGCCCCTGAAACAGCCACAATGACCGCACTGCAGAGCATCTTTCCCGGTCTTAACATGCTGACAGACTACGAGATCAGCGATGTTGAGTACTATGGGGACGGCCCATCTGTGACCCTTCATGAAGATGGATCAATCGAAATGCAGGGCCCAAAACGCATCGGTGAGATTGCCTTTAAGGATGTCAATTTCAGGGGGGCCACAGGACCAGCTATGGGTGATCTTTCGATCAAGAACTTAAGCATGTCAGAGGGATCCACCATCACTCTGCGCACCCGCAACTAAACCTCGAACCGCCGGGCGCAAAAAGACCTAAACCGATTAGACTTTTTGCGCCTCTATTTTTCATAATCCCTCTCTAGTCCGGACAATTGAAGCCGCCACCCCCGCGTAATGTGAATTGAGTCACAATGACTGGTCATCCTCAGCCACTTTGATGTTTGATAGCTGAAAAGCTTCTCAGACACTAATAAGAATACCCGAGGAACCTATGGACGCTTTATCTAATGGACTGAAAACCTTCCGTATCGCCTCATTGGTCACAACCGTCGGCCTGAGTATTATGTCGACATCGGCTTTCGCAGAGTTTAAACGCCCCACTGATCCCGATTCGCTCGCGAAACGCGTCGGCATGACCGCTATCTACGACGAAGGCATGTCGGGAGTGGTAGCTCAGGGATTTCAGGATGACATTGATTACCTTATGGAGGTTGTCGACCAAACAGGTCCTACTGATCAGGCACCAGAAATCGCTCTGATGGCGGTTCTCCAAACAGCAATTCCATTTCTCCCAGCATTCAGCGGGTACACGATCACTGGTATTGAATATGACGACCCTGAAGCCGAGCGGGTTATTTTCAATGCTGATGCCACGGTCACTCTTATATTACCGGATCGTATCGGCGAAATTGCCTACCGGGACTTTAAGGCACGCGACAGCTCAGGTGCCGCGATGGGGGATATTATCTTTGACGATGTGCGCCTTCTGGAAAACTCAACGCTCAAGTTAATCGGGTCTGACTAACCCCTTGTCGAACGCAGCCAATATAGCGCACGTGCGCAGTCTGACGGAGAGACTGCGCCACTATCCCGGGCAGCCTTAATAGTGTCCAGACACAAAGCGCCCTTCCCTCTCTTCGCATCGATTTCCCCTGAACAAGGTCACACCTGACGTGGTCTGATAACTCCCCCCAAAACAATAAGAAGGGAGTCACCGCGTGAACACCAGTGGAAGAACATCAGGACTAACAACGCTCATTCGCCTCAGCGTCATCACATTGTGCACATCTACTGCTTACGCCGGACCAACGGTTCAGGAGCTGGAGCAGCGAACCGGGCTCGCGAGTCTCGCCGATGATAATATGCAGACCATTTCTGCTCAGGGCATCAATGAGGACAGCCAGTACCTTATCGAGCTGGGAAACAACAGTGGCCCGGACGAAGAAGGTGGCCTGAAAACGCTGATGGTGCTGTTCCAGGCGGGATTGCCATTACTCAACTTCGTTGGCGACTACGAGATCACTGGCGTAAGTTATGATGACCCTGATGGACCGCGCAGTATCGTCAATGACGATGGAACTATCAGCCTGGTTCTGCCCTCCAGCATCGACGAAATCGCCTATCGCAATATGAGTATTGGTAGCACCGGTACCGATATCATTGGCGACCTGTATTTCAGGAATATTTCGACCGTTCCCGACTCTACAGTAACACTGATTCCACGCCCCGAAACACCTTAAGCCAGAAGCAATTTAATCTTGATACGGACTGTATGAAAAGCAAAAAAAAACGGAAGCATCTGCTCCCGTTTTTCATAGTGCGATATTACGTCAATACGCTATCGCAAGCGGTACAAAGGCAACGATGATAAGTGCTGTCGCCATCGTAGCCAACGGCAACAGTATCTTCTCGTTCCTATACCAGAAGTTCTCGCCAACCACTTCTTCCTTGGACAAGCGGACTTCTTCTTCGCCGACCACCTGCCTGGTTAAGAGGTGGTTAAGAGCAACAGGCGGACTGAGATAACCCAGTTCGAAGGCCACCAGTGTCACCATCCAGAAGTGAACCGGATCGATTCCGCTTTCATAGGCGATACTCGCGATTGTAGCACTCACCAGAATAACTGCGCCGTACGGGTCCATAACCATACCGATAACGACCAGAATGGCGACCAGAAGAGCCATTGCCAGCCAGATAGAACTGAATTCGGTCGGTACCATGGACATTACTTCGGCACGCTCAATAACACCACCGATGCTGACAGACATCCCCATCAACATAAGCAGGGCACCAATGTGACCTGTCGTCTCTGTGGTCGCTTCACGGATAGTCTTCTCGATAGAGTCACGACCTTGCTTGAGATCATCGTAGCTCTCTTCAAGACGATGCCCGACGTAATCAATATTCAGATTCTCACGCTTCAGAACGTCTTTTTCCTGGTTAAGGCGTTCATAAATCAGAATCACCAACAGCAGCACCGGAAGAATAATAGGTGCTGAGAACTCATCGAGGTAAGCATTTAACAGAAGTGCATACACTACCAGAGTCACCGTAATCAGAATGACGTAAGGGATCAGCGGCTTAAGCGCTTCTTTGAATTCAGGCCATACGTTGCCATCCGGACGTTGGATAGCCACCGGCTCTTTACGCGTGAGCAGTGCATAGAAAGCAAACAGAACGGTAGTCAGGAAGAAAACCTTAACACCCCAGCCAAACAACTGGTCTGTCGTCACTTCGTTGTTCAATGCCGCAACGATAACAACCAGAAGGCATGGGCGCAGTACGACACCCAGAGAGCCTGACATGGCAGTCGCAGCCAGGGCCAGCTGACGTCGCGCTCCTGCACGGCGCAGTTCCATATAGATCAGACCACCAACAGCAATCACAAAAATACCAGAACCGCCAGTGTAAGCAGTTGGCACCGCTGCCAGGGCAACCACCGCAACAGCCAACATTTCTGGTGGCAGCTTAAGCGGGCGGAAGATATTGAATACTTTCTGAGCCATCTCAGTACGCTTAAGCAGCATACCGATCCAGACGTACAAACCAACATTCAGGAACAGCTGGGAAAGCTCCATCATCTGGTTGAGGTAAATACCAATGCCCGCCGGGTGATCCGCCAGAATAAAATAAGTACCCGAAATCAGACACATAGTGGCATACAGGGGTATCGCCAACTGAGCTTTCAGGAAGTTACCGCCTGGTTGCGCATCCTTCGGTATGACAATCATCTGATAGAGCGTCAATGCCAGCGGCGCGCCGAATCCAAAAATCCAGAGCCAGTGAAGCACGGCATGCTCGGTACTGACTTCAATCCCGGCAGAGAATGCAATGTTTTTGAAGCTGTAAACGGAATAAAACAGGATAGCGAAAGCAACGAACTGAGCGCCCGCAGCAACACGATAGTCCATCGCCGTTACCATAGGTCTCAGGGCGATATGGTGACGACGGAAAAGTGCAGTACCACCACAGATCAACACGAGAATCGCGAGCATGATGCGCTGAGTCGCCATGCCAAGTTCACCGAAGTTGGCAACACCCAACTCTACTGAACGAAAAATCTCAACCGCCGGAGTAATCCGGTCTTTTGTTGCATTGTACTGATCGTACTTAATCTCACACTGGGCCTGAGCGGCTTCCAGTGACTTCCGCATTACCGCAGGATCAACTGGCTCTGGTGCGAACAGGTCGAACTCATCCATTGGCTGGTTATTTCGTTCTTCGACGATTCTTGCCAGCTCAGTATCAATATCCATATTGAGGTTACAGGACGGCTCAACCGGATCATGCCGAAGCATAAAGTATCCTTCCCAGACACTCTCACCCAGTTGCAGTAATTGCGCATGCATCGTATGACTGGTATTCAGAATAATAACGAATACCAATACCAGGAATGCAGGAAGCGCAGCGAGCCATTCGTAAATCGTACGGTTGCCCGCACGTACGTGCTGCTCCATGAAAAACACCTCTTATATTATAAAAGAACCGAAGCCGGACGGCTTCGGTTCATCCCCCAATGTCCGCTCCCCGGAGGCAAGTGCCTGGGGAGACAAGACGTGTTACTTAGTCTTACTCAAGATTTTCTACACATTCCGCTGCAGAGCCATCCGCCTTACAACGCAGGTTTTTGAGAAGGCGGAGCATTTTGCCATCGTAAACACCTTCATCACGCAGTGTGATACGCACCTGACGCAGCATTTCGTTATATTCTTTTTGCTGCGCTTCAGGCAGATCTAACCAGTAGTGGTCTTCGATCTCGTCTGTGTGCTGCTTAATGCTTTTGATTGCCCGGTCAAACAGGCCCGCAACAAATTCTCGTGATTTCTGCGTGTATTCATCGTTGAACTGTTCGCGATGAAAGACCAGCTGAAAATCAAGGTAGGCCAGGTTGTAGCGCAGAATTGCGCCGTTTTCACCCAAGCCTTTGTACATTTCGAGTGGTTTGTATGCGATTGCTGGCGCGTAGGCAATATCAACGCTACCGTTGTTAAATTTGCCTGAGAAGTTTGCCGAATTTGACGGAACTACTGCCGCACCTACGTGATTGACCATTTTAATTGATGGCGCATCGTAATCCAGTGTCGCAATTTTCTTGCCCGACATCTCTTCGACCGTATCAATGCTACGGTCGTTAACAAACAGATAAACCGCACCCGCCGGAATGACACCGCCGACCGCATAACGTTCAGTCTGCATCAACTTAGCAGCCTTTGGGGTGGCCGTAGTCATAACAACCTGACGCATGATTTCATCCGTCGGCACTGCACCAATCGCCTCAATGGTAGAAGCAAATTTGCTGAACGGACGCGCTCTTGCCCCAGTCATGACCACACCGTCGCACTGCTCTGCCTTAAAGTCGTCAGAAGCAATTTTCTCATCGGTATAGGCGTGAAGTTTGATTTCATAACCTTCCGCGAGTGCAAACTCGCGGTAGTCTTTCATCAGACCAAACATTGGACCACTGTTACCCAGTGGGTCATAAATGCAAAGGTCACGTTGTTCAACGGCGCTTGCAAACGGCGCCAGGGTCATCGCAGCGATGGCCAATAATTTACGCATATCCAGTCCTTAATCTAACAAGTCGTCAATATCCATCACGGGAGCAGCACTTTCGTCCACATCATCCCAGAAAGTTCCGAATTCACCGACCGGCGTACGCGAGCCAGTCGCATCAGTCCACATACGATCAGAAACCGCACGGATCTGACGACTTGCTACAACATCAAGCAGGCGGTAATCGCGATGGCTAGGGTTAGTTTTAAGTGAGGCTGCGTGACGACGGATAGCTTCCTTCACACGATCCGTGTGACCACCACCATCAGCAACAAGAATTTCTACAGCATGTGCCAGACGAACACCGTTTTCGGTTGCTGTGCGGGATGCGGTTTCCAGCTCAACCCACGGGTCTGTAGCGCTTGTATCAGAGCTGTCAGGCATCAGGATCTTCAGGCCTGCAGACGCAGCTGCCGGAACACCCCAGTATTCTTCATTATCAAGGCACTGAAGACCACGAACAGCCTTCATTGCGATATCTTTCGGTACGTTTACGACACTCTGTGCCTTCAGGTCGTTCAGTACTGACTGCAGGCCAGCCAGGTTGCCCAGAGTCCAGTAAACACCTTCGTCGTGGTTAAGGCGCGGGCACTTTTCACCCGGCTCACCGAACTCATCGACCATGTGCTGATACGCACGGTACTGACGGGTCGCAGCGATAGCGTACTCGCGCTTCTCACGAATGCGCGCGTCTTTTGCTTCGTTAATATTCTGGTTTTTAAAGGCTCGGATGTACGCCAGACTTTCTTCAACTGCGGCTTCTTCAGCACAAGATCCCGCCATCATGTTCATCATGAGGTTAGCGAGGTCATCCGTTGATGTAACGCGGGTGAAGGCATTAATCAGAGGCTGAAGGCCTTGAGTGGTTGAACATGCAACGCCTACATCATCAATTGTCATCGTGTATGGCGTTACATGACGATCGGTCAGGTCGTAAACAACCCAGCCCATTTGCATGTAAATAATGCTACAACCAGACAGCGTGAACAGAGTCATTGCTGTAATTAGAACGCGAGAGAGAAACGACATGACGCCCCCATCAGAATCAATGTTGTTGTTATTATTCTCCGGGCATAGAGAACCCGGAAGGTTCGTAGCCCAGAGAATATCTGGTTTACGCTACGAATACCAATGTAAACCAACCAAATTGCCTTCCCGACGTAAGCTATTGGAAAAGTTGCGCCTCATAAAGGTTAATTGGTGCCAAGCGGCTTTTTGGCACCCACCCGCGTCTGTGACATTTTTTTACAGAAATTCGCAATAAAAAAACTTTTCAGAACCCCTGTGGTTATAAAATTCCACAAAAATTAGTCATTAATCGCCACCCAATAAGGTCGTAAAACGCCATTTACATGGATTAACACCTCCACTATCTGGCACAGTTGCACTCCGTAAAAGTGACGATTACATACACAGATAAACAATTGTCTATTTTTAGTTTCCAGACCAAAGCAATGCGGACAAAGTCACACCCTTACACTCGGTAGTTGCAAATCCTGATCAGGTCGTCATATTGATAAAACAGACGACAGGATTGGAGGGAGTCTCTCTGAACGATCTCCTGACACGGCTGGCCCTGACAGCCGTAGCACACAGCATGATCACTGACTGCACACCGCAGACGCTGGGTACAGGCCGCATCGTCACTCCCCCTACCGCTCTTCAAATACCCCCCTCGGAAGACATACGTACCGAACTTAAGACGGCTGAGCCTAAAGGCTTTACCGGCGGGTTTCTGTACCTCTGTGCTCCGCTCTATGACGCAATCAGGAGACTGACTCTATGGCCGCGCGTAAATCCGATACCAAACTGTACGTTATCGACACCAATGTTCTGATTCATGATCCAGCAGCGATCCTGAACTTCGAAGAACATCAGGTCGTTATCCCCATGACAGTTCTGGAGGAGCTGGACAAACTTAAGATGGGAAAGGCATCCATCGCGACCGACTGCCGGGAGGCGATACGACAGATAGACCGCATCATCGGAGACGCTTCTCCGACAGAGATTGCTAAGGGCATTCCGATAGAGCGGCCCGACGGCGATTATCAGGGACACTTCTCAATACTGCTAGATACTTTCCACACTCCAAGCCGCGCTCTGCCAGACGACCTCAACGACAACAAGATCATCAACAGTCTGGTCACTCTTCAGGAAAAATACCCCAACCGTGAGACCATCCTGATCACTAAAGATATCAACATGCGGCTCAAAGCTCGTGGTTGTGGCGTCGGTGCTCAGGACTACCAGAATGACCAGCTACTATCCGATGTGTCTCTTCTGGAAACCGGTTATCACCATATAGAAGGGTCTTTCTGGGAAACACAGGAGCAGGTAGAAACCTTCCATGATGAAACCGGCACCTATCACCGCATTCCTCGCCACCAGCTGCCAGAAGACATCATTATTAACCGCTTCATCAGCGACGATAAGGGGTTCATTGGCAAGGTTCATCAGATAGGAGAAGAAGCCGCGCTGATTAAAGATCTGCCCTACGAACAGATGATGCAGACCAATGCCTGGGGCTTGAAGCCGAGAGACCCTGCGCAAGCGATGGCACTTAACCTCTTGCTCGATCCTGATATCCACCTGGTCACGTTATCGGGGCAAGCTGGCTCAGGTAAAACCATACTGGCACTCGCCGCTGCCATTGAGATGACAGTCGCAACCGGGCAATTCCGCCGCATCATCGCGACGCGCAGCACTCGCGGACTCGATGAAGATATCGGCTTTCTGCCGGGCACCGAAGCCGAGAAGATGGAGCCATGGCTTGGTGCGATCACAGATAACCTTGAGGCACTCCACTGTGATGACGAAAACGCCACCAGCAGCGTCGACTACATTCTGCAGAAAGTGCCACTGCAGTTTAAATCACTGAACTATATCCGTGGGCGAAGCTTCCAGCACAGCCTCATTCTTATCGACGAATGCCAGAACCTGACGCCTCACCAGATGAAAACCATCATCACGCGCGCTGGCGCTGGCAGTAAAGTGATCTGCTTAGGAAACCTCGCCCAGATCGACACGCCCTACCTGAATCCGATCAGTTCTGGCCTGACGTACCTGATCGAGCGATTCAAACACTTCCCGCACGGCGGCACGATACATCTGCAGGGATCTCCGCGCTCTGAACTTGCTGAGTATGCGGAGGCGCATCTTTGACGCCCTGCCAACCCTGAACTATAAACAGTAGAGGGCCGTCGCGCCCTCTTACTTTTTATACACAATCAGGTCATGGATAAGGATTATGAGATATCTGCTCGCATGTATGTTACTGAGCGCTTTTCTGCCTGCAATGGCAGCCGACGAAGAGTCGGTAGAAAGAATCTACGAGCTTGAATTTGAAACAGATTCCAGTTGGGCGAGTATCGAAATTCGCGACGACGCCGTCTTCGTAAACGCCCCAGCAGACAGTGCCATGAGTATCACCGCCAAAGATGGGCTGCGTGCTTATAATATTTCACCAAAGAAGATATATCTGAGGGCTAAGTCTCGGGGCGTTGTGAATATGAATCTTTTCGTACGCTCAAAGAATAACGTACTCGGGTTAACACTGTGCAAGGGGTCGCGTAACAGCTACAGCTGGATTAAATCCGATGAGTCGCGCCAGAAGAATGACCTGAAAGAACCAGATCACTGCGAGCAACACGCGCTAGTTCTTAATCTCTTCTGATAGAAGAGTCTCTACTTCCGGACGGTCAGAGTGTTATCTATTCACCTGACCGCCCTACGGGTGACTCAATGACGAAGGATGTCTTCCGTAAAGTCTCCTTTAAACATAGGAATTTCGTGCAATTCCTTTTCCCCTTCCAGGCCGAAATACATCCGGCTGTCTTCCGGCGGGAATACCTTAAGATTTGACTGTGTGCTGATCACACGCTCTCCATGCATCATGTCTTTCATCTTAAGGTAGATCTCTTCGTAACTATCGCCTTTAAGCTCAATCTCTACTTCGGTAGTAAAGCGGAACGACATCTTAGCCATGACAGTTCTCCTTAATACATCTCGTTGGGTACTGACTCAGGCTAGTCGGTTTTCAGTCTCAAAAAAGTAAAATTTGTTTCAGTATGCAAAATTAAACTGACTAGACCTGTTGCCAAAACCGTGAGGTATAACGGTTACATGAATTGGTAATACAACGGTTTCACTCAGTCACAGAAAGGAGATGTCGTGACTCCTCCGCGAACCCCGTCCCTACCTCTGCGTAGTAGTTGAAGACAACATCTACGCCCAATTCAAGAAGCTGACTTCGTTCATCTTCATAACGAGCTACCGCCGCAGTTTTCCCTTTGTAGCCAGCTATTTTCATCATCTGTAACGTGGCCAGCATTTCCTGCTGGGACGGGAGCGCCAGCATGACAAGACGGATGTCACAAGCAGAGGCCTGCTGCCAGAACTCGAGATCGTCAGCGTCACCTGAGATGACATTAAAAGACTCGCTGCGCAGCTTTTCAGCGCGGTCTGTGTCAGATTCGAGCCCCCATGCACTTGAGGTATCATTGCCATGCAGTGCCTGATAAGCACCCTTTCCAACGCGACCCATACCGACAACCAATACATCAAAAGAAGATGGTAGCTTCAGCGACTGATGCGCACCTTCGCGCTCAAAACGATTTATCGTTTTGTACATACGCGCATAAATGGAATGCGCACGACGGAAAAGCACGTTGCTGATAAGAAAAGAAACCGACATAGCCAGGGCAATCATCACCAGCCACTCGTCACCTAACCAGGCTTGCTTCACGCCCATATCGGCCACAATAAGACCAAACTCACTGTAGTTGCTCAGCGCTAATGCTGTGAGATAGGCGGTACGACCGGACAGTCCGAAAAGAATAAACGTAAAATAGAAAAGTACGAACTTAACCACGAGCAGGAGCGTCAGCCCCGCCGTCACGTAAAGCATCTCCAGTGTTGGCAACGCAGCGAAACCGATTGATAAGAAAAAACCAATAAGGAAAAGATCCTTGAAGCTCATCAGTGTTTTATACAGCTCTGACGACTTATTGTGCCCGGCGACCAGTACGCCAAGGATCAGGGCACCAAGATCGCCCTTAACTCCAAGGGCATCAAACAGTTCGTAGCCACCTAGCGCAAGAAACAGCCCCGTCAGCGGTAGCAATTCGCCATGACCTGAACGCTCCATAATCCAATAGAGCACGGGTCTGAGTAGAGGCAGTAAGAACAATGCGAGAGCCCACTCATCCGGTATTTTACCGGTCGCCGCGACCAGAAAAACAACCGCAACAATGTCCTGAACAATAAGAATGCCCAACGCCAGACGCCCATGCCGGACTTTCAACTCAGACGCCTCTTCAAGCATTTTGACGACCGCGACGGTCGACGAAAAACTCAGTGCAAACGCAACCAGCGCCGCCGTTACCAGATCGACTTCAAAAATCTGACTCAGGCCCAGCCACGTCGGCACGGGTAAGGCCGCGATACCCAGAAGAATCCAGGTACCGCTCTGCACCAGCGTCCCTCCCCAGACTTCTTTGCGGATTAACGTGCGTACATCCAGTTTGAGCCCAATGGTGAATAGCATGAGCGTGATTCCGAGAGAGGCCAGCTCATCAAGCAGAGGCGTCGCTTCGCGCCCTAATACATTGAGAACGAAACCTGCAACCAGAAAACCAATCAGAGGAGGAAGACTGAACTGTCTCGCCACCAGACCAAACACAAAGGCAATCAGAATCCAGAGAAAATCCATAAACCGTCTCTACATATAGTGAGGAAATAAGACAGCGATCAAAAAGCTGCCTGTATACCGAAATATCCCTGAGTTTCAGACCCAATGCCTTGAAGCCCCTGAGCGACACCAAGCACGACCGGCACCAACGCCCGATATCCAACAATACTGTTTAACCGTAATTCTACGCCGGTTCCCACCATAGCTTCAGGGTCATCGGACTCCGTCCAGGCCCGGCCACGTTCAAGAAATACCCGAAGCTCCAGGTCATCCAAGCCTAAGGGCCAGATCCCCCAGTTGTCATTGATGGAACTCAATTGCGCGGCATAGACCAGCCTCTCCCTGTCGTAGTAACGTCCAAACTGATTACCTGAATCGAATCCGCGCAGGCTTAGTTGTTCACGACCGAACAGTGCGTAGTCTTCCTGTGGTGGTAAACCACCGAGCTGCCAGCCCGGCGCCTCTTCAGACGCGAAGCCAGTGTTCAGTGAGAACATCAGGGAATGGCGCCCCGGCAGGTCGAACATGTAATTAAATCCGGGCTGAACGTGCACACCTGAGAAGTCGTCATTAAGCAGAGAAAAGTCTTCTGCAACCAATTCTGCCCCCGGCCCGAATCCTCCCGGAGAATGCATCAACCCACGCTGATCATTAAACGTTAATGCCAGGCCTATGCTGTGCCTTTCAGCAGCCCTCTCCCCAGAAATAACCACACCTGGCTCGACGCTATCAATGGAAATGCGGCGACTGACCAACCCGGAGTGAAGCCCGAGCCGGTCCCGCATTGCCTGAACCAACCAGTTTCGCTGAAGGCGCCACTGCTGATCTTTAATCACGGTAAAACCGGGAACGGTATCGTTGAAGTCGTACAGTTCATTCTCAACATCGTAGCCCAGAAGCCAACGCTGATACTGGTATACCAATGTCATATCGAACGCCTTCTGCTCAGTGCCATAGGCAAGGTCGACCTGATAGTTATGGCGGCCCAACGCATCCGTACCTCCGGTACTCAAGCCGACATAGCGGGTATCTTCAGTGCCATAGAATACGGGTAACCAGTAATGCGGGCGAAGCGTCGACCAGGGCTCGTAGGCTTCCGGCGCAGACGCTTCAACACGCTCAACATCGACGGAGCGCGTTGCCGCCGTTTGATATTCGACCTGTCCGTGCGCCAGAGGTAAGGATGTATTTTTCAACAGATAGCCGCCCGCCGTATATTCCTGTAACCACAGTCGGTCTCCTGTGATCCAGGGGTCGAACGATTTCGTTACATCCACATCATCTGAAGCTAACGACAGAGCGCTGCCATCCTGCCACTCATACATGCCAAACTTCCCGGCGTAATCGGCAACAAACAATAGTCGATCATCGGTAGTGAATCGCGGCTGCGCTTCGTTCGCCGAAGAGTCTGTCAGCAAGGTCCAGTCACTGTTACTCACATCTTTGCTGGCAAGCTCCCAGGACCGCCCCGGAGTTTTATAGGCGGCAATAATCTGTGTACCGTCGTTATTAATATCGAATGCGCCAACGTATTCTCCATAGTTGCCCCGCCATAGCAGAGTCTCAGAACCATCCGGTGACAATAACAAAAGATGACTGAATCCCGCCCGGAAGCTGGTGTAGAGAAAGCCAGAGCCGTCAGGCAGCCAGCGAGCATCGGCGACCCGGGCGTCTGTCGTCAGAGGTGTCCAGGCGCCTCCTTCCAACAACCACAGATCAGCAGAGTAGCGGCCGCTGGCGTACGTCAGAGCGCGCACCGCAATGATCCGGCCGTCTGGTGTGACATCAATCGAAGTAATGTCTCTGCCATCAGCAATATCAGCACATTCAACATCTACGCCCGTGCAGCGCTGCAACACAGGCCTATCTTCATCATCCCTGGCCACGTAATAGACCGCCTGCCCATCAGAGCCACTGACTTGCTGACGCAACGTACTCGCAGGTAACTGCCCCGCCGTCACCGCTGTGGCGGTATCCTCGCCACCAAACCTTTGCTCCATCGCGATGCGGAAGCCAGCCCAGAGCGACTCAAAATCACGTCCATAAACGCGCCGCGCTGAACTATTGAGCATCAGGTAAGGAACAATCTCACCGCTATAAAGACTCAGCCACATCTGTAGCTTTTCCTCACCATAGGTCTGAATCAGATATTCGATAAAAAACGCGCCATACAGATAGTATTGCCCGTATGGCCATTCACGACTGCTGATCGCTGCTTCGCCGAGGGATGCGAATTCGCCACTCCGAACTTCCTCGCGCATTTGCATCTCATACCAGCTCGACGCCAAACGCCCCGTTCCCGCTTCGTAATCGGTTTCCAGATAAACCGCCAGACCTTCAATCAACATCGGGGAAATCAACGAGTGTGGAAAGAAGAACAGAACGCGCCCGAACACCGACCGGAATCTCTCTGGAGCACCACGCCCCATTTCCATATGTAGAATATGTACGTACTCATGCCGAATCAGCAGTGCCAGCCAGTCGTCATAATTCTCAAGGCCATTGAGGTCATGCGGAGGCGTGAGATAAAGCCGTATCTGCGAAAACGGAAAGAATGTCGCCCACCCGTTTGCAATGTCCTGATCATCAGAAAGTACCAGCTGGGTCTTTGCCGCCGGAGGCGTGGTGAAGAACGGCATCAATTCACTGTGGGCCTGCTCGGCGATATTCAGCGAATGCAGAGCCAGTGTCTCATATGCGGGGTCTGAAGCTGGATAGTGAGCGTCAAAATGTTCAGAACTGCGGGTGAGCCAGCCCTCCGCTCCCGGACCGTCCCATGCCACCGGTTCTGCGTTTATATACAGAGGAAAGAACAGCAGAAATAAGAAAAAACGACGAAACATAATCAGCCTTCCATGAAGAGTCACGTCATCATATCCGAGTCTTGTTACTCCGCAAGGTGTATTGAACGGGCGCGTGCCGTAAACTGCGCGCTTTGACTTCTCAGCCGGAATCGTACGATGGAACTTGATATTATTTACCAGGACGAGCACCTGGTTGCCATCAATAAACCCAGTGGTCTGCTCGTGCATCGCAGCGAAATTGACCGCCACGAAACTGCGTTTGCCTTGCAGTTGGTGCGTAACCAGTTAGGCCAGCGAGTCTACCCGGTGCACAGACTGGATAAACCGACATCCGGTGTGCTTGTATTCGCGCGCCAACCAGAAACGGCCAGCCTGGTCGTAGAACAGTGGCGCCAGCGAGATGTAGAAAAGCACTACCTGGCAATCGTTCGTGGCTACATGCCGGATTTCACCCACCTCGACTACGCCATGTCGCCGCCAGTCGACAAGTACGCAAAGCATGAGCGTGTTAAGCCGCCCCAGGAAGCAATCACAGATTTCACCTCATTGGCTCAGGTCGAGATACCTGTGGCCATCGATAAGTATCCGCAGTCACGATACTCATTGATTGACTGTCGGCCTCATACAGGACGCAAACACCAAATACGTCGGCATCTTAAACACCTCAGTCACCCGATCATTGGCGACGCACGCTACGGCAAGGGACGTCACTCCCGATACTTCCGCGATCATATGGATGCACCAAGATTACTGTTACATGCCTGGTCACTGGAGATGCTCCACCCATACACAGGTGAACTGCTCACTCTGATAGCCCGACCGGACCGGATCATGCGTCAACTTTTCGACCGCTTTGACTGGAACCTGGCCTTGCCGGAAACACTGCTGTCAGAGCTCCAGCACCCGCCACATCCTTCAATGGATGCCTTCTTACTACCCGCAGAGGTTCGAAACCCTGATAAACCGTGACCTGCGCACGGTTACCCACACTTTCTGTGGATAACTTTATGGATAAGTTTTTCAAAAGTGGCTGGAACCCGCATGGTACAAGGGACGCTGTCATTTTGCTGAAAAAATTAACAGTAAATTTTTCTATATAAATCAGCAACTTATAGATTGACAATCCTATCGATAAGAATTTGACACTATCCTGTCAGTCCGGTGGCGCCACTGAGATTTCATGTGCATAAGAAGTTTTAAATAGTTTTCAGGTGTCAACACCTGAACGCAGGTTTTGAAGCTTTTTTTTGAAAAAATGTCGTAGTTTGTCCCGCCATAGTTTCCCACAATTTCTGTGGATAACTGTGTGAGTAATAATTTAAAAACTCAGCCCAGCCCCGATAAAATGGGCATAAAGCTTAAATTGTATATTTTTTAATCAAGTAAAAAATGTATATTTTTCAATGACTTACGAAAATCAATAGATACTTTCATATTTTCTACGCCAGATTGACACATTTATTCGGCCACTTTTGAAGATGTGCATAACAACGCACCAAAATAAACCCAGGCGCACTGAAAAAACCCCGAAACCGGCGTTGACATTCTATTTTCTGACTGGAATCAGAAGAGGCCTGCAAATACACTGAAAACCTTCCCCTCTGGATAATAGATAGCATAAATTGTGGATAACCTCAGTCAGCCCACGTAATGACTGATGTCAGGTTATTCACAAGTGTCAAGCCCACATTCCTGATGCATAAAAAAACCCGCCGAGGCGGGTTTCTAACATGGTGCACCAGCATTGGCCGATTATATTCCCAGTCGCTCTGCAAGCTTATCTGCTTCCATGTAACCCGGAATCAGCTGGCCATCAGAGGTAACGATCGCAGGCGTGCCACCAACGCCAATCGCACGCCCAAGGTTGTATTGAGCGGCCACCGGCGACTCACAAGAGCCCGAAGCCACCAGTGCCTGCATTTCTCCACGTTTTTCATCAAACGCCTTCATGGCAGGCTCCCGGTCAGACGCTGAAGCGTTGCGCACCCGGCTATACGCTCCTGAGAGTTCGCCCTGCAGTGACTTAATCTCAGTCATGGCTTGTGCACGATCGTCCTGATCCTGACACCACACATAGTTAACCTTGTTGTAAGACTCGGTATAACCGCCAGTCTGATCAAAGATGCCAGCACGCGGATACGCCAGGTAGCGAACGGTTATACCTTTCGCATTGATATCATCCATCTCGCGATGAAGTTTCTGGCAGTAGCCGCAATCGATGTCTGTGAACACATTGATGACGGCCTTTTCATCCCCTTGCGCAGGGAATACGACTGTGTCTTCATTGGGGATCGATGCCATCTCCTTCTTACGCAGCGTTACTTTGCGCAGATCACTGACATTATCAAGTCCACCCTCGCTGAACTTATACAGAGTGTTCTGATAGATCAGATAATTCAGGTCCGGCGTTATATGCATTAAAGAGCCGTCGATCATCACCACTTCATAGATCTGCCCCTCGCCCAGCGATACCACTTCAGTAACATCCGCCCGCGGGCCAAGTACTTCTTTCATCTTGGCTTCAATGGTTTCTTTCAGCTTCGCATTATCAGCGAGAGCCGGTGCACTCATCAGCATGGCAGCGACCAGCGCGGTCAATGTCTTTTTCATATCTGTGCTCTTATACATCGTATGTGACTTTATCTCGATAGGCTGACCATAACAGGAAACCGTATCTGTCAGGCACAAAAAAGCGGGCACAAGGCCCGCTTTTCGGTAAAGAAAGGTATTCCCGAAGGATTATACCTTTTCTTTGATACGTGCAGATTTACCGCTACGCTCACGCAGGTAGTACAGTTTCGCCTGACGTACGTCACCACGACGCTTAACAGCAATGCTGTCAACCAGTGGGCTATGAGTCTGGAAGGTACGCTCTACGCCAACACCGTGTGAAATCTTACGTACAGTGAAAGCAGAGTTCAGGCCGCGGTTACGCTTACCGATCACCACACCTTCGAACGCCTGCAGACGCTCACGGTTGCCTTCTTTTACTTTTACCTGTACGACAACAGTGTCACCAGGGCCAAACGCAGGGATAGCATCTTTCAGCTGTGCGTTTTCAATCTGCTGAATGATTGGGTTCTTGTTGCTCATTGTTCGCTCCTTAACAGTCTGACGAGTGCTCAGCCGCGTTCTCGTCAAGGTATTCTGTCAATAACTTTCGTTGCTCGGTTGTCAGTTCCAGTTCAGCCAGTAAGTCTGGTCTGCGTTGCCAGGTTCTGCCCAGTGCCTGCTTTAAGCGCCACTGGCGGATCTTTTCGTGATTCCCGCTCAGCAATACCTCGGGTACTGCTTCGCCTTCGTACACTTCAGGCCGTGTGTAATGCGGACAATCCAGCAAGCCATCCATAAAAGAGTCTTGCTGAGCCGACAGTTCATGCCCCAATACACCAGGCACTAACCGGATCACAGCATCCATCAACGTCATGGCTGGTAACTCACCACCACTGAGTACGAAATCGCCGACAGACCATTCTTCGTCGACTTCCGCCTCAATCAGACGTTCATCAATGCCTTCATACCGTCCAGCTACCAGAATCAGTTTGTCGTGCTGAGCAAGTTCGAGCACCCCTTCCTGATCCAGTTTCCGGCCCTGTGGCGACATATAAATCACCTTAGCGCCTTCTCCTGCCGCTGCTTTCGCAGCATGGATGGCGTCCTTTAATGGCTGAATTTTCATCAGCATTCCTGGGCCACCGCCGTACGGCCGATCATCCACCGTCTGGTAATTGTCGTAAGCGTAATCTCTTGGATTCCAACAGGTCACGCTGACTTTCTCCTGCTTGACTGCCCGTCCGCTGACACCTTGTCCGGTCAACGCCTGAATCATCTCAGGAAACAGAGTTACAACACCAAACCACACCGGTCTTCACTCCTCTCTGGCCCTGTTGGCCAGGGGTTAAAAATCCGGGTCCCAGTCCACCTGGATCACACTGCCGTCCAGATCGACCTCAAGAACGTATTGATCTACAAAGGGTAATAAGCGCTGCTGTTGATCGATGCTGCCCTCGCAAGGCGTCACCGTCACCACCTGATTACCACCACCCGAATCAAACAGTTCTTTCACCTGGCCCAGCACCACACCTTCGGTATTTACTACCTTGAGTCCGATCAGCTGGAACCAATAATGTTCATCTTCTTCAAGCTCAGGAAGCTCATCTTCAGGAACCCCAATCTCACACTGATGTAAACTCAATGCCAGATCACGGTCTGTAATGCCCTGAAGGCTTGCCACCAGACCTTTTCCCTGAGGCTTGCCCTGAAGTACTTTAATCTGCTGCCAGCGATCATCCTTACGGATATGCCAGACAGGATACTCCAGAATGTTTGTCATCGGTTGTGTGTAGGAATACACCTTCACCCACCCTTTAATGCCAAACGCAGTGCTTATTTTACCCAGAACGCGAATGTTCTCAGACACTGCTTACCCCCGGTTAAACTGAATTACGCTTCTTTTTTAGCAGCGTCTTTCAGCAGCTTCTTAACACGGTCAGTTGGCTGTGCGCCTTTACCTACCCAGTACTCAACGCGTTCCAGATCGATACGCAGAGCTTCTTCCTGGCCACGAGCAATCGGGTTGAAGAACCCAAGGCGCTCGATAAAGCGACCGTCGCGAGGCATGCGCGCGTCAGCTACGTTGATGTGATAAAAAGGACGTTTTTTAGAGCCGCCGCGGGCTAAACGAATAACTACCATAAAGTGTGTCTACTCCGGTCGTTTTATCTAGTGGCAGGTTTTGAAATCGCCTACCGTTTAACATCCCTCAAGGCCAGGGATATGCGCAATGCATGCAACTGGCTTGAAGGGCCTGGGGCCACCCGTACAGGCAACCCACACAAAAGGGCGCGTAGTGTACGCTAACTGGGCATCAAACCGCAAGCATAAGATCGTGCATGAGACCACACCTAATGCGGCATTGTATTCAGGCGCAGGATAGATAATATTCGCGTTTTCCAAGATCCCCTTCAGGCCAGATATTATGAGCACAATCCAGACGATTCAGGACAAAGCCCTCGCACTTAAGAACAACCGTGCCTTCGAGCTGTTTGTTGTTGGCGTCATTATTATCTCCGCGCTTCTGGTTGGCGCCAAAACCTATCCAATCCCAGAGACCGTATCGCAAGCGATTGTCTGGTTGGATGTGGGGATTACCTTTCTCTTTCTGTTTGAGATTATCGTCCGCTTCATCGCTGAACCTAATAAGAAGCGATTCTTTCACAATGGCTGGAATGTCTTCGACACTCTGGTCGTCGTGGTCAGTCTGATCCCGATTGATAACAGCGACATGGCACTGGTCGGCCGTCTGGTAAGGGTATTCCGCGTTCTGCGTATGGTCTCTATCATCCCTGAGTTGCGCATGCTTCTGAACTCTCTGGTCCGCGCCCTGCCCCAGCTTGGTTATGTTGTGCTACTGATGTTTATCATCTTCTATATATATGCAGCGATCGGCGCGACCTTCTTTGCTGGCATCAATCCCGACCTGTGGGGCGACATCGCTATCTCTATGCTGACGCTGTTCCGGGTAATGACGTTTGAAGACTGGACCGACGTCATGTACGAAACCATGGCGGTCTACCCTCTGTCGTGGAGCTTCTACCTGTCGTTCATCTTCTTCACCGCCTTTGCCTTCCTGAACATGGTGATCGGGATCGTCGTCAATGTGCTTGAAGACGAACACGCGAGAGAACGCGCTGAACAAGATGAAGAGCAAGGCAATGCGTCACTGAATGATCTGCGTGCAGAAATTCATGAGCTCAAGAATATGATTTCAAGGCTTGAGCAACGCTGAGTCCACTGACAATAAATATTGCATTTTTATGACATGGAGATGACTTTCTGGGGCATTTCCGTCATATAATCGCGCACCAATTCGCAACCCTGTTCGCAGCCGAAATCGCGAACTTAAAGTCACCGACGGACTCAGTTCCGCTGAAGCGACCGGATTCAGGTAAGGTATGAACTACACTCTTTTCGACTTCCTCCAGCTCATCGGTGCCCTCGGCATCTTTATTTTCGGTATGAAGATCTTCAGTGAAGGTCTCCAGAAAGTGGCAGGAAGCCGCCTGAAGTCCGTGCTCAGTGGCATGACCCGCAATCGTGTTACCGGTGTTGTCACCGGCTTCGCAACAACAACCATCACCCAATCATCGACGACCACGACGGTCATGGCCGTGAGCTTCGTCAACGCTGGTCTACTGACGTTCGTCGAGTCTACGGGGGTGATTATGGGGGCCAACATAGGCACCACTGTGACCGCCTGGATCGTTGCCCTGTTCGGCTTCAAAATGAAGATCACGCCGATTGCTATGGCAGTGATCGGCCTGTTTTTCGCCTTCCTGTTTTCTAAAAACAGCCGCCTGCGCAACATTGCTGAAACCATGGTCGGCTTCGGCATTCTGTTTATTGGCCTCGAGTTCATCAAAAACGGCGTGCCTGACATTCGCAGCAACCCGGAGATACTCGAGTTCCTCGATATGTTCACCGGATTCGGCTACGCCTCTCTGCTTATTTTTGTCGTCATCGGTACGCTACTCACCCTTGTCATGCAGTCATCGTCGGCGGCAACGGCCGTCACACTGGTGATGTTGTTCGAAGGCTGGATATCCTTTCCGCTGGCTGCAGCCATGGTTTTGGGTGAAAACATAGGCACCACAGTGACAGCGAACCTTGCCGCCATGGTGGGGAACGTGCACGCGAAACGGGCAGCCCGGTTCCACCTGATATTCAATCTGATCGGTGTCGTCTGGATGTTGGCGGCTATCTATCCGGTGATGCACATAATCGACCTGGTGGTTCAGAACTTCTCAACCGCACCGGTTTCTATTCTGAGTGATGCCCCGGAAGCCAGACCCAACGCAACGCTCGGTCTGTCGCTCTTTCACACCTCATTCAATATCCTGAATGTCATTCTGCTGTTTGCCTTTATCCCTTACATAGTAAGGTTTATCGAGCGCATTCTTCCAAAGAGCGCAGACGGCGCCGACGACTTCCGCCTCAAATACATCAGCGCCGGAGTTATGACGTCGCCAGCACTGGCTCTGGAACAGGCGCAAAAAGAAGCCCAACAGTTTGCAGGGATACTCAATCGTATGCATGCTGATGTTGATGAGCTTCTGTTCGACAAGAAAGCATCAAGATCGAAACTCCTGAAACGCATCGCTGCAGCTGAAGAAGCCACTGATCAGCTGGAAATTGAGATTTCAGACTATCTCGTGCGGGTCAGTGAAAACACCAACCTGGAGCATGACCTGATTGAACGCATCCGTTTCCTGCAGACCATGATTAACGACATGGAGCGTATCGCAGACATCTACTTCCAGATATCGAAACTGTCGGAGCGTCTGCATGAAACACGCAGCCAATGGCCTGGTGATGCCAGAGCAGACATGGTGCAGATGATGGAAGCTCTGAGAAACGCTGTGCAGAACATGCAGGAAAGCACGTCGAAAGAGCCTGAAGAAGTCAGCCTTGAGCGTGCGATCGAACTCGAAGACCGCATAGATGAACTGCGGGACTCATTCCGTGACACCCACTTCTCACGCCTTGAGAACGGCGACTACAGCCCGAGAGCTGGTGTCATATTTATCGACGTCCTTAATCGTATCGAACGTATTGGCGACCATATCCTCAACGTTAACGAGTCTGCGGCAAATCACCGCCTCAAAGCTCAACGCGTCTGAATAGGGCCACTCGACGGTCTGTTCTTCCACAGGAACAGACTGTCACTCACTCAGGCAGGAACCAATACCTCTCTCTGCTTTCTCACAAAGACATATTCTCTGTGAGGAGCACATAATGAGTACTTCAACCTCAGCAACAGATTCACTATTCCAGCCCCTTCAGCTCGGTTCTCTGGATATTCCAAATCGCGTCATTATGGCGCCCCTGACCCGCTGTCGCGCGATCGATCATATGCCCAATGAGCTGATGCGCGAGTACTACACTCAACGTGCCAGCGGTGGTCTGATCATTACCGAATGCACCATGGTTACCCCGCAGACGTCGGCCTTCGCGAGCGAGCCGGGTATCTACTCTGACGAACAGGTCAGTGAGTGGAAGAAAATCACGGATTCGGTTCATGCCGCGGGCGGCCGTATCTTCATGCAGATCTGGCATGCAGGGCGCGCTGTTCACCCTGAACTCAATGATGGAAAACCTGCTGTATCGGCCAGCCCGATAGCTATTGAAGGCGGATCAACTACCCCTCAGGGCCAATTCGAATATCAGAAACCGGAGGCTCTGACCGAAGAACAGATTCAAGAACTGGTGAACGATTTCCGCAAAGGCGCTGAAAACGCTAAAAAGGCCGGCTTCGATGGTGTTGAAGTTCACGGTGCAAATGGTTATCTGCTAGATCAGTTCTTGCGGGACGGTGCTAACACTCGCGACGACAACTACGGCGGCTCATGGCACAACCAGGTACGCTTCCTCACAGAAGTACTGGATGCAGTGTGTGAGGTGTTTACACCACACAGGGTAGGCGTACGCTTCTCGCCTTTGAATGGCTTCAACGATATGAAAGACAGTGATCCGGTCGCCTTGGTTAAGTATCTTGCCGCGCACCTGAACCCCAAAGATCTTGCGTATGTCCATCTCATGCGTGCTGATTTTCTCGGTGAGCAGAAAGCGGACGTGGTCACGCCATTCCGCGAACTCTATAATGGTCAGTTGATTCTGAACATGGGCTACAGCCCGGAAGAAGCTGCCGATACTGTAGAGTCTCGCCATGCGGATGCCATCGCCTTCGGCACAGCCTTCCTTGCCAACCCTGATCTGCCAGAGCGCATTCGCCAGGGGGCAGAACTCAACGAGCCTGACCCGAATACCTTCTACACTCAGGATGCAAAAGGGTATACGGACTATCCTACGCTGGAAACAGCTGAGGCTTGATACAAGCCGCAAGATCTGAGCTTAAGGTCAGAAAAGTAACGCCGGGCATATCACCCGGCGTTACTAATTACATTCTCTGAAATATCCCACTGCACAGCCTCAATAAAACGAATATTTCAAAACATAAAAAGAACAATTCTCAGTCGCCTGGCTCATTACAAAAAACCACCCCTAACCCTCGTATCTACAGGCTTTTCGGCTTGTTCACAGAGCCTGCCCGCGCTATCGTTGCTAAAGATACTTATTCAACCCGGAGGATTCCATGAAAGGCAGTCAGCGCGTTATTGATCAACTACAGAAACTTCTCAACTGTGAGTTGGCCGCCCGCGATCAGTACTTCGCTCACTCGCGGATTTACGAAGACATGGGGCTGAATAAACTCTATGAGCGTCTCAGCCACGAAATGGAAGAAGAGACCCAGCACGCGGATGTACTGGTCAGACGTATTCTGTTTCTGGAAGGCACTCCTGACCTGTCTAACGCGGATGATCTCAACGTGGGAGAAACTGTCCCAGAGATGCTTCAGGCAGACCTTGATGTGGAGTACTACGTCGCTGATCTCTTGAAAGAGACCATGGCCATCTGTGAAGAAGAAAAAGACTATCAGACTCGTGAATTACTTCAGCCACTACTCTACGACACAGAAGAAGACCACGCCCGCTGGCTCGAACGTCAATTACGCCTGATCAAGATGATAGGTATAGAGAACTACCTGCAGTCACAAATGTGACAGCTCTGGTTTGATTAAACGAAGCGCCACTATGGCGCTTTTTTTGTGTCTGAAATTCAATCCAATACGCGTAAAACTCAGACCAACTTACCCAGAGCGTGCTCTACCACCTGAACCCGCTCTTCCATCGTATGCGGATGCGCAAGCAGTCCTTCGATCACGTAAACCATCAAACGGGCATCAAGTTGTGCTGCCGCGGGCTCAAGACCCGCCTTAATCAACTCAGACACCGAGAGTTGTTCGACCATCTGGTGAAAGCGATCGTGCCAATTGCGCACAACCTCTGAATGCGACACCCGAGAGTGAACGTCCGTCATCAAAGACCCCGAACTCTCGAACTGCTCAATCAACTTCAATACCCGTTCGGTCAAGGGAGCATTCTGCATCGCGATCACCTGAGGCATGGCCTGCATCACTTCCCGGTTCAGCACCGCGATCAGGAGATCGTCTTTATTTGCGTAGTACCAGTAGATGGTATTCGCAGCCACGCCGGCTGCTTTGGCAACACTCGACATCGAGGTCTTTTCATAGCCTTGCTCTTTGAACAGCGCCATGGCGACTGCCTCGATCTCTTCTCTCTTTATCTTCTGCTCTACATGCCGCTTGTTGCGTGCCATTCGTTTTCCAGATCCAGTTCTTGATTGACGTTTAAGATACAGATACGCTATCTTGAATGCCATTCAAGATAAGACAAGTAATAACAAAGGCTCAATCATCATGAACGTACTATCAGAAAACCGAGTGAAGGGATCATTCAGGAATCAAGGGGTAAGCTGTGCAGCCACACTCCACAAGCCCGACAACACCAAGGGGCCGTATCCCACGATTCTGATGGTGCATGGTTGGGGTGGAACCCAACTTACCCTCGTCACTGAATTTATCAGGGCATTTAACGATGCAGGCTTCGCCGTACTCACATTTGACTATCCAGGTTGGGGAGACAGCGAAGGCCTCCCACGCAACGTTATCAGCCCGTGGAAGCGTGAAAAAACCGTCGAAGCTGCACTGACCTACACCAAGTCGCTGCCGGACGTCGATCAGACCAATATTATTCTCTGGGGTAGTTCCTTTGGGGGCGGTCATGTAGTGAAGATAGCGGCCGAGCATCCTGAACTTCGCGGAGCGATTGCTCAAGTCCCTATGCTCGACGGCATGTTGGCCGTAAAGGCCGTGCCACCGGCACGAATGATCCACTTTGGTATCGATATGATGCGGGATATGCTCAACCCGTTTGCAACGCATTATGTGCCCATCGTCTCCCCTGAAGGTGAATACTCCTCAATGGACCGCGACGGCGCATGGCGCGTAGAAAGCTGGATCGAAGATACGCTGAAACGCCAACAGGACAACCGTATTGCGGCGAGATCACTTGCAACTATGGGCTTCTATCGACCACGAAAACATCTGAAGAAGATTACAATACCGACGCTGATCATTGGCGCTACCCGCGATAGCGTCGCACCGTTCGACGAAAATAAGGTACGCAGACTGTCTTCAGACAGTGTTGAAATTCAGACAATAGACGCTAATCACTTTGACCCATATCTGGATCACTGGTTTGAAGATAATATCTCCAGGCAGCTTGAGTTCATTAAACGGCTTGTGCCTTCAAGCTACTGATCCGGAGGCAACAAAAACACTTTCCGTGTTTCTTCCATATACTGTTCGAACAATCCCTGAGCCTTCATCTCGCTCAACACCTGCTGCAGAGGTTGAGCGAGATCGGCATGACGACGGTGAAGCACGGGATACACAACAATATCGTCTTCAAATTCATTCACATGAATGCCTGCAAGGCTCAGATCGAGTGACTCTATTAAAGCGGAAATACGCCCCGGAAAATCAATAAACACATCAGAGCGCCCCGCTAACAACTTATGAAGTCCCTGTTCCGGACTGGTAATCGCAAACAGATAGCCTTCCGAGACAACATCATTAAGCATATCGCCCAACGGCTCTACGCCACGCAGATATTCCACCCGGTACGACTTCCCCTCAAGGTCCGACAAACGATCCAGTTGTATCTCTGGATTAATCGTCGCCATCCCGTACTTAGTCGTCAGAATCGACTCGCGCACAATCACAGCGTTCGGGTTATCATCCTCATAGCCGGCAGCACGCAAACCCTCAACGTCGATCTTGCCGGTAGTCAGCAAAGTGGTCGCCCGCAATGGAGGGTATACACCATACTCCAATGTAATCCCAAGACGACCAAAGGCTTCTGAAATCAGCTTATGATACCAGGCCATGGTCAGACTCTGAGCCGGGTCTGCCGTATAGGCCATGGTGAAGACAGTTCTGTCTGGTGCGTTTTCGGAATGAGAGAAAATTGAAAGAAACAGAAGAGAGGAAATACAGGCGCGGCCAAAGTATCGCCGCCAGCTGAAATGTGCCATATAACAAACCAAAGAAATGTCTGAGCAAACCAGCAGGACTGTCAATTCCTTAGAGTCGTCACTTATCGCCAGCGAGTTATTACCACATCATAGCAGGACATCAATAATTTACTCAGTATATTACGCTGACAGGCCTCACACCCGAGGGCTAGTCATCGATAGTACGGTACAAATAAGCCGCATCACCCACGCAGATGCTCCCGGTGGCAGATATATCGCCGTAAACACCAAGATTCTGCTCAGCTTCCCGTACTATGGTCCTCAGAACCCTGGAGTCTTTCGGTACCCCCTGCTGCTCGCGCACAACAGCACCGCACCTGGGTGCAGTGTCTGAGCACGATACAGTGACCCCACCCACCTTCAAAGAACACCCAACCCACGACTGCTCTACAAGACCATCAAACTCGGGGAGCGTTTCGATGACAAGGTTGGGACGAAAGCGCTCAACATGCCAGTCAGAATCAGGATTCTTAGACTTCAGATAGTCGAGGCTCGCAGTCGTCACTATATGAAATGGCGATACCAGAAAAAAACTGCCCAGCAATGAAACATAGGTCTGCATCTCTTCAGGCAGATTATCCAGATCGGGCAGTGGCTCACCCGGCTCACGCTCGAAGGTCGCTTTCAGTTCGTCCAGCCAGGTGTGATCATCTTCTTTGAACCGCTGATAAAACGCCTCATCCGACGCAGGACGCAGGGCCTGGATACGACTTGAATGGCCAAGAAGGTCAGAAATCTTCTGGTGAATACCCGGAGACGCCGCACTCAACCTGCAACCATCCGGGAAAAGAACATCAACAGAGGCTGGCGCGTCAGAATCAACCAATTGCCCTGTCAGCGTAGCCCGGCACTTCAGCAGCTCAGGTCGGAATTTACAGCTCTGAATTTCCTGTCGGACCACATCCTGGACCGCCAGAACGCGGTCACCATAGACACCACGCTCAGACACCTGCGCAGAACCCAACGACTCACCCGCCATCCCCTTTACCGGATAACGCCAGATAGATTTCACCGTGCCAACTTTAATCATCAGAACCTCCTTCTCAACCTAAATTAAGGGAAGAAGCGGACCTAAGGTATACGTCATAGAACGTAGGGGTGTGTTAGTCAGTTTGGCTGGCTATTCGCGAACATCGTTCTGGAACACCACTGCCCCCTTTCTAGGAGGGAATCCTATTCCCGACAGCGTATCGGACAAACAACGCTTCAGACTTCAAATCTCCATGTATGAGCAATTCAGCTAGCTTGTCTGGCTATTCGCGAGCAATCTCAACATTGGTCGACACTTTGAGGTCAATGAGACACACACTGTTCTGCTCGCCTTCTTGCTAAAAGGTAATCCATTGGATTACACTAAGTCCTATGCAGACAATCGTAGAGCTCCCTGAATTTCAGAAGCGAGCTATCAATCTTTTCACGGATGAAGAGAAGCTGAGTATTATCAATTACTTAGCACGTCACCCTATGGCTGGCGATATCCTGCAAGGAACCGGCGGGATACGTAAACTACGCTGGTCTGCCCAAGGGCGAGGCAAAAGGGGTGGTGCCCGTGTCGTGTACTTCTACCACAACGGAACCATACCCCTCTTTCTTCTGACTGTATTTGGGAAAGGTGAAAAGGCTAACCTCAGCAAAGCTGAGAGAAACGATCTGGCCAGACTCACCGACCTGTTACGCAAGCATTATGGTGAAGTCGATGAGTAGTGCATTCGCAAGTATTGAGCAAGGGCTGAAAGAAGCCGTCGAATTTTCAAAAGGGAAAGCCCAAAAGGCGGTTATCCATGAGTTCGGGCCGCTTGATGTAAAAGCTATCCGGGCGAAGCTGGATATGTCACAAAATGAGTTTGCCTCTGCCTTTGGCATCAGTGTCAGTACCCTGCGCCACTGGGAGCGCGGTGATCGCTCTCCGCAAGGTCCGGCATTGGTGCTGTTGAATGTTGTGGCGAGGGAGCCTGAGTTGGTGTTGCGGGCGCTGGCAAACTGATTCGAAACCAATCTCAACGCTCACTACGCAGAAGAAACTTGATCCCAAGTTATATTTGTTATCAGATGCACTACAGGGAAACAAAAACCGGTTCAGGTATCAACAGGCTCACTAATTACCTTAGTAAACTCCATAAGAAACCCTTCAAGCAGCCACTACAAGTCTAATGTGAAACTAATTCTCGAACCTACGGCAGCTCTTTCCACTGGTTTCTCAGAATGATTTGATGAGACCTTCCAAACTGGTACATCTGGATATAACTCCTCTCCAATGATAACACTAATAGCACAAGCGATCTTAGGTCCGAGAGGTACGAGCAATGGCCTATAAATGGAGAGCGAATTTAAAACCAGTGTTTTCAGATCAACGTAAAAAGAGTATGGATCTGCAACATCATAGTGGAAGATATCTGTAGAGTCAGTATCTACAAGAATCTCACTATTGTTATTTAAAACCTCATCAAAGAATTTCTCTTCTGAACTCTTAGGCAAAAAAACGAAGTTTCTTCCTGCATCAATATAATTAACCAACCCTAAAGCTTTGCTTTTTTCATATCCAAGAGGAAGAATCAAAGCTACTGGTTTATTTAAGTCGCCTAGAACTCCATCATACCTCTCGTTGATAGCACATACATTCTTAACCGGTGTAATACCAATAGGTGGATCTACAAACCTTGAGGGAACATAGTCAATAGTAATATTCGCCAGCAAAGATCTACTATTTAAAAGGCAACCTAAAACAGATGCGATTCTTGAGCGCGTAAAGACTGTGATGTCAAAATAAATCGACGCACCATCTATATTCGATTTACACACCTCAGATAACTTACTTTGAACCAACTCGAATATTTCATCATCGTGCAATTCGAAAACATCACAACCATGGTTCTCAAAGAAAATTTTATTACTCTGGTAAGAAAGTACATCTGTATTAGTTTTATATCCAATAGAGATAGATCTATCAGCGTCTACTCCTTTAGCCTTGGCAAAGATAGACCGGCTTTCATAGCCTAAACCAAAGATTGCTAAATCGTAACCGGACTCGATAGCTGTTTTCCTCAGTTTCATAATAAATCCAACTGATCTTCTTGGGAAAGCCTTTTTGAGACTGAATTTCTTGTGCCTTTCAGTATTCTAGACAAATCGCAAACTCCCTGGCTAGTCAGCCATAACCTGTAATTATGGGCCATAAGGTAAGAAAGCCGACATCTCGTATTTTCAGGTCCGTCGACCCCAAAATCATGTTTGCAATCTGAAGGCAGTAACACTAACGCCCCAACATTAAGTGCAGCACCTATTAACTCTACATACGTATCATCATTTACAATGAAGGTTAAAGGTGGTTCCGCATTAAACTCCGGACCAACCATCAGATCTTTAAAGTAGTTCCCTAGGAACTCTACAAAATCATTAATCGTAGAAAAACCTGTCTTCATACCATCCACTGAGATACTAGAATAAAGCGCAATTTGAGATTCGTATATTTTCCTAAGACTTTCCCCCTGCTTAGATAGGCTTATTCTGCCATTAGATTTTAGAGTTGAAATAAGTGTATTAGAAATCGCAATAATCATTCTTGGATTGTATTCTACTGACTTACAGATATTATCAAACCCGAGATAAAAATCAGGAATAGAACGCCTTGGTTTCATTCGCCCACCACTACGAAAATGATTTCTAATTTGAGCAATAAACTTGATTTTCCGAATAGTGGGCCCCTTATCCCCCTTTTTATCTCCATATTTTTCTATATTTTCAACATCAATATCATGTTCTTTTAAGTAGTTACTGAAACCTTCATCCGAAGATTCAAGTCCGGAAAAAACCTCTTTAACATCCATGGTGCAAGGCTCATCAAAATATTCTTCAACATCTCTTCTGTAACCATTCTTCTGAAAAACATGCGCCACTAAAGACCTTGCGAAATCGATAGACTGGCCAGAGACATCAGGAATGCGAATCACATCGTAATCGTGATTTGGCATTGGTCTAGTTTCACTTTCATCAATGTTTAAATTTTGGTTATATGGTGACAATGACAACTTCCAAAATATATTCTCAGGCCCACCTCTCATGGCTTGGTACAGAGGCTTTAAGATATTATCAGGCGCAAGTTCTAACTCGTCAAAAAGAAATACCCATTTACCAGATTCCTCTCCAGAAGAAATATTAATTTCTCTCACAGTGTCAGAGATAGTTTGTACTGAGTCAGAAAAATCTGAAAACTTCATTATTTCCGCCAATGAAGCATCTCCGGACAATACTGCAGACAAGGATTTTGTTAGTTCAGATTTTCTTCTCAATACTGAAGAAGAGAGACTTCTAGCGGATGGAATCTCCGGATTAACCTCCCACAGTCGCGATAAAGAATTTACTACATCAGCTTCCGTATGATCGGTAAACAACAGTGATTTAAACTCTGTGCTTTCTGAGAATCTATAACGAAGAGAATCGCATATACAACTTATAACGTGAAAGGTAAACAGTGTTCCAGCGACCTTTAGCAACAGATTACGCTTATCCACATCAGCCACGTTCATCAGCCTGCTATATTGCTGTTTCCAAAGCCTGTCGGTGGGTACAAAGACGCCGCAATAGTCAATCGAATCCAGATGCGCAACCTTAGATTTGTAGCTATAGCCCAACGCCTCAACTTGAAGCATTCTCATCAAAGTAGTTTTACCACTACCTCTCGGTCCAATTAAAAGAGAATGATTAGGTGCACTGAGCTTATAGTACGCTTCATTTTCGACAAAACGTTGACATATTTCAGATATGGATAGAGAACGAGCATTGTAAGCAGCATATATTGAATTATCCATTGGACACTCCTATTTCTTTGAACTCGTTCCCAGAAATATCAGCGATGTAACCCTCATCCTTAAATTCCGCCACAAGAACTTCGAGATCTTCTGGCATCAAGTGTTTCAAGTAGCTATTTAAATGCTTTATCTCACTATCTTTTGCAATTCTTTTAGAACTATTTTCAAATATCTTAGCAACTTCTTCAATAATTTCCATTGACTTCAACGCTGAACCAAATCCACCTCTTTCAGGCAAGGAATTACCTTCCGACAGTCGCCACCCTGATGTCATTGTCCATTCGTATGTTCTAAACTCTCCAGTAACACCGCCATTCTTAGCCGTCGCATCCAAATCCACACTCAACACATAAAATTGGTTTGTAGTCCTGTCTTTAATTTTAGGGTACAGCTTTGCGGAAAGACTACCAGCCGAAAAAACAACCGGCCTAGAAGCTCCTCTAGAGGGGCCATACTTAATATCAGGAAAATGTTTGTGACCATGTACAATCAACCAAGGACCCTTCCTACTATTCTGAACAGCTTCGATCAAATACTCTCCCCCATCGATAGCCTCATAGTCTTCCTCTTGGTCCACATAATCCATTCTGAAAGGGTGATGATGAGTAACTAAAAGATTAAACTTCTTTTTTCTAACCGCTTCGGATTTCATATAGTCTCTAATCTGATCTGCTGTCCTATTCGGAACTCTTCCATGCTTCCACTCATCACCATAACCGTGAAATGCGCTACTATTGACAGATATCAAATTAAATTCTTCGTATTCTTTATGAGCCCAATTCCAAGCCCAGAAATGAGTATTATCGACTTTATTTGGAAACGGAAAATCATCTACTGAAAACTGCAAATTGTACTTTGGACAATGTGAGTTATTTAGCCTAGAATCATGGTCATGATTTCCAGGGACAACTATCAGGTTTTCTCTAGCAACTCGACTGTAGTCAGCAACATCCTTGACAAATTTCCATCCTACATCAAACCCTACCGGCGAACTTTTGTTAGAAATATCTCCGGAACACACCACATAATCTAGATTTACGTCTAGTTCTGATATTTTTTCCAGTATGCTCTTTGAAAACTCGTCATCCTCAGTCAATAGCCTAGTATCTTGACTAGATCCAGAGTTTTCCATGTGAAGATCAGAGAAAACAAGCAAATTCAACATTCCATTGTCATTCATAATTTTTTACCAATATCTCACTTGCCACGTCCCAATTTTTCTTAAAGCCAGATATATGACGCTTTACACTCACATCACTTACTATGTACTTTTCCTTCAATTTTTTTATAACTTGGGGAGTAGCCTTGTATGATAGTAAGAAATAAGCTTTTTTCTGATCTATGCGTTCCAACCAAGAATAAAGTTCTTCAAGTCTATCTGAGTCGAAACTACCAACTCCATATTCACCTGTAAATCGCCCACTATCAGAATAAGGTGGATCTAGATAGACAAAGTCACCCTTTTTAGTAGCTCTAATGGCATCCCTTGCATCTAACCTTTGAATTGATGCCCGTAACAGCGAGTTCCGTATATGCTCATACTCTTCTTTAGAGGGAAACCCCCCTGTTCTACTACCATATGGGACATTAAAGAAACCCTGTCTGTTTGTTCTATAGATACCATTAAAGCAGTATCTATTTAGATACAAGAAACGCACTGCTCGGGAAAATTCATCTAAGACCTCAGGCTTCTGCGCTCTCAACTCATAATAATATTCTTTAGTTTGAGGAAGAGCACAGAGGACCGAATAAATATCAGCCCTCTCACACACCTGATTGTAAGCATTAATGAGTTCAGGGTTAAAATCGGATAATAGTGCTGATTTTGGCTGAATATGAAAAAACAAACACGCTGAACCGCAAAACGGTTCAACGTATCTTGTAAACCCAGCTGGAAGGTTTTTCACCAATACCGGTATTAACTTACGTTTACTCCCCGCCCACCGAATCAGTGGCTTAGAAGGCATTTCAATAACATCATTGGATAGGGTTATCACCATCAGGACAAAATTCCATTCTCAATTCGATGTAGACTACCGGAGCATTACTGAACTTTTCCATTGGTTGTCAAGTTTCAGAGCACCAAACCCGAGCATTGCGGAACATCCGCATCCAGGCGCCGTCTTCGCTCCACTCTCCATCTGGAATGTACGAGTTCTGAATCGCACGGAACACGCGCTCTGGGTGCGGCATCATGATAGTGACACGGCCGTCAGCGGCGGTCAGACCGGTGATACCCTGTGGTGAACCGTTCGGGTTCAGTGGGTATTGTTCGGTGACTTTGCCGTAGTTGTCGGTGTAGCGCAGCGCAATCTGACCCGCCAGTTCGTCGATGTCGGATTCGTTGGCGAATTCTGCACGACCTTCACCGTGGGCGATGGCGATTGGCATACGTGAGCCTGCCATACCGGCGAGGAAGACAGAATCGGATTCCTGAACTTCGACCATGGCAACGCGGGCTTCAAACTGTTCGCTGGTGTTGCGAACAAAGTGCGGCCAGTGTTCAGCGCCCGGGATCAGTTCGTGCAGGTTGGAGAGCATCTGACAGCCGTTACACACACCTAGAGCAAACGTATCGTTACGCTCGAAAAAGGCTTTGAATTGAGCACGGGCCTGTTCGTTGAACAGGATGGACTTCGCCCAACCTTCACCGGCACCCAGTACGTCACCGTAGGAGAAACCACCACACGCCACCAGGCCACGGAAGTTTTCGAAGGTCACAGAACCAGAAAGTACGTCGCTCATGTGCACGTCGACGGTGTCGAAGCCAGCGCGGTCGAAGGCAGCGGCCATTTCGATCTGGCCGTTAACGCCCTGCTCACGCAGGATCGCTACCAATGGGCGCTCATCGCCGAGGTCAGACGTAATGTCTTCGGTGATGTCCTCATTTATGTCAAAGCTCAGTTCGGCATGGATACCCGGATCTTCCGCGTCTAGCAGAGCATCAAATTCTTGCTTCGCGCAATCGGCGTTGTCACGCAGTGCCTGCATCTCAAAACTGGTCTGTGCCCACAGGCGCTGCCAGGTCACGCGGCTTTCGCTGAGGAATTCTTCGTCCTGGAAGCTGAAGGTAATCTGGTCGTCGTCGTTCAGCGTACCGATGACCTGAGTGCAGTCACCCAGACCCGCCGCTTCAAACTGTGCCAGTACTTCTTCCAGGTCGTCACGCTTCACCTGCATGACGGCACCCAGTTCTTCTGAGAACAGAGCAGCAGCAAGTTCATCTTTGTTTTCAGCTAATAAGTCGAGCTTGATATCCAGACCGGTATGCGCGGCAAACGCCATTTCGGTCAGGGTGGCAAACAGGCCACCGTCTGAACGGTCGTGGTACGCCAGCAGTTTGCGGTCGGCGTTGAGGCCCTGTACCACAGCGAAGAAGGCTTTCAGGTCTTCTGCGTCATCCAGGTCAGGTGCGGTATCACCCACGCGGTTGAATACCTGCGCCAGACAGGAAGCACCCAAGCGGTTCTGCCCACGACCCAGATCCACCAGAATCAGGTCGGTGGCGTCGTCTGTGCGCTTCAGTTCTGGGGTCAAAACTTTGCGGGCATCAGACACGGGCGCGAAACCGGTGATAATCAGGGACATTGGCGCAGTCACCGCCTTATCTTCGCCGTTTCCGTTTGCATCAACTTCGGTCCAGCGGGTCTTCATTGACATGGAGTCTTTACCCACAGGAATGGTTACCTGCAGCTCTGGGCAGAGTTCCATACCCACAGCTTTTACGGTGTCGTACAGTTTGGCGTCTTCACCGTCGTGGCCCGCTGCACACATCCAGTTCGCCGACATTTTGATGTCGGCCATCTTGTTGATCGGTGCGGCAGCGATGTTGGTGATGGCTTCTGCCACAGCTAAGCGACCGGAAGCTGGCGCATCAATCAGAGCCACCGGCGTACGTTCACCCATTGCCATGGCTTCACCGGCATAGGTGTCGTAAGACGCCGTCGTTACAGCAACGTCAGCCACGGGCACCTGCCAAGGGCCAACGAACTGATCACGTGCGACAGTACCGGTAATCGAACGGTCACCAATGGTGATCAGGAAGGATTTACTCGCCACGGTAGGCAGCGTCAGGATGCGCTTGGCGGCATCGGTCATGTCGATGCCGTCGCTGCTGAAGGTGTCTTCGCTCTTTCCGCGGGTCGCGACATCACGATGCATACGTGGCGCTTTACCCAGCAGGACTTCAAGTGGCAGATCTACCGGGCTGTTGTCGAAGTGGCTGTCGGTGACGGTCAGGTGTTCTTCTTCGGTGGCGATACCGACGACGGCATAGGGGCAGCGTTCACGGGTACAGATGGCATCGAACGCCTCCATGTCTTCTTCAGCAACAGCCATGACATAGCGTTCCTGAGACTCGTTACACCAGATTGCCAGCGGGCTCATGCCCGGCTCGTCATTCGGTACGTTACGCAGCTCGAATTTACCGCCACGGCCACCGTCAGACACCAGCTCAGGGAAGGCGTTAGACAAGCCACCCGCACCTACGTCGTGGATAAAGGCAATCGGGTTGTCATCGCCCAGCTGCCAGCAGCGGTCGATCACTTCCTGACAGCGGCGTTCCATCTCTGGGTTTTCACGCTGTACCGAAGCAAAGTCCAGATCAGCATTCGACTGGCCAGACGACATAGACGACGCCGCGCCACCGCCCAGACCAATCTGCATCGCCGGGCCACCCAGAGCGATCAGGCGTGCGCCGACCGGGATATCACCCTTCTGAACATGGTCGTCACGGATATTGCCGTAACCACCCGCTATCATAATCGGCTTGTGATAACCACGAACTTCGCCGTCGTGCTCTTGTTCAAAGGTACGGAAATAACCACACAGCGCCGGACGGCCAAATTCGTTGTTAAACGCCGCACCACCGATGGGACCCTCGAGCATGATGTCGAGGGCTGAGACGATGCGATCCGGTTTGCCGTACTGGCTTTCCCATGGCTGTTCGAAGCCCGGAATTTTCAGGTCCGATACGGTAAAACCCGTCAGGCCCGCTTTTGGCTTGGAGCCTCGACCCGTCGCGCCTTCGTCACGGATCTCACCACCAGAGCCGGTTGCTGCACCAGAGTGCGGAGCAATCGCGGTTGGATGGTTGTGCGTTTCTACCTTCATCAGGATATGCATGTCTTCCTGGTGGTAGCTGTAGTTACGTGCCTTTTCGTCAGTGTCCGGATTCGGGAAGAAGCGGCCCGTGTGGTGACCACGGATCACAGAGGCGTTGTCTTTGTACGCCGACAGAATGTCTTCGCTGTAACACTCGTAAGTGTTTTTGATCATGGCGAACAGGGATTTGTCCTGATCTTCGCCGTCGATGGTCCAGCTGGCGTTAAAAATCTTGTGGCGGCAGTGCTCAGAGTTCGCCTGGGCAAACATCATGAGTTCAACGTCGGTCGGGTTACGATCCAGCTTAATGTAGTTTTCAACCAGATAATCGACTTCGTCTTCAGCTAAAGCCAGACCCAGATTCTGATCAGCGGCGATCAAGGCATCACGACCACCACCAAGAATATCAATGGTGCTCAGCGGCGCAGGCTCAGCGTGTGAGAACAGGTTGGCTGCCGCTGCGCTGTTTTCAAGAACCACTTCAGTCATGCGATCGTGCAGTACCGCAGCAATCGCATCACGGTCAGCGGCAGTTGCCCCCTCGATGTAGTAAGCAACACCGCGCTCCAGACGATCAACATTCGCCAAACCACAGTTATGAGCGATGTCCGTCGCTTTTGAAGACCACGGCGAAATGGTGCCAAAACGCGGCACGACTAAGAACAATTCACCAGCGCCGTCTTTCTGCTCGGCTTTCGGCCCATAGCGCAGAATACGCTCAAGGACAGTGAGTTCAGCGTCATTCAAATCGGCTTTCAGATCAGCGAAATGCGCAAACTCGGCATAAACACCGGTCACGCCCGGTACGGCTGACTGCAGCTTGGTGAGGATTTTGTTCTGACGGAATGAGGAAAGCGCCGGGGCGCCACGCAGCTCAAGCATGGTGGTTCGACTCATAACAGGAAAAAAATGAGGCCGAATTGTACTGGATCAGCCTCTCATCTGCCATACAGAAGGCACAGCAAAAGAAAATCAGATCTGGACGGAAGAACAGTCTGTTCCCGGGTGAGTAACCTCAGGTAGTGCTAACTATGAGATGTTTTCTGTATATATTTCAAAGCATTACCCAAGTTTCACTATTTCAGGCGCAGGTAAAATTCTTCCGCATCGCTGTTTTAACTGACTCACAGGAGCTAAACTCTCAAGTCTAAGGGAGATGTTAAATACTTATGACCAGGCTGCTGAACACCATAAGGAATGCAAGACGTGTATTAACCACACTGGCTGTGGTTGCATTGCTTGTGAGCAGCCGGCACCCAACTCTGCTCGATCAGATCATTGAAGAGGGCCGCCTGGTCGTCGTTACCCGCAACAACCCCACCACCTACTATGAAGAACGTCAGGGCGCGACGGGCTACGAATACGAACTGGTTGAGTCATTTGCCGATTATCTTGGCGTAGAGCTTGAACTGATGGTGGTAGATAATCTTCAGGCCGCTATGGAAGCGCTCGAAAGCGGCGAAGCCCACATTTCAGCGGCCGGTTTCACCAAAGAGCAGACATCCGGCTATCCCGTGGTTTACGGCCCAACATACTCTTCCATATCAGAACAGATCGTCTATCGCCTGCGGACACCAAAGCCTGAGTCCATTGAAGACCTGCAAACCGGGCGTCTGATGGTTCCGGCAAAATCACGACATGCACGCACTCTCAGACATTGGCAGAAGACCGAGCTACCGTCTCTGTCATGGCGGGAAACCAACGAGCTGGATGCATCTGACCTGCTGCAAATGGTGTCCGACCGCGAGCTCGACTTTACGCTGGTGAATTCGAATGAATTCCGCCTGATGCGTTCGTATCTCCCGAATCTCGACGTCGCGTTTACTCTCGGTGAAATTCAGACCGTTGCCTGGGTCATGCCACGGCGTGCAGATGAATCGTTGCGGGATCGTACTTTTGATTTTTTCTACCGCCCTGAAACCGGCGTGCTGATGGCTGAGCTGTCGGAGCGGTTCTACGGCCACGTTGGCCAGTTTGATTACGTTGGGGCGCATCGTTTTCTGCGTCATAGCCGGAAAATTCTGCCGCGCTATGAAAAAGACTTCAAAGCCGGAGCTGAGAAACACGGCTTCGACTGGCGTTTGCTGGCAGCAATGGGCTATCAGGAAAGTCATTGGAATCCGAGAGCACGTTCATTTACGGGCGTCCGGGGTCTGATGATGCTGACCTTGAGAACCGCAGGTGAGCTTGGCGTCACTAACCGCCTGGATCCTTCGCAAAGTATTGCGGGCGGTAGTCGTTATCTGGCGGGATTACGCGAACGTCTGGATGAGTCCGTGCGCGAGCCAGACCGAACCTGGATGGCATTAGCCGCTTACAACGTAGGCTTTGGTCATCTGGAAGATGCGCGCAGGCTGGCCGAGAAGTTGGGCCGCAATCCCGACCTCTGGATCGATGTAAAAAAAGTACTACCGCTGCTGACACAGCAACGTTACTACCGTCAGACTCGCTACGGCTACGCTCGTGGTCAGGAACCTGTGAATTACGTTCAGAATATACGCCGCTACTACGATGTTCTGATCTGGAATGAAGAGCAGATCATTGCCGATGAGAGTGACAGCGAAGCCTTACACGGCTCCGATGTCCCTGTGACAGTTATTCCACCCTTACTCTGAAACTACACTGACTCAGTCTGGGGCAGGAGATGCTTTTTTCAGCTTCTTTTTCCCCGCCCGGCGCATGGCAAAAAATTCAGTCATAGTCGTGGCGCACTGCTCAGCCTGCACGCCACCCACAACCTCTACCTGCCAGTTAAGAAATGGCTTATCAAAAAAGCGCTCGGCGCTTTCCACAACGCCCGCTTTCGGCTCTGTTGTACCGTAAACCACGCGCCCGATGCGACTGTGAATAATTGCGCCTGAGCACATGCTGCAGGGCTCTACTGTGACGTACAGAGTGGCGCCGCTCAGGCGATAATTACCAATACGCATGGCGGCATCACGGATGGCGTTCACCTCAGCATGGGCGGTCGGATCAAGTGCAGTAATCGGAGAGTTTGATCCTACGCCGATAATCCGGCCGTCGCTGACAATCACAGCACCCACAGGGACTTCGCCCTGCTCTGCCGCCAGTGCCGCAAGATCGAGGGCGAAATTCATTCCCTCATCATCAGTGTTTACTTCCCGGCCATAGAGGCTCGCAGGATCAACTGCCACTGTCCCAGCCTCTGTCATCGAGTTCAGTATTCGCCTGATCATCCGACTTGAGCACCTTCTCCAGATCGGTAGCATGCTGCTTGGCAACCGTCAGATACTTCTTATCATCCTCAATCACTTCACTCAGAGCGAACAGGCTCTTCTTATCGTGGTGTTTGAACAGCTGCGCTGCACGTTGCGCCTGATAGGCACGGAACCCCATCAGCGACAGCGCCTTACGCCCCATCGACAACGCCGAGTCGAACGTTTCACGTTCAATGTGATCCGCACCGGCATGAAGCAACTCCGCGGCTTCACGACGCCCAGCGGCACGGGCCAGAATTTTTATATCCGGATGATGACGCTTCACCTGATGAATGGTCTTCAACATACGCTGGTGATCATCAATCGCCAGTACCAGCAAGTCGACGTCTTCAATGCCTGCGGTTTCCAGCAGGTCCATGCGGGCGGCATCACCGTAATACACTTTATGACCAAAGTTACGAACAAGATCCACCTGGGCAGCATCGTGCTCAAGTACGGTGATTTCAAAGCCGTTCATGCGCAGCAGACGTCCCACGATTTGACCAAAACGACCAAACCCAACAAGAATCGCCTTCCCTTCCGGTTCTTTAATTGCATCATGGGCTCGTTCTGAGGCTTTCGCTCCGCGCAAGCGAGGCAGTACGAGGCGCTCATTAATAACAAACAGTAAAGGGGTCAGTGCCATCGACAATGCCACGACCAGTGTCAGCGGGTCGATGATGTAAGCTGGCAGAACATCTCTTGCTGCTGCAAAGCTGAACAGCACAAATGCAAACTCACCCGCCTGCGCCAGCGAGAAAGTGAAAATGGCATTGCTACGACTACTGAGCCCGAATGCCTTACCCAAAATCAGCAGAACCACCAGCTTGACCAGCACCAGCCCGCCAACCATTGCAAGGATTGGCCATGGATTCTCCATCAGTAGGGCAAAGTCGATTGAGGCACCCACCGAAATAAAGAACAGCGCCAGTAACAATCCCTTAAACGGCTCAACCTCGGCTTCCAGCTCATGACGGTATTCCGAGTTCGCCAGAACCACACCAGCAACAAAGGTACCCAACGCCGGAGACAGACCTATATGCTCCATCAGCAGAGCGATACCGACCACCAGAAATAGCGCTGTGGCGGTAAACATTTCACGTAAACGGGTTTCAGCAATAATCCGGAAGACCGAGCGGCTCAACCAGCGACCAACAACAACAATACCGACAACAGCACCCAAAACCATCAGGGCACTCTGATAACCGGGCAGATTGTGCTTATCGCTGAACGTACCGACCTCTGCCACAGCTAGCAATGGCAACACCGCCAGCATTGGAATAACCGCAATATCCTGAAATAGAAGCACAGCGAAGGCCGACTGACCGCTGTCATTCTTCATCAGACCTTTTTCATTCAAGGTCTGCAGAACAATGGCGGTAGAAGATAATGACAGAACCATGCCGACCACGACCGCATGCTGCCAATTATCCAGGTAAACCAGAGCAATACCGGCAATGACGGCACTGGTGATAACGACCTGCAGCCCGCCCATACCCACAATGGGTACACGCATGCGCCAGAGCTTCGATGGGTCAAGTTCTAACCCCACGAGAAACAGCATCATCACGACACCGAACTCAGCGAAGTGCATCACCTCTTCGATATCCTGACCAATCAGACCCAGCGCAAACGGGCCGATCACAGCGCCCGCACAGAGATAGCCGAGAACAGAGCCCAGGCCAAGACGAGCAGCAATAGGCACCGCAATCACCGCGGCGGCCAGAAAGACAAACGCCTGCATAAGGAAGCCAGCTTCATGCATCGCCCGGGTGCTCCTTAAGATACTTCAACAGACAGGAGCGATACTGCTCAACCGTTTTATCAAGGTCCTCATCCGGAGAATGACGACCATGATAAACCTCAAAGGTGGGTTTCATTTCCAGATGACAAACGTTCGCCATCCGCGGGTAATGAAGAAAATACTCACTCAACGGGCGCTCATTAACACCAGTGTCGCTGTAAGTATGCTCTGGTGCCCCGGCCGTCAATACAACCCACATATATTTGCCTGCCAGACGCTGCTGCTTACGCCCGTAGGCATAGCCATATTCCAATACGAGATCCTGCCATTCACGCAACAATGCTGGCATGTTGTACCAATAGACTGGGTGCTGAATAACAATAAGATCATGTTCAAGAAGCAATTTCTGTTCGGCTTCTACATCAATAAAAAAGTCTGGGTAGGTTTCATAAAGATCATGCACCGTCACATTGTGCAGGTCGCTGATACGGTTCAACAACGCACGGTTTGCTCTTGAGCGCTGATGAGCCGGGTGTGCATAGACAATCAAAGCCTTAGCCAAGTGTCAGCCCCCTACTTTTTTGACGGTAAATCCGCGCCTGGTCAGTTCAGAAACCAGAAGATCACGCTGCTCGCCCTGAATTTCAATAACGCCGTCTTTCAGGGCGCCGCCTGTGCCACACTTTTTCTTCAGCTCTTTGGCCAGAGTCTTCAGCTCACTACCAACCAGTGGGACGCCAGATACCAGAGTCATGACTTTGCCACCACGACCTTTGGTTTCGCGCGCGACTCTGACAATGCCGTCACCTTCTGGCGCCTGCTCCTGATCACAAGTACATTGGTCAACGGCTTCGCCGCACCCCGGACAGGCGCGACCGAATTCAGTGGAGTATACGAGGCCACCGGATGAAGATTTTTTAGACATGACGTGTTTCCGTTGTCAGAGCAGTTCAGCTGGAAACTACCCTAACCGGGAGATGGGTTCAATCAGGGGAGCAGTTCAGAAGAGCACATTATCTCTGGGAAACTTAAGAACCACCATAGTGCCATGCCCTTCTTCACTGGCCATGCTCAGCTCACCTCCCTGATTTAACATCAGATTATAGGCGACGGTCAGCCCCAGCCCTGTGCCCTCGCCTACGGCTTTGTTGCTGTAGAAGGGGTTGATGGCTTTTTCCAGCTGGCCCGAGTCCATACCACAGCCACTGTCTTTGATAACCAGGTTAATGTAGTTATCCTCCAGTTCTGAGGCGATCTCAATATTGCCACCGGCCGGCATGGCCTCGCAGGCGTTCTCGATAATTTTCCCGAGGATCAACCTCACCTGAGACGGCACAACGTCGACCTCAAGGCTTTCCTCTACGAGCGTAATCAGGCGGATGTCATCCCTCTGGCAGGCGTCAACAGTCCGCGCGGCTTCACGCAACAGGTCATTGAGAGACACTTTCTCTCGCTCCAGCGAATCGGAATCAGCGAACGTTCTCAGTTCGCTGATGATATTTCTGACACGCTCAAGACTGTGCTTGGACGCTGAAATTAACTCTGGCCCGTCGTCCTTCACAAACGCCAGATCAATAGCGTCACGCATTTTCTCAAGTGTTGAGCGTAACTCGTTATCGTTAATTTTATCTTCGGCATGCTGATATTCTTCAGCAAGACTGATCAACTCACTGAGATATTCACTCAAGGTCGCAATGTTGCTGTAAACCACCGCCACAGGATTATTGATTTCGTGAGCAACTCCAGCGGCGAGATGGCCTAGCGACGCCATCCGCTGTGCCTGAAGCAACAAAGCCTGCATTTTCTGAAGCTGATCGAGACTCGCCTGCAGGTTAGTATTACTTTCATGCAGCTCACGCGTTCGCGCGTGAACCTTTTCTTCAAGCTGCTCATTCAGCTGTTTCGCTTTCTGCTCCGCCGCCTGTCGTCGCTCCATCTGTAACTGCATCGCCGATAACAGGTCACGCATTTTCGAGGTGAGGTCATCAAGCTCTGTACCGGCAAGTGACTCTTCAACTTCCAGATTGAGCTGGGTAGGGCTGTGGACATCAGCATCAATAAGGCGACGGGTCAGGCGACGTACCGGCCCCGTCAATCGCAAGCGCAGTACTATAAGAAGTACGACAATCAGTGCGAGTGTGCGCCCCAGGTCTGCAAGCAGTACGATAATCGCACGTCGCTCAAAACCCGCGTTCACCTGAGACTTATCGGCAAGCAAAGTGACTTCACCGATGACCGATGGTGACTCAGTGCTGTTGGTACGATACTGCTGAGGCACGTAGAGTTGAGTGGTGAACTCAAGTAAATCCTGACTATCAGACACACTGCCCTGGCGAATCATAAAGTCAGTATTCACTTCACTAACCTGCGCTGCAACGACCCCCGGATGAGTCAGAAGACTGTCGAGACCCGCAGTCAGGCTACGCTGGTCGTAATTATAGAGGGCCAGAGCGGCCGTCGTGACAGAACGTTCAAGCTGGGTATTCACAGATTGATCAAAGTTCTTCTGAGCATCACGATAATCCACCACCATCTGTATGCCGCTGAATACAAGTCCGGCAAGAAGGCTCCAGATAACCACCTGAAGGGTGAGTTTTTTATCAATCGAAGTCACTGGCAACACTCAGGTTCTGTTGTGTAACTGGAAGTATAGACCCTATCGGGGAATTGGAATCGCGGTACGGTCCACAACTTTACGCATTACAAAAGAAGAATGGACACCGCTGACCCCTTCGATACGCGTCAGAGTGCCCAACAGAAACTGCTGATACGCATCCATATCCTCGACCAGCACCTTGAGTACATAGTCCGCCGACTGTCCGGTAATGAGATAGCACTCAAGTACCTCAGGGCAGGCGGCCAGCTTTTCTTCGAAGTTGTTGAAACGTTCCGGCGTGTGCCTGTCCATGCTGATATTAATCAGTGCCAGCAGATCCAGCCCCAGCTTACGCGCGTCCAGTAAGGCCCGGTAACCTGTGATCAGACCGCTGTCTTCCAGGGCCTTTACACGACGCGAGCAGGGGGATGGAGATAACCCTACCCTATCAGCCAGCTCCAGATTGCTGAGACTACCGTCCTGCTGCAACAGATCCAGAAGGTGTCGATCGGTGCGATCGAGCACCACAGGAGTTGTTTTAGCCATCGTTTAACCCATGAAAGCAATAATTAACCATAATAAAACATATTTACAGATACTTATTGCCCAATCAATCATTTTTAAAGGCACATTTGCAATCATTCTCCGCAACAAGAGGCATACACTATGTCCATACTGTGAAGGCAGCCGGTGATTCCAATCAGACACCGGTGGCGGGACGCTCAAAAGGCCGACCGAAGTACTACTCAAAAGGCAGTGACTACCCAGCCAGACAGTTGACATACACGACTGAAATTACCCATTCAGAACCAACGGACAGAACCACGGATAAGACAATGACTACGCCTGCGAACCCGCGCTTCAACCACTCCAAATACCGCGCCTTCCCGCGTGTGACGCTTGACGACCGCCAGTGGCCATCGAACGCCCTGAGCACAGCGCCACTCTGGTGTTCTGTGGATCTACGTGATGGTAACCAGGCACTTATCGACCCGATGACCGTAGAACAGAAGAAACAGATGTGGGCCCTCTTGGTACGCATGGGTTTCAAAGAAATCGAAATCGGTTTCCCATCTGCGTCACAACCTGATTTCGACTTTGCACGCTGGCTGATTGAAGCCCGCCAGATCCCTGACGATGTCACTGTTCAAGTACTAGTGCAGGCTCGCGACGAGTTAATTGAACGCACGTACGAAGCACTGCGCGGTGTACGCCGGGCAGTAGTGCATGTTTATAACTCCACCTCTCCGGTGCAACGCAATAAAGTCTTCGGGCTTGAGAAGAGTGGCATCATCGACATCGCCCGCAAAGGTGCAGCCAAGGTAATGGCGGAGTCTGAGAAGTTTCCTGAAACAGAATGGGTATTTCAGTACTCTCCTGAAAGCTTCTCAAGCACTGAAGTCGAGTTTGCCACCGAAGTGTGTAACGCCGTCATTGATGTGTGGCAGCCAACGCCTGACAACAAAACCATCATCAATCTGCCTGCGACGGTGGAATCAGCCATGCCGAACGTCTTTGCTGATCAGGTTGAATGGTTCTGCCGTCATGTCGACAAGCGCGACAGTATTACGGTGAGCATTCACACCCACAATGACCGTGGTTGTGCCGTCGCAGCAGCAGAACTGGCGTTACTCGCTGGCGCCGACCGCATAGAGGGGACGCTTCTGGGTAATGGTGAGCGCACTGGCAACATGGACATAGTAACGATGGCCATGAACCTCTACAGCCAGGGCATCGACCCCGAGCTCGACATCAGCATTGCTGACGACATCATTGCGACCGTAGAAGAATGCACCAACATTAAAACGCACCCGCGCCACCCGTGGTTGGGAGAACTGGTTTATACCGCCTTTTCTGGCAGCCACCAGGACGCAATCCGTAAGTGTCTTGCGCAGCAGAGCGAAGATGAGCACTGGGATGTTGCCTACCTGCCGATTGATCCGCAGGACATCGGCCGCACGTACCAGTCGGTTATCCGGGTAAACAGCCAGTCGGGTAAAGGCGGCGCCAGTTACATTGTCGAACAGGCGTTAGGTGTCACTCTGCCACGCTGGATGCAAATCGAACTGGCACAACACATTCAGTCAGCGTCAGAGCGTGAAGCGCGTGAGCTGAGCAGTGAAGAGATTGTTGCTATCTTCCGCCAGGCCTTTATGCCTCGCGGTGGGCACTACGAGCTGTCTGGTTATCAGACAGAACATGACAGCCTGCACCACACGATTCAGGCGACATTAAATGATGGCCAGAACCTGATCTCACTGCACGGTAAAGGCAGCGGCAGTATCAGTGCCTTCGGCGACGCTCTGCACAAGACGACCGGGCTCGACCTGCAGGTTGTTCAGTTTGAAGAGGTCTCTCTCGGCGAAGGCTCAGATGCTCAGGCAATGGCGTTTGTTCAGATCAGCTTACAAGGCCAGCGTTTTACCGCGGCCGCCCAGGATGGCGACACTCTGGCAGCCAGCCTTGAGTCAATCGTGACGGCATTAAATATCGCCATCGCTCAGGGCGTTAAAGCAGCCTGACCGGGGAGTTACTCTTCAGGGTTCTCCTCACCTCGCTGTGCGCCAGTCAGACCCCCACCTGTGACGGTGGGGTCGTCTTTTACACGAATGACCCGCGCCGGAATGCCTGAACGCTCGAATTCGGCGAACCAGACTTTCTGATTTTTCTGCAACGTATCTCCCGGACCTTTGACTTCCAGTAGTTCAAAGCCTTCATTTTTTGGGAATCGAATCAGGTCTGGAAGACCTGCTTTATGCTGCCTCAGATCCTTCACCAGAAAACGGAACATTCCCTGCCATGCCGACACTGGAATACGTTCAACGGATAAGCGGATCAGGTCTTCGGTTAGTACCGCCCAGTGTACGAAGGGATTCGCGATGCCCTGCTTCTGCTGGTAGGTAAACAGCGCATGCGCAAGAAGCACATCAGACGACTCAAGAGCCTGCCAGCAAGTATCAAATTCGCTTTTACGCAATGCCATGAAGTCAGCTTCATACAAATCCGCTGGTCGCATCTGAAACGGATGGAAAAACGCCCCCGGAACGGCTGCATAAATAGCAGACCAGAATACAAGGCCAAACATCCCCGGAATTAGCAGGTTCTCGCAGTAAACCAGCCGATCGCCAGGACTCTCAGACTCGAGGGCAGCGGCGACGGCGCGCTCAACGCCCAGCGATAAACGAGTTTCAGCAGGCATCGTCAAAATGTCTTCTTCGGGGCTTGAAACCCTGTCAGCAAGACGACGACATAATTCGCGGTTGTACTTCATTTTGCGCGGCACAAATGAGAGTAAAAACTGATGCTCTTCTTCATTGACTGGAGCATCAGCCATGTCAGAGGCCAGTGCGTCGGCTTCGTTGTTTCGCCCCTGTGATACTAAGATTCTGAGGCGTCTTTCACGGGCCGGATGGCGTACACTACGCTCGTAGACCGCCAACGCACTGTCAGTGTCTCCGAGTCTTTCCAACTGACGTCCGATATCGACCAGAAAACGGTGACGACGACGCCTCAGTGTTGGTTCGTCCGAGGCTGGTAAGCGATCTGCGATCAGGCAAAGCGCTTCTATGCTTTGGTCTTTGAGGTCACCCGCCTCATCGCGTAAAGCATGATACACCCGGTGGGCTTCGAGATCGGCGCGCTGGTGGCACCAGCGACTCGCACTGTTGAGCTGGTAGGACTCATAACGATAAATGCCCAGGTCACGCAAAACAAACTCAGTAAAATCCTGATACAGGTTCCCGAAAAAAAGAAGCCGGAAGGTTTCCAGCTCCTGCTCTCCATAAACGCAGTAAATGTCGGTATCTGGCAAGTCAGGCACGTAAACTTCGGGTTCCTCCATCATGAGCGCCAGTAACTCTGGCTTACGCAACGAAGAAACTGGCTTTTGGTCGGCCTGTGCCTGAATAGCTGAAGCCAGCTCCGGGCGCGTATACAGATTCAACCAATCAGTTTCATCCGGAATCACACCCGAGCCGATAGAATAAATTTGAATAAAACGATGGCTGCTTAACTCGCCCGCCGCGCCGTCAATGTCAGAAATTTCAGAGTAGATAATTTTGTCGCGCCGGAACCAGTCTCCACGACGACTGAGCAGACGCACATACAAAGCCTGAGCGTCTTCAGACAGAGACAAAAAGTCATCAAAGAAAGCGCGCTCAGACTCATTAAGAATGTCTGCATAAAGCTGCGAGACATGATTGAGAAGGTAAATGAAGTTGTCGAGATAATACTTCTCGGGAAGATCCGGAGCGACGGACATGCTCAGCTATTAGCCTTATGACGTTAACATCAGGACATAATAGCAGGCGCAGCGGCCCGCCCAAGACCGCTGCGCAGAATTCTTATTTTTTTGTCTGGTGAGGGTGGTGATGTACCGGAAAGGTGCGACCGTAGGTAATCATCTCTCCCAGAATCAGGCCACCAAAGAAGCCCGTTAAAGCAGCCTCAAGGGACGCACCCACCATGCTGCCTATTACTACGCCAAAGCCGGCACCCAGCAGGCCACCGAAAACCATCGACTTGCGACGATACGCCGCTATTTTGCCTTTTCTCATTTGCATTTCCTCCAAATGTTCAACCTGTTGAACAGGGCATGCTTGAAGACAGCTCAGTCCCCGAAAAGTTGCCAGTGAAATAACAAATTTTCAGGTTATTTCCGCTGCCTGACTTTTAATTTATCACAGCCTTTTAAAGCTGCAATATTGTGGCGTAGAAGGTCGCAGTGCTAACAGAGAAAACACGACTTACATCAAGATTGCGGGAGAGATAAATGCTGATGAATGGTGCAGAAATACTGGCATTTCGGCAGGTCGCACCAGTCGCGTGCAGACAGCTGTACAGTATTGGTAAATTAATGAGGCAGATAAAAATTTGTCGGCTTTGACAGAGAGATGAGGTTCTGAAGAAAAGCAGGCCAATGGCTGGCCTGCTCTGTCATACGGATATCAGTGCTCAACGCCACCTTCACCGTGCACGTGACCGTGCTGCAGTTCTTCTTCGCTGGCTTCACGGATGCTCTCAACTTTTACAGAGAACGCCAGTGACTTACCTGCCAGAGGGTGGTTCGCATCAACAGTTACTTCAGTTTCGTCGACTTCAGTCACGATCAGATTGATCGGACCGTGCTCAGTCTGAGCAGTAAACGCCATGCCCGGCTCTACGCTTTCAACGCCCTGAAAAGCTTCGTGAGGTACTTTCTGAATACGCTCATCGCTGTACTCGCCGTAGGCATCTTCAGGTGCGATGGTTACGTCCAGTTCATCACCAACCTGCTTACCTTCCAGCGCTGCTTCCAGACCTGGGATGATGTTCTGCGCACCGTGTAGGTACGTCATTGGCTGACCACCTTCTGAAGAGTCGATCACTTCGTTGCTGGCAACGTCAGTGACTTTGTAGTGAATGGTAACGACTTTCTGTTGTTCGATGGTCATAGTGTTTCCCGTAATTGTTTGCCCGACTGGGCTGAATGTAGCCCCCAGTATAACAAGCCACACGCTGAGGAAAACCGTCACAGCAGGCGGATTTTGTCCATGACGGCATTTCTTGAGAGAGTTCGCACCCTGGAGTCCCTGTCAAACCGGACTTTCAGGTAATCGCTATCCTCACTGATAACAATACCTTCACCCAAAGTGTCGTGAACGATTCTGGGTAACTTTTTATCATCATTGAATTTGCTGTCGATCACGCCACCCGGGCGTTTCACCTGCCCTACTGGCGCAGAGGCCTCGAACCGTACTTCAAGATCTCCGGCGCCAAGATGCGCCAGATAATGCCCTAACCATTGCGGTTGATAGCCGTCCTGACCGCGGAGTATATAGGCGCTGTCTCCACGAGCGATTGTTTCAAACAGCTCCCGGGAACGTGATACGCCCAACTCCCGTTCGAAGCTACTGGGCATTTCGCGATCTGAACATTCGCGAAGTGGTTTATCCGGAGTATCTGGTGCAAGCAGGTGCAGCTGCTTACGCGCCCTGGTCATACTGACGTAGAGAAGTCTACGTTCACTCGCGATATCCGCCGCCGTCGTGAACTCTCCTTCCGGATGGTACGGGAAATACTGACCGTTCAGCCCCGGAATAATCACAGTATCCCACTCCCGTCCCTTGCTTTTGTGAGCACTGGTCAGGGTGACCCTCTGGTCAGACTGGTTCTTCTGTAACTTTACTTTCTGCAGAAGAGCCCGCCAGTGCTCGGATAATTCGCTCGCGCTGAGATCAGTACTCCGGGCATAACTCATAAACGCACGAATAGTCTCTATCCGGTCGTCGCTCTGTTGTGCGCTGAAGGCATTATCACGAATGCCCTCTTCCAGTTCGGTTTGCTCAGCGTAATCTTTCAATAACCGCCAACCTTTCATGTTAGTCAGCTCAGCCGCAGATATGATCTGTGCACGCACTTCGAGCTGTTGTATCTGCCATTTGCTCAGATCGTCCGGCAAAGCCTCTATCAGGGCCTCGCCGTAGCCGTGAGTCACAGCGGCCATTTTCTGGGCGATACGTTCAAGGAGTGCACGTCTGACTTTAGGGAACGGCGTCGTCAGTATGTGTAACCAGCTTTCCTCACGGCTACGGAGCGAACGCTCGCTGAAACGACCGGAAGCGATTTCCAGAAGCAACCAGAATATCCGTAATTCCCAGGCCTCCAGTACTGATCGACTGTGATCCAGGTGGTAAGGAATATCTTCTTTCAGAAGGCTCAGTTCTAACGCCGCCGACAGAGACCATATACGGTGGATAACAACGATGTCGGCGTTAGCATCCTGCTCAATGGCGTCGCGGATCAACTTTATGCTGAAAGCAGCTTCATTCCGGACCCGGTGCAGTTTCACCCGTGTATCGGGCGTCGTTGAGTGCGATAAACCCGTTACGGCTTCGCGTTCGCGGTTATGGAAAATCAGGTGATTAGCGCAGAAGCTGAGCGCATGGCCGTAGCGGAAGGTATGCGGCAACTGATACGTCGTCGCATCGCCAAACTCCTGCGCAAATCGGCTTACGATAAATTCGGGCTTTGAGCCGCGGAATTCATAAATCGTCTGATCCGGATCACCAATAACAACAACATTGCCTCGCCCACCCCAGAGCATATGCAGAAGCGCCTGTTGAACATCATTAATGTCCTGATACTCATCCACCAGTATCCATTGCATATGACCACCAAAGTGGTCGGCCAGCTCAGGATGCGACCGTAAACACATCACAGGGTCATAGAGCATGTCGGAATAACTGATGCGAGAGTTCGAGCGACGCCAGTCTTCGAAGCGGTAGAAGAGTTCGGTAAAAATCCGACACTCTGGTGGGTAATCGAGTGTTTCCAGAACGTCGGCGGCTGGCAACAACCCTGACTTAACTAAATCAAGAAACGCCATCGCAGGTTCTACCCACTTGCGCCTTTGCGACAGAATATCCTGACGGGTGTCATCGTCGGCTATTTCCTGCAGTAAACGCCAGACAATACTCTCGGTCTCTCCATCAGAAAGTACTTTCCCTTGCCATTGAGGTAAAGCGCCCATGCCGATCAAGCGATCATAAATCTTCAATCCTAACGAGTGGAACGTTCGGATCTGAGGCAGAGGTTGACCACTGACAAGTGACGTCAGACGCTTCTGAAAATCTTCCTGCGCCGCCTTGTTGTACATCAACACCAGCATCCGCCGCGCAGGTACATTCTCTTGCAGGCGAGCCTGAATAAAATGAGTCAGTGTCGATGTTTTTCCAGCGCCCGCCACAGCAAGCACCCGGGCATGCCCCTCTCGATGGGCGACGACGGCTTGTTGTTCACGGGTTAACTGGGAAAGAGACACAGGCAGACAGGCTCAGGATGTAGGATGAAAGAAACCTGAATGGTACGGAGTGACCTGTGTGGATGCAATTCACACAGGCAGCAAACACAGAAAAGCGCTCTGAAACTGATGCCTCAGAGCGCTATTCTTACATCGACACCTAGGATTACGAGGCCGCTTTTGCCGTGGCCATCCCAGACCCAGACACAGACGCAGACTCTGCTTCGTCATCCAGTTCATGCGCTGCCGCTTCCAGCATGGCAAATTCTTCGGCCGCGGTATTAGCAACAAGATTATTACGGCTGTAACCAAAGAAGTAGGCTGCACCGATTACGAACAGCACCACGGTGAAGAAGAACGCACGAGGATCGAACGCATACACACCGGTCAGAGCAATCAGCGCCAGAACCAGCGCAATACCGGAGGTCACGACACCGCCCGGGGTTTTGTATGGGCGTGGCATATCAGGCTGGCGAACACGCAGCAGAATGTGACTCAGGGCCATCAGCGCATAAGACACGGTTGCACCAACTACCGCCATCGCCAGCATCAGATCGCCCTCTCCACTCAGGGATGCCAGAAAGCCCAGAACACCCGGTACGATTAAGGCACGAGATGGCACTTTACGCGCACTGGTCACCGACAATGACTTCGGCAGGTAACCCGCACGAGACAGAGCAAACACCAAACGGCTGTAGCCGTAAATGATTGAGAAGAAGGACGCGATCAGACCCGCCAGACCCAGCACGTTTACCGCCGTAGCCAGGTTCTCGTTACCGGTGACTTTCAGAGCATCCACTAACGGCACTGCGCTGCCGCCCATGGCTTCAGCGCCCGCCGCACCGGCAAGCAGTACTACAACCAGAAGTGCAGTGAACAGCAGGAAGACCATGGCACCGATAATACCTTTAGGGACATCTTTGGCTGGGTTCTTCGCTTCTTCGGCCGCCAGAGGGACGCCTTCTACGGCAAGGAATAACCACATCGCAAACGGCAGTGCCGCCCACACACCGTACCAACCAAATGGCAGGACTTCTGATGCACCGGCTGCCGCTGTCGGAGCAATATCAAACAAGCGGCTGGCGTCGAAATCGCCGATTAACGCTATCGCTGTCGCCAGAATCGCAAACACCGCTAAGGCACTGATCACCATCATGACCTTCAGAGCTTCACCGACACCGGCCAGATGAATACCGATAAACACCAGATAAAAACCTGCGTAAACCAGCGGGCCATTGAACCCGGTGAGTTCTTCAAAAGCCGAACCGATAAATATCACAATCGCCGCCGGAGCCAACGCATATTCAATCAATACAGCGAGGCCGGTTAAATAACCGCCAGCTGGCCCCATCGCCTGACGCGCAAAGGAATAACCACCACCGGCGGCCGGAATCGCCGCCGACATTTCTGCCAGCGATAACACCAGAGTAAAATACATAATCGCCATTAATACGGCAGCGATGGCAAAGCCGCCCCAACCCGCTTCGGCGAGACCGAAGTTCCAACCGGCGAAATCGCCGGAAATCACATACGACACGCCAAGACCTGCGAGCAGAATCCAGCCGGCGGTGCCGCGTTTTAACTGGCGCTGAGCCAGGTACTCCTGATTAACTTTAGGTGCAGACATAATGGTCTCTCCGTTTTCAGATTAAAAAGTGCAGTTTTAAATGCGTTAGGAAATTAAAAAGTTTTTATTGCTGGATACCGTTTCAACAACGTCAACCTGAGTTCGGTCTTTTAAATTGACGCCCGATAACTTCAGGTGTCGGGATTCATCCAACAGATATTGAGTACGACGCGCGGCCTCGCTGTAAGAAAGCCCTGCCGGGCGGATATTTGAAATGCAGTTACGTGCCGCATCGGTCAGGCCGACATGCGGTTTGTAGGTCAGATACAGGCCGAGGCTATCCGGTGAACTCAGCCCCGGACGCTCACCAATTAACACGATCACACAACGGGCATTCAGCAACTCCCCCACTTCATCACCGACAGCAACGCGACCCTGTTCGACGATAGAAATCGGTGCTAACGAGTAGTCGTATAAGTGCGGCAGCAGTGTTTCGAGAAACGGCACCACATTCTGCTGTACTGCCAGCGATGACAGACCATCGACGATCACGATGCCAAGGTCATATTCGCTGCTGACGTCGACATCAGAGCCTGCTCCCCCGGAGATGTCATGCTGTAGCAAAGCACGCGAATGCTCATTCAAGCGACGTCCTAAATCCGGACGCTGCAGGTATTCCATCCGGTCAGACGCACGGCTGTGCAGGCGATGAATATCGCTGACACGGCTACTGATCACGTCAGAGTCCTCAATGGCCGAAATCAGGCCGTCGCAATCCAGCGGAAAATGCACCGCATCGCGGGCACGAGCATGCGATAACTGAAACTCCAGAAGTTCTTTGGTCGGCAGGCTGACACCGGCACGCCCTAAACCGATACGGGCATCGGTAAATTCGCGCAGACGACGCCACGGGTTTTCGACCACAGGATTCTCTACAAAACCGGTTGAATTATTTTTCATCGTCATCCCCTCAATGTTGACCGGATGCAGGCGGGAGTGAATTGAGTGAACGAGCAAACGGCTCCGGTAGCGCATCGTTTAATACAAAGGCATCGCCCATGATCTGCATACGCGCTAACCACTGCGCGAACTCCGGTGCGGGCTGGCTACCCAATACGCGGCGGGCATAAAGTGCATCGTGGAAAGAGGTCGTCTGATAATTCAGCATGATGTCGTCAGAGCCGGGAATGCCCATCACAAACGAACAACCGGCTACACCTAATAAAGTCAGCAGGTTATCCATATCGTTCTGGTCGGCTTCGGCATGGTTGGTGTAACAGACATCGCAACCCATCGGCAGACCAAGCAGTTTTGCGCAGAAGTGATCTTCGAGACCGGCACGAATAATTTCTTTGCCGTCGAACAGATATTCCGGGCCAATAAAACCGACCACGGTATTAATTAACAGTGGATTAAACTTACGCGCGACGGCATAAGCGCGGACTTCGCAGGTCTGCTGATCCAGCCCGTGATGGGCATTGGCCGACAACGAGCTGCCCTGCCCGGTTTCGAAATACATGACGTTATTGCCCACCGTACCGCGCTTTAAACTCAGTGCAGCGTCCTGGGCCTCGGCCAGCGTCGCAATATTGAAACCGAAGGACGAGTTAGTGGCTTCGGTACCACCAATCGACTGAAATACCAGATCCACCGGAGCACCGGCTTCAATGCATTCAATGGTGTTGGTCACATGAGTGAGCACGCACGACTGAGTAGGAATCTCATATTTACTGATGACTTCATCCATCAGCGTCATCAATTTGATGGCTTGCGCAACGTTATCGGTAGCTGGGTTGATACCAATCACGGCATCGCCATTACCGTATAGCAAACCATCGAGAATACTGGCGGCGATGCCGTTCACATCATCCGTCGGGTGATTCGGCTGCAGGCGTGTCGATAGATGCCCCGGTAAGCCAATGGTGTTACGGAATGCGGTTTTTACGTGGCACTTTTTCGCGACCAGAATCAGATCCTGATTGCGCATGATCTTAGATACCGCCGCTGCCATCTCGGGCGTAATACCAGCGCGAACACCGGTTAGAACGTCAGGTGTGGCCATATCGCTCAACAGCCAATTACGGAAGTCGCCAACCGTCAGATGTGAAATGGCCGAAAACGCCTGCGCATCATGCTCGTCGATGATCAGACGAGTCACTTCATCGTCTTCGTACGGCACCAATGCTTCATTAAGAAACGTTTTCAGCGGCACATCGGCCAGCACCATCTGTGCAATCACCCGTTCTTCGGCGGAGCGTGCAATCACACCGGCAAGGCGGTCGCCGCTTCTGGCTGGTGTGGCTTTCGCCATAACCTCTGCCAGGTTTTCAAAGTGCCAGGTCTGTTGACCGGCGGTATAGCTGTATTTCATAAAATTCCTTCACATCCTGAAACGGTTTCCGTAAACAGGAACACTTGTTGCTGTGTCTTACGAAGGAGTAGAGCGATAGATATTCCAGCGGCCTATCGAATTTTGGCAAAGTTTTTCAGAACCGCTGAAAAGCTGATGCCATGGGCCTCGCAGCTGGTTAGGATGACTGCAGTCCGATATATATCCCGGAAGAAACCTAAAAAAGTAAGGTGAGAATCCGGGTCAGGAGCAGAAAATGCACCAAGACCAGACAATCAATGCACCGACTCAGAGCATCGAACCCCTGCACTCAACAAATACCAGTGAAGCGTGTGATGCAGATCTTCACGCCCGCAACCTCACCAACTGGCAGCAGGAATATGACCAGCTCTCTGGCGGCCACTTCTACGGGCGGATCGATGAAATTACCTTAGAAGGTATGCAGGTCTTTAAAGAACACACCAGCCAGGCACTGCGTCAACAATGCAATGTCTGGCCTGATGCCATCTGGTTAGGTATTTCTGCCGAGCCCGCCGACTGCCGTATTAACGGCCTTGAGGTCGATAACAACCAGATTATGTGTCGCCCCGGTGCCTGCGATTTTGAACTGGTGACGCCAGATGACTTCGACATTTATGGCTTAGTCATTCGCACCGATGCTTTACTGGCGGCGGCAGAGAATGACGAACTGAATCTTCAGGGATTATCACTGCACGAACACCCGCGCCTCGCGATACCTGAACAGGACCTGGCTCAGGTGAGACACCTACTGAGTAAGCTGGTTAGTCCAGAAACACCCGATCTGCACCAACGTCTGCAGCGTGATCTTATTCTGCGTACCCTGTTAGACCTGCTGAAAAAAGAAACACCGGCAAAACGCCCGGCCACCAGCTACGCCCACCGCAAAGCCGTGGTCGATAAAGTGAAAGCCTGGATGGACATGAATCAGGATGCACCGCTCACCATCACTGAACTCTGTGAACTGACACACACCAGCCGCCGCACCCTGCAGTACAGCTTTGAAAGTATTCTGGGAATCAGCCCGCTGAAATTCTTAAAAACCGCACGTTTAAATCAGGTACGGCGCTCGCTGTTGGCATCTGAGAACAATGAGCGACCTATTGCTTCGATCGCTGCTGATTGGGGCTTCTGGCACCCAGGACAATTTGGGCAGGACTATAAAAAGCTGTTTGGGGAAATGCCGTCGGAGACAGTGTCGAGGGTGGAGCTGGTTACAGGCTAAGCCAAATATTTCAGACAGATGCTTTCCAGAATTATTTCAACCAACGCATCCGACGTTTCCCGCTCAATATCACTGATTACATGGCACGTAAAACAGGTCGCCCCGGGACACGACCCGAGAAAGTCTTCATTCAATTGCCGGGGCTAGGTTTTACTCGCCGGCCATTTCATCAGCAATATTTCACGGCGCCGCACGCATGCTGGTCTCAACAACTCTGAAAAGCCTCAAACACAAGCCCACCATTCACAAAAAAGCCCCGTTTCCGGGGCTTTCGATTTCTTACTTCAGCATCTCTACAGAACTTACGCCTGCTGCGCTGCAACCTGACCATGTTCCGTCAGGGCTTTGATACCACTGATCCGGTTGGCTTCGGCGGCCAGTACTTTTTCTTCGTCGCTGGCGTATTTCTCATCCCACTCCAGCACTTTAGGTGTCATCAGGTGGTGCCACAGCGGTGGGCACAAGGCAACAACGATGGTGGTCAGGTAGCCGTTGATCATAGTCGGTGCTTCTGGGTATGGGCGCAGGTCCTGGTATGGCACTTCACCGTGTGCGTGGTGGTGAGAGTGACGGGTCAGGTTGAACATGGTCCATGAAGAGAAGCGCTTGTTGGTGTTCCATGAGTGACGTGGCTGCACTGGCAGTTCTGGGTTGCGCACCATGCCGTAGTGTTCCATGTAGTTTACGATTTCCAGCAGCGCTTTACCGAACAAGCCCGCACCGATAAACATCAGCATGGTTTCTACGCCACCCGCCAGGTAAGCCAGCGCAACGATGATGGCGCTCATGCCGTAGCCACGCAGTACCGAGTTACGAATCGACAGTGGGTTATGCCCCATTTTACGCAGGCGCTCGGCTTCGAGTTTAAGTGCGCTGATGTTGCCCTTAATGGTCGATGCCAGTACGTGGAAATAGACGTTGCGGCCACGCGGTGCAGTGGCAGGATCTTTAGTCGTACTCACGTAACGGTGGTGACCGTAAACATGTTCAACGGCGAAGGCGACATCGAAGCTGAAAGCCAGCAACCAGCGACCAATAAACATTGAGGTCGGGTCCCAGGTACGATGCGTCAGTTCATGGCCGGTAATGGTGCCCACCATACCAATCATCAGGCCGGTCATAAGCAGAGCGCACAGATCTGACACCCAAGTGCCCTCGGCTTTAGCTGCCAGAACATCGTAACCGGTCAGGCTGGTGAGCATTTCTCCCAGACCGAACAGATCACCGGCACTCACCTGCCAGAAATAGGCAAAGACAATCAACGAAAGGAGAGGCAATGCTAACCAGAGCTGCGCAGTCAAAATACCCGGGTGTTTAAAGTCAGGAGTCGTTGTGTCATCCCCCAACACAGCGTCCAGTACGATATAGCCGCCGAAGATGGCGATCAGACCATAAATAATCCAGTCGGCGCCGAGGAACATTGCCGCTGCGGCAAGCAGACCAATGGCGTGAAAAAGAAAGTATTTGAGGTAATGGAACATAGGATTCTCCTTCCGTTATGCTCTTTTATGTTAGATTTAAATTCTGTCTTATCCGGCTTTTTGGGTATGCGAACGGTCGGTAAACCGGTCGCAATAAATTCCGTTTTCGCTCATGCCTAATTTCTTCAGGCAGCTTTCTGCAGCGTCCAGCATGGGCGGCGGGCCGCACATGTAGGTTTGGGTAATGTCGGTTAATTCAGGAATAACATCCGTGACCAGACCGCGACGCCCTTCCCAACTGCTGCCCTCTGGCTCTTCAGACAACACAGGAATAAAGCGGAAGCGGCCCGACCAGTTGCGGGAAATACGGGATATTTCTTCAAGCGCACACAGGTCTTTCTCGGTGCGCGCGCCAAACAGGAAGGTCACATCACGGTCGATTTTGTGGTTCATGGCGTCTTCGAGAATGGCAAGCACTGGCGCGATTCCGCTGCCGCCGGCGATCATTAACATCTCTCCGCCACGTTTATCACCTGAGTCCTGACGCAGATAAAAATCGCCGTAAGGGCCATCTACCGTGACTTTGTCACCAACGACTGCATGGTGATTCGCCCAACCAGACATTTCGCCGCCCGGCACTTCGCGGATAAAGAATGTCACGTGATTGCCCTGTGGTGGTGTCGCGAATGAATAACTACGAGGGCCAGACGAGATTGAAGGCGTTGAAAACAGAGCGTACTGGCCGGGCACGTAGGTGGTCTCTTCTGGCAAAGTCACAGTGACACGGACCATGTCGACGGTGAGCTTTTCAATCGCCGTAATCTCCCCTTCCTGCACGTTTGCCACAGACGTGCCATCAGACAGACCATCAACAAAAACAGTAACGTCAGACTTCAACTGCGACTGGCAACCAAGAATGTATTTATTATCTAGATCTTCAGAGCTGAGAATAAAAGCGGATGAGGTTAACTCTTTAACCTGACCGTCCTGAAGCTTGCACTTACAGGTTGCGCACCCACCGACTTTGCAGCTATACGGAAAGCGAACACCCTGACGTAACGCGGCGGTCAGAATGGTCTCTTTCGGGTTTACCGTGAACTCCCCAACGCCTTCGATAGTTAAGGTATGTGGTTTCGCAGATTTGAACAGCCCAAACATTGCTCTGATTTCTCATTGTTAGATTGTCCGACAATACTACAATGTGAAATTGCGAGGGGAAGGTTATAAACGGCCATAAAGAAACGTAAAGACTCAAAAACTCTGTTTAATGATCAACCTATAACCCCACGTAAAGTTGGGTTAAGTAGATACAACTTGAGGAATCATGGGGGGTAGAAGGAGAGTGAGAATAGGCCAGAGGCATTACTATGGCGTACAAGCAATTGTGCGCTTACTTGATCTGAATCAAGCAAGCGCACTCGCACTGTAAAAAGGGGGATCAAAAGAGAGCTGAGATAATCCGCCAGGACCTCAGGACATACCGTTAGGAAAATCTTCCAGACCTGCAGTCAACGATGAACGCTGAGGCAACAATGCTTCGGTATAGATCTTCAGTTGTTCAACCGCGTAGTGCGCACGCCGCTCAAGGTAGTCATCTGATTCACGGCCCTTACCCTGCCAGAGTTCAGACGCATCACGAAGAATCAGATGCTCTGGTAACCAGAGTAAACGTGAGTTTTTGTAGCCACTACCGCGAAGTTCAGCGACAACAAAGGCGCCTCCTACAGAGCCAGAGACCGCAACCAGTAACGCGGGTTTATGCGCAAACTGCGGGTGGTTGCACCAGAGAAACAGGTTCTTCAACCCGGCAGGCGCCATGCCGTGCCACTCAGGCACCACAAACACCAACCCATCAGCCTGAGTAATTTTGTCCTGCACTTCTCTGACCTGATCATTCGCCTCACGCTCGCCATTCCACAATGGAAGGTCCGCCTTGAAGAGATCAACCACGTCAGCGCCACCTTCAAAGAAGCGCGTGTTCAGTTCTTGTGCCAGACGCAGGCTTTGTGCGCCATCACGATGGCTAGCACTGATAATTGCGTAATTTGCCATAGTTACTCCTTATAGCTAATCCGTAAATTTGCTTTTTATGTCTGTGCACAAAAAAGCAGAAAAGTTCGCTTAAGCCGCGTACGAAGGGCGCTCTTTCATGGCCGCGTACCAACGCTGGATATTGGGGTACTCATCGCCAACACGGACTTTAACAATTCGGGCAAAATCGATCGCACAGACTGCGGTAATATCGGCAATAGAAAACTGGCTGCCCGCTATCCAATCGTTATTTTCAAGCTGTGCTTCCAAAACGGGTAATGCCTTGAGGAAGTTTTTCGCGCTTTCTTTACCGAACTCTTCCACCGGTGTCATGCGATCCTTAAAAAAGCCGGTGATGTGTTGGAAAGCAAACATTGCAGGGTACAGAACCATAGACTCCATTCTGTGTTCCCACATATCGATGATGGCCCGCTCTTTTGGCGTCTTACCAAAGAGGCTGCCCTCGTCAGATATTTCATCAAGATAACGGCAGATCGCCGGTGTTTCTGACAGGCACAAGCCGTCGTCCAGCTCCAGAACCGGCACTTTAGCGAATGGGTTCTTCGCACAGAACTCCACTTTAAGGTTGTCACCAGCGCCGAGATCTAGTTCTTCACGGTCATAAGCGATGCCTTTTTCGGCGAGTACCATACGAACACGACGTGGATTTGGGGCGTGCGGGTTATCATAAAGTTTCATGGAGCAAAGGCCTCTGTCGGCATGAGTAAAGTCTCAAGCTAACCAGAGGCTAAGGTGCGGTCAAGGTTGATAACTTATTGTTGCCCTGAGATAGCTAATGCGGTGGCCACCGCTGCCGTGCGATTCTCAACACCCAACTTACGGAATACAGGCTCAAGATGCTTATTCACCGTTCTGGGGCTCATCTCCAGTATTTGCGCAATTTCCTGATTGGTTTTGCCCCGACTGAGCCAGAACAGTACCTGCGTCTCACGATCGGTAAGATCAAACGCTGCCTGCAGGGCCTTACGCGCAGCAACCTCTTCATTCAATACGAAGCGCATCAGGTACTCTCCCGGTAACGGGCGACCCAGATATCGGACACTGACTTCGGCCTGATCGGACGTTAATCGCAGCATGGCATTTCTCTCTGGCGAGCGGGTCAACCATGCAGGTAAATCCTGGCTTAATACCGGTTGCCAGCTTGCCAGTTCAGCCCCTGTGCTTCCCAGCAGTTCTTCGGCGACTCGCGTTGCCCAGAGCAAGGTTCCGTTGACATCACAGGCAAACGCCGGCTGTCCCATTTCTTCAAGGGCACGACGGGCGCTCTTGGTTTTCATTGCCGTAGACAGGTGCACCTGCACACGTGCCAGCATTTCATCGAGGTTGACCGGCTTGGTCAGGTAGTCGACACCGCCAGCCTCAAGCCCTTTTAATACATCACTGCTGTCGCTCAGGCCTGTCAGAAATATGACCGGCACGTCTTCACTATCAGGTGAGGCTTTCAACGCACGACAGGTCTCAAACCCATCCATGCGCGGCATCACACCATCCATCAGAATCAGATCGGGCGTCATTAATCGGGCGATATTTAATGCCTGCTCACCATCCATTGCGACTAATACGGTATACCCTGCGCCGGCTAAAGCCTCATTCATAAAGGCCAGAGATTCGGGTGTATCGTCAACGATCAGAATCGTCCCTGAGTTTCCAGTCGCGGTACCCGGTTTAGACGAGCCTGTTTCAGGACTCATGGTGTTTCACTCCCAATACTGGACTCACCAGTATTATCTTGTGACTTCGGAGATTGAGCATCCAGGCGCTCGGAGCACATGGCATGAACGTCAGCAAAACGGAACGATGTTATGCAACGCTTAAGTTCTCTGATGAAATCAGGATCAAGCTGTTCCTGCTCACAGACATCAATCAGGCTTTCCAGCCCGGCCACATAACCCAGTTGCGAAAATGACATAAATTCACGTAATCGTGCGTCGCTGACGGGAGCGACGCCCCCCTGTTCTGCCACCGCCTGAGCGCTGCCTTCATAAACCCAGCTGAGATCCAGTTGGCGCGCAATTTTATCGAGTAACACCTGATCCTTCATGGGTTTAATCAGATAGTCATCGTTTAAACGAAGGCCGGGTTCAGAAAGTGCGCCGTTACCTTCTGCTGATACCCGATCTTCCGCATCCGCTGACACCATAATAACAGGTGCAGAAAAACCATCGCTACGGAGCTTCTGTAACAAGGTCCAGCCGTTGCGCCCCGGCATGGAAATATCCAGCAATAACAGGTCAATACGCGCTTCGCTCAGTACAGCTTCGCACTCATCGGCGTCCGAAGCTTCGAGAACGGTAAAACCCAGTGGCGATAAGGTTTCACTGATAAGTCCGCGATGCGATGGTTCATCATCGACAGTGAGTACGACTCTTCTATCGCCTTCATATCCTATGATTTTCTGAGCCGGAGCCACAGGTTTGTCCGTCAGGTGAGCTTTTCTCTCAATACTGGAAAGCATCATAGTCAGACGAAAAGTACTGCCCGAACCCGGAGCACTTTTCAGTGTGATTTCACCGCCCATAATATCAGCCAGCAGCTGGCTGATCGTCAGTCCCAGACCCGTGCCCGGCTGTTGTGGATGTCCGGGTTTACGAATACGTTCAAATGGCTGGAATATCTTTTTATGCTCTTCAGCACTGATCCCCGGGCCAGTGTCTTTCACTGTGAACTCAGCAACCTGACTGCGATATTTTACGCTCAGGGTAACACCGCCAGACTCTGTATATTTCACGGCATTCGATAACAGATTAGTAAGAATCTGGCGCAGGTGTTTTTCGTCGGTGCGTACCATATCTGGTAAGTAGGCTGGTGCATCGTAGGTAAACGTAATTCCCTTAGCCACCGACTGCAGACGAAACATTTCGGCCAGGTCATTCAGCAAGCGCTTCAGGTTGACCTCATCACGGCGGATCTCAAGTCGCCCGGCCTCAATACGGGAAAGATCCAGCAGGCCTTCAATCAGGTCGGCAAGATACTCGCCGCTGCTACGGATCAGATTAACCTGACGCTGCTGCTTCTCACTGAGGCCATCACTTCTTTCGAGTAATTGTGCGTACCCCAGTACTGAATTCAATGGGCTACGTAGCTCATGACTGATGCCCCCCAGATAGCGACTTTTTGCCTGATTAGCGGCTTCTGCCAGCTCTTTCGCCTGCTGCAGCGCACGGTCTGTTTCTTCGTGAGCGGTAATTTCCTGCGACAGCAGATCCGTTTGTTTTGTGGCTTCGTCGAGAGCCAGTTCCCGACTCTCATTAGCGAGTACAAATAACCAGATGAGAACACCGACAATAATCATCAACAACACATACACCTGCAACAGACTACTGCCGAGCAAAGCTTGCATACTGTTATCAGACGGCGCCTGCATATATACCAACCAGAACAACAGCCCCACAATGCCGCCAATAATGGTCAACAGACCTGAGAACTGAAGAATACGAGGATTAAGACGATGCACTAAGCGGTCTGGAAGTATGGTCGTCAGCGTCGCGGCAATCTGATCACTGAAGCGTGCGTTGTCTTTGCACTGATCATGACAACGAGATTCAAGAGTGCAGCACAAGGAGCATATATGTCCGTTGTAGGCTGGGCAAACGGCAATGTCTTCGCGGTCAAATTCGTTCTCGCAGACAATACAGGTTAGCTGCTCGGTCGCTGGCGACAGTGGAATAATCTCACGTGCAAGATAGTACTTGCCTCCGGTAATCAGAGCGATAAACGGTGCCAGAAAGAACGCAGTAAATAGCGAAATAAACGAAGACATCGCCTGTGCCGTCTCTCCCCAGATACCGGTGAACGACAGTATCCCGCACAAAGACGCGAGCACCATCGCGCCAAAGCCCACAGGATTAATGTCGTAGAGATACGCCCGCTTAAACTCAATATGCTTAGGGCTCAGGCCTAACGGTTTATTAATCACCAGGTCAGCAACGAGCGCACCGACCCAAGCCACAGCGACATTCGAATAAATACCCAGAATATGTTCGAGTGATTCGTACACACCCAGTGCCATGACCAGAATAGCGATCATAACGTTGAAGAATAACCAGACCACACGACCTGGGTGACTGTGAGTCAGGCGCGAAAAGAAATTCGACCAGGCGATTGAGCCCGCATAGGCATTGGTCACGTTAATTTTCACCTGACAGAGCACCACGAAAATACCCGTCAGAGCCATCACCGCCAGCGGTGAATCGGTCAGATAGCTGAACGCAACAGCGTACATGTGGGTCGGGTCACCCGCCTCGTCATAACCAAGCCCATGACTGAGTGCCAGCACGACCAGAAACGATCCGGCCATGATTTTAATGGCCCCCATCAGAATCCAGCCCGGCCCGCCAATGATCAAGGCCGTCCACCAGCGTAGTCGCTGACCCGGTTTCGGCTCTGGTAAAAAACGCAGGAAGTCGACCTGCTCACCTATTTGGGCAATCAATGAAAAGATGACGGCGGATGCAGCACCAAAATAGATCAGACTGACGCCGCTGCCCTGTGACGGTGCAACCGGTGATTCAAAGTTCATCCAGTCGCTGATGGCCTGAGTTTCCTGCCACAGAATAAACACGAACGGCGTCAGCTGCAGCAGAAACCACAGCGGTTGCGTCCATAACTGAAAACGGGAAATCAGGGTAATCCCGTGAGTCACCAGCGGAATCACAATCAAAGCACTGATCAGATAGCCCAGCCATAAGGGTACAGAAAAGAGAATATCCATGGCCGACGCCATGATAGCGGCCTCGAGCGCCATGAAGATAAAGGTAAACGACGCGTAGATCAGCGAGGTGACGGTCGAGCCGATATAGCCGAACCCGGCTCCCCGACTGAGCAGATCAATGTCGACCCCATAGCGCGCAGCGTAATAGCTGATGGGAATCGCCGTCAGAAAGATGATCGCAGAGACCACCATGGTCGCCAAAAGCGCAGCATGAACGCCATAGACCAGTGTGATGGCAGCCCCGATGGCCTCCAGCGCCAGAAACGAGATGGCGCCCAGTGCGGTATTGGATACCCGCGCTGATGACCAGCGGCGAGCGTTCTTACCCGTAAACCGAAGTGCAAAGTCTTCGAGTGTCTGGTTGGCAACCCAGCGATTGTAGTTACGACGGGTAGTCAGTAGTTGAGGGTTTGCCATCCGGTCTCCAGGAAGTCTGCTGTCGCGTCCATAAATCTTCTATCGCGTTTGTAAAATCTGTTATCGCATCCTGGCGACTTATATTAATCATATCCCGTGCCAACTCGTATGCGTCAAATGACGTACCCCGGTGGAGCGTTCAACGAATGTTCTGACACTGTCTCTACAGGCAATCTGAAAAGGTCACAGCAACCACAAACTACCTAAGTGAGGCCTGACTATGCGACTACCATCCTTTGAAAACACAGCGCTTGCACGGCGCGGTTTTCTGAAAAACTTACTCGCAATACCCGCCGCCCTGATGCTTGCACATACAAGCGTTCCAGCGTTGGCAGACGAAGCGAACACCACCGGTCTGGCAGTAACGGACGATACCGTTAAAGTCGGTATTCTGCACTCTGTTACTGGCACCATGGCGATCAGTGAAACCGGTTCAGTACAGGCAGAGAAGCTTGCGATTGAACAGATCAACGCCATGGGCGGTGTGCTTGGCCGCAAGATTGAATACATTCAGGAAGACGGCGCCAGCGACTGGCCGACCTTTGCTGAGAAATCCAAGAAGCTCCTGGTTCAGGATAAAGTCGCGGCCGTCTTCGGTTGCTGGACTTCAGCCTCACGTAAAGCTGCTCTTCCAGTTTTTGAGCAGTATAACGGCATGCTCTACTACCCAACCTTCTACGAAGGTCTGGAACAGTCACCTAACGTGATCTACACCGGTCAGGAAGCGACTCAGCAGATTCTTGAAGGTCTGGACTGGGCGGCTCGTGAAAAAGGTGCGAAGAAATTCTACCTGCTGGGTTCTGACTACATCTGGCCACGTACGTCCAACAAAATTGCCCGCAAGCACATCGAAAACGTACTGGGTTCAAAAGTGGTGGGTGAAGAGTACTACCCACTGGGTCACACTCAGTTCAACTCTGTGATCAACAAAATCAAGCTGAAAAAGCCTGACGTTGTATTCATCTCAGTGGTGGGCGGTTCCAACGTTGCCTTCTATAAGCAGCTGAAAGCGGCCGGTATCGACATGGGCAAAGAGAAGCCGCTGTTCCTGACCATCTCAGTCACCGAGGATGAAATCCTTGGTATTGGCGGTGAGAACATTGAAGGCATTTACGCTTCAATGAAGTACTTCCAGTCTCTGCCTAACGAAAACAATCAGGCGTTTGTAAAAGCGTTCAAAGAACGCTGGGGTGACGACATCGTGATCGGTGACGTAACTCAGGCAGCTTACCTTGGCCCATGGTTGTGGAAAGCAGCGGTCGAAAAAGCCGGTTCTTTTGACATCGATAAAGTTCGTGAAGCCTCTCCTGGTATCGAGCTGACAACAGCGCCAGAAGGTTACGTCCGTGTTCATAAAAACCACCACCTCTGGTCGAAAACCCGCATCGGTCTGGCTGAACCAGATGGCCAGTACAAAGTGGTTTATGAAAGTGATGACCTGATCGAGCCTGATCCATTCCCTGAGGGTTACCAGTAAAACCCCACGCAATACCAAGGTTAATTAACTGACCTTTCCTTCCGGAAGCGGCCCGCACCATTCACCGGGCCGCAACCGGGCTTCTGATCCACCGGGGAGAAACATCATGTTTGCCGAATATTCTGCATCCGAGCTTACCTCCATTTTTGCTATGCAAGGGTTTGCCGGACTTATCCTGTTTTCTGTTTTTGTTCTGATGGCACTCGGCCTGGCGATTATTTTCGGCCAGATGGGTGTGATCAATATGGCACACGGCGAATTTATGATTCTCGGTGCTTACGTTACCTACATAATTTCAAATCTGTTTGCTGACTACCTGCCAGTGATTTACGACAGTTATTTCTTTGTCGCCATGATTGTTGCCTTTTTCGTGACGGCGGCTCTCGGGGCCTTTGTGGAATGGGCGATGATCCGTCATCTGTACCGTCGCCCACTTGATACCCTACTCGCCACCTGGGGTCTCAGCCTGATTCTTCAGCAGCTCTACCGCAGTGTGTTTGGTGCACGCGAAGTGGGTGTCACTCTGCCTGACTGGCTCATGGGATCGTACCCGGTAACCGATCTTGTTGAGGTTCCCGTCAACGGCCTCTTTGTTATGGGCCTGACGATTGTTATTACCGTCGGCGTTGCATTAATGATGCAGAAATCCCGCTTGGGTAAACAAACCCGTGCCGTTGTACAGAACCGTCCGATGGCTGCGGCTGTTGGGATTAATACCGAGAAAGTTGACCGCATGACATTTGCACTCGGCTGCGGCATTGCAGGTATCGCCGGTTCTGCCTTCACCATGATCGGTTCTACCGGTCCGACGTCTGGTCAGCTGTATATCGTTGATACCTTCCTTGTTGTTGTGTTCGGTGGTGCATCCAGCCTTCTGGGTACCGTCGCCTCGGCCTTCACCATCTCTCAGGCCCAGTCAACGATGGAGTTTTTCCTCAGCGGCTCAATGGCCAAAGTACTCACCCTGCTGTTTGTGGTCGGCATTCTGATGCTTCGTCCTCAGGGTCTGTTCACTCTCAAAGTACGTCACTGAGCAGGAGTCTAATTGATGAATAAATTTGCCGATTTTATTGCCCGCAATCAGTACAGCCACATGATCATTCTTGCAGTTCTACTGCTGGTGATCCTGCCGCTGTCGATGGATATCTTCCGCCTTAACCTGGTGGGTAAATATCTCACTTACGCCTTCGTTGCCCTCGGTCTGGTTCTTTGCTGGGGCTACGGTGGCATTCTCAGCCTCGGTCAGGGGGTATTCTTTGGCCTGGGCGGTTACTGCATGGCGATGTTCCTGAAACTGGAAGCCTCGTCACCTGAAAATACAGCGATTCAGTCTACTCCCGGCATTCCGGACTTTATGGACTGGAACCAGCTCACCGAACTGCCATGGTTCTGGGAACCCTTCCACAGCTTTGGCTTTACTCTGTTCGCTGTTATTGCTGTGCCCGCGGTCTTCGCTTTTATCATTGCTGTTGCCATGTTCAAGCGTCGTGTCGGTGGTGTGTACTTCGCCATTATTACGCAGGCGGTTGCGGCCATCCTGACCATCCTGATTATCGGTCAGCAAGGTTACACCGGCGGTGTGAACGGTATTACTGACCTGCGCACACTGCATGGTTGGGATATCCGCACTGACGAAGCGAAATACATCCTCTACTACATCAACGCGCTGCTGCTGTTTATCTGCCTGTTCGTTGCCGCTTTTGTGATTAAAAGCAAACTTGGTCGCTTATTGGTCGCGATGCGTGAAAGTGAAGAGCGTGTGCGTTTCTCTGGCTACGATGTTTCTGGCTTCAAGATCTTTATCTTCTGCCTCGCCGCTGCGATTTCAGCGATTGGCGGTGCCATGTTCACCCTGCAGGTTGGCTTTATGTCACCGACCTTCGTCGGCATCGTGCCTTCGATTGAAATGGTGATCTTCTGCGCACTGGGTGGTCGCCTGTCAATCCTGGGCGCGGTGTACGGCACCCTGTTGGTTAACTGGGCGAAAACCAGCTTCTCTGAATCCTTCCCTGAACTCTGGTTGTTTGCCATGGGTGCATTGTTCATCGGCGTAGTAATGGCCTTCCCGAATGGCCTGGCCGGTATTTACCAGCGGTATATCGAACCTCTGCTGCTGAAACTGAGCAAAAAGGACGATTCACCTTCGGCACCTACTCCTGCAGCGAAAGATGCTTCATCCGACAAAGCAGATAACAACGAAGAGACACTGACTTCTGAGGAGCGCAAACATGCTTGAGTCAACGAAATCCATTCCGGCAAAAGACTTTGTCTTGAGCGTAGAAGGTCTGACTGTGTCCTTCGATGGTTTTAAAGCAGTGAACGATTTATCGCTGTACGTCGAAGAACAGGAAATCCGCGTCATTATCGGCCCTAACGGGGCCGGTAAGACGACGGTACTGGATCTCATCTGCGGCCGTACCAAGGCCACTGAAGGTTCGATTAAATTTAAGGGTAAAGAATTAACCAAGCTGAACGAACACCAGATTGTTCACGCAGGCGTTGGTCGGAAATTCCAGAACCCATCCATTTATGAAGACCTGACGGTATTCGAAAACCTTGAACTGTCGTTCCCGCGTGGACGCAACGTCTGGGGTGCCCTCTTCTTCCGTCGCGATAAAGAGGTCGTCGACAAAGTAAAAGAAATCGCTGACATGATTTTCCTTGGCGACAAACTCGATACCTCAGCGGATCTGCTGTCACACGGTCAGAAGCAATGGCTGGAAATTGGCATGCTGCTGATTCAGGACCCTGAACTCCTGATGCTGGATGAGCCGGTTGCTGGTATGTCGGTCTCTGAACGTAAACAAACCGCAGACCTGCTACACCGAATTACTAAAGACCGCTCAGTACTTGTGATTGAACACGATATGCAATTCGTTGCCGACATCGCCGACCGGGTGACTGTGCTTCACCAGGGCAAGGTTTTATCTGAAGGCTCAATGGATCGGGTGCAGTCTGACCCGAAAGTCGTTGAAGTTTATCTCGGTCACTAAGGAGGCCTGCCATGCTGCAATTAAACGATTACTCAGTGGCCTACGGCCAGAGCACCATCATTGATGGTATGAACCTGACCCTTAAAGAGAACGAAATCATTGCCATCCTCGGTCGTAATGGCATGGGCAAAACCACATTGATGAAATCCCTGATTGGCATGATTCCAAGTAAGGGAGGCACGGTTAAATTAGCCGACAAAGAACTGTCGCCATTAAAGAGTCACGAGCGCGTCAGTGCTGGTCTGGCCTTCGTGCCGCAGGGCCGGATGATTTTCTCCACCATGACCGTAGAAGAAAACATCGAAACCGGACTGACCAGCACCGGTGAACGTCACATTCCATCCGATCTCTACAGCATCTTCCCGGTGCTGGATGAAATGAAACATCGTCGGGGTGGAAATCTGTCGGGCGGTCAACAGCAACAGCTAGCCATAGCGCGTGCGTTAGCGAGTAACCCTGATGTCCTTATTCTGGATGAACCCACCGAGGGTATTCAGCCCAGCATTATCAAAGATATGGCCAAAACGCTGAAAGAGATACGCACTCAGCGTGGCTTATCGATTCTGGTTTCCGAACAGGTGCTCAGTTTTGCACTGGATGTCGCTGACCGGATTCTGGTGATTGAAAAAGGAAAAATTGTACTGGACGTACCGGTCGAAGAAGCCGACCAGGAAACCATTTCAAAATACCTTTCTGTTTAAGCGGAGAACATTATGCGTCACGGTGATATTTCCAGTAGCCCAGATACCGTTGGTGTTGCAGTCGTTAATTATAAAATGCCACGTCTTCACAGCAAAGCTGAAGTCCTCGACAACGCGCGCAAAATAGCCGACATGATCAAGGGCATGAAAGTCGGACTACCAGGCATGGATCTGGTGGTATTCCCAGAGTATTCAACAATGGGAATCATGTACGACGAAGAGGAAATGTACGCCACTGCTGCCACTATCCCGGGTGATGAAACGGACATCTTCGCAGCTGCATGCAAAGAGGCCGATACCTGGGGAATTTTTTCACTAACGGGCGAACAGCACGAAGAACACCCGAATAAAGCGCCCTACAACACGTTAGTCCTGATCAATAACGAAGGCGAAATCGTTCAGAAATATCGTAAGTGCATTCCGTGGTGCCCGATTGAAGGCTGGTATCCGGGCGACCGCACTTATGTGAGTGAAGGTCCGAAAGGATTAAAAATCAGCCTGATTATCTGTGACGACGGAAACTATCCGGAAATCTGGCGCGACTGTGCCATGAAAGGCGCCGAACTGATTGTTCGTTGTCAGGGTTATATGTACCCAGCCAAAGAACAGCAGATCATGATGGCGAAGACCATGGCGTGGGCCAACAACTGCTACGTGGCCGTCGCCAATGCGACGGGCTTCGATGGTGTGTATTCGTATTTTGGTCACTCTGCACTCATCGGTTTTGACGGCCGCACACTCGGCGAATGTGGTGAAGAAGACATGGGAGTCCAGTATGCCCAATTGTCAGTCTCACAGATTCGCGATGCCCGCAAAAATGATCAGTCGCAGAACCATTTATTCAAACTTCTGCACCGAGGTTACAGCGGCGTACACGCGTCCGGCGACGGTGATAAAGGCATCGCAGACTGTCCATTTGAGTTCTACCGTACCTGGGTGACCGACGCAGAAAAAGCGCAGGCCGATGTTGAAGCCATGACCCGTACAACGGTCGGCGTTGCCGACTGTCCGGTGGGGAATTTACCGGTCGAAGAACGTCCAATGGAGGCTGGCGAGTAATCGCCTGATAACCGATGGTCTTCGTCACTGATCGCATTCGTTCACAGGCACAATCACAAAGCCAACCTTTGTTGTCACGCTTTGCCTTTCAGCCAGCTGAAGTGTCAGCGCACCTGAAAGCCTGCATCCGGAGTCAGGATGCTGTGATTGATCGGCTTGAATCACAACTGAACGTGATCAGTGCCGGACTTAACGACCGTCGGCGTCCACTGCTCTCAGCGCTATTTATCGGGGCGACCGGCGTTGGTAAAACCGAAATGGTGCGGCAGGTCGCGCAAGCGATTCACGGTCGCAGCGATGCTTTCTGTCGTATCGATATGAATACCCTCGCACAAAGCCACTACAGCGCAGCCATCACAGGTGCGCCGCCAGGCTATGTGGGCAGCAAAGAAAACCTCAGCTTACTTAACGAAGAACTGATCAGTGGCACAAGCTCGCGCCCGGGCATTGTCCTGTTCGATGAAATAGAAAAAGCAGACCACTCGGTGGTACTGAGTCTGATGAACATCCTCGACAACGGCACCCTGAAGCTGGCGTCGGGACAGAAGTCGATCAGTTTCACCAATACGCTGGTGTTTATGACGAGCAATGTCGGCAGCCGCTTCGCGGAGTCATTACGCTGGCTGGACTCCGTTCCCGGCGTTAACCGCAGTGGTCTTTATAAGCGCGCACTGGAACGCCATTTTAATACGGAATTTATCAACCGCATTGGCATTGTTGAGTATTTCTCAGCACTGACCACAGACGATATGCCAGACCTGGTGGAAGGTCTTGAAAAGTCACTGAACGCTCAACTTAAACGCCATAACACCAGTATCGAACTGGAGCCTGCTGTTCGTGATTTTATTGTGACGACGTCGGGATTTCGTAAGTACGGCGCGCGTGCCATTGAGCGACGCTTTCGTGATCTTGTGGTGACCGAAGTTGCGCGCTATCTGACCTCGCACTACGAAGACATAAATATACACCTGCAGGGGGTTCTGTCAGATCGACGGATCTCACTGCTTCCGGTTTCCCTTGCGGAAACACACTCTGAATTCCCTTCCGAACCGGAATTTACCCCGAAAAGCCCTAAGGCTACCTAAGGAGAAAACCATGACTGATACCATCATTAAAATTGATCTCAGTAAATCCGCTTATGACAATGACCAGGTTCACAACCGCTGGCATCCGGACATTCCGATGGTAGCAACCGTAAAACCCGGTGATGACTTCATTGTTGAATGTTATGACTGGACCGGTGGTCAGATTGAAAATAACGACGACGCTTCCGACGTGCGTGACGTCGACCTGAGCCAGGTTCACTTTTTATCCGGCCCAATTAAAGTCGAGGGCGCAGAGCCAGGCGACCTGTTAGAAGTTGATATCCTCGACATCGGTGCCTTTCCTGATAGCCAGTGGGGCTTTAATGGCTTCTTCTCGAAAAAGAACGGCGGTGGCTTCCTGACTGACCGCTTCCCGGAAGCACAGAAATCCATCTGGGACTTCAACGGTATGATGACCAGCTCGCGTCACGTTCCAGGCGTTGAATTTGCCGGTATTCTCCACCCTGGTCTGATCGGCTGCCTGCCAGACAAGAAAATGCTGGATATGTGGAATACTCGTGAGAAAGCGTTAGTTGACACCGACCCTGAGCGCGTTCCAGAGCTGGCAACACTGCCTTATGCAGAGACCGCTCACATGGGTCGCTTATCGGGCGATGAAAAAGCCAAAGCCGCAGCAGAAGGCGCCCGTACTGTTCCTCCGCGTGAGCACGGTGGTAACTGTGATATTAAAGACCTGACTCGCGGTTCTAAAGTCTACTTCCCTGTCTATGTTGATGGCGCGGGCCTGTCTGTGGGTGACCTTCACTTCTCACAAGGTGATGGCGAAATTACGTTCTGTGGTGCCATTGAAATGGCCGGTTGGATTCACATGCGCGTTAATATCATCAAGGATGGTATGGCGAAATATCAGGTTAAAAATCCAATTTTCAAACCAAGTAAAATGGTACCGAAATACGACGATTACCTGATTTTTGAAGGTATTTCTGTTGATGAGGATGGTAAACAGCATTACCTGGATACCAGCATTGCCTATCGCCAGGCCTGTCATAACGCCATTAACTATCTGACCCAATTCGGTTACAGCGAAGCACAGGGTTACGCCATTATTGGTTGTGCGCCGGTACAGGGCCACATCAGTGGTGTGGTTGATATTCCGAACTCCTGTGCGACGCTTTGGTTACCAACGGATATCTTCGAGTTCGACGTGCAGCCGAATTCCGAAGGACCTAAGAAACACCTCGATGGCAGCATCGACATTCCAAAAGCACCAGATCTTTAATAAGGGGATTTAACTATGCCACTCTATGATTATAAATGCCCTGAGCACGGTGTATTCCAGGAACTGGCTTCGATGGAGCACCATGATAAACCCGCGTTCTGCCCGCAATGCCAGACTATGTCTGCGCGGGTGATTGTGTTGCCACCTGAAATTGCCAGCATGATCAAAGAGCGGCGGGAAGCCATGGAAGCGAACGAAAAAGCAAGTCACTCGCCGGACGTAATGACCGCCGGTGAATTCCATGCGCGCGAGAAGGAAAAGCAGGAGCGCCATGCCCACAAGCATGGTAGCAACTGTGGTTGTAACGCGAAAAAACGTCGGAGTAATCTGATGTATACCGCGGAAGGCAACAAGATGTTCCCCTCGATGCGGCCATGGATGATCAGTCACTGACAGCTCACTGCAGCTCCTGAATCACCTTGCAGTTTTTTCGGGGGTTGTTTCTGAGGCGATCAGTGTTTTGAGACTTCCCCGGGCATTTGCCCGGGGCTTTTTGATAAGACGACGAAGTATGCCTGTCGCCTTATTTAACTGATAAAAGATTTATCAGTCGGCGTTACGTGCAGGCGCATTACCGCCCTTACGATGAGGCTTACGAGGCTTATCTTTAGAATCGCGGCTGCCTTTAAAGTCACGACTGCCTTTAAAATCACGGTCTTTCGACCCCTTACCTTTAAAGCCACCGTCACGACGCTTAGGCCCACCCGGCTTGCGCTCAGGTACACCGGCTTCGCCTTTAAACTCTTTAATTTCAAGCGCACGACCACACACACGAGCATTACGCAGTGTTTTCATCGTTTCTGGTGGCATACCTGCTGGCAGATCAACAATGGAGTAGTTTTCCAGAATCTCGATATGACCGATATAACGACTTTCGAGGTCCGCTTCGTTTGCTACCGCACCCACAAGGTTGCCCGGACGCAGACCGTCATCGTAGCCAACACCCACCATGTAGCGCACCATATCGACACCCGGCTGACCTTTTAATGGCAGCGGGTTAATGTCTGGTGTCGCTTTACGGCCACGGTTGCCGCGATCACCTCTGTCGCGTGGTTCACGCTGCTGACGAGGCTCACGATCATCGCGGTCACGCTTTTTGCGTTCCTGCATTTTCTGATCGGCTTTTTCATCAATAAACAGCGCTTTGTCACCCTGAATCAGGCTTGCACACGCAGCGGCAACGTCGAGTGCATCGACCGGATGTTCCGTCAGAACCGACTCGATAATTTCACGGTACAGTGCATTTTTCTCGGTATTCAATGCATCAATAATACGCGCACGGAAAGCTTCACGACGCTTCTCATTAACCTGCGCTGCGCTTGGTAGCGGCATTTCTTCAATCGGCTGACGCGTGGCTTTTTCGATATCACGCAGCATGCGCTTTTCACGACCACGTACAAATACAATCGCTTCACCTTCACGCCCAGCACGGCCAGTACGACCAATACGGTGAACGTACGACTCTGTATCCTGTGGAATGTCGTAGTTGATAACGTGGCTGATACGTTCAACGTCAAGACCACGAGCGGCAACGTCGGTCGCCACGATCATGTCGAGCTTGCCTGCTTTCAGCTTTTCAACAGCACGTTCACGCTGCTGCTGGGGAATGTCGCCGTTCAGAGGTGCACAACGGAAGCCGTTCGCAGCCATAAAGTCAGCCACTTCTTCCGTTGCCTGCTTGGTGCGCACGAAAATCATCATGGCATCAAAATCTTCAGTTTCGGCGATACGCAGCAGTGCGTCATTCTTATGCACACCACCTACAAACCAGTAACGCTGACGGATACGGTCATTGGTGGTTGTCTTTGATTCAATCTTCACCTGTACCGGTTCGTTCAGGTGAGTTTCAGCGACACGCTGGATTTCTTTTGGCATGGTTGCCGAGAACAGAGCGACCTGACGCTTTGCCGGTGCCTGCTCCAGAATCCAGTTTACGTCGTCGATAAAACCCATACGCAGCATTTCATCGGCTTCATCAAGGACAACCGCCTTAATGTCAGCCAGACTCAGAGTACCGCGACGCAGATGGTCCATCACACGACCCGGCGTTCCCACCACCCACTGTGGTCCGCGCTTAAGCTCACGCAATTGACTGCCGTAGTCTGAACCACCGTAAATAGCAGTCACGTTGATGCCGCTCATGTGCTTGCTGTAGGTCTTTGCCGCTTCTGCGACCTGCTGAGCAAGTTCACGGGTTGGCGCCAGAACGAGCACCTGTGGTGTACGGAAGTCAGGATTGGTACGCACCAGCAGTGGCAGTGCAAATGCTGCGGTTTTACCAGTACCCGTCTGGGCCATACCCAGCACGTCTTTGCCTTCCAGCAATGGCGGAATACTGTTTGCCTGAATGGCAGAAGGCGTTTCGTAACCCAGCTCTTCAAGAACACGGAGTACAGGAAATGGAAGGCCCAGGCTCGCAAAGCCTGTGCTGTTAGAATCGGTCATATTTTCACCTGTGTACAATCGCTTAGGGGCTTACCGTTGACGGTCAGTTCTCTGCTGTCCGTGCAATGCTCAATGAGGCATCTGTTGACCCCGAACACCCCTCAGGGTGCTGCTGACACGGTGTTGCCCGACGATCTGATTTAAAAGGGTGGCGGAGTATACACAAATCATCGCGCTTTTGCTCATCTATTTTGCTCTCATGGGCAGTGCCTGCGTATAATCGCCCGCCAGATCCACAGGAGAGTCTGAAATGTTAAAAGTAAACGAGTATTTTGATGGCAAGGTAATGTCGATTGCCCTGCAAACAGAGACGCTGCCGGCCACTGTTGGCGTGATGGAGCCAGGCGATTACGAATTCGGCACCAGCCAGAAAGAAGTCATGACTATCGTGTCAGGCAAGATGGAAGTGCTGCTGCCGGGCAGCGAAGAATGGCAGACCTTCACGAATGGTGAATCCTTCGAGATTGAAGCTAATGTGAAGTTCAAAGTGCGCCTGTCAGGTCAGACTGCTTACTTCTGCACCTACGAGTAAGTGAAGCACTTCAGAGTCACATCGGGCGCTCAGCGCCCGATGTGTCACTCATCAGTAACCTCGCGCTCAGTTCAGCCGCAACTCGTCAACAGGGACCGGGCGACTGAAGAAGAAACCCTGACAGGTTTCACAGCCATTATCCCGAAGGAAGTGCAACTGACCTTCCGTTTCAACCCCTTCAGCCAATACCTGCAATCCCAGGCCTTTCGCCATCTGAATGATCGTCCGGGTAATCACTTTGCCTTCGTCTTCAACTTCAACGCTCTGAACGAAGCCACGATCGATCTTAAGCTTATCAACCTGGTAACGATGCAAATAAGACAACGAGGAATAGCCGGTTCCAAAGTCATCGATTGCCAGTGCGACGCCCAATGCCTTCAGCCCTGAAATAGTACTCAGTACCTGAGAGCTGGGTTCGAGCAGAGCGCCTTCTGTGATTTCCAACTCAAGCCAGCTCGGATCAATACCCGTTTCTTCCAATAGAGCGGTGAGGCGCCCCACCAGGCCACCGGCCATAAACGTGGGCTGGGTAATATTGACAGCGACAGTGATCTTCTCAATACCGTCCTGTTGCCAACAAGCAATCTGCCGACAGGCAACACCAAGCACATAACTATCGAGATCCGGCATCATGCCCCCCTCTTCTGCCACGGGTAAAAAGCGCCCCGGAGGAATGACCTCGCCATCAGGCGTATGCCAGCGAATAAGAGCTTCGACACCCACCACTCGTCCCTCTGTCAGTTCAACCTGAGACTGATAATACAGGCGCAACTCATCTTCTGTCGTCAACGCCTGGCGCAGGCGATTACCCAGTTCGAGGCGGTCAGCTACGACCTGCGTCATCTCATTGCTGTAGACCTTGTACATGTTGCGGCCTTCTTTCTTAGCCTCGTACATGGCCACATCGGCGTTACTCAGTAACTGAGTCACATCCGCACCGTGATCCGGGAACATAGTGACACCGATACTGGCGCCAATATAAAAGTCTTTCCCTACCCCCACATCGAACGGCGTCTTGAGTAATTCGAGAATAATACCGGCGACTTTTTCAACCTGTGCGACATTACCAACGCTCTCAAGCACAACCACAAAGTCATCACCGCCCTGACGCGCAACAGTATCTGAATCTCTCAGTCGCTGGCGCAGACGTTTAGCAAAGTCCTGCAGGAGACGGTCGCCGGCGGGATGCCCCAGACTGTCATTAATATGTTTAAAATGATCGAGATCGATAGCAATAACGCCGACTTTACGCTGATTAATGGTCGCATCAGCAATGGCACCCTCAAGACGACTCAGTAACAGGTGCCGGTTAGGCAGATTGGTTAAAGAGTCGTAATTAGATAAATGCTTAAGCTGCTGTTCATGCTCTTTAATGCGCGACATGTCGGAGAAGACGCCAACATAATGCGTAATACGCTTCTGTTCATCACGTACTAAGGTCAGGGTTAACCATTGCGGGTAGCTTTCGCCATTCTTACGCGTCGTCCAGATCTCTCCGCGCCAGTAGCCACGGTCTCTGAGCTGACTATTAATGCGCTGATAGAATTCTTGATTATGACGGCCGCAGCGAAGAAAACTCAGCGGCTTCCCAAGTGCTTCCCGCTCAGAATATCCAGTGATGGTGTTAAACGCAGGATTTACCGCTTCTATTTTCTGCTGGGCGTCGGTGATAACTACGCCCTCCATTGAAAATTCAAATACCGTCATCGCCAGGCGCAGGCGATTTTCCCGCGCCTGCTGCTCGGTAATATCCTGTACTGAGCCAACACGCGCGACCACCCGTCCTTCGGCATTAACGATGACCTCTGCACGCCCATGAATCACTTTTTCTGTACCCGATGGCAACGTAATTCTGTAGGTCATGTCAGACGGTTTGCACTCGTTCATGCTCTCCGTCAGTGTCTGCGCTACACGCTCTATATCTTCAGGGTGTATAAACTCGAAATACTGTGAAAGGCTGACGATTTCGAGGTTTTCATCCTGTTCAAAAATCGCGGCCGTTTGTGGAGTGATGGTGATCTGATCGTTTTCAACATCGTCGTACCAAGAACCGATATTCGCCAGACGTTCAGTCTGGCGTAGCAGATGCTCACGATCTTCGAGTACTTCCATCACATGCAACCGCTCCTGCATCAGCAAGCAGAATTGCGCGAACGTGCCAAGCTGAGTCAATTTGCGCGGAGACAGACGCAATGTCGGGTCATCAAATGTAAGAAATAACCAACCCGTCACACCATAATCGTTCAGCAGAGGAATGGTAGAAAGGCGATTCCCTCCGAGGTAGTGACGCAATGCTTCTTCATTCGGGCTTTCGTCATCTGCAAAAGAGCAACGTGGTGAAATACTGGCATCCTGGGTAGACCATCCCCCGCGAACAACATCAGCCAGTTGATCAGTATCATTAGGAGAAACAGCAACGGCTAATTCAGGGCGTTTACCCGAGTCATCTGTCGCTATATACAGAGCCGCAGCTCTGGCTTTCAGAACACGAGCCATCTGAAACAGGGCACCCTCGACATCGGTCGCAAAGGTCGCTGCGCGGGTGGTAATAAACACCCGGATTGTTCTCTCCAGGATGGTCTCCAGACGTAAATCCGCCGCACCAAAGCGTCCACTTTTCATGACACCTGCACGACGACTTTCTTCTTCTACACGTTTCCATCCCTCACTCGGCTGATATTTCCCTTCAGCTGTTGAGGTCAGCACAACCATACAAATTCTCTGGCTCCTGATATCGCTTACGCTGGCACAACCTGATGACCCATGGTCATATACATATCAGACGAGCCTTACTGCTTGGTATCCGGGCGCCATTCAGACTCTATCACCCGGTAGATGTCTTGAAGTGTAGACTATCAATATGAGGTGTAACTGACTTTTTAACAATTTGAAAGAATCCGGGGAACTTTTTAGAATCAAAACTGTTTCCGAGCCGCCTCAATAATCCACACAGGCCAAAAAATGTACACTAAAGAGCACCTTTTACAGCTGGTTCAGATGACGATGCCATTCGGCAAATATCAGGGAAAACGCATTTGCGACATTCCTGAAGAATATCTGCTGTGGATGCAAAAGAAGGGGTTTCCTCAGGGGCATCTGGGCGACCTGCTTGCTATGATGCTTGAGATACGTATTCACGGGGTAGAAGACGTTCTTCAACCTCTGAAGAAAGCGTATCCGGCAAAGTTGATACAACCCGAGGCAAAAGGAACCCACTGAACTATGGCCACGCTTGGTATTCTCGAATGTGATGTTCTCTATGACGACCTGATCGACGATTATTCCTCGTATGGCGTCATGTTGTCTGAGCTTCTTTCCAGCATTGATCCGCACCTGAACTATATTTTTTACCAGGTTCACGACGGTGAACTGCCGTCTCATGGAGACTGTGATGCCTATTTACTGACCGGCTCGAAAACCGGCGTCTACGATACTGAGCATTGGCTGCCTCCATTAATGGACTGGGTACAGGAAGCGCACGCCCGAAAAGAACGCATGCTGGGTATATGCTTTGGCCATCAACTATTGGCGCACGCTCTGGGTGGCCACGCGGGATTAAGCAATAAAGGCTGGGGGGTGGGGAACCATATGACGGAGATAGATCATCGTCCTATGTGGCTCAACGATGATCAACCAGCGTATCAGCTGATCTACAGTCACAAAGACCAGGTATCCTCATTGCCTGAGGAAGCGCGCAGACTCGCTTGCAGTGACTTCTGCGAGTACGCCGCCTGGTATCTCAGCGATCTCGTATTGAGCTTTCAGGGGCATCCTGAATTTACCCCAGAGTACTTCAGAAGATTGCTGGAGCGTCGCAGAGAAGACGTCGGCGACGAGCGGTTGACGCAGGCGATGAATACCTTAGAGCAACCAAACGACAGCGAGACCATTGCGCGCTGGATGATCGAATTTATTCATCTACCTCGATAGGCTCAGAGAAACTTCTTTACGTACCAACAGCTGGCTTTAATATTGAATGAGTTCTCAGTAGCCCACTGCAGCCCGGATTCGACCAGTTGCTCGGCGAGCCCCTTGCCTCGTAACCGGAATGGGACGTAGGTGTGCGTAAAATTCACACTGTCACCCTTCAGAACGTAGTCGAGTACGCACTCATTGCCATCCTGTTCAATCACAAAGCGGGACTTCTCTGATTCGTGTTTGACCATGGTTTCGTTCTCTCTTTTATCTTTCGCTGGATCTGGGCCGTATCAGGCCTCAGGATTGCTGTGCACTGCCAACACAAGGGATACCGGGCGATAGCCTTCCAGTACCACTGAGCCTGGGTAGCGATTACCGCCATCGACACTGAACTCAAATTCATAGCCGCGTATCAGTACCGGCCGCCCTTTTACGAACTTAATACGCATATGCGCCAATGATACGGTGTCGTCCAGCAGTTGCAGGTTTTCCTGCTGACACTGTTTGCGCAGGTATCTGAGCGCCAGCACCCGTGCCGCTTGCTGTCTCTGAATCGCGGGCCAGCCAAGCAGCCCCAATCCGGCAATTGCCGCTATGACCAGTAATTCCACCCGTACCTCATCTGTGGGCCTGTGATATTATCCGCGCTGAGAGTAACACACCTGTATGACCCGTCAGTATTCCGGAGGTTTCCATCATGGCCAACCGCGCCTGCGCCTGCCATATTCTCGTTAAAACCCGTGAGGAAGCCGAATCTCTGCTGAAGCAACTGAACAAAGGGGCTGAGTTCGACAAGCTGGCACGTAAACACTCCACGTGCCCGTCCGGTAAACAGGGTGGCTCACTGGGTGAGTTCGGTCGCAACGATATGGTCAAGCCCTTTGCAGACGCTGTCTTCAAAGGCCCCCTTCTGAAGGTACAAGGGCCGGTGAAAACCAAATTCGGCTGGCACCTGATTAAAACACTTTACCGTCAGTGAAGACGCTGGCGCCCCTCAAAATACGGAGAACACTATGATGACACCCGGTCTGTTTCACACACTAACGGTCGCCGACAGGCAACCGCAAGGCCTCTACCTGAGCGATGACAGCGGCGAGCGCGTGCTCCTGCCCAACCGTTTTGTGCCTGAGGGCATAGAAGCCGGCAGTACGCTTGAGGTATTTATTTACCTCGATTCCGATGATCGTCTGATCGCGACGACTCAGCGCCCAAGAGTGCAACTGAACCAGGCTGCAAGCCTGATGGTGAAAGACGTAAACCGTACGGGCGCCTTCCTCGATTGGGGCCTGCCTAAAGATCTGTTCGTTCCTTTTGCTGAACAGAAGCAACGGATGGAAGCCGGGCAATCGTACGTCGTGTATGTGACCAGCGACAACACGGGGCGTTTAATCGGTACGACTCGTCTGAATCGTTTTATTAAAGATGAAGCGAGTGCCAACTGGCCGGGGGCTGCAGATCCGTATCAGATGGGAGACAAAGTGAAGCTACTGATCGCCCAGCGTACCGATATTGGCTACAAAGCCATTGTCGATAACACTTACTGGGGCGTACTCCACAGCAGCCAGATTCATAAAGCGATTCGTGTGGGTCAGAAGACTGAGGGCTTTATTCGACAGGTACGAGAAGACCAGCGCCTGGACCTCAGCCTTGAGCCTATCGGCCATCAGCGCGCTGATTCGCTGTCAAAACGCATTCTGCAGAAACTTGAAGACTCCGGCGGCACTCTGGGTCTGAATGACTACAGTCCGGCAGAGCTGATCGAAATGCACTTTGGCGTCAGCAAACGAGCCTTCAAGATGGCCGTCGGCAAGCTCTATAAAGAGCGCGCCATTGTGATTGAAGAAACGGGTATCCGCTTAGCCAGTGACGAGGATCGCAAGCAAGCGCTGAAAAAAGCCGGGGGCAAAGCCAATCCAAAGGCTAAACCAAAGCAACAGGCGGCGAAAAACAGCGCTAAGAAGCATACCGAACGGAAAGAGCAGCCCAGCACCAACAAGGATGACAGCCCTTCCCCTGCACCTCGGAAAAAAACGGTATACCGCAATCCCAAGACTTCCTCGGGCAAGACTCTGCGCCTGAAGAAGTAAGCCCTGTCAGGTCAGACACGTCCCCTCACCACCAGAGGCGCTCTGGTGTGTGGTGAAGGGCTTCAGACTCGTTTTCTGTGACGAAAACGCGTATAGTCGCGGCCTTTGATTACGTCCCAAAATCTGCCTACGCAATTCAGGAAGTGCCTGTGATTTCTACCGCTAATATCACCATGCAGTTCGGTGCCAAGCCGCTGTTCGAGAACATCTCTGTCAAATTCGGAGATGGCAACCGCTACGGCCTCATCGGTGCCAACGGTTGTGGAAAATCTACCTTCATGAAGATCCTCGATGGCTCACTGGAGCCAAGCGGAGGTAACGTCAGCGTGTCACCGGGCGAACGCCTGGGTAAGCTGCATCAGGATCAGTTTGCGTTTGAAGAATGCACTGTGATCGATACCGTGATGATGGGCAACAAAGAGCTATGGGCCATCAAAGAAGAGCGTGATGCCATCTACGCCAACCTTGAAGCCACCGAAGACGACTACATGCGCGCCGCTGAGCTTGAAGGCGAGTTCGCAGAAATGGACGGCTACACCGCCGAAAGTCGCGCGGGTGAGCTGTTGCTCGGCGCCGGCATTGAGACCGAACTCCACCAGGGCCCTATGTCTGAAGTCGCGCCGGGCTGGAAGCTGCGTGTGTTACTGGCTCAGGCACTGTTCTCAAACCCGGACATCCTGCTGCTCGACGAACCGACCAACAACCTCGACATCAACACGATTCGTTGGTTGGAAGGCATCATCAATGACATGAAGTGCACCATGATCATCATCTCGCACGACCGTCACTTCCTGAACTCTGTGTGCACGCACATGGCCGACATTGATTACGGCGATATCAAGATCTACCCGGGTAACTACGACGACTTTATGATCGCCTCGACCGCAGCACGCGAGCGCCTGCAGTCAGAGAATGCCAAGAAGAAAGCTCAGATTGCTGAACTGCAGCAGTTTGTATCGCGCTTCTCGGCCAACGCGTCGAAAGCGAAGCAGGCCACCAGCCGCGCTAAGCAGATGGAAAAAATTAAGCTCGACGACATTAAGCCTTCGAGCCGTCAGAACCCATACATCCGCTTCAATCAGGAGAAGAAACTCCACCGTCTGGCGCTGGAGATCGAAGGTCTGGCGCATTCATACGATGGCGAAGCTCCACTGTTCAAGAACACCAACCTGCTGATTGAAGCCGGCGAAAAAATTGCCGTGATCGGTGCCAACGGTGCGGGTAAAACAACCTTCCTTAAGTGTCTGGTCGGCGACGTTACGCCAACGGCTGGCACCATCAAGTGGGCTGAAAATGCTGACCTTGGCTACTACGCTCAGGATCACGAATACGAATTCGATATGGGCGGTACACTGTTTGAATGGATGGAACGCTGGAAAACCGAGAAACACGACGATCAGGCTGTGCGTGGCACACTGGGTCGCCTGCTGTTTAACCAGGACGACATTAAGAAGCAGGTGAAAGTCTGCTCTGGTGGAGAAAAAGGTCGTCTGCTGTTCGGCAAGCTGATGATGAACGATCACAATGTTCTGCTGATGGACGAACCGACCAACCACATGGATATGGAATCCATTGAGTCGCTGAACATGGCGCTGGAAATGTACGAAGGCACCCTGATGTTCGTATCGCACGACCGTGAGTTCGTGTCGTCACTGGCGACCCGGATTATCGAAATACGTGACAATGAGATCGTCGACTTCCACGGGACTTATGACGAGTACCTGAAGTCCCTGGGCATTGAATAAGCACTCCGCTGCTGAATCAATCCAAATGGATGACTGAGCCATAACGGCTCAGTCACAGGCAAACCGGAAGCTGTCATCAAGCTCGAGTGGCAGCACCATTGAGCTTAACCCCAAAGCGAGCATTTCATCGCAAAAAAGCGCCCGCGCCTCTGAGTCGTTGACGAGTCCATCTGCATATTCTGCGTGCAACACTGGCTTGCCGGCATCAATAAATGGAGTCAGGCGCTCGCACTCATCGTATTCATAACACTCTTCATTCACCGCAAAATCAAATGACGTTACTAACTCACTGATCTGGTCGAGATCATTCTTGAGACCAATCAACAACCCGCGCTCGTGGGCCGCCGAGGCCAGAAAGCGGTTATAGGCCAGCTGATCACTACCCGATAAAGAGAATCCGGAGTCATTGGCATAGCCATCAACGTTATCAGGTTCGACGCCATCGCAACCTTTATCTGCAGCAAGGTCCAGCCGGGCTTCCATGACCGCCTCAAGCGAGGACGCTCTGACATCCAGCCACTTCTCGCCGGGCCAGCCGTCCAGAGGGTTTCCCAACGCCGCCTGCTCAAAGTCACCTGCATCGTCGCGCCAGTCCTCCCATGAGCCAGCCGAGAAGTAACAGATCACCAGCCGGCCCTGTGCCTGCAGGTCGTCGATCACAGAGGTGTCAGTATCGAACAGGTCAACATCGTAAATATCGACGTCGTAGCCCGTATTCAAGCTTCCCTGCAACTGCCAGTGCCAACTCATACCGACTGCCAGAGCACTGCTAGCAGGGTTATCAGAACCAGTCGAATCGCTCTCGCCCTCTGACTCCTGACCGGATTCAGGATCAGATGCACCGCAGGCACTTAACAAGCCCAAAGCTGCCAGAAGTAATAATGAACGCGACATCATTTTATAAAGCGATGACTTCATAGTGAGCTACTCTTAATCAAACGGTGAGACAATCTGCCACCATGTCAGTGTGACTCTCGCACGACAATGCGAGCCGATTCTCATTTTCATCGTAACGTGAGTGGTATGCTCCCGTCGTTCGAATGTGGCTGAGCCGGAGTACGATCGGAGCTACGTAAACTATAGAGCACATTCGAACAATCAATGTGCTTGAGACAACAGGAATTTTTATGCGCCCCGTCACCCGGGAAGAGTACCCGCTTGAAAACCTCCACAGAATCGTTTCCGGCGTCACCTTCTTCAAAGAGCTACTAAAAACCGATCCGGAGCAATTTGAATTACTGATGACGCAGGCGCGGTTTGTCACCGCCGAACAGAATGAAATTGTGCTGCACAAAGGTGACGGTGCAAACGTATTGTATTTTTTACTGCGAGGCGAGCTGGACGTTATTGCCGATGACAACGCGGAAGAGCCTCTGGGCACCATTAATCCGGGCGAACCATTCGGTGTCATGGCCATGGTATTGAATTTTAAACGTTCAGCGTCCATCCGGGTCTCAAGCAAGAACGCCCTGCTGGCAGGCATTGAATTTGATCACTTCCGTCACAACGACAACGCCAGTATCTTCAGCCTGACAACGCGTATTACATTCTTCCGCATGCTGAACAGCAACATCCGTTGGGCGCTGGAGCGCAACAAAATGGAAGCGCCTGACCATAGCCTGGTCGCACGTATACGTTCACTACCTATTTACTCGGGCGAGAAGAATACCGCTGCTGAATTGCATGCACTGATGGAGCTCGCTCATCTTCAGGCAGAATTACTGCGCGACTGGAATGACGCCTGCCAGGCAATCAACTGACCTGACTTATCTACTTCTGAGCTGGATCAATTTGTTCAGCAATTAGGACATATGTCTCCTTTCCCCCCTATAGTGATGGGCATAGAATAAAGACTCTCATGCCCTTATTAAGCGTTGCTCATGCCTGAATTTGTTTCCTGGATTCTGATTACACTCGCCGTACTGGCATTGATCGGAATTATCTTCGAAGAAGTCATTCATATTAACAAAGCCCAATCGGTACTGTTTTTTGGCTCAGTGTCCTGGGTCATTCTGTTTGCCGCGAGTATCGGTACTCCTGAGCATCATGCGATTGAGGAAGGCCTGAAAGAAAATATCGGTGAAATTGCCGCACTCTGGCTATTTCTCACTGCGGCCATGACCTTTGTTGCTTATCTGAATAAAAAAGGCCTGATTGAAAGTGCTATTTTCAAGGTGCTTCCGCAGCAGATATCCGAACGAAAGCTGATGCTGCTGACCGGCTTGTTTGCTTTTGTTTTCTCATCGCTCGCCGACAACATCACCGCAACGCTGGTATCAATCGCTCTTATTCTGTCATTGCAGTTACCTGCTCAGAAAACACTGCGATTCGCCGCGATTGCCGTCTTTGCGGTTAACTCAGGTGGTGTTGCTATGATTACAGGCGACGTCACAACGCTGATGATATTTCTCGCCGACAAGGCAGAAATCACCAGCTTACTGATGCTTTCTTTGCCAGCGTTCTGCGCCGTTCTCGTTCTCATGGCACTGCTGATGTTACCGATGTCCGGCCAGGTGAGTGTCACTAAAACGTCGCACGATCTGCAACGGGTCGATATCGTCGTCGCAGGTATCTTCCTGCTGACGATTATGACAACGATCGCATTCAATGTGCTCTTTGATATTCCACCGGTACTGACCTTTCTGACCGGGCTATCCATTATGTTTCTAGTGGCCAAAGGTATGGGCGAAGATACCGAGGATGACCCCATCATGGACTACGTACGACGGATCGAGTTCGATACCCTGATGTTCTTCCTTGGTATTCTGTTGGTCGTTGGCGCATTAAAAGAAATCCGTGCGCTGGACTCCTTTGTTGCCGTTTACGAGTATCTGCCCGCATGGCAGGCGAACTATCTTATGGGTTTGTTTTCCTCAATCATCGACAACGTTCCTCTCACCGCAGCATTGCTTAAATCTGACGTAGTAATGAATCCGGCCGAGTGGCTGGCACTGACTTACGCCGTCGGCGTCGGTGGCTCGCTTCTGATCATTGGCTCAGCGGCAGGAATCGTCGCCATGAGTAAAATTGAGGCATTAACCTTCGGTACTTATCTCCGCTTTATCGTCGCCTTACTGCTGGCTTACACCGTTGGTTATGCGCTGACCATGGGGTTAGGAACCCTGATTTTTGCTCAAACCTGACGACTAACGATTTTGCTCATAGCGAATTGCGAGTGATTGCAGAGCCCGCTCGTGTGAAGCCTTCCAGTATTTCATTTCAGCGGGCTCCTCAACGTCAGTCGGCCACTTAAGGCCATAGCCATTCGGTCTGAATAAAGGTGCAAACAAAGCGCAGGCTGTGAGATCCGCACGGGTAAATTCATCACCGACCAGATATCGGGTATTTGCATATATCTGTCGTAACTCGTTCAGCAATTCATCCATATCGTTCATTGCTTTGTGAGCACTGGTTTCGTTGATGTTCATCCAGCCACGTAAGGTATTCGAGAGCTTACGATAACCAACGTAGAACATCATGCTGACTATCATGCTCTGTTTTGCAGTAAGCAAGGGCACGATTGCTCTCGGGAACGGCAACAGGAAATGATAATTGAACGTTCTGACGGCAGGACCAGCGATCAGATCAAGTCGCTCTTCCCAGACTTTCGCCTGTTCAGCGAGCGCCGGATCTTTGGGCGTCAGAGAGCGCTCAGGATATTTTGACTCAAGGTAATCAATGATCTCTGCACTGCCCTGAATAATATCTTTGCCGTCTTCAAGAACCGGCACCTGAGACTTCGAGGCCATTTGCAGTAATTTGCGCACATGAGGCCCAGGCACAAGATTTATCTTTTGATATTTCAGTCCCTTAAAATCCAATGCCCAGCGAACTTTTTCGCAGTAGTGGGACACTGGGAACTGATACAGCTTTATCATCGGGCCTCCTCAGCGGGGTCCCGATGCACTCCGGACTTCCGCCTGAAATTGCTGCCAGCTTTCCACGATACCAGCAGCAGTTTGTGGACTTTCTCCACTGAAAATATCATCCGGGGACAGAACTGATCCTTTTGCAACGCACGCTTCCTTGACGATCCCGGTTGCTACCAGTTTTTTCCCCACGTAAAAATCGTGTCTGAAGTACACGTACTTCGTATCCCACCCAAGAAGAGTGGTGTCCATCTCCAGTCGGGCGAGAAATCCCACCGGACGGATATAAACCAGATCCTGCGCAGCGATAAGACGCATACCTGCAGGTCGCTTTAACTCATGCTTTAACCCTCGCCAGAACTGAAACCTGCCGAGCTCCATAAAACTGAGGAAACGGAAGTTCGGAAGGTGATTCCGCCACCCCATATCATGCGGCTGTATGCGGTAAGTCTGCCGAACCGTCGCGCTTTGGCTGTGTAGTTTCTGGCGGCTGAATAACCAAAGAAGAAAAAATCGTATTAACAGATTCATGGCTTTTCCTGTCAGGGCAAATAGAACTGCAATTCTACTTCTGCGCCTTTAATTGTATCTTCGATCGGCATTTGCCTAGCCTCTTCTGATTCATCCCAGAGCAACTTTCCGGAAAAATTCAGTGTCGACTCCTGAGGTATTTCACGAAACACATCCGGAAGTACACCACGAGAGGAACCATTGTTTCCCATGGATTCCCAGGACATCGAAGGCAAAGATAAATTCAGGGGCCTTTTGTCTTTATTTTTATTTTCTTCTTTTACTTTCGTTACTGTCTTCAGAAACGTTTTTTCGGCTTCAGAACTTTCTTCTGTTTCTGCGATTTCTGAAGCCTCAGTATTCTGGACTGAAGTATCGTCCTCGACCTGCGCCTCTGTCTGAGAGGCAGTGCCCATTTCTGACCATAATTTCGAAACTGGCTTCTCTCCACGCAATATTTTTGCAGTCTGATCGTCACATCCGACCAGAAAAATAATCGAAATAAGACTTACTACAGACATCCTTATCCAATGTGGCTTCAATCCTGAAGCCTGATTTCTGCGGTCTGTCTTTGATAACGTCATAATATCATTCAGCTGTTTTCCTCCAAATAGCGTCTCGGCGCCATTTGAGGCTTAAAATGTCTACCTGTTCACACTTCAGAGAACAATCATTCATTAATCCAACTACAGCCTCGATGCCATCCTGATAAATGAGCATGGGCCAATCATTTCTCAACCACACCGGCACGCCGTTTTCCTGCCATACATTCTTCAATGACTTCGTCTGCCTGCCTTCACAGCGCAGCTGCTTCTGGGCGCAATCGCGGGCAGGCACGAGCGACCAACCTTCTGGCAGCGGCTGGCTGTTTCCTGAGGACGCGATGGTACCCCGCCCCCATGATACCGGTATACAGTCGACACGATCTGGCGTCGTTTGTTCACTCCAGATATATAGGTGCTGCCTGAAACGCTGGAGTACGACGCCGTCGAAGCGAGTACTCGGTTGTCGGTCTGCTGCTGCACTTAATGCCTGATCTAACCAATGCCAGACTTTCTTCCCTTGCGGCAGAGGTAAGCCGTTTTTCGTCAGCCAATACCTAACCATGTGAAAGCGCACACGCTCAGGCTGATCAAGAAGTGCCTCTACAGACAGACAGAAAGGAGCCGTCGCCGGCCAATCACATTCGCTAAGTGCCGCATCGGAAATCGGCGTCAGCAACTCCAGCAACAATTGGTAGTCTGCGGATAAGTGATGGGTCGTGTCGATCAGGGTGGATTCAACGGCGGGATACCGTACTTGTAACGACGGCATCAGGGTGTGACGTACCCAGTTACGATCGAAGGTCTGATCACGGTTCGAATCATCTTCGATCCAGCTCAGACCGCGGGCTGCCAACGCTAACTGCTCGCGGGTAAACGCGAGCCAGGGGCGTACAATTGTGCGTTGATCTTCAGGATCACGTGTCAGTTTGCGTCTTGCGGGCATACCCGATAAACCGGTGAGACCACTGCCGCGAAACAAACGCAGCAGCAGAGTCTCGGCCTGATCCGAGCCGTGATGCGCGGTCAGCAGGAGTGCATCGTCAGGAAGTCGTTGCTCAAATGCGGTGTAGCGGGCATCACGGGCGGCGGCTTCAATGCCACGACCTGTGTATTCAAGAGTCACAGTCTGCGCAACAAAGGACACGCCAGCGTCTTCGCAGTAGCGCTGGCATTCAAGCTGCCATCCATCTGCATCAGGATTCAGACCGTGATTTACATAAATGGCCGTGACCCGTGCGCGCCACTCTGGTTGAGACGCAACGCACTCAAGCATCAGACGTGAGTCCATACCGCCACTCAATGCGAGGAACACAGGCCGCGCAGTGTACTCTGCGAATACCGGTGTGAGTGCCTTTATCAGCTCACTGCGCAGCTGCTCAGCCGAAGACAAGCTCAACTGAGGCCTCACCGAACTCGAATTTCAATTCCTGCAGCTGCTCATCGGTCGGATTGATACGCCAACGATCGTCGAGGCGGATATCGCAACTGGCGACTTCATTCCGATAGTCCAGCACCACAGGACAACCATTTTCCAGCGGTTGCAGCAGCTTCGAAAGGCGCTGGCAAAAAGTGTCAGGATTAAGCTCGCCATCGACGCTGACACGCACTGAATTCGCATAGGTCAGGCGTGCCTGACTGATCTCCATGGCATTACGCCCGGTCGCTTTCAGACCACCGGAGTAATCATCGTGGCTGATCTGGGCTTCGACAACGAGTACCTTGTCTTTGGCGACGACTTCGCGCACCTGCTCATAAACATCAGAGAAAAGCGCCACTTCCATTCGACCCGAACGATCATCCAAGGTCACGAAACACATGTTATCGCCGCGCTTATTCTTCATAACCCGCATATCAACAACGAGGCCAGACAGCTTCTGCGGCGCTTTGGCTTCCTGCAGGTGAGACAAGCGGGTTGGCACCAACTGACGGACTTCTTTCTCATACTCGTCAAACGGGTGTCCCGTCACGAACAGACCCAGGGTGTCTTTTTCGCCCTGTAAGCGTTCTTTCAGAGTCCAGTCACGCAGACGGCGATGACGCTCATAAACGTCACCGGTGACCGCCTCTTCTGCCTCAACTTCACCAAACATATCGAACATGCCAGCGGCTTCATTGGCGGCACTCTGATTCGCTGCTTTGATGGCATCTTCGATACTGGCCATCAGCACCGAGCGCGGAGCCGTGTACTCAAGGCGGTCGAAGGCGCCGCAGCGCACCAGCGCTTCCATGACACGCTTATTGATTTTCTTAGGGTCAACACGCTTGCAGAAATCGAACATATCGCGGAAGGGGCCGTCTTTGCGTGCGGCGATAATGGCATCAATCGGGCCTTCACCGACGCCTTTCACCGCACCCAGACCATACACAATGGCGTCGTCATCATTCACGGTAAAACCGTACTGACTCTGATTCACGTCGGGTAGAATCAGTTCGATTCCCATTTCCCGACACTCTTCAATAAAGACCACGACTTTATCGGTGGTCTGCATATCGGAGGTCAGTACCGCCGCCATGAACGGCGCCGGGAAGTGCTGCTTCAACCAGAGCGTCTGGTAAGAAACGACAGCATACGCAGCGGAGTGAGATTTGTTAAAACCGTAACCCGCGAATTTCTCTACCAGGTCGAAGATCTTCATCGCCAGGTCAGGGTCGACACCGACCGAAATCGCGCCTTCGCGGAAGGTATCCCGCTGCTTGGCCATTTCTTCGGGCTTTTTCTTACCCATGGCACGACGCAGCATGTCGGCGCCGCCAAGCGTATAGCCCGCCAGAATCTGGGCGATCTGCATCACCTGCTCCTGGTAGACAATAACGCCGTAGGTCGGCTCGAGCGTTTCTTTCAGAGTCTCGTGTTCGAAGTCTGGATGAGGATATGCCACCTGAGCACGGCCGTGTTTACGGTTGATAAAGTCATCAACCATGCCGGATTCCAGCGGCCCCGGACGGAACAGAGCCACGAGTGCGATCATGTCTTCGATGTTATCCGGCTGCAGACGTCGGATAAGGTCCTTCATACCACGCGATTCAAGCTGGAATACCGCGGTGGTTTTAGCTTCTTTCAGAAGCTTGTACGACGGTTCGTCGTCCAGTGGAATCATATTGATGTCCACCGGCTCCAACCCTTTTTCTGCCTGCTTGCGGTTAATCGTCTCCAGTGCCCAGTCGATGATGGTCAGGGTCCGCAGACCCAGGAAGTCGAACTTCACCAGACCGGCTTCTTCCACATCGTTTTTGTCGAACTGAGTCACCAGACCGGTGCCATCGGGTTCACAGGCGGTCGCCGAAAAGTCGGTCAGCTTGGTCGGCGCGATGACCACACCACCGGCGTGCTTACCGGTCTGGCGGGCAATGCCTTCAAGCTTAAGTGCCATTTCCCAGATTTCCTGGGCCTCCTCGTCTTCGTCGAGGAATTCTTTCAGCAATACTTCGGTATCGAGCGCCTTTTCCAGCGTCATCCCAGGATCTCCCGGAATCAACTTCGAGAGCTTATCTGCAAGACCAAACGCTTTCCCCTGCGCACGCGCCACGTCACGCACAACGGCCTTCGCCGCCATGGTGCCGAAGGTCACAATCTGGGATACCGCTTCACGACCATAGTTATCGGCCACGTACTGGATGACCTTTTCGCGGTCTTCCATGCAGAAGTCGATATCAAAGTCGGGCATGGATACACGTTCGGGGTTCAGGAATCGTTCGAACAGCAGGTCGTATTCCAGAGGGTCAAGGTCGGTAATTTTCTGCGCATACGCCACCAGCGAGCCCGCACCCGAGCCCCGCCCCGGCCCCACAGGAATGTCATGGTCTTTGGCCCATTGGATAAAGTCCATTACGATCAGAAAGTAACCGGGGAATCCCATCTGGATGATGATATCCAGCTCAAACTTGAGACGATCATCGTAGGGCTTGCGCTTTTCTGCGTACTCGGGAGAGTCTTTTGGGATGCCCGCCAGAATAACCTCAAGACGCTCATTCAGGCCGACCTCAGAAATTTTACGGAAGAAGTCGTCTTCATCCATACCTTCGGGGATTGGATAATCCGGGAGGTAATAGGTACCCAACTCGACTTCGACAGTGCAGCGACGGGCGATTTCGACGGTATTTTCGATGGCTGACGGAATGTCGCGGAACAGCGTAGCCATTTCCTCGCTGCTGCGGAAATACTGCTGTTCGCTGTAATCTCTTGGACGACGAGGGTCATCCAGTGCGAACCCTTGACCAATCGATACCCGTGTTTCATGCGCTTCAAAGTCATCGGCTTTGATAAAACGCACGTCGTTAGTGGCCACAAGCGGAAGCTGAAACTTAGTTGCCATCGCCATGCCTGCACGGACAATATTTTCGTCACCTTCCCGCCCGGTACGCTGCACTTCAAAATAGAAACGGTCCGGAAATTGCGCCATATACTCTTCGACCAGAGCTTCTGCCGCTTCAAGCTTACCTTTGATGATACGTTGACCCACATCGCCATCACGGCCACCCGACAAAAGAATCAGACCGTCGGACTGCTCAAACAACCACTCTTTACGGACAATGGCTTTATCAAAGTGTTGATTCTGACTGTAGCCACGCGAAACCAGCTCGCGGAGGTTTTTGTAACCATCACCGTTCACGCACAGAACACAGATACGGAAGGGAGCCATCTGATCATCGGGATTTTCCAGCCAGAGGTCCGCGCCCAGAATCGGTTTGAGGCCAGCACCCATGGCGGTCTTATAGAACTTAACCAAAGCATAGGTATTGGCCTGATCAGTCAAAGCAACGGCAGGCATACCTGCGTCGACAGCTGCCTGAACCAGCTTTTTAACGCGAATGGTGCTGTCGTAAAGCGAATATTCAGAATGAACTCTGAGATGTACGAACTGACTGGTCATACTGCCCCCCGATGAAGATGGAGGGATTGTACCGTATAGGGGATGGGTTTGTTGAAAAGCAGAATCGGTTTATTAAAAAGCGGTATGGTTTACGAGGACACAACTACTCAGTTGTACCCGAGCGACGCCTGAATCTCTTTTATCCGCTGACATTCATCGTCGATGTCATCACACAAAGACGACAGGCTATCCTGCTCGAGCGCCGGTGCCAGCTGAGCATCATGGACAGGTAGATGGGGCGGTAACTCACCCTTGCCCCGCACGATTCTGACCAGGTTAAAAAGCAGACTCTGGACCTGCTGATCGACAACACCTTCTTGTTGATTCATCACTCATGTGTCCTGAAGCTCACGGAAACTACTCTGAGCATAGTTGCTCTCGGGAACTTTGCCCGGGCTCCATGCTGTCTTACCGGTTGCATCATTAGTATAATGATATGGCTCACGCTTTTATCAGGTAATTTGTCCCTTTCATGACTATTTGTCACTTTTGTTATGTCTAAAAAACGCAGAGATATTCCGGCTTTTGGCCTACCGATCATCGAAACCCACTTCCACCTGGACTATCTCAAGGATGCTTCAGTGGGAGACATTCTTCAGCAGGCACGAGATATCGGCGTCGAACGTTTTATGACGATCGCGGTTGCGCCGGAAAATATGGAGACGGTGATCAAGCTTACCGAAGAACACAGTGATGTCTTTGGCACTCTGGGGGTACATCCCCATGATGCAGAAAAGTATCAGCCAAGCACGGGGGCGTTTATTCGCGCTAACTGCGGTATGGACAAGATTGTTGCTGTGGGCGAGATTGGTCTCGATTATTTCTACGACAACAGTGACAGAGCTGTACAGCGCACGGTGTTTGCGGAACAACTGCAGATCGCAGTGGATACCGGGCTCCCTGTCGTGATTCACACACGAGAGGCCGACGCAGATACAATGGCCATTCTGCGTGAATACGCCCCTCAGATGAAAAACAAGGGCGTAGTGCATAGCTTCACCAGTGGAATGGAGCTGGCCGAAGTCGCCGTTGAGCTGGGCTTTTGCCTTGGCATCAATGGTATTGTTACCTTCAACAAGGCAGACAACGTTCGCGAGGTGGTTGCAGCCACCCCAATGAACCAGTTATTGCTGGAAACAGACTCCCCCTTCCTGACACCCGTGCCTTACCGTGGCACCGAGAATGCGCCTAAATACCTGCCCTTCATTGCCGAAAAGATCGCCGACGTGAAAGGTATCGATGTGGAAGAGGTTCTCAGGGCATCGTACGACAATTCATTGCGTACTTTTTTCAACTGAAACGCGCTACAGGCGCGGGAACCCTTGCAAACTGTCTGAGCTGTCGTCATTCTGAGCGATTAGCTTACTGACGACAGACCGGGAGCGGGGAATGGCCCTACAACATTGGCTAGGCCGCGGATGGCTGGCAATCGTTTTTGCGACTGTCTACATTATTTCGCAAGCCACAATCGCATCCACCCTGCACAGTGCAAATGCATCGAACCTGCTGTTCGCTTTCCAATTTACCTACGACGCTGAGAACTTCAGAGAACTACTGGCTTCAATCAGCGACGCACAACTAGCAGGATTGCAGGCTCATTTTGCGTATGATCATATCCACCCTCTCTGGTACGGCGGCCTGATCGTTACCCTGACAGCCTGGTTACTGAAAAAGAACGGCCTGAGAGGTCGCTGGAATCTTCTGATTGCTGTTGGGGTTGTTCCCTCACTGATGGATGTCATTGAGAACAGTATTCACGAGCCGCTGATGTTTGAAACAGCCATTCCCACAGACCCGGCTGTTACCGTAGCAGCGATCTGCGCTACCATTAAATGGTCCATGGCACTAGGCTACCTGTTGATGGCCATCGCCCTTGGGGTACGAGCAGCGATTCAAGCAAACGATGAAAAAACGAGCAAGTAAGCAAGAAATTCGGGACAACCTGAAACAGGATATCGAGCGATACCTGACTGACGGTGGAGAAGTCCATGAATTCGAACGTGGAGAAAGTGGCCTGGTAGATGGTCGCTACAACGAGCAAGCCATGTCGTTTGAAAAGCGCCAGGAGCGCACACCCGTGCCTGACGTTCTGCGAGCGATTGATGAACGCCGTGATGCCCGACGTAAACCTCAGAAAAAAACCACGGCTAAACGCTCATCTGGCCCGAAGAAGAAAGTCATCTACGACGATTTCGGAGAACCTTTGCGGGTCGTCTGGGAAGACTGACCTCAGGAACCTATAAATGAGCAATGACCCTCTTCTGCTGATTCTTGCCGCAGGTTTACTCGCTTTCGGACTCATCTCTCAGCGTATTGAGCGGCTCGCACTGACTGCCCCCATGTTATTTCTCCTTCTTGGAGTGGCCAGTGGCCCCCTTCTGTTTGACTGGAGCGCCCCGGCGATAGAAAGCAGCGCACTCAAAATTATCGCCGAACTGACCCTGGCATTGATTCTTTTTACTGATGCCAGCCAGGTTCAGAGATCTCACCTGGTGAAGTTCGAGAATCTTCCCATACGACTTCTTGGCATTGGTCTGCCATTAACCATGCTGGCTGGTGCTGCGATCGCCTTCATCCTGTATCCCGGACACTGGCAAGTGGCCGTCATGATAGGGATCATTCTCGCCCCTACCGATGCAGCCCTCGCCCAAAGCGTATTCTCAGCGTCGGCCATCAAAGAGAAACTCCGCCACTCTATTACCGTTGAAAGCGGCCTGAACGATGGACTCGCCCTGCCCTTTCTACTTCTGATTATTGCTATTGCCAGCGCCGGCGACCTGAGCACGGTTGATCCCTGGTACTGGGGCAACTTCCTGTTTAAGCAGATTGCACTGGGCGCACTGGTTGGCATTGCGGTTGGTTACCTGGGTGGTTACCTGCTCGAAAAGGCCGGTAAACACGACTGGATGGACCCGGTATTCCAGCGCCTGGCATCCGTCGCTCTTGCGCTCGTTACCTACACAGGTGCTGAGCACTCCGGCGGCAACGGTTTTATTGCCGTGTTTATGGCCGGGCTGTTTCTTCATGCCGGACGCACGATGGTCGTTACCCGACTGAAAGAATTCGGCGAAGCTGAAGGTCAGTTACTGACCCTGGTGATGTTCTTTCTGTTCGGACTGATTTATGTCCCGGATGCGCTACCGCAGATAACCTCTGCAACGATACTCTACGCACTGCTCAGCCTGACCCTGATACGCATTATTCCGGTGCTACTGGCACTAAGCGGAACCGGCCTGAGTATTAAAGAAAAACTGTTTCTGGGGTGGTTCGGCCCACGCGGCATTGCCAGTATTCTGTACCTGTTGATGGTGATTGAGCAGCTCGGATTCGCCGAACAGCTACCCGGATACCAGCTACTCTTCCCTACCGTCGTCACGACCGTAGTACTGAGTATTTTTGTGCATGGGATGTCTGTGCCTTTCTGGATTCGATGGCTTAAACGCTAACGTCGGGAAGTCCGCAGCAATACCACCGCATAACCCGCAGATACCAGGGCAACCCAGATACCGTTAATCAGCACGGCATCGTATCCCAGCTGTTGAAAACCAAACGTACCCGCGGCGGCACCCAGGATAAAGGCGAGAAAAATCTACAGCTGGAGAAACAGCTGTTGCCTGAGCAACCCACGACCCGCAAAAAAGTTACCCAAAGCAGAACCGATATCCGACACAATACCGGTTAAGTGGGTTGTCCGTATGACCGACCCACTGTAGGTCGCAACCATCGCATTTTGCAAGCCACAAGCCGCCGAGGCCAGCCACTCCGCCGAGATGTGATCAGTACGAAAAGCATACCAAGCCAAGAACAGAAGTAACGCCTCAATGGTTAACGCCAGACCGTATCGGCGGCCAAGCTGCAGAGCCTCATTACCGACAATGATGCCACTGATAATAGCGCCCAATACGAAGCTAAGAAGAATGCTCGCCGTGTGGAATAAGACACCCGACTGGCCGGAAACAAGCGCGTCAGCGGCTATGGTTGCCGTCCCTGTTACATGAGACACCGCGTTGTTCGCAAAAGATAATAGAGCGACGCTGTTAATAAAGCCTGCGTTCAGCGCCAGCATCACACTGCCCGCCAGAACCCAGACGGGAAGTTGACGAATCATGGTACTTCCTCATTGGCAGATGTATGCATATCGTTTTACCGCACTCTCATGAGTTAGCCAAACGGTGGGAGACTAAAAAGCAAAAAAATACCCAGCAATGCTGGGTATTCTTCTCAATCGCCGGTGAACGTCTCACACCCGCCGCATTATTCTACGGGGTTGGCACATTCAAAGTGCCCAGGCTCAAACTTACAACGCACCTTACGCTGGAGCTTCAGCATGTCGCCATCATAGTAACCACGATCACGCAGTTGGATACGTGCTTCCTGCATCATCACCTGATACTCGGCTTTGTCCGCTGGCGGAATATCAATCCAGTATTGCTCTGGAATTTCTCCTTCCTGTGCTTTCACCAGCTTTTCGATTTTATCGAATCGCGTCAGGAAATCTTCGCGTACCAGCTGTGCCAGCTCATTTGGGAATTTGTCCGCGCGGCCAACCAATTGCAGGGTGATCTGCGAAAACGGGTAATCAACGATACCGCCATTATCGCCCAGCCCCTTGTAGAGCTCCATAATCTGATACGCAGCCAGTGGCGCCGCCAGAACATCAACATTCTTGTTATTGAACTTAGTACCCGCATTTACAAGTGCCGTTGGCACGGGGTTAGCACCGATCTGAGAGACCATCTCTGCCTGCACCAGATCGTAGTCCAGAACCGCAACACGCTTACCTGCCGCTTTCGCAAGGGTGTTAATCTTACGGTCATTCACAAAAATGTATGCGGCGCCCATCGGAGCGTAACCCATCACAACGTACTGACCATCCAGCATACGATCAGCGTTTTTCGGGCTGGTAATCGCCTGCATCAGCAACTTCATGTGATCACGGCTTGGCACCGCACCGATTGCATCAATGGTGCCTGTGTAGCGGTTAAACAGACGTGCACGCAAGCCAGTAAACAGCGCGGCATCACACATGCCTGCTTTCAACTCTTCCGTCAGAACAGATTCGCTGGTGTAGGCATCCAGCTCAACAGTCACACCCCACTCTAACAGTTGCGCGGCCTGATCCACTGCTGCGCCATAAATAGGGCCGTTCTTACCAGCGATGTCCCACACACAGATACGACGAACGGGAATCGATCCGTCTTCGTTCAACATCTCCGGATACATGGCCTTGATCGCATCGATACGCTCGGTCTTTGCGACCTTAGGATCCATTGCTTTTTTGCGGAGAGCATCAGTGTCTGCCGCAACAGCCGACACAGTAATTAAAGTCGAGACAGCACAGAGGGCTGTGGCGATTAAACGCTTCATAGTTTGTTCCTGTTCTTATTTTAATCTCAGCGACTGCGTAATATATCCAGTGCCGGTTATTTTTGCTGTCACACCGGGCAATAAAGCTGCCGGGTGTCTGTCGTCGGAATAACCCCATACATCGACGAACTTCAGATACTTTACACCTGTCTGTAAAAATTAACCAGTGCTCAGATATGAGTCGCCCGATAAGGCCTGCGGCTACGCTCTTTACGCATACAATGCAGCCACCAGATACAGCAAGTTGGGGCCAGAATTAACCCAACAGGCACACCAACCAGCAGAGTCCAGCCCAGCAAAGACAGCCCATAGAGCAGGTCCGCTATATTCACGTCGCCAAGGTGACAGACGCCGCCAACCGAGGACATCAGGTCGCAGCCCAGAAACTCAGCCAGTGCAGTGGCGAAGACAATAAACAGAAAAGGAGAAATCAGCATAAGTGCTGACGTCCAGAGGCTGATCAATGCTTTGTAAGATAACTGCATCTGGCCCTCCAGACTGCTTAGTTAGTGACGGTTTTTTGCCTCAATCCACTGCGCCATATATTGCGTGCTCTTAAGGCTATGGTGGCGAAGCATACCACCAATAAAGTCGCGCTGGCGGTGTCTTTCGAGGCCACTGAGCACCTCATCAAGACGACCTAGTAAATTCTGGCCATGCCTGGCTTCATCGAACCTGTTGATGGCCAGATCCGGCCCCCTTGCACTGTAATCGGACCAAACAATTTCATCACTGTAGAGCCTGACTGCAGATTCGACGAAGTCGCTGACCTCATCAGCAATAAGGGCCGGTGCTGGCTCGTCACCGTACATACCTTCGGCGCCGATACCTGAGGTGACCGCGGGGGTACCCAGAACTGCAGCGTCGAGTAATTTACCTTTGAGGCCCGCGCCAAAACGTAAAGGCGCCAGCATCACCCGAGCCTCACTGACTACCTTCTCAGCAGATGGCGCCCAACCTTTAACTCTGAACCCGAGTGCAGGGCTATCCAATTGTGTTGCTTTCTTCGGCGGGTAAGCTCCGTAGACATGAAGTTCTGCCGAAGGAAGCTGACGACGAATGTCCGGCCACAGCTCGCGCAACTGCAGCACTGCATCCCAGTTCGGGGCATGTCGGAAATTGCCTATAGAGACAAAGTGCTCGCGTTCAATGAACGTTTTTACATTCTGACTGAACTGTCTGAGCATAAACGGCAGGTAAACAAGTTTTGCAGGATCTATCGGAAAGCTGTCCTGCAGCCAACGCATCTCATACTCAGAAATGACCAGCGTCAGATCACTGCGCAGCAGCGCAGCTATTTCACGGAAGGCCATATCAGTCTGCCACTCCAACTCAGTCACCGGGCGCCCTGCCTTAACCGCGCGGTGTCGGGCATCACGCAAGCAGTGAACATCTTCCATATCCAGGACACGAAGCGCCTTTGGGGCGAACTTCTCGACGCGCCAGCCGAACTGTTCTTCCATCATAAAGCGATCAAACATCACGATATCGGGCGACTGTTCCGTCAGCCAGCAATCAAAAGTCGATGAGTTCAGCTCAATACGATGCTTCTCGATTCCCATTGATGCGAGGTCGACAGCATGGTCACTGTCGTCAGCAGGCGAGGCAAAGAGCACACGATAGCCATTCGCCCGCATCAGGGAGAGAATCTGCAGCATTCGGCTTCCCGCCGCGGATGAGTTCGGTTCTGGCCAGACGTAGCCAATCGCAATAAAGGTTTTCATGGCGCGATTATAGCGCAACGTATTGTCTTAACGTTGATAAGACCAAAAGCCGCTTTGAAGCTGGTATACTCCGCACCTGTTTTTAATTGCCCGACGGTTGAATAATGAGCGACATTACCACTCCTGATTACCTCAAAGACGCCGAGCAACTGCTCAGCGAGAACGGTTTTTCAACCAGCGATGACTGGTATCACGGCACGGCCTCTGGTCTGGTAGACACTATTCTCAAAGACGGCCTGAAAGGCGGTGGCGATACAGAGACAGCCGAGCGTGAGCAAGGTACTCTGGGCACTATTGGCAACCGCCAGTTCGAAACCAGTGAGCCTGTCTTCCTGACCCAGAGCAAAGAGCTCGCATACTTCTGGGCAGCGCGTAAGGCACACATGCGTAATCTCTACTTCCGTAAAGAAGAGACTCCGGTTGTACTCAAAGTCTCACAGCCAGAAAAGGTGACGCCGGACGTTGGTGGCACGGCCATCCTGCTTGAACCGAACAACACCTACATCACGATGCTGAAAGAGCTCTACGAGAAGAAAGGCATCGCCTGGATTGATGAATCGAATCCACTCAAGCTGCCTCGTGAGACGTATCTCGACATGCTGGGTCTTGGCTACAGCTATGACAACATTCCTGCCGACAAAGTCTCGGTCGTCGATGGCAATCACTGAGTCATGAACATCTATCTTGCGGGCCCGGAAGTATTCGCAGCCAACGCGGATGAGCTGGGCAATCGCAAGAAAGAGCTGTGTCAGCGCTACGGGTATCAGGGGATATTCCCCCTCGATACCCAGATAGACAATGCTGCTACCAAGCAACTGACCGGCCTTGCAATCAGTAAGGCCAACGAAGAACTGATCCGCAAGTGTGACCTCGTGATTGCGAACCTGACGCCGTTTCGTGGTGCCAGTGCTGACGTTGGGACTGTCTACGAACTTGGCCTGGCTCGTGGACTGGGTAAGCCAATACACGGTTACACCAATGACCCGGACCTATACCACTCCCGTCTGATCGCTCTGTTTGGAGCCGATGACTTACAACCCGAAGGTCAACTTCGTGACCGTGACGGTTTAAAAATTGAAGAATTCGACTTACGCGACAATCTTATGATTGATGGTGGCATCCATGCCTGCAGCGGCCACTTTATCGCAGCACCAAAAAAGGCCGCTATCTATGAGACAGCGGCCTTTGAAGAGGTCCTGATCAGGCTCAGCCGTTAAGCTTCACCCCAGACATCCTTCGCACCAGAACATAGAAGAGCGGGATAAAGAAGATCGCCAGCACAGTGGCGGCAACTACCCCACCAAATACCCCGGTACCGATCGCATGACGTGCACCTGAACCCGCACCCGAGCTGAGCATCAGTGGTGTGACCCCCAGACCAAAGGCCATTGACGTCATAAGAATCGGGCGCAGGCGCATCCGGGTCGCATCCAGCGTTGCCTGGAGCAATGTTTTCCCCTGATCTTCCAACGCCTTGGCAAATTCTACGATCAGAATCGCGTTCTTCGACGACAGACCAATGGTCGTCAGCAGGCCAACCTGGAAGAATACGTCGTTGCCGAGGCCACGGAAATTCGCCGCAGCCACCGCGCCGATAACACCCAGAGGCACGACCAGCATTACGGAGAATGGAATCGACCAGCTCTCATAAAGAGCCGCCAGACAGAGGAAAACGACCAGCAGCGACAGCGCATAAAGAAGCGGTGCCTGGTTACCGGCTTCGGCTTCCTGATAGGAAAGCCCTGTCCACTCGAAACCAAAACCCTCCGGAAGTTGCGATGCGATGTCTTCCATTGCAGCCATGGCATCACCAGTACTGAAACCTGGCGAAGCAGAACCCTGGATATTGATCGATGGAACACCGTTATAACGCTGAAGCTGCTGCGCACCGTAAGTCCAGTTACCTTCAGAGAAGCTGGAAAACGGTACCATCTCACCGCTGGTGTTACGCACATACCAGTCCGTAATATCATCCGGCAACATGCGATACGGTGCATCCGCCTGAACATACACACGCTTGATCTGGCCGCGGTCGAGGAAGTCATTCACATAACTTGAACCCCAGGCAACGGCCATCGTGCTGTTGATTTCAGACACCGGGATACCCATTGCCAGAGCCTTCTGATGGTCTACTTTCAGATCAAACTGAGGAGCATCAGGCAGACCGCTATAACGCACCTGGCTCATCATATCGTGCTGGTTAGCCTGACCAAGAATCTGATAGGTGGCTCCCATCAACGCCTCGTGCCCCATACCGCTGCGATCCTGCAACTGGAAGTTAAAGCCACTGGCAACACCAAGTGCAGGAATAGCAGGTGGGTTGATCGCGAATACAAAAGCTTCACGTATCTGAGAAAAAGCTCCCCATGCGCGACCGACAATGGCCTGCACACCGTCTTTTTCAAGATCACGCTCATCCCAGTCCTTCAGACGAATAAAAGCGATACCTGAGTTCTGGCCTCGACCGGAGAAGCTGAAACCAGCAGCCGCGAACATCGACTGAACAGCGTCTGATTCATTATCCAGGAAGTGATCCTCGATCTTCTTCAGTACCTCAATCGTCTGCTCCTGAGACGAACCGACTGGCAACTGAACCAGAGCAATCAGCATGCCTTGATCTTCCTCAGGCAAGAAGGCACTTGGGAGACGCATAAAGGCAAAGATCAGAACGCCGACAATCAGTACGTACATGAAAACGTAGCGAACCCAGTGACGAATGGTGCTGTCGACGCGATTACGATAACCGTTCGTTGCCTTCTCAAACGTCCGGTTAAACCAACCAAAGAAACCACGTTTGGTCTGATGGTCTCCGTCGTGCGGTTTAAGCATGGTGGCACACAAAGCTGGCGTCAGAATCAATGCCACTAATACCGACAGCACCATAGCCGACACAATAGTGATCGAGAACTGCTGATAAATTGCGCCCGTGGAGCCAGGGAAGAACGCCATCGGGATAAATACCGCAGACAACACCAGAGCAATACCGACCAGAGCACCGGTAATCTCACCCATCGACTTACGGGTCGCTTCAACCGGCCCAAGCCCCTCCTCGGCCATGATCCGCTCGACGTTTTCCACCACCACAATGGCATCATCCACAAGGAGACCAATCGCCAGCACCATACCAAACATGGTCAGCGTATTGACCGAGAAGCCAAACGCATAGAGAACAGCGAAGGTGCCCAGCAACACCACAGGGACGGCAATCGTAGGGATCAGTGTCGCCCGGAAGTTCTGCAGGAACAGATACATCACCAGGAAGACCAGGGCGATCCCTTCAAACAGGGTTTTCACTACCTCGGTAATAGAAATCTCGACGAAAGGTGTCGTATCGTATGGATAACTGACCTCAAGGCTGTCTGGGAAAAACTCCTGCAATTCAGCGAGTCGAGCTTTAACCAGTTTCGCCGTATCCAGTGCGTTGGCACCCGATGCCAGTGTCACAGCAAGACCGGCCGCTGGCTTGCGGTTAAACCGACCACTGATTTCATACGATTCAGAACCCAGTTCAATGCGGGCAACATCAGCCAGAGTGACGCGAGAGCCGTCAGGCGTTACTTTCAAAAGAATTCGTCCAAACTCTTCCGGTGTTTCCAGAAGCGTCTGCACAACAATGGAAGCATTCAGCTGCTGGCCTTCAACCGCCGGCGTACCACCCAGCTGACCACCGGCAACCTGATTATTCTGAACCTGAATCGCAGAAGTCACGTCGTTCGGTGTCAGGCTGTATTCATTGAGTTTGTTTGGGTCCAGCCAGACTCGCATTGCGTACTGAGAACCGAACAGACGCGTATTACCCACGCCTTCCACACGGGCAATCGAGTCCTGTACGCTTGCACCAATGAAGTCAGCAATATCAGAGCGCGTCATGCTGCCATCCTTAGACGTGAAGGCAACCACCATCAGGAAGGTATCGGACGACTTAGCAACGCGTACACCTTGCTGCTGAACCGCCTGCGGCAGACGAGGTGTCGCCATCTGCAACTTATTCTGAACCTGAACCTGAGCGATGTCCGGATCAGTCCCCGCAGCAAAGGTCAGCGTGATCGATGCGTTACCTGATGAATCACTGCTAGCCGACATATACAGCAGATTGTCGATACCGTTCATCTGCTCCTCAATTACCTGAGTCACAGAGTTCTCAACAGCTTTCGACGACGCCCCCGGATAGTTAGCAGTAATCTGAACTTCGGGCGGTGCAACCTGAGGGTATTGCTCTACCGGCAAATTGAGAATCGACAGAGTCCCCGCCAGCATCAGGATGATAGCGATTACCCAGGCAAAAATCGGGCGATCAATAAAGAAACGAGCCATAAACTATTAACCCTCAGCCGAAGATTGTGCAGAGGCTTTTTCAGCGTTGACGTCTACAGGCGTCACTGGCATCCCCGGACCGATTTTCTGCAGGCCGTCGACGATTAACTTATCGCCCGCTTTCAGACCCGATTTAATCAGCCAGTTGCCACCCACGGCTTTCTCAGTTTTCACTGTGCGCTTCTCAACAATATTGTTCTCACCGACGACAAGAGCCGTAGCGGAGCCATTTGGCTGGCGGGAAATACCTTTCTGAGGGACGACAATGGCGTTTTCACGCTCACCCTGAGGCAAGCGAGCACGAACAAACATGCCGGGCAGCAATGCACCATCGGGGTTAGGGATCAGCGCGCGCAGAGCAACGGTACCTGTTTGCTCGTCCACCGCGTATTCAGAAAACTGCAGCGTGCCTTTGTGTGGATACACAGTACCGTCAGGCAAGGCGAGCTCAATAGTGGCTTTGTCTTTACCTGCCGTGACCAGTTCTCCGCTTGCCATAGCAGCACGCAGGCTGCGCAGCTCTTCATAGGACTGAGTTAAGTCGACATAAATAGGATCGAGCTGACGGATGGTCACCAGCGCTGCGGCCTGATTGGCGGTCACCAATGCCCCGGCAGTCAGAGAAGAACGACCGATACGACCATTAATAGGCGCCTTAATTGTCGTGTATTCCACATTAATGCGGGCGGTATCACGGCGGGCCTGAGCAGCTGCAACCTGAGCCTGGGTAACAGCGAGGTTAGCGTTAGCATCTTCCAGCTCTTGTTGGCTCACCGCCTCTGACTTACTCAGCTTGTCATAACGACCATCGGTAAGCTTTGCCAGCTCACGGTTTGCTTCGGCGTTCGCGAGATCAGCTTCGGCACTGGCCAGCGCCGCCTGATAGAGCTTGTCGTCGAGTTGATAAAGTGGCTGCCCCGCCTTAACACGGTCGCCCTCTTTAAACAGGCGTTCTTCGATGATGCCGGTTACCTGCGGACGAACTTCAGCAACCTGATACGGCGTTGTACGTCCTGGTAACTCGTTCACCAGAGTAAACGGCTGTGCAGTGACTTCCACATATCCGGCTTGAGGAGGCGGCATCTGCCCACCACCAGCGGCCTGTTGGCCCGACTGCTCACCGCAGGCGGCCAGAATAAATGAAACCGTCAGCGCAGCTGCTGGTAAACGGAATGATGTACGCATGAGTAACCTCAGTCTGGTGGTACTTTAAAGGTCACAATATACATACATGCACGAATGTATGTATAGTGTGAAACAGTGAGTTGTCATTCGTAGTACAGTGAGACCCTATGCCCCGCCGCACTAAAGAAGAAGCCCTGCAGACCCGCGAGACCCTGATCGAAGCGGCTGAAGTTGTCTTCCACCGCAAAGGCGTCTCGGCATCATCATTAAACGACATCGCCAAAGAAGCGGGTGTGACACGCGGAGCCGTCTACTGGCATTTCAAAAACAAACACGACATTTTCCAGGCCATCGTCGATCGCCTTTTAGCGCCTCTTGATGCCTTACATGATCAGATTGAAGACCCCTCAGAGCCTGACCCGCTCAGCCGTTTCCGCGAATTGCTTGAATACCTGACTCTCGAAATCGCCCGTGATCCACGGCGCCGTCGCGGGTTCGAAATTGCGTTTCTGAAATGCGAGCAGACAGAGGCCAATGCGGTGCTGAACGAGCGTCACCGTCAGAACTACCTGGATGGGTCAGAACGAATAAGGAAAGCTCTGGAAGCAGCCATCAGCAAAGGACAGCTTCCGGAAGATCTGGATATCGAGCGCGGCATTGCACACCTGCATATTCAGCTGACGGGGATCATCTACCTCTGGCTGATATTGCCAGACGTGATCGATTTCGAGAAAGAAGCTCGCCATATGATCGAAAGCTTTTTCATCACGATAAAACAAAATTTTGGCCCTGACTCTGGCTCCAAATATTAGAACCAGAATCAGCTCTGGATTCAGGCTTTAGCGGCTGAAGCGCTCTTCACATATACCCAGGCAAAAAACACCATAAACACGGCGTCGTTCAAGCCGTAGATGCTGTAGAAAATACCCGCGAAGAGATCTTGCTCATACACTGCCTGCAAATTCTCCCGACTGAACCAAGTCAGCCAGCAAACAACATACACAAGCTTCTCCACGGCAAATGCACCTGCAATCCAGCGCAGGTTACCCGGCGTAAAAGCAGCCCCCAGGTACGCCAACCCCCAGACCATGATCATGATCAGACCGAAAGACGACATCACCACCGGATCGGCTTCCATCAGTGCTGTATTGGTCAGCCCTTTCGAGAAAATCAGAACACCACTGATATTCGCGATAGCAGCGGCGATAAAGCCTTGTTTAACCAGCGTAGGATTCAGCATGAATTATTCCTGACGCTCTTTCAGTTTAGCTTGTGCGCGTTGCATCAATTTCATGCCCCACTCCTGGCCCACCATCATAGATTCCTGCATGATCAGCGGCTGTACTTTGATCATTTTCTGGCCGGCATCTGATTGCAGAAACTTCAGCTGTGCATTTACATCTGCCTGAGTGAGGTGCTTCTGATAGATTGGAATGACCATGTCTTCCAGCTCACCGCCATCGACCTGACTGGCAAACTCGTCCCAGAAAGCTTCTGGGGCATCCGGCACCATGCGCTTCATCGAAGGAATCATCTGTTCCATCATCTGCACTGCCATGTTACCAGCGCCAGTGACCTGAAGGAGCTCTTTGACGCTCTCACGACTGGGAGCCTCCGCCCAAGATGCCGCAGAAAAGACAACCAAGAGGCTCGTGAGAAGCGTCGACGTAAATGGTTTCATACAATATTCCTTCAACAAATGAAGGCCTATGCTAATCCCATTCTGGAGCAAAGTCAGGGTCAATTTTGCGGTCACCCCGATCAAGTTTGCCGATAGCGATCATGTCTTCAGCATCCAGCTGTAAACCGCGACTACTAAAGTTGTCTTTCAGGTGCTCTTTATTGGTCGATGCAGGAATGGTGATCAAACCGTTCTGTAACTGCCATGAAATAGCAACGTTTGCAGGGCTGACACTGTGTTTATCAGCAATACGAATGATCTCTGGGTCAGAAAGCACTTCGCCGACATAAAATGGATTGTAGCCCGTGACTTTAATATCATTTGAGGCACAGAACGCTCGCAGATCGTGATTCTGCAGATACGGTTGTACTTCGACCTGATTCAGATACAGCTCGCCCGCTGGCAGAATACGCAGCGCATCTTTCAGCTGACCAATCGTAAAATTAGACACACCGATATGTTTTGTCAGGCCCTGCTGTTTCGCCTTCAGGAGTTCGCCGAGATATTCATCCATTGGCGTATTGTCTTCAGGCGATGGCCAGTGAATCAGTAAAAGATCCACGTAATCGACAGACAGCTTTTCAAGGCTTTCTTTTACGCTGGGGATAAAACCGGTGCGATTAAGATGACTATTCCAGACCTTAGTCGTCAAAAAGAACTCGTCACGCTCTAATTCAAAATCAGCGAGCGCGGAGCCCACTTCAGATTCGTTATCATAAATCTGCGCGGTATCAATATGACGAAAACCTACATCAAGCGCGTCAGTGACTGCCTGATATGCGGTTTCGCCTTTGAGACGAAAAGTGCCCATGCCGAGTGCCGGAATGTCTTTCATAAGAAAATATCCTCGAAAATTAAAAGAGTCTGTCAGATGGCCTGAACCGCTTACTCAGAAGCGTGAAGCGGCAGAAGAAACAGCGTCGGACATTGAGCTCCAGGCACTCTCTGCTCCGTCTTTTACATCCTCCCAGGCATCTTCGCTGGCAGACTTAAGCTCTTCGAGCTTGTCATTCATATCACCACGACGACTTTCGAGCTTATCGATTTCCTTCTCGTAATCCGCTTCAGCATCAGCACTGGCTTTTTTTGCTTTTGCCTTCAGCTTATCGATGTCGGCATTCCACTCATCAATTTGAGCTTCCAGTTTTTTCTCATACGCCTGTTTATCACTCATAATAAGTATCTCCTGAGTTTCTCTACTTAAAAATTGTTGCCTGTTTTGTGACGTGTATGCGCCAAACAAGTTCGCTTTTTTATAAAAATCAGGCATAAAAAAACCGGCCCTCGTGAGGCCGGTTTTAATTGCTCCCCGGTAAGGTCGCAACGTTCTTAAATGCATAGAGAACAGCGTAAGCTTCGACAGCTTGAGTAAATTGACTACTAAGGGCAGTTCAGTCGTGGCGCTGGTTTCGATGGTCTGCAATCTGTTCGATGGATGAACGAGGCGTGGGCTTCGACGTGTAGTTCACCTACACGAGAAGCCCACAACAAAGAATGAACAACCTCAGGCAGCAATGAAATCGACGACTGAGGCAGGCTGATCAAGGCGTATTGAGCGACGCTTAGTTCACCTAAGCGAGCGAGATACAACAAAGAGCAGCCAACTTCAGTGGACGATTTTTACATCATGCCGCCCATACCGCCCATTCCACCCATACCACCCATGTCAGGTGCTGCTGGCGCATCCTGTGGCAGCTCAGCAACCATGGCTTCGGTAGTAATCATCAGGCCAGCCACTGACGCTGCTGCCTGCAGAGATGAACGCGTCACTTTCGCTGGGTCTAGAATACCCATTTCGATCATGTCGCCGTATTCACCTGTGGATGCATTGAAGCCGAACGAACCTTCGCCCGCTTTCACTTTATCAACAACGACTGAACCTTCGGCACCGGCGTTACCAGCGATCTGACGAATCGGTGCTTCCATAGCGCGCAGCGCCAGAGCAATACCGACATTCTGGTCTTCGTTATCGCCTTCTACGGTGATACCGGTCAGGGCGCGAACCAGCGCGACACCGCCACCTGCAACAACGCCTTCTTCAACAGCGGCGCGGGTCGCGTGCAGAGCATCGTCTACGCGGTCTTTCTTTTCTTTCATTTCAACTTCAGAACCCGCACCAACCTTGATGACGGCAACGCCGCCAGCCAGTTTGGCAACACGTTCCTGCAGTTTTTCTTTGTCGTAGTCAGAAGTAGACGCTTCGATTTCAGCACGGATCTGTTCAACACGCGCAGTCACGTCCTGCTGAGAACCAGCGCCATCTACGACAACAGTGTTTTCTTTGCTGATCACAACGCGCTTGGCAGTACCCAGCATATCGAGAGTCGTTGTCTCGAGTGACATGCCGACTTCTTCAGAGATCACCTGACCACCGGTCAGCACAGCGATGTCCTGCAGCATGGCTTTACGACGGTCACCGAAGCCTGGTGCTTTAACAGCTGCCACTTTGAAGGTACCGCGCAGGTTGTTTACAACCAGTGTTGCCAGCGCCTGACCTTCTACGTCTTCAGCAATAATCAGCAGCGGGCGGCCAGATTTCGCGACATTTTCGAGTACCGGAATCAGTTCCTGCAGGTTGTCGATTTTCTTGTCGACCAACAGCAGCAGTGGGTTTTCCAGTTCAGCAACCATTTTTTCCTGGTTGTTAATGAAGTAAGGAGACAGGTAACCGCGATCGAACTGCATACCTTCAACAACGTCCAGTTCGTCAGACAGGCCCTTGCCTTCTTCAACGGTGATGACACCCTCTTTGCCTACTTTCTCCATCGCTTCAGCGATGATACGGCCAACGGTCTCATCAGAGTTTGCTGAGATAGTACCGACCTGAGCAATGGCTTTGCTGTCTTCACATGGCTTAGCCTGAGCTTTCAGCGCTTCAACAACCGCTGCGGTTGCTTTGTCGATACCGCGCTTCAGATCCATTGGGTTCATGCCCGCAGCCACTGCTTTCAGACCTTCATTCACGATCGCTTGTGCCAGAACAGTCGCTGTTGTGGTGCCGTCACCCGCCTGATCATTGGCTTGAGAAGCAACTTCTTTCACCATCTGAGCACCCATGTTTTCGAACTTATCTTCCAGTTCGATCTCGCGCGCAACAGATACGCCATCTTTGGTGATGGTTGGGCCACCGAAGGCTTTGTCCAGAACAACGTTGCGGCCTTTAGGGCCCAGAGTCACTTTTACTGCATCTGCGAGAATGTTAACGCCGTCGAGCATTTTTGAACGCGCGTCATTACCAAACTTAACTTCTTTTGCTGCCATGGTAGTTTCCTTAAAATTCGTTGATTTGACGTATCAGAAGACAGATAACAATTAGTCTTCAATCACACCGTAGATTTCGCTTTCATTCAGAATCAGCAGTTCTTCGCCGTCTACAGTAATGGTGTTTGAACCTGAGTACTTACCGAACACAACGATATCCCCTACGTTGACAGCCAGAGCCTGCACATCACCGTTATCCAGAACTCGGCCATTACCGACGGCAACCACTTCACCCTGATTCGGCTTTTCAGCCGCAGCGCCTGGCAGCAGAATCCCGCCAGCTGTGGTTTGCTCTTCTTCCTTGCGACGAACAACGACGCGATCGTGTAAAGGACGGATTTTCATTTGAAGTTCTCTCCAATGTATATGCAATAAGTTGCGTGTTATGAAACCCCGCTGTCAGCGCATTCGCTGATCAGGCGGCCCCAAAATCTGTGTGGTTTTGTTTATTGGGGTAGTGTTCTGCTTTTCAACACCCCGGAATAAAATTTTTCATTCTTCCCGTTTATAGTCGCCTTCAATCACATCACCTCGGCCATTACGCGGACGTTGTGACTCATGACGCTGCTGAAACGGGTCCTGAGCGCCCTGCTGATCAAACGGATTCATAACCTGAGGCTTATAGCGCTTCATAATCGACTGCGCCATAATGCCGCGTATACCGGGCAGCAGAAGGCTGAAGCCAAACGCATCGGTGAGGAAACCCGGCGTCAGCAATAATGCACCCGCCAGAGCCAGCAGAAAACCTTCAGCCAACTCCTGTGCAGGCAGGTTGCCCTGCTGCATCCGCTCGCTGGCACGCATCAAAGTCGCCATTCCCTGAGCACGAAGCAGGGTGACGCCGACCAGGGCAGTCAGAAGAATCAGAGCAAAGGTCCACAGAATGCCAATGGCGCTACCGACTTTGATCAGTACAGCCAGCTCAGCCATAGGAACCAGGATAAATATAAAGAGTAAAGGCACGTATAACTCCCGTAAGCTTTGATGTGTGAAATGGGGGTCAATCCTGCAAATACAACCCCATGATAAGGATTCTGCCACCTGAGACATGGCCCATGCTTGTCATGTTCATCCTTATTTTGTCCCTTTTTGCCCTACTATTTACCGCTTACAAAACGGATAGTGCCCGCGTCAGATAATAATTGGAGTAAAAAATGGCAACTGAACATTTCGACGTATTGATTGCAGGCGCAGGACTCTCCGGTATCGGTGTAGCCTGTCACCTGAGTGAAAAGTGCCCGGACAAATCGGTTGCCATTCTGGAAGCTCGCGACGCCATTGGCGGTACCTGGGACCTATTCCGCTATCCCGGCATCCGCTCCGATTCCGATATGTTCACCCTGGGCTACCGCTTTAAGCCATGGACCAGCGACAAAGGCATCGCCGACGGCGGTGATATCCGCAACTATATTCAGGCCGCAGCTAAAGAACACGGCATCGATAAGAAGATCCGTTTTGGTCACAAAGTGACCAATGCCAACTGGAGCACCAAAGATAAGCTCTGGACACTCACCGCTCAGGTGGGCGATGAGACCCGTGTATATACTGCAAAATATATCGTTGGTTGTACTGGCTATTACGATTATGACGAAGGTTTTACACCAGAGTTCGAAGGACGCGACGATTTTAACGGCCAGATCATTCATCCTCAGTTCTGGCCAGAAGACCTCGACTACACCGGTAAGAAAGTGGTTGTGATCGGCTCTGGTGCAACGGCGGTGACACTCATCCCGTCTATGTCGCGTGAAGTAGAAAAAATCACCATGCTTCAGCGTTCACCGACCTACATCGTACCGGTGCCTAGCAAAGATAAGCTGGCGATCAAGCTGCGTAAGTTCCTGCCTGAGAGCTTCGTTTACACCATTATCCGCAGCCGTAACATCATGCTGACCATGGCGTTTTATAATTACTGTAAACGCTTCCCGCAGAAGGCGCGTGAGTTTATCTTCAACTTCAACAAGAAGATTCTGCCGAAAGATTTCGACATGTCGCACTTCACACCGAAGTACAACCCGTGGGATGAGCGTCTGTGCGCGGTGCCCGGAGGCGACCTGTACAAAGCCATTTATAAAGGTAAGGCAGATGTGGTTACCGATCACATCGACCGCTTCGTCGATAATGGCATTTTGCTCAAGTCAGGTAAAACCCTGGAAGCCGATATTGTGATCACCGCGACCGGCCTCAAAGTCGTCGTTCTTGGTAAGATCAATGTCACAATGGACGGCCAACCGTTCGATGTCACCGACAAAATGAGCTACCGAGGTGTCATGTTTGAAGGCGTTCCGAATGCGGCGATGGTATTTGGTTACACCAACTCCTCATGGACTCTGAAAGCAGACCTGATTGCCGACTACTTCTGTCGTCTTGTCCAGCATATGGATAAGAAAGGGTATGACGAGGTAGTGCCCGTCAACAGCGACCCATCCATGGCGAAGAAGTCCTTCATTGATCTGAGCTCTGGCTATATTGCCCGCGTAAAAGACCAGCTGCCAAAACAAGGCACCAAGGGTGCCTGGAAACTGCATCAGAACTACTTCCGTGACTTCCTTTCACTGCGTCTGAGCAGTATTTCTGCGAAAGAACTGCAGTACGGTAAAAAGTAAGTCTCTGCTGTTGCATTTGTCCGGGGTCTGCCCGGGCAAAGCGGACAGAGCTGTCAGTGCCTGCAAGGCCTGACAGCGAACCGCTATACTCTCTGGGCATTCACCCGCCTCAGGAGCTTTCCATGAATATTCACGGACATACCATCGCGATCACTGGCGCAGGTCAGGGCCTCGGACGCACGATGGCTGTAGAACTCGCAAAGAAAGGCGCTCGCCTTGCCATCATTGATCTCAACCCGGAGCCTATGCAGGAAACCCAGCGGCTGATCAGTGCTTTGGGTGGAGAAGCACGCCTGTACGAGTGTAATGTTGCCGACGAAGAGTCTGTTGTCGCAACGTTCAACGCGATCAACGAAGATTTCGGTGGCATTCATGGCCTTATTAATAACGCCGGAATCTTAAGAGACGGACTCTTCGTAAAATCAAAGAACGACGAAATCACCACGATGAACCTGGCCAACTGGCAGATGGTGATTGATGTAAACCTGACCGGCGTCTTTCTGTGTGGACGAGAAGCCGCCAGCCACATGGTGCGTAACAAAGAGCCCGGCTGCCTCATTAATATCTCAAGCATCAGTCGTGCAGGTAACGTCGGGCAAACGAATTATTCTGCTGCGAAGGCTGGTGTGGCAGCGATGGCGGTCACCTGGGCTAAAGAGCTGGCACGCTATAATATCCGTGCGAACGCCATCGCACCTGGCTTTATCTCCACTGAAATGACGTCGGGCATGCGCCCTGAAACGCTGGAGATGATCTGCTCTGGCATTCCGGCATCGCGCATGGGAACCCCGGAAGAAATAGCTCACGCCGTCGTTTTTCTACTCGAAAATGAGTACGTATCAGGCCGGGTCATTGAGGTCGACGGCGCGCTCCGTATCTGACACATGCAGAGAGACGCCACTACGCCTTCTGATGAAGAAAAGTTATACCTCGCGCTGAGCGGCATTCCTGCCGGAAGAGTCATAGCTTACGGTGAACTGGCCCGGCGCGCTGGACTTCCGGGACGAGCACGATGGGTAGGACGTACGCTGTCTCAATTACCCGAAGGGTCAGGTTTGCCGTGGCACCGCGTTATCAACGCGAACCGACGAATAAGCCTGCCCAGTGGCTCTCCAGGCCACCTCGAACAGAGGCAGAGGCTGCTCTCAGAAGGTGTTCAGTTCTCCTCCGCAGGTACAATCGACAGGAAATACCTGTTGACCTGAAAGCACAAACTACCGGGCATGACGTTAAAGCACCCTACCAGAACCGGAGCGGTAACCTGAAATCCGCCGGAAAAGGTTGAACGTTCCAGCCGTCTTATTCAAAGACCCCGACTATAAATAATAAAAAATCAATTACTTTTAGCTATCAATGGCGAAACGGTAACCTGAGCCACTCAACGATAGTAAGTACATACCAACAAACAGTAGCGGACACCGATATAACAATCGCGGCCAAGGCCTTAAAACCAGTAATGACGGGGCTTTTAGAGCCAGAGCACGTCGTATTCTGCAGCAACTGCCAGAAGAGTTTCCCGACATGTGTCAATTAAGTACAGATTTGTGTCGGTCAATCACCTTTCCCCCTTGCTTTATTTCAGACAAATTACACACCATCAGCCGCAAGGCACCCTTGAACAACGAGGGCCTGCTACCTTTGATCCCCGGATAGCAAGCCGACTCAAACGATAACAACAGGTGTGACTATGTCTCAGACAAACGAATATTTTGACCTTCTTATCATCGGCGCAGGCCTGTCAGGCATTGGTGCTGGCTGCCACATGAAAAAAGAATGCCCGGGCAAAAGCTTCGCCATTCTGGAAGGCCGTCAGGCTATTGGTGGCACCTGGGACCTGTTCCGCTACCCTGGTATCCGCTCGGACTCTGACATGTACACTCTGGGTTACGAATTCAAACCTTGGGTAAACAAGAAAGGCATCGCTGACGGTGACGACATCCGTAACTACATCCGCGAAGCTGCTCAGGAAAACAAAGTCGAAGAGCACATCCGTTTTGGTCACAAAGTGCTCGGAGCAGACTACTCAAGCAGTGAATCTCTGTGGACAGTGACCGTCGAAGTTGATGGTGAGACACGTACTTATCGCTCTCAATTCCTGCTGAGCTGTACTGGCTACTACAACTACAACGAAGGTTTCACCCCTGACTTCGAAGGCCGTGATGACTTCAAGGGTCAGATACTGCACCCGCAATTCTGGCCTGAAGATCTGGATTACGAAAACAAGAACGTACTCGTAATCGGCTCTGGTGCCACCGCTGTCACCCTGGTGCCAGCAATGACGGACAAAGCTAAGAGCGTCACCATGCTGCAGCGCTCACCATCTTACGTGATCTCTGTGCCGCAGATGGACCCTATGATCAACTTCATGCGTAAAATTATGCCTGAAAAGTGGGTCTACAAAATCACGCGTGGCCGCAATGTGACAATCACTCTGGCGATCTACAATTTCTGTAAGAAATTCCCGGGTCTGGCCCGTAAGCTTCTGCAGAAGCAGGTGTCCAGCCAACTGCCTAAAGACTTCGATATGTCGCACTTCACGCCTAAGTACAACCCTTGGGATGAGCGTCTGTGTGCTGTGCCAAATGGCGATATGTTCAAAGCAATCAAAGCAGGTAAAGCCCACGTGGTTACCGATCATATCGATCGCTTTGTTGAAAACGGTATTCTCCTGAAATCAGGTAAAGTGCAGGAAGCAGACATCATTGTTACCGCGACTGGCCTGAAGATTCAGTTGCTCGGCAGCATGAACCTGACAATGGATGGTCAGGAAATACCAATGCCAGAAAAAATGAGCTACCGCGGCGTGATGTTCGAAGACATCCCGAACTTCGGTATGATTTTCGGTTACACCAACGCATCATGGACACTGAAAGCGGACATGCTGTCTAAATGGTTCTGCGGTCTGATGAAGCACATGGACCACATCGGTGCTCGTGAAGCTAAGCCAGTTAACCATCACGGTAAAATGGAAACCCGCCCATTTGTTGATATGCAGTCTGGTTACATCGCGCGCATGGCTCACACTCTGCCGCGCCAGGGTATGGAGAAACCATGGAAGCTGTACCAGAACTACTTCGCTGATATGGCCGCTCTTAAAACGGCTGACTACGATGAAGAAACCATCGAATACGGCAACAAAGTTGTGACCACCGAGCCACGTCCCGCCTGACAGCTCAACGTTGGTCATTGAGAAAGCCCGGTTAATGCCGGGCTTTTTTGTGCCTTACTGCTTAAGCCGTGCGGCGATATCCTGAATATCCTGAGCCAAGCGAAGAATGTCCTGCTTCGTCAGTGAATGGCGGTTTTCATAAGAAATATATCGCCCAGGGGATTCCGACAAAGAATGAGCAATAGCATTGAGACGATCACGGCTGAGAGGGTGGGTGGTCACACGGTCGGAAGTCACAAGTGAGGTCGCCAGAAACCATACGACCATGCCGTAGGGAGGCGTCTTCATTCTGGCCATTACTTCGAGAGCGAAGTCGTCGGCCTGCTGCTCCTGCTTTCGGGCCGCTGCATATGAGATATCATGATATGCGCCATGCTTGAAATGCCAGTGAGCTAACTCGTGCAATAGCAGAAAAGCTAACCCTGATTTCAAAATTTTCTGAGAGACATCGTCCACATATTGACTCTGCTCCCAGGCTTTTTCTGGGACATTCAGCGCGGCTAAAGGCGGTAGAAATGGCAGGCCTTTTCTATGCAGATTAACCACATATTCTGCAATGCTTGTTGGATCCTGGCCTGTGTGCTCATACCAGGCAAAGGACAACGCAAGGTCATCGAAAAACTTGATTGCCTGAGCGGGAAACGCCATTTGCCCACTGTTCAGATCAATCGCAAAACCAAAAACATCTACGCTATCCTTGTTGTCAGGAAGGGGAAAGGTCAGAGATACCTTATTCAGCGACTTAAGCTCTTCAGGCGTCAGATAAGCCCGTATGTCGTCAAATAAAACCGCTTCAATATTTACACCATAAACCTCTCTTACCCGCTCCAGTTCAACACGGGGATAGAGCCCGGCTTCTGCCGCCGCTGAGCAAAGCATCAACAGGAGTAAAACAAACCTTCGCTCAAAGCTCACAGTCCATCGACACATAATTCAGTACCTCTTTGAGTTCAGGATCGCTGATCGGTACTTCAATCTCCGTTAGTTGTTCAGGGGCGCCCCACGTTTCACTATGCCAGACGTCGAGCAGATATAATTTCTTAGCATGATAAATAAGGTTCTCGCGACGCAAAGTCATTTGACCCTGTTCTCCCAGCCAGTGAGCCAGACAATTAAGATCTCCGACCGCCTCAAGTGCTGCGTACCTTGTCTGCTCACTCACCTCTGTGGTGTTCTGATCGCTTTCAGGGTCGATAGGTATTGCGCCCACAAAGTGCCTGGCCTCACTGCGGGATGCATCGGCCAGTGAAGTATCAGCAGACACTTGCCCACCGGAGCGGGTCTCTATTCCCTGATGTAGATTGGTAATCAGAATGAACGCACCGAATACGAGAAAAAAGACACCGGGGCCAACGCGGGATAGCACGACTTTCATTCCGGGTAATTCAATTTCACCCTTCTGATCAGTCTGATGCGGTAAATGAAAGAAGAGCTTATATCCGAGATAGATCGACATGCCGCCAAAGCCAACTACGAGCAGTCGCTCAAGCATTCGCAGTCCAATAATAATGAGATCTTCCATGAAGTTACCCAGGCTTTAAAAGCCATGAGTTTACATTTATTGGGGGATAGTAAAGAAGCCCACTCAGAACAAGTGGGCCCGAATCGGCCTACAGAGACGTCAGTTAACTTTAAACTGGCCGACTTTGTTTCCCAGAGATTCAGCAATTGAGCGCGTCTTGGCGACGGCCTGAACCGTGCCTTCGGCGTTGCGCGACGTCTCCTCACCGGTACTACGAATCTCACTCAGGTTAGTACGCAAGCGCGTGGCCGCCTCACGTTGCTGACCCGCCGTGCCGGCGATACGGTCAGTGCGCTGCTGAATATCGCCCATGCTCTGCTGAATTTCGGCCAGAGTATCACTGACCTGAACTGAATTCTTCACGGTGGCGTCCACCATGTCGCGGTTGACGCGCATGGTATCGACTGCTTTGACAATGTTTTCCTGAACATCGCTGATCAGGGTTTCAATCTCCTGAGCGGACCCCTGAGTTCGACTCGCCAGTGTGCGTACTTCATCGGCAACAACGGCAAACCCACGCCCTTGCTCACCTGCCCTTGCGGCTTCGATAGCGGCGTTCAAAGCCAACAGATTGGTTTGCTCGGCAATGCCTTTAATGGTTTCAAGAATAGAGCTGATGCTGGTCGAGTTTTCCGCCAGGCGATTTACCGCCGCCATGGAGTTTTCCATTTCATCAGACAGGCGACCAACCTCACCCATAACGCGCGTAACTACCTTACCTGCCTCATCCGATTTACCCTGTCCGGAACGCGCAGCCTCTTCCGCTTCTTCTGCAAGACGGCTGACATCTGCCGCACTCTCTGCGACTTCTTCAATTGTGGTACTGACTTCGTTCGTCTGGGCCAGCTGAACAGTGACAGCTTCGCGACTGCGATCTGCGATAGATTCAACCTCAGATACATTAACTCCTACCTCTGACGCCGAGTCTTTTACCGCTGTCAGGGTCTGGCGAATATTGTCGATCATCTGATTAAAGGCATCACGTAACTGCCCCATCTCATCACTGCCCACGACTTCAATCTGACGGGTAAAGTCGCCTTCTGCGACCACGCCAGCCGTTCTGGTGAAGCTTTTGATGGTCGCCCGGACTGACATAAAGAACGATAGATAGAGATAAACGATAATAGAGAGGGTTATGAGCAGCACCGCAACCAGCGTGGTAACCCGCGTGGTCTGTCCTGCCAGGCGCTCTTCGAGGCGGGTTTGCAACAACGGAAAGGCATTGCCGCGAAGATTGTCGAATACGGAAGACGCCTCGAGATAATAGTTATGGAAATCCTGCCACGATCGTTCAATGGAGGCAGCCATAATCACTTCTTCATCCAACGTCATTCGTAAATCGTTCATAAACTTGAGGACATTACTTGCATTGTCGGCAAGCGCCGCATCACCGGTCACTTCAGCGTTCGCCATCACCAGTTCTGTGCCCTGCTCTGCGGCCAGAATTTCATCATAAATAAGATTCATCAAATCATAGGTCGATGATTGAAGGTACTGCTCAGCAAAGGCATATATTCCAGCAGAATGTCCGAGACCAGCTGCCCGTTCTATCTGTGGCAAATCAATCAGAAGTGTCGATGTCAGGCGTTGAATAGCATCGTCAGAATCGAGTGTCAGACCGGATGTCTGCGCGTACTGACGCGCTGTCAGATATATTTCGTCGATATTGGTCTGGAAATAATTGAACTGATCAAGAAATGCGGGCTGACGCTGTTCACCCTCAATGCTGAAGCGCCCAAGGTATTGAGAGCGCCATTCTTCGATCGTGGTGATCAGATTGTTATCTTCAAGCTTTTCAATCAGGGTATTTGTTTTCTGCGGGAGGGATGCGATCAGACGTGTTGCTTCCTCTTTCAACGCTTCATCATTCTGAATTACGGCTGCTGAAGAGACATCCCGAACGTTTTCAAGATCTTTCGCGAATACCAACAAGAGTTCCACCGAGCGGACCGCTGTAATTTCCCGCTCAGTTTTTTTCATAGAATCAAAGGCGGCCAGAAAGACCTGACCGCTGAGAATCACGAGAGGCACCAGAAACAGGAAACTGATGAGGCTGAACTTAGAGGCGTAACTTAAACGCCCCATGAATTTGATACCCGGAAGCATCAGTGACCTGAACATATGTACGATCTCCGCTAAATCATTACATCAAGAGCTGCCGCATATCCTCCAGATAACTCACGAGTTTCTGACTGAAGCGTGCTGCTTCTGCCCCGTCGATCACACGGTGATCATACGAAAGCGACAACGGCAACATCAAGCGAGGTATAAATTCAGACCTATTCCATACTGGTTTCATTTCAGACCGTGACAGGCCCAGAATGGCGACCTCTGGCGGATTAACGATTGGGGTAAATGCAGTACCACCTATTCCGCCCAGGCTGGATAGACTGAAGCAACCTCCCTGCATGTCCTTTAAGGATAGTTTACCTTCACGGGCCAAGTTGGCCTTATCGCTCAGTTCTTGTGTAATTTCTGTAACTGATTTCTGATCGACATCACGAATCACAGGCACCAGCAATCCTTTCGGTGTATCTACTGCCACACCAATATGGATATACCCCTTCATGATGAGAGATTCACCGTCCGGTGCCAGCGACGCATTGAAGGTAGGAAACTCCTTCAATAGTTTCGCGATGGCTTTGAGAACAAACGGCACAATAGAGTAGCGCACATCGCTGTTGGCGTTCTGTTCCTTACGGAAAGCTTCCAGACCCGTGATGTCAGCGTGATCAAACTGAGTGACCTGAGGGACATTCAGCCAGGCTGTCGTCATCGAACGCGCAGTCGCACGCTTAATGTTGTTCAGAGCCTCCTTAGTCACAGGACCAAACTGTGAAAAATCGACTTCTGGAACCGCCGGAATTCCCGAGCCTCCGGTTGCCGCCGGACCATTCACACGCTCTTTCACAAAGGCCTGAACGTCTTCCTTCAGGACACGACCTTTCGGCCCAGAGCCTGCAACTAACGCGAGATCGACACCAAACTCCCGCGCAATCTTACGCACCGCTGGGCCAGCATGAATCTGTTTCGAAGGAGATGACGCAACGGCGGATGAGGCTGGCGCAGCCTGGCTCTTGGCAGACGTGGCCTCAGAAGCCGATGGTGCAGCCGCCGAATCAGGCTTATTAGCACTGTTACTACTTTCAGCACTTGCTGGAATAGCCTTGCTGTCTTGTTTGGGAGCAGCAGAGGCAGCGGTTTTTATCACCACCATAGGGTCGCCTTCGCTGACTTTATCCCCCATCTTAACCAGTATCTCTTCGACTTTACCGGCAACGCCAGCGGGGATTTCCATGCTGGCCTTATCTGTTTCGAGCGTGATCACCGACTGCTCTTCATCGACCTCTTCGCCGACACGAACCGACACCTCGATGACCTCGACGTCTTTCGAACCGCCCAGATCAGGCACAGGTATGGTCTTACTCTCACTACCATTGGCAGGAGCACTATTCTGCGCCGGCTCATCAGTATCACCAGCCTCCGGAGCAGCGTCGTCGCCAGGCGCTTCACTGTCTTCGTTCACACTGTCAGAACTGGTATTGCTATCTTCACTCGTGCTCGCAGCCTTCAGCTCAATAAAGTCATCGCCCTGGCTGACTTTATCGCCAACCTTTACAAGCACACCGGTGACAGTACCTTCATCTTCAGCCGGAATTTCCATCGTGGCTTTGTCTGTCTCAAGAACAATCAGAGCCTGCTCTTTCTCGACGCTGTCTCCCTCACTGACCAGCACCTCGATGACTTCGACGTTACTGGAACCACCCAGGTCAGGAATTTTCAATGTTGTCATCGGTTCCTTCCTCAGCTGTACAGCGGATCTGGTTTAGACGCATCAATAGAAAGCTGTTCTCTCCAGCTTTCTAACTCATCGGCAGACAGTGTGCCTTCTTTCATCAACTCATAACCTGCGGCCCAGGCGACATGCTGCCAGTCAACTTCGAAGAATCGACGCAAGGCATCACGCGTATCACTGCGGCCAAAGCCGTCCGTACCTAACACCTGATAGGCCCGACCTTGCGGAATGTAAGGACGAATTTGATCTGAATACGCCTTCATGTGGTCCGTCGCAGAAATCAGCGGCCCCTCACTTTGTTTAAGCTGAGCCGTCACATACGGTTCCGGAGTACGCTGACCCGCCGACAGCAGCGCTTCGCGCTCACAGGCCATACCATCACGTCGCAGCTCGTTGAATGAAGTCACAGACCAGACGCTGGCCGCGATGCCTTTCTCGTTCAGCCACTCAGCGGCTTTTTCGACCTGACGCAGAATTGATCCCGACCCCATCAATTGCACTGGCTTGTCTGTTCCTGCGGATTCGCGCAGGCGGTAAATCCCCCGACGTATACCTTCTTCAACGCCTTCAGGCATTGCAGGGTGTGGATAGTTCTCGTTCAGAGAAGTGATGTAGTAGAAGACTTTTTCTTTCTTCTCGTACATGCGTTTCAGGCCGTCCTGAACAATCACAGCCATCTCATAGGCATAGGTAGGGTCGTACGAAATGCAGTTTGGAATGGTCGATGCCAGCAGGTGGCTATGACCATCCTGATGTTGCAGACCTTCACCGTTCAGCGTTGTCCGGCCAGAGGTTGCGCCGATCAGGAAACCCTGACACTGCATATCCCCCGCCGCCCAGGCAAAGTCACCAATGCGCTGGAAGCCAAACATTGAGTAATAGATGTAGAACGGAATCATGGCGAGGCCGTTGGTGCTGTATGAGCTGCCCGCAGCCATCCAGGCCGAGAAAGCACCCGCTTCATTGATGCCTTCTTCGAGGATACGGCCCTTTTTGTCTTCGCGATAATACATGACCTGTCCCTGATCGACCGGCTCATAGAGCTGACCTTCAGAGGAGTAAATACCCATCTGGCGGAACATACCTTCCATACCAAAGGTGCGCGCCTCATCCGGAACAATAGGGACAACACGTTCGCCCATGTTCTTATCTTTCACTACCTGAGACAGGATGCGAACAAAAGCCATCGTCGTCGATATTTCCCGCTCACCCGTGCCGTCAAGTTGTGCCTGAAAGAAAGAAAGTTCTGGCGCCGTCAGGCCTTGCCAGTTTTCTGTACGTACCGGCAGGCTGCCGCCCAGTTTCTCACGCTGCTTACGCATGTAGGTCATTTCAGGGCTGTCCGCAGGCGGACGATAGAACGGCAGGTGCTCAAGGTCTTCATCACGAATCGGAATACCGAAACGGTCACGGAACGCCTTCAGGCTATCGATATCCAGTTTCTTAACCTGGTGCGCCTGATTCTGCCCTTCAGCCTCTCCGCCCATACCGTAACCTTTAACGGTGTGCGCAAGAATCACGGTCGGCTTACCTTTGTGATTCACCGCTTCGTTATAAGCTGCAAACACTTTGTACGGGTCATGGCCACCACGATTGAGTTTAAAGATGTCTTCGTCGCTAAGGTCTTTAATCAGGTCTTTCAGCTCAGGATACTTTTCAAAGAAATGCTCACGCGTGTACTTACCGCCCTTGGCTTTGTAATTCTGGTATTCACCATCAACAGTTTCATCCATGCGCTTCTGCAGCAGGCCTTTGCGATCTTTTGCCAGTAATGGGTCCCAATGACGTCCCCAGACCACCTTGATGACGTTCCAGCCCGCACCACGGAACTGACTCTCCAGTTCCTGAATGATTTTCCCGTTACCCCTGACCGGCCCGTCGAGGCGCTGCAGATTGCAATTAATAACGAAGATCAGGTTTTCAAGCTTTTCGCGCCCAGCAAGACCGATAGCCCCCAGAGTCTCCGGCTCATCACATTCACCATCACCAAGAAATGCCCAGACCTTACGCCCCTTCCGAGGTACCAGGCCGCGTGCAGAAAGATAACGCATGAAGTGAGCCTGATAGATCGCCTGTAACGGGCCTAAACCCATCGAAACTGTTGGGAACTGCCAATAGTCGGGCATCAGTTTAGGGTGTGGATAAGATGAAAGACCCGGCGCCAGCGCTTCCTGCCGGAAACGTTCCAGGTCTTTCTCTTCAAAGCGGCCTTCCAGGTAACTACGGGCATAAATACCCGGAGCGACATGCCCCTGATAATAAATCAGATCGCCGAGTGGAGACTGTTCGCTGTCGGCATTAGGCGCGCGGAAAAAGTGGTTAAAGCCAACATCATAAAGCGTTGCGCTGGAGGCAAAACTGGAAATATGTCCGCCCAGGTCACCCGCGCCTTCTTTGTTCGCACGCAATACCATCGCCAGCGCATTCCAGCGAACCAATGAACGGATACGTCGCTCCATAAAGAGATCGCCGGGCATGGGCGCTTCTTTCTCAGGAGGGATCGTATTGCGATAAGGGGTATTCAGGGCGTACGGGAGAGGCATACCATCACGGGTGGCCCTCTCGGCAATTCGCTCAATCAGAAAATGGGCTCTGTCTAACCCTTCTGCGCGAATAACGGAGTGGATTGCATCCACCCATTCTTTAGTTTCCTGCGGATCTGCATCGTTCGTGTAGACCTGATCATCCATTAGGTAGGCTCCTGACCTTGGGCATGTGCTGCACTCAGTATAGATAAAGTCTGGAAAAACACTCAGCCGGGGACGCAAACAATTTCGAGGCTGGTCGCAAAACTCTGTCTCAACCATTCACAGTTGCGGTTCCCGTCACAAAAGTGACTATTTTGTCATTTAAGACTTTCCACCTGATGGTGGGACATCGATATGTCCGTTGGGTTTCATCAGGTTTCTCTGTCTCGTTTTGTCCAGATTGATCATTCCACCTTTTCCAGTGTCCCGTGACGACACGCCATCATGCCAATTTCCGCACAGTACCTATGGTTAATTGCATTGAATTAGTCCAAACAGTTCTAAGACAGCCTACGTCAAGATAAGCAAACCCTCGCTATTTAAAGCTGGCGCTGATCTTTTCTTTAACGGTACCGAGCGCGGTGTTGCTGGTTGTGCTTCGTGCCACAGTGGCGACTTTTTCACTGACGAAGGTTTCCATAACATCGCGATGCCGCAAATCGGTGAAGGCAAAGCTAACGGCGACAACGGTCATGAAGACTTTGGCCGAATGCGCGAAACAGGTATAGAGGGCGATAAGTTTGCCTTCCGTACACCGTCATTGCTGAACGTCGAACACACAGGACCTTTCGGTCACGCCGGTGCGTACGACTCCCTTGAAGCGGTCATTCGTCACCACCTGAACCCGACTCAAGCGATTGATGACTACTTCGCTGCGGGTGGTGAATGCTCGGCTCTGGCGCAAAATGAGAGTAACGCGACCTGTGAGGACTACAGCGGTGGTTACGCGGAAGAGAATACCCGCAAGGTGCTCGCAGCACTCGAAGCGGATCAGGCCGAAGGAACGTCTCTGCTGACGAATACCGAGCTCAGCGATCGACAAGTCGGGTACCTGGTGTCCTTTCTTGAAGCGCTGACGGACCCATGCCTGGAAGACAGTGCGTGTCTGAGCCAGTGGATACCGCAAGACCTGGATGAGGAAGACGGCAATCGACTGGAAATCATTGATCAGTTTGAATCCCAACTGCTGGCCAACTAACCTCAGAGCCTCAACTCAATAGTCGCAAGGCCAGAACGTACAACCTACGTTCTGGCCTTTTTTCATTCGAACAGTCGACGTTAGTCAAATAGATCAATTAACGATTAAAATCCTGCTCGTTATTGATCGTTGTTATAGTATTTCTGTAAGAATAAGCCTCTGTTTACAGCCTGTAACAGCAGAGCGTGGCACCTCGAAACAATACTTAATCATTCTGTTGAATTTATGTAGCCAGCCCCCTCAATTACACAGCACATCACCTCTCCAGTTTTTTGACAAAGCCCCCTCTCCGTCTATCGTTTTAACCATGAGTGGCCCGAAAGGCTAATTCATTGTCTCCCAAAGGGACAATCAACTATCCACTGGCCGTGCTGCATCCCCCTCTATCGGGAGGCTAACGCTGCACTCCAATACCCGAAGCAGGATCACGAACATGGCACTTGTGAAGAAACCTCAGAACTCCAGCGCGAAACCATCCGACACAGCGGTCGACCCCAACGTCGCAAAAGAAGCCGAAGCAAAACGACGCCGGGCGCGCACCTTGGCTAAGCAACAACAGGCAGCCGAGCGTATCGCCGCCGCTACTGGGCAACTATCTTCGGGTATTACGGAAGCTGCCGCAGCGAGCCAGCAACTGCAGAGCGCCTCAGACCAAATTGCGGTAACGGCCGAAGAGACCAGTGGAGCAGCGCAGGAATCACTCGCCGCCTTTAACCAGGTAAACGACTCTATTTCTCTGCAATTGAGCAACGCTGAAGGCTCACGGGCTCGCTGTGAGGTACTGACAGGCGTCGTTTCAGAAACCAGTGAGAAAATCGACAGCCTGGTCGCTAACGTCCGTGAAGCTGCCAATCGCCAATCCGCATCGGTTGTAAAAGTCTCTGAGCTTGAGAAGCAGGCAGCGAACATTGGCGATATCGTAAAGGCTGTCGTGCGCATAGCTGACCAGACCAACCTGCTGGCCCTGAACGCCGCGATTGAAGCAGCCCGTGCCGGCAAGCATGGCAAAGGTTTCGCTGTGGTTGCAGATGAAGTACGAACTCTCGCCGAAACGTCAGAAACCAGTGCCAATGAAATCCAGACCCTGGTCAAACAGATTCAGCACGAAGTAAAAGGCATTGCTGAAGGAATCAAAACCTCCTCAGAGCGGGTTGAAGTCGAAGTTGAAAAGGGTCACGTAATCCGCGAACAGCTGACGGGGATTCGCCGCAATATGTCAGACATCATGGATGGCACTCAGGAAATTGCCAGCGGCGCATCACAATCCAGCGTCGCCGCAAAACAGGCGCTCAAAGGCATCGAAGATATCGCCGCCGCCGCGGAAGAGCAGTCAGCTGCGGCTGAAGAGTCCGCCAAAACCGTCAACGAACAGAGCCAGGCTCTGAGCGAGTGTGAGCGGGCTTCGCAAAGCCTCTTCGACCTGGCGGATGATCTGCGTAACTCGACTGACGTCGCTAAAAGCGCCGAAGAAGTCGCATCAAGCGCAGAAGAGCTCTCCTCTGCAGTGCAGGAAATCAGCCGGGCTTCTACGCAGATCATGACCGCGATTGAACAGATTCGCCTCGGCTCACAAACCGCAGCTGCAGCGACGGAAGAATCCTCCGCTGCCATTAATCAGATTGAGCGTGGACTGGAAATCGCACAGGATCGCGCAACACTCAGCCAGAAGCAGATTGCCGAAATCAAAGAATCATTGACGACAAATAAAGCGTCAGTGGATGAATTAGTACACGGCATTGACGCATCGGTCGAAGCGACACAAAACAGCATCAGACAAGTACGCGATCTTGAAACTGTGTCGCGACGCATCGACAAAATTGTAGAAGCGATTGCAATGGTATCTATTCAGACCAACATGCTTGCAGTAAATGGTTCGATTGAAGCCGCACGTGCTGGCGAGTTTGGTAAAGGATTTGTCGTGGTTGCTACTGACATACGCAACCTGGCTCGCGACTCTGCTGAAAATGCAGACCGAATCAAAGATCTGGTTAAATCCGTGCAGGATCAGATTTTTGCCGTCGGTAGCGACCTCGATGAAATCGTTGTAGCGGCAACCGAAGAAACCGAAAAAGCGAAAACGTCGACTTCAAACCTTACGCGCATTGAGAAAGAAATCCTTATTGTCGAAACAGGCGCCGACGAGATACTCAAAGCCTCTAATGATATTTCCGCTGCAATTCTGCAGGTGAAAAACGGTTCAGAACAAATCGCTACTGCCTCAGAAGAAGCTGAAAAGGCCGCAGATGAAGCCGCGAGTGCGGCAGAACAACAATCTCGTGGTGCCGATGAGCTCGCCTCCGCTATTGAAGAAATTGCGTCGCTTGCTGATGAACTCCAGAGCCTCTGAGGTGCAGAATTATGAGCGCAGCCGAAGAAATTAATGAGCTGGATGATCTGGATAACGACGAGCGACAACAGTACGTCACCTTCCGTGTCGGCGATGAACTGTTCGCCGTAGAGATGAACCCAGTTCAGGAAATCATACGGGTTCCTGACGTTGTCCGGGTACCGCTGGCACCGCCCTCGCTGTGTGGTCTGGCAAATCTGCGAGGAAAAGTATTACCGATACTGTCACTACGTTACCTGTTTGGCATTGCAGAGACAGAAAGTGATGAGGCAACACGAGCAGTCGTCATTGATGTCGGGCAACCCCTCGGCTTTGTCGTTGACCGGGTAGCCAGCGTTATTGATTGCGATCCTTCTCAACTGGAAGATGCATCCCAGATAAAGTCATCCGTAGATACGACTCTACTTAAAGGGGTCATCAAAAACAGTACTGCCAGCAGTATGGTGATGGTTGTCGATTTCCAGCAGCTCATCGATAACGAATTTGCGTCCCTTGATCAACTGACCAACGAAAGCAGCATGCTGTCGGATGGTTTAATCGACGACAGTATGAATCAGGAAGAAGCTGAAGAAGAAAGCGATCAGATTCAATTGGTCAGCTTTAGCGTTGATCGACAGGAGTACGCTATTCATATCGATGACGTCAAAGAAATCGTGCAAATGCCTGAAGCGATCACCACGGTACCCAGGTCACCGCATCATATTCTCGGATTGATGAACCTGCGCGACCAGCTACTTCCTCTGGTTGACTTGCGCACTATGTTTGCTCTGGAGGGTAAGCATCCTGACGATAAAAGCCGTGTCATTGTTGTGACATCTCACGGTTACTTTCTGGGCATCGTTGTTGATGGTGTCAGCGAAGTTCTGCGCATAGACAAAGATACTGTTGAAGCGCTCATTCCTGCCCTGGCTAAAGAAGCCGAGCTTTCAGATATCACCGACATCTGCCGCCTGAACAATGGTGAAAGACTCGTTTCAATCCTGTCCATAGAACGCTTCTTCGATAGTGAAAACCTGCAGGAAACAATCAGTGAGTTAGTGGAGGAAAACATGCTTGAACAGGAAAATTCGGATCACGACTACACCGACGATGATATGGAAGATGACAATCAGGTCGTGGTATTCACACTGAACCACGAGGAGTTTGCCGTCCCCATTACCAGCATCCAGGAAATCGTACGGATTCCGGATGAGCTCATCCGCGTACCCAAATCACCGGACTTCCTTGAGGGGGTTATCAATTTACGCGGCATTGTACTGCCGGTCGTCGACCTACGCAGGCGACTGGAGATAGAGGGTTCTGAACGCTCTGAGCGTCAGCGTATCGTTGTCTTCCTGATTCATGGTATCCGCACCGGCTTTATCGTCGATCAGGTCACAGAGGTACTTCGCCTGCCAGACGGTTGTGTTGAGCCTTCGCCAAGAATTTCTGAGGAACACGGTGAGTTATTCTCGGGTATGGCAAATCTTCGCGACAGCAAACGCATGATCCAATTGATTGCACCTGATGCACTGATCGATGAGCAATCAGTCGAACTGCTGGAAAATGCTGCAGGAGGTAACTGACACCATGATAAAACTTCTGATTGTTGATGATTCTGCTCTGATGAGACGCCATTTGACACAATTATTTGAATCAGAGGGCGACTTCACCATCCGTCACGCACGTAATGGTAACGAAGCCGTACAAATGAACCGGGATTTCCAGCCTGACGTAGTGACGCTGGACATTAACATGCCTGAAATGGACGGTATTTCTGCTCTTTCACTGATCATGGCCGAGCGTCCGGTGCCTGTCATTATGCTGTCTTCGCTCACCCAGAAAGGCGCCCTCGCGACCTTTGAAGCCTTGAATCTTGGCGCTGTCGACTTCGTAGCGAAACCCGGCGGTACTATATCCATGTCACTGGATGATGTTGCAGCCGATCTGATAGGTAAAGTCCGGTCTGTTACCAAGGCAAAGCTCAGACCAGGCTCTCAGGCCAAGCAGGCTCCAATACCGCGAGATACTGCCCCCAGAACCAGAGCGGCCCGACCTGCCCCCGCAGCCCAGGGCCGAGCAACAGGGGTCAAAGACAAAGTCATTCTGATCGGTGTAAGCACAGGTGGCCCCCGTACTCTGGAAGATATTCTGCCCGCACTACCCGGTGACCTGGCCGCACCAGTGGTCATCGCCCAGCACATGCCTGCCAGCTTCACCAAGTCGTTGGCAAACAGACTTGACCGCGCCTGCCAGATGAGTGTTGAGGAGGTGGACAAAGCGACACCTCTCAGCCCCGGAACTATCTATATCGGACGAGGCAATGCCGACATCACAATTGCCATCCGTAATAGCCAGCTTTATGCCCTGAGCAAACCCGAAGATAAAGAATTCCTGTGGCATCCATCAGTCGAGCTGTTGGGTAAGTCCGCAATGCGTCACTGCGATCCTAAAAAAGTTATGGCTATTTTACTGACAGGCATGGGTCACGACGGCTCCCGGGCTTTTGCCGAACTGCATAACAAGGGCGCGGAAACCATCGCAGAGAGTTCGGAAACTGCGATTGTATTTGGCATGCCTGCTGAATTGATTGAGCGCAGAGGTGCTGGGAAAGTACTTCCTGCTCATGCCATTGCCAATGAGATTATCAGGTTTGCGTCACATTAACCGGAGAGCATTATGGCCTTAAAAAAATCAAACACGACAGCACCGGATGAGGCGCAATCAAGCCAACGTGACTGCAGTGAAATAAGCCAGGATCTCATTTCAGAAGATCCATCGAAACGCCGTTGGGCGGCACGCGATATTGTTTCATGCGAACACGCTTCGGTCATGTTATTGGATCAACTGGAAGCTGAAAAAGATATCTCTGTTAAGCAGATTATCCTGAGCTCACTCACCCAGATTGGTGACACTGAAGCTGTCAACGGGCTGGTTCGCTGCTTACGCACAGAGGATGTAAGTCTGCGAAATGAAGCCATTGAAGCCATGAAACACCTGCCTCAGGAAGTGGCATCGATTATGGCCAGCTTACTCAATGACCCTGATCCGGATGTTCGCATCTTTGCGGTCAATATCCTCGAATCACTCTGTCATCCTGATGTCGAACAATGGCTGATCGATGTGATCCGTGACGACGAGCATATTAATGTCTGTGCCACGGCGGTTGACCTACTCGGCGAGGTCGGCAGCGAACAGTCTGAGCCTGCTCTGCAGGCCTTAAAAGAGCGATTTACCGATGAGCCTTACATTCAATTTGCAGCAGATCTGGCGATCAAGCGAATTATTGGGAGCTGATACATGAGCGAGCAACTCATCAGCGACCAGGAGTTTGATAAGTTCGCTGAGTTCTTTTACCGAAAGACCGGGATTAAGTTTGATAAAAGCAAACGCTACTTTGTTGATAAACGGGTTGCTGAGAGAGTGAAAGAAACTCAATCCGACTCGTTCAGGCACTATTTTACAACACTGCGTTTTCAGGCAAGTGGCGAAGAGCTTCAGAAGTTAACGAATCTTCTGACCGTCAATGAAACCTATTTCATGCGCGAAGATTATCAGTTCCGCTGTTTAATAGACTCAATGCTGCCCGATGTGATCAGCCGCCACGATCCAAACAAGCCCATCAGAATCTGGTGCATTCCTTCGTCATCTGGCGAAGAGCCCTACTCTATCGCTATGTATCTTCTTGAAGAGTGGGATGGTATCGATAAATGGGATGTTGAGCTGATTGCCTCTGATATTGATACCAGGATTCTGGAAACGGCTAAACGTGGTATTTACTCTGAGCGATCCGTACGAAATGTACCCCCCACCTGGAAGCGACGCTATTTCCGTGATGTTACCGGAGGACAACAGGTTATCGAAGATATTCGTGATGCGGTAGAGTTCACACGTATCAATCTTTCTGAGCCAGCTGATGTCCGTAAGATGCGAAATATCGACATCATTTTCTGCCGCAACCTGCTGATTTATTTTGATGATCTGTCACGCAAGGTCGCCGCTGAATACATGTTTGAAGCCCTGTCTCCTGGTGGCTATATCTGCCTGGGACACACAGAATCAATGGGGCGTATATCTCCACTTTATCGGGTTAAAAAGTTCCCCGCAGCCATCGTGTATCAACGACCACTGGAGGCAAAACAATGAATGTTCTAATCGTAGATGATGCCAGCACAGTGCGTATGTATCACCGAAATGTGCTCGAGGCGGCCGGGTACGTTGTCGATGAAGCGGTCAATGGCCTAGAAGCATTGGAAAAGGCTCTGGAGAATACCTTCGACCTCTACATCGTTGATATTAATATGCCGAAAATGGACGGCTACGAGTTTCTTATGCAACTCCGATCTGAAGATATCGATCAGGCACCCGCCATTATGGTGTCGACAGAAGCGGCCGAACTGGATCACACCAAGGCGTTCACCGCAGGCGCAAATCTTTATATGGTGAAGCCCATTAAACCCCTGCAGATGATGACCTACGTTCGTCTGCTCGTGGGAGAGGAAAGCGTATGAGTCCTTTACTACAACAATTCGTCTCGGAGACCCGCGACCTGCTGCAAAGCATCAGTGAGCAGCTTCTGGAAGTTGAAAAAGCAGACGACAAACAAACGACGCTGAACGAACTGTTCAGAATTGTTCATACGCTTAAAGGTAATACCGGTCTGTTTGAATTTCCGGATCTGACACGTGTATTACACGCCGGTGAAGACGTTATGTCAGAGGCCAGAGAGCGGCCCGAGATATGGGATCAGGCATTAACAGACCTGCTCTTCGAATCCATGGATTACGTCAGTAGCTTCTGCGATAGCCTTGAAGAGAATAACGGTGAGCCGACCTCCGACAGCAAAGCAGCAACACAACTTTCAAAAAATCTGAGAGCCTACCTTGACGGCAACAACTCAGAAGCAAAAGCAGAGGTTATCGATTCAGGCGCTGCTACCGAACCGAAAAAATCTAAAAAAGCAGCGACCAAAACGAAGAAAGCAACCGCGCAGAAAAAATCCGCCGGGGGGTCGTCAAAACGTCGACCTCCGCGTGCTAAAGGTCTGCCACCAGAACACAACCTGTTAAAAGATCTCCCAGCTGATACCTTGATTGAGGCTTGGAAAGCGAGCAACCCTGAAGAACCCGTCTGGCTGGTTAAATACTCTCCTTTGGCAGAGTGCTTCTTTCAGGGTGACGATCCTTTGCATACGGCACGCAGTACGCCTGGCGTACTTTGGGGCAAAGTCGAGAATGACTGTGCGACTCAAGATATCAACGACCTCGACCCTTATCAGTGCGTCAGTACGTTTACACTGCTTAGCAGCGCCACTGAGGACGAGCTTCATGAGCACTATCGCTATGTCGCTGAGCAAACCGATATTGAAGAACTGAACAGCCATCACTTATTACTATTGAATGGCGAAGATCAGAACGATGCGCTTCCCGAAGATTCTGTTGATGCGCTCTGTGAAGCCGTTGAAGCCACGAACCTGAAGGAAGCATCCAGCATTGCTAAAACGGCACTCGAACTGCTCAATAAGGATCTGCAAGCGGCTGCCGCGCTACGATGGGTTATCGCAATCAATAGTGATACAGATGCTCAGGAACATGAGAAAAAAGAAGCACTGATCGTTATCTGTCAGCGACTGCGACACAATCAACACCTGAGCGGTTATCGCTTCTCAGAGCCAGAAGAAAGGGCTGAAGAGCACGCGCCTGAAGGCGACAGCCCTGACGAGGATGCTGTGTCAACTTCTGATGCGTCAGCAGGGCTACCCGATACAGACACTGAAGATTTGCTCGATACGCTTGTTGAAGATGATCGTGAAGCGTTTGAACATATTGTAAGAACTCAGGGTCGTATTCTTGAGCTTGACCCGACCGTCGGCTGGGCCAACGGGCGCTTACGCGCCGCTTGCAATGTTCTGATGAAAACGACCACCAGCCTCAACCTGAGTACACTGATTCCAAGCCTTGAAGAGGCTATCAGTGCTGCTCTGTCTGGCAATACAGAACCACTGGCTGACTGGATAAATGAAGTAATTCCTGGCGCCTGTAATATTGCACTGGTGAACAGCGGGAGTAACGCCTCCAACGAGGCCCCGGATACTCGTGATACCGCAATCACGGAAACAAAGGCCGACTACGAAAATACAGAGAACGCTGACGAAACAACAGACAGTGAACACGAAGAAAGTATCGTTGAAGAAACTACAGAGCAGGATACTCCAGCGCCAACTGAGTCGCCAACGACAGCAACCGCGACAGAAGACAAGCAGGCCTCAGACAAGACACCTGCATTTAAGCCCGAACCTGCAGTAGCACCGTCGAAAAGCGTTAAAGTAGATCAGGAAAAAATCGACCGTCTTATGAACCTGATCGGCGAGATGACCGTCGCTAAGAACGCTCTTCCTTTCCTTGCTAAGCGCGCCGAAGAACAACATGGGCTGCGCGATCTCGCCCGAGAAATCAAAGAGCAGTTTGCTGTCGTAAACCGCATCGCAGAAGAAATGCAGGACTCTATCATGCAGATCCGCATGATGCCGTTTTCGTTTATTTCTATGCGCTTCCCTCGACTGGTCCGCGATATATCCCGACGACTTAATAAAGATGTTCAGTTGGTTATCGAAGGAGAAGACACCGAGGCCGACAAAAACATTATTGAGTCTCTGGCCGAGCCATTGATTCATATTGTCCGCAACAGTCTGGATCATGGCATTGAGGCGCCTGACGTGCGTAAACAGAAAGGAAAACCTGCAACCGGTAATCTGACCATACGGGCATCCCAGGAAGCCGACCGGGTGATGATCGAAATACAGGACGATGGTAAAGGTATTGACCCTGACGTTATCCGTAATAAAGCCTTTGAGAAAGGCCTGATCGACGAGGCCACTCGTCAGCGCCTGAGCGATAAAGAAGCCGTCAACCTGGTATTGATGCCAGGCTTCTCAACCGCAGACGAAGTCTCTGACTTGTCTGGGCGTGGCGTAGGCATGGATGCGGTTCGCAGTGCCGTCGACAAAGTGAACGGCACTATGGCACTCGAAAGTCAGGTTGATAAGGGTACTCGCATCCGCATATCACTGCCTATGTCGATCGCTGTGACCCGGGTCATGATCATCGAGTCAGACAACCAGCTGATGGGCATCCCAATGGATCAGGTACTCGAAACCGTGCGTGTGCCCCGCTCCGAAATACACACGGTTAAACACGTAAAAACAACGGTACTACGGGATCGTATCGTGCCACTGAAATCACTCAATGAACTGCTGGAGCTGCCTGCCGAGCAGATCATTAATGAAGAGGAAGAACACGCGGTACTCGTAGCACGTGTGGGTAACGACGTCATCGGTCTGGTCGTCGATGATTTCCGTGGTTCGGTCGATATTATCCAGAAACCAATGACCGGAGTTCTCTCCGGAATGCAGGCCTATTCTGGCGCAGCTTTAATTGGTGATGGCTCGGTTCTGATGGTTCTGAATCTTAAGGAGGTACTCTGATGGCTATCGACTATAGTGAAGAGAGAGCAGTACTGAAATCTTTGGTAACCATTCAGGAGGTTGATGACTTGCAGGAGTGGCTGATAGCTCATCCGCAGGGCGAGATAGACCTTGGAGAATGCGAGCATATGCACACTGCAGCGCTACAGACCCTGACATCTGCCCGGCGTATGATCAGCGCCTGGCCATCAGATACATCGTTCAGGGGCTGGATTGAACCACTGCTGGTAAAACAGGAAGCACAGTAATGAGTAAACTGATATTTGTTGTTGATGACTCTGCCACTATGCTGATGAGCGTACGTTCATCGCTTGAAATGAACGGCTTTAAAGTCGAAACCGCATCTGATGGCGTCGAAGCTCTGGATCGCCTGAACAGCATGAGCCCTGATCTGATCATCACAGATATGAACATGCCAAGAATGGGAGGTATGGAGCTGATTCAAGCGCTACGGGCTATGTCTAAATTTCGTTTTACCCCGATTCTGACACTCACAACAGAGAGCGAATCGTCAAAACGTGACCAGGCAAAACGTTTAGGAGCCACAGGCTGGTTAGTGAAACCTGTTCCCGCTATGGATCTGGCCAAAATTATTAAACAGGTACTGCCAGGCGCCTGAGCGCGGAGGAGATATGAAACAAGATACTGATCTGATACCGCTACGTATAAGACGGAATCGTTATGCTCTACTGGGCAACACGATTGTTCCCTTTATTCTTCTGATTATCCTGCTCATAGGGCATCGCACCGTGGGAGGTATCTTTTCAGATATTCTGGATGCAAGCCTCATTGGAGGCGCACTGTTTCTGTCTTTTCTGACGTTTACCATCATTCACTTTAACCGCATCTGGGTAAAGTCGTTTGTCGCTCGTATGACAGGTGACGAAGCACCACGGCGCGAAAGTAACTTTGATGAAGCAGAGCCCATGATGGTGCTGTCGGCCGCTGAAAAACAAATGCTGGCTGATCTGCGTAACGTACTGATCAGCTTCAGTCCGATTGCTGCCCTGTTCAATGCACACTTAAGCAAAACGAACGAAGTCACCGAAGAAGCAGCCACCACCATTATGGAACGTCTGATGTCCATTAATGATCGCTCGCAGATGTTTCTCCAGACTCTGAATATGGGTAAATCCGAAGCAGACGACATCAGCGAAAATGCTCATAGCATTATAAAACGCAGCCAGGAGCTGCTCAGTGAAATGACCCGCTACCGTGAAATTCATGAGCAACAGCGAGGGAAAGAAGAACAAGCTATTCGTGACGTGGTCACCCAGGTTGAAAGCTTCAAGCCCCTGATCGGTCTGATCCGGGACGTGACCAAGCAAACGAACCTTCTGGCATTAAACGCCGCCATAGAGGCCGCCCGTGCCGGAGAAGCAGGACGAGGCTTTGCTGTTGTTGCCGACGAGGTGCGTACGCTGTCTATGCAGATTGAAGATGCCGCAGGAAAAATCGAAGACAGTGTTCTTCAGGTCTCGAATACCGTTGAAGGTCAACTGAAAGAAATGGCAGTCAGTAGCGAGAAAACCGCGGATGAAATGAATTGGCTGGCTAATATCACTGACGCAGTTTCCTCTATTTCGAGAGACTTCGAGCAGGCAGTAGGGGCATTAGATCACTTATCCGGAAACACCGAAGAAGCGATTAATCTGGTTCGTAACTCCGTGATGGACGTATTAAGTGAGTCCCAATTTCAGGATGTGTCAAGACAACAGATTGAACACGTCCAGCATGGTCTTGAATTGCTTGAAGAACGCTTTCGTCTTCTCAGTCAGGCAGTGGCTGGTGAAATTGATCATCCACTACTCGACCTCAGTGATGTTACAGAAGCATTGAAGAAAATTTATACCATGCAGGTTCAGGCGGATACTCATCAGTCGGTCGTGACTGGTGAAGCGACTGAAACCAAAGACGAGCGCCCATCCATCGAACTGTTCTGAGAAAGGTAATCACGACATGGCTGTCCGGATCGCGATCTGTAACCGTAAGGGAGGCACAGGAAAGTCGACGGTATCGGTGAATCTGGCAGCGGGGTTGGCAGAGCATGGATTCCGGGTACTGATTATTGACCTCGATTCACAATCTCACTGTGCTGCTGGGCTTGGTATTAAGCCTTCCGCCCCATTTATTCATGACATCTTCGGTGGCAATCCCGAAGCACTTAATGAATCCATCGTGCTGAGTGATTATCCAGGCTTATGGCTATCCCCTGCCAACCCTACATTTGATCACCACTCTGCAGGTGAAAATCAACTTCAGCTGAAAGAAGCACTGCACCAGAGCAATATCGATGAGCGATTTGATGTCGTTCTGTTGGACACGCCCCCATCGCAAGATCAGCTATTAATGAATGCTTTAATGGCAGCCGATTGGGTCGTTGTACCGTTTGTCCCGCACTTTCTCTCGTATCAGGGAATTAAGCAGCTGGTCAGGCTGATGCACTCGGTGAAGCTAAGCAACAACCCAAGGCTCCAGCTGGCTGGCTTTCTGCCTACCATGGCCAGCAAAACTATGAAGCACCATAAAGCGGTGATGGAAGAAGTAAGTCGACACTTTGGCCGCGACCGGATATTACCCGCCATACGAACTGACATACGACTTGCTGACGCATTCAGTAAAGGTCAGCCAGTCATTGGCTTCGCACCAAAATCACGGGCGGCGGAGGATTTCTCGGTACTGAGTCAGTGTATTGGTGAACGGCTATCGGAGCGTGAGCACGCCTGACTGATCCGAAATTGACGTGGCGAAATTAGCCTTGAGCTGTTCGAGCTCCTGAGGACGGTCAAACAGATAGCCCTGCATCAGGTTACAGCCATGGATCTTCAAAAAGTCGCGCTGTGCTTCAGTTTCTACACCCTCAGCGCACAGTTCTATCCCCAGACGCTTGGCCATCTCAATAATGGTCAAAACCAATGCATCATCACGGGCTGTTACGCCGATGTTCTCAACAAACTGCTTATCAATCTTGATCAGATCGATAGGAATACGAGTCAGGTAACTGAGCGACGAATATCCCGTACCGAAGTCATCTAACGCGACGCGACAACCAAGTCCGCTGATGTCATTGAAGAATCGGTTCGCCATCTCAAGATTATCGAGATACGCATGCTCCGTCACTTCGAACTCGATCAATTCAGGACGAACAGCATAAGTATCAAAGGTACTGCGGATAAAATCAGAAAACTGGTAGCGTTTAAGGTCGTAAGCCGACAAGTTAAGAGAGACCAATATAGGAACAGGAAGGTCCTGAAAGTAATCCGCAACGTCGCGGCAAACACGCTCAACAACCCAGTCGGTCAGCGCGGAAATCTTGCCTGAGCGTTCAGCAATAGGAACAAAATCTGATGGCGACACACTACCAAGCGAATGGCTGTTCCAACGCACCAGTGCCTCGACCCCCCGGGGTTCACCATCGCTGCTGACCTTGGGTTGATAACAGATATAAAACTCACCACGCTCCAGGCCCGGCTCAATGGCATTGGCAATGTCAATTTTACGCTGATGCTCAATGAGCATATGTTCCTGGAAGAAGCAGTACTGAGACTTACCCTCTTTTTTGGCAACGTACATAGCGACATCGGCATTGCGTATGGTGTCTTGCGTATCAAACCCACCTTCAGAGGCCCGTGCTATGCCGACGCTGGCGCTGATCCGGACTTCCCAAGAATCAATCAGGAACGTAGCTCTGAGGCCACTGACAATATCCTCAGCCATGCTCTCCGGATGATCCGGAGAAGTACGGCATAAAACGAGGAATTCATCACCTCCATGACGACTGACCACGTCTTCTCTCGGGATGTAAGACTTCAATCTTTTTGCTACCTCAACCAGCAGCTTGTCACCGACTTCGTGGCCCAGTGTATCGTTGACCTCCTTAAAACCATCCAGGTCAACAAACATAACAACAAGGTCGCCTTCACCACTATCGCGCAATTCACGCAGTGCAGCGTCGAGAATGCCCATAAAGCTCTGACGGTTTAGCAGGCGTGTCAGGCTGTCGTAGTTCGCCAGGTATTCCATTTCTTCCCGGCGCTGCTCCAGAAGCTCGACATATTCCTGATTAATATCGGACTCAACCCGGATCGCGTCCATCATATTATTGATATCCTGCGTTAGCGAAGACACCTCGTACTTACCGTACACCGGGATTTTCAAACGATAATCTTTGGTTTCCTGAACTTTTCTCGCAAACTCAGATAGCTGAGTTAAAGGCCACAACCAACGACTGGCCTGAACATAAAACAGCCCGACCATAATGAGAATTACCGCAATGGCGACCGGAAGAATGCGTAATGCCAGGCTGATAGTGCTGGAAAGTAGTGGTCCTTCCAGGTCAACGATCAGAGCCAGGTGCCCCATCACCAACGGGGGTTCACCAATGCGCCGGACCGCAATCAGGCGACCATCATCACGTAAGACCCCGGATTCGAAGAACTTCCAATCCGTGAAATCAACCGGAAAGTCGCCCTGACTCTCAAGCATGGCCTGACCAGCATACAGTTCAAGTACATTCCACTGAGGATCAAAGATGGCAGCCCCGACAACATTTTCATAAGGCTCAAGACTGAGGAGATAGCGTTTCAGATCAAAGAAGTGATCTGACTTACTGAGAATACCGACCAGGTCGCTGGCCATATTGTCAGAGAGTGCGCGCAAGTCGCTTTCAACGTAACGGGTGTAAAGCTCCCTGTGCTCGCGCAGGGCAGAATAAAATACAGACGTAGCTACCAATGCAATCGAGATAAGACTCAATAGCATTACAGCGGTTCTGATGCTTCTAATCAGCATGTAGCTCTCTCTGTTCCCTGACGTCGTAAATTTTTATACCTGTCATCAGATCATAGTTCACTATAAGTTCAATGTCTGGCCGCTAAGGAATGATATTTATCCTTCTCAGCCCACTAGTTATATGACATATTAGGCCAAACTGTCTGAAGTGGGACATCTTGTAAGTCGTACGGGCAAATTTGATTACTATACTCCTGCGAAAGAGCCGATCTTGAGCCCTCTGACGCAACTTGGAGCAACCATATAATGATAAAAATACCAGGTGTTGCTGCCGTCTTATCTGCTCTCTTTCTGAGTGCGGAGGCATGCTATGCAGAAAAATTGACCGAAAATCTGGATATCTCAGGCTTTGCCCGCGTTATTGGCGGCTATCTCAGCCACAGTAGCCGACGTTTTGATGGCTACACAAACGAAGTATCGCTGGATGAACAATCACTGTTTGCAGTACAGCCGTCCTATTCATTCAACGACAAACTGTCCGTGTCGAGCCAGTTCGTCGCGCACACCAGTGATGACCGGGATAGCGGGCTGGAGTGGGCTTACCTGAGCTATCAGCCAAGCAGCGCATGGCATCTCAGGGCAGGAAAACTACGCACACCATTTTTTATCTACAGCGACGGCTACGACGTTGGCTACAGCTACCCATGGGTAACCGCACCCGTACAGGTCTACAACAATTATCTGTTCTCTAACTTTAACGGTGCGAGTGCCAGTTATTATCATTCGGGCAATTCTCTGGCATTTAACCTTGAAGCTTACTATGGGTACTTTAAAGGCGACCTGTTTCTCGCCGGAACAAAATTAGACATCGAGACAGAAGTTGAAAACCTGGCTGGTATCGTCGCAACCATTAACCGCAACAACCTTTCGCTGCGCGTGTCATACCATCAGGCGCACAACAAAACTGAGATTCCGAACGTATCTCAACTACGCTCACAACTTTATGCCCTCGGCTACAACGATAGCGCCAGCAGTCTGAAATCTTCCGGCAATGTATACGCATTACAGACATCTCTCAGCTATGACACGTTAAATTCATTCTATAAAGCCGAGTTAATGAACATCGTTACAGGGTTTGAGATCGCGCCCGAAGTCACCGGTTACTATCTGATGGCGGGCCGGGTAATTAACGACTGGACGTTGCATGCGACTTACAGTCGTAGTGAATATACCTCGGTTAAAGTGTCGAATGAACTGCCCATGCCCCCGACCGGAAATGCGCAGCAGGACATATTATCGACTGCCTACTACCAGGTTTTTGCCAGCACACCCAATGGTAGCCTGGACAGCTATACACTGGGAACACGCTGGGACTTCCGCATAAATATGGCTCTGAAAGCAGAGACAACATTGCTTAAAGAGTCACAAAACCGCAGCGGTTTCTTTATGAACTCATCAAATGAGTCCACAGAAAATGCCTACCTGTACCAGGTGGCATGGGAGTGGATATTCTGATGAAATTCATACTTAGTCCTTTTCTGGCGCTGACCTTATTGTTTGCGCCCGGAGTATTTGCAGCCTTTGCCAGTGAGCGGGTCGTTATCGTGACGCACTCTGACAATGCCGGTATACGATTATCCCGTGAACAGATACGAAACCTGTTTATGGGGGCGTCTGTTGGTCGTGATCTACAACCTGTAGCCCTGCCTCCGGGCAGTCGCACGCGCAGTCTGTTTAACATCAAGATCGTCGGCCTGTCTGACTCCAGAGTGCAGTCTTACTGGGCCCAGATGAAGTTTACCGGCCGTCGCCCGCCGCCTCAGATAGTGAATTCTGAGAAGGCCATGATTCAACACCTTCTGGATCAAACTGACAGTATCGGCTACCTCACAGCGGATGCCGATATACCGGATGATCTGATCATTATTTATACGACTGACTGACCGGTAAACGTACGCCGCGTACGTCGGTTATACAGTAAACTGAACGAAGAAAGGGGCCTGAACGGCCCCTTTCTTCGTTCAATTCTTGTGTCACATGCTCTCTGTTCTGTTCAGCCCTGCTTCCATATGTCCAGCTTTCATGTGTATTTCTCCCATCGGTCTTACTCCAATCTTGAATACTGTTTTTATATACAGTACTGTATATAAAAACACATTCAGGAGAGAGGCATGCCAGCGACACAACCACATTCGTCATCCGGTCTGAGCCACCCTCTCGACCAGGCTCTGAACAAAGGGCTGGTATGGCAAGCTGCTCAGCAGCCCTGTAGCAGTGCCAGAGTCATCTCCTCGGGTTATCAGCAGCTGAACCGTGAACTGCCTCAAGGGGGCTGGCAGGCTGGCCAGGTGTGTGAAATCTACCCTCACAAGTATGGATGCGGTGATATGCATATTCTGCTGCCCGTGCTGGCGACGTTAAGCCATCAACAGCAGTGGATCATGATGGTAGCCCCTCCTGCGATTCCTTACGCGCCAGCCCTGACCATGGCAGGGATCGATACCCGACGGCTGTTGATGGTGCATCCCAAAGATCGTAAGGAGGCACTCTGGTGTGTCGAAGAAGGGCTGCGCTCTGGTCACTGTAGCGCGGTTCTGGGATGGCTCCCCGAATCAGACCCTAACAGCATTCGCAGAATTCAGCTGGCCTGTGAAGCGAACCAGAACTTCTGTTGGTTATGGCCCGATTCCAGATACCAGAACAGCACCTCAGCAGCGCCATTGAGACTTCAGGTCAACCGGATCTCAGCAGAGCTGGCAGGTCTGCGCTTTATCAAACGCCGTGGGCGCTGGCCTGGTGATGCTTTTTCACTGTCACTGAACAGCGCAACCAGCACAGGTTGAGCCAATGAACGCCTGGCTCTACCTCTACTTTCCGGACATGTACCTGCATAGCCTGGTTCATGATAGTCACAGCCCAGTCGTTGTGATTACGCAGGACCAACAGCGGGTAATACAAGTATCTACAGCCGCAAAGCAGCGCGGAATCCGTTCAGACATGCCATTGGCGAGTGCTTTGTTTCTGTGTCCGGAAATTATCTGTCATACCCTGAATCAGGAGTATGCCGAGCAATTACTGCAGCAGAGGGCATTGTGGGCATATCGTTATTCGGCGCAGATATTCCCGGACCCTGCCGAAGGACTATGGCTTGAAGCAGGAAGCATGCTGAAGCTGTTTGGGGGCATCGAAGCCTTCGTTGATACGCTCAGAAACAGCTGCGAACAACATCGTTGGCCAGTGAAATATGGATTGGGCCTGACTCCCGTTTCTGCACGTTGGCAGGCACTGGCCGGAGTGAATACATTGTCTCTGAACCCCGAACAACAAAATCATGCACTTCAGACACTCCCTTTAGATGAATTACACCTCAACGACATGCAGTTACTGGCATTGCAACGACTTGGTATTCAACGCCTCGGCGAATTATTACAACTCCCTCTTGCAGAGACTGGCCGCCGCATCTGCCCGCAGTTAATGCAACAACTACAGCAACTGCACGGACAGCAAAAACCGCCCTCTGGTCTTTTTACTCCGCCGCTGAAATTCTCTGAGAAAGTCATTTTCAGTCATGATGCCGAACACAGAAATGGGCTATTTTTTCCATTGGCTCGTCTGCTCGACAGCCTCTGCGGGTATCTCCATCATCATCAGCTTTCGGTCCGCTGGCTAGCCCTGCGTCTGTTGCATCGGGAACCACCAGAGACCCGTTGGCTATTCAGTTTTGCCAGCCATGAATATCGCTATGAAGAATTACTGCAGCTGTGTCGGTATCAGCTGGATAAACAGTCTCTGCGTGCCCCAGTGACTGAGCTGCAACTCAGCGTCACCCAATTCACATCAAGGCAACAGGAACAAGCATCATGTCTGGCAACCGACGCCCCGAAGGCTCATTCGGCCAGCCTGATTAACCGCTTACAGGCTAAGCTATCAGCCAGTCAGGTGTCTGTGCTGCAAAGCACTGGCGACCCTCGCCCGGAGGCTTCATGGCAAGCACAACCAGCGGATGAACGCTTGCCTGATAGCCTTGCCAGAACTGGCGACTGGCCCATCTGGTTATTACCTGAGCCGATTCCTTATGTGTCTCCCGCGCAGATCATCCATGGCCCAATGCGCATCAGTAGCGGTTGGTGGGACAGCCAGATAACGCGACGCGATTACTATCAGGTCATGCACGATGAGCAATTGCTCTGGGTCTTCAGAGATGACCAGAGACGTTGGTTTCTGCATGGTTATTTTTCATAGACGAATACCCCATGACTACGCCATACGCTGAACTCCACTGTCTGAGTAATTTCACCTTCCTGCGGGGCGCCTCTCATCCCGAAGAGTTAGTGCAGCAGGCCGCTGACCTTGGCTATCGGGCATTGGCTCTGACTGATGAATGCTCCCTGGCAGGTGTCGTATGTGCCCACCGGGCTATCAAAGAAGAAAACCTGCCATTAAAGCTGATTATTGGTAGCGAGTTTCATCATGACAGTGGCCTGTATGTTGTGCTCGTTACCGGGCGTGCGGCGTACGCTGAACTCTCAACATTCATTACTCAATGCCGGCGCCAGGCAGAAAAAGGGCACTACACATTTGATCCTGCAAAGCTCATCAGTTTGCAGCACTGCCTGTTGCTCTGGCTGCCGGCAGAACAGTGTATGCTTCCACAGCTCGCATTATTAATCCGACACTTTCAGCAACGCCTGTGGCTGCTGGGGGAGCGTACTCTGGATGAATTTGATGTCCACCACTACATTGATATCGCTCGCTGGGCAGAGATTTTCGATCTTCCTGTTGTGGCAGCCAGTAACGTACATATGCACCATCCTTCACGTCATAGCCTGCAGGATTGCCTGACCGCCATACGCATGAACCAACCGGTTCATCAGATAAAACATCGACTGTACGCGAACGCCGAACGTCACTTGCGATCACTGAAAAAACTGTCTCACCTCTATCCTGAACATTGGTTACAGGAGAGCATAATAATCGCTGAAAAATGTACCTTTAATCTGGATGAAATCTCTTATCTCTACCCCACAGATTCCGTTCCTGACGGCCTTTGTGCGCGGGAATATCTCAAGGATCTGGTAGAGAAAGGAGAAGCTATACGCTTTCCTGACGGCACTCCTCAAAGTATTCAACAGATCATCGATAAAGAACTTCGCCTGATCGCACAGAAAAAATACGAACATTACTTTGTCACTCTCTACGATATTGTTCAGTTCGCCCGCTCAAAAAATATTATGTGTCAGGGGCGGGGGTCTGCAGCCAACTCGGTGGTTTGCTATTGCTTATTCCTGACTGAAGTAAACCCACAGGAAGTCCAGCTTCTGTTTGAGCGTTTTATTTCAGAAGAGCGCCACGAACCACCGGATATTGATATTGATTTTGAGAGTCAGCGGCGCGAAGAAGTCATTCAGTACATCTATCAGAAATACGGACGTGAACGGGCGGCGCTGGCGGCTACCGTCATTCGTTACCGACCGCGCAGCGCTTTGCGTGATGTCGCCAAAGCACTAGGAGTCAGTACTGCAGAGCAGGATCGTATCGTTGCCCGCTACGCTGGCCGCTATCACGGCAGCGAGTGGATGGATCATGTCTATCCAGACACAGATCAAAGTCCTTTGACGCAACGTCTTCGCTCACTGACACAAGACATTCTCGGTTTCCCACGTCATTTATCGCAGCATGTTGGCGGCTTTGTTATTGCCGAAGGATGTCTGCATGAGTTGGTCCCTGTAGAAAACGCCAGCATGAAAGAACGCACGGTTATTCAATGGGATAAAGACGACCTCGAAACGCTAGGCCTGATGAAAGTGGATATTCTCGGTCTGGGCATGATGACGGCGATACGTCGTAGCCTGAATCACTTAGGTATGCAGATCAGTGACATTCCGCGGGAAGATCCGGCGACGTATAAAATGCTACAGAAAGCAGATTCTGTCGGTGTTTTTCAGGTCGAAAGCCGTGCCCAGATGAATATGCTACCGCGCTTGAAACCGGCCTGTTATTACGATCTTGTGGTACAGGTTTCCATTGTCCGCCCCGGCCCTATCCACGGTGATATGGTGCACCCATATCTGAAAAGACGAAACGGACAGGAGGCCGCAGACTATCCACTGCCAGAGCTACGACCTATTCTTGAACGTACCCATGGTGTGCCATTATTTCAGGAACAAGTCATTGCTTTTGCCATGGTCGCCGCAGATTTTACGGCCTCTGAAGCTGACCAGTTACGACGCTCCATGGCCAGCTGGCGAAAAAAAGGCCACATGCACCGGCTGCAAAATCGTCTTCGGGAGAACATGCTCAAAAATGGATTTTCAGAAGCCTACATTGAGAGAATTCAACGTCAGCTTGAAGGCTTCGGTGAATATGGATTTCCGGAATCTCATGCCGCCAGTTTTGCTCTGTTGGTTTATCTGACGGCCTGGTTGAAGTGCCACCATCCCGGAGTGTTCCTTGCCGCATTGCTCAACAGCCAGCCTATGGGGTTTTATAGCCCGGCGCAGCTGATCAATGATGCGCGACATCATCAGGTGGTCGTTCATCCGGTCGATGTGAATCACAGTCACTGGGACCACGAAGCACTGCCAGATGGGTCCGTCAGGCTTGGCCTGCGCCTGGTCAAAGGCATGAATCAGGATGCGGCATTACGACTAATCAACGCCCGGCCGGATACAGGATATAAAACCATTTCTGACTGCACCCAGGCCAGCCTGCTCAACCGTAAAGAACGAGAAGCACTGGCCTCTTCAGGTGCGTTTGGCGCCCTCAGTGAGCATCGCTACCATGCACGCTGGCAGGCGGCCGAACCTCAGAATATTTCTTACCAACCTGATTTACTGGCTCCTCTGGCGATGCCCGATGAATGGACACTCGACGCCCCCAACGAAGTGGACAACCTGCTGGAAGATTATCAGAGTCTGGGGGTAACTCTTGGGCGCCATCCAATGGAAGTCCTGCGTGAACAGGGCCTCTTGGGCAACAGCGTGACAGCAGAAGGTTTAAAACAACTGAAACACGGTGACGAGAGCTATATCAGCGGTATTGTCACCTGCCGCCAACGCCCCGGAACCTCAGCAGGCGTTACCTTTATTACGCTCGAGGATGAAACCGGTTGCTCAAATATTGTGGTCTGGCTGGCTACAGCAAAACGCCAGCTGGATACATTAATTCACGCACGACTGTTACAGGTATACGGCAAAGTTGAGCAAGACCCCGAAAGCGGCATTACCCACATGATTGCATACCGGCTGCTCGACCTGAGTGGTTCACTGGAGCGACTGAAAGTTCAGTCGCATGATTTCCACTGATCCACACTCCTGTCAGTCACGGGATATGAAATTGCGTTCCTGCAACAGGCGTATCAGCCACCAGAGAATCACCAGACTCGGCAGCACCATCAGGGTGGTCAATACAAAGAAAGTCGCCCAATCACCGTTAAGATAATCGACAACATAACCGCTGGCACCAGACACTGTTGTCCTGCCAAAATTCGCGATCGAGGCCAGAAGAGCATACTGAGTCGCCGAGAACACCCGATCAGTCAGCAGGGTAACAAAGCTTACCAGCACCACTGTCGCAAAAGCACTGGTAAACCCATCGGCAATCACAGCAAACAGGTAGAGGCTTTCCAGAGGTCCGGAAACAGCAATCCAGGCGAACAGAAGATTGGTCCCCGCCATCGCCAGACCACCAATCAAGAGCCCCCTGAAAATCCCCAGTTTCTGGTTAAAATACGCGCCGATTAAGCTGAAAACGATGGTCACCCACCAGGTCACCATTTTTGAATAGGTAGCAATCTGAGCATCGGTAAAGCCAATTTCCTTGTAAAAGGTAATCGACATACGCCCAAGAAACGCCTCGCCCATTTTGAACGTAAACAGAAAAGACAGAAGCAGGAGAACTATCGTACTGCCATAGCGGCTGAGTAAGGCTCTGAAAGGTTCGATCAGAGTAAACCGAAGCTGCGCCCGCAGACTCAGACCTGCGACGCGGCTCTCCAGCTTTTCCCGGCGTCGGCTATCGCGCTCGACTAATATCGCCACCATAGCGGTGATAAAAAGACAGAACAGGGCCAGATAGAAAAACACATCGGCCCAGGCCATCGACGACAGACCTTTCATATAAAAAGCCGCAGCTCCCAGCAGGCTGTAACCCGTCCACCAGCCACTGGTAGCAAACGCCGCGGCATAAGGAATCAGCTCGGCTTCAGCTTCGGGGTCGAAGCTATCCACCCGAAAACCATCAATCGCGATATCGCAGGTCGCAGACGCTAAAGCAATGGTCATTGCCAGCATGCTCAGCCACACCATACTCGCCTGCGGAGAAATCTGACTGATGCCCCAGCACGCCAGAGTCATCACCAGCAACAGGAAAACAATCCAGGATTTACGATCACCTAAACGGCGAAAAACAGGCAGGCGAAAACCGTCAACAACAGGCGCCCAAAGGAAATTAATGGCGTAAACAAAGAAGATAGAACCGAACAGCCCGATGCTCGTGCGTGACAAGCCAGCATCCGTCAGCCAGCCTGTCATAGCAGAGCCAATCAGAACCCATGGAAAGCCGCTGCAGATGCCTAATAAAAAGATCATCCGCAGGCGCGGTTCACGTAACAGCTGCGTTAGCGGCATCCCGCTCATAAATATCAGTCTTTGAAGTTTTTGAATGCCAGCGGCATATCGATAGATTCTTCACCCCGGAGCATCGCCATCACCTGTTGCAGGTCATCGCGCTTTTTGCCCTGAACCCGCACGGTATCGCCCTGAATACTGGCCTGAACCTTGATCTTGCTGTCTTTGATCAGCTTGGCAATTTTGCGGCCCAGATCTTTATCGATACCCTGACGCATAGTCGCCAGAATTTTTACCTGCTTACCCGTTCCCTGAGGTTCTGCGAACTCGAGACAATTCGCTTTGATCGAACGCTTAATCATGGCGCTGATCAGCATAGACTTCATCTGGTCGAGCTGGGTTTTGTTATCAGCGATCATAGTGACGACAAAGTCTTTCAGCTCAAAGCTGGCGCTGACCCCGCGAAAATCGAAACGAGTGCTCAATTCACGATTCGCCTGATCAACGGCGTTCTGTGCTTCGTGCTTATCTACTTCTGATACAACGTCAAAGGATGGCATATCGGGTCTCCTGTAAATGTCGCCATATATACCGCGCCATCTGCGATATTGCAAAGAAACGGCCTTTCTGAAGACTGGCGAAAGTCCGTAAACGCACTAGTCTTAGAGCATATCTGCATCGCTATTCAAGGCATTGAATAGCCCAGGTCGCTGAACAGGCATATTGAGAGCAACGCATGGATAATCGTCAGAAAACACTGCATGGCCCGGGAATCTATTACTTCCGGATGACCGGAGCCCGACAGCAGGCAATATTCCGCTCAGTCTTTGAGTACGATTATGCCGCGCACCTGCTCAGTCATATTGATGGCTCAACGCTCCTTGCCTATGTGTTTTTTGACCACGAAATCCATTGTGTCCTGGATTGCCAGCGTGACTGGCCCGGCATCATCGACGACATCCGCGATAGATTCACCGATCAACATGAGCGCCTCTGGGATGCACACAAAGCCGTTATTTCAGAAGAAATCAGCCCGGTATTGGTTGATGAACAGGCCTGTCTCGCGGACCTAATCATCACCCTGCATCAACTGCCTGTCAGCAGAAACCTGGTGCCTGACGCCAGCATGTATTCATGGAGCAGTGATCACCACTACCGCTCGCTGAACCCGCCGGGCTGGATCGACTGTGGGCGAATGCTCAATCAGGTCTGTCAGACCCGTCACAATCGCTCACTGCGTTACGAGTCATTGATGAATACGACACACGCTACGCGAATGAACCTGAACGAGAGCGATCACCCTGAATTTCTTCTGTTTGGCCGCCCGGCATTAGCCGAGAAGCAACAGGCACGCGCTGAAATGAATCAGCCGGGCCGCAGCGCCAATGAACTGAGACGATTACGGGACGATGCCCTGCAACTCATCGCTGGCCGTTTTGGTATCACCCTCGAGTCGTTGAAAGATTCGTCATTCAGGCGTCAGTACCAACGCCTGATGCCACTGGTTGCCTGGCTGCTGGAAAAGCGCCAGCTAAGTTATGAAACCATCGCCGACCTGCTGGATGAAGATGAAGATACGATTCCCCTCTGGCTCAGGGGAATACCCGCCGACCATCCTCAGTCACTCCTCGACAAACTGAGCGCGCTCTGGTCGCCGGCGGAGTATTCTACCGAGTCACCCGCTGAGTCGTCCGCTGAGCGCTCATCGGGCACAACCTCTCCTGACGATGAAGCAGAAGCGACAGCAGACCAGGAAGGCGAACCTACAGACGATGCCGTTAACCCGGATGCTGACGCCGAAAAACCAGAAAACAAGGACGTCGTGAATCAGTAGTCATATAATCGGGTTATGACGCAGATTGATATTCATACTCCCCAGAGTTCCACCGGACGCCAACGCATCGTCGTCGCAGGCGTCGGTGCTTTGGGCACCCTGATGGCCTGGCATTGCCGATCTCAGACCCTGTTCACCCATAATCGCCGGCAGCAGACCCGTTTCTCTTTACAGACCTCCGCCAGTGCCTCTGATGTCACCACCACAGTCGACACCTTTTCTGCAAAACCCTGGCAGGGCGAAGTGGTCGACTGGCTGATTGTCACGACCAAAGCAGCAGCCACAATAGATATTTTGAGTGACCTTAAAGATCGGCTGAATAACACGTCGCGGATTCTTCTTCTGCAAAACGGGATGGGTCAGCAGGCCGAAGCGTCGGCATGGCTTACGCAAAATAAAATAAACGCCGAACTCTGGGTCGGTTCATCCACCGAAGGAGCGTACCGGGCGGATAACGGAACCGTTATATACGCTGGTAAAGGGCAGACACTGGCAGGGCGCTGGCAGCACTCTACGGAAGATAGAGAAGCTCAACTTCCTCCTGCCATGCAGCTAACCACTGATATAAAACAGGTGCTGCACGAAAAACTCGCCATCAACGCCATTATTAACCCACTCACCGCGCATCATGGTTGCCGCAATGGTGAGCTGCTGGCCAGTGAAGAGAAGCGCCGGGACTTTAAAGCATTGAGCGCCGAAGTCGCGAGCCTGTTTCATAATCTGAACTGGAAAACCGGTTTTGATATAACACAACAGGCAACAAAGGTTGCTGAGGCAACCGCACAGAATCAATCGTCAACTCTTCAGGATGTATTGCATCAGCGCCCAACTGAGTTACCTTATATCTGTGGGTACCTGCTGAAACATGCACAGCAGCATGGATTAAGTGCACCACTGACAGAACAACTCTATCAGTCAATTTCTGCCCGGGAGGCAGCATGGTAATGCACATAAAAGGAAGCCAGTTCATATGATGTTGGCGCGACAGAAATCGATGCTCGCCATGGTAATGGTTTGTTCAGGCATCATCCTTGTCGCAACCCTCGCATACGTTATTGCCGCTGAACGCATTGGCCGCGAACATCTGGCGCCTGATCTGTCACGCACCATGGGTCATATTATTGAAGCCCAGATGGCTGCCTCTCCCGGTAAGCTGCAAGCCGTACAGACCACCCTGTATCATATGTCACAGCATTATCAGATTCAGGAAGCGGCACTGTACAACCAGCGCGGAGAACGCCTGGCTCACAGTCATTCGGGCGAAGGCGCGACGCTCTTAGCCCCCAACCTCCATGCACAACCTTTCCCTGATGATTATTTTGAATACCGCTTTGCCATTCTCGATGACGAATTCGATTTGGTGGTCAGGAACGATGTGTCACTCCCCGGCTTTTTTTACATGGACACCCTGAGCACCAGCCTGGTGATCGTCACGCTATCGGCGATGCTCGTATTTATGCTCTACCTGATGACCCGCCAATGGCAGCAAACGCCGTACATGCACTTGCTGGAAGACATTCGCGAAGCCAACACCCGCGATGACGATGGCCGGATTACTCTGAAACTCCGAGACCCTGACCTTCACCCACTTATTGAAGCCCTGAATGACCTTTTCTGGCGCCGCAACCAGCGCACACAACACCTGAAAACGGCCCATCAACAAGCAGAACATGCCCGTCTACGTGCAACACGTCTGTCGACAGAAACCCGCCAGATGAACGAAAATCTGGCGAAAGAAGTGTCCGTCCGTCGTAGCGTCGAAGTACAGCTGAAAAATACCCAGACCCTGCTCGACGGTATTCTGAATGCCATGCCGACCGCTCTGTTCGCACTTGATTCACGCAACCGCATCGTTCAGTGCAATGAGCAGGCGGGTGACTGGTTGAACATGGAATACTCCCAACTCAACGGCTTGCCTCTGACGCAGCTGATACCAGAATTAGGCGAGCTCAACCTGATGCCGTCGACCCCTGGAGAAACACCAAAAATGGTGAAGTCCGAGCGGGTAAAGATCCGCTTCAATGACAAAGTACTGGTCACCGATGTACTTGCTTACCCATTGCCGAGCGGCCAGCAAGCGCGCCTGGTCATCCGTATCGACGATGTGTCCCAGCGTCAGCGTATGGAGGAAGTCATGGTGCAGACCGAGAAAATGATGACGGTCGGTGGTCTGGCTGCTGGGATGGCCCATGAAATTAACAATCCTCTGGGCGCTATTCTCCAGAACTTACAGAACACACGTCGGCGGCTGGACCCCAATCTCGCGGCCAATCAACGCCTTGCAGACGAGCTTGGCTTAAGTATGGATCTGCTGAACGAATACCTCACGGGCAGAGGAATTGACCAGTTTTTTGATCACATCCAGAGTGCCGGTGAGCGTGCTGCACGAATCGTCGCGAATATGCTGCAGTTTTCGCGCAACGACCATCTGCAAAAGCGCGACATCGGCATCACCGAGCTCATTAATACGACCCTGAATATTGCCCACAACGATCTTTCGTTGAAACATATCGATCTGGACATCGATAAAGCCGCAGGCGATGCCCAGATTCACTGTGTGCCGAGTGAGATTGAACAGGTATTACTGAACCTGCTGCGCAATGCTCAACAAGCCCTGGAAGAACACGATGGCGGCGAAGGCTGGCACCCTAAGGTAAGAATCAAAGCAAGCCGCCAGAGCAATATGACCTGTCTCGAAATTGAAGATAACGGCCCCGGCATTCCGGCAGATATTGCACCTCATATTTTCGAACCCTTCTACACCACCAAAGAAGTCGGCGACGGTACCGGGCTCGGGCTGTCGGTGTCGTACTTCATCGTTACATCACACCACCAGGGACGCCTGAGGTATCAGCGCAGCGCCCTGGGTGGCGCCTGCTTCGTTCTCTGCCTTCCCGCCGAAAAGAACGGATGACTTAACAGCGTCCAACTTGACCCAACTCACTCCCACGAGTACTCTCCCCTGCAATTCAGGTGCCTCTGTCGGCAAGACAGAGGTTAAACGGGAAGACTGGTGCGTGTAACAACAAACCCAGCGCTGCCCCCGCAACGGTGATCGACCAGGTATTGATACAACGCCACTGTGCTATGCATGGGAAGGCATCAACACCGGAAGCCCTCAGAATGTCAGGGTTTCAGTCGTCAGCCCGGATACCGGCCTGTGAAGATTAACCGATGTTGCGGTGGGCGACAGGTCGGTGGTAAACGCGTGGCGACAATCCGCTACGCGCCTCCATTGGCTGATCCCAGCTGCAGCATCTGCGGATGTTGTTGTGACTTTTACATTCCGAACTGCGTTTCTGATCTCTGCTCTCAGCCCAGCAATTGCTTTGGCAAACGGTGAAACTGTGCCCGACGCACTCACCCTGCCAACGGTCGTCGAAACAGCTCAGCGGGTGACCACCGCTGGACTGACAAGTATTGATGGAGAGGAACTGCAGTCACGTTATGGCAGTCTGCAAAATTACCTCAAAAGCCTGACCGGTATGCAAGTGCAGCACAGCGGTGGGCTCGGTGATCCGGTATTGCTCTCTGTTCGCGGCGCCAGCGGCCGTCAAACCACCGTGCTCGTCAATGGTATCCGCATAAACGATGCTCAGGGTGGCGGTTACGACCTCAGCCAGATCCCCGTTGATATGATTGAACGGGTCGAAATATCCAGCAGCGGCAGTCATGGTGGCCTCTACGACAGCGCAATCGGCGGCACTGTTAATATTATTACCCGTGAGCAGGAGTATCAGAATCAACTGGCGGCCGCCGTAGGTAATCATGGTTATAAGAGTGCTTCAGCACGCGGCAATATCAATAATTATCTTTCGGTATACGCGGGTAGCGAATACAGCGAAAATAGCTTTGATTACCCAGTCCCAGCGCCTTGGAATGGCGATGCACGCAATTCAGAAGAAGCGCTGAACAATGCGGAGTTCTTCCGCCATACCGCGCAACTTGCAGCGACAACAGGCACCGTCGTCAGCCAGCTGAGCTGGCAGCATCAGCGTAAAAACATCCCGGATTATTTTCGGAATTCACCAGAAAATAAAGCCCACTACAGCACCCGGGAAATTCGATTTACGACGTCTAACTCGAACGCCTCAGCCTCTGAAGGATTTCATCTACCCTGGTCATTTGCAGTGTCACGCAAAAACGAAAGCTATCGTGATCCAGAGAGTAATATAGGCTTGGGTGAAGACGATAACCGCTACCGACTCCGCCATGCCGAAATCGCGACATCACCACAATTGCACTCAGGCAAACTGGTACTCAGAAGTGGCATCCGGGCCGAATTTGATGAGTATCAAAGCCGCTATGTAAATGATACCGACAGCCGCGATTGCACAACTCCGCAAGGCAGTTGTGATCAGAGCGCAAAGCAGCAGGTCATCAATCTGACTGCAGGTGCTGACTACCGAATCAGCCCGCCATGGAAGACCAGTGCAAGTATCTATCACCGTGGTTACCGCACAAGTAATGAACGAACTCATGCCGATGACGCGGCACGCACTGAGAGTAAAGACAGTTTCACCGGTGCCAGCGCGTCATTTACTCATGTGTCGTTGTTCAGCGAAACTGCGCTCAGCGCCCGCCGAAGCGTTCGTATACCCAGCCTGTATGAGCGTTATGGTGACAGAGGTTTAATGCTCGGTAATGACGACCTTTCGGCAGAAACGTCGGATAACCTGAGCATCGACGTACGTCTGTTTAGTCAGCAATCAGAAGCCACTCTGTCTGTATTTTCCCGTAAAACCAAAGACACCATTGTGCCCATCTATGACAGTCGCGGTATCGGCCGTTATATCAATGTGTCTGACTCGATCATGCAAGGCGTTGAGGTTGAGCTGATACACACTGAAAAGCTCAAGGGAATCACACTAGAGCCGACGATATCGGCAGCAAGCTACACCAGTGAACTGATCAGCGATGTACGAGCATTTGAAGGAAAACAAGTGCCAGGCATCTATCACGACCGCTATCTGTTCGGCCTGACTACGTCTTACCAACAGCATTCACTGTCGTTGGATTACGAATTGGCGGGCAACCTCTATCTGGACTCAGGCAATAATATCGAAGGCGACATACGGCGTTCACTCGATCTGACTTATCAGCTCGAACAGAACCGTTGGGGTCTCAGAGTAGCAGCAAACAATTTAACCAATAATCAGTTCCGGGATTATTCGAACCGACCCGTTGCAGGACGGCAGATTTATCTTTCGGGACACTTAAATTTTTAAAGTAAACGAATTCAATAACGAGGTGGCATGATGAAAAAACTCGCATTAACTGCGCTCTCTACAGCCCTGTTGACCGGCTGTTTTGGTGACGACTCTTCCAACAGCAGCAGTGTTAGTGGGCATACCTTTATTGCTCAAATGCGAGCCGCTGATTATTCCAGTAGTGAAATCGCGGTCGGCACCGTAGGCGAAACCGAAATTGTTGAAAACTATGCAAACAAGGATGCCTCGGACTATACCATCGATGTTTACGAGCAATACCTCTACCACATTGGTAAATTTAATATTGATACGCTGACACGTTATGACGCCGCTGCTGAATTCCTTCAGGCCGATTACACCTACAGCCTCACTGAACCAGAAAGCTCATCAAGTAATACTTACCAATTTGTACAAGTTGCAGAAGATAAGGCGTACGTAATCCGCTACGGAAAATCCAGCATTCTGGTTGTTGACCCATCTGCAGATGAAGAGAATTTTGTCCTTGGAGAAATTGGTCTGGCTGCTTATGTCGCAGAGGGCGCAACCTATCCACGTATGTCTGCCGCCGTCGTCGCGGATGATAAATTATTCGTTGGTCTGCAGCGCCTGGACGCCGACTACCAACCGACACAGTCTTACGTTGCTGTCATTGATATCGAAAGTGATAACGAGATCGACACTAATACCAACGAGACCGGACTGAAAGGTATTCCTGTTAATGCCGATAACTTGTTTAAATTAGTCGCTGATGACGATTACGTGTACGTCTCAGGTCGTGGAGACTACAGTAATAATTCGGGTGCACTCGACCGGATAAGCCTTGATGACTATGCAGTGACTAACTTAGTTAACGGAACCACATTCTCTGACTTAAACGATATTTCAGATGATGAAGATACAAGTAACGACACTTACTACCATGTGATGAGTATTGCTCTGGTAGACGATACAGGTTTTATAAAGCTGAACCTGGAACAGGGTTATACCAACCTTCGCAGTATTCTTTATAGCTTTCCACTGGACGACGTGGCCAGTTTTACGGCTGTGAACCCTGACGTACTAAAAGACGAGAAGATCGGCATTCTTAAATCAGGCCCTGACAACACCTTGTGGGTTGGTATTGATAACGCAGAAGCGCCTGATATCGTTGTCCTCAACGAAGAGGGCGAAGTGCAGGGCGAAGCTCTCAAATTTTCAATGCCGGTTATTGATCTTGAATTTATGGAAATTCGAGACTGATCGAAGGCAGTCATATACAAAAAAGCCCGCACTAAGCGGGCTTTTCTGATTTACGGGTACCGAAGCAGCTGTCCGACCCCACAAGCGGTGTTTACTCAGCTGGCGCTGCTTCTTCAAGCAGAGTCTTCAGCTCACCTTTTTCGTACATTTCGGTGACGATGTCACACCCACCTACCAGCTCACCTTTCACCCACAACTGCGGGAAGGTCGGCCAGTTACCGTACTTAGGCAGATTCGCGCGAATGTCCTGATTAGACAGTACATCAACGTACGCAAACTTCTGACCGCAATCCATGACTGCTTGCACGGTGCGTGCAGAGAAGCCACACAGTGGCTGGTTCGGTGAACCTTTCATGTACAGAAGGATGTCGTTGTTTTCGATCTGATCTTTAATGACCTGCATGATATCCATAGCGTCTGTCTCTCACTGTTCGTATTAACTGAAACTGGCGGCAGTTTACCATATTCCCGACCATGATGCTCAGGTATGGAGCCAGAGATAAGTGACACGCACTGACGGGGACGTAAGTCAGTTGCGAGCCGGTACCACTGATTCCACCTGAGAGAGCTGCTGTGCAAACACGCGCTCATCAGGGTCAAGTACTGCCGTCACTTCTTTGCCCTTCAGGCTGCTGAAAATAACACGATAAGCGAGCACTGCTTTGACGTAATCGCGGGTCTCACGATACGGGATACTTTCGATAAACTGATCATAAGCAACCGGTGCGTCCTTGAGCCAGCGATCCACTTTATGGGGGCCCGCGTTGTAGCCGGCCAGGGCAGCAATCAGATTTCCCTGGTAACGCTCAAGCAAAGAGCGCACATAGTAGCTGCCCAGAGGAATGTTAGTGCGGTAGTCCATCAGGTCGTCGTTGACGTCGTTTAGAACCAGGTTCTTTTCTCTGGCCACCTGCTTCGCCGTTGCCGGCATAATCTGCATCAGGCCACGAGCCCCGACCGGAGAGCGTGCGTGCGGATTAAACGCACTCTCACGACGCGCAATCGACATCAGTAATGATGGATCAAGGTCGTATTCTTCAGCCCAGCGGCTGAACTCATCCTGATACGCCAGTGGGAAGCGGTGCTCCAGCAAGTTCCAGTGGCGCCCGGAAATCGTCGCTTGAACGGCGAGTGCTGGCCAACCATTCTGCTTCGCCAGCTCGGCATACACCGGCGTATCTGACGGGTTGCGCAGCAGCGTGAAATTCCACTCATCAGCTGCCAGCCCTTCTTCGCCGATCGCCCAAAGAGCGCGAATACGGGCAACGGCGGGCGTCTCGGCAACGGTCTCTAACTGTCCTTCCTGCAAGCTCGTTGTCGACTGCTTCAGCTCATATGGCAAGGCGAGTTTTTCTGCCGCCAGAAAGCCATAAAACTCACGGGCAGAGGCAGCTTTCGTGTAGGCGTGATGAGCAGCTTCAGATTGCCCCAGCGCTTCAAGCGCACGGCCGCGCCAGTACATGTGGTATCCCGAGTCTTTATCGCTACCCTGCACTTTATCGGTCCAGGCGAGCACGGCATCCCAGTCTGACTGAGCAATAGCTTCACGCAGTACAGGGCCAATCAGGTTGCCATCGCCCAGGTCAGTCAGGAGCTGATCAATAATGTCGGGGCGCTCACCGGCATCAAATTTATAACTGCGTGCTGCAAGCATGTTACCAATACGCTCGAGTTGAGCATCACTCAACACACCTGCCTCTGACAGTTTTGGATATAACTCAGCGACAGTTTCGGGCTTCCGGCGCACAAGATACGCCAGAACCGCGTATCCCATGTCGCTGCGCTCAACGCCAGCAGGAAATGTTTTATCCAGGGTAAGAAGTTTTTCTGGCGACGAACGAAGCTGACGGAAGGTACTTGAAGCAACTCTCCACTCCGCTGGTAATTTTCGCAACAAATAGTCAGATAGGCTGCGGTTACCCGCTTGCAGTGCCATCACAGCACGCTGCCAGATTGCCTGTTCGTTAATTTCACCCCGGCTAAGCATCGCTTTAAACAGATCATCACATTGCTCTGGGCGCGAGCTGCCGCTCAGCCATAACTGCCGTCCACCATCAAAGGCTGCCGTCTGGTCTTTAATCAGTTTTGCACGGTAATAAATGCAACGCCCTGGCGCATCAGCGGGTGCGTACTCATTTAACGACAGTACTTCATCCCACTTTCGGGCTGCACCGTAGGTCAGAGTCGCATGACGGACAATCCAGCGCGAAAGAGGCGAATCGGAGTTCTCTGTCGCATAAGACCTGACGTCAGAGGCAGACACATCCGGCAGATTACGTTTGATACGGTGATATTCAATATAGGGAGCAAGAACATGCTCCGAGACAGCGTCATCAACCTGGCTCCACTTACCGCTGCGGGCAGCGTCCAGAGACGTTTTAAACTCTGCATCTGACAGCGCAAAAGTGCTGAGGCTGGCCAGCCCGACGATCAGGCCTGTAAGTACTTGCAGATACGATTTACTCATCGGCTTCGAAAAGACCCCGAATAAGAGATTGTCTGTACAGGTTAGTTCTTATATTCCAGAAAGACACAACAACAACCGCTATGTGGCACAACCGACACGGCTGGTTACTTTCTGTTACTGACACTACCCGAGTTTGGCTCAAAATAACATCAATTTACACTTCCCTTCACCGTATAGTGCTGGCTGTTTCTCATATTGGTCACCACAGGAGCCACCAATGAACGCCAGCCAGATTCTCGGACAGACACTCACGCTTCCAAACGGAAGCATTGTGCCTAACCGCTTTGCGAAGTCGGCACTCAGTGAAACTCTGGGCAGTGTCGATCTGCGCGTCACTAAAGCGCTGCCGAAACTCTATCAGCGCTGGGCTGAAGGTGGTACCGGGCTCAGCTTTACCGGTAACGTGATGATTGACCGCCGCCATCTGGGCGAACCCAACAATGTGGTGCTCGAAGACGATCGTGATATGGAGATGCTCAAAGCCTGGGCAACCGCAGCTAAATCGCAGGGCGGCCTGGTCTGGATGCAGCTTAACCATCCGGGCAAGCAGACCCCAAAGATGCTGAATAATGATCCGATGGCACCCAGCGCCATTCCTTTCCGGAAAGAAATGCAGGCCTTCTTCGGTACGCCGCGGGCCATGACAGAAGACGATATACAGGATTGCATCAAACGCTTCGCGACCGCTGCGGCACTGGCCAAACAAGCGGGGTTCGACGGTGTTCAGATTCACGGCGCACATGGCTATCTGGTCAGCCAGTTTCTGTCCCCTCACCACAATCAGCGGGACGACCGCTGGGGCGGCGAGATAGAAAACCGTATGCGCTTCGTTGTCGAAGTCTATAAAGCCATGCGTGAAGCCACAGGAACAGACTTCAGTATTGGCATTAAGATGAATTCTGCAGACTTTCAGCGGGGCGGCTTTGATGAAAATGACGCAGCCACCGTCGCAACCACACTGGCTGGGCTGGGCATTGATCTGATCGAAATTTCAGGCGGCACCTACGAAACCCCCGCGATGGCTCAGGGCAGCGAGCATCACAATAGAAAACTCGGTAAAGATGAGCCGGTAAAAGAGTCGACCAAGCTGCGTGAAGCCTACTTCCTTGAGTTCGCTGAAATGCTGCGCAGCAAAGTGGATGTCCCGCTCATGGTCACTGGTGGTTTCCGTACCTCCGAAGGAATGGCTGCAGCTGTCGAATCCGGAGCCTGCGATCTGGTTGGCCTCGGCCGTCCACTGTGTGTCGAGCCTGACCTGGTAAAACGCATTCTCAGCGGTGAAGACTTCACCAGCGTTGTTCGCCCGATCAAAACTGGCGTAAAAATGATCGATAAAATGGCATTGATGGAAGTCTCCTGGTACGAACGCCAACTGCACCGTATGGGCAAAGGCAAAGCACCACGCCGCCAGGATCAGGGCTTCTGGTCACTGCTCGACGTACTCTGGTTGATGACATATCGTGGGTTATTCAACCGTGTCGGTCGTTTAAGAGCCTGATAAAGGAAAAATACTGATGAAAGGACTGGTTAACCGCCTGAAAGCCGCCTACGTGTCTGCCTACCTCACGGTTGCCTCGCTGATTTCCGCGTATGCCGTGTGGCAACTGGCAGAAGGTAGTAATGCCCTGACCTGGTCTGGCGTGCTGTTATCGGCCGCGCCCATGGCTCTCGTCATTGGCTTTCTGATGGTCAAGCCAGTGATGGCCCGCACCAGCGCAGATTTGCCTGAGGCACATGTGCCGATTGCTGTCGGCGTCGCATTGACCGCGTGGGGCTCGTCGGGTGACAGCTGGCTGCCATTAAGCCTCGCCCTGATCAGCTACGCTGGTTTTCTGTTATACGTGTACTGGTATTCACGCTACGGGCGCATTAAGAGCGAAGCACTCTCGGTTGGCAAGCCCCTACCGGCATTCACACTCACAGACGTTAACGGCGATATCATTCAAAGCAGCGAGCTGGCCGGTAAACCTGCTGTCATTCTGTTTTATCGCGGCAACTGGTGCCCGCTATGCATGGCACAGATCAAAGAGATTGCTAAGCAGTATCAGGAGCTTGAAGCCTTGGGCGCTGAAGTGATCATGGTATCGCCACAACCCCACAAATACACACGCGAACTCGCTGAGAAATTCAGTGTGAATTTCCGCTTTATGACCGACAAAGATAATCAGGCTGCCAGAGTACTGGGAATTGCGTCTGAATTTGGCATCCCTACCGGCCTGGAGGCCATGGGCTACGATACCGAAGCACCCATGCCGACGGTGATTATCATCGATAAGCAAGGGACGGTTGTCTGGACGCATGAGACGGATAATTATCGGGTTCGCCCAGAACCAGAGACCTTTCTTGAAGTCATCCGGGCGATCTGATGTCGCTCCAAATACCCTTCAACGCAAGGCGCGTCAGAGGGGTGTGCTCTCTACAGATCAGCTAATTACTGTATAGTAGAGAGCATATTTCAAGTCGATACGGACCCGTTATGCCACGTCAGGTTGTGACCACCCCACTACTTATCACTATAGCAATCAGCGCACTGCTTTCGGGATGCGTCACCGTTTCTCCAGAACGTAAAAACGAAGTTGCTGAAAAACTCGGCTGGGTCACTGGCAGCTGTCTGGCGATACACAATGAAAACCTGAAAATCGGTGATGAATTAACACTGCACCAGGTATCTGATCAGGAGCACAGTAAGACGCTTACGGTCATTTCACGCGCATCCTCCTCTGAGCAATGTGTCCCCTTGCAGAAAGATCGACGCTTCGTAAACCAGCTCACCGATGCAACCTTCTACTATGTGAACGCCGACGAACTGCCGGAGCTGGCGGTGGCCAGTATCAAGGGGTACTCGACCCGAGGAATAAAATTCCGCGCCTGTTACAGCAATCAGGCCGTCCAGTTTTTCGCCTTTAAAGGCGAGCAACAGATCTGGCAGGGCTATTATTTTGTCGCAGCACAGGTTCCGGAAACCTGTCGCGGGTCTCGTTAAGACCCGCTATCACCATTCCAGCCTCCGCCTCCGGGCGTGTGTATGCAAAAGGTGTCACCGGATGCAATATCAGTGGCTGCACAGCCCTGTAACCACTCGATCTTCCCAGACTGTCGCAGAACAAAGTTCACCCCTGTTTTACCCTCTCCGGCACCATTCAATGAGAACGTAGGCACTGATCGGTGACCACTGATAATGTTGGCAGTCATCGGCTCAAGAAAACGAATATGCCTTTCTACACCATCTCCACCGCGGTGCTCTCCTGCACCGCCGCTGAACTGGCGAACATGAAATAGATCAAGTACCACTGGGTAACGCTGCTCCAGAATTTCAGGATCGGTCAGACGGGAATTGGTCATGTGAGTATGGACTGCACTCGCGCCCGCGGCCTTTTCTGTTGCTCCCGCGCCACCACACAGTGTTTCGTAATATTGATAACGCTCATTACCAAAGGTGAAATTATTATTCGTTCCCTGACCACCAGCCATGAGGCCAAGCGCCCCCATTAAGCAATCAACCAGGTACTGGGCTGTCTCGACGTTGCCAGAAACAACAGCCGCGGGATATTGCGGCGCAATAATCGATGCGTCAGGTACCCGGATTTCTAACGGCCGGAAGAAGCCTGCATTCAAGGGCATCTGCTTATTCACAAGCACCCGGAAGCTATAGAGAACTGCCGCCTTTACGACCGACGTTGGCGCATTAAAGTTACCCGGATGCATTGGCTGACCTTTGCGATAGCCGGTACCTTTAAAATCGATCACAGCAGTACGGGAATTATGATCAACATCAATGATCACTTTAAATCGCGTACCATCATCCATGGCATAACTGAAACTTCCGGATGGCAGTTGCGCCAGACAATCACGCAGTGTCTGTTCAGCATTATCCTGCACGTACTTCATGTACGCGTGCACTGTGTCTGAACCATACTGCTGACACAGCCGCTTCAATTCTTCAGCGCCTTTTTCGCAGGCTGCTAACTGAGCCATCAGGTCGGCAATATTCTGATCCGGATTACGGGCCGGATACTTTGCAGACAGGAGCACCTCACGAAGTGAGGACTCCTGAAACTCGCCAGCACGCATCAGGACCAGATTGTCTAACAACACCCCTTCTTCTTCGATGTGCTGACTGTAGGCTGGCATGGAGCCTGGAGTGATCCCACCGATATCCGCATGATGCCCACGCGCCGCGACGAAAAAATCGGCGCGTTGACTATCACTGATAAAGACAGGTTTAACCACTGTGACATCAGGGAGATGCGTTCCACCGTTATAAGGGGTGTTTAATACAAACGCGTCACCCGGCTGCATATCGCTATGCTCACGCATGACAACGTGAATGCTTTCACTCATTGACCCCAGATGAACGGGAATATGCGGCGCATTTGCAACCAACTCACCCTCGCAATCAAAAACAGCGCACGAGAAATCGAGCCGCTCTTTAATGTTGACACTGCTTGCCGTTTTTTCGAGTACAAAACCCATCTGCTCAGCAACGGACATAAACAGGTGGTTAAATATCTCAAGTGTTACCGGGTCGTACTGCGCAGACTGATCATCAATCGCTGACGCCTCCATCGATTGCCGCTCCAGTACCAGCGCACCACTGGCTAGGACGTTCAGTTGCCAACCCGGTTCAATAACGTGTGTCGAATTCTGATCGGTCAACAACAGTGGGCCTGTTGCTATAAACCCTTCTGGTAACTCCGCGCGATCATAAACATCGACCTCGTGCCAGCGCCCCTGTGCGTATAGACGCGTTGTTGAGCGCGCTTCTGTATCGCTAGCCGATACCTTTGGTAAATCCGCTTCAGGCAATATTGCCCCTGCCACGGTCACTTCGACCTGCAATGCATCCAGCAAGACGCTTTTCTCAGGGTATATAAATCCGAATAATTGTTTGTGCTGTATTTCAAACGACGCTCTGGCGTCGGCCTCATTGATCCAATCAACCAGCAAAGGGGTGTCCGAGCCTTCATATCGCAGGTAAACCCGCACAGTGCAGTCGCCAGCCAGTGGACTCGCAGACGATAGATTTTTCACTCGCTGCCTGATTTCTGCTGCGGCCACTGACAGTTCTTTTTCAACCGCCTCTTCACCTAACCAGCGCTGATCGGCAATACCAATACCATAGGCAGATAAAACGCCCGCCATGGGATGCAGATAGACCGTACTTATTCCCAGGGCAGCAGCAACCGCACACGCATGTTGGCCACCTGCGCCACCAAATGCACTAAAGGCATAGTCCTGTACGTCGTAGCCACGCTGTACTGAAATTTTCTTAACCGCAGCGGCCATGCTCTCGACGGCAATATTCAGAAAACCTTCTGCAAGTTGCTCAGTCGTCCATAGATGCCCTGTTGCCTCGGTGACCTGCTCAGCCAATTCAGAAAATTGTGCCTGCACAGTATCGAGATCCAACGGCTGATTCTGCTCTGGACCAAACACAGAAGGAAAAAATGCTGGATTCACCCGCCCCAGCAACAGGTTGCAATCAGTGACGGTCAGAGGGCCGCCATTGCGATAACAGGCGGGCCCCGGATAGGCTCCGGCAGATTCTGGCCCTACCTGTAGACGGCCATCGGCAAAGCGGACGATAGAACCGCCACCGGCCGCGACCGTATGAATATTCATCATGGGTACTCGCAAACGCACGCCGTTCACGACAGTTTCAGTTTCGCGCTCAAGCGTCCCTGCGTAGTGACTGACATCCGTTGAGGTGCCTCCCATATCAAACCCGACGATGCGCTCAAAGCCATCGGCTTCCGCCGTCCGCACCATACCGACAACACCGCCTGCGGGGCCCGACAGAATCGCATCACGCCCCTGAAACACTTCGGCTTTGGCGAGCCCACCGTTAGACTGCATAAACTCAAGATCAACACTCTGAGAGGCCGATAATGCCTCTGCCACCTGGTTCACATAACGACGCAACACAGGAGAGAGATAAGCATCGGCGACGGTTGTCTGGCCACGCGGAACAATTTTGACCAGAGGGCTGACGTCATGACTGAGAGAAATCTGGGTATAGCCAATATGCTGAGCAATTTCGCGAATGCGTTTTTCGTGCGCCGGATAACGGTATGCATGCATCAACACAACCGCGACACACCGGAACCCTTGATCATAGGCTTCCTGAAGCTGAACAAGAGTCGCTTCTTCATCGAGAGCAAACTCCACCGTGCCATCAGCCCGAACGCGTTCAGAGACTTCGTAAACTCGGTCATAGAGTGGTTCAGGTAAATGAATATTGGTCGCAAAAATATCAGGGCGGGTCTGATAACCAATATCCAGCTGGTCCCGTAGCCCTTTGCTGATCAGAAGAACCGTCGGCTCTCCTTTGCGCTCAAGCAGAGCATTGGTAGCGACAGTCGTGCCCATACGCACTGACGAAATATCGGTCGGTAAATCAGGGTGGCGAGCCTGCAGGCGCTGAATCCCCTCAACGGCTGCATCCGCATAATGATCGGGGTTCTCGGATAAGAGTTTGTAAGTCAGTACCCGTTGATCTGGCGTTAAGGCAACGATGTCAGTAAAGGTGCCGCCCCGGTCTACCCAGAACTGCCAATGTGTTTGCTGTGAAGCTGATGCCATGATCCGCGCTGCCTCTGAAAATCTGAATCAGCGCGGATGATACCATCACGGCATATTCGCGACCCAGCGTGCGACAGCCTTCAGGTCTTCGTCACTCATATTGCCAACGACCGCAGTCATCGGAGAATTCTTTCTCGACTCATCGCCCTGCTTAAACTTCAGCAATGTCTTCTCAAGAAATTCGTACGGCTGACCCGCAATCCGGGGATACGTGTGACTGCCATGCCCTTTGTCACCATGACAGGCAAAGCACAACGACTGATACACCTGCCGCCCTTTCATATCGGGTTCGGGCCGGTTATCGCGAGGGGTTACAGGTTTATCTGCGAAGTATACAGCTACCGCAACGCGCTCTTCTGCGCTCAGGATTTCCGCCAGTTTGCTCATCACGTAGTTTTTGCGTGTTCCCGAGGCGAACTTCTCAAACTGAGTAAACAAATAAGCGGGATTCTGGCTGGCCAGATTCGGCACATAGTCGCGCACGGAATTACCGTCCTTGCCATGACAGCGGAAGCAGAACTGTGCTCGCTCCTGCCCTTGTGCATTGGCCTTCTGGCGAGCTTCAGGGTCAGCCACAATATTTTCAAACTGCTGCAGTAATCTGGCCGCTTGCTCTGGGCTATCCGCAGACGGAGTGTCAGCACTCGCAATTGCAGAGAAAGAAGTCAGTAAAACGACAGCCAGGACACAAAGACTGATATTAATAAGGCGATTACTCATGAAAAAGACAACTCTTGCAGGCATAACGATCGTGAGCGCCGAACATACTCAAGGCCGCCAGCCTATGGCCAGCGGCAAATAATACCTGAGTGTCTATTTCTTGCTGAAAACTGACTCAGATCAGTATTTACGAAAGCTGTTTTACATCGGAGAAAATAAACGTGCTGTGTGTGCTACGCACTCTGAGTTATCGAAACAGAAGGTCATAGGAAGCTCGTTTGTCAGTGGTGTTTCCAGACCAAATAACATCAGATGCAGACCACCAGGCTCAAGCGTCACGGACTCTCCTGCGGGGACTTCGAGCGAGTCGATCTGACGCATTTTCATTACGCCATCTTCGTGCAAATGTGTGTGGATCTCGATGGAGCTGGCCCATGGGGCCGATACTGAAACCAGGCGCTGCAGTTCATTACTGGTGTTGGTCAACGTCATAAATGCAGCACTCATGCTACGCCCCGGAACAGGTTCACGAACATACGGGTCATTAATAATGACAGAATCAGCAGAAGCAGAGATCGAGACAAGCGCGGTTACCGCAAAACCGAGGGCGTATTTCAGACAGAATTTCATCATGGACAACCTTAATTACAACCAAAACCAGACTTCTGCCTGCAACAGTCAGAAGACGCTCGATAATACGCCATACAGCGGCGTATTCAGAGCGGCAGATTGTCGCACAGGCGACTGGTTATCACACTGCCGGGCGCCAGTTCACCGCGTCTTCGAGGCTGTCTAATGGTCGGGTAAAGTAATAGCCACCCAGACCATCAACCCCTGTCTGACGCACGGCATTGACGTCAGGAGCCTCTTCCAGCCCTTCCGCCAGTACCAACAGGTCCAGGTTGTGTGCAATCTGAACCATACTCTGAATATAGAATTTATGATCCTGTGCCAGATGCACACCGCGGTTAAAACTGCCGTCGATACGCACATAGGCCAGTGGCAAGCGTTGCAGATAGGCGAATGCCATGGTGCCCGTGCCTACCTGATCAATGCCGACATCGACACCGAAAGGTTGCAGTTTCAGCGCAAGCCGGGCAATCGCGTGTTCTGCTGAGTACAGCGCAAACTCCGGTACCTCAAGCGCGATACGACGCGCCTGTTCAGGGTATCGGGCAAGAAGCTCAGCCAGCGACTGATGGAAACTCTCATCCAGCACAGACGCAGGCGACAGGTTGACGCAGAAGCGGACCGGCTCGGCGTTTTTATCAAGGCCGCCCATCGAGTTGAACACTTTTTCAATCACCACCAGGTCAAAACGCGCGGCCAGTCTGTGCTGCTCAATCATTGGCCAGAAGCGAGCCGCAGATAGCGTTTGCCCTTGCCAGCCCACACGGCTGAACACTTCTACCTGTAACAGCTTCTGATCGTGATTAGAAATCACAGGCAGGTATTGCAGCTGAATACTCTGCTCTTCAAGAACAGTATTCAGCAAAGTCCGCCATTCACCTGCGGTCCATTCATCAAACTCAGAATCACTGCGCTGGTACAACTGATACTTAGCCGTGGGCTGACGCTGTGCCTGGCGCAAGGCGGCATCGGCACGACTGAAGGCATCCACAGGGTCATCCTGATCCCCCTGCAGGAAAACAGCTCCCATATGGAAGCAGAGTTCGTTTCGCTGAGATAATGCTGAAACGCTCATCAGACTGAACGCCTGCTGTACGATATCGTCCGCCTGAGTGCGATCAGCACAAGGGACAAACAGAGAAAAATCGGCACCGGCACGGCGCCCTAATAAACTGTGCGGGTAATCCGTGCGCCATTGTTCAAGCGACTTACCCAGCAAAGCCAATAAATCATCACCAGCCTGACGGCCCGCATTCAGGTTGAATTCAGCAAAATTCTGAATCTGCATAATAACCAGCACGCCGCTGTGTTCATCATCGCGAGACAGGATATGCCCAAACTGCTGATCAAAGCCCCGACGGTTGAGCAGACCCGTAGGCGCATCAAGATACGACTCTTCGCGCAGCCGCTCGGTCATTTCAGCCTGCTCAGCGAAAATTGCCTGTAGCTTACGCACCATTTTATTCATGGCCTCCACGACACGGCGCAGTTCGCGCGCGCGGGGAATGTTCTCCTGCACCTGAAGATCACGTTCGGATATCGCCAGAGCCTGCTGCTCAACCCGAACCAACGATCTGAACAACAAGCGCAGTAGCAGTTGCAACGCCACCAGCGCAATCAGCAGCACCCAGGCGAACCAGATCATTTCAGCACTGATCATGCCCCACAGGTCGCGGTACGCAAAATCCGCATGACTGATGACGGTAACCGTACCCAGGCGTTGCCAGCCTCGGGTGACGTCGGCCTCGGCCGGGATAAGCTCAAGGGGCACCAGTTTCTGGAACCATTCAGGCGCACCGCCGCTGCTGAACGCTTCACGAGCGCGACGATGAAGAGTTTCACCGTCGGTCCGGGCAAAAGTGATGTCTTCAAAAAATCCGCGATCAAAGAGCACGTCCATCAGACGGGTCTGCTGCACAGAGTCATCTGCATCAATCTGCGACATAGAAAGCGCCAGAGAGGTAGCCGCATCATACGCCCGACCGTTAAGCTGCTGTTCGAAGTAATCACGTCCATTGATCACAGTAACGACCAGGTTTCCTGCCAGCAACACGACGACCAGCAGACTGGCGAGTAGAGAAAATTGTTGTCTGAGTGTCATGAGCTTATAAGTCCATACCTAGGTTATTCATCCGGACCCGAAGGTCCGTCCATAAATCAAGTTTGTTGGGGTCTCCCAACAGTATCCCCTGCCCCTTCATTTTGTCGAGCCACATTCCATTCGCATTGAAGCTGTAAACCGGATCAAGATCCGGACGTTTACTGGCAGGACGTATCTGATTGATCAGATTATCAAGCACCAGAGGAATGGCATCAGGGGTGGGGAAATACGTCAGTACCATATGTGCCTGATTCAAACGCACCGCCTTAACATAGGTGATACGCAGCTTTGAGACATCCACCCCGATTTTAGACAGGGTGTAATACTTTGCGATTACGTAGTCTTCGCAGTCGCCACCATTGGTACCCAGTGCCTCATAGGGAGTCGCCCAGTAGTCGATCTTTCCCCAGTGTTTATCATCGTTATAAAAAGGCACACGTTTATTAAAGAAGTAATTGACCTCTTCAAGTTTTCTGTCTTCCGGATAGTTGGCCACCCGCTCCATCATGCGACGCCAGTCTTCGATACGACGGCCAGCGCTGTAGTCGTATTCTTTTTCAGCCCGCGCCACCAGATCCTCTGGAACCCACTGATTCACGTCAGCCACCAGAGTCGCTGATATCAGCAACGAACTCCAGAATAGCTTTTCAGACAAAGCAGTAGTCAGACGTTTCAGCTTCATGAACAGTAATGCCAGGCTCGGGTAAACAATGAACGCCCAACAGACCAGAATCAGGGGCTGTATAAACTATAGACGTTCCCAGCATTTTCGCTTTCAATCACTCGCTCAGGGCCCGCCCGCTGGACGCTGCGGCGCTTTTTCGGCAAACTCGCAGCAGAAACACACGCATCTGGATACAACCATGTCACGCATACTCCTTCTGCAAGGGCCTAACCTGAACCTGCTCGGCACCCGTGAACCCCATATTTACGGTTCAACCACGCTGGCGGACATTGAGCAAACGCTGCGCCCTGCTGCTGAAGCCGCCGGACATGAGCTGGAGCAGCTGCAAAGCAATGCCGAGCACATCCTGATCGACCGGATTCACGCCGCACGCGACGACGGCACCCGCTTTATTCTTATCAACCCGGGTGCCTTCACTCACACCAGCGTAGCGATTCGCGATGCCCTTGCTGGCGTGGCAATCCCCTTCATTGAAGTACACATTTCTAATGTGCATGCTCGCGAGCCATTCCGTCAGCACTCGTACCTGTCAGACATCGCTCAGGGCGTCATCTGTGGGTTGGGTGTACAAGGCTACGAACTGGCGCTGCAGGCTGCCATTACACAGGTAAACGCATAATCATGTCCTGGATCCAGATCCGAATTCATACCAACAGCGAATGGGTAAGCAAAGTCGAAGACACTCTGATGGAGTGCGGCTCGCTGTCTGTCACACTGAAAGATGATGCTGACCAGCCGATTCTCGAACCCGAACTGGGCACGACCCCCGTCTGGGACGAAACCTGTGTCATCGGCCTCTTTGAGGCAACACGAGACCCCGCCGAACTCAGTGCAGAACTGAACAGCGTATTTTTTCTGAAAGCCAAAGCAGACCTGCCTCGTCATAAGATCGAGATCCTCGAAGACAAAGACTGGGTGCGAGAATGGATGGATAACTACCATCCAATGCAGTTCGGCGAACGACTCTGGGTATGTCCGAGCTGGAAAGAGCCTCCGCAGAAGGATGCGGTTAACCTCCTGCTCGACCCGGGTCTTGCCTTCGGTACCGGCACCCACCCAACCACGTCGCTGTGTCTGAAGTTTCTCGATCGTGAAGTAAAAGGCGGCGAACTGGTCGTCGACTTTGGCTGCGGCAGCGGGATTCTGGGTATCGCTGCCCTGCTTTTAGGTGCCAATCACATGGCAGGCACGGATATCGACCCGCAGGCGCTACTGGCCACCGAAGACAACGCTAACCGCAACGGCATCAGCCGTGACCAATATGAAATCTATCTACCAGAGAATACGCCTGAACTGCAGGCCGATATTATGGTCGCAAACATATTAGCTGGCCCGCTTGAGCAATTGGCGCCAACCATTGCAGGACTGACACGTAGCGGTGGTAAACTCGCCTTATCCGGCCTGCTGGCAGAACAAGCCGAGACCATCAGCCAGTGCTACGGTCAATGGTTTGAAATGAACGCACCGGAGCAAGAAGGCGACTGGGTCGTACTCACAGGGATAAAACGCTGAAATGATGTTGTTTACGCAGGTAACCCGTTGTCCTCATTGCCAGACCAGCTTTCGGGTGGGCGATGAGCAGCTGGAGGCAGCAAACGGCTATGTCCGGTGCGGCTCCTGCCTGCAGGTATTTAACGCCACAGAATACTTTGTCGGCGAACGTGAAGAAGCACAACCAGCCCCCCAAGAGACGCTCCCTGCGGAGGAAACCTCAGCCGAAACCGTGACTGAGCCGGTCAGCGATCATGCCAATGATACCGCGACCGACACTAAGCCCGAGCCGCAATCTTTCGCGTTTACCTTCGCCGACGATGAGCCAGAGCCAGAGCCAGAGCCAGAGCCAGAGCCAGAGCAGCCTACGGCGAAGATTTTTGAATTTGAACCCCTGTCTCCATCACGCGCCGCACAGCAAAAATCCGCCGTCGCAAACCATCTGATCGACCTCTCAGAAGAAGATCACGAAGACACGACCGACGATGAGCTGGACCTCGAAGATTCTATGCTTATTTCGGACGACGGTATTATTCATGCGCCCTCTATAAATCAAGAGCACAGAAACACCGAGCGCAGAAATAATGACAAGGACGAGCATCAGCCTGACGAGTTTCCGACTGAAGAAACCGAACCGTTTGTAACAGACGACATCACAGCGTTTGATGTCAGCAGCGTATTAGATGATTCTGATGGTAATGCCAAAGACATCCCGGACGTCATCGCTGACATTATGGCGGCAGATCAGCCTGATCTGCCAACCAGCACGCCGGATGAATCGCCACTGCCATCGACGGATACACCGGAAATTTCCAACCCGGATATCACCAGGCCAGACACACAGACGCCTGAAATTGATCTGCCCGATAGCGATTCTCCAGAAATAGAGTTCCCTCACAGAGAGCCCGCGGAGCCTAAACTACCGGAAGAGGCACCCGAGCAGATACCGGACGAACTTCCGCTGCCTGACGTTGAAGAACCCGAAGAACTGCCTCCAGCACCGCCTGCGGATATTCCAGCGACCGAGCCCGCTGAAATACCCGATGTGCCCGAGCAGCAAGTACCTTTTACGCCACAACAAGAGGTACCTTTCATTCCTGAACGGGATGATGATTCGGCGCCGGTCGATTTTATTTCTGACGCGCCTGATGACTCTCCCTATAAGAGCTCAGACGATGACTTTGCCAGCCTGCTCGACGATGCGGTTGCCGAGGCCAGCGAAGACAGCACTTCACTGGATGAATTGCTGGAAAACATTGATGACGAAAACGCTGATGACGCTGATGACGATTTCCTCATCCACGACGATATGGAACCGGGCAACGCGCTTGCAGACCTGATTGGCGAAGAAAAAAAGGCTCCGACGGATACCGACGACAGCCTGCTCGAAAACCTCGAAGATCTGGTATCGGACGATTACTCAGATATTCTCGCCTCAACGCCCGACGAGCACGATGATAGCCAGTACGAAGATAAGTGGGCACTGGACCTGATCAATCAGGAACCTGAGACGCCATCAACCAAAGACGACCTGACTGCGCCTGACCTGGATACGATAGAGGCCTTTGAACAAGGCGAAGAGTTCTCTTTTACTGACATCCACAACCGCAACAGTGGTAAGCAATCCACCAGCGAAGTGAACTTACCAGGGGGGATGGAGACTGCGTCCCACGATGAAGGCTACACCGACGACTATTATGATAGCTATGCCGACGACACCGAAGAGGATCTGATTGCAGAACCTGAGCCAATTGTCGAAGAGATTGCCTACCCGGACACATTCCAGGCAAGCTCGACGACCCAAAACAGCAGCGAAACTGACTTTGCAGGTTTTACCGACGCACAATATGAAACCGAAACCCTGGATGGCAACCTGAACTTCAGTCAGGGCATCAATCTTGATATACCCACCGCCGAGCTGGACCCGCTGGAGCTGGAACAGCAGAAACCAAGCAACTACACAGGCCTCTGGTCAATCGGTGCTGCGATAATGATTGTGATCGCCGTGGCTCAGATCGGCTGGTTCCGCATGGACACACTGGCGAAGAATGAACAGTTGCGTCCAGTCTATACCGCCGTGTGTGATCTTGCTGGCTGTCAATTACCGGGCATTCAGGACACAAGCCTGATACGCGCCGCTAACACAGTATTCAACCCCCACCGCAGCATTGCCGATGCATTGGTCATCGACACTCTGCTGACAAACAGTGCCGGTTACGCACAGCCATACCCTGACCTTGAGCTCGAGTTCCGAGACCTCAATGATCGAATTGTCGCGCAGCGCACTTTCTCGCCTGAGGAGTACCTTGCAGGAGACGTCATGCCGGGCGATCTGATGCAATCACGAGTGCCTGTTCATATCGCAATTGAAGTGATCAACCCCGGCCCAGAAGCCGTCAGTCGTCAGATTTACATACGCCCCAACCAGTAAAAGTCAATGCTGAAATTGCGCAAAATATGCGCAGTTTTCCCTTTATTCATAAAGGGGTTGGGAGTATCATAGCGCCTCTTTTTCAGCACACTTTTTAACCAGAAGGCCACCGTCTTCTATGCCCTCAATTGGCCCTTACACGCTACCGAACCCCGTGGTTCTGGCTCCTATGGCGGGAGTCACCGACCGCCCGTTCCGCCAGCTCTGCCGAGAATTAGGTGCAGGACTGGTCGTCGGCGAAATGGTTTCTGGCAAGCCCGAATTGCGCAACACGCGTAAGTCGAAACTGCGCCTGGACCACACCGGAGAGCCCGAACCAATTGCCGTTCAGATCGTCGGTGGCGACCCGGAAATCATGGCCAACAGCGCCCGCTTCAATGTTGAGAACGGCGCTCAGATTATCGACATCAATATGGGATGTCCGGCGAAAAAAGTGTGCAACAAGGCTGCTGGCTCCGCATTACTGCGCGATGAAGCCTTAGTGAAAGATATATTGCAGGCCACAGTTGAAGCCGTCGATGTTCCTGTCAGCCTGAAAATCCGCACGGGCTGGAGTCCTGACTCCCGCAATGCCGTGCGCATCGCCGAAATTGCAGAAGCCGCAGGCATTGTATCTCTGGCGGTTCACGGACGTACCCGCGCGTGTGGCTATGCCAACACCGTTGAGTACGACACCATTCGTGACGTAAAAGCCAGCACGTCGTTGCCCGTGTTCGCGAACGGCGACATCACCAGCGCCCGCAAGGCCGCGGAAGTGATGAACTATACCGGCGCCGACGGGGTATTAATCGGTCGCGCCGCCCAGGGACAACCCTGGATATTTAGAGAGGTCGTTCATTTCCTCAACACAGGAAACGAACTCGCAGCACCAGATCTGCACGAAGTAGAAACGATTCTGCAGCGACATCTGGTTTCTCTCTACGATTTTTACGGTGAGTACTTAGGGGTACGCATCGCACGGAAACACGTCAGCTGGTACCTGAAGAGCCAGCCGGGCAACAGTTTCCGGAAACAGTTTAATCAATTAGACAGTCCCACCGCACAGATGGAATCGATTGCGGAGTATTTCCGTAATCCATCGTTAAGGAAGGAAGCAGCAGCATGAGCTCAGAAGCAATTATCAGACAGGTTGAACCAGTGACAGAACCAGCGAACTCCGAGAACCATTTCACCACCATCGCAGACTCGACACACACACTGCGTGAGAGCGTTGAGATCGCGCTCAAGAATTATTTTGATGCTATGGATGGCCAGCCAGTATCCGAGCTGTATGAAATGGTTCTGGCAGAAGTTGAAGCACCGCTGCTGGAAACCGTTATGCGTTACACCCGCGACAACCAGACCAAAGCGTCCATTGTACTGGGCCTCAACCGCGGCACGCTGCGTAAAAAACTTAAGCAATACGGCATGCTCTGAGCAACGCCCGATATAACGTTTTCAGACGGCTGAGATAATCAGCCGTTTTCACTTCCCGACTAGTTAAGATGACAATGACTGAAATCACACAAATCCGACGCGCCCTTATCAGCGTTTCCGACAAAACCGGAATCGTAGAATTCGCTTACGCACTGACTCAGGCAGGTGTAGAAATCCTGTCAACGGGCGGTACTTATAAGCTGCTGGTAGACAACAACATCCCAGCCGTTGAGGTGTCAGACTACACAGAATTTCCTGAAATGATGGATGGCCGTGTTAAAACACTGCACCCTAAAATTCACGGTGGCATTCTTGGTCGTCGCGGTCAGGATGATGAAGTCATGCATGAACATCACATCAACCCGATTGATCTGGTGGTAGTGAACCTCTACCCATTTGCAGCGACCGTTGCTCGCCCTGATTGCGACCTCCCTGTGGCCATCGAAAACATCGACATCGGTGGTCCGACCATGGTTCGCTCAGCCGCGAAAAACAACGCGCACGTTGGTATCGTGGTAAACGCCTCTGATTACGATCAGGTTCTGCAGGAAATCAATGCACACCAGGGTCTGACGGCTAAATTGCGTTTCGACCTGGCGCTGAAAGCGTTCGAGCACACTGCTGCTTATGACGGCATGATTGCTAACTACCTGGGCACCATTGACCAGACTGCGGAAGTACTGAGCGTTGATAAGCGTGACGCATTCCCACGTACCTTCAACAGCCAGTTCATCAAAACGCAGGACATGCGTTACGGCGAAAACCCACACCAGAAAGCGGCTTTCTACGTTGAAGCCAACCCGGCTGAAGCCTCTATCGCTACCGCGAAGCAGATTCAGGGTAAAGAGCTGTCATACAATAATGTCGCTGACACAGACGCAGCGCTTGAATGCGTTAAATCATTCACCAAGCCAGCTTGTGTGATCGTTAAGCACGCTAACCCATGTGGTGTAGCCGTTGTGCCTGACGACGAAGGCGGCATCCGCAAAGCCTATGACCTGGCTTACGCAACCGACAGCGAGTCAGCATTTGGTGGCATCATCGCCTTCAACCGTGAGCTGGATGGCGACACTGCACAAGCCATCGTTGACCGTCAGTTTGTTGAAGTCATCATCGCGCCAAAAGTCTCAGCCGAAGCCATCGCAGTTGTCGAAGCGAAGAAGAATGTTCGCCTGCTTGAATGTGGCGAATGGTCTGCAGAGCGCGTTGAAGGTTTTGACTACAAGCGCGTGAATGGTGGCCTGCTGGTTCAGGATCGCGACAACGGCATGATCACGGCCGACGACCTGAAAGTTGTTACTAAGCGTACGCCGACCGAAGCTGAATTGAACGATCTGATCTTCGCCTGGAAAGTCGCTAAATTCGTTAAATCGAACGCCATTATTTATGCCAAAGATCGCCAGACTGTCGGTGTAGGCGCTGGTCAGATGAGCCGCGTAAACTCAGCGCGTATCGCAGCAATTAAAGCAGAACACGCAGGTCTGCAGGTTGAAGGTGCAGTAATGGCATCTGACGCTTTCTTCCCGTTCCGTGACGGTATTGATAACGCGGCGAAAGCGGGCATTAAAGCGATTATCCAGCCGGGTGGTTCGATTCGTGACGAGGAAGTGATTGCAGCCGCCGACGAGGCAGGCATTGCAATGGTGTTTACGGGTATGCGCCACTTTAGGCACTGATTAATACGGAGCTACTGCACCGTAGGTAACGCTTCTTTATGAAAGAAAGCGATCGAGCTTAAGCGGTGGAAATTAAAATTTTGCGACAACGAATTTAATGCGGTGTCGCATTGAAGAGAATTGGGCGTTGTAGCCCCGGGAGATGAAAGGTTTCTGAGCAAGGCAAAACCTGAGGAAAAAGCGGAGTGTACTTTAGTACATGAGCATTTTGACAAAGGTTTTAACACCGCTCAGGAGCGTTTCAGACCCGCAATAAGAGAAGTCAGCTATGAAAATCTTAGTAATTGGCAGTGGTGGTCGTGAACACGCTCTGGCCTGGAAGGCTCTACAATCTCCGCTGGTTGAAAAAGTATTCGTTGCTCCGGGCAACGCTGGCACAGCGATCGAAGACAACATCGAAAACGTTGCCATCGACGTTTTGGATTTCGATGCACTGGAAGCTTTCGCGAAAGAAAACGAAGTTGGCCTGACGATTGTTGGCCCAGAAGCTCCTCTGGTCGACGGTGTGGTAGATCAGTTTGAAGCCGCTGGCCTGAAGATCTTTGGCCCTAAAAAAGGCGCTGCGCAGCTGGAAGGTTCAAAAGCATTCACTAAAGACTTCCTGGCACGTCATCAGATCCCTACCGCTGAATACCAGAACTTCACCGAAGTTGAGCCAGCACTGGCTTACCTGCGAGAGAAGGGCGCGCCTATCGTTGTTAAGGCCGATGGTCTGGCCGCTGGTAAAGGCGTCATCGTTGCAGAAACTCTGGAACAAGCGGAAGAAGCCGTAAAAGACATGCTGTCTGGCAATGCTTTCGGCGATGCTGGTTGTCGTGTTGTGATCGAAGAGTTCCTCGCGGGCGAAGAAGCGTCTTTCATCGTCATGGTCGATGGTAAGAACGTTCTGCCAATGGCCACCAGCCAGGATCACAAGCGTGTTGGCGATAAAGATACTGGCCCTAACACCGGTGGCATGGGTGCTTACTCTCCTGCTCCTGTTGTCACGCCAGAAATCGATGCGCGCATCATGCGCGAAGTCATTATGCCGACGGTTGAAGGCATGGCCGCTGAAGGCAATGATTACACAGGTTTCCTGTACGCCGGTCTGATGATCGACGAGTCTGGCGCACCTAAAGTCATTGAGTACAACTGCCGCTTCGGTGACCCAGAAACTCAACCCATCATGCTGCGCATGCAGTCTGATATGGTTGCTCACTGTCTCGCTGCTCTCGAAGGTAAGCTTGATACTGAAAATGCAGAGTGGGACCCGCGCCCATCACTCGGTGTGGTTCTGGCAGCCGCAGGCTACCCGGCCGACTACCCGAAAGGCGATGTTATTTCTTTGCCTGCGGATGACGGCACCGACCGTAAAGTCTTCCATGCCGGGACTAAACTGAATGAGAATGGCGAGGTAGTGACTGCCGGTGGTCGTGTGCTGTGTGCAACTGCTCTCGGCAACTCCGTCAGCGAAGCTCAGGCACAAGCGTATGAGCTGGTAAAACTGGTCTCATGGGAAGGTATGTTCTGCCGTTCCGATATCGGTTATCGTGCTGTAGCACGCGAGAACGAAAACGGCTGATTGCCCTATTGTTCTCAGGGTCTTGAGACCCAGCAGGGCCAGCCTAGCTGGCCCTTGATTTAAGCTGTTAAACGCCAAGCATTCTGGTGAGGGATCACTGCAGTAATGACCGCTCAACACGTTTCCAATCGTATTCTTCACTGCCTGATACTGACCACGCTCTTGTTGCTCGTATCGATGCGCGCATCAGCCATTGGTCCGATTATTCTTCCTGAAGGTTCTTTCAGCCAGACAATTACTCCGTATACCGCTTTCTACGAAGACACATCGGCCTCTCTAAGCCTGACTCAGATATTAGCCAGCGATCGTCAACTGAGTTTCACGCCAACGCACACAGTTTCACTTAAGCGGGGGGCGACCTCTGGCGTCGTCTGGATACGCATGTCAGTACTGAACCCATTTGCCCAGGAAATGGATTCCATGCTGACGCTGTCAAATTCGCGTATCGACTCAGTCCGGGTATTTAATATATCCAACCCGGGTCAGCCACTCGAGCTGAATGCTCCGCAACCGCAAGGGTCTTTAAGTCAGGCACACGTCTTCAGCCTGAGCCTGGGAAGCAAAGCAACCAACAGTTATCTTATACGTCTCGAAACTGATGCCTTGATGACGACCCGTATTGCTCTGAAGAGCCTGGATCAGTTCAATCTGATAGAGCGTGTCAGTAACCTGTTAACCGGTGCGCTTCTGGGGCTGGTATCTCTGGTTTTGTTGTACTTTCTCTTCGCTTTCGCTCGTGGCGATAAAGGTATGCTCACCGCGGGCATAATGTGCTCAGTGTCGGTCATGTTTTTTGTTCCCGCGAGCGTGGGTATCAGTGTCGACCTGCCCATCAACATGTATCTCCCAAATGGCTGCATCGAAACGTTTTCGATAGGCGGTATCCTGATCGCCCAGCTCTTGGCTCTCTTGAAGCTCAACTGGCGACAGAACTGGATTCGCGCTCTGATCAAGATGAATATTGCAGCTCAGGTCGCTATTCTGCTGAGTGATGTATTTACGCCCAGCTATCAAACGGAGTTACTCCTTTATATCACTACGACCCTGGTTCAGCTGCTTACTGTCTTGCTGACGACGGTTTATCGCAGCAAGCACCCTGAGTCTCATGTGTACCTACGCAGCGCCGCCATCGTGATCGGTCTGGGAATGGTCGTTACGCTGATGCACAAGATGAACCTGATCAACATGCCACTGACTGAACAGATGCTGGTCTTTCTTCTGCCACTGTCCGCGGCTGCCGGTCTGTTTTTCTCACAGCGCGCAATCAGCGCCAAGTATAGCCACCGCGAAATCAGTGGGCAGCCGGGGATTCCACCCGAGACGATGGGGCAGATCAGCCACGAACTCAGAACCCCCATTAACGGCGTCATCGGCATGAGCGAACTGCTCACCGACACCCCGCTCTCCATCACTCAACGTGATCACCTTGAAACCATCAAGATGGCTGGCAATGATCTGTTGGTGCTGGTTAACGAGCTTTCAGATCTTGGAAAACTCAAAGCCCGAGAGGTCTTCCTTGATATCAAACCCGTGCGCGTTATTAACCTTCTCAACCGCACCCTGGGGCACTTCCAGCAAGAAGCAGCACGTAAGCAGGTTGAGTTGATTCTCGACCTGTCTGACGACTTTCCGGGGCGGCTACTGTGTGACCGGAACAGACTGTTATCCGTGTTTTACAACCTGCTGTCACGCACGCTGGCGTACACCGAGCATGGTGCTTTGACGGTGTATGCCTCGTACTACTGCGGAGAGCAAGCGCAAGGACTGCGCCTTCAACTTCAGATAAGTGGCACTGTGATCAAGCAGCAAGAACTGGAATCCCTTTTCCGCATGCTGCAACCGGGAAACACCAAAGTGGACGGCAACGACCCACACACCTGGAATCTAACGGTTGTAAGAGGCCTTATACGCCATATGCGCGGCACGCTGGATATCGAAAGCCTGAGCAGCCAGGGCGGTTCCGTCACCCTATTCATACCGATGCAGACCGATACCAGCGAAGACCTCTCGCCAAAAGAACAGGACTCTTCTCTTAAGGGCCTGAACGTCCTCATCGTTGACGATAATGCCACACTGCGCTCAGTCATCGAAAAGCAGCTGAAACGCTGGGGAGTGAACTCAGACAGCACCTACAGTGGCAAAGAGGCTCTGGCCATGCTGCGCACAGAGCATCGCAATGGCACCCCCTATGACATCGTCATTATTGATCACGACATGCCAGTGATGTCAGGCCTGCAATTAGCAGAGCGCATCCGCTCAGACGAAGAGATTCGTCGTAAACCCGCCAACCTGATGCTGACCGGGCTGAGTACCAACAGTGTCGAACGCAGTGCTTCAGCGGCAGGTATCGATTATGTGATTGCCAAGCCTGCAAGTGGTAACCGCCTGCGGGAAGCACTTGCTATCCTCCAGAAGCGGCGCACACCGGCCTACTGACCTGCATCATGCAGGGCTGCACTCAATAGGGTAAAATGGTCACCAGATTCAAAGAAGGTGACCTTCATGACCGCCAAACGACAATTTTCTCTGTTCGATAAACTCATCACCAATGCCGACCAGGCGCTGAGAACGCTGGTTCCCGGCGCGGCCACCGCTGAGCGAGCTTCGCCTGCGCAAAGTCGTGAGTACAGTGAACTGTCAGAGCAGGAACGACAGCACGCTGCCGGGTTGATGCGTATTAATCATACCGGCGAAGTCTGTGCACAGGCCCTGTACCAGGGTCAGGCGTTAACCGCAAAGCTGCCAGAAGTGCGTGAGGCCATGGAAGAAGCGGCGGATGAAGAAATCGATCACCTGGTCTGGTGCGAAGAACGCATTAAAGATCTCGGCAGCCACACCAGTCGCCTGAATCCTGCGTTTTATGCCCTCTCCTTCGGCATTGGTGCCATCGCTGGCAAAATCAGCGATAAAGTCAGCCTCGGCTTTGTTGCCGCCACCGAAGAGCAGGTCTGTAGCCATCTGAGCAAACACATGACCTCGCTGCCAACGCAGGACGAGAAGAGCAAAGCTGTATTACTGCAGATGCTCGAAGACGAAGCAAAACACGCGACCAGCGCCATTGAAGCCGGCGGAGCACGCTTTCCACTGCCGGTAAAACTTGGAATGACGGCTCTTTCAAAAGTCATGACCAAGGCCACTTACCGGGTCTGACCCGTCCCTTCCTGCCCCACTTTGGTTCAGAAGTGGGGCATCTATCACTCCCCGGTTAATAGAACAAATAGCTGTATAGCTGCATCTCTTCTGTAAACACTTGTCATATGGCCTACGCTGAAAAGTGAACCTACTCTGAAAAGAGACAAGCGGGAGAGAGAGATGCCATCGTTCAACCTGATCAGTAAGATCCGCCGGTTTTATAAAGTACCTGAAAATCACCCAGACATTGAATGGACCCGAACTGAGACCTATCGCAAGCGCCTGGAGCAAGTAAAAACAGGCTGGATCATCAGTGGCGTTCTGATGTTGGCCGCAGAAAATGTCGCTGCGATTCTTGGAATATTCTTCTTCAGCAGCTTTATGAGCTTCGCATTTCTGGAGCGGGACGAAGAATAAACCCCCAGCCCTACTCTCAGTAAACCGACCCGTGATCAGTCCCCTGAAGCAGCGCTGTTTACCGTTAGAAAAAACGTGATAACAGCCTGAATGACAGCTTTTTCTTTAATACTTTTTGCTACTCCTACTCCCTTCAGAAAACCCACCCTACAAAAATTTCCTGAACTCTTTGCCAAACGCTCAGTCACAAAATAAGCAGCAAGAGACTGCACCGCCGGGAATATCCCGAAATCATCCTCAAAAAGGAGACGTTTTATGGCTACTGCAAACTCAAAATCAGCGAATAATTCTGCCGATAAGCAAGAAGAGCTAGCCGCAAGTCGTGAGGCAGTATCAGAGGCCTACAACAAGCTGATCGATGCCAAAAATCACTTTAAAGTTGCAGCAGAATCAGCCGGTGTTGATGTAAAAAATGACGCCACCGAACAGCTACTGAAAGGCAAAGACAAAGCATCAGAACTTGCCGACCAGGCCACTGGCTACATGAAAGACAAGCCGCTGGTGACCGCCGGTATCGCATTTGCTGCAGGCTTTCTGGCATCAAAGGTTCTTTCGCGTAAATGAACCACGAAAGCGATAAAAAGCCAGAAAAGAGCGAACAGGAAGCTCTCGCTCAGGCGCTGACAGAACAACTGTCAGCGCTGTCTGGCCAGACCACAACCGCTGCAAAAGAATTGTCTGAAATATTCAGGCTCGAAATGCAGCTGACGGTCGACGATACTCGAAGATTACTCATTACATGGTTAGCCATCGTACCTGCCATTATTCTGGCCTGGATTTCTTTCAGCGGCTTGATTGCCTGGACGATTTACAGCGTCTCTGGGTCGGTAACATGGGCAATCTCGGGTGTCACTCTGCTTCAGTTTTCGCTCTGTGCCACATTGCTATCACTGAGAAAACGTTTTCGCAGCGGTATCGGCTTCAGACGCACCAAATCACAGGCACGTCGACTCGTACAGGAGGTATCCGGTGAAGCGTCAGACTCTGATCAACCAACTCGATCAACTCGATGAACAACTGACACTCAGAACCAAAGCCATCGGCGTGTTAGCCAAAGATTCACACGACACACTGAAACAGGTTCCGCCTGTCTGGTTAATAGGCACCGGCGCCGTCGCGGGTGCACTTGTGGGTTTTCTTGGCCCTGCTCGTCTTTCTGCATTAAGCATCAAAGGCAGCCAACTTGTTCCTTTCACACGCGATGCCTTCGCACTGGGCCAACAATTTGGTGGCGGTGAATGAGTCAACTTAAACAGTTGCATCCTCAGGCAACTGAAGAAAACACACCGCCAGAAAAGAAGCGGCTGACATCAATGCAAATGGTGATGTACTGGCTCACGGCGTTTGTCGTTTTCTATACCTTATATTTTGCCCAAACACTATTTCTGCCCATCATAGTGGCGGCGCTGTTTGCCTTGCTTCTCAGCCCCGTAGTCAGACTACTCAAGCGCTTCTACGTGCCTCGATCCTTCTCGGCACTGTTACTGCTCGCCATGCTAGGTGTTCCTTTCACCTTACTCGGCATGCAACTGGTAGAGCCTGCAGAGCGCTGGGCTGAACGCATTCCAGAACTATCTAATCAATTGACCGCCGAACTCGACGAAATCAGTGAGAAACTATCACCGACCGAACAACAGCCACAGACTCCCGTCAAAGAGAAAGAGAGCGGCGGTTGGTTCGGCTGGTTCAGCAAAGATGAACCCGAACCGCCAAAACCCGAACCAGAACCTGATCAGAACGCGGTATCTGACCGCTTCAAGCAAGGCGGTATTGAGTTGATGATTCAGGTACTGGGAGCCACACCTGTGATGCTGACTCAGTTCTTCACCTTTCTGATACTTGTTGTTTTCATGCTGGTGTTCGGCCCTTTGCTCTACTCCAGTTTTATGAGCAGCTTCAGCCAGAAGCAGGATAAACAGGCGGCGGACTCTCTGCTTAATGAGGTTCAGCGTGAGCTATCACGGTACATACTGACCGTGAGCGTTATCAATACGTGTTTAGGCATAGTCACAGGAGCCGCACTCTGGGCTGCTGGAGTACAGGATGCATTGCTATGGGGGGTAATGGTCGCCCTGCTGAACTTCGCGCCCTACGTCGGCCCGATTGCCGGAATGTTCGTACTCTACCTGGCAGGCATTGTTCAGTACGGTGCGGGCTGGATGGCAACGATGCCACCACTGATCTTCTTTGCGATTAACACCATTGAGGCGCAGTTCATTACACCCACGGTACTCGGCCATAATATGAGGCTGAATCCGCTGATACTGATTCTCTGGCTGATACTCTGGGGGTGGATGTGGGGCGCCGTCGGCGTATTGATCGCCGTCCCCCTACTGGTTTGCCTGAAGCTGGCAGCGGCACGCCTGAACGTACTATCAAGATGGGTGAAGCTGATAGAAACACCCGGCTGATGAGGATAGCGGGCTGAAGGGAATACCGGGCGAGCAAAAGCCGCCCGGTGTTAAATATCAGGCTTTCTTGACGAACTTAGCAGTCACCATAATCTCGCCCGCACCGGCAAACTTACAGTCCAGCTCGTGATCTTTGCCTTCAACAATGCGACGAATCGTGGTTTTAGAACCGATCTTCAGCGGCTGCGATGAACCTTTCACCTTCAGATCTTTGATCAGAGTGATCTGATCGCCTACTTCCAGCACCTTGCCGTTCGAGTCACGCACGACAAACGCATCGTCATCGCTATTGTCCGACGGATTCCACTCGTGACCGCATTCAGGGCACACCAGGTTCGCCTGATCTTCATAAACGTATTCAGACTGGCACTTAGGGCATGGAGGCAAAGACATAATGAACACTTCTTATCGAATTTTAAGGAGGCCGGAGTATACCCGAATAGCCCTACAAACGGTATGGGGTCTCAATCGTCATCCTGCATCGGGATGCCGTAGGTACCGGCATCCAGGCCAGCTAACCGCTCATTGATAGCCGCCTGCTCTACTACCGTTACCTCAACGACATCATCGGGCTGATAGAAGATGTGCTTCCCCTTTGCATCATCAAACCGAATCTTGCCCAGAATCACACCACGCTCACTAATGCAGTCCAGCTCTTGCTGGATCGGGAAAAACAACATACTGAACAGAACCTGAATAACGTGAAGAGGCGGCGATTATAGCTATCGGAGTAATCCCCCTCAATTTGTACAACTTACGTATAAGTTCTGGATTTTATGCCCCCTTCTCGTACACAATGGAGCGACTTAACTCACTGACTTACCTCTCTGGAGTCATGCATGTTCTCATTCTTGAAAAGCGACCCGACTAAGAAACTCAGAAAACAACACGCCATCCTGCTTGAACAGGCGATGCATGCGCAAAGGGGTGGCGACATCCGCACTTACTCTAAGTTATCGACGGAGGCCGAGGAGATTTATAAGAAGATTCAGGAGATGGAAGAGTCTGAGGGGAAGTAACGCAACGGGTTCGTAGATATCGCGCACCTGGTCAGTATAATTTTCGTGTCTGTTTGGTTAAGGCAAGTTCACTACTGATCTAAAGCGGCTTATCAGAGCCTTTGCCCAACGTATATACTCAAGACAGCTCTACAAAAAATCACTACCCAAAAGACTACCCATAGGTATACACCGATAACCCACAAGTAGTGAAATACGGCACGGATTTTACTTCTGGACGCCTGATAGTGGGGTTCGTCTTGCTCGTAGCGCCTGGCGACAGACTGAAAGACAAAACAGATTGGAACCAGAAGTAGAGCCACGATAAAACAAGGCAGAATAAACAACGGATGTATACCGCTAAGAACCGAGCCTATAGCCCCAGTACCCATCGCTGTATAAATTAATTTGACGAGTACGCCATCAAAATCAGAGTATCTCCCATTCAGCATCATCAATGGTTTTTCAATTATCCAAGGTTTCATCATTACCTTCTAACGCCTCAATCAGCCGACGCGTCAGCGATCGGCTGCATTGACTTGTTAGTTTCGAATTCCAGGCCATAAACTCTCTTATAGCTTTCCGATAGAGCTGTCTCAAGCGTGTCAAATACCTGAGTAAATCGGGTAGTCCAGCTTAGATCTTCTTGCTCGTTTGCCTTATCAATTAGATAGGTTCTCAATTGAATTTTGCTTTTCTCGTTCTTCATACTAAATGGTTGTAGTTTCCCTTCAACGTCAACCGAATAATCATCTCCAAACCAATCTGGATTGCTACCTTGTGCTTCAACAATCCATTCATGAGGAAAAAGCCCTTCCAGTGAAAAGCCGGTATGAAGACTGATGAAGTCTTTATTTGCATGAAATGGTATCTTTTTGTTGCCAAGATAACCTTGTAGATTTCTTCTGGTCTTATCTCCCGCGGGATCGCCATCTAAAATAGTTACAACAGGTCTTTCGTTTGCTATAAATTCGTATGTGGCTTTCATAAAGCCTTCCATACCAGAAACACCAGTGAAATCTAAAAACTCCGAATTTCTTACACAAGGCCAATTATAATTACCATCGCCATCAGGCTTGACCAATTTTAAAAACCATTGGAATGTTTCGCGATCTGACTTTCCCTCTACAAATACATTTAATAATCCCAAATTATAGTAGTCGCTAAACCTAACTCCTAAAGCATTCCGAATTGAAGAAGTGGCTTCAACATAAGATTTATACTGGATAATACGTGTTTGGTTATTATTGAGTTCTGTTCCAACTACTTTTCTTGGATCTTGTGCAACGAAGCCCAGAGAATGAGTTGTTGTCACCAATAGAGACTCACTACGCAATTGTTCAAGCATCTTATGACAAGATTCTGCCAATTGAGGATGGAGGTACGATTCAGGCTCTTCGATGAGCCATATTGTACTTTTTTTCAACTTCAACTCTTCTTTCGTTATCCATAAAAAAGAAGCCAGTATTGCAGATGCTTGAATGCCCATGCCTTTTCTATCAATACTTGTTTTATTTGGATCTGATAGGTGGAACTCAAATCGATCTATTAGTTGCTCCATTGAATTACTAGGCAAGCCAAAATGAGACTTAATATGTGAAAGGCCTGCGACTTCTAATTGAGTATCAAGAGCACTTGATATGTCAGATAGGTTGTTATTTATTTCAGATACTTTATCAGACAGAACACGGGTTACAGAGCGTTTAATGAAAGGAAGAAGCAAGGTTGAGTATAAATCGGCAATACTCTTAGATGACGGAACATAGTGACATACAAACTTTTCTAACAAGATGTTTACTGCGGTAATTTGTTTTCTTGAAAACTGTGCCTGAAACTCCTTCTTCATCTTTTCATTAGAGAAAAATCTATACAACGGTTTTCCCGACTTTGCAAATGATAAATATAAGGAAAAGCTAGAGCCAACTTCTTTTGGCTCCTCTAACATTGTGTTTAATTCATCGTACAGCTCAAAAAAGTCTTTGTCTGCTTCTCTATCTCCAGTAAAGCTTGCGACAAGGCTTGTTTGCCCTGAAGTTATCCCAAAAGTCAGATCTCGCTTAGCTTCGTACTCCAACACATTATCATAGCCGGTAAATATCATTTCTATGGCTTTTAGAATGTTGGTCTTTCCACTGCTATTTGGACCAACTATTGTAAGGCCATTACTCAAATCAACAAATTGCTCACTTCCTAGAGTACGGAAATTCCTAATTCTTAGGCTATCAAACTTCATCTCAATCCTTGTGCATCCTGTAGAAACTACCAGCTTATTAGTATGCATGCGCGTTTATCCTGGGATACTCTTTCGAGGTTTCCTGGATAACTCTTTGAACTGATTGAAGAATCTTCCATAACTCAAACCTCCCTTCCAGAAAAACGAGCATATAACTCTTCTACTATGACTTATTCTCGATCCAGTCCTGTCCATGCATAGATGTAATATCTCTCTCCTTCGGTTTTTTTGAAGGTTTCTCTTCAAACAACGGCCATTGATACTCACCCATGGTTTCAGCCAGAGACATATCCGGGCAATTGTCTTTCACCTTTTCCCACTCTGAAAGCGTCTTCTTTCCCACCTTAAGGCTCATCGACTCAATAATTGAATCGCACAGTGCCATCGTTGGCTTCGTCGTTATTTCATCGTGAAGAAGCAGTGCTGTCATATCAAAATAGATAATAACAAACTGACTTGAACTAATCGGGAATGCTACCACCCTTACTAATTCTGGATTATCTTTCCCACCATTAGCTATATAGTGCAGGTCAAATTTCACTCCCTGAACACTGTCTGATAACGGCAATAGCCTCCAATTTAATGGAGCACGACAATCAGGACGTTTACCCGATCGTTTGTAACCGTGACTATGGTCAAAATAGTCTGCGATAGCAGATTCAAATACTCGCGGATGAAAAAGGCTCAACCCTTTAAATTGTGAGTCATCAGCGACCGTATTCAGAATTCCCCGCATGGTTAATCTTGATTTTCGCCCAGAAAACCACTGCCCGACAAAGTACCAGGTATTTTCATAAAATCGTTCTTTAATCCAGGCATCAACGGGGCCTGGCCCTCGACCATATACTCTTTCAAGATACTGAATTTTTAATATATCCCGACCACCAGGCTTAATTGCATCCACAGACCAAAAATCACCACCAAAGCCGAACACGGGATTTGCCCAAGGAGCGTCAAAGTAGAAATTCACATCTCCGAATATCCACTTATTGAGCCTTGGTTTAGAAAAATATGGCCCACGAATCTCTGTTGCATTTCTAACTGCACCTTGCGTGTAAGCAAACGGGAAGAATTTTAACCAACCAAGCATGAGATTCATCCTCGTCCTAGTCGCTCTTTAATTGTTTTATAGGCAAACTGCAATGCTCCAATTCCCCCTGTAATAGTACCAACAGTCGCCAGAAGCGGTGAACCCGTTGCCAGACCACCACCGAGGGCACCAATACCTATAATTGTATTGGCAGTCATAGTGCCATTGGCTAACTCACGACCATAATCATCCCAGTTGTACGGATCAGATCGATCAGCAGCGCGTTGCGCATTGCCTATCGTGGCACTTAACGTCGCACGAACATGGCTATTACTTCTCAACAAGTCTTTATCCGCGATCATGCCCAGATGATTCACCGCGCTCAATGTTTGCTTAGGATCAGATGTTGCCCAACACATTTTTACGATATGGTTCTGTTCATTGAAGGTGACTCCTTTACTCGCTAGAGCAGTCAATGCTTGAGTCAGTACAACCGAACCGCCACGTTGAGATGTCCATTCCACACCTTTCTGACCTTTAGATTTCTCGATAACATCGGCCAGCAATCCCGCATACCCATAGGTCTGCCGAACCATGGCAGCATTATAATTTCGCATACCTTTCAGATCACATCCAAGTGGCGAATAGAAAAGGTCGAAATCGCATTTTAAAGCTGCACTACTACCGAACAACTGATCTAATTCCCTTGCCGCCCTATCAGCAGCATCTTTCGGCAAGGCGAAAGTAGTATCAGAAATAACGACTCTACGATCATTTTGGGCCTGAATACGACGATTCTGCCTGTACTTAGCCTCAACACTATCTCTCTCACGCGTAACACTATATACACCTGGCTTTTGCCGACTGCCTTTCTCTATCGCCATATACTCATCGCTCAAGTCGAGGCGAGTAATTGCCAGTACGTCATCAGGGCGACGCTCCACCATGGCAGCAATACCCGGAACATAAACGACAACCTGTTGAAGACTGTTCGTTTTAAAGTCGTTGATGTTAGGAATAAAAACGTTGTTTTTACCTGTCAGTCCTGTTGATAAGGCGGCAAGATGTTTCAAAGCAAGCAAGGGATAGTAATACCCTTCTTTTGCTGCTTTTTGCAAAATCAGAGCATCTTTTTCAGTGTTTGGGGTAAATACGACAGGCTTACCAATTCCTGGCGTATTCAGTTGCAGGCCGTCAGGAGTTTTTACGAGGTTCATCAAGCAATCCTTTGTATCGGGTCAGTAGGATGACCGCCAAGCGTCCATTTAATGTTTGTTCACAGGATACCTTTTGTTTATTCGGGTGAAAAGCACTCTGGTGGTTGAAAAGTAACGGTGGGCAATGCCCACCCTACGTGATGATTTTCAGGTGTGCAGGCAAAAAACAGAGCAACAAAAAAGGGCCCGAAGGCCCTTTCTGTGAGTCGATAATTTAAGAGGTGCGCAGTGCACACCCTACATCAGAGACTCAGTACTTTCTCACCACGTGCGATACCAGATACACCAGTACGTACGGTTTCGAGTACACAGCCAGCACCGATGGATTCGATGAAGGCTTCAAGCTTGTCGCTCGTGCCGGTCAGCTGGATGGTGTACACACTTGGACTGACGTCAACGATCTGGCCGCGGAAGATGTCAGCCGTACGTTTGATTTCAGCGCGCTGTGCACCAATCGCTTTGACTTTTATCAGCATCAGCTCGCGTTCAATGTGCGGGCCTTCTGACAGGTCAACCAGCTTAACCACTTCTACCAGTTTGTTGAGCTGCTTGGTGATCTGTTCGATCTTGCGCTCGTCGCCGGTGGTGGTCATGGTCATGCGCGACAGGGTTTCGTCTTCTGTTGGCGCGACCGTTAAGGTTTCGATGTTGTAGCCGCGCTGTGCAAACAGACCAACAACGCGGGACAAAGCACCTGGCTCGTTTTCAAGCAGGATTGAAATAATGTGTCTCATGATCAGGTACGCTCCGTCTTGCTCAGCCACATATCACGCATGGAGCCGGTTGGCACCTGCATTGGATATACGTGTTCGGTTTCATCAACTGCTACGTCGAGGAATACCAGACGGTCGTTGTACTTGCCGAAGGTGTCTTCAAGCGCTTGTGGCAACTGATCGCGATCGGTCACACGGATACCCACGTGGCCATACGCTTCTACCAGCTTAACGAAGTCAGGCAGTGACTCCATGTAGGAGTGTGAGTGACGACCTTCGTAGTTCATGTCCTGCCACTGGCGAACCATGCCCAGTGAGCCGTTGTTCAGACACAGGATTTTCACCGGGATGCCGTACTGCAGACAGGTCGACAGTTCCTGGATGTTCATCTGAATAGAACCTTCACCGGTAACACACACAACCATGTCGTCCGGGAAGTTCATTTTGATGCCCATTGCCGCCGGGAAACCAAAGCCCATGGTGCCCAGACCACCGGAGTTGATCCAACGGTTTGGCTTGTCGAACTTGTAGTACTGCGCTGCAAACATCTGGTGCTGACCCACGTCAGAGGTGATGAAGGCATCACCTTTGGTGGCCGTCCACATGGCTTCGATCACTTCTTGTGGCTTCATCAGCTGGCTGTCGTTTTTCTCGTAACGTCCGCCATGACGCTCACGCCATTCGTTGATCTGCTTCCACCAGGTTTCCAGTGCTTCTGCATCTGGCGTTTCACCTGCTTCATCCAGCAGTGCCATCATTTCATCCAGAACCGCGCCTACTGGGCCAACAATCGGCACATCAGCAATGATGGTTTTAGAGATTGATGATGGATCAATGTCTACGTGGATGATTTTCGCATCCGGGCAGAATTTGTTCGTTGCGTTGGTTACGCGGTCATCGAAGCGCGCACCAATACAGATAACCACGTCTGCGTTATGCATGGTCATGTTCGCTTCATAAGAACCATGCATGCCGAGCATGCCGATAAAGCGCTCGCCAGTCCCCGGATACGCACCCAGCCCCATCAGGGTGTTGGTGCATGGGAAGTTCAGGCGATCTACCAGAGCGCGCAGTTTGTCAGAGCTGCCATCAATGATGACACCACCACCGGAATAGATTACCGGGCGCTTAGCAGCCAACAGCAACTCAACGGCCTTTTTAATCTGACCGGAGTGACCACGCTGTGGCGGCGTGTAAGAACGCATTTTAATTTTCTTCGGATAGACGTACTCATAACGTTCGTTCGGCATCGTCATATCTTTCGGAATATCGATCACAACCGGGCCAGGGCGACCGGTGCTGGCAATGTAGAATGCTTTGGCAACGATCTCTGGAATATCTTCAGGACGACGAACCGCGAAGCTGTGCTTAACGATAGGACGCGAGACACCCAGCATGTCGGTTTCCTGGAATGCATCATCACCCACAAGGTGACTCATTACCTGACCGGAAATAACGACCATAGGGATGGAGTCGGTGAACGCTGTCGCAATACCCGTAATGGTGTTTGTTGCGCCAGGACCCGAAGTAACCATCACCACGCCCGCTTTACCCGTTGCGCGCGCATAACCATCAGCCATGTGAGCAGCAGCCTGCTCATGACGGACGAGTACGTGCTTCACCGCGCTCTGCTTGTACAGCGAGTCGTAGACGTGAAGCAGCGAACCGCCCGGATAACCATAAACGTATTCAACACCTGCTTCGTGAAGTGCACGAACCAGCATGTCTCCGCCGGAAATTAATTCCACCGTAAAATCCTCTGTTCTTGTGCTCGTCGTTGAGCACGAGTTACGTATGTTCGAGTCGGGTCTGCACCAACAACAGCTCAAACGGAACCGTTGGGGCAATCCCTTAAAAGGCTGGATGAGTCACTCTTAGTTCGTCATCAGATACCGGGTACCTGGTCCAGGAAGCCGGGGTCAGGGCCGGACACGGGGGGTAACCGCATCAAAGGCCATGTATGACACTTACCACGCTCCGGGTGTGTAGCATTGGGCAAGCTGTCATTTATGGCGTTTATTCTAACAGCAGATGTCGCACGTGTGAACCACCAAACCCCTGTAAAATCAAGGCTCAGGCCGGTTTTATCATGGTATTTAGTAAGGTTATGGCAACGGTGTTTTTACCTGGGGTTTATGACGCCGGTGACGACTCAATCCAGATCATGCTGGCCTGACGTCCTGTGACACCATCCCGCCGGTACGAGAAGTACTGCTCAGGCTCTGAAAACGTGCAGTGTTTTCCGCCCAGAACCTCCCCCACACCGGCCTGCATCAGCTGCCAGCGGGCAAGCTCATACAAGTCTGCGTACCAACGGTCATGGTGCCCTTTGTGAAAGCAAACGTCGGGAGCCTCAGCAAACGCCGCCTTTACTTCTGGCCCTACCTCAAACGCTTCGGGGCCAATCGCAGGACATAAGTAAGCACTTACCTTTGATGGCTCTTCAAAGGTATTCAGAGTTTCGAGCAGAACGCCCGCCGCCAGCCCTCGCCAACCCGCGTGCGCGGCGGCGACTTGTGTCCCTTTTTGATCGCAGAAAAGTACCGGCAGGCAGTCGGCCGTCATCACTGCGCAAACAATCCCTGGCTCACCCGTCATGACCGCATCCGCCTCTGGTACCCTATCGACGGTCGTCCCCGCCGCCTTGATGACCTCAATACCATGAACCTGTTTCAGCCATTGAATGGCTCGTGCTCCAGGCAAGGCGTTAAGTAAAGCAGCTCTGTTCGCTTCCACGGCTTCAGGCAGATCCCCTACGTGATCGCCGAGATTAAACCCGTGATACGGAGGCAGAGATACACCACCCCGACGCCCCGTATAACTGGCATGCACGCCTTCCGGGAGTCGCCATTCGGGTTGGTGCAGGTCAATCATTAATAGATGTCCTGCTGAGCTTCGTCGTCGGCCAATGTATTGAGCAGTTCAATAAAGTCATCCGGCAGCTCGATTTCCCACTCCATGATTTCTTCTGTTCGCGGATGGATCAGCGTGAGTGCTTTAGCGTGCAGTGCCTGCCGCGGGAATTTCGCCAGCATTTCCCGCAGCTCAGGGCTGACACCCTTTTTAAGGCGGGTTCGCGCAGCGTAAGTCGCATCACCGACAAGCGGATGACTGATGTGCGACATGTGCACACGAATCTGGTGGGTACGGCCCGTTTCCAGCTTGCAGCGGATATAGGTGTGCGACGGAAATTTATGTAACACGCGATAATGCGTGGTGGCATCTTTGCCCATGGGGCTAACAGCCATTTTCGTACGCTGAGTACCGTGCCGACCAATCGGTTCATCGACTGTACCGCCCGCCACCATGTGCCCCTGCACTACCGCCTCATACTCACGTCCCATGCTGCGGTCCTGCAATTGAGCAACAAGATGCGTCTGAGCTTGCAGTGTTTTTGCCACCACCATCAGACCGGTGGTGTCTTTGTCGAGGCGGTGAACAATGCCCGCGCGTGGGATATTGATCAGATCCGGGCAGTGAAACAGCAGACCATTGAGTAACGTACCGGTGCGGTTGCCTGCCGCAGGATGAACGACCAGGTTGGTGGGCTTGTTCAGGACCAGAATATCGTCGTCTTCGTAAACAATATCCAGTGGGATGTCTTCGGCCTGCCACTCGCCTTCTGCTTCAAGCTCAGCTTTTAAGGTCAGGGTCTCGCCCCCGACAAGCTTGTCGCGCCCGCGCACGGACTTTCCGTTCACCAGCAACTGGCCATCTTTAATCCATTGTTGCAGGCGTGAGCGCGAGTAATCAGGAAACAGCTTCGCAGCCACCTGATCCAGGCGTTTGTTCCCCTCGTCGAACGGGACCTCGACGGTGTGATCTATCTGATCAGACATATTAACCCTGTAGTAAACCTGTGAATGTGCGCGACGGATGATGATGACGCGCAGGTGTGTTCTAATACGGCGTATCGCGAAATTATATAGATGTATGAGAATGCACTCCATAAAGTCCATCCTGTTGGCACTGATCACAGCCTCTTTTCTTTCAGCCGGTCTGAGCGCCTGCTCTTCGAATCCTGAACGTGAAGTCCGTACCGAAGCTGAATACTACGACGAAGCCCGCGAGGCCATCGACGACGACAACATGCTCATCGCCGAAGACCGCCTGAAGCGACTGGAAAGCGAGTACCCGTTTGGTCAGTACGCTGAACATGCCCAGCTTGAGCTGATTTATGTCAGCTTCAAGATGTCTGACATGGAAGGCGTTCTGGCAAAATCAGAGCGTTTCATCCGTCTGCACCCGCAACACCCGAAGGTCGACTACGCCTATTACATGCGTGGTCTGGCAACCTATGAGCTGGGTTTTGCGTTCGTTGAACGTTACCTGAGTGACGAAACAGAGTACCGTAATCCGGTGCCTCTGCAGGACTCATTCGCGTATTTCTCTGAATTGCTGCGCCGCTTCCCTGACAGCGAATACAACGCCGACGCCCGCGCCCGGATGATCTACCTGCGTGAACGCCTGGCCAGCTACCAGATCAATGTCGCCAAATATTATATGAAGCGTCATGCCTATCTGGCGGCTGCGAACCGCTGCGAAGAAGTTCTGATTCACTACCAGAAGACACCCTATGTTGAAGATGCGCTGGCAATTATGACCGAAGCCTATCAGCTCCTTGAAATGGACGAACTGGCTGAGAAATCTCTTGCTCTGCTTAAGCTCAACTACCCAGACCACCCTCAACTGGTGGACGGCCAACTCAAAGAAAGTGGGCTGGCAGATGTTGATCGTCGCAGCTTCTGGAACATCATCAGCTTTGGCCTGATCGACTGATTATCCCGATGTTTTTGGCCCTGCCAGCCTGACTTTCCTCTCAGCTGGCAGGAAAAGTGAATTTTTTGTTACCCTAACGCACTCTTTAGCCAATATTTATTGACAGAAAGTCCATCCCGGCCCATAGTTCGTGCGGCAAGAAAGAAAGTCTCCTGTCTAAATACTCCATCTCGATGTCAGTTAGCTGTAATACCTCGGTTTGTAGTTTCTAAGTTCAGCCTTATTTCATGCTTTATCGTCCTCAGCGTGATTTAGAGTCGTGCGGGACACCACTGAATACAATCCGAAAGGTACAAATTATGTCTGATAAAACAACTGGCACAGTAAAATGGTTCAACGAATCTAAAGGTTTCGGCTTCATCGAGCAGGAATCTGGCCCTGACGTTTTCGCTCACTTCAGCGCGATCACTGGTTCTGGCTTTAAAACTCTGGCTGAAGGCCAGCGTGTTGAGTTCACCGTAACTCAAGGTCAGAAAGGCCCTCAGGCTGAGAACATCGTCGCTCTGTAATCAGAACGAGATGCATAGAAAAGCGCAGTCGGGACACCGACTGCGCTTTTTTTATAACCGTAGAAAAGCGGAGGAGGATTACTCCTCGCTCCAGATATCCGCCAGATTATGCATCGCGTCAGAAAAAGCCAGGTTCATCGCGTTCAGCATAGATGCTGTCGAAGCCTGAGTGAAATTGCGGCCAGCATCGGTGCGCAATACTGCGACATACTCTTCAAGGTCGGCTTCTGGGATGTCTTTCCAGGCGTATATCATATAAGCAACGACCATCTGATCCATCTGTCCACTCACCGCCTGTAGCTGAGCATCAATCACTGGTTCTATTGCGTCAAAATCCATCGGCTCTTCGGGGTTCTGCTTGGCAGACACAGCGGCATACACAGAGAGCGCGATACGCTTTTGAAATTCCTTCAACATATCAGCGGCATTGCTCAGCTCAGCAACCTCTGACGCCAGCGACAGAAGCTTTGTTCTGTCCTGAAGCTTCTGCACTTCTCCCATGAGCACTTCTGGCTGAACCAGAGTGGCATTATTTTCTGCTTCTGTGATGTTTTTAGCTTTGTCAGAGCTATACCACTTGAGCATGGTCTCTGTTTCAGAATCGGTAAGAGAGGACTTCAGCTCACCGCGAACATGATCAGCGAGTTTCTCCTCACGAAATGCAGTGGCGAGCACATCCCCTGATTTTTTCAGAGCACTGTCGCTCATACCAGTGGTTTCAGGAGACAATCCTGACGCCATCATCGGGCCCAGCGATTCCAGCTGATGCTGAATGCCTGAAAGCTCCATCAGACGATCGACTTTAGACTGAGCGAAAGAGAACGACGCCATCAGCATCAGCAGGCTGAAGGTAGTGAATCTGAGCAAGCGATTGTTGATAGGTTTTGAGGTAATACGTGTTACGGCCATGAAGATACCTTATATCCTTGGTTGAGAATGATTATTCAGAATTGGGCAGTGCGCGTAAGAGAATGGAGAGGCGAAGCAGCGAGGTCAATTGTCCATATGCGCCCGCCCAGAGTAATTAACTGGGCGGGCACCAAGTGACAACCTGACTCGATAGACTGGCTGACTTGAAAGACTGGCTACTGAGGCGTACGTACCACCATCAGACGCAGTTCGGTCATGTCTTCGAGTGCATAGCGGATGCCCTCACGACCGATACCAGAGTCTTTTACGCCGCCATACGGCATGTGATCGACGCGCCAGCTCGGTACATCACCAATAACGACACCGCCGACTTCGAGTTCGTCCCAGGCTTTCTGTGCTTTATACAGATCGCGGGTAAAGATACCGGCCTGCAGACCATAACGACTGTCATTCACTTTCTTAAGAACTGTGTCGTAATCATCGAACGGCTCAAGAATCGCCACCGGGCCAAAGGCTTCTTCGGCGCTGAGGTCGCAATCCGCAGGCACATTCTCAAACAGACTGGCCTGAAGCATGTTTCCTTCACGCTCGCCACCGCACAGCAGGGTTGCACCGCGGTCCAGTGCGTCTTTGATCCAGCCGTGCAGACGCTCCGCTTCGCCTTCTGAAATCATCGGGCCGATAAAGGTCTCCGGGTCTTTAGGGTCACCGCTCTTCAGTGCTTTGGTTTTCGCAACCAGCTTCTCTTTAAATTCATCGTACACATCGCTGTGAACGTACAGGCGCTGCACACCAATACAGCTCTGACCTGACTGGTAAAACGCACCAATGATGACTCGCGATATGGCATCATCGAGGTCCCAATCGTTATCAACCACACACGCCGCATTACCACCAAGTTCAAGCACGACGGGCTTTTTACCGGCACGTGCTTTCAGTGCCCAGCCGACTTCGGGCGAGCCGGTAAAGCTCAGCAGCTTCAGGCGATCATCTTCGGTGAGCATATCGGCGCTGTCACGGCGACAAGGCAAGATCGAAAACGCGCCTTTCGGGAGATCCGTTTCTGCGAGAATTTCACCAATCACCAAAGCCCCGATTGGCGTCATGCTGGCCGGTTTAAGAACAAACGGACAACCGGCAGCAATCGCAGGAGCGACTTTGTGTGCAGCGAGATTCAGCGGAAAGTTAAACGGGCTGATAAAGGCACACGGGCCAATCGGCACGCGCTGAGTCATACCACGATAGCCTTTGGCACGCGGGCTGATATCCAGAGGCAGTGTCTCACCGAGCATGCGCGGTGTTTCTTCTGCGGCAATTTTAAAGGTGTCGATCAGGCGGCCGACTTCGCCTTTTGCATCATTAATTGGCTTACCGGCTTCAATGCAAAGCGCTTCTGCCAATTCGTCCGCGCGCTCAGTAAAGCGTTTTACGCAGTGCTGAAGGACGGCCTGACGTTCGTACACCGTCATATTACGCATTGCCTCGGCTGCGCCTTCGGCGGCGGCGATGGCTTCATCGAGAACATCCGGCGTCGCCAGTGGTACTTCGTAGGCCACTTCGCCGCTGTATTTATCGGTGACTTTCAGGTCTGTATTGGCGTATACCGCTTCGCCTGCGAGATAATAGGGATAGGTCTTACTCATATCAGATCACCAGTTGCGAGAGTGCATTTCGTATCGGTTCAGGTATTGGGACGGATTTATTCGCCGCGCGTTCCACAAACACATGAATAAAGTCGCCAAAGGCACAGGCCTGCTCTTCGCCTTCTTTAAATATGGCCACACCGTAAGTCACCGAGCTGTTGCCCAGTTTGTTAACCCGCAAGCCCACTTCAATGGCGTCAGGATACGCAATCGGCGCTAAGTAATTGCAATGCGAATTCACCACAAAACCTACAATCGGTGCATCGTGAATATCCAGCCCGCCCTCTTCGATTAAATGACGGTTAACCGCAGAGTCGAAGTAAGAGTAATAGGTAACGTTATTCACATGACCGTAAATATCGTTATCCATCCAGCGCGTCGTGATGGGTACGAATTTTTTATAATCACTGCGTAACAGCGGCTTTTCACTGCTCATGGGTCATCCTTTTTCAAATTAATAAGCGGCGGTATAAATAGCCAGAGCATCCGCTTCGCTAACTTCGCGCGGATTATTAATGAGCAAACGTTGTTGCAGCATGGCTTCGCTGGCGAGCATGGGAATGGCATCCTCCGGAATATCACATTCACGCAACGTCATCGGCAGGCCCGTCTCTTTGATGCGCTGTTCAAGCCAGGTAATGAGTGCATCTGTGATTTGCGCCGGACTGCCTTCGGGTGCATCCAACCCCATGATGTAAGGCGCAAGCTCAGCATACTGCGCCGCTGCCGTGTCATTCGCTGCGTTAAAGCGCATCACATGCGGCAATACCAAAGAATTACTCAGACCGTGCGGAATATGAAAATGACCGCCCAGCGGATACGCCAGCGCATGCACTGCCGCCACTGGCGCATTAGCAAATGCCTGACCCGCGTATAGTGCACCGAGCAGCATATTACTGCGCGCTTCCAGGTTATGCCCTTCGTTGACCGCAGCCATTAAATTTGACGACAGTAACCGCAAGGCTTCTTTAGCCAGCATATCGGATACAGGGTTTTTCTTGTGCACTGAGGTATACGCCTCGATCGCGTGCACCATGGCATCAATACCGGTGGCCGCCGTCACATGCGCTGGCAGGCCTTTGGTCAGCTCCGCGTCTAATAGAGCAATGTCGGGCTGCAATACCGGCGATACCACACCTGCCTTGGTCGTCGCGCCTGTGGTCACAATCGCAATCGGTGTGACTTCAGACCCTGTGCCAGCGGTGGTCGGCACCTGCAATAAAGGCAGACGTTTACCACGCGCATTGCCAACACCATACATATCGCTGAGCGGCTGTTTGCATTCAGAGTGTGCAAGCAACGCCACCAGCTTGGCGACATCCATTGAACTGCCACCACCAAAACCAACCACGTAATCTGCTTTTGCAGCGCGCGCTTGATTCGCAGCGTCGGTGACAGTGCTGTCGGCCGGGTCGGCTTCAACGTCTTTGAATAAGGTTAACTGAATGCCGGATTCTTTAAATGCAGGCAATACGTCTTCGAGCAGGCCGACGTTGATGATGCCCGGGTCAGTCACCAGCATCACACTACGAGCGCCCTGCTCTTCACAGATAGCGGCAAGGCGTCGGGCCGAACCCGGCTCGTTGATGATGGTACGGGTCGTCGTAAAGGTAAATGCTGTCATTATTATTCTCCTTTTTACGTCTCAGGTTACTGGCGCACAAATTGTTCAGCGGTCAGCCCAAACAGGTTATCCGCCGACGATTGCAGTACCTGACGGTGCAATTCAGCACGCGGTAAAATACGCTCAAAGTAGAAACGCGACGACGCCAGCTTTGCCTCATAAAAGGCGCTGTCGCCAGAGCCGTCATCGAGTTTTTTCTGCGCCGTTAACGCCATACGTAACCAGCCATAAGCCAGAAGTACATAGGATGAGAAATTCAGAAAATCCGTCGCACAGGCGCCGATTTCTTCCGGGTTATCAGCTGCGCGCTGAATAATATCCTGTGCCAGTTTGCGCCAGTGGGCGTTCGCTGAAGTCAGTGCTGCGACCTGCTCACGCAGGGATTCGTGCAGATCGTTGGCCTCGCATAAGGCGTCGATTTCGTCCTGCAGGCGCGACAGCTCAGCCCCCTGATCGCCCATGACTTTACGACGCATCAGATCCAGCGCCTGAATGCCGTTGGTACCTTCATAAATCTGGGTAATTCGACCATCGCGCACCAGCTGCTCCATACCCCATTCGCGTATAAAGCCATGACCGCCATATACCTGCATGCCGATGTTCGCGGCCTCTGCGCTCATATCAGTGAGGAAGGACTTCACGACCGGAATCAGAAGAGCTGCACGCACAGCAGCTTTTTCGCGCTCTTCAGCGTCTGGGTGATGTTGCTCCATATCCAGATACTGGGCGGCTTCATACGCCAGAATACGGCAACCTTCGACTAAGGTTTTCTGCGTCAGCAACATACGGCGTACATCCGGATGCACGATAATCGGGTCAGCCGGTTTTTCAGGGGCTTTCGGGCCAGTCAGTGAACGCGACTGCAAACGATCAATCGCGTATTCCACCGCGCCCTGATACGCCATTTCGGCAACGCCGAGGCCTTGCAGCCCGACCTGAAAACGGGCGTCGTTCATCATGGTAAACATACACGCCAGGCCGCGGTTTTCTGTGCCGATCAACCAGCCTTTGGCGCCATCGAAATTCATCACACAGGTGGCCGCCGCTTTAATCCCCATTTTGTGCTCAACAGAACCACAGGCAACGCCGTTGCGGCTGCCATCTTCAAGCATCTTAGGTACGAGGAAAAGCGAAATACCTTTTACACCCGCCGGAGCATCCGGCAGACGTGCCAGCACCAGATGAACAATGTTATCGGTGAAATCCTGCTCGCCACCACTGATAAAGATTTTGGTGCCGGAAATCGCATAACTGCCATCGGCCTGAGGCTCGGCTTTGGTACGCAGCAGCGCCAGGTCTGTGCCGGCGTGCGGTTCGGTCAGGCACATGGTGCCAGTCCATTCACCAGAAATCATTTTCGGCAGGTAGGTAGTTTTCAACTCGTCAGTGCCGTGCATATTCAACGCAAACACAGCACCGTCGGTCAGGCCGGTATACACGCGAAATGATAAATTGGCACTCATCATCATTTCCTGGAATGGCGCTGCCATAGAGACCGGGAAGCCCTGCCCGCCGAAATCTTCGCCGCCGGTCATTGAGGCCCAGCCGTTCTCGCAGAACTGACGATAAGCATCAGCAAAGCCTTCTGGTGTGGTGACTTCACCGTCTTTAAATGTGATGCCTTCTTCATCACCACTGCGATTCAGTGGCGCCAGTACGCCTTCATTGAATTTGGCGCCCTCTTCCAATACAGCATCAACAATCTCGGCGGTCAGGTCATCGCGCCCCAGGCGCGCAAAATGTGCCGTAGAATCGAGTACGTCGTGCAGAATAAAACGCATGTCCTGCAGTGGAGCCTTATACGCTGTCATAGTAAAAAACCTGTTTCTGAATTTTTATTGTCTGTTTTTTTGCGTTTGCTTAGTTCGAAATATCTGCAAACTTACCGCCGCTTTCCGCCAGCTGTTTCAGCAGTGGTGCCGGAGCACAGGCTTCACCGTGTTGTTCGGCAAGTGCCTCGGTACGCGCAAGAATATCGGCTAAACCGCATTCATCCGCATAGGCCATCGGGCCACCGCGTTCTTTCGGGAAGCCATAACCATTCAGGTACACCTTATCGATGTCGGCACTGTTGCGGGCAATGCCTTCTTCAAGGATTTTCGCGCCTTCGTTAATGAGTGCCAGAATGCAGCGGTCGACGATCTCTTCATCGCTGATTTGACGACGCTCAAAGCCTGCTTTTTCTGACGTCTCGACGACTAAGGCTTCGACCGTTTCATCAACGATGGCTTCACGGCTGCCTTTTTCATAGCGGTAGTAACCCTTGCCGGATTTCTGGCCAAAGCGCTCCTGTTCACACAGTTGATTATCCACTCGTACGTTCAGTTCTTCTGCTGAACCTTCTGGCAACTGCTCGCCCGAGAGCTGGCGCGAACGCCACTCAAGATCAATCCCAACAACGTCGTACATACGGAACGGCCCCATCGCCATACCGAAGTTCTGCAAGGCACTGTCTACCTGAGCCGGCAAGGCACCTTCGAGCAGCAGGCGACGAGCCTGAAAGACATAGGGCTTAAGCATGCGGTTACCGATAAAGCCATGGCAGTTACCGGCAACAACAGCGACCTTACCGATATGCTGACCCAGCTCTTCGGCTAACTTGAGAACCGCAGGAGCAGTTTTCTCACCGCGCACGATTTCGAGTAGCTTCATGATGTGCGCCGGGCTGAAGAAATGTAAACCGAGCACCTGCTCTGGGCGAGAGGTTGCCGCGGCAATCGCATCAACATCGAGGTATGACGTGTTGGTCGCCAGGATGGCGTTCGCGTTCAGCGTCTCATCCAATTGCTTGAAGATCGTCTTTTTGAGGTCGATGTTTTCGTATACGGCTTCAATCGCCAGCTGAACGTCTGCAATTTCAGCGTAATCGCCACTCAGACTGAAACAAGCCAGGCGCTCATCCGCCTGAGCCTGCGTGATGCGTTCACGCTTCACCATCCCGGCATAGATGCCTTCGATGTAACTCATGGCTTGTGAACGAACCTCTTCATTCAGATCAAGCAGAGTGACATTGATACCCGCATTAGCAAAAGAAATAGCGATGCCGCGCCCCATGGTACCGGCGCCAATCACTGCAACCTGTTGAATGTCGTTTACGTTTGAAGGGAGGTTTGCTTGAGTCATATACCTTGCCTGTCCCGTGTGTTATCCGGGTTACTATTAAGTTGTTATGCTTGTTCGATCAGTTTCTCGGCTCATTCTGACCAAGATTGAAGAAGCACATGAAATTAAACATAGTGATATAGCTTATTGTGATGATGAATATCCGCAACTTTGACCTGAACCTGCTGGTCATCTTCGACGCACTTATGCGCGAACGCAATGTGTCGCGGGTCGCCGACCAGCTGGCTCTGAGCCAACCGGCCATCAGCAACGCTCTCAACCGTCTGCGCAGCCTGCTTGATGACCAGTTGCTCATCCGTACGGCACAAGGCATGCAGCCGACCGCGTTGGCATTGTCACTGGAAGCACCTATACGTCAGGCCATTCAACAGATTGAGACCACTCTGTCGGGAGGTCATCAATTTGACCCTCAATCCAGCCGCAGACGTTTCCGTATCGCCACTACAGACTACGCCGAACTGGCGCTGATGCCACGTTTATTGGCTTACATGCGCACAACAGCACCCGGCATCGAATTCGACATCCTTGACCTGCCACCAGATACGCCTACGAAAGCACTGGAGGATGGCAACCTCGATCTCTGTATCGGGCGTTTTGGCGAACTGCCGCCCCGTATCCGTCGCACGCCATTTCTGAAAGAGAACCTGGTCGTCGCTTACGACCCACAACAGCTCGATCTGACCACTGGGCTTGATCTCGACCAGTTTCTTGCCCTGCGCCATATTTGGGTATCCGGCGGACAGCACCGTGGCGTTGTTGATATGTGGCTCGACGATAATAATCTTGAGCGTGACATCGTCCTTGTGACCCCAAATTACCTGGGCGCTACCCACCTGATCATAGGCAACGATATGGTGGTTGTACTGCCCAAGCGTATGGCAGATCAGTATTCTGGCCTGCTGCCCATCAAGCTTGCCCCTCTGCCTTTGCCGATTCCTCCGTTTGATGTGGATATCATCACATCGTCCCTTCGTGGTGACGACCTCGCGCTGGACTGGCTTATCGGCACACTGCAGCAGGAATTTACCGCAATCTGACCAACAGACAGCTCTGGTAGTCTGCGTTGGCAGGCTCGCACACTGGCAAATCCAGCCATATAGTTATACATTAGTTATACTTTCAAACGTAGAAATGTATAACTTATGCGCCTCGGGCTGATTCTCGGTGATCAACTGACTCATGACCTCGCTAGTCTTCGCGTCCTCGACCCGAAGGTCGATCGCCTGATCATGGCCGAGGTCCGCGACGAAGCCACCTACGTCAAACACCACAAACAGAAGATAGCCCTGCTGTTCAGCGCCATGCGTCACTTCGCGCAGGAGTTGAGAGATGCTGGCTGGCAGGTCGATTACTACGAGTACAATTCACAGGGAAACTTCAAATCCCTGTTTGATGTGGTGGCACATTACACCAAAGAGTACTCAGCAGAACGGCTGGTTCTGACTCAATGTGGTGAATACCGACTTCAGAATGCCATGGATCGCGAGTGGTCAAAGGCCCTGAATATTCCAGTGGAGGTCTATGGCGACGATCGTTTTATTGCGACGACCAAAGAGTTTGCTGACTGGGCAGACGGCCGTAAGCAATTACGCATGGAATACTTTTATCGGGAAATGCGCCGTAAAACCGGCTATCTGATGAAAGATGGCGAGCCCGAAGGCGGACAATGGAACTACGACGCGGACAACCGCAAAAAGTGGGATGGAAAAACCCCCTTCCCTAACCCTCCGGTATTTGAGCGCGATGATATCGACCGGGAAGTCATCAAACTTGTTGAAGAAAACTTCGACGATCACCCCGGCTCCCTTGAAGACTTTCATTGGGCGACGACAAAAGCACAGGCCTCAACCGCACTGGGCTTTTTTATTCAGCATTGCCTGACGAATTTTGGTGATTTTCAGGATGCCATGGTGCGTGGTGAAAAGGCCTTGTTCCATAGCCTGCTATCACCCTACCTGAACTGCGGCTTACTGACCGCAAAACAAGTATGTGATGCCGCCCAACGTGCCTGGAACGATGATCGTGCTCCGCTTAATGCAGTAGAAGGTTTTATTCGCCAGATTATCGGCTGGCGCGAGTACGTACGAGGCATTTACTGGCTACACATGCCCCGCTACGCGAAACAGAATACTTTAAAGAACAAGCGCTCACTGCCCCGCTATTACTGGGATGGCAACACTAAAATGGCCTGCATGTCGGACTGTTTTAAAAATACGTTTGATCATGCTTATGCGCATCATATTCAGCGTTTAATGGTCACGGGAAATTTTGCCCTGCTGACCGGCATTAAGCCCGAAGAAATCTGCGACTGGTATCTGGCGGTGTATGCCGATGCGTACGACTGGGTCGAACTTCCTAACACCCTCGGAATGGTCATGCATGCGGACGGTGGCTACCTCGGCAGTAAGCCCTACGCTGCATCCGGCAACTACATTCATAAAATGTCGGATTATTGCTCCCACTGCCACTACTCGGTCAAAACCCAGATAGAAGAAGACAGCTGCCCGTTCAATAGCCTCTATTGGCATTTCATTGACCGACATCGTGATGACTTTAAAAACAATCATCGTATGGGAATGATTTACCGGACTCTCGATAAGATGAAAGACGACAAAAAGGATCGGATTATTGCCCGCGCCGACGATCTTCTGAGTCGCCTGGATAATCTCTGATATGGCACATAAAAAAGCAAACCTACCAGAGAAGAACTGTGCTCATTGTGAACGACCATTTTGCTGGCGGCGAAAATGGGCGCGTGACTGGGACAACGTTCGCTATTGCTCGCAACGTTGTAAGCGTGCAGCCAAATCAGCGCCAGCTGCAAATCTGTGCGCAAGCGCGAGTGTGGAGGACGAGTTCTGATGCAGAAGACGACCCAAGTATTGTGGCTGCGGAATGATCTGCGTCTGCATGACCACGAGGGATTCCGGCTTGCCGTTGAAGACGGTGCGCCGCTGGCCGTTGTTTATATCTTACCTGAGCATTGGCTGACGACAGACGACGATGGCATGAGCAGGCTGGGTAGCGCTAAAGCACATTTTTTACGCGCCTCACTGATTGACCTTCATCGACAACTTGAAGATCAGACCATTAACTTCCATATGTACCACGGCCACCCGGTCGATATTATCACGCGCCTGCGGGATGAACTCTGTGGTGATATGAAACTGCTGACAGCCGATGCACAGGCCCCTGAAGAACGCCAATGGCTTGAAGCCATCAAAAACTATGACATCGACCTGGTGACCTATGAGAGTCAGACACTGTTCAGTCAAACTCAAGTAGAGTCACTACTGAACGACTTTCCTGCGTCTTTCTCTAAATTCCGTAAAACGGTAGAGAAATGGCCAGATAAATTTTTTATTCCGGAAAGTAAAGAAGCAACACGTCTCCTGATTCATGAACAACCACTGAGGACCAGCGCATCCATCAGTTGGCCGCAAAGCGAATACGCTGTTTCGCTTGGCTGTCAGGGGGGAGAAAGACCAGGAAAAGCCTGGTTAAACCGCTATCTATGGCAAGAAAAAGCCATCTCCCATTACAAAGAAACACGGAATGCGCTGACTGGCGAACTGTTCAGTAGTCACTTCAGTCCGTGGCTGGCATGGGGGTGTCTGTCACCGCGATACATCTGGCACGAAATACTGAAGTACGAGGCCAGCTATGGAGAAAACGAACATACCTATTGGCTGAGGTTCGAACTACTCTGGCGCGAGTATTTCCACTGGTCTATGCGTGTACATGGTGAACGCCTGTTTGCACGCTCTGGCATTCAGAGAAAAAGCATTGAGGCGTCAGAAAACAGCGTCCATTGGCAGGCCTGGTGCAACGCCAGCACTGGCGTCCCTATGATTGACGCAGGACTGCGAGAACTCAGACATTCCGGATTTGTTTCTAACCGACTACGTCAGAACATGGCCAGCTATTTTATCCATCAACTCAAGCTGGACTGGCGCCTAGGGGCTCGGTGGTTTGAGATGTACCTGTGCGATTTTGATGTCGCCAGCAATTACGGTAATTGGTCTTACCTTGCAGGTGTGGGTCATGACCCAAGACCGGTTCGTGAGTTCAACCTGAACAAGCAGCTGCAGCAGTATGATCCGGAACTCAGCCATATCCGCCGTTGGTGCCCGGAAATTGAAGAGAATAGTCTGCAGGAAATTCTCGATCATCAGGCTGGAAGAAAACTGCTCGCGTCTTTCCCCCCTCCCGTCGTCACCGTTCCTGCTTTCGATCTCACATCATGACCCAGATCGTCTGGTTTAAGCGTGACTTACGACTTGAGGATCACGCAGCGCTCTGGCATGCCGCACAATCAGGCACTGTTCTGGCTCTGTATATTTTTGAGCCGGATTACTGGCAACTGGATGACACCAGTCAGCGCCAGTGGGCCTTCACACGAGAAGCATTGATCGATCTGAATAAACAGCTGAAAAAAATTGGCGGCGAGCTTATCTGTATGAGCGGTGATGCGGTGCTTCGTTTTAATAAGCTCGCAGAAAGCCTGACCATTCAAGGTGTTCATAGCCACGAAGAGACCGGGAACCTCTGGACCTACTCACGTGACCTGAAGCTGAAAAAGCTACTGAAGAAATCAAATATTCCATGGACAGAGTACCCACAGAATGGTGTACGACGCCCTCATGGTAGTCGCGATAACTGGGCATCTCATTGGAATCAATGGATGACGCAGGCGCAATATCCAAAGCCTGAGCACATTCATTTTCTGGCCGTAAATAGAAATGACGATTTTCTGAAGCCTGAACAATTACCAGAACGTGTTTCCTGCCATCTGCCTGACGTGGCGAACCCACAACACGGAGGGCGGGCTGCTGGTTTAAGTGTACTCTCAGACTTTCTGAACCAACGTGGGGAATATTATCGCGGCTCAATCAGTTCGCCGCTGACCGCAGAAACAGGCTGTTCACGTTTGAGCCCCTATCTGGCACTTGGCTGCATCGGTATGCGCGAACTGGTTCAGGCCGTCAGGACCCGACGCAGATCCGCAGAAGGACGCTGGAAGGCCAGTTTATCCGCCTTTGAATCCCGGCTCTGGTGGCACTGCCATTTTATTCAGAAGCTCGAAGATCAGCCGGATATGGAAATTCACAATCTGCATCCTCTGACAGAGCAACTCAACCGCCCCTTCGATGAGGCAAAGTTCGAGGCCTGGAAAACGGGCAACACGGGCTGGCCAATGGTCGACGCCTCTATGCGCTATTTAATTGCCAACGGCTGGGTTAACTTCCGCATGCGCGCCATGCTTATTTCAATTGCGTCTTATCCTCTCGCACTGCCCTGGCAACCTGTATCGCGCTATCTGGCATCACTGTTTACCGATTACGAGCCGGGTATTCATTACCCGCAGGTGCAGATGCAGGCAGGCACTACCGGGATTAATATTCCACGTATGTACAACCCTATCCTGCAGGCGCAAAGGCTGGATGCCAAAGGGTTGTTTGTGCGTCGTTGGGTGCCCGAATTAGAGCATGTCTCAGATCAGTGGATATTCGAGCCCTGGTTGATGCCACGCTCACTTCAGGAAAAATCAAACTGCATTATTGGTAAGGATTACCCCACTCCTCTGGTCGACTTCGCTGCGGCAACCCGACAAGCGCGGGCAGACCTGAAGTCTGTTCGTGACTCTGAATTTTTTACCACCGCTCAGGTTATTGGCGAGAAGCATGGCTCGCGTAAACGCAGTAACAACCGACATTCTTCAGGCAAAAAAAAGGCCCGCAGTGCGGGCCAAATGACGTTGTTTTAAACAGCGAACTTTACAGGTCCTTCAACGCCGAAATTGTATCCTGCAGAACCTTCTTAGCATCGCCTGCCACCATGAGTGAGTTATCACGGATGAAGAGTTCGTTAGGAATACCTGCAAAGCCAGGTGACAGACCACGTTTAACAACAACGACAGTCTTAGCATGGTGCACATCGAGAATTGGCATACCGAAGATTGGTGAATTCGGATCTTCTGCAGCCGCTGGGTTAACCACGTCGTTCGCACCGAGAACAATCGCAACATCAGTCTGCGAGAATTCAGGGTTGATCGCGTCCATTTCTACCAGCTGGTCGTACGGTACTTCTGCTTCTGCCAGAAGTACGTTCATGTGACCCGGCATACGACCGGCAACCGGGTGAATAGCGTATTTAACTTTCGCACCCTGTTTTTCCAGCATGCCCGCCAGTTCACGTGTTGCGTGCTGCGCCTGAGCGACGGCCAGACCGTAACCCGGTACGAATACGACGTTCTGAGCGCCATCAAGCAGCATCGCCAGCTCATCAGCAGAAGAGAACTTCACTTTACCTTCGTAGAAAGCATCATTTTCTGAACGGCTTACGCCTGAGCTTTCAGACATAGAACCACCGAACAGTACGTTCGTCAGTGAGCGGTTCATTGCTTTACACATAATGCTGGTAAGGATGATGCCGGACGCACCTACTAAAGAACCAGTAATAATCAGACCATTGTTACCCAGTACGAAACCTGCGGCAGCACCAGCCAGACCTGAGTATGAGTTCAACAGTGCAACAACCACCGGCATATCTGCGCCACCGATTGGCATCACCAGACAGATACCCAACACCAGACACAGAACAATCAGGCCAGCGATCAGCAGATCAGAGTTAACAGGATCAACCGCAGCGAAGTACGCGGCACCGGCCAACAATGCAGCCAGGCTCAGTTTTACAATCCACTTGAACAGGCGAACCTGCTTAGCATCACCGATTTTTCCTTTCAGTTTACCAACAGCAATAAAAGAACCGGTCAGAGTCACGGCACCGATCAGGATCGACAGAATAACGGCGATTGACCAATCGTAGGTAGGAACGAACTGACCCATTTCAGCCAGTTTCTGGCTTTCGAGATAGTTAGCAGACGCCACCAGCAGGGATGCACCGCCACCAATACCGTTCAGAGCAGCAACCAGCTCCGGCATGTCAGTCATTGCGACTTTCTTGGCGATAAACGCACCAATCGTACCGCCAATCAGCACACCAATAATGATGTACTCGTAGCTCACGACATTGTGGTCCAGCAGAGCAGCAATGATCGCCACCAGCATACCGGTTGCAGACATCTGGTTACCACGAACCGCTGTCTTTGGCTTGGTCATGCCTTTAATGCCGAGAATAAAGAGTACGGCGGCGACCAGATAACCGATGTTAATTACAGTTTCCATGAATTAATCGCCCCTTACTTCTTTTTAAACATGTTGAGCATGCGGTCAGTAACCATAAAGCCCGCCACAATATTAATGGTCGCCAGCGCGATCGCTGCCACACCCAGAACCGTCGACAGAACGGTGGTGTGCTCGCTGCCGCCAGAGCTGATGATGGCACCCACAACAACAATGCCCGAAATAGCGTTAGTGCCACTCATCAGTGGCGTGTGCAGTGTTGGTGGTACTTTATTAATCACTTCCACACCAACGAATACAGCCAGCACAAAAATCGTGAGGCTCAGGATAAACATTTCCATAAGACTACTCCTTACGCGTTTCCAGCCAGTTGAGCACTGAGCCCTTCGTGTTTTACTTCACCGTTTTCGGTCACCAGAGTGGCCGCAACAATATCGTCTTCCATATCCACAGACAGTTCACCATCATCCGCCATATTCAGCAGGAAGGTAGAAATGTTTTTGGTCAGAAGCTGGGAAGCATGTACAGGCACACGACCTGGGTGATCGGTGTAACCGATGATAGTCACGCCATCGAGGTACACTTTATCGTTCGCGACAGTGCCTTCGACGTTACCGCCGCGCTCTGCGGCCAGATCGACAATCACTGAACCTTTTTTCATGTAGTGCAGCATGTCTTTGGTGATCAGACGCGGAGATGGCTTACCTGGGATAGCAGCGGTGGTGATGACGAGATCTGCCTGAGAGATCTTAGTAGTCATCTGCTCACGCTGCTTGCGATAAAATTCTTCTGATTTTTCGCTAGCGTAACCAGAGCTGTTGCCTTCTTCGGTCTCAAGATCAAATTCAACGAACTTAGCACCCAGAGATTCAACCTGCTCACGCACTTCTGCGCGGGTATCGTACGCTTCTACCACAGCACCCAAACGACGAGCAGTAGAAATAGCCATCAGACCGGCAACACCAGCGCCGATAATGAATACTTTAGCCGGGTGGATAGTACCTGCGGCAGTCATCAGCATCGGGAAATACTGAGGCAAGGCCATGGCGCCCGTCAGTACAGAGCGGTAACCACTGATCGCGCCCATAGAGCTGAGTACGTCCATTGACTGCGCACGGGTAGTGCGTGGAATAAATTCCAGAGCGAAAGAACGTACTTTCTGTGCTGCCAGTTTTTCTACCATGGGCAGATTAAACCAGGCATCCATCAGGCAGATCAGCGTGCTGTTTTCTTTCAGCAGCGGCAGCTCTTCTTCCTGAGGGTTGCGCACTTTCAGAATAATATCCGCCTGCTCGTAAAGAGACTCTGCAGACGGCGCAATACTCGCACCGCACGCACGATATTCTTCATCGCCAAAGTGTGCGCCATCACCAGCACCTTCCTGAACAACGACGGCAAAGCCTTTGTCCAGAAGCGCCTGTATACCCGAAGGTATAATGGCAACCCGGGCTTCCCCAGGATAAATTTCCTTAGGTACACCAATCAGCATGGTTAGTACTCCTGTTAATTTAAATTTAAAGTCTGAAGTTTTTAAAACAAACAAGAGCCGCCTGCGGTCAGGTAACTGACTGCATAAGCGGCTTTTTTGTAAATATGGAATTAACTACATGAAACTTCTGTCAGCCAAAGGAACGGCGTTGCTCCTGTCGTTCCTGGTGGTGAGTTTCCTCTGAGGTCTCATTGCCGGCAATGGCCTGCAAACCCAGCGTAGTCAGAGTATGACGGCGAACGTCCTGCAGCAGATGTGCATTATCTACCAGAGATTCACCGTAAGAAGGCACCAGAGCCTTCAGTTTTGATTTCCAACCACCGTCCATACGCATACGGAAACAGCGTTCTAACACTTCGATCATCGCCTTGGCCGCCACTGATGCACCCGGAGATGCACCGAGTAACGCTGCCAGAGAACCGTCTTCGGCAGCCACCAGTTCGGTACCGAACTCCAGCTTGCCGCGGCCCTTTTCATCCTTCTTAATAATCTGCACGCGCTGACCAGCTTGCGCCAGCGTCCAGTCCTCTGCTTTTGCAGAAGGCAGGTATTGTTGGAGTGTTGCAACACGGTCTTTGTGTGACTGCATCACCTCGCTAATAAGATAGCGGGTCAGATCCATGTTATTCAGGCCTACGTCGATCATGGGTTTCAGATTGTTAGCGCTGACGGATTTTAACAGATCTAGACGTGACCCTGCCTTAAGAAATTGCGTTGTGAACCCCGCATACGGTCCAAACAGCAGTGCAGGTTTGCCATTAATGATACGTGTGTCGAGGTGTGGCACTGACATCGGAGGTGCTCCGATGGCTGCTTTACCGTACACCTTAGCGTGATGTTGCTTAATTACTTCTTCGTTCTGACAGACTAACCACTGACCAGATACCGGGAAGCCGCCGTAACCTTTGCTTTCCGGAATATCTGATTTCTGCAGCAAGGGTAATGCTCCACCACCCGCACCCAGGAAAACAAACCCTGCCGTGATGGCTTCTTTCTTGCCAGTGCTGCGATCCTTAATAGTAACGTGCCAGTTATTGCCACCGTTCTTTTTCAGGTTGGTCACTTCATGGCCAAGACGCAGATCAAAACCATGTTGCTTTTCAAGGCTGGCCACCATGTTGCGAGTGAGAGAACCAAAATCAACGTCGGCACCGTAAGCCACACGCGTCGCCGCAACAGGCTCTCCATCAGCGCGCTCACCCATCACGAGAGGCATCCACTCAGTGAGAGTATCGGCATCTTCACTGTATTCAATATCTGCAAAGAGGTGATGATCTTTCAGCTTTTCATAGCGTTTACGCAGGAATTCAACGTTTTTCTGCCCCCAGACAAAACTGATGTGTGGCGTTGAATTAATGAATTGATCAGGAGAAGGCAGATCGCCAGACTCAACCAGAGACGACCACAGCTGCTGTGAAATCTCGTAGTTAGCATTGATCGTGAGCGCTCGCTCAATGGCCACCTGGCCATCGGCATCTTGCGGCGTGTAATTGAGTTCGCAGTAGCCCGCGTGCCCGGTACCGGCATTGTTCCAGCCGTCGGTGCTCTCTGCAGCAATCTGATCCAGACGTTCTACCATCAGGATGTTCAACGAAGAATCCAGTTTCTTCAGTAATGTCGCCAGTGTTGTGCTCATTACGCCACTGCCTACGAGCAGGGCATCTACTTTATTCGTTGCCATCTTGATTTCTCCAGTAGGCGAAGATCATATTGTCCGATTAGCGCGGGTGTGCGCAGCGACAGCCGGGCTTGTGGCCCTGACTGTCTGAATATGTGCCTATGATACAACGAACGCTGAAAAGCTAATCTGTATAGTTTTTTATTATAAGTATAAGTCAAAGCTTATAGATAAAAGATGCCGTATCCATACGAGTTATACGAAAGTCAGGCTAGAAGCTGGCAGAAGTCGACGCCAAAGCAGGCGAAAAGCGGCGGCAGGCCTGCCCTGCCGCAGAGAAAAGAGGGGATTCAGGATGCCTCGGCAGCCCCTTCGGTTGGCGGGTGGAAACCTTCTTTGCCGTATAACTCTGATAGGAGTCGGGCCTCGCCATTTGGCTGCACCATACGGGCGTGATGTCGCTGTAACTGGCGCGGATCTTCTACACCGCAACTGTGAGCGATCACGCCCACTTCTTTGACCAAGGTACTGGCAAAATGAGCAACACGCTCAGCCTTATCTTTCGGAACCAGGCCCCGCTGCAACCTGGGGTCGTGGGTTGTAATGCCGGTCGGACAGGTATTCTTATTGCACTGCAACGCCTGAATGCAACCCAGAGCGAACATGAATCCGCGTGCGGACGTTACGAAATCTGCACCGACACAAATCGCCCAAGCGACCCGATCTGGCGTGATCAGTTTGCCGGAGGCAATGACTTTAATTCGAGGGCGTAATTCAAATTCGTCGAGGGTATCCACCAGCATAGGCAGCGCCTGAGCCAGTGGCAGCCCCATGTAATCAATTAACGATTGAGGCGCCGCGCCTGTTCCGCCTTCTGCACCGTCTAAGGTTATAAAGTCCGGGGCACTGTCTTTGCCACGCAGGTGAATCTCACGACATAACTCCCGTATCCAGTCATTCCCACCCAGTACCACTTTGAATCCAGTGGGTTTACCGGTGATATCACGAACGTGGTTGATCATATCGAGCAGGTCGCTGACCGAACGGACTTCGGGCTGGCCGTTCGGGCTGATGGAGTCTTCCCCAACAGGAATATGACGAATCGCGGCGATTTCCTCCCCCACTTTGGCGCCCGGTAATATGCCGCCTTTTCCGGGCTTAGCGCCCTGGCTTAGTTTGATCTCAAACATTTTCACCTGCGGACGGTGCGCAATTTCGATCAGTTTCTCATCATCGAGAGAGCCATCTTCTTTGCGAACGCCGTACTTGGCCGTTCCAATCTGAAAAACTATGTCGCAATCCCCCTCAAGATGGTAAGGAGACAACCCGCCCTCTCCTGTATTCATCCAACAGCCCGCTTTTGCTGCTCCCCGTGAGAGCGCCTGCACAGCCGGCTTCGACAAGGCGCCGTAGCTCATGCCAGAAATATTGATCAACGCGCTGGTACTGTAGGGGGTACGACAATTTTTGCCTATGGTGAGTACCTGAGACTCGCTCAGATCTTTGCTTAGCGATGGAAATGGGCTATTCACAAACATGACGGTGCCCGCGGTATCAAGGCGTCGCGTTGAGCCAAAGGCAACCGTTGTGCTCAGGTTCTTAGCCGCGCGATAGACCCAACTCCGGTCTGCCCGGTTAAACGGCATTTCTTCTCTGTCCATGGCAAAGAAATACTGGCGAAAAAATTCACCCAGATGCTCAAACAGGTAACGGAAGCGACCAATGACCGGGAAATTACGCCGTACCGTATGCTGTGTCTGGAGTCGGTCTGACACATAGGCCCACAAAAACCAGAGTGTTCCGAGCAGGATTCCGCCCAAAAAAAGCGCCAGCAGAGCAAGTACGCCCCAAGCGGCGGCATAAAAAATATCGTCGGTCATGCAGAATCTCCTGTGTCTGCACACAGGGTAAAACAGTCTATTGAGTCGTAAAAGTCACTTTATCAATAATCTCACGAGACAGAGCGTTGCCGGTGTAAAAAATAATGTAAGAGACACAAAAAAAGCAGCCCGAAGGCTGCTTTCTGGTGCTGTGGCATGGCCAACTTAACCCCGGCTTCATGCCATTGGGGTGATGTTCTTTACGTTCTTCGCGGTGAAGTAGGCAAACCCACCGTCGATGTCGCCAACTTCAACCCGATTTGGCGCCAGAGGCGAGCTTTTAATCGCTGCGATATAAAGCCCCTTACTGGCGACAAGATTCTTGTCGACGTCGTTAAAATGCGGTTGGGAAAAAGCGAACGTTTTACGTTCACAACCCCGTTCTAATGTGAGAATCAGCTGAGCATCTGCAAGATCCGATGCACGTGAAAAGTTTACGTAACTCACCTGATAACTCTGATCGAATTCAAAAAGGTACTGATCGAGTGTCTGACGGCTGATGCTCATGATGCTTATTACCTGTAGCAGTTCTGTCTGTGTACAGTCTTAGGTTTAGCTGGCGATGGGCGCCTTTTCCATCGCGGATAACAGAAAACTACACGAAACTTCCGGGTGTCATTTTTCCGTGTTTTCAGCATGAATGAAGAGAACAAATGGGAAAGTTAAGGTAGGAATGCTACCTATGACAGGTGTCAATTATCCGTTCTGATTCACACCCCGTTACGCGGCTGAGATTACCACTCAGCCGCAATTACCTCTAATGCCTGGCTTAAATTGGGGTACTGGAAAGTAAATCCGGCGGTCATGAGCGCCGTGGGTAGAACTTTCTGACCCTGAAGCAACAGCTCTGACATTTCACCGAACACCATACCAGCTGCAAAGGCAGGCATAGGAAAGAGGGTTGGACGATTTATGGCTCTGCCAAGTGTGCGCGTAAACTCACGATTCATCGCTGGGTAGGGAGCCGTCATATTGACCGCGCCGCTTAATGAATGCTCCGTGATGAAGTCTAATGCACGTATATAATCGTCACGGTGAATCCATGAGATAATCTGATCACCAGACCCGATTACGCCACCTAAGCCCAGACTGAATGGCAGCCACATCCGCTTCAACATGCCACCGTGCTGGCCGAGCACAATACCAGTACGCAACCAGACAATCCGTTCAGAAATTTCCTGCAAAGGATCGGCCGCTTGTTCCCAATCGATACACAGACTGGCTGAAAAACCCGTACCTGGTGCGGATGATTCATTAAACGAGGGGGTAGAACCCGCCACGCTGCCGTAGTACCCCACCGCGGAACCGGTAAGTACTAACTCGAAGTGCTGGCCGGTCGATTTCGCCCAGCGGACAAGACTTTCAGTCAAGGTCACTCGACTGGCCCTGAGTTCGGCCTTACGAGGCTCGCTCCAGCGTTTATCGGCTATTCCCTCGCCCGCCAGATTGATCACCCAGTCGACCTTATCCGTCACTTCAGCGAAGTCTTTTACGAACTTCACTGACTTGCCGAGCAACCTCGCTCCTCTGCCAGGATCACGGGTCAGAACTGTAATTCTGTGCCCGAGTGATCCCCAATGAGGTACCAGCTTTGAACCGATAAATCCGGTGCCGCCTGTGATCAGGATGTGTTTGCTCATGGCTCTATCCTCCCGGCCGCAGTGGCCACCAGATTTATTGGGTACGCCCATCAGAACTGATCGGCGGTCATTCCCATCAGACTGTCTTTACCCGTTTCGATTTCGGCCAGCAGAGACAGTGTTTGTGGCAGAAGTTTATGCATGTAGAAAGCCGCTGTCTCTTTCTTGGCTGCATAAAAGTCGGTTTCGGTCGAACCATCGGCCAACGCCTGTTCTGCCGTCACCACCATACGACTCCAGAAATAAGCGATCGCCGTCAGAGCAAACAAACGCAGATACGGCGTTGCCGCAGAACCAGCCTGCTCGCGGTCGCTCATACCGTTTTGCATCAACCACATCGTCGCTTTCTGCAGACGGCCGGTTGCAGCTTTCAGCTCGTCACCGAACGGCACGCCGCCCTCGGTCTTGATATAGCTGTCCAGCATAGCGAAGAAACTCTTTACTGCACGACCGCCGGCATGACCCAGTTTACGACCCACAAGGTCGAGCGCCTGAATACCGTTGGTGCCTTCATAAATGCGGGTGATACGCGAGTCACGTACGAATTGCTCTACCGGCCAGTCCTGAGTGAACCCAGAACCGCCCATAAGCTGCAGACCATCGTTTGCGCAGAAGAAACCTTCATCGGTCAGGAATGCCTTCACGATAGGCGTTAACAGCTGCACCATGTCGTCTGCCTGCTGACGCTCTTCTTCTGTTGCCGCCTTGTGTGCGATATCAAGCTGCATCGAAGTAAAGTAAGCCAACGCCCGACCGCCCTCAATTGTTGCTTTCTGGCGCAACAGCATGCGACGTACATCCGGGTGAACAATAATCGGATCAGCCGCTTTCTCAGGCGCCTGCGGGCCTGCCAGAGAACGGGACTGGAGACGCTCTTTGGCAAAGTCACGAGACACCTGATATGCCGCCTCAGCAATGCCCAGGCCTTGCAGACCCACCATCAGGCGAGCACTGTTCATCATCACAAACATCGCCTGCAAACCTTTGTGCGGCTCGCCAATCAACCAGCCTTTGGCGTTTTCGAAGTTCATGACACACGTGGCTGATGCTTTGATGCCCATCTTGTGCTCAAGGCCACCGCAGAATGCTGGGTTGCGCGAGCCGTCATCCAGAAATTTGGGGACAAGGAACAAAGAAATACCTTTTGAACCACCCGGAGCGTCCGGCAGTTTAGCCAGTACAAGGTGCACAATGTTATCCACGAGATCGTGTTCACCACCGGTGATCCAGATCTTGTTACCAGTAATAGCGTACGATCCGTCCGCCTGGGGCTCTGCTTTCGTGCGAATAAGGCCCAGATCCGTACCGCACTGAGGCTCTGTCAGACACATGGTGCCCGACCACTCACCACTGATCAGCTTTGGCAGATACTTCTCTTTCAGCTCGTCGGAACCATAGCTGGTCAGAGCGTTCACGGCGCCGTGCGTCAGCCCCGGGTACATACCCAGAGACAGGTTGGCGGAGCAAACCATTTCTTCGGCAAGGGTATTCAATGTGTGGGGCAACCCTTGGCCACCGTACTCAACAGGCCCAGCCAGCGCCGTCCATCCGGCTTCAGCAAACTGACGGTAGGCGTCCGGGAATCCTTCGGGCGTTTTGACCGATTTGGTTTCGGTATCGTAGTGGCAACCTTCACGGTCGCCTGACGTATTAAGTGGGGCCAACACGTTCTCAGCCAGCTTGGCGCCCTCAGTCAGCATCGCATCCATAATTTCTCGCGTTGCATCCTCGCAGCCCGGAAGCTCTGGCAAAACAGTGTCGCCGTTCAGTACTTCGTAGAGCACGAACTGCATTTCACGGAGTGGAGCACGATAAGTCATGATATTTCCTCAATAATCAATAGTTATACGTTAGTTATACACAAGAGAATAAATTTGTACAACCGATAAAATACCGCCACAATACTCAGGTACTTAACCCCACCGCACTTGTACAAGTAAGAAGCGTCCGGGTTATAACTTCAAGATCGCAGATTATATGAGCCACCCGGGATCAGAGTTATGAAAAAGATCGCCATCATAGGCGCCGGAGTCGCTGGACTGACCGCACTTCAAACACTCAGTAAACATGGCTGCTCCGTCACTGTTTTCGATAAATCGAGAGGCTCAGGCGGGCGTCTTTCCAGTAAGAAATCCGGAGCATCCAGCTGGGATATGGGAGCCCAATTCATGCGCGCCCACACCGACGAGTTCAGAACGCAGCTAAAGATGTGGGAAGCGGATGGGTGGGTCGCCCATTGGGATGTCACACCGTGGGCAATTAACGGGACACAAAGAACCGCTTCACCTGACGATATAGACCGCTATGTAGGCATGCCACGGATGACGGGCCTGAGCCGTAAACTGCTGGAGGCGGCCGACGATTTCATTACCCAGACCCGCATCGTTGAAACGCAATTCAATAGCGATTCCGGTACATGGTCACTGACTGACGAAGATGGCACTGAGTTCGGACCATTCGATGAACTCATTATCAACACACCGCCACAACAGGCACTGCCTTTATTGCCAGCAGAGTCACAACTTAACGAACAAGTCAGCGGCGTTCATATGTTGCCGTGCTGGACTCTGTTACTTGGCTTCGAGAACTCTCTCGAATGCGCCTTTGACGCTGCGTTCGTTAAGTCCGGACCGATTTCATGGATAGCCAGAAACAACAGTAAACCCGGCCGCGACGCACGCGAGGCCTGGGTCATTCAGGCAAACCATGAGTGGAGTGAACGCAAAAAAGATGCACCGCGAGAGCAGGTTCAACAGGAGCTTGAAGAAGCGTTCGCTATCGCGACAGGCTGCACTGTAGCGGCCTCCGATATCTGGCTGCATCGTTGGCTCTACTCGCTACCTGCTAACTCGTCGGGGCTTGGCGCTCTGCGTGACGAAGCTCATAATCTGACTTTGTGCGGCGACTGGTGCCTCAAGCCCTCAATAGAAGGGGCATGGCTGAGTGGTCGCGCCGCCGCCAACATTCTCACAGGAACCCACCATGACTGACTCAAAGACAGCCACCCTGTTGCTCGCTCACGGCAGCAGCGATGCTAACTGGCTTGCGCCGTTCTCAAACCTTTTGACGAACATACGAAAGGGGCTCGAAGGTGAACGGGTCGAGCTCTCTTACATGGAGCTTGCTGAGCCCTCGATGGAAGGGCAGATCATCAAACTCGCCGAAGAAGGCTTCAACCACATTGATATTATGCCTTTGTTCTTTGCCGCTGGACGCCATCTGCGCAAAGACGTACCCGGTCAACTTGACGCCTTGCAGGTCACCCTCGCAGAACAAGGACACGAGGTGACTATTGAGTTACATCCTCCGGTCGGGCTTGAGCCTGAAGTCACTGATGCCCTGCGCAATATCGTGATACGGCAGGTCAATTCAGGGCGCTGACTTCATCGGCAAGCATTAAGTTATACAAAAATGGGATTTCTTGTACAATTTTTATTGACTTGTACAAGATACCCGTCGCAGAATGAACTTATACAAATAACCCTCAGGAGTTGTACATGGTTTATTCATCTGACAACAAAATCCCTGTAGGCATCAGTGCCTGTCTCACAGGCCAGGCCGTCCGGTTCAATGGCAGCCACAAGCGCTCCCGCTTCTGCACGGATGTCCTCAGCGACTATTTCAACCTACGCCCCATGTGCCCGGAAGTGGCCATTGGGATGGGCACCCCCCGTGAACCTATCCGCCTGGTCAGCGAATCCCCCTCGGATGAAAGCGTGCGCGCTGTAGGCGTCGATTCACCTGATATAGATGTAACAGATGATCTCAGGTCTGAGGCGGTCAAAGTCAGCGCTCTCAATCAGGATCTCTGTGGATTTATCTTTATGCAGAAAAGCCCCAGCTGTGGCGTTTTCGGTGTAAAGCGCTACCTCAAAAATGGTCACCCTGAAGGGAAAGCCTCAGGTATTTTCGCCAGTGAATTTGCGCGCCTGAACCCGCTCCTACCCATTGAAGAAGCCGGTCGGTTAAATGATGCAGCACTGCGAGAGAACTTTATGGTTCGGGTGTTTACCTATCGCGATTGGCAGCTTTTTACTCAAACCACTGTGACACCGGCCCGCCTGATCGACTTTCACTCTCGCTACAAGTACCTGATCATGGCGCACAGCACCGTGCACTATAAAGAGACTGGGCGTCTGCTCAGCGATCTTTCAGGGGATATCAATGGTATTGCCAGCGAGTACTTCGCACTTCTTATGACAGCACTGGCCAAGCCTGCCAGCCGCAAGACACATACCAATACTCTGATGCACCTGCAGGGGTACCTTAAAAATTTAATCAGTCCCGCAGACAAAGAAGAGCTGGCGCGGATTATTCTGGAATATCGTCGGGGCATTATTCCGCTCGTCGTTCCGCTGACCCTGCTTAAACACCACCTGAACCACCATCAGGAAGCGAATGCGTATGCACGACAGCAGGTTTACCTGAACCCCCACCCATATGAGCTGGGGCTGAGGAATACGCTGTGAATATGGCAGAGTGCGTCGGCTACCCGATACGAGAATTTGCGCGCCTGACCGGGGTGAACCCGGTCACGCTCAGAGCGTGGGAACGCCGCTACGGCATTATTCAACCATTGCGCACTGCCAAAGGGCATCGGTATTACACCGACGAACACGTCACTCAAGTTAAGTCGATTCTGTACTGGCTGGATCAGGGCTACCCGATACGGCAAGTAAAGCTGCTATTGAATGAGCCACCTGCGAATCCATCATCGCCTTCGGATGAATGGGAAGACCTCATAAGCCGCCAATTGGCCTCTGCGCGTGACCTGAACTCACGTGCCCTCGACGATGAATGGAGTAATGGTCTCGCCAGCTACCCCATGGCTGTTTATTACGAACGTTGCCTGTTGCCCGTTATTACGGAGCTACGCCAAGCCAGCAGCGACACTCTGATTCTGAACGCGTATACCCACTTACTGCAGCGCAAGCTCTCACAACTCATACAACTCCAGCAGAAGCATGCGGAAGGACCCGGTTTACTGATGTGTACCAATCACGAACAGGCTGAACTTCATCTTCTGGCAGCCTCTTACGCACTCGGAGCAGCCGGATTCCGACTGGAATACTTCGGAGTGCATCTGAATCCGGATGACGTTCGTATAGTGTCAGACATGCTGGATTTTTCCTGGGTCTGGGCACACGTTCACCCGACAGGTCATGACGAACAGGTGCTGTGGCAGAGTCTGTCGGAGAAATGCCGCATACCCGTTTACTTTTCGGGCGACATTCCCGATGACATTGATGAAGCACAGGCACTGCAACAACCCATGAGTAAGCAGATACAGACATTTATACAACACGCAGGAGGCCGCTCATGACACGCCTCATGTGGTTCAGAACTGACTTGCGGGTACTCGATAATCCGGCACTGATGCACAGCCGCCGGGATGATGAGGAGGCAACGCTGGCCATCTACTTCGTTACTGAAGCGCAATGGCAGCAGCATGACCTTGGTGAACGCAGAATCAATCTGATGAAGCAGGCCGCCTGCAACCTGCAGCAGTCACTTGATGAGTTGGGCATACCCCTTCTCATTCTGAAGAAGGATACATTTACCGAAGCCAAAGAGGCTCTTCAGCACCTCATCGAGACCTATGATATCTCTGAGCTGAATTACAACCTCGAATACGAAGTCAACGAGCGTCATCGTGATATTGAGCTGTGCCAGTGGTCTAAGGACAACGCTATCCAGATCAATAAGTTTCACGACCAGTGCATTGTCCCGCCGGGTGATCTGAAAACTCAGAATGGCGACCCTTACCGGGTCTACTCGCCCTTCCGTAAGGCGTGGTTACGTCTGCAGAAAGACTACATCAACGCACCGTCTTCAGCCCCTGGGCAGCAGGATATGCACACTATCTCCCACGACATCCGCGACCACTGGGCAGATAACAGCTGGTCCCCCGAGTTCACCGAGGACGCCCTCTGGGACCCAAGTGAAGACACTGCTCACGAGCAGCTAAAAGAATTTCTGGATAAAGACGGTCTGCAGTACCACGAGCAGCGTGATCTTCCAGAGTTGGATGCGACGAGCCGGCTTTCATTTTATCTCGCACTGGGCGTGCTATCGCCACGCCAGTGTATTTACACCGCCTGGCAACGAAACGGATGTTTACTCAGTGGCGGAGAGAATGGCCTCGATAGTTGGATTAATGAACTCGTCTGGCGCGAATTCTACCGCCACCTGATTGTGGCCTATCCTGAACTATGCAAGCACCGGGCATTCCGCTCGGATTATGAGAATGTGCCATGGCGCGACAGCGCCAGCGACTTCGAGCGTTGGTGCAAAGGAGAAACGGGCTACCCCATCGTTGATGCAGCGATGAAGCAACTGGTAGACCAGGGCTGGATGCACAATCGATTGCGTATGGTGACGGCCATGTTCCTTACCAAACACCTGCTGATCGACTGGCATAAGGGAGAGAAGTTTTTCAGCCAACACCTGGTGGATGCCGACCTTGCATCGAACAATGGGGGTTGGCAGTGGAGTGCGTCTACTGGAGCAGACGGAGCGCCTTACTTCCGGATATTCAATCCGGTGACGCAATCTGAACGGTTTGATGAGCAAGGGCACTTTATTGCTCGTTACCTGCCAGAGCTGAACGGCCTGTCGCCGAAAGCCCGGCACTTTCCGGATGACAAGGCCCGAAAAGCCTGTGGTTATCCTGAGGCAATCGTAGATCATAAAGCGGCGCGGCAACGTGCGCTGGATACATTCAAAAGCATGGAGAACTGAGGCAAACGCCCAGTGAGAACAGGTATGACGAGCATTCGTAAAAAATCCTGGTTACTGAACATCGCCCGCTGGTTCGACTCTTACGCTGGCAATGAAGCAGAAATGACCAGTACTCAATTCAACTGGGTGCGGGTGATTCCGTTTCTGTTACTTCACCTGGCGTGCTTTGCAGCACTCTGGACGGGAGTGAGCACGGTCGCACTGGCAACCTGCCTCGGACTTTTCTGGCTGAGGATGTTTGCGATTACGGCGTTCTACCACCGTTACTTCGCGCATCGCAGCTACAAAACCAACCGTTTCTGGCAATTTATATTTGCTCTGTTGGGGAATATGTCAGCGCAGCGGGGGCCTCTCTGGTGGGCTGCTCATCATCGTGCTCACCACCAGCACGCTGATACCGAACAGGATCTGCACTCACCCGTACAACGTGGCTTCTGGTGGAGCCACATGGGCTGGTTCACCTGCGATGCCAGTTTCAAAACTCAGCTGCACCGTATAAAAGACTTTGCACGCTTTCCGGAGCTTAAATTCCTGGATCGCTACGACAGCTTCGCCCCCCTACTGCTGATACTCATTCTGTTTGTTGCAGGCGAAATCATGGCGGCTTTCGCACCGGGCCTGAATACCAATGGCGCTCAGATGGTGGTCTGGGGATTCGTTATTTCAACCGTCATTCTCTTTCACTCCACGGTGACTATTAATTCGCTCGGTCATATCTGGGGCTCGCGTCGTTTTAAAACGAAAGACGACAGCCGTAACAATGGTGTACTCGCATTGCTGACGCTCGGCGAGGGCTGGCACAACAACCACCACCGCTGGGCCGTGTCTGCGCGACAGGGGTTCTATTGGTGGGAGATCGATATTACCTACATGATACTCAAAGCCATGAGCTGGGTCGGAATCGTACACAGTCTGAACCCTGTGCCTGCTCATGTTCTGAAGGAGGGGCGTAATGGACAACGCACGCACAACGAGTGATCCGGCGAATACAGAGCAGACAAATGACCCGAGAATAGGAGCCTTCTACAAGCTCTATCACACACTCAGCCCAGAAACAGCAGGCACTGAAAAATTAAGACGCTGCCTGGAACAGGTATACCACCCGGATATCGCGTTCAGTGATCCTATGCACCGGATAACCGGCATGGATGCACTCGAGAAATATTTCGAGGGGCTGTACGAAAATATCACCTATATCGACTTCCAGTTTCACAACGCCTGGGTTGAATCGGATACCGGTTCTGTTCACTGGACCATGCGCTATCGCCATCCGCGATTAAAGGCCGGTAAGCACGACATTAAGGTGGACGGAGTCACTCTTCTGCGCTGGGAAAATAATCTGGTCGTTCAGCACCAGGACATCTTCGACGCAGGTAGCCTCCTCTACGAACACCTCCCAGTCATTGGCTGGCTTATTCACAAATTGAAGGAGCGAATGGCATGACTCAGGCCCTCCCACTCAGTGAGCAGATTGTCTGGCTCACCGGAGCATCATCCGGGATCGGCGAAGCGCTGACGGACGAACTTGCACCGCGATGCAAAGCACTTTTCATCAGCGCCCGCTCAGAAGAGAAACTGCGTCCATTGGCCGAACGACACGCCAACGTGACTGTGATTACCGCAGACATTACTGATGAGAAAAGCCTCGGGGAAGCGGCCTCGGTCATTCATCAAAAGTACGGGTATCTGGACACCTTGATTGCGAACGCGGGTACCTGCGAGTACGTCGACGTTACTGATTTTGATACGGCACTGTTTCGCCGGGTTTTTGAAACCAACGTGATGGGCCTGGTCAATACCACAGCGGCAGCTCTACCCTTGTTGCAGAAGAGTCAGCGCGGTTACCTGGTCGGGGTTGGCAGCAGTGTTTCAATGCTGGCGATGCCGCGGGCGCAGGCCTATGGCGCGAGCAAAGCGGCAGTGGCTCATTTTCTTGAGAGTATGAAAGCCGACCTCAAAAGCATGGATATCGACGTGTCTCTGGTGAGTCCCGGATTTGTGAAAACACCACTGACAGACGTAAATGACTTCCCGATGCCGATGCGCATCAGTGCTGCACGAGCGGCGGAAGAGATTGTTAAAGGCGTCGAGAAACGTCAATGGCATATTCATTTCCCCAAAGGCTTCACCCGTATTCTCTGGTTTATCGGGCAACTGCCTGCTTTCTTACGTCACCGGATTACCGCTCAGATGTCACGCACTGACGAAGCGCTGCAAAAACAGGAATCAGATTCATGAAAAAACGCGTCGCGATTATTGGCTCAGGAGTCGCAGGACTTACCTGTGCGTGGCTATTGAGAGAAAAGTACGATGTCTCCCTCTTCGAGGCAAATGACTATGCCGGTGGCCACACGCAGACCACAGATGTTGAGGTGAACGGTACCACCTGGCCGGTAAATACAGGGTTTATCGTATACAACGACTGGACCTATCCGAATTTTATCCGCCTGATGGATTTACTCGGTGTAAAAAGTGAAGAGTCTGACATGAGCTTCAGCGTGAAGTGTGAACAGTCTGGTCTGGAGTACAACGGACACACACTGAATACACTCTTTGCGCAGCGCCGGAACATATTCAAGCCTGCATTCTGGGGCATGATCCGCGACATCCTTAAGTTCAATAAGGAAACTCGCGAAGAACTGGCCAACGACAGTGTTGATCAGACTGAAACCCTCGGCAGCTACCTTCAGCGAAAAGGATATGGCGAAGCCTTCAGAACAAAATACATCATTCCTATGGGAGCCGCGGTCTGGTCAGCCAGTGAAGAGATGATGATGCAGTTTCCGGTCTATTTCTTCCTTCGCTTCTTTAACAATCATGGCATGCTCAGTGTTGATGAGCGCCCTCAATGGCGAGTCATTTCCAACGGTTCACGCAGCTACGTTGCACGAATACTCGAAGACCTGCCTCAGGATCAGGTGCATCTGAATACACCCATTGACGGGGTCAGTCGCTCCAAGGATGGTGTCATCGTCAGCAGTCACCGGGGGCATGAGCACTTTGATGAAGTGATTTTTGCCTGCCACAGTGATCAGGCGCTGGGGATGTTGAAAGATGCGACCGACGACGAAAAAAATATCCTGGGTGCTATTCCTTACAAAATGAATGATGTGGTTCTGCACACCGATCACAAAATCCTGCCTCAGAGACGATTGGCGTGGGCGGCCTGGAACTACCATATCGGTGAACAAAGTCAGGATTCAGTTGCGGTAACCTACTACATGAACCGCCTACAGAATTTCGACGATGCACCGGTCGATTTCTGCGTCACCTTGAATAAAACCGAAGCCATTAATCCGGATAAAATTATCCGACAGTTCCGTTACGCGCATCCGGTATTCACTCTGGAGGGTATGGCTGCACAACAGAGACACAGCGAAATTAGTGGTAAAAACCACTCTCATTTTTGTGGTGCCTATTGGTTTAATGGCTTCCACGAAGACGGTGTCCGCAGTGCTTTACGCGTCACTGAAGCCTTAGGGGTGCCCCTGCCATGAGTGCAACCCAGAGTGCAATATTCACAGGCACCGTTCGCCATCGTCGTTTTCATCCGGTTCAGCATGCACTGAGTTACAGCGCCTTTATGGTTTGGCTGAACCTGGACGAAGCCAATGATGTTCTGCGCCGCTCGGCACTCTGGGGGCAATCGATCTTTTCTCTCGCACGCTTTCGCCGAGAAGATTACTTTGCACTTGCAGGGCTACCGCTTTCTTCAACCGCGGAGAATCTTAAACTGCATGTCTGCGAAGCATTCCGCCGGGAAACGGGTTTAGTACCTGACCAGATCTGTATGATGACCAACCTGCGTTACTTCGGATATCTGATCAACCCGGTCACGTTCTATTACGCATACGATGCTGATGGCCAACACCTCGGGATTCTCTCTGAGATCACCAACACACCGTGGGATGAAAAATTTCACTACACCCTTCTGAGTCGGCAAGCGACAGCGAATCAGGCCAGGCACACAGCTAACACCGACCATCAGCGCGGAATCACGCCAGAACATACTCAGCAGCATGCTGACGGACATCAACGCCACCGTTATCGCTTTAATAAAGTGTTTCATGTGTCGCCATTCAATCCGCTTGATATGACCTACATCTGGAGCATGCCAGAAGTAACAGATGAGTGCCTGATTCACATGCAACGATGAATAAAGGCAGGCTCGACTTCGATGCGACCATGACCATGAATCGACATCCCATGACTTCGACGATGATGCGCAGAATTTTACTGCAGTACCCTCTGATGACGATGAAGGTTGTCTGGGGAATCTACAGCAATGCCTTACGCCTCTGGCTGAAGAAAAGCCCTTTTTATGATCATCCTGAAAATGATCCCGAGCAGGACCACAAAAAATCTATCGCCCCACGACAGGAGCACCTATGAAAACACTGACAGTCACTGCCGAAAATATGCCTTGGATGGATCGGTTCTGCCGCAACGGCCTGATCGATACACTCGAAAAACTTCACACAGGTTCTCTGGAAATTGTCGAGGGTGATAACACATTGCAGTTCGGCAAAGCCGGATCTGATATGCATTCACGTATTGAAATTCTGGACAGCGAGGCGTATCGAAGTATTGCCCTGAACGGCAGCGTAGGCGCTGGTGAATCCTACATGACAGGAGATTGGACCTGCTCTGATCTGCCTATGTTGATCAGAATCCTGTCGCGAAATAAGGATGTCGTGGACCAGATAGACAGCGGCCTTGCAAACCTAGGCAAGTTCGCCCTGAAATGGCTTCATTCTCTGAACCGCAATACAGAAAAAGGCTCACGACGTAATATCGCTGCACATTATGATCTGGGCAACGATATGTTCGAACTCTTCCTCGATCCCTCCATGATGTATTCCAGCGGTATATTTCCGAGTGAAGATGCGACCATGGAAGAAGCATCTGTTTATAAGCTTGATCGTATTTGTAAGAAACTAGACCTGCAGCCGACTGATCACCTTGTTGAAATAGGCACAGGCTGGGGAAGCATGGCCATCCACGCGGCCAAGCATTACGGTTGCAAGGTAACCACGACTACGATTTCTGAACAGCAGTACGCCTGGGCTGAAGAGAAGGTCAAAGCCGAAGGCCTTGAAGACAAGATCACCCTTCTCAAAAAAGATTATCGCGCGCTCGAAGGTGAATACGACAAGCTTGTCTCTATCGAAATGATTGAAGCGGTTGGTTGGGAATATTTAGACACCTACACGGCAACAATCAGCCGCCTGCTGAAGCCAGAAGGTATCGCCCTGATACAAGCGATCACCATTGAAGATCAACGGTACGAACAAGCTAAAAAAGACGTCGATTTTATTAAACGTTACATTTTTCCGGGCAGTTTTATTCCGTGCGTCACGGCCATCCAGAATTCGTTTACCCAATGCACTGATATGAAAATGTCGCACATGGAAGATATTACCCCACATTACGCTCGTACTCTGGATGCATGGCGGAAGCGCTTTCTTGCAAATAAGAAAGACATCATGGAAAAAGGTTACGGCGAAGACTTCATCCGCCTATGGGATTTCTACTTCGCCTACTGCGAGGGTGGATTTGCTGAGCGGGTTATTGGTGATGTTCACCTGATGTTCGCGAAACCACTGAATCGCAGTGAACCGGTGCTTGGTAATCTCTGATGTCTGCAACGCAGCTGAAGGTTATTAATGCGGTTGCATTCCAGCTTTGCTGGTTTGCCTGCGTGCTAGGAGGAAGCTTGTGGGCCCTCCCCGCTGTTCTGGCATTTATGATCTGGCACCGAAAAGTCGCAACAAAAGAAGAATGGCTGTTTATATCGGTACTCAGTCTCAGCGGGATTGCGCTAGACACACTCTGGTATCAGCTTGGCGTGTTCAGCTTCGATAACTACACCATGCCGGTGATCCCGGCCTGGCTCGCACTCTTATGGCTCGCCTTTTCAGCAACGCTGTTACATTCATTACATACGATATTTTCAAGGGCCTGGCTGATCGTTCCTCTGGCTGCTATCTCTGCGCCGGTCAGTTACTACGCTGGTCAGAAATTCGGAGCCCTTACCTTAGGCCCGGATGCCCTATGGATTATTTCAGCGTCGTGGGGAGGGCTGATGCTGGCCGCATACTTCGCTCACTCATCCAATATCATTCCTACATTTTCATCGCCTACAGAGAGAGAAAAGCCGTGATTAAGTATTTTACGACTGTCTTACTCATTCTTGTATCAAGCACGCTCATTGCCGAAGAATCGGTTCTTTCATATCGTGGAGATGCCTTTAGCATGGAGGGCGGCGAACTCTTGTATACCGAGTATCATCGTTTAACACTTAAGGACGGCAAGCCCCTCACTCGCGAGACTCGCTACCAGACATCGGATACCGAAGAATTCGCAAAAAAGCAGAATCAGTACAGTGATAACACGGCCACGCCTGATTTTAATCTCACTGACACACGTTATGGTTATTCTGAGGAGGTTACCTATGACGATGGTAAGTGGCGTGTCAGCTACAGCGAACCTGAGGAATCGGACAAAGGAACGCTAGGAAAACCGGACTACACGCCGGTGATTGATGCAGGCTTTGATGAGTTCGTGCGTTCTGTCTGGCCGAAGCTGCTAGATGAAGAAACCGTCCGGTTTTCATTTGCTGTGCCTTCGCGGCTGGAGTGGGTGAACTTTCGCCTGATTCCTCTGGAACGGGAGGATGGAAAGCTGACCGTCGAAATGCGTTTAAGCTCACGACTTCTGTCCTGGCTTCTTGACCCGGTTAAGCTGACCTACGACGAAGAAACTCAGCGACTACTGACCTATCGGGGCCTTACGAATATCAGAAATAAGGACGGCGAAGGCATCAAGGCTGAAATCCGATACACTTACCCGGATTAAACGACGATTTAAAGGAAAGTAAGATGCGTCCGTTTGCAGTTGTGCTGATCACTGTTCTCAGCTCTCAGGCCGTACAGCTTCATGCAGAAGTCACGTTGGATAAAGTGACGACAACCGGAGAAGAAGTCGAGTCTCCCCGCCCCACGACAGAAAAGCTGCTGAAAATTCCGGGCGCAGGCAATGATCCATTGCGAGCATTGGAAGCGCTTCCCGGAGTCGTCTTTGGCAATGGTCGTGAAGCCGCCCCCGCGGTGCGTGGCTCATCACCCGATGATAATGCCTACTACCTCGATTTTCTGCCCGTGGGCTATCTGTTTCATAACGATGGCTCCAGTATTATCAACGATGCATTGGTTGACGGTTTTGAGCTTTACCCTGCGGCCTTCGGCCCGGAGTTTAACAACGCCACGGGGGCTGTTATCACAGCCGACTCTCGCTCACCTTATTTTGATGATCAACAAACCATCGTTGACCTCAGTTTATTGCGTGCTGGGGTTTTGTTTGATGTTCCGGTCAACGAATCTAACGCCGCCTTCCTGAGTGCCCGCATGAGCCTGTTTCAGTATTACCTCGAAAATCTGGTCGACGACGAAGATTTTCAGTTTACTACCGTGCCTGAGTTCTACGATTATCAGGGGGCGTGGGAATACCGTCCGGACTCAGTCTCTGCGCTGCGCTTTCAGGCCATTGGCGCCAGAGATAAAGCGGGCTTTGATTTCCCTGAAGACTCCGACTTTGTACAACAAGACCCTGCACTCAGTGGTGGGCTCGAAGCAGAGCAGTATTTTAATAGTCAGGGGATTGTTTATGAGCGCTTCTTTTCTTCAGGCCTGAGTATGAAAACCGGCGTATCTCAGCTCGAAGAAAGCTTCGAGTTCAGCATCGGTCAGGGTAATTTCATCGACGCTAAGAGCAATCGCTACGGCGTGCGCTCACAATTCATTTACCCTATGTCGTTATCGCACGAGTTGCAATTTGGCGCTGAGTATTCCGAGCAGAACATCAACTACAAAGGTCGTTTTTCTGCACCTCCCTGTGATGAATTTTCAAGCGATTGTCGTCTCGTTACCGCAACTGAAGAGCTGACAGGTTCAGGAAATTTTGCAATTCGCGAATTCAACGCCAATCTGGCGGATCAATGGGACGTACTCCCGGGGTGGCAGGTGACACCGGGAGTACTTGCTTCCTATAACGAATTTACCGAAAACAGCTACCTTGAACCCCGACTGAACAGTCGCGTCCGTGTGGCACTGCCTTTGACCTGGACACTCGGATTTGGTGAATATCACGCATTGTCGGGTAACCCTGGCCAATACACGCCTGAGTTCGGAAACCCCGAGATCAATGAGACACGCTCGACTCACTACGAGACAGGACTTGAATATCAACTGAAAGACGGTCTGAACCTGACCTCTGAACTTTACTACAAAGACATCACAGATATTGTTGTGTCACGAGTACCGCAAAATAATTATCCGGGATTAACCACTGAGGAATACAACGCGCTTCCACGTTATACCAACGACGGTAGCGGGCAATCGTGGGGAATTGAAACGCTTCTGAATGCCGACTACAGCGACCGATGGTATGGCTGGGTATCACTGACCCTTTCCCGTACGGAGAGAAGTAATGATATTACCGGTGAAAACTTCCGCTATTCCTACGACAAGCCCATCGTAATAAACGCAGTAGGAAATTATCGATGGAATGACCGCTGGACCTTCGGACTTAAATGGCGCTACGAAAGCGGACAACTGGTGACGCCGCTGGATGGCGTTGAAGAAGACACTGAGACGCCCGGCCTGTTCAATCCGATCTACGGCGATCCATTTTCTGAGCGGCTTCCGGCCTACCACCGCCTGGACTTCAGAGCGGACCGCGCCTATCAGTTCAGTCGCTGGAGTATGGACCTCTATTTTGAGGTGATTAACCTCTATGCCCGGGAAAATGTCGTTGGTTACCGTTACCTCAATGCCGATTACAGTGAGCGAGAAGACGTTAATGACCTGCCTCCAATTGCTTCGTTTGGAGTCCGCATGGTCTTCTGATCCGGCAGACTGGATATAAAACGCGATCAATTGTCCCATATATCTTTTCAATTGATATTTTTAAAGCCATACTGTCCAAAGTTAAACATCAAGGAAACATGACCGCATGCAAATAGGTAAACGCGAAGAATTCGATCTTAACGAAATGGCTATCTTCGTCCATGTTGTTGAGGCGGGCAGTTTTACTGGCGCAGCGCGTCATCTGGGCCTCCCAAAATCGACGGTCAGCCGCAAGATCACGCAACTGGAAGAACGGCTTGGTGTGCGCCTGATCCAACGCACCACGCGCAGTCTGCGCCTTACCGACACAGGCAACGCATACTACAACCAGTGCGCACGTATCCTTGGTGAGATTGAAGAAGCAAACATCGCAGTTACGCGCATGCAGAGCACCCCAACGGGGACTCTTCGTATTACGGCACCTGTACTGTTTGGTTCCACAGTATTGTCTGGCCTGATCGCCGATTACTGTGATCAGCACCCTCAGGTGACTGTCGACATGGTATTGAGCGATCAGAAGCTTGATCTGGTTCAGGACGGTATTGATGTCGCTTTTCGCGTCGGTACCCTTGAGGACTCATCGCTCATTGGCAGACACCTTGGTGATGTGCGTTCCATTCTTTGTGTCAGCAGCGATTATGTGAAAAAGCACGGTGAACCAAAGCACCCGGATACTCTGGGGGAACATGAGTTGATGACACTGTCGCAGTGGCCAAGCTGGCAGTTGTGTGGCCCCTCGGGTCAGACTCACAGCCATAACGTCCACGCTCGCATTCAGGTGAACGATTTTGCCAGCCTTTACACTCTGGCACTATCGGGTGCTGGCATTGCTCCATTACCGACTCTGATTGCCGCCCCCGCGATACGTGCAGGCTCTCTCGTCCAGGTATTACCAGAATGGCCTTTCGAAGCCAGCCCGATTCATGCACTCTATCCGAGTAACCGACACCTTTCTGCGAAGGTACGCAGTTTCGTAGAATTCGTTATTGAATCTGTCCGTCCTACCCCACCATGGGAAGTCGGACACGACATTGCACGCACCGAATAATAAATACGAGGTTCAGGGATGAGATCAGGCATTCTCCGAAATACCACCGCGACAATCGCTATAACCGCAATCGCCGCCGTCGTGGCGGCATGCTCACCAGAGTCTGCTGAAACGGTTAAAGAGAAGCTACCGCTAAAAGAAGTCGTCTCTCCTGAAGAGCAAACGACATCACCAAAAGTTGCCCCAACCCGCTCTGCCGCTGAACTGGCGAGAGACCAGTACAGGCACCCCGCAGAAACACTGATGTTTTTTGACGTAGACCCTGATCATACCGTGGTTGAATTATGGCCCGGTGGTGGTTGGTATACCGCGATATTAGCGCCCTACCTCAAAAACAATGGACAGCTAATTGCTGCGCACTTCCCAGCCGATAGCGAAGTCGGCTTTTTCCAGAAGAGCCGCGCCGCGTTTAATAAGCGTTTTCTCCTTCAGCCTGAAATCTATGGCAACATATATGTGACTGAACTTGCACCACCGCAGAAGCTGACGATTGCAGAAGCCGGTGAGGCTGATCGCGTACTGACTTTCCGTAACGTGCATAACTGGATGCGTAATCGCCAGGAACAGGCTGTCTTCGATGAGGCCTTCCGCGTACTGAAACAGGGTGGAATTTTAGGCGTTGTAGAACATCGTGCTCCCGACTCATTTTCTCGCGAAAAGATGGTCGAAACAGGTTATGTTACTGAATCATACGTAACACAATTGGCCATCAATGCAGGCTTTGTTCCTGCAGGGCACTCAGAGATTAATGCTAACCCTAAAGATAGCCGTGATCACGCTCACGGAGTCTGGTCTCTGCCACCGACCTTGCGTGGTGGCGATGCAAACCGGGCTGAATTTCTGGCGATTGGTGAAAGTGATCGCATGACACTCAAATTCAGAAAGCCCTGAGCCTGAAACAAATTAACTCAGAGCTCTGTGCCATCCATACCGATCATGGTCGTCCAGTGTTTGTTCTCATGATCGGTATCTACGCGTAACCGTAGCATCCCTGCGTAGGGAATTCCTAGTCGATTCATCGCCTCTGGCGCCAGTGACAACAAGTGCTGAGCCAGTACTCTCATTACGCCCCCATGGGTAACAATCAATGTATGCTGACCGGCATGCTGTTCAAGAATATGCGCCCAACCGTCCAGCACCCGCGCCTGTAATTGCCCTACCGGCTCTCCTTGCGGTGCACAGAAGTTCATCGGATCTTCCCAGAGCTGGCGAACATGGGTCTGTTCGGCTGACATGACCTGTTTAATGGGAACATTTTCCCAGGCACCGTAATCAATCTCGGCCCAGCGCTCGTCGATATGCAAAGGCAAACCGGATTGACCGGCCACCCGCTCTGCGCTTTCACTGCAACGGCTCAGCGGAGAAGACACAACACGCTGCCAGTCTCCCGGGTTACGCTCCAGTCTTTGTTGAAACTGTCGACGACCATTATCAGTCAGCCGATGATCTGTCCGCCCACGAAATACCTCGCCCCCCTCGGGCTCTCCATGGCGAATAACGTCAAGGAACGTGACTATACTGCTCATTCTTTATCGGGCTCCGGCGAAGAGGCTTTCAGTGTCTAAACTTAGATCGACATGGTAACAAATTTACCCTAATCATCTTCAGGAGTATGAACATGAGCGCGCAATCATTTGCAGAAATGCGTATGGAGCCACGCTGGCAACTGAAAAGCACCGTCAGCGTGTTCCAAAAAGGAGGCAACGACTGCCTTGGCTTACTGGTTAACTGGTCCAGAAGCGGCTTAATGATATCCAGCTACCAGGCCTTACAAGAAGGCGAAACACTCGATGTCGATCTCGTTGATATCCTGCAGGACAACGACCGTCGTACGGCCCCTTGCCGAATTGAAATAGTCTGGAGCCGACAGCTGAACCCGAGCCTCTACGGAAGCGGTTGTCGCCTGGTCGAAGGGTCCGCAATGTTCGACGCAATGATGCAGGACTATTGCGACGAGTGAGCAGCATCGTACACTGTCCTGACATTCTTATTCGACAGGACAGCCATGCTGCAGTTTGGCATAGACCTCGGTGGTACTAAGACAGAAATCATCGCTCTGGATCAGAGCGGTCAGGAACTCCTGCGCCGCCGCAGCCCGACCCCCCGCGAAAGCTACGATGCAATTCTCAGCAATATTCTGAGTCTGGTGAACGACGCCGCGTCTGAACTGGCCCAGCCATACACGCTCGGGCTGGGCATTCCCGGCGCACTCTCCTATCAGACCGGATTGGTGAAAAACGCGAATACCACCTGCCTGATCGGCAAAGACCTGAAGGGTGACTTACAACGCGCCCTCGGCCAACCTGTTGTTATCGCCAATGATGCCGATTGCCTTGCCCTGTCAGAAGCTACCGATGGCGCCGGAGCGGGCTTTCACTCTGTATTTGCAGTGATCGTTGGCACAGGATGCGGTGGAGGCTGGGTCGTCAGGGGGAACCTGGTATCCGGGCCAAACGCCATTGCGGGAGAATGGGGTCATAACCCACTGCCATGGCGCGAAGATTCAGATGCGGTGCTGAACTGCTACTGCGGTTTATCCGGCTGTCAGGAGACAATCCTCTCCGGCACTGGCATTCGCTTACAAGCCAGAGAAGAAACGGGCAAAGACCAGGCCGCAGAAATCTGGGTAGCTGCCGCGGAGGCCGGCGACGAAGAAGCTCAGGGCGTCCTGTTCAGACACCACAGACGACTGGCGAAAGCGCTCGCCGCGGTGATTAACCTGATGGACCCACACGTGATCGTGCTGGGCGGAGGGGTCTCGAATATTGCCAGCGTATACGACGTGGTACCGCAGCTTTGGCAGGAGTGGGTCTTCTCTGATTCGGTGGTGACACCTCTGAAGAAATCGATTCACGGTGACTCCAGCGGAGTACGTGGTGCCGCCTGGCTGGGTGCTCAGGCGGCACAATCAAGTACAGGCTAACCGGCTAAGCGGCTGTTAACAGGCCGTTGAAACACGTTTTCGAGGCAGTCAGTGCAAGGCAAAAACAGGCGAAAAGCGGAGTTTATAAGTCATAAATGAGCATTATGAGCCTGTTTTTAACGAAGCAATGACAACGCAGATAGTTTTTCAGCAGCCTGTTAGAGCAGATACCCGCCCACAGTCGCGGCGCCAATAATAACCATCCACACCGACAATGAGCGGATGTGCAGGCGCTGCCAGCGATCAAGTTCGGCAGCGGCTTCTTCGGCATTCTCATCGACAGGGGATGACATCTGAACGGACTGCCCGGCCAATGATTCATTGGCAACCCGATAAAGAACATCGGCACTATTTGCTGTGCGATCCCAAAGGTAAGAATGCAGCACGGGAAATGCTCGCAGAAAGTCTCCGGCGAGCGCATAAGTCAGCCCCAATAAACGAACGGGAATCCACTCAATCCAGTGCAGGTAACGCCAGCCTTGCGCATCACAGTGTGTTGCACGTGCGTATTGAAGAGAAAACCACGCCAGCAGAATCCCTGCAATATCGGCAACCATATACCAGAACACCATAAGGAAAAAGAACTCAAACCAGCGGTGCAGAAGTGCCCGGATAACCTGGTGATTCATGGTGGTCAGGTCATCGGTGACCCTCACCTCGGGCACAGCAAGATACTGGTCAGCGCAATGGTAGGCCCCTTGTGTATCGCCCTTTTTTAAGTCACTGCGATAGGCTTCGAGATGCTTGCCGATGCTGATATGCGATAGCACGTAGAGCAGGACAAGAATCTTTAGTAACACACTCAGCAAACCAAAGGCATAAGGGTCAGCCAGCAACATCGCCGCCGTAATCGTGACAACCGGCAGAACCACGACAACCGAGTACCTGAAATGGCGATGCCAGCTCATAAAGCGCGGCAGTTTTTCTACCTGCTTCAGCCACCAGGCGAAGGTGCGGCTACTGGTGCTGCGATGGGGTAAAGGGAAACGTTGCTGCCATAACAAAACGACAAAAAGAACGAGAAACTTCATTTTTTCTCCTCAGGGCGACCGTCAGCCGTGACGAGCAAGGCACGGTAACGCGTCCAGTCAAAGGCAGGCCCCGGATCTGTCTTCCTGCCAGGGGCAATATCTTCATGCCCGGTTATCCGTTCATCGGTTATTTTGCGGTAATGCTGCCTGATACACTCAGTCACTACCGCGAGCTGTTGATACTGGGCGTCGGTATAGGGTTCAGTATCGGTTCCTTCCAGCTCTATACCTATAGAATAGTCGTTGCAGTTATCGCGGCCACAAAATTGCGACTGCCCCGCATGCCAGGCACGATCATTCAGACTCACAAACTGAGAAACTGCCCCGTCACGCTCGATAAACAGATGACTCGAGACCTGCAAGTCTGCAATGGTCTCAAAATACGGATGTTGCGCCGTATCAAGTTGATTGCAAAAAAAGCGCTGCACGCAACCACTGCCGTACTGGCCCGGAGGCAAACTGATGTTGTGAATCACCAGCAGAGAGATATCGTCAGTGTCCGGGCGGGGTCCAAAATTCGGGGACGGAATCCACAAGGCGGTATCCAGGCGGCCATTCGTAATATTCATTATTTTCCAAAGCAATCAATGTTGTTCCTCAGGCCTTCAAGTTTGGCATAAACACAGCAGGCCGATATAGTCCGAAGACCAGCGAATATGACAGGAAGATAAAATGGAGTTTCTGAATACTCTCAACGGCATTGTCTGGGGCTGGCCAATGCTGGCTCTGATTGCTCTGACAGGTCTTTTTCTCACCATCGGCCTGAGGGCCTACCCTATCCGGCATTTGAAAACCGGGTTTGTAGAATTATGGCAAGGCCGCCACAAACACGGTGAAGGAGAGATTTCTGGTTTTAATGCCCTGATGACCTCGCTGTCAGCAACCATCGGCACAGGCAACATAGCGGGGGTCGCGACGGCTGTCGCTATGGGTGGCCCCGGCGCCATATTCTGGATGTGGATCATCGCTCTTGTCGGGATGGCTACTAAATATTCAGAAGCCGTACTCGCGGTTCGCTTTCGCGAAAAAAACGAAAAAGGCCATTTTGTCGGTGGCCCCATGTACTACATCCGCAACGGCCTTGGCCCTAAGTTCAAATGGCTGGCTGTCGCCTTTGCTTTCTTTGGTATGCTTGCAGGGTTTGGTATTGGTAACGGTGTGCAAGCGAACTCGGTGGCCGACGCCATGTCGCATATTTCACCGGACGGCACTGGAATTCCTGAGTGGTTAACCGGCCTGGTGGTTGCTGCTCTGGTTGGCCTGGTCCTTATTGGTGGAATCCGCAGAATTTCAGATGTTGCCGGCAAGCTGGTTCCCTTTATGGCGATTACCTATGTGATTGCTGGCGTCGTATTGTTGGTGATCTACGCCAATGAAATTCCGGCAGCCATCGAATTAATTGTCACGCACGCCTTCACTCCGATCTCTGCTGCTGGAGGCTTTGCCGGTGCAACCGTCTGGGCTGCAATCCGCTTTGGCGTCGCTCGCGGGGTCTTCTCAAACGAAGCGGGTCTCGGTAGCGCTCCTATTGCACACGCGACAGCAACCACAGACAGCCCCGTCCGTCAGGGGACGATCGCCATGCTGGGTACCTTTATAGACACTATTGTGATCTGCACTATTACCGGTCTGGTGATCGTTGCCTCTGGCGCGTGGCAAACCGGTGCTTCGGGGGCCAGCCTGACCGCATCGGCTTTTGATGCGGGTCTCCCGGTGGTTGGTCAATACATTGTCACGCTGGGGCTGGCTGTATTTGCTTTCACCACTATTATCGGCTGGTCATTTTATGGTGAACGCTGCACGGAATACCTATTTGGTATCAAAGCCGTGCCGGTATTCCGGCTTGTCTGGGTTGCCGCAATCCCGATTGGCGCAACACAGGAACTGAATGTCGCTTGGCTCATCGCAGATACTCTGAACGCCATGATGGCTCTGCCAAACCTCGTTGCACTGATTCTGCTCAGCCCGGTCGTGTTCAGTCTTACCCGCGAATATCTCCAGAATGGCTCAGGGAAAGACCCTAAGAGTGGTTCGAAGAAAGCCAGCTGAGCGGTATCAGTCAGGGCGCGACTTCGTGTAGAATCGCGCCCTCATGATAGGAACCCACTCATAGAACGAAGCCTCTGCCATGGACCTCACCCAGCATCAGACAGACATCCGCAATGCAGTTACCCGCGCCATTGAAGAAGACATTGGCACTGGTGACATTACAGCGCAATTAATACCTGCGGAGCAGACGAGCCATGCACGTATTATCTCTCGCGAACGCGCAGTCATTGCCGGACAAGCCTGGGTAACGGAAGTCTTCAGGCAAGTAGATCCAACAGTAGAAGTCGATTGGAAGGTGAAAGATGGCAACCTGGTCGAAGCTGACCAGGTACTGTTTGAGCTGAAAGGCTCATCACGCTCACTGCTGAGCGGCGAGCGCTGCGCTTTAAACTTCCTGCAGACCCTTTCAGGTACCGCGACGCTTTGCGAGCACTACGCCTCTCTGGTTGAGGGTACGGGTGTAAAACTACTGGATACCCGTAAAACCATCCCAGGCCTTCGTATCGCACAGAAGTATGCGGTGTCCGTTGGCGGATGCTTCAATCACCGCATCGGCCTTTATGATGCTTTTCTGATTAAAGAAAACCACATCATGGCAGCCGGTAGCATTTCAGACGCTGTACGTCAGGCCCATGGCATTGCACCGGGCAAACCGGTCGAAGTCGAAGTTGAAACCATGACGCAACTGGAAGAAGCGATCGACGCTGGCGTCGACATCATCATGCTGGATAACTTCAGCCCTGCCGATATGAAGGTCGCTGTCGCGTTCACGCGAGAAAAAAGCGCAGGCAATATCAAACTCGAGGCCTCAGGTGGTATTACCAAAGACACTTTGCGCCATTATGCAGAAACAGGCGTAGATTATATTTCTATCGGTGCACTCACTAAAGACTGCAAGGCGATTGACCTGTCGATGAGGATGGTTGGCTAAGCCATTAAGCCTCTGTCATTTTGCGCCGCATCTCCCGAAAATGCCCACCAGAGTGACGATAATTGTCACTCTTTGCCAACTTTTTGCGCGTTTTTCGAACAGATATTTTTATGACGCCAAAAAATGTGACTTAAGCCCGGAAACAGGGCTTGCTGGTCTCAGAGAAGCTTGGCAAACTCCATCCCACAGTCATGATTAATGACAGGTAAGACCGCCGGAAGGACCACACAACAAACGGGCCAGAAAGCAGTCACCCAATAACAAATCTCGAAAGAGAGTGGAGAAGCCCTATGAAAAACATGAAAGCACAACAAGGTTTTACCCTTATTGAATTGATGATCGTTGTTGCGATCATCGGTATTCTGGCGTCAGTTGCGATTCCTCAGTATCAAACTTATACTGTGCGCGCAGCGACAGGTCCTGAAATTGTAGGTGCTGTGCGTCCTTTACAGTTAGCACTATCGGAATATGCAGCGGTTAATTTGGACTTACCTGCAAACGCTGCGGAACTTGTTCAGTGGGCTACCGGTGAAGCTGCTAACTGTCTGGGAATCGTTCAGGACGTTACCTACACATACACCGACAACTTAAACGGAATTATCACGGTTTCTACATACGCCAACGGAGCAACCCCTGTTGCTTCTTGTGATGCTGCTGGTGCCGGTCCATCGAGCGAGACTGCTCTCCAAGGTGTAACAGTCACTATTTCTGCTACAGGTAATGGTAACGGTGCAGTTGTATACGCGGTTACTGGCGGCACAATGCCTCCGAAATACCTGCCAACTATTGGTGGCTAACTCGAAGTTGAGCTAGTAATGATAAAAAGGGCCCCTGTGGCCCTTTTTTATTGCCCACAGACTGTGATTTCCTTCCCGGTTATTAGTCCCGCCACTGGCCGACTTTCACCGCCTTTGGTATGTTCTATCCATCAATAAGAAGAGGCAAATAGCATGACGTCGCTAACAGGCCTTCCACGTCGGTTGGTTGAGCAAGGGCTTATCGAACTCCACGCTGCTGAAGATATTTTAAAGAGCGCTAAATCCGACAAGCGCTCATTCGTTACTGTTGCAGTCCAGAAAGACCCTTCGCTTGCAGGCACAATATCAAGAATTGCCTCCGAAGAGTTTGGTCTTCCCGTTCTGGATCTAAGCAGCTTCGACTTCGATGTTGTTCCGTCTGACGTTGTCAGTCTGTCATTGATTGAAAAACATCGGATACTTCCGCTTTTCACTCGCGGCAATCGCTTGTTTGTCGCTCAGAGTGACCCTTCACTGATTAATGCGATCGATGAGATTAAGTTCAATACCGGCATGACCACAGAGTCAATTCTGGTAGAAGAAGACAAGCTCGCAATTGCCGTCGATAAGCTCATTAACGCTTCAGATACCAGCCTGGAAGATGCCTTCGGTGATTTGGACGGAGCGCTCGATGATGTTGACCTGGAAGATCCCGAAGCAAGGGACAAGGAGCAGGAAAAAGATGCCACACCGGGCGACGATGCGCCTATTGTTCGTTTTGTAAATAAGATGCTGTTAGATGCCGTGCGTATTGGCGCATCAGATATTCATTTTGAGCCTTATGAAAAAAGATATCGTATTCGTTATCGCACAGACGGTGTATTAAAAGAGGTGTCGCAACCTCCGATTAATCTGTCGGGCAAGATCGCTGCCCGCCTGAAGGTTATGTCTCAGATGGATATTTCTGAACGACGCATCCCTCAGGATGGCCGTATCAAAATGAAGATATCGAAGAACAAGGCCATCGATTTTCGTGTGAATACGCTACCTACTCTTTGGGGCGAGAAAATTGTACTGCGTATCCTTGACCCCTCTTCAGCAAAATTGGGGATTGACGCCCTCGGCTATGAAGAAGATCAGAAGCAGCTCTATCTTGAGGCGCTGTCAAATCCTCAGGGGATGATTCTGGTAACAGGCCCTACCGGGTCAGGTAAAACAGTTTCTCTTTATACCGGCCTGAATATTCTGAATGTCGAAGGTACTAATATTTCTACTGCAGAGGACCCAGTAGAGATTAACCTTGAGGGAATTAACCAGGTCAACGTGAATAACAAAGTCGGCCTCGATTTTGCCTCGGCACTACGCTCATTTCTGCGTCAGGACCCTGATGTTGTTATGGTGGGTGAGATCCGGGACCTGGAAACGGCTCAGATTGCCATCAAAGCGGCACAGACAGGTCACCTGGTTTTATCCACACTGCACACCAACAGCGCCGCCGAAACCCTGACGCGTCTGGCGAATATGGGGGTTCCTGCATTTAATATCGCAACGTCAGTTTCATTGATTATTGCCCAGCGTCTGGCCCGCAGACTTTGCAGCAACTGCAAACAACCAGCAGAGATTCCAGAAGAGGCACTCAAAGAAGCGGGCTTTAATAACGAGCAGATCGCCTCTGGCGACTTTTACCGCCCTATTGGCTGTGCAAGTTGCAATGCTGGTTACAAAGGGAGGGTGGGTATCTATGAAGTAGTTTCTATTACAGATTCAATTTCTCGTATCATTATGTCAGGTGGAAACTCAATTGAAATTGCCGATTCGGCACGAAAAGAAGGATTCGCTGACCTCAGAACGTCCGCTCTGAGGAAGGTCGCCGCTGGCATCACCAGCCTCGAAGAGGCAAATCGTGTGACAATGGACTAAGCCTCTGTCAGTATTACAGCTCGCTCTAGGGTCAAAAGTGTTATGGCAAAACAAGTAAAACAACAAAAGTCGAGTACCTTTGCCTGGGAAGGTATCAATCGCCGTGGGCAAGCTGCGAAAGGTGAGATCATTGCCATCAACTCTGCCTACGCAAAAGCCCAGCTGCGCAAGCAAGGCATAGAACCTCGCAAGGTTAAGAAGGCAGCAGAACCGATCTCGATTTTCGGTATCGGCGGTGGCGGCTCCAAAAAAATTAAAAGCAGCGACATTACCTTTTTTACCCGCCAGATGGCGACCATGGTAAAAGCGGGCGTGCCGTTGGTTCAGGCGTTCGATATTGTCGGTGACGGTATTGATAATCGCGGTCTCAAGAATACGATAGCGGATGTTCGAGATTCTGTTTCATCGGGTAATGACTTCGCCACAGCACTGAGAAAGTACCCCGAGCACTTCGATGACCTGACATGCAACCTGATCGAATCAGGCGAGCAAGCCGGTACTCTGCAGACCATGCTCGAGAAAGTCGCAATATATAAAGAGAAGACGGAAGCGCTCAAAGCCAAGATTAAGAAAGCGCTGATGTACCCCTCTATAACGATGTTGGTTGCCATTGCTGTGACTCTTATACTGCTTGTAAAAGTGGTACCGACATTTGAAGAGATGTTTACCAGCTTCGGGGCTGAGCTACCCGCTCCGACACAGTTTGTTGTTGATCTGTCAGAAAGTGCACAAGAGTATTACCTTTATATCATCGGCTTTTTAGTGATCGTGGGTGCAGGCCTTTATCATGCACTAAAAACATCGAAAGACTTCAAAGACAAATTTGAAGCGTTTTTGTTAGGCGTACCTGTTATAGGTGACCTGATCAAGAAGGCTGCGATTGCGCGATTTTCGCGCGTACTTTCAACCACTTTTGCCGCCGGTGTTCCTTTAGTAGATGCCCTGGAATCAGTAGCTGGCGCTGTTGGTAATTCGGTATATCGAAAAGCGGTACTGAAGATCAAAGACGATGTGGCCTCTGGTCAACAAATGCATCAGGCAATGCGCGATACCAAAGTATTTCCGAATATGGTGGTACAGATGGCGTCCATCGGTGAAGAATCTGGTGCACTGGACGAAATGCTCTCGAAGTCCGCCGATTACTACGAAGACGAAGTAGATAACGCAGTAGATAACCTGACGGCCATGATTGAGCCAGCCATGATGGTTTTCCTTGGTGTTGTTGTCGGCGGCTTGATCGTTGCCATGTATCTGCCAATCTTCCAGATGGGTGAAGCCGTCAGATGATAAATTTGCTGCAGCTTCTGTCTGAATCAACAGAGCTGTTACTTATAGCGACCCTCATCCTAAGCCTCCTGATTGGCAGCTTTCTGAATGTCGTCATTCTACGTATGCCAATCATGATGTTCAGAGGCTGGAAGGAAGAGTGCCAGGGGATGGAGGAAGAACTCCCTGATCACCCAGCCATTAAAGACCTGAGCAAGAGTTATAATCTGGTTACCCCAGCCTCCCACTGTCCTTCTTGTTCGGCACCGGTTAAGCCCTGGATGAATATCCCCGTATTCAGCTGGATTTTCCTACGAGGTAAGTGCGCGTCGTGTGGCACTCGTATTGGCCTGCGTTACCCGTTGGTCGAGATCGCTACGGCAGTAATGAGCGGCCTCTTACTGCTTAAGTTTGAATGGGGCTGGGCTCTGCTGGCGATGCTGGTGTTCACCTGGCTCCTGATTACGATGTCGGTTATCGATATTGATCATAAGATCCTGCCAGACACATTAACGCTAGGCTTGCTCTGGCTCGGTTTACTGCTCAATACGCAAGGTATGTTTACTGACCTTCAGTCGGCTGTTCTTGGGGCGGCGCTTGGTTATGGCGTGCTTTGGGGGTTCTTCTGGATCTTCAAACTGCTCACGGGCAAAGATGGTATGGGCTATGGTGACTTCAAACTTTTGGCCGCCCTGGGCGCCTGGTTTGGTTTCCAGTCGCTGTTGACCATTATCATCATGTCGAGCGTTGTCGGTGCCGTCGTTGGTATCGCAGGAGTGATTGCGCTTGGACGTGACCGCCAGGTTCCTATTCCTTTCGGCCCTTACCTTGCTATGGCGGGATGGATTGTCGCCATGTGGGGAGATGAAATCACTCAATGGTACTTCTCGGTCATATAACCGACGATACAATAAGCGGACTCCAAATCGATATGTTTATTCTCGGCCTCACTGGCGGCATTGGTAGCGGTAAAAGCGCAGCTAGTAAGTATTTCAGAGATCAGGGAATAACGGTCGTTGATGCCGATGTGGTTGCCCGTGAAGTCGTTGAGCCAGGCCAACCTGCCTTGATCGCCATCGAAGAACGCTACGGTACTGATGCGCTTCTTGATGACGGTACTCTCAACCGTGCCTGGTTACGCGCTAAAGTTTTTGCTGAGCCCGATGAACGCAAATGGCTGGAGAGCCAGACTCACCCACGTATCCGGGATAGCATCATTGTGCAGTTGAATGCAGCGACATCTCCCTACGCCATTCTCGAATCTCCGCTGTTGTTCGAGAGCGGTCAAAGCGAGCTGGTCTCCCGTACCCTGGTGATCGACGTTCCCGAGGAGATTCAGGTTGAAAGGGCCTGCTCTCGCGATAGCAACGGAGAAGAACAGATTCGTCGCATTATTGCAGCGCAACTACCTCGTGCAGAGCGGTTGCAGAAGACAGACGATGCGGTGGATAATTCAGGCAATCTTGAAGCATTGTATGAACAACTTGCAGCGCTTCATCAGTCGTACCTGCAATTAGCCTGAGGTGTTCGTGGAAGTTAAATGTCCAACGTGTGAAAAAACAGTCCAATGGACTCAAGAAGAGAAGTACCGCCCCTTTTGCAGTGAGCGTTGTAAGCTGATTGACTTGGGTGAGTGGGCAAGCGAAGGTCACGCGATTCCGGGTAAGCCCATGACGGATGAATTAATGTCTGGCGATATTCCAGCCGATATTTTCCCTGCCGAAGATAATCTTGACGACCACCTCAAGCGGCACTGACCCCTCATATCAAGCGCCATATCAAGAGCTATCTCAATACACTCGTGTATATCAGCCCAGGGACAGCGACTCAGTCGGGCCGCTTATCTCAACCGTTCGCGGGGATCTTTTCGACGAGAGCCATCAACTCTTCGGTTTTCACTTTATCTGACGCGAAAACGCGCCCTACTTCCGTCAGGTAGCCGGTCAGGCTCTTATCCATTTTCAGACCTTCGTTGAAGACCCGGTTGGTCTCAAGAATGCCGTTTTCAAGAACCTTCTGAATCACCCGCTCTTGTTGTTCATCCATACCCAGAAACTGGATTTCCTGCTCAATCCCATCGGCGATATCTTCCACGGCATCGACAATTCGCACCATGACGTCATGGTAGCCTTTGTCTATACCTTCCATTATGTGAGTCATGCGCGATGTCAGCTTCACCACAAGCTGACTTTCCAGCTTCAGTGACTCTACATTATCGAGTGCTCCTACTCTGGCATCCAGCCCCTGTAGAAGTGAAAAAACGTTATCTTTGATCGCGCCATACTTATTCGGGTCGTCTAAAGGCATGTTCCTGACAAGCAGCGAGACGCGGCCGTAATTCATAATTGAGCGCTTTCCGAAGTCGACATAGCGCCCCATTTCACTGCATTCCCGCAGTAAGGTTGATTCCAGGTCCTTGGCCATCCCATTCGCTTCCATGTTCTTTTCACCGAAACGACTACGAATCTGTAGAGAGCTGCTGATATTGTAACTTTTGAGTGCCTGAAACAGACGCATGCCCGCCTGATCAAGGTTTTCGCACTGATTAATATCCAGCAAAAACTGAATGTTGACGCCAAGGTCTGAGGTGTCTGACATGGCGATAAACGCCATTTCATTCGCCTTTTCCAGCTGTTGTTTAAGCTGCTCATTGGCAATACGGTTAAAAATCGCTTTCATGAGGCGAACCTGTAACTCCGCCCCGTTGCCAAACTGAATATGGTCGTCGCAACCTGCATCATAGAAACCCAGCCGGGAATCCAGGTCGCGCTCTTCTGTTGCCAGTACAACCACGGGTAATGGTGAAATTACCGGGTGATGTTTGAGTGCCCGAACCTGTGCCTGAGCGCCTGTTCCGTCAGCCTCTTTATCAAGTACGATAGCAAGCTTGTATTCTTTGAGGTCAGGCAGGTGAAATGTTTCCTGCGCAGTCGCAACAGCCAACAGCGAGAACTGATCTCCGAGGTTTTCCCCGAGCTTTTTTATATCGTTGCAGCCAACAACGAGGACCTTGTATTCCATAGGCGTTAAGGCATCTAGTGAGACGTATTACAAGGTTTAGTCCAGTTAACGCAAATTTACCAACGTGATTCACCGTTTGATTACAAAAGCTATCCTATTGATATCCTCATCAAATTATTTGTTACGTGGTCAGTCAACATAGAACTGAATGACAGATTTGCTAGCTACCGAAGAGAAGACAAAACTGGCCCGACCGAAACATGAGACCTGACTCACGCCTGAAAACCCTGACGTCAGATCAACATCAACTCTTTTGCTTTATGTATCGCCTGAGTCCGGCTGCCTGTGCCCAGCTTCACATTGATCTTGCGGGCGTGGGTTTTCACTGTATGCAGTGAGATATAAAGTTGATCAGCAATCGCTTGATTCGACATCCCCTGCGCCATGAGATTGAGTACATCGCGCTCACGCTCGCTGAGTGCCGATGAGGGCTCATGCGCCGGGTTCAGTTCGACCTTTGGTAAATCCAGAAAAGCCACCAATCCAGGTAACCAGCTCTGCAATTGTTGATTGACGCCCTCCGCACGAAACGTCTTCTTAACAACGTCGATCTGGCGCATAGCTTCAGCAGGTTGTTGCAACGTCATCAAGGCTCCGGCCCGAATCATGCGGATAAATACGGACATAAAACCGTCCGGGGTGTGGCGTAACCAACGATCCGTCAGATCAAGGCATACTTCTGGGCGCCCTGCCATCAGGTGTAACCGGGACAGGGTCAGTGTACTGAAACCCGGCAGCAACGCACTGTATTCACAGCGTGCTACACCGGCGCTGTCAGCATCTTCAAGCAGAGCTTCCAGGCAATCGTGAGCACGACGGAATTTCTTCTGCGAGATCCAGATGTTCGACCTCACTGTGTGTAACCAGGCGTAGGCAACGAAGTCGACCTGCTGTTCCTGCAAGCGACGCTCGCCGTCGTCCAGTACATTCAGGGCCAGTGAGTATTGCCCCTGCCCCATCAGGTTCAACGCCCGGATAGCGTATCCGTAGGCCGCTGCCGGATCAGAGCGCTCCTCACAGAGCAGCAATGCCTGAGTGAGAGCAGCATCAGTAGGTTCATCATTGTAACCAGTAATCCAGCCAACGGTTGCCTTCAGAATCTGCAACCGCGCATACGCCAGGCTGTTTCCGCCATGCGGGCTGGCCTCAAGCACTTCATGCCCCTGAGTCAGAACGGATAAGCACCGGGACGCATGGCCGCGATTGAACTCGATACGCGCATGATCGAGGTGTGCCATGCCTTCAAGCGCACTCTGGCGTGATTTGCGGGCGATATCGAGGGCAAAACGATTCCATATGCGCGAGCCATCAAGATCCCGATGCGCCAGAGAGACCAGCGCCAGCATCGAGGCAGTCAAAAATCTGAGACTGAAGCGTTCTGCCGGTAACATTTCCAGCGCCTGACGACATTGTCGCTCCGCTCGGGTTAACTCTCCCCGTGAGCCTGCCATATAGCCTTTTAAGGCAATCAAACCGGCTTCATCAATACCCGGAACCAATGACAAACGTTCAATAAGGTTCTGAGCTGCATCAAGTCGATTCGTCAGTAGATGAGTCCAGCACGCAATCTGCATCAGATCCGGCGACGTATATAACTGGTCTTCATTCAATTGATCGAACCAGACAGTCAGCCCCTGAGTATCCAGACTGGCGAGAATACTATCCGACTGCTGCGCCATCCAACCGGAGTCAATCGCCCCATGATCAGACTGCCCGGCATGAAATAATGCAGCAATGGCATCGTTGCGATCACGGAACCAATTGAACGCACGCAGATGAATATCCCTGCGCCAGTCTGCCGGACGTAACCGCGACAGACACTGCGCTACGATAGGATCCATACGGAACCACTCCGGGCGCCCCGGAACCTCCTGAAGGTACAAGCCAAGCGCCAGCAAACCTTGCATGTCTGCCGCGGCATAAATATCGGGTGCGACGGCTTTTACGAGGTCATCGTGAAAGGTCCCAAGCACCGCACATAAACACATCAGATCTCTTAAGGGCCCCGCAAGGTTTGTAATGACTTCGCCGCGAAGATAGTCAGACACCTCGTAGAGGCCCAGCTCTCCACTCCACCTCTCTGGCATTCCCGCACAACGCCACGCCATCAGCCAAAGCGCTAATCCTGCAGGCCATCCCTGCATTTTACGCAGTAAGGACGGAACTTCAGCCGACGGCAACGTCAGTTGTTGACGCTCCAGCAGGGCATTAAATTCTGCTATTGAAAAGCTGAGATCTCGGGTAGTTAACCAGGTAATGTCTGGCAACAACCCAATGCTGCCGCGGGCAAACGGCAAGTAACGCCCGCTGAATACGAGCTTCAGATTCGCCGGACGATAACGCAGGAGGAGCGTCGCAATTGCCCGGCTTTCCTCAAAATCAAGATATTCGACATTGTCAATGATAAGTACGAACTGGGCATCCTGTTGGCGAACATGCTCCAGAAGAGTCGCCACCGCCTCCATATCAGAGAGCGACGACGATACCTCCTGGGCGGCCAGGCCTAGCTTTTCCTCACACGCCCGCACCATCAACCGCGGCGACTCATCGAAACGATCGCACTGATAGTAAACGACGGTATGGTCCATCTCCAGCAGAGAGACACACGACGCTATCACTGAGGTTTTTCCATACCCTGCCGGCGCCAACATCATTGTCACTGGCGAGGATGCCAGTGCCGCCATAAGAATATCTGAGCGGTCAATATGGCTGGCAGGTGCCTCAGGTCGGGTTGTTTTAACCGCAATAACGCGCGTTTCTACATCGCTTTCATTATCGCTGGCGCGGGGAACAAGCACAGTGTCAGAATCCGTGACGCGAAGTTAGTAATATAGGCCTATAAAAACAAATCGGACGAGCTGCGGCAACGTTGGTCTGGTTACCTTCTGTTACCAGGACGCGACAACCACATCCAGATACCACTGAAAGCTAGCAGCATCATCACGAAAGCAGCGATGTCTACAACCCACACTCCCCAGCTACCAAACCAGCGGCCACTGTGCATATCCTGCATAATACGCTGCCAGCTGATGGACTGATTGACAGCAGGCAGTACCTCGTAAGTCGAAGTCTGGGCGACCGTAACTCTGCCTTCCAGGGTCAGTGTATCGACATTTAGTTTCTGCCAATAATCCGAAGAGCCGACAACCAATTGTCCATCTGAAACCGCCGGCTGTGCGTCTTCAGGCAGGCTAAGAAAAGCAGGATCAAAAGACTCAAGCAACTGATAGCTACCAGTCAGCAGATGCCAGACAGAAGCGCAACTGACGAGCACATATTCAGTAGTCTCTGCCGCGCCCGTCAGCCGGGAACAGTCTGCCAGCATATCCTCATCGAGCAGCAGCAGTCCGTTCGCAGAATGCAGCAACCCATGGCTGCCTTCGTAACCTATATTGTCAGGCAATAACGATTGATAGGGCCAAAGCAGAATACGACTCTGAGGGTAGTGATTATCCAGCTCCAGCTGCCCTGTATGGTTCAGCGCAACTCCTGTAATCACAAGAAGGATTAATAACAAGGACACCAGCAACCCGAGACGGCGATGCCAGCGATGCAGAAAAAAGCGGATTTTTCGTCTTAGCTGCGGTCTATGGTTCGACTGCATTATCCTCATTCGCCCAGCGATCTAATAGAAGCGCCAGTTTAGCGACTTTCTTCATTGTGCGCACTGAGTAGGTCGCACCGGAGATACCATCAATATGCTGAGAAAGATCGCCGCTTTCAGTCAGAGCGATATCTTTGTATTGACGGGTGTATTGTGGAAGGCGAATTTCATCCCCGCGAACTTCCCTGAAGACCATGACCTCGATACGCTCTATATGACCTGACGTTGTCACGATGCCGAAAGTGATTGGTTTCTCTTTGCCGATTTCACTCAGCGTCCAGAGATACCGTCCGTCAGCGGCAAGATAACGAAGTCGCGCCTGACGAGGCGCGTCTCCTAGCAAGGCCTCTGCTTGCTGTCGACGCTCTGGTGTCATCCAGAGCGCCGATTTTTCCGGTTCGGACTCGCTGAATACTTCAGCACTGATCTGCGCAGGCGTGTAATAGGTTGTACCGGCCGATACCGGCAAACCTATTATTAGCAACAAAGTACAAAGCGAACGTAACAAACCGGTCTACCTCAGAAGCTGAAACCTACGCCAAGATTGTAACCAGTGGCGCTCAATTCACCAGCGGTTTCCTGACGGAAGTAATCCGCCTTCAGAACCGCAGTATCAGCCAGCCAGTAGTTCACACCGAAGTCATTCTGAGTCTTTTCAGAATCATTGCTGTCACCCGCGGCGGTATCCCACATGCTGTTACGGTAGAACACACCAACCTGCTCGTTGATGCGGTAAGACGGCTCAATGTAGTAACCGTTTTGCTTAGATGCACCCGCTGCGATCAAATCATCTGCGGCATCATCTAGATTCCAAGCTGCATATAATGCTCTTACGCCGAACCCATGACGCTGGTAGACCGCATGGGCTTCGATTAATCGCCCACTTACCTCGCGATCACCAACTCCCTGTAATAAGTCGTCTTGGAATTGACCAGTCAACGCCAGTTCAAGGCCTGGAATCTCAGTATATTTAACACGAGCAGTATATGCAGCCTTGTTCGCCGGGGCCTCGGCAACCTTCTGTCGAGACGAACGCAGATTATCGTATTGGTCATCAATACCACCATCACCATCGACCTCGACGGCACTCAAGCCAGAGTGCATGGCAACGTCATAGCTCAGACCATCAGCGATTTTGCCCGACACCATGACACCGCCTTCCCACCACGTAGTAGGAATAATGCGCTTTTCAACGTTATTACGCTCAACGCCGTAGAATGTCTCTGGCTCATGCGTTTCGTTCAGAATACCCACAGGCAGCAGGAACAAACCGGTTTTTACCTGAGTGTTCTCTGTCACATCAACTTCGACATACGCCTGCTCAAGTTCAACTTCACCCGGCTTACCGTCACCTGCAAGGCTGTGCTCAAGCTCAAGTTCAGAGAAGAAACGTACTTTATCCGTGAATTCTTTACCGAAGAAAAGAACGAAACGGTGGTAATCAATCTCGTTGTCTTTTCCCTGGTTCAGATTCAGGTGCATTTCGCCGTAACCACCGATATAAACTGGGTTAGCCGGTCCTTCCGCTTGCGCATCAACCGTGTCAGCCAGCGCAGCAATCTGAGCTTTCAATTCGTCAATCTGAGCTTGTGTTGCAGCATCCGCCGCATAGGTCATGTTAGACAGGGCAATAGCGGTGCCAAGCACAGCGAGCTTTTTCATCGGGATCTCCAATTACGGGTCATCAATTTCATCAGGTTGTTCAATTGCGACAGGAAAGATACCCGAAGAAACAATACAAAAATAAATGCTACAGATTATTATTAACAAGACTATTTCAGTATCGTATACAATACTTCATGCGACTTAATACTTGTTTGAAGATTCCGCATACTCAACGTTAAAAAACTACACCGCACTCGGTAAGGTATAGAGAAAGGCAGAACTCCCATCACTCCGTTCAATCAGGTAAACTCTTATGCCAGAGAATTGCGAATCCACGCCACGAATCAGGCCCAATACAGCACATGACCATGCAAGAGACTTATCAACCCCAAGCCATTGAATCAGCAGTTCAGAATCACTGGGGAAAAAATCAGGTATTTAAAGCCGTAGTCGACAGCAACAAAGAGAAGTTCTACTGCCTGTCGATGTTCCCATACCCAAGCGGGCGGCTACACATGGGGCATGTGCGTAACTACACCATCGGTGATGTGATCTCCCGCTACCAGCGCATGCAAGGTAAAAACGTCATGCAGCCAATGGGCTGGGATGCGTTTGGTCTACCTGCTGAAAATGCCGCGATCAAGCATCAGGTCGCTCCTGCCAAGTGGACCAAAGAAAACATCGCCTATATGAAAGGCCAGCTGAAGTCGCTGGGTTTTGGTTACGATTGGGATCGTGAACTGGCGACCTGTGACCCGGAGTACTACCGCTGGGAGCAGTGGTTCTTCACGAAACTGATCGATAAGGGTCTGGCGTATAAGAAAGTCTCAGCGGTGAACTGGTGTCCGAATGACCAGACCGTACTGGCCAACGAGCAGGTCATCGACGGATGCTGCTGGCGCTGTGACACTGTGGTCGAGCGCAAAGAAATTCCACAGTGGTTTATCCGTATCACGGATTACGCAGAAGAACTTCTGAACGATCTCGACCAGCTGGATGGTTGGCCAGACCAGGTAAAGGCCATGCAGCGTAACTGGATCGGCAAGTCCCGCGGCATCCAGATGAGCTTCGGTCTGAAAAATCGCGAGGATAACCTTGAGATTTACACCACCCGCCCGGACACCCTGATGGGTGTAAGCTACGTTGCGGTTGCTGCTGGTCACCCTCTTGCAAAAGAAGCTGCAGAGAGCAACGCAGAACTGGCTGCCTTCATCGACGAATGCAGCAAATCAGGTACAGCAGAAGCCGATATGGCCACCGCCGAGAAAAAAGGCATGGCTATCGGTTTTACAGCGATCCACCCGATTTCTGGCAAAGAGGTGCCCGTCTGGGTCGCTAACTTTGTACTGATGGAGTTCGGTACCGGCGCGGTGATGGCCGTACCTGCGCACGACCAGCGTGACTGGGAATTTGCGAAAAAATACAGCATCGACATCCAGCAAGTGATTGAGCCTGCAAATGGAGAAGAGATTGATCTGGGTAAAGAAGCCTTCACTGAAAAAGGTACCCTGATTAATTCGGGTGAATTCGATGGCCTCGGTTTTGATGCAGCCTTCGATGCCATCGCCGCCAAACTGGAGAGCGAAGGCAAAGGCGAAATCAAAGTAAACTACCGCCTGCGCGACTGGGGCGTCAGTCGCCAGCGCTACTGGGGCTCACCGATTCCGGTGATCCGTACTCAGGATGGTGACACCATTCCTGCGCCTGAAAGTCATCAGCCAGTGATTCTGCCAACCGACGTGGTGATGGACGGCGTCAACTCGCCGATTAAGAACAACCCGGAATTCGAAAACATCGAACTGGATGGTCAACCTGCGTTCCGCGAAACCGATACCTTCGATACCTTTATGGAATCCTCCTGGTATTACGCGCGTTATTGCTCGCCGCAGGACGACACCCAGATGCTCGACCCGAAAGAAGCTAACTATTGGCTCCCTGTCGACCAGTACATCGGTGGTATCGAGCACGCGATTCTGCACCTGCTGTACGCCCGCTTCTTCCATAAGTTACTGCGTGACGCAGGTCTGGTGAACTGCGACGAGCCGTTCAAAAACCTGCTGACTCAGGGCATGGTGCTGGCCGAAGCCTTCTCTTACACCACTGAAAACGGTGCCAAAGAATGGGTTAACCCTCTCGATGTAACGGTTGAGCGTGACGAAAAAGGCCGTGTTATTGGTGCTAAGCGCACAGAAGATGGTCTTGAGCTGACCGCCGCGGGCATGAGCAAAATGTCCAAATCAAAGAACAACGGTGTCGACCCACAGGAAGCCATCAAGCAATACGGTGCCGATACCGTGCGTTTGTACACCATGTTTGCTGCGCCGCCGGAGCAGACGCTTGAGTGGTCTGATTCTGGCGTATCGGGTGCACAGCGTTTTCTTCAGCGCGTGTGGCGCCTCAGCTATGAACTGATTCAGCAAGCAGATCGCGGTGACATCAGCGACCTCAGCAAAGACGAAAAAGACGCGCGCCGTAAAGTGCACGAGACCATTCAGAAAGTGAGCGACGACTTCGGCGTAAGAAACAGCTTCAATACAGGCATCGCCGCCGTGATGGAGCTGATCAATACGCTGCAAAAGCAAAAGCTCGAAAGTGCTGGCGGCCGTAGCGTCGTCGCAGAAGGTCTCGATGCGGTCGTTCGTATGCTGTCACCGATTGCGCCACACATTGCGCAGTCTCTGTGGGAAGCCTTCGGTAATGATGGTCTGGTGCTGGATGCTCCGTGGCCAGTCGTTGATGAAAAAGCGCTGGAAAAAGACAGCATCCTGTTGATTGTTCAGGTGAACGGAAAGGTGCGCGCGAAACTTGAAGCGCCGGCAACCGCCAGCAAAGACGAGCTGGAAGCCATGGCGCTGGCCGATGACAGCGTGAAAAACCAGATTGACGGCAAGACAATTCGCAAGGTCATCGTGGTGCCAGGTAAACTCGTCAACATCGTGGCGAATTAAGCGAGCTAACTACGTTATCAGTCATAGAACCAGAAGAGTAATGAATCCACTATGCGCCACCTGATTATCGCTCTAACGCTAAGTGTGATCGCCAGCTGCGGCTGGCAACTCAGAGGCGTCTCTGAATTACCAGAGGGTTTCCGTATCATTCATGTTGGCGGTGGCCCCCAGAACATTCGAGAGCAACTGATTCAGCGTCTGCGATTTAATGATGTCGTGGTTCCTGAGCGGGCGCTTGATGCACCCGCTCAGATCGAGATTAACGAGTATTCCGTTGAACGCCGGACCCTGTCTGTAAACAGCGTTGGCCAGATCGCTGAATATGAATTTAACGCCTTACTCGACGTGACGGTAACCCGGGGTGAAGAAACCGACCACTTCGTCACAGAGGCACGGCGCACCCTCAGTAACGACGTAAATAACGTCGTTGCTACACAGCAAGAAGAACGACAGCTGCGCGACGCGCTTGATTCAGACCTGCTCAGTCGCTTAATGCGTCGGCTGGAACGTCTTTAATGAAACTGCGTCAGGACCAGTTAGGGCCTCACCTCGCCAAAGAGCTGGCTCCCTGCTATCTGATCTCAGGCGATGATCCGCTACTGGTGATGGAAGCCTGTGACGACATACGCAAAGCCGTAAAGCAGCAAGGCATTGATGAGCGCGAGCTGTTTCATGCAGAAGCTGGCTTTGAATGGCGGACTCTGCGGGAAGAAGCCTCAGCCATGTCTTTGTTCTCCAGCCGCCGCCTGCTGGAGCTACGCATTCCCAATGGCAAGCCGTCAGACAAAGGGGAGACCATTAAGGACCTTGCTGAGCACCCGTCGCCTGACAATATCCTGCTGATTATCTGCCCTCGCCTGGACGCGAAGACACAGAAAACCGCGTGGTATAAAGCCATTGAGAAACACGGCGTTGTACTGCCCATCTGGCCGATAGAGCGAAACCAGTATCCGAGTTGGCTGAAACGACGATTCCAGATGGCAGGGTTGCAGGCTGATCAGGCTGCCGTGTCAGCACTTGCACACCAGACAGAAGGCAATCTTCTGGCTGCGGTACAGGAAATAGAAAAACTGCGAATGCTGGGCGAGACAACCATCAGTGAAGAACTCATTATGCAGAGTGCAGGAGACAGCTCCCGTTTCGATGCGTTCGGACTGGCAGACGCCTGCCTGACGGGGAAACTCGGCGAAGCAAACCGCATGCTCAGCCACCTGCGCTCAGAGGGGCATGAACCCATTATGGTGCTTGGAGCGCTAACTCGGAAGATAAGACAACTCATCGCCCTGAAACCATGTCAGGGGGCACAGGCGCTCTCTGAAGGCTTTCGCACCCAAGGCGTCTGGCCAAGGCAGCAAGCCCCGTACAAAGCAGCTCTACAACGCCTGTCGATGAAAGATTTGCACAGAGCACTCAGTACCGCAGCCGAAGCTGACCTGGCCGCCAAAGGCAGTGGCGACGACGCCTGGCTCAAAATGGGTCAAATAGTCATTATCCTATCAGGTCAGGCAGACAAACTCTTTACATTGACCTGAAAAGAACCGTTAGCTGAGTCACACTTTTTTCTTCTTTCCGCTGCCATACTTTCCCGACTGATCCGATCAGCCTGAATTTGTACTCTGCCAGTCATATGGCTCACGACGACTAATCAAGCGTCATGATATCGACTGAATTTGGCAATTAAGATTTCAGAAGTGTAGCCAGTGCCGTCATACCGGATTCATAATTCGGTAAAAAAATAAGCGGGCCCAAAAACCGCATGCCTGATGGAGATTAAAATGAATACAGTAGCGCAGCAGCAGAACAGCGATCTCGTATGGGATCTTGAGAAACTCAATCAGCACAAACGTGCCATGAATTTCGTAAAGCAGTTCGAAAACCGCTTCTGTGTATTCTCAACATCAGTGCGTCAGCTTTATACTAACTACAGTATTTTCTTTCCGGAAGAAGCACACCGCCAGATGGTCATTCTCCCGGACCCGTATGCTTTTCACGATACCTTCAGCCACCTGAACCCAGACGCCGTCAGCGCTACAGGCCTGCATGTCATTCCGGGCAATCTGATTGGTAAGCAAGGTTTGTATCTGGTGATCTCTCACAAGGATAAGAAAGTCCGCTCGGTGCCTATTCCCTTTCAGGAAGGCATGCGACAAATTCTACGCAGAACCAACAGCGATGACCCCTTCCTGCCAGTACTGATGAAAGGCGACCTTCGTGAATTCAACGATAAGCTGCCTTGCCTGCACCTGCACCGCCTTCGCCTGAGCGAACTGTCGGGACTATCGTCACTGGAACGAGAAAGCATTCGTAGCCTGATCACAGATAAACTGATGGATCTGTATCAGAAGTCAGCTACCTTCAATACCGGCAGCTGAACCTTGTTGTAGCCTGAGAACTCAGGCGGTTTCTTTTGATGGGTCGTGATAATAGGCCCGTACCAGTCGCGCCAACCCCTGCCGCCATGCTTTATTTTTAATCCCAAACGTGTGGAACAGAGCCGTATGATCAGCAACAGGCGCCCACACCTCGGGTGTCATCCCCCCTTCCTGCGTTGTCAGTTCTACTGCCGTCAGGTCCTCAAACTGGCGAGCTTCAGCCAGTAGCGCCTCTGCAAAGGTATAAGAAGATACCGCCTCGACACCGGAGAAATGATAAGTACCCCAGAGATCATCTGCGAGATGAATCTGACGCAGCATCGCCAGTACCACAATGGCAACATCGTCGACCGGAGTAGGCTCAAACTCACGCTGCATATCCAGCGCCAGCGTCGGCTCTGAACGAATCACACTGAGAATACGGCTGGCAAAATCACTGCCATCAAGCGTCAAAAGCTGCCCCACACGAAGAATAATATGCTGAGGATTCTCCGCCGCCAGCATCTCCAGCTCAGCAAAGGCCTCGCTCAATGCACTGGTGTTATCAGCGGCATATTGTTCAGTGACTGTTTCTTTACCGCCCAGGTAGCGATGCAGAGTCGAAAGCAACACAACCAGTGCACCCTCTTCCTGAGCCCGGCCAATCCAGAATTTAGCCGACTCCACATCGGTATCTTCATTCAGCGCCGGCGAAATCACATACGCAGGTCGGGCACTGGACTGCAACATTGGTCGCTCGGTGCTGGCAATGGACACACCGCGGTGAATGAGATTCTGCTCTGCCATCAAGCGACTGATGTAACGGCCTACCGGGCGATCTGCGCCGATGATGTGGGTGTGAAAACTACTGATAGCCAAACGTGTATTCCGAGTATCGGGTTCAAAAAAGCAAGATTACCACTGCTACCCTCAGACAGCACGTGGGATTTAATCGACAGCCAATGACAACTCACAAATCATATTCTGATTCCGCAAGGCGTCATTTCTGTTGGGATACATACGAACATCGTTCAGGCCGATCAGCAGAGCCAGTCCATCGGTGAGACCAACAAACCCGGCTCTGTGCTCTTCAATGAAAGGAGGTTGAAGTATCCGTCCATCGGTAAAGGCTTCGTTGCGGACCATGCCTCCAGCCAACGGGTTAATACAATCCCCCGGACGGCGGAACAGGGCAATCGCCTGCGGGCTTATCACCAGAGCGTTGCCGTTGACCAGCTCAGCCTCGGCCACAGGGGAGCCATCGCTCAGAGTCAGGAGCGTCCATTGACGAATCAGATCAGATGTATTTTCAATAATCATAAACAAAAATGGCGACTTAAAAGCCGCCAGTGTACCCCACCCGAAAGCCCCTCAGAAGAGCTCAATTTCGCTATCTCCGCCACCTTCACCTTTACGACGTCGATCATTCACCTCCGCCAGCACCATGTCTTGCAGGTCCAGAAGCTCGTCATCGCTGAGCTGACTGATATCAAGTGCTTGAAACGTGCGCGCCAATGCAGCCTGAGCCTGATAGCAATGCTGATGAGCCGGACCACTGCCGGGCACAGTGACACCGCTCGTTCCAAATACTGGTTTTTTACAATACACACAGTTGAGTGACATAACTCTCCTTCGGGAGAAGCTGTTGACCGTCTTTGTGTGAGTATAGTCAGTGTTCCCCTATTCGCATGTCAGGTCAGGCGAAACTCTGACCTTTACATACTCAAGAACTACTCGAAGTTGACCGCTTTTTCAGCCCGATTGCCAAATTTGTCCTCAACAACCAGAGTCCAGCGTGTGCTGTTACCGATAATCTGACACGGCACCATCACATGCCCCGGGTAGGACACGAACCCATCACAACGGTCGCCCATAACACTCTCAAGCCAGACAGATTCAATGCCGCGGCCATCGTCATAGGCCATGCCCGACAAACGTTTCGTCTCGTCGAGCCACTCGATGTTACCTATCACTGGCGCATCGTAGTCAGGATAGTCGGCTTTATCCCATGGATCAGTGCCATCGCGCGTTTCAATATCATTGCTGAAGCCATCACCATCGAGGTCGGTATCTGTATTATCACCGATACCATCGCCGTCAAAATCTGCCCATTCTGTCGGGTCTGATGGAAAGGCATCCACATCATTGTTGTAACCGTCGTTGTCGCGGTCATCATCCAACTCATCAGGAATACCATCACGATCAGAATCCGGTGGAGTACTGGTATTGTCGTACGGATCGTAAGACAGCTCCCGCTCATAGCGGTTGATGATACCGTCACCATCGATATCAGAGTCACTGTTGTCACCAGTGCCATCACCGTCAGTATCACTCCACTCCTTACGGTTCAGTGGAAATACATCGCTGTCGTTCGGGACTTCATCGCCGTCAATATCTTTATCGAGTGCATCGGGAATGCCATCCCGATCCATATCAGCAGGAACGCTTAATGGATCTTTCGGATCTGTCCCCAATCGAACCTCATACTCATTACTGATGCCGTCACCATCGATATCGAGATCGATATTGTCGCCTTGGCCATCACCGTCAAGGTCAGACCACTCCAGAGGGTTATCAGGGAAGGCATCTTCATCGTTCAGGTAACCATCTCCATCCCTGTCCTGGTCAACAAGGTCGGGGATACCGTCGCCATCAGCATCGCGCGGCACCGAGCCTGCATCTGCCGGATTCGTTCCAGCCTGCTCCTCATAGACGTTATCGATGCCATCACCGTCGCGGTCTCTGTCGCGGTTATCGCCGATGCCATCGCCATCTAAGTCGAACCACTCCGATGGATCACGAGGGAACAGGTCGATGTCATTACCAATGGTGTCACCGTCGAGGTCGGTATCCAGCTCATCAGGGATACCGTCACCGTCAAAGTCGCTCGGAACACTGTCCGCATCGTAAGGGTCAAAGCTTAACGTCAGCTCAAATTCGTTATTGATACCGTCGTTATCGATGTCTTCATCTGAGTTGTCACCCAGACCATCACCATCGAAATCTGCCCACTCTGAGGCATCCTCAGGAAAGGCATCATCTTCATTGAGATAGCTGTCACCATCCATGTCGTCATCCAGCACATCAACGATACCGTCCTTGTCCAGATCACGTGGCTTACTTTCGGGATCAAGATCATCTGACCCTGCCGTCTGCTCGACGTCATTACTGAAGCCATCGTTATCACGATCCGGGTCGCGGTTATCACCGATGCCATCACCGTCGGTATCTACCCACTCTTCACCATCTGACGGAAATACATCAGCACTATTATCGACGCCATCGCCGTCCAGATCGGAATCGAAGTAATCCGGCATGCCATCGCCATCAATATCCGACGGCTTGCTCTCAGGGTCGAGAACGCCGGTGCCAAGGTGCATCTCAAAGACGTTAGGGATACCGTCGTTATCGGCGTCAGGATCTTCATTGTCGGGGATGCCATCGCCATCGGTATCAGCCCAGGCAGCGCTGTTGTCTGGGTAGAGATCTACATCGTTAGCAAAACCATCACCATCCCGGTCATCATCAAGAAGATCCGGGATACCATCGCGATCGGTGTCTGCGGGCGCCGAGAAACGGTCATCAGGATCTGTACCCGCCTCTTCTTCGAAGGTGTTCCCTACTCCGTCGCCATCCCGGTCTGAGTCTGTATTGTCACCGGTACCATCGCGATCAAGATCAGACCATTCGTCTTTATCCAGCGGGAAGGCATCGTTAACGTTAGGTACGCCATCGTTATCCATATCCGGATCAAGCAGGTCCGGGATACCGTCTCTGTCGCGATCTTTCGGTCGGGAGCTCGATCGCATGGGGTCAAAGCCAAGCTTTTTCTCATACTCGTTGCCTACGCCATCCCCATCCAGATCCTGATCTGTATTATCACCGACACCGTCGGCATCGGTGTCCTTCCAGTCGTTCGGATCCTGTGGAAACGCGTCTTTCTGATTGGGTACACCGTCGTTGTCCATGTCATCATCAATGGAATCAGGAATGCCATCGCCATCAATATCGGTCTGGTCAGGAACGTCGGGGTCAAAACCTGCGGCAGCTTCAAGGAAGTTCGGCAGGCCATCTCCATCACGGTCTGGGTCCTGAGCATCCGCAATGCCATCGTTGTCGAGGTCATCAAGCGCCGAGTGGGCAGGAAGAGACAGCGCCGCGAGTATCGCCAGCGCAAGTGGTGTACGCCACATAATTCTTTTTATTCCTAAGGCTGTGTTCTGGCCAGATCTGGCTGGCATTCAACCGGACGATTTTTATCTGTTACCAGAATACCGGCAACATCCTTATCATTCTGTGGTCTGAGTAACAAATAACCACTTTCACAGAAGGCCTCTTTCCCGGAAGACTTTTCAGATACCTTAACTGCGTATTCGGGGCTCAGTGACAGCAGCTTAAACTCAGCGACCGTCGCCCGGTCTTTCTCTTCGGGAAACTGAATATACCCGTAGTGTTTCAAGGCCAGTACAGTAACAATCACACCAACAATAAACCCGATAAAGCTCCACTTCGCCTTATCTGGTTCGTTGCATTGCTCAGGTGTATTTTCAGTCATTCTTTTTCTCCGAAGATTCGCCCCAACGGGGCATCAGCGTGTGATCAATGCCGAGCTGATTCAATATTCGCGCGACAATAAAGTCGATCAAATCATCGATACTTTGCGGCTCGTGATAGAAGCCCGGACAGGCTGGCATGACCGTCGCCCCCATCCGCGTCAGGGTCAGCATATTGGTCAGGTGAATTTCAGAAAATGGCGTTTCCCGAGGTACAAGAATCAACTTCCGGCGCTCTTTGAGTGCAACATCGGCGGCGCGTTCAATCAGATTATTACTGGCCCCGGTAGCAACGGCAGATAAGGTTCCCGTGCTGCATGGGCAAATCACCACAGGGCCCGGCTGGCCTGAACCTGACGCCCATGGGGCCATCCAGTCTTCCCGCCCGTAGACTCTGACATCATCGTCGCCACAGCCATAATACTTCTGCAACTCCCGCGCCTGGGCCTGAGGTTTTGCCGGCAGGGTCAATCGGGTTTCCGTCGCCAGTACCAATAAAGCGGCTTTCGAGAAAATAAAATCCGCGCCCACGCCAGCGGCGATTAAAGCTTGCCCCAGCCGCAGCGCATAAGCAGAACCTGAAGCGCCAGTGACGGCAATCAGGATTCGACCAGTATCAGCCATACTTCGCCTCCAGAGCCTTGGCTAAACGTCGGGGCATATTATCAAAACCACCGTTCGACATCACAAGGATACGATCACCCGGACGAGCATCCTTAACAACTGCATCAACAATATCTGCCGTGGATGTATAAGACTGCGCAGGAGCACGGCACGCCTTCACGACATCCGAGAGTGACCAGCTGATATTTTCTGGTTCAAACCAATAAGTACCATCAGCAGCATCCACTGACGCTGCCAGCGTCTCTCTATGAACGCCGGCTTTCATCGTGTTCGAGCGAGGTTCCAGTACCGCAAGCAAGCGGCCGCCAGCTTGCACTGACTGAGCTTTAGCACCCTCAAGCGTGGTCGCGATCGCAGTTGGATGGTGCGCAAAATCATCATAAACGGGAATGGTGCCTTCTGGATTCACACGCTCCATGCGCCGCTTAACGGACTGAAACTGAGCCAACGCCTCAGCCGCAACAGCCGGACTAACACCCACATGAAACGCTGCTGCCATCGCCGCTACGGCGTTACTGACGTTGTGCTGGCCAGACAAGGTCCAATGAATGGGATATGTCTCGCCACGAGTAGTCACTTCAAACTGACTGCCATCGGGCGCACTCATTGTCCATTGCCAGTCAGCTCCGGCAGATGCAAAAGTCGTCTGGCTACTCCAGCAGCCCATCGACATCACACGATCAATTGCTTCACATTCTGCCGGACGTATAACCTGCCCGCTTTGAGGAATAGTACGGATGGCATGGTGAAACTGGCGTTCAATCGCCGCCAGATCAGGGAAGATATCAGCGTGATCAAACTCAAGGTTATTGGCAATAAAGGTACGCGGGCGGTAATGCACGAACTTTGAGCGCTTATCAAAAAACGCCGTATCGTACTCATCGGCCTCAATGACAAAGAAGGGGCTTCCCCCCAGCGTTGCGGAAGACGTAAAGTTCTCGGGCACACCGCCAATCAGGTAGCCCGGAGACATCCCTGCGTATTCGAGAACCCATGCCAGCATGCTGGCGGTCGTTGTTTTACCGTGAGTGCCCGCCACCGCCAACACCCAACGGCCCTGAAGTACATGCTCTCCAAGCCACTGAGGGCCAGAGGTATAAGGAATACCACGCTCCAGAACATATTCTACCGAAGCGTTACCACGCCCCATGGCATTGCCGATAACGACAAGGTCAACCTCCTCAGGAATACCTGACGGGTCAAACCCCTGGGTCAGCGCTATACCCGCCTGCTCCAGCTGATCACTCATCGGCGGGTAGACACCGTGATCGGACCCTGAGACATCGTGCCCGAGCGCTTTTGCCAGCTGTGCCAGCGACCCCATAAAGGTGCCGCAGATTCCCAGAATGTGAAGCTTCATCCGTCGACCAGTCATTTTACAAAGCGGTTAGTTTACACGGCCACCGCCGTCTCCCCAACAGCCACTGAATTTCCGCACAGATTAAGGTAGTATGCGCCCATTACTTAAATCAGGACTATGAGGTTCGGAGCATGCAGCGCCTGCGCACTTTTCTCGACAACCACTGCAAGGATTCAGACGTCGCCAACATTATTGAAGGCCTGACGGTTACCTGTAAGGATATTTCTCACCGTCTGCATCTCGGTGCATTGGCGGGCGTTCTCGGCAGTGCCGGGCAGGAAAACGTGCAGGGGGAATCCCAGAAATTGCTGGATGTGATCTCTAACGATCTTATCAAAGAGTGCCTCGCCGCGATGCCATCTGTGCGCGGCCTTGCAAGTGAAGAAGAGCCAGACCCTGTGGCATGTAATCCAAACGGTGACTATCTGGTGCTGTTCGACCCCTTGGACGGTTCATCCAACATTGATGTGAATGTCACCGTCGGTACCATTTTTTCAGTATTAAAAGCAGCACCAGGCGCCGATGGCGGCGACGAAGCTACGTATCTGCAGGCTGGTAATAAGCAGGTCGCTGCAGGCTACGTTCTTTACGGCCCTTCAACACTGTTAGTGTTCAGCACCGGTGAAGGTGTGCACAGCTTTACTCTGGACCCACGCATCGGCGAGTTCGTGCTGCAGCGCGACAATATTCAGGTACCTGCGGAAACTCAGGAGTTCGCCATCAATATGTCGAATCAGCGTTTCTGGCTGCCGCAGATGCAGAACTATGTCGCAGACCTACTGCAAGGCGAGGAAGGCCCACTGGGCAAACGTTACAACATGCGTTGGATTGCCTCTATGGTGGCTGAGATCCACAGAATTCTGACCCGTGGCGGCATCTTCATGTATCCGTTCGATAATCGCGACCCTTCAAAGCCAGGCAAACTCCGCCTTATGTATGAAGGCAACCCAATGAGCATGCTTATTGAGCAGGCCGGCGGTAAAGCCAGCACAGCATTTGAAGATATTATGGAAGTTGACCCTGACGCGATTCACCAGCGTGTGTCTGTCGTGATGGGCTCAGCAGCCGAAGTTGATAAGGCCTGCTCTTATCACAAGTAAGCAAGGTTCTCTCTTCGTTGTCTGACTCAGGTGGCTGCATTCTCCAGCCACCTTTCGGTTATCAGGGTCAGTCCTTTAAGTGAAATGGGTTTGGCCATGTAATCGTTCATGCCACTCGCCAGACAGCGCTCTTCTACCTGATCGGTCGTATTGGCAGTACAAGCAATAATAGCGCCGCTGAACCCGCCCTCGCGCAACTTCTGACTTGTCTCGAAGCCATCCATCCCCGGCATCTGACAATCCATTAATACCAATGATATGCGTTGTTCTTCGACCGCGATCAAAGCTGCCTCACCGGACATCACCGCTAATACCTCACGATCCGGGTGGATCCGGGCCAGCATTTTTTCAGCAACTTTAAGATTCACCTCGTTATCCTCAACAATCAGCAGCTTGCCTTTATCTTCTGGCAAGAAACCAACAGCACCAGACTCCGAAGCACCCTGACTATCAGCAGTGTGATCACCATTCAGCGAGGAGGGGAGCGAGAGGATAGTCGTTGTGTCCGTTGGATCAGTCGGTGCCAGAACGACTTCTGGCAGGGTGACTTCCACATGGCACCCTCCGCCCTCTGGTTCACTGAAATGCAGTTCTCCCCCGAGCGCGTTCACGACATGAGATGTAATGGTCAAACCCAGCCCTGCCCCCTCGTACTGACGATTCAGATCTGACTCCAGCTGCGTAAATGGTTCAAGAATCGAATCATACTCCGACGGGGGAATGCCGATGCCGGTATCAGAAACGATAATACGTACACCAGACTTCTCTGGCACCATGCTCACAGAGACGACGCCCTGCACCGTGAATTTGAGAGCGTTATCCACCAGATGTCTGAGAATCTGCCGCAACAGGCCCGGGTAAGTCAGAATGGGCTTTTCCCTCAGATCACCCTGAACATCAGTAATAAAAGATAGCCCCTGGGACATCGCACGAGACTTCAGAACCTCGAAGAAGGACTCAAAATATTCGCTGAGCAAACAGTATTCCGGCGCCGCCGCCACGGACTTCTGGTCAGTATCTGCAACGACCATGATGTCATCAAGAAGCTGTGCCAGTTGAACCAGGCTCTGCTCTGCCTGCTCTTTATGCAGGCTGAAATCACATTGCGCCATCTCATGATTCATCAATTCCAACATCCCCAACGCACCGTTGAGTGGCGTTCTCAATTCATGACTCATCATTGCCAGAAACTGGCTTTTCGATTCACTCGCACTGCGGGCCTTTTTTTGTTCTTCCAATAGTCTGGATGTAAACACCCGCTGCTCGTTCTGAGCACGCTCAAGCGCTTCCGCTAAGCGGTTACCACTGCTCTGCACTCGCCCCAATTCTGCGCCATCGGACTCCTCGATGCGATTCCAGTAATCGCCGCCCGACAATGACGATAGAAAAGCCGCAGTGCGCTCCAATGGCCGCACGATCATTAAAGCAATGTAGCGGCCGGTCAGTGCTGCAAGCAATACCACCAGCACCCCGGCCACGACCGACTGGTACAGAATTTCCATCTCCCGTGCGTGAAGATAGTGATCGGTCATAGCGATTTCTATCACCGCAAACGTCACGCTCCGTTCTGAGCCTTCTTCTTCCAGTAAGCCGCCCATATCCATCGGATCAAGATCAATTACCGTACGGCTCAGTTCTTTCTGGAATACCCGCAGATAGTCGCTACCCAGTTCATCATAGCCTTCGACTGTTCGCTCAATCAGAGGCAGACCAAGAGGGTCCAGCACTCTGACCGCTGCAATTTCCGGTCGCCCCAGCGCAGCATCCATCAACGGCGCCAGCAACTCGTAGTTGCCCGATATCACGGGGTACTCGGCAGAGGCACTGATACTTTCAACCATCAGGCGCACGATTGACTCACTGTTCTCGCCTGCATCAGACAAGCGCTGGGACATGTGCATAACAGTCAGCAGAACCACTGTCAGGAAGGCAGGCACAGCTGCGAGCACGATAGCCCTGCGACGAATAGACCAGTGGCTGATTCTCATTGGATTACCTCCTGAGAACGCAGCCGCCGGGCAACCTCGACAGGATCAGGAAGCAGCAGGTTGAGAGAGCGTCCCACCTGACGATTAAAGCCGACACTGAAATACGGGTTGTAATTGGAAGCAGGAAAACGACCCTGCTCGCCCAGGCCACTCGTGATCACCTCAGATAAGCGTTTCACAACATCCTCTGGCGTGCTGTATGTCGACGCCAGAGCACCGGCTTTCAGATAGGCCTGGGTTGGCCCGATCAGGGGACGGTTGTGCCGGTAAGAGGTAATCAGAATACTCTTGATGTTTTCTGCACTGTATAGCTCCGGATCATAAACACCGATCAGCGCTTTACTGGAGCCCAACAGTTCGACTAACGCATGATTGAGGCTGTCATATTCTGCGATGGGGTAAACACGCAGGTTATCTGCCGATACCAGCGCACTGGCATCATTAGCGACCAGAGCGCCGAATACTTCATTCTCGCCAAAGATGGCTTCGGCGAGCGCCAGTTGGCGTTGCAGCGGAGCCTCTGAGTACACCGCGCTTGTCACATAAGATTTGTATTGCCGATGTTCCGCTTTAGAAAGGTAGGACGCAACGACAGGAATGCCGTCGGGGAGTCTGTCGTCAGCAATTAACTGGCGCAGGGTACTGCCACTCAGAGTAATAATCAGGCGGTACTTTTTCAGATCAAACTCTGTATTCAGATCTAACAGGTCAACCTTCTCAGGTACTGGAGTATCTCTAAGGGACGCTTCCAACATCTGAGCAAACTTCTGCGCCTGAGCCGTGGACGAAGGCGCAATCATTGCGATATCAGCATGCGCGGCAATCATGCTGCAATACAGCAACAATGCCCAACATATCCTGATAACTGCTTCCATGCGTGTATCTCTGCCTTGATGATATCCTCACAGCAGTATAGCGCTTCCTGATAATAAACGCTTTTATCTATACAAATGAATACTCAAGATTAGTACAGCGGCCAATTCGAGCGTCAGTAATAACCGCCTGAGAGAAAACAGTCGTGGGGCTATCGTAGCTGAGAGGTAAGTTCAGCAGTGTCGGCCGGCAATAAAATATCCAGAGAACGCGCGACTTGCTCATTCACTGTGACAGAAAAATACGGGTTATATCCCGGCTTCGGCAGGGTTTCAGCCTCAATGATTTCCGCGAGGCGCTTCACAGTATCAGCAAGTGAACTGTAGGTTGTCGCTATTGAACCCGCGCGGATATAAGCCTGATGAGGCCCGATCAATGGAATATTCTGGCGGTATGCGGTGATCAGAATATTCTTAATGGTCGATGGGTTATATATCCCGCTGTCGACCGTTCCCAACAGGACATCATGCTCTGCCAACGTCTCTTTCAGAACGCGGTTCAAACTGTCCTCCGGCTTTTTGGCGAATACCGTAAAGTCATCCCCCTGAAGGTGGTTAATCTCGTTAGTGACCCACACTGGTGCCTCTTCAGACACCATCAATGCCACGCGGGCCTCAGGAAAGAGCAGACGGGTAAGATCAAGCTGCCGCTGCAGAGGTGGCTCTGAGAATACCGCACTCTGAATTCTGCTCTTATTAGCCTCAATTGCCTCGCGCTTCGTCCAAACCGCAATGTTCTTCTGTTTGCCACTCCAGTTCCTGACTGCTGCATCACCCGCAAGAACAACCAGGTCATCTTCCTTTACCTGGTGTTCAGCATGAACCTGCCGCACGGGTTTTCCGAGCGCAGCAGAAAGCCCCTCTGTGAGAGCCAGCAACGCGGGGGAGTGGTTCGCAGAAAGTAGCAGAATATCAGCGCGGGCGATGACCGCGCTGAAAAGCAGGATAAAGAATCCCGCTGCACGCATCAGAATCTGACACCTACATGAAGGTAACCGAGGTACTTCTCTTCAATACGGTTGGTGTTATAGGCAATGGGCTCATCGTCAATCAGATGATGCAAAAAGGCGCTGGTTTCAAGTTCAACATTAGTCAACTTCCAGCGCTTCTGAAGATGCGCTTCATATCTCCGGTATGGGTTCAGCTTTTGATCACCGTAACTGTCATAACTCCTGTGCCAGAAATAAGACTGTGTAAAGCTCCAGCTCCCGAGTTCAAAGTTCCAGCTAAGATTGTGACTGAACTCTGAGCTTAAGCGGGTTTCAACACGAACAAGGTTCCGTACTTCCCTTGCAGACAGACTGGATACATCTCCAAGCTTCATATCCGCGTCAATGTAGGCGCCTGAATACCAAAGAGAATGGATCTGCGATGGTTGCCAGGTAAACTGCCAGTCGACGCCAGAAAGGTTCATCTCTGTATCAGAGCTGACGTCTGGCGTGTTCAGGTTGATAGGATCCGAAATCAGCTGATACAGATGATCTCGGTATACTTTGATGTCCATCTCCAGATTGTATGCCGGTAAGCGACCGTAATAGCCGAGTTCCCAACTGGTAATACGCTCGTGATCGAGATCACCATACGCCCCTGTCTGGGTGGCATATAAGGAGCCTTCGGTTAAGCCAAGGTAGTTCTCGGTGAGATCTGTTATCTGCAGGCTGTAGTCCGGCTCCTGCTCAAGCAAATCGGGAGATCGCACGGCCGTTGAGTAAACCAGTCGTAGACTGTGCTGAGGAGCAATCAGAAAGTTAGCAGCCGCCCGGGGTGAGAAGACAGCACTGTTTTTATCTTCATCTTCGTACATACCGCCAAGGTTAAAAATCAGTTTATCCAACGGGCGTATCTCAGCGTTGGCAAATACCCGCATCAGATCGTTGCTGACGGTTCCATTAAAGTATGTTTCAGACGTTACTTCATCACGTCGAAAATTCACTCCGGCGACCGTACGCAAAACGTCATTCCACTGAACGGTATCCTGAAACTCGACATCGATTCTTTGCTCGTCGAAATCCAGATCGTAGTTACCACAAGTAGTACCGGAGAGGTTATCTACATCGAAGCCTGCCTCAGCGAAGATTGCCTGAACCTGATCCAGGTCAGACTGCGAAATGTCATAGTCACGCCCCAGATCTTCTTCAAGCCGGCTTTCCACATCCGCGGGGTTGGCGGTTCCTGTAGCAATGGGAACGAACAACTCCTCAGGAAGATCGAAGCGACCGATAACATTCGCCCAGTATGGATCTTCTCGATACAGCTGACTCAATAAAGGAGACAGTACGACCGCTGGCGCACATTTCCGGAACTCAGTCAGACGTTTTTCTTTCTGCCAGTACGCTCTCAGCTGGGTAGTGTGGGTAGCTGAGAAATCGTACTGCCACTGTCCCATGACAAAACCACTCTGGTTTTCGTCCACGGGTGCAATCTCGTCCTCACCAAAGTTCTGCCGCAGACGTTGCTTGCCATCTTTATAAGCCGCCTCGACAAGTAGCCGACTCTGATCTGAGAACTGTGTCGTGGCGTTCAGGCTGATAAAGCTATCGCGACTACCGTCGTGAAGGTTATCCCCTGGCTGTACCGTCGACTGCCCCAGGCGCTCATTGCCATCGAAACCGTCGTCATGCTTTCGGGATACGGTCGCCCGGTAAAACCATTCCCCAAGCTCGGCCGAGTGACTTACCTCATAGTCACGGACACCCTGATCTCCTGAACGGGCAAAAGCACGCGTTCCCAGAGTGTCTGCCGGGTGGAAAGTCACAATATTAATGACCGCCATGAAAGCATTGGCGCCGTAGGACGAGGCATTCGGGCCCCGAAATACTTCGATCCGCTGAATATCCTCCAGGGCGACAGGAATATCTTCCCAGACAACAGAGGCGATCCCCGCCCGGTATACCGAACGACCATCAATCAGAACTTGCATACGACGCATCAGATTGGGGTTAGACGCGTGATAGGCAATGGAGTCCTGGTCACCGTGTTTTACAAACATACCGGGAACGAATCTGAAAAGTTCAGGGAGCGTACGTACTCCCCACTGATCAATATTCTCCGCAGTGATCACTGTCATGCTGCCCGGCACCTCCGACCGGGGCTGCTTCAGCCTTGTCGCAGTCAGTACTTCCGGTACCACACTGAAGCCCGACAGTTCCGCGTCGAGGCCTGCATCAGGCAGAAATAAGTCTTCCGCCGTTGCTGCATTCATTGTCGTGGCCAGAATTGCGACCATTGAGCCGAAATAGCCCTTCATTACACCCTCTCTGTTCTTCTCATTCTGTACTGCCCCGATTATAGAGTCTTTCTCCATTGGTGGAACTGACAGGACACATTAGATAGGTCTATAATCCGCGCCATCTGTTAAAAACTCTCACGTTACAGGAAATACCATGAGCTATAACGCGATTACTGCCGGCAAAGACCTGCCAAATGACGTTTACGTTGTGATTGAAATTCCGGCGAACCACGCCCCAATCAAATACGAAATCGACAAAGACATGGACTGCCTGATGGTAGACCGTTTCATGGCGACGCCAATGTTCTATCCAGCGAACTACGGTTACATCTCAGACACTCTGGCTGACGATGGCGACCCACTGGATGTACTGGTCGTAACTCCTTACCCAGTAGCTCCTGGCTCTGTCATCCGTGCTCGTCCTGTGGGCGTACTGAATATGGAAGACGAAGCAGGTGAAGATGCGAAGCTGGTTGCGGTTCCACACGAAAAGCTGACTCAGCTGTATAACGACGTAAAAGACATCGATGACGTTCCACAGCTGCTACGCGATCAGATCGGTCACTTCTTCGAGAACTACAAAGACCTTGAGAAAGGTAAGTGGGTTAAAGTGAAAGGCTGGGGTAATGCTGACGACGCTCGTCAGATGATTCTCGACTCTGCTGAAGCCTACAAAAACGCCTGATTCCGGCGTGCATGAAAAAGGGAGCTTGAAGCTCCCTTTTTTTGTTTCGTGGTGATCCGTAAGATCAGTCTTTACCTGCTTTCAACGCGGCAAGTTCTTCCTCCGCCGCCCTGGCGCGCGCTTCGGCTTCGATCTGAGCCGTCACATCCTTCTGAATCCCGATGTAGTACGTCAACTGATCCTGATCGTTACGCACCGGAGACAGGCTCAGTTCATTCCAGAACATGGTGCCATCTTTATGATAATTACGCAGAACTACCCGAGTGCTACGGCCTTCTTTGATAGCCGCACGTACTTCCTGCAGGCCTTCCTGTTCACGGTCACCGGTTTGCAGAAAACGACAGTCCTGGTAAAGAATCTCATCAGCGGTATAGCCGGTCAGGCGTTCAAACGCCTTGTTCACGTATATCAGGATGTTATCGTCACCTTCCTGCTCGGCAATCACGATACCGTCATTCGAGGCATCAACTGCCTTCTTAAGAAGTTCAAGATTGATAGGGCCCTGCTCATCATTCAGGTCTGTGACCATCGATCGTCTCCGCTGTTACTCTCTGTCGCCTGATCTCTGACTGTGATCAGAGTCGCTTTTTATATCATTCAGATCAAGACTGAGCGTATCAGCCTTTTGGTTTCTTTTACATTATGTACAACTACTTATAGAATTTGGACTGCTTTGTATAGTTCTGGAAATAAATTCGTCATGTCCGCCCCCTCTGAATCTCAGGCTGCCTACTATCCGATACGGGTAGTCTCGAACGAAACCGGTGTTAACGCGATTACCCTGCGTGCATGGGAGCGACGTTACGGCCTCATCACCCCCAAACGCACCGCCAAAGGTCATCGTCTGTACACCGAGGCAGACATACAACTTATACGCAAAGTTGTATCACTTTTGCAGCGCGGCATTCCGATCTCACAAGCCAAAGCCATGCTGGAAAATGGCGAGTCAGAGCCGGATATCAGTGTGCAGACCAGCCAACCGTCGCAGTGGTCGCAGTACCGGGCTCGGTTGACCAGCGCGATCCGTGATTTCGACGATGCAGAAATTGCCCGAGTCATGGATGAGGTCACGGGCTTTTTTCCTGTCGATATTGCCCTGCGTTTCCTGTTACTGCCTCTGCACCAGCAATTGCGGGAGCAGATTACTGAACCACTGGGGTCAGCACGGCTGCAATTCTTTGCCGGGTTCCTGCAAGGGCGCCTGAGCATGCGCCTGAGCGAATCATCAGAACATTCTATGAACGTCACGCTGGTACTCGCAAACACGGTTTATAGTGACGATCTCGAGCTACTTCTCCTCGGCATACTACTGAAGCAGTTCGGTATTCGGGTTATCCGTCTTGCAGGCTTATCAACGCCTCAGGAAATTTCAGAATTAATCCGCACTCAGAATCTTCAGGGCGCCGTTGTGGGAGTTGCCGACACCCCAGAGTCGGGCCAGTTACAGAGTTTAAGAAACCTCGCTGCCGAGACCGGCCAACTCATCTTTTGCAGCGGACAGAATGTTGCTCAAGCGAGTGCACTGCGGGAGCGCGGTCTGGTTGCACTGAACCGGGACCCACAACAAGATGCCCTCACCGTCAGAGATGTACTTACCGGCGTTAACGAATGAGCAACGTATACGAATTACTCCAGCGTCATCCGATGCTGCTGACCGCCAATACCACGATCATTGGCTCCGAAGCACACCTGCCCGCCGGGTGGGCTGAGCATGCAGCAGAACACAAGGTTCAGGTAATCACTGCCGACTGGCTGACAGCTCAGGCTTACCAGGCCGACAAAGAGACGCCACTCGTGCAATTCGGTGTTCCCGATGTCGCAGGGCTCGCAGGCCGCCTTGTGATCGTACTATGGCCAAAGGCCAAGGCCGCAGGTCAGGCCCTCGTGAGCATGCTGAGCCAACAGGTTGATAACTGTTATGTCGTCGCCGCCAATGACGCTGGTGGCAAAAGTATCGGTAATGCCCTGAAAGACTTCGCCAGCGAAAGTACTAAAATGGACAGCGCCCGACACTGTTCGCTGTGGAACATTCGACTCAACAAATCAGAAGGTACGGCCAACTGGCTGCGCTTTGCCAGCTCTTTTCAGGCAGGCGAACTGAGCTTTATGACGCTGCCAGGCGTCTTTGGCCACGGCAAACTCGATAAAGGCACCGCCTTGTTACTGGAACATGTGCCTGCACCGGCCCACGGCAAACTGCTCGATCTGGGCTGCGGCTCCGGCGTCATTGGATTAACCATGAAGTCCCGTAGCCCTGCTCTCGACATCACTCTGACCGACGTTGATGCCATGGCACTAAGAAGCGCAGAGCTGAACTCTGCCCGCCTCGGGCTCAGCGCAGAGACAATAGCCAGTGATGGTTTGGCGCGTGTTGATGGCCGTTTCGATTACATCTTCAGTAATCCGCCCTTCCATCAGGGCAAGCGCACCGATTATGAGTTCGCCTTAAGACTTTTCCGTGACGCCAAACGACACATGACCCGCGACGGCCAGTTGTGGATTGTTGCTAACCGTCACCTCGCTTACGAAGAGTGGGCCAGCGAAGCGTTCAGAAGCGCTGAGGTCATGGTTCAGAGCAACGGCTTCAAACTGATCTGCGCTTCAGACCCCAAATAACCATCCTGAAGAAGCTTTTCTGGTAGTAGCCTTCCCAGCCGCACCCAGGATTTTGGGTCACTGGCTGAAAGGGCTACTCGCATAATGTGCTGAATCAGCTACTCTGAAACAGACACTGATCAAAAGGACCAGGAGACGTTTCAGATGTTAGTGACTTACGCGCTTCTCAGTGGAGCCATTATCGCAGGAGGTCTGCTGACCTGCGCATTACGCCAGTCAAAGGATTCACCGGGGCGTATTCTCGCCGTTTACCCCATACGAAAACGCTGAGCAAAGCTCAGCGTTTTGTTCTTACTTCCATCAAGCTCTGAGGCTCAAGGCATATTTCTTGAGTAGAAGATTTCGAGCATTTCTTTGCGTACCTTAGCTTCCACTTCAGCGCGCTCTTCTGCACTCATATTTTTTGAGCGCTCACCAAACAGATAGTTATCAAGCTCGAAGTCTTTGAGGATCATCTTGGTGTGGAACAGATTCTCCTGGTAGACATTAACGTCGATCATCTCGTAGGCGTTACGAGTGTCTTCCGTCATATAGTTCTGGATGGAGTTGATGTCGTGGTCGATGTAGTGTTTCACGCCATCTTCGTCACGGGTAAACCCACGGACGCGGTAGTCAACGGTAACGATGTCTGAATCCAGTGAATGGATCAGGTAGTTCAACGCCTTCAGCGGTGAAATCAGACCACACGTAGACACATCAATGTCTGCGCGGAACGTAGAGATACCACCATGCGGGTGACTTTCGGGGTAGGTATGAACGGTCACGTGAGACTTATCCAGGTGCGCAACAACGGAATCACGCAGAGGCCCAGGCTTCTCTTCGACCATATCCTCCGGCGGTGGCACCTCATGCTCAGCAATCAGCATAGTGACACTGGCACCCTCTGGCTCATAATCCTGACGAGCAATATTCAGGATGTGAGCACCAATGATATCGACGACTTCCGTCAAGATCTTGGTCAATCGATCAGCACTGTATAGCTCATCAATGTACTCAATATACTCAAGACGCTCTTTCTCGGTCTTGGTATAGCAGACATCATAAATGTTGAAGCTCAGAGTCTTCGTCAGATTGTTAAAGCCATGCAGGCGCAGCTTGTTATTCAAATCGTTAACCTCGAATGCCTAGCCAGGATTTATTCAGCTTCGGCGACAGTATAGCTATGAGTAATTTCAACACCGCCTTGTTCCAGCATAATGGAAGCAGAACAGTATTTTTCAGCGGACAGTTTTACTGCCCGCTCAACGGCCGATTCCTTCAGGCTTCTCCCCGTCACAGTGAAATGGACATGGATTTTGGTAAATACAGCCGGGACAGCATCTGCACGTTCAGCGTCGATATCGGCCACACAGTCCGTCACATCCAGACGTTGTTTACGCAGAATGCTCATAACGTCAAAACTGGTACAACCGCCCAGCCCCAACAACAGCATTTCCATCGGACGCACGCCGAGATTACGACCGCCATGATCCTCAGGCCCGTCCATGACCACAGAATGACCGCTGCCAGATTCCCCGAGAAACATAGCGTTATCGACCCATTTAACCCGCGTTTTCATCTGCGCTCACTCCGGCTGGTAAAAACGCGGAGCTTAACACAGACAGGCCAGACCGATAATATGACAGCGACAAAAATCAAGAAAAGCCTGAAAAACCAAGGCAAACGGCATAAATGGCCCCAATGCCGGGTTCAACTCGCACCGGGGATGCGCAATAATCATCAGAGATTCGATTAAGGACAATAACAAATGATCATCCCTCGTATTCCGTCAATGCATGCGCCGCTGGAACACTTTCTGACGCACTGTCACAAGAAGCGTTACCCAGCCCGGACCACCATCATCCATGCAGGTGAAGAAAGCGACACCCTGTACTACCTGATGAAAGGATCTGTGAGCGTCACCATTGAAGACGACGAAGGCCGTGAAATGATCATGGCTTACCTCAACGAAGGCGACTTCTTTGGGGAAATGGGACTGTTCGACGACGAAAACAGCCCACGTACAGCCTGCGTCCGCGCCAAAACCCCATGCGAAGTTGCCGAAATTTCCTACGCCCGCTTCCGCGAACTGGCGGACTCTGACACCGAACTCGTTTTCCGCATATTCCGCCAGATGGCAGAACGCCTGACCCGAACTACTCGTAAAGCTGGCGACCTCGCCTTCCTAGACGTCACAGGTCGTGTTGCAGGCACCCTGCTTGACCTGTGCAAGCAACCAGATGCCATGACCCACCCGGACGGCATGCAGATCAAAATCACCCGCCAGGAAATCGGCCGCATAGTTGGTTGCTCACGCGAGATGGCTGGCCGCGTACTGAAGTCCCTTGAAGAGCAAGGGCTGATCAGTGTGTCTGGTAAGACGATTGTGGTGTTTGGTACTCGCTGAGTACTGATTGCTTTGAAAGCGCCCGGTTTTCACCGGGCGTTTTTGTATGTGACGTTTGTAGCCACCTTCGGTGGGCGGGCTTCTTTGGCTGCCGCCAGGCCCTTGGTTTTTCTGCAAGGGGCAGGCCCCTTCTGATCCTCAAGGTTTATAGCTGCCTTCGGCAGAGAAGTTCTTTTGCTACCGCCGGGTTCCTATGCCCTTGTTGGGGGACCTTGCCCCCCGGGCGGGCGGCCCATCCCCCTGCTTTCGCGCTTTCTGGGCCGTGAATCCGATATTTACTGGCTTTTCCGGCAACCGGCTCCGGCGGGCATCCTGTAGCGCGCCGCATAAAACTGGACGGCGCTCTGTTTAAAATTAGACGGTTATTATGGTGTTAATCGAGGTTTAATGCCTGCACTGCGACTTCCAGTTTCGCTGTTATCTGGCCGAGCCATTCGAGCAGGCCTTTGATCGCTTTGCTGCTGGTGGATATGGCTTCGTAAACGGCCTGTATTGCCGCCAGTTCGTTGATCAGTTCTTGCAGGTCTCTCTGTACCTTTTCATTGCTACACATCATTACTGCTCCTTGTGTATTCGCGTGCGTTGCGCTGCGTGGTTGCATCGTGGTGAGCCAAGAGAGTAAGCGAATGGAAATTGGTAAGTGTGCATTTCTGGAAGCTGAGCGCATCTAGTCTATGATCTATGTGCAGTTTTGAAAACCTGTCGTCAAAGGACAACCCACTGCCAGAGGCGTGACGCAATATGACAGCAACAAACACCGCCCGCCGGTGGTTGGCGCTGAGGCAGAGACTTAACATGGATCAGTTAGAGTTCGCAGACCTTGCGCTGACATCCAGATCGACGATCAGTCGTGTCGAGAGTGGCGACACTCAGTTGAAATACGCAAACATTCAGGCCTTAGAGCAGTCGCTAGGATCGCCCATAGGTGTGTTACTGGGCAATGACGACACGCCTGCTGCACCTGCCTGGTATTTTGATTACCTGGCACTGCCAGCGCCTATGCGCAGAAAAGCCAGCGCGATCATATCCGCGACGATCAAAACGCTGGCTGATCCTGGTTAGCACTGACCGCGATATGGGGCAGTACCGGACATGCTGTGGTTAGTAATTTCCACTCCATGAATAGACTCACTCAATGCCATAATGCGCTTTAAATCGAGAAAACAAATCATGCACGTCAGCCTCAGACAGGACTACTCGTGACTTACAAAAAAACGCAGGATAAACGCCCGCCCCAGCAAATGTAATGGCATCCCCCGAACTAGTGGGAGAGATACGAAACGTACTGAGAGGCCTGGTAAGATGACCGTCACGACCTCCGGCAGTTGGGGCAGCTTCCAACCCCAACGCTGAAACAATCAAGGTACCGCTTTCAGCTGCTTGGTCTTCAGTAAGGGTGCTGTATATCGCCACCCAGCCTGCGGGTAGCTGATCTACACCGAGCGAAGTCGTAAGGCTAACTGAGTTATAGGGATATGCTGCAGCTGCGATGTCCCAGACAGAATTCGAGTCATTTATATAAGTGATTCTAAAGCCTCCGTAGTTAGCTGATGAGGCACAATAATGAACCTGACAGCTATCATATGGGCTTCTTGCGAATGCTGGATCAACATAAACGAACGCAACCTCTGTACGTTCGATAGTTACCTGATTGGTTTGCGTGCTCGAAAATCTTAAATTTTCATTAGTAGCAGACTCTGCCGCATATACACGAACGCCCTCGCGTTGCTGCAGTATAGGAACCTGGAGCGAATTAAAATCAGTGCATCGTAATGCCGCCTTATGCAGCTGCCCCGCATCGCACTGATCTGGCCACCAATAGGCAACTATATCTGGATGGTGATCAAGATATTGATTAAACGGAATCCCTGAGTTTTGAGCAATATTCGCAGGATCAACCCAGACATATTCATCGGCTGAATTTTTAGCAAGAATCATATCTGCCTGATCCAGAGTTACTAATGGGACATTGCTCAGATCAATGGTCGTTGTCATGGTTGTTATTCCTTCGGAGTGCTGATTAGGTAACGCCCACCATCGGCCAAGAAAGCCCCATCGTCAGTGAGCGCATATGGGATACTGAGTTCTCTACGCACGATTGCGATTTTGTGCGCGTGCAAGTATGTGTGAATGGTGACAGAAAGGACGTCTATCTGGTCGTCGGTTGTTTCTTCGGCGACTACAAAATCGACGACAAATGCCCAGTCACGTCCCCTGAAATACTCGCCAAAGTCACCGCCAAAGGTGCTTTCTTTGTATTCCTGAATTTCGGCGGTAACGCCAAAAGCTTCGACCAGTGCCTGAAAAAATTCTCGGCTTTGGCTGCCGTACAAACGGTATTTTTGCCGCACAGCTGCCAGGCGTTGATCTATAGCACTAGGTTGATTCCTTAGACCTAGATCGGCCTCCCAGTTCGCCAGGGTCTCGCTTATCGTCGTTGTTATCGACTCGGCCAGCAGGTCGCCGCCGCGATCGTCGATGCGTTGCAGCTCGACCGCAAGGCCAGCCATCAGCTTTGCGAGCGCGCCGTCGGGTGATCGTGACCATATAAGGCCACGAGGCATCAGAGATAGCAGGGCCGCCGTGTAGTTCATTATCACAACCCCTCAATCGACACGCCGACATAACCGCTGTCGAATATTCCTTTATTCGTCTGAAGCCTTACCACCGCCAGCGCATCGGCCAGCGATTTATTGTAGTGCATGCTCCCTGCAACGCCGTCGCCTCGTCTGAATATCTGAGCATTCATTACCCAGGCGGCTGAACCAGGATCAACCAGCGCCAGCCTTGCCGAACCAGATACTGACTCAGAGTCATAGAGATTCTGCCTGACCAACTTAGGTTCGGTACCCAGCTCCTCGTTTGCGATCGCGTTACCGTTTAGATCTTCAAAAAATTCAAGTTTGTAGGCTGCATAACCGTTTGTCTCAATGCCTGCACTTGTCCCTAAGTAAAGCAATGGGTAATCGCCACTGTTATCCAATGACAGGTCGGTAAAATCTAAGGTCACGACTCTGGCCCAGGACGGTATTACAAACTCAACGTAACTTGACCCTGTTACTTGCGCTGTGTACTGGGCACGCCGCTGGCTATCGGCTGTAGCGTTGGTTATCAGTTGCGCGACGGCCTGGGCCAGCTGTGTTGTGTTGTTTTCGTCGGGGGTTATACCTGCACTGCTGAGCGTCGCCAGCAGTTCATCGTATAGCGTATTTATATTTGTGGCTGAATTCTTACTGGGCGGAATGTTGTTCTGGGGATCACCGTCGGTGAACTTGCCGTTGTGCAGCTTTGCGAATTCGTCGCTGACTGGGTAGTCCATGTTGTGGCTCCTTACGCTGGCCAGGTTATCGTGCCCAGCGCGAGCAGTTCGTGACTGGCACTGGGTATGTCTGCATCGAGGTCGATCGCGTGATCCTGCTCGCCTGCGGCTGAACTGATGGCCTCACGAATGCGCGAGAGTGGCAGCGTTTTGCCTGGCTCGACTTCGTTGGCGATCAGGTCGAGCAGCTCGGCTTCGATCTGGTCACGCACGTCCTGGGTGTCGGGTAACAGGTAGGTAAATGTGATATTGATCGGCACCTCGACCAACCAGCCGGTACGGTAGCCCGCCATGCCCGCCGGACGCTCTGCGTCGATATAGGCGGTTACTGCGTCCATGTGCGACTGCGATGGGATGCGGCTTTCGAGGTCGTCGGTAACGACTCGCACGACGACGGTACCTGCGCCGTCTTCGTTGTTAAAACACCAGGCACGCGTAATGTCTGGGTGAGCGGCTTTTGCCCACTGCACATAGTCGGATGGCCGCCCGCCCATTGGTGGGTTCTGACGGCGTTCCTGCAGGCGTTCGCGCAGATGTTCGATGTCTTCGATGTCGGCACCACCTGCCAACTCGTTAACAGCGGCGCTGGTATCGACGCCGTCAATCGTGCGCTGCAGACGCAGCGTGGTGCCAGCAGGCTGATTGCCCGCTGAACCAGCATTAACAGCGCGAATCGGTAGCGATGCGCTGCCATCAGTTACAACAGCTGCGTCGCGGGTTATGTATAGGATGTCACCGAGCGCGAGCACTTCGCCTTCGAGGATCTGAGCACCGTCGGTGCCCGATACCGTTGCCGTACCCGCAGCCCGCTGCGACGCTGTGCGATAGATGCCCATATCAGCGGCGCGTTTTACCAAGTGCTCTTCGTCTGCTGTAGTGTCAAACAGCTGATCGCGGTTGTAGTCGAGGTGCATGTGCAGCCCGTGAGCGGTAGCAGTTAACGCACGCGCAAAGGGGTAATAAATATCACCTCGCCCGGATGCCTTTTCGCCGCTGGCGAGTTCAATATCTGCCGCAATGCGGGTACTCAGTTCGCTAAGTGTCGGCTTTTCAAACGCCATAACCGGTCTGCTCCGCTGTGATGGTTTGCCAGGTGTTGTCAGGGAGCTGACAGTCGATCTGCCATGCGACACCGTCGAGACCGTAGCGCTCGACAGTGACGTTGACTGCCTGCAGCTGACCGTCGTCGATCATCCATGCCAGGGCGCTGGTAGCGAGGTCGCGCAGCCGGGTCAGCAGCTGGGCGGTGATCTTTTCGCGCTGCAGCGTCCAGAGGGTACTGCCGAGGCTTTCGCCATTGGGCAGATCCATATCAGCCCAGAATCCGCGATTGTCCATTCCGTCCGGCACCTGATCGGCAGGGGCACGGGCATCTGTAAATAATGAGATCAGCACGGCATTGCGCAGGCGCGCCAATGGCGTGGCTGCCTGATCGGTCAGCGTCAGGCCGTTGTCGCTTGTTGAGTCGAGAGCGATCACTGCGGGCCTCCTGTGGTTTTGTTAGAGCTGTCGTCTGTGTATGGGTGTTTATGAGTGTCAAAGGCTACGCCACCGGACGTCACTGCAGTGGCATTAATGGCACCGGACGTAATCGCGGCGGCGGTGGTCGCACCAGTGACAGCCAGCGTGCTGGATAGCGTGGTCGCCCCCGAGACAGTTAAGGTGCCGCTGATCTCTGTGGCGGGGCTGTCGATCTCGACCTTAGTTGCCGCTTTTAGGGCAGCCGTGCCGTCGGCTTTAAAGTGCAGGTTGTCGCCATTGGCGTTGTATAGCGCAACTTCGCCCTCTGCGATGGTTAGGCGGTAGCGACGATCGCTGACCATAAGTGCAACACTGTGCGAGCCATTGCCGCCGAACGACAGCACCAGGGCTTCAGCGTCGGGAGTTGGGTGCGAGGTGAAGCCGAACGGCTCCAGGTGTTCGAGATCTGACAGGACCGATCCGCCGGGCACCTTTACCTGCAGTAGGCGCACGCTTCCTGAATACTTGACCAGGCGCACGACACCAAGACGCAGCAAGGTGCGCAGGCGACGGGATACCGGGGCGACCAGATTGGCGGCGATCTGTATTGCCTGATTGCGGCTTACCATGCGGCCCCCTTTTTCTCTGTGGCGAGCAGGTCGAATGCTTCTGCAGGCATCAGCGTCAGGGTGGTGGTGTGGCCAGTGTCGCGGGTCAGGCTGCTGACGATGTCGACAGCGAGCAGATCGCCACTGACCTGCAGCCGGGCGTCGTCGACCGTGACCAGTGCATTAGGCTGCCAGACCGGGCCGATAAAACCGTCAACGCGCCAGCCGCTGACCGTAACCTGAGCGGCACGGCTGCGACCGTATGACACGCGGGCCTGGTGGGCTGCTCGGGCTTTACAGGCGGCAGCATCGGCCTGATCTTCGGCCTGCAGAAAAAAGGGACGATGGCGAATAGCTCGGCCTTTGACGCTGGCCGCTGACTGGGAGTTGTCTTCGGCGCTGCCTGACCATGCCGCCTGCATGCCGCAGACGCTGTACTCGCTGAACAACTCACGATGAGAGGTGCGCAGTTCTGCGCTGAGGATGTTGTCGCCATAAACCAGACTCCCCTGGGGCACGCCCGTAGCGGTGCGGGTAATGACCAGGTCGCCATTGGGCGCGCTGGTGAGCATAACACCGCGCAGGCGCGCCAGTTCTTCAAGCAGCTGCCATATAGGTTGACCAGGGTCGAGGGTCACGTCGACGGCCTCGAACGCTTGCGCCGCTGCACTGGCGGCGGCCTTATCTACGGCAACAGACACACCGAATGGCGCTGCGAGCGATCGTGCGATCGCCTGCAGAGACTGCCCGCGCACGATCTGCTGGCCATTGGTTGAGCAGTCGACCAGGTCAGCGACCTTTGAACGGCCTTTAATGCTGATTTGATGACGGTCTGAGGTGTAGCTGCGCAGGACGTCGTCGATCGCGCCTGTGCTGATTAAGTCATCTTTAAACCAGAGTTCGCAGGCCATGCCGTCGGTGATATTAAAGAGGTTTGCGTCGCGTTGTTCTGGCGAGATTTCCAACTCGAACGCGTGCGGCCCTTGCTGTAGTGACCGGAAGACGCTGGCGGTCTTCCAGCCGGTATACTCGCGACCGTCTGCGATCAATACCAGCTCTGTCATTGCAGCACCTCAAGATTTTTACCAGCTGGCATAAACAACGGATTGCTGATGCCATTGCGTGCGGCAAGCTCATCGGCGCGACGGGCATCGCCGTACACTTTATGGGCTAACACCAGGGCGGGAATCGAACGCTGTACCTGCACCTGCTCGATGCGCTGCAGGCCGGGGGCGACTTCGTCGATGCGTTGATGCAGGGCGCTCTGCAGACGGCTGAGGGCGTTGTATTCGTCCCATGTAATGCCCGTGCCTGCTGCCTTGTCTGACAGTTCGTCGAGTAGCGCATTGCGGATGCTGACGGCCTGCTCCCAGGACTCGAACGGCTGCGCACTGCTGGCGATCAGATCCGCCATGCCGACCACGGCAACGACGACCAGGGCGTCGCTGATCGCGGCCTGATTTTCAGCCATGCGGGTGCGTGTTGCGGTTTCGACACCATTAGCAGCGGCGCGGTTAATCGGGCGACTGATGCGGAAGCCTGCGAGCAGCCTGTCGTAAGCGTTAAACGCTTCTTTAATACTGCTATATGAACCGATCAACGAACTGACGACAGACGCCGCCGAGCTGATCAGTGTGGCGGGCGCCTGGATCAGGTCTGACAGTTCGTTGCCGATCGCGTCGATGTCGGCTGCGACGCCCTGCAGGGCTGCGACCTGCGCATTGATTCGACCATTCACCGTGCGCAGCGCACTAAGTGCATCGCCGAGAATATCAGTGGCTGACAGACTCACAGCGTCAGCCCCGGTGACGTCGAATTTTTCTGCGAATGCGGTCTGCGCGACTGCAGACGTATCTGCCGCAGCCGCTGCCAGTGCGGCTGCTGTGTTGCTGGCTGCAGGTGCGCGACGGCGGGACTCTTTAACAAAGCGCAGATCGAAGCGACAGAAGCCGCCCTGACGTGTGCTGATGTTCCATGTGTAGTTTGTGATGCGCACGCTCATGGTGCCATCGTGCGGATGTATCAGCGTGCCTGCGCCTTCGGCCTCGATGGCGCGCAGCAATTCACTGCGCGCGATGTCGTAATCAGGGCCGATCAGAAACGCGCTGAGGGTTTGCTCGACGGCCTTGCCGCCGAGATCTTCAGTGTCGTAGCCAGACTGACCTGCGTACTCATGCACAGCAACACGGCGCCCACCGCTACCAGATGACCGGTCGACATGAAATGGCACGCCCCGAAAGGATGCGGGCTGTAAACGATCGCGCCAGGTGTCTGTCATGGTTGCTCCTTATGGCATCAGCATGCTGGAACCGGAGACATCCAGATCCATGCTGTCAGAGGTTGGCGTGACGCGGACACGATCGTCGCTGACGCGGATGTCGAGCTGTGCTTTTGATCGCGCTTCGGCATCGAGCGCATCGCGGGCGGTTTGGCTACCTAGAGCCGCCATTAGTTGCGCGGTGACACGACCGATCTGATGACCGATCTCTGTGCCTTCGATCATTGGGTTGATGAGCTTGTCGCCGATTTCCCAACCAGCAGCCCCAGCCGCTGCGACGGGCACGACACGGGTGCCAATGAATGCACCGGCACGGGCAAGGGTTCCGGCTGCACCGCCAGACGCTACTGCGCCCGCCGGGCCAGGCAAGCGCGGCAGATTAGACCGGCCACCACGACCGCTCGGCAGTCTGGCGCGCAGATTACCCATACCGAAGCCATCGCCCGGCATATTGACCACATAGACGGGCTGCACGCCTGCGACCTGTTCGAGCGCCTTACCTGCTGCGACACCCACACCCAGACCACCGGCTTTTTGCAGCAGCTTGCCGCCGCCTTTCATAAGCAACGCACCGCCGAGAATGCCCGCCGCACCACCGGCCAGGATCTCTTTGCCGCTGAGCTGCTTTTCATCGAGCAGGTATTTGATGCCGCTTTCGATTGCGTCGTTGACGGGCTGGGCAAATTCGTCAGCAGCGTCTCGCAATGCGCCCTTTAATCGACCGACCTGGTCGATGCTGTTTTCAAGTGCGCCAGGCAGGTCGCGGGCGATGGTGCCTGATGCGTCGCGGATCTCGCTGCTCATTGTGCGAGCGTTCTGCAGTGCGCCACCTGACAGCAGAATGCGCAGACCTTTAATCGTGTCCTGATCGGCTTGCCCAAACGCTGTACCGAGAGCGGCATTGCCTTGCTCTGTGGTTTCAAATTCGCGGAATTTTGCGGCGATGTCATCGAGGACATCGAGGGCCGCGCGGCGCTCGCCTTCGGCGTCGTAGAAACGCACGCCGGTGGTCTTTTGCGCGGTGGTCATGTAGTTCTGATTAGTGAAGATGCGTAAGGTGCTGTCGACCAGTGTTGCCAGGCGTTCGGGGTTGCGTTCGATCAGTGACAGCTGCTCGATCAGACCGAGGGTCTGCTCGAATTCCAGGCCCGCTGACTTGGCGTTTGTGCCGACGCGAGCAAAGATGCTCGACAGGTCTTCGAGTTCTGCGTTGCCCAGGCGACCGGCGGCGGTCATCTGGTCGATCAGGTCTGTGGCGGTGCTGATCTTTGACAGATCAAAATCGAAGGCCTCGGCGGCGACCGTCAGTGCTGACGAAAGCACTTCAGCCTGCGAGCCGGTAACAGCCAATGCCGGGTTAATGGCCTTGACCGTTGCGAGGGACTTTTCCCAGTCGAGGCCCGCCTGCACCAGGTTATTAAAACCATTCAGCAGGCTGTCGAGGGACTGGCCCGTCTGCTGTTGCATGGCCAGCAGCTCTTTGCGTAATTCTGCTGACTGTTCGGCGGTTGCCCCAGCGGTTTGCTGGATCTGTATCAGCTTTTTGTCGAGGCGTGCCGAGTCGATGATCTGGCGGCTGGCGGCGTAGGCGGTACCGGCCCCCACAATCACGGCAGACGTTCGACTGGCGAGCGAATCCAGCCCACGACCTGCACTGGTTGTCGCTGCCGCCAGGCGTGACATATCGCGCTGGCCACGATCAGAAAAACCAGACAGCGCCCGACCATACTGCTGCGCACGGCGCTGCAGATTGCCGGTTAAATCAATGACGACACTGGTGCGTAACTCGCTCACTGCTTGCCCTCTGGCCTGGTTATGTTGCTTAGTTGGTTTTTATGGTCTGGTTAAGACAACCGCCGCAGAAATTGCAGCGGCTGGTTGCGCAAAGCGAGCACGTCAGTGATCGTCATTCCCTTTTTGATCAGCGTCGTTTCCATGCGCTGCAGCTCGGTCGCTGTCGCTATCGCTTCGCCCCCGTTGCGTCACCTCTGGAGACGCAGTGAGGCCTTTTTCAGTTAGCTTGTCGGCCAGTTCTTTGGTGCTGATCGCACCGGCGAGCAGATCCGCGTGCGCGTTAAGGATGTCGAGATCTTCGTGGTGCAGCATGTTCAGCTGATCGCTATCAAGTGGGCCTGTGATTTTGCCGATACTCCTGATCTGTTCGCACAGCAGCAGCGCACCGAAGCGAGCCGGACTTTCAACAACGACCGGCACCGTGCGTCCGTTTACGGCAAAGGCGACGACTTTCTCGGCGGCCTCTTTGGCGTCGAGGATCTGGCCAGCGGTCAGCTGGTCGGTAAGAACTGCGACTTTTTGAGTCTCGTTTCCGACCTTTAAACCGTGCTTTAACGGTACATTAATCGTTGCCATATCAGCTCACCCGATCCGCTGTGCGACCCATCATGCTGAGAGTGATGTCGCCATTGCTTACGCCCGGCGGCTCGGTCGTGAAGCAGCCCGAGATGATCCACATCTGACCGTTGTCGTCCTGCACTGTGACATTGACGTCGGTCAGGTCGCGCAGCACGTCCATGCCGACGGTGCCATCGTTGGGAATGGTGCAACTGATCGACGGGGCGACCGGCTCCTCTGAAAAGCCGACGACGCCGGTGTCGGCAATTTCTTCTGAGCGATTGCTGCCGCCGGGGTTAAATGTGCTGCCCGGTCGGGCATTGATACGACCGACGCCATCGACGTCGAAAAACAGTTTTTTAGAGACCTTAGCCATGACCAAAACTCCTTACAGAATGAATTGAGTTTTACCAGCGAATACCCGCGCCTGGTTAACCAGGTTCGGCGTGTCGCGCCAGTTGATGCGGTTGCGATCGCTACTGTCGCGCTCGACGATCAGACTGGCCTTGTAGGTGTCGAAGTCTTCGACCAGGCCGCGCAGTTCAAACTCGCGATACAGGGCCAGCAGCTCGGCTTTAATGAGCGACGGGGTGACAATCGCCTGACCCGCGCCGTACTGGGTGCCGTCGTCGGCCAGCTTGTGGCGCGGGTACTTCTGCGCAATACGCACGCGCTGTTCGTAGCGCAGGCGCTCCAGGGTTTCGGGGGTGTTAATGTCCAGATAGCTGGCGTCTGGCAGGTTCGAGGCGTTGGTCTGGTAGGTGGTAATCTGACGCTCGATGCGGCAGGTACCGTCGGCGCTGACGCTGTACGTCGCAATGCCGTCATAGAGCAGAATATTGCGCTCTTCGCGCTTCCATGTTGCTGCGGCACTTGCTGGGGCCAGCATGCCTGGCAAGGCCAGAGTCTGCAGAGGACGCGCCGGGTCAATACTGAGATTTGCAGAGGCAACGGCAGCATTGATCGCGGCGACTTCATAAACTGGGGTCGGCGAATCATTGGTTGCGAGCACGGACAGGTGCGGGCTGTTGTGCGCCGATCCGAACGTGCCAGCAGTGGCCAGCGAGCCTGCGACGGCTGAGAAAGCGCGCGCGCCCTGCTGGACGGTTGGCCCCCAGCGGTTGTCGAGTTCTGTTTTAAGCGCTGACAGGTTCGCAGTGTCAGTGTAGGGGTTGCCGATCCAGTTAAACCAGGTGTCGCCCATCGCGTCGATCGCGGTGGTCAGATCCGGGCTGCCTGCACCGCCTGACAGGTTGGCGAAGGTAAACGCCAGCCCCGCTGGCAGCGGTTCGTTGTAGTAACTGGTATGCAACTGCAGGCCGTTGAATACTTCGCCTTTATGGCGCGCAGTCACGGTGACAGCAGCGGCAGAGGCTGACGCTGTGACCGGTAGGCGGCCAGCGGCGTTGATCGCGGCGGCAATATTGGTCGCGACATCGCCGACGGCATCGTCAGCGGCAATGCCTACGGATACGGATTCACCACCTACATAAATGTACGCGGTACCGGCTGCAGTGGGCGCACTGCTGACGGTGATGGTACCGGTCGCGGCTGTGCCTGCTGGGTTGTCATCCAGAGCGATGACCGTCAGCGGAATGCTGGTATTTGCAGCGAGGAAACGGGCGGCCATTTTCTGGGCCAGTGAACCGTTGCCGAAGTATTGGCCCGCCTGATCAGGGTCTGTGACCAGGACTGGCTCTGCGGCAGCTTTTGTGCCCGTTGCCAGGCGTTGGGCAACAAGCACTGCGTGATACTCGTTAACCGTCGCCCCGGCCAGTTCGTTGTTGAATTCAATATACGCACCTGGTGTGCGCAGACTTGCTGGGATGCCGTCAAATGAAATAGGCATTATTTAGCTCCTTTTTTCGGCGCTTTTTCTGCTGGCGCGTTCAGGTCGATCAGATCACCGGCGGCGATTAAACGGCGGTAATAGGATTCGTTCGGGACGGTTTCGCCGTTGGCGTCGATGATGCGGCCATCTGGGTGGCGCACCTGCAGACCGGCGGCGGGCTTAACTTTGAGTTTGAGCATTGACGGCCTCCAGTGTGCCGGTGGTTTCTATCAAGGTGTTTTCTTCGCCGTCTGTACTGGTACCGGCGAAGGTTAAAAAGTCGTCCAGTGTGCTGGCGTCGAATTCGTTGATGCGCACCTGGTGTGTGAACGTAACGGCCCACATTGCGACGCCGCTGCGATCGCTGCCTGCGCTGTACAGGTTTTGGCTGCGCACGCGCATCGGCGCTTCGATGATGCTGTCATCGTTCCAGGTATTGCCGTTCAACAGCGCCAGCAGTGCATCGACCAATAAGCGCGCCTGACGGTCGCGCGGCGACTTTGGCTGATCACGGGTGATGACGTAGGCGGCGAACGTGACCGGCACCTCGGTGCCGGTATCGCTCTGCAGCGATCCGGTAGCTAGTGCCGCAACGTATATCGCCGGGGCTTGGGTGCTGATGCGCTTCAGCTCGTTAAGGTCAAAACGGCCATCGTGGCTTTCGCAGGTTTTGAGATCTGGCAGTGCTGCTCTGATACCGTCGACGATCGAGGTCAGGGCGGTGTCGATACTCATTGCATGGCCTCCCGGACTATGTCGCCGATAAAGTCGTCGACGACGTTCTGCAGGTCGTCGAGGTTGTCGTCTGACCAGCCCAGGTATTGGCGCTGCGGGATGCCCGCAGGTGCTGGGGCCATGTCTTCTGTGCCGCCCAGGTCGTGAATGGCGGCGTAAATCAGGTTCGAGCCGACGGCGATGCTGTCATCGTCGAGGGGCACGGATTCGATGCTGTCGTGCAGATCGCCTTCGCCCATCAGCAAGCTGTGACCGCTGCGACGTTTTGCCGCGTAGCGGTCAGACCATTGCTCCCAGGGCGTGCCGTCGGGGCTGGTCTTTTCTTCGTTAAGACGGCGACGGGTCTGGCTTTCTGTCTCGGCGGCGAGGCCTTCGAGCAGGACGGCCCTTTCCCATGCGGCGAGCTGATCCAGCCTGCGCGGCAGCTTGGCGATGCCGTCGATGTTGGCGGTGATCTGCAGACTCATGGGCGGAAGCTCCCGCGCTTGAACTTGCGTTCAGACCCCACAACCAGTACGGCACCATTGCTGCTTTTTGGTGGCGTTGGCAGGCCGAGGGATACCTCGCCTTTGGCGATTAAACGCAGCATGGCGGTGGCGTCTTCGTAGCGCGTGCGGCGCTCTTCGGTGCCGCCTGCGCGGTCGGTCGACAGGCGATAGATGGCAATATCAACGCAGAGCCGCAGCAGGACATCGGGCACGCTGGACAGCGGCACCTGGTAACGCGCAGCGAGATAGGTGTCTATCTCTGCGGTTGCGTCAGCCAGGGCGCGATCGACGACAGCGGTGTCGGGCTGGTCGTCCTGATCGCGGTCGGTCAGGATCAGCAGCTCGTCGAGGCTGTAACGGTCGATGATGTCTTGCTGGGTTGCGTATGCCATGCCCGGTCGCCTTATTCGCTGTCGCTAATGTCGTCGAGTTCGCGCACAGTGAGCATTGGTTCACTCTTCAAAGCTTCGATCTGTTCGGCTTTGAGCGTATCGGCGGCGATCGTGGTTTCGGCTTCGGTGAAGGCCAGGCCCGCGCGGCGGAAGCTCTTCACGCCCTTGCGTGTACTGACGATCAGGCCCGGCTTTTTGACTGGGGCTTTTGCCGCTGGCTTGGCGCTTTGTGCTTTCGCTTCGGCTGCTTTCGCTTCGGCTGCTTTTGCGTCTGCCGCTGCAGTGGTGTCTGCTGCTGCTTTAGCTGTTGCGGTTTTCGCCGCTGGTTTTGTCGATGCCATGATCTGGCTCCTGTTAAATTCGGTTTAAAAGGGTGGGCGTCCTTGCCCGATCGGCGGTACTTACTGCTGCCCTGTGCCGCCGACTCTTTACTGGCGTGCGTTAGTTGCCTTTAAACGCGAGCTGCCAGAATCCGTAACCCGCTGCACCGCGCGCCTCGACACTGAACTTAAACAGGCCAGTATTGAATACTGATTCAGAGGATGGGTCTGTCAGGCTGACCATCATCGGTGCTTTACGCTCCTGGAAGACGAACGGCTTAACCGGCTTGGTGGTGTCGAGCAGGTACCAGGTGTTGTCATCGAGCCACGGCGCCTCGACCACTTCGGCGGTGCCTTTGTATGGGTTCGGCTTACCGTCTTCGAGCTTGTCGACGGTCATCAGGGTGTTGGCGGTGTCTTCGATGTTGGTGGCAACCAGCAGCACGTTCGGATTGACGTTCAGCGGGCGGCCTTCTTCGTCTTTCTGCATCTTTTGCGCAGAGCGCACAGCGCCATAGGACGCCTGAGCTGCGGCGAGCGTGGCGATGCTTAGCGGATATGCGAACTTGTTAGAGACTGAGCCATCGCCTACCGGGTGATCGGTATCGAAGAAATACTGACCGTCGTGGCAGATAGTTGTGGTGCCTTTATTGACCGCCTCGAACACCAACTCATCAGGCCACTGTTTGGCCGAGAATCCCGCGCCCTGGGCCTGAGGGCCGACAAAGCCGATCTGATCGTCTTCGATCTGATCGCGATGCACTTCGATCGTTGCTTCGTAGGGTTCGTTTGCGAGGGTGTATTTAAATGCGGACAGAGATTTGACGAACTTCTCGCCGATCCATTTGCGCATTTTCGGGAAGTTAGACAGCCATGCGTAGTCTTCGACAGAGGTGGACGATGGCACACGCATCGCTACCTGTTGCCATTTAGATGGGGCAGAATCAAAGGCCTTGTGAAAGGTGGCTTTGATATTGCGGAAGAGATTTCCGATTGAATCTTTATTAATCAGCATTTTAGTGCTCCTTATTCAACCCACACGCCATCTGCGCCGACGGCGATCACGGTGCCAGCAGCTGAGCGGGTGGAAGATCCGTTGGTAGCCGCGACGGTTTCGTCGTCGACGATGTAGCAGGCTTTGCCGAGGCTGGCCTGGGTCACAGGGTCGCTGCCGTCGTTTTTGAACTGGAACGCACAGCCACGACGCACCTGCATGACGATGTCGCCGTCACTGCCGTCGATGTTGTTCTCGGCGCTTTCAGCGCGGCCCAGGTAGGTCAGGCCGGTGGCTGTGGTGCCGGGTGCAGCAAAGCCCGAGGCGTTGGCAACAACCATCGCGCCCGCGTAAATCGTTGCACCTGCCGCCATTGGCACAGAGATCAGATCCCCTGCGCGGCTTGGCGTATTTCGGTCTTGAGTGAGTGCCATTGGAGTGCTCCTTTAAGGCGGTTTTAAATCTGGATTAAGCGCGCGTTTATTCGCGCTTTTTCTTGTACTTCTTTATGCGTACTTGGCGAGATCTTCGGCGGTGTTGCCGAACATGTCGGCCAGCGCCTGCTCTTCGCTGTTGAGTGCGGTTTTGTGGTTTGTGACCTTTTTGCCGTCGAGGTTGGACTCGGGGGCGATCACTGGCGCGCTGGCGACGAACTTGCGGAAGTTCGCCAGGCCGTCTTCGCTGTTGCAGGCGGTGCGGTAAAACTCTTTATTGCTTGGAGCGATCTTGCCTGCAGCAACGGCGTCGTCGATGGCGGTGTCGATCTCGGCATTGCGTGCAGTGGCTAGATGGTTGCTGAGTTCCTGCTCGGCGTTCTGGGCACGCTGCAGCGCCTGGTTGTGGGTATCGACCGGCACATAGGACGCCAGATCCGGCTGGCGTTCGGTGTTGAGCGCGGTCTGCAGATCGGTCGCCTGCTGTTTGATTGCGTCGAGCGCCTGTTCTGGGCTGGTGATTTCAGTATTGAGGGCGGTCGCAATTGCGGCCAGCAGTGCTTTGAGATCCATGTCGGTGGACTCCTGATCTGGGGTTAAGTGGGCGTGATCGTGTTGCTCCTGATTCAGAGCAGGCAGCAGCAGGTTGTGCATATTGGTCAGGCCCGCGCTGCGGATGTCGTAGACGTTGCCTGCGCTGTCGTAGCGAAACACGGGCGACAGATAGCGGTATTCGCGGTTCTGAACGGACTTCAGACCGCGCGGGGTAAATTCGAGGCGGCCCTCGATGTGACCATTGTTGATGCGGTAGTCGGTAAACCAGCCAGCCGCTGGGGCTTCTTCGCCTTTGGGGCGTTTCAATTCGGTGCTGTGCTCCCAGTCGAGGGGCTGCTCGCGGTTGCTGGCAGTGGTCAGCTGGATGACATTGTCTGGCTGATTGTTGTGCCAGGTGCGCCCGTCGCGGCCCGTGAATGTGCCGACAGGGATCAGCGGCACCCATTCGGGGATGCTGCCGTCGTCTGACAGTTCAAAGCAGAGCGCATCGAGCAGGTGCGGCTGTTCCGCCATCTGCGGTGCGGCTTCTGAGTTGAGCGCGGTATAAAGGGCGTTTGGTGTTTTCATGTGGCCAGTATGTTCTGGCCACGTTCAGGGATGGCGGGGGTGTGCGTTCCGGTGGGTTACTTGCCGGTAAAGAATTCTTTAAGACCGGGCGGCAGTATCGGCGAGCGGTATTTTAAAGTAAAACGGGAGCACTCTACTTTTTCGACATTTCCTGTCTTCATTAAAAAAACTTTCACCGGTATCACCACTTTTTTGCAATGACCGTCAGGCGTGTATATATCTGCATTAAACGTAAATTCATACACCTCATCATTTAAGTCGGTGACGTGTAGCTCCGGTCTTGAACTTATATCGTCACCCCTTATCTGCATTTTAAAAACAGACACAGAGTCCGCCGTTAAACTTTCAGAGATTTTGCAGCCGGGCCAGCGTCTCCTGTCTATAGCATCGTCGTCCGGCACCAGAGATACAGATTCTAATAATACAGAGGCATTTCCCGTTGCAAATGCCAGCAGATCATAATTCACGGCTAGCGTGGCTTTTGTAATTTCTTGAGAATTATCCGCGAACCTAGCTTTAGTCTTTCCCACCGTTGTGAATGATTCGGGAGTCAATGCTGGAGCGATAGTTATTTTACTCCAGCGCATAAAGTGCGAAACATAAATCGCAATCAAAGATAGAAGTACCGCAAGCCCGGTCAATAGATCATTAAGACTAAACGCGAATTCTTTAGCTGCTTCCACTTCCGCCGTCATTGCGCGGCCTCTTCACTCGCAATGCTGTGCATGATTAGGTGGTAGCCGTACCGCTGACCATTGGCGTTTACACCGCAGAGGTCTGCACACACCGCCTTGCTCCAGTAAAAACCGTATTCGCCGAGCGGCGTCATACCAACTTCGTATTCGCAATGATGATCGGCTGATTGCTGCGGGGCGCTGGTGACTGTTTCATTAACGATCGCGGTGGCTTTGACCGCTGTTTGCCATTGTTTTTCGCGCTGGGCTGTCAGACTGGCGGCACCCTGGGTCATGCGGATCTCTTTGATGTCTGCGCCGTGCGTTACCAGGCCGGGGCATTCCTGCAGTAACAGATCGGCGGTATTCAGCTGCGTGACTTCGTCATCACTGGTGGCGGTAGTTGTGATTGCGGGTGTGACCGGATCGGGCTTTTCGGCTATGTCCTGGAGCGCTGGAATACCGGCGAAGATGGCGACGGCAGCGACGATTAGAATCATGCCCAGCAGTTGAGTGAGTGAGAATCCTTTCAACATCTACTCCCTTATTTAAAGTTAGAGATCTGCTTTTACCAAAATTATTTTCTGGTACTTTTCTTGTAGCTTCTCTCTGGTTGCATCATTAACACCGGGGTCAGACATCAGCTTTTTTAAACGTCGAAGCCTCAAGCTAGCGATTACTCCCAACTTAACCCTCCGTGGATCTACACTAAATGCTTTGTTACACCAATTGCCTATTTCACTTGTAATGATGCCTAGCGCAGATGCGGCGGGAGTAATAAGCTCTTTGGCATCAAGATTACCCTGAAGTAAATAAGCATAGAGAGCGGCAAAAGCGCTAGCAATCGCTACGCGAGCAGTTCCTTTGCCTGCAGACTTCGCCAAGCTACTTTCTTGGGTCATTCTATTAGCTTTCCTTCCTTATTTACGTACTCGTCTACAAAACTATCAAACTCAGCATCATTCGTTATCCGTCGTCTGATTTTTTTTGTCTTACCATTCTCGTCGTGTATGACTAGCGTGTAATTGGTTCCCAAAAAGAATGTAAGGCAGAAGAAAACTATCTTCGCCACGAGGTAGAAACTAGCAAAGAAAACAATAATAACACTGGCTATAAGCAGTACATTTTCCATACCATCGCCTCCTCTAACAACCTACTTTTTTTCGTAGAATACCTTCTCAATTTCATACGTGACGGATTCCTTGCCGCCACTAATTCTTTTTCTAGTACCAAAACGAACATGGAACGACCTACCAAACACTTGAGCATCATCTGAGTACTTAAGTCTCTCTATGAATAGCTCATCTTCCATCTTCACTGGATATTCTTTACCCAACCTTTCAACTTTCCAGCCAGACCTGCCTTTAATTGTAGCGGAAATGAACTTCACAGTAGTCTCTTCCGACGAATAACTTTCGTCTAAGAGCTCTTTTTGACGTAAGGCCGCGAAAGAGACCGTATCTTCATGATCGAGAACCAGATCAGGTGGCAGGTTATTCTCACCTTCTATTTCATCACCTGATTTTTTCGCTTTAAACTTGAGTATTGAGGTGCCCTCAGTCAATAGAGCTCCCCTGATCAGGTCATCAGTCTTCCGGCGCACGGTACGACTCCCGGCTAGGCGCGCCACCTGCTCCGGCACCTTCAGTGTGCGTCCTTTTTTATCAGTGATCACACTTTGACGCTTTTCGCTCTTCTCATCAGTTAGTTCAGATATTGACTGTATTTTTTCTCCCTTCAGCCACTTCAGCACCCCAAACAGGCCTCCGGCACTACTGCCAGCGGCACCAGCCAACCCCAAATACTCGACGACGTTAGTGGCGTGAGGAAGAAGCTCTACAAGTACTTCAAACCCGAAAGACCCTTCAATAAACTCGGAGTTCACCTTCACTGATATCGCATCTCTATCACCATTTAACTCTTCACTTGAGTCGTAGAGTAGATCCCCGAGATCCCTGAGTGCTCGTGCAAATGTGAAAATTTGTATTTCATGATCTTTGTAGGCCTCTCCATCTAAGATCATATCTACACGGACGATTGGGTTATCAGTTGTATGTGAAGCCATCTTATTCCCTTAAGGTAGTACTCAGTCAGTCGCCGCTTGTTTTACACAACACTGGTCATAGAAACAATGGCCAGACAGTCTTCTTTACAGTTACAACACTCAAACCTGCCGATCAGTACCGTAAATTGCCGTTTAAACGCGTTTAATAGCCATTTTCGCCTTTATTCCATGCCACCGTGCCATAAGAGCACAGAAAGACCCTCACAGAGGCTTAGGTTTTATTGATCGTCAGAGGGTAGCGTGGGCGTGTGCGTGAGCATGAAGGTCGACCAGAGATCACCAAACTGATCGCGCTCGTTCGGGCGGACTTGCTGTTCTAGTGTCAGCAGTTGATCTTCGAGGTCTGCAGGCGCTGGATCGGCGCGCAGCAGTTGCTGCGCTTTGGTGAATGCGGGGCTGGGTGCGCTTGCCTGGTTGCGTTTGATCAGTTCGTCGAGTGTTGGTGTCATATGTTTGGTGGTTTGCGATCGGATCGGATCGCATCCTCTATCAGTTTATCAAAGTACAATGCGATGCCTTCATCCCACTGCGCCAATCGTTCACGGTTAAGCAGCCAAGCCGTAAAGTGTTCAGCGTGCCATTCATAGCTGTTTGCAGATGAATACCGAGTAAGTGCCTTGGTCGTCGGTGGCTGTGGCAGCTCCGCCCAGGTATGCACTTGATGCCCGATTTCATGTATCCAGGTATTGACCAGCCCAGCGTGCGACTCACCGACCAGGGCATCATAGGTCGCCCGTAAAGAGAAGAATCTCGACGAATCACCAACCGCGTGGGCACGCGCCGCAGCGTCGACAGCGGCGGCCATGATGTCAGGATCTATATTAGACAGCTTATCTGAGGCTTTCGCTTTTACCACCACATAATCGAACACCAGCGGTGTCCAGCCGTTGGCTCGTCTTGCATTTGGCATGTAGTACGCGCTGCGCGCTTGCCGGGGCGGCATGCCGAGGAACTGCCCGACTGGTTCGGCGAGCTTATCGGCATTGCGCCCGCGCCCCTGCTCTGTCTGCTTTAAAAAGAGCGTTTTAGTCGGGTGCGCTTCCATATACCGGGCGAACTTTTCAAGTTGAGGTGCGATCCCTGGGATCTGTGTCAGGATCTGTTGCACGCCGTCTTGTGTGACGTGCTTACAGGTGCTGAACGTGAGATCTGACGGGAACACCTGCACGCCTTCTGCCGGTACCGGCTTCGCCATAGTGGTGGCGAATTCCTTCTCGGTTTGCTGCAGGTGCTGCTGTACAGCTGCTCCGCGTGCCTGGCCGGGGTTGTAGTCCCAGCCGGGGTCGATGCCGTTGGGCACCTGGATCGCTTCGCCGGTGCGGTCGTTAATGTATTCGGTCGTGCGGATCGGGGGCGCGGTGTCGCTATAGCGCCCGGTTTTCATCAGGCGATCTTTTTCCCGTCTGGTGATCTGACGCACGCGGCATTTACAGCCCCAGCCATTGGGCGGGTAATGGGTCGACCAGAACGGGTCATCAGCAGGCAGGATCAGCCTGGCCCAGCCGACATGTTGCACGCGATGCTGCTCTGACGGCCCGAGTTCATAGACCAGGTATGGGTGCGTCATGCTGCGGCGTTCGATGCGCTGCCACTGACCGGCGGCGCGAGCTGTGCGCATGTTGGTGCGGTAAATGGTTTTTAAGCGGCGCGGGCTGCCGAGCTGGACGTCGACGATATTGCCTGTCGCCGGGTCAATTTCATCAGAGCGGCCCCACCATCCCAGACGCTGCAGCGTGGGTGTGAGTTCGGCACGAAACTGCTGCAGGGTTTTGCCCTCGGCCAGTGCTTCGTCGAAGGCGCTGCGAATGGTGGTCAGGACGTCCATGCGCATGGCTTTGGCGACGGTGAATGCCTGGGCGTGTTCGCTTTGCCAGACGTCGCGATAGTCAAAGCCTGGTTGAAAGCCTTTGGCGCGGAACCATTTGAGGGCGTCTGCGGGTGGCTCGGACGGGAAACGATAATCAGGCATCAGTCAGCAGAACCATCGCCCGCACCATCTCCTGCACCATTGGCCAGGAACATGGCGGCGGCAAGATCGCGCACGACGTTGGTGTCGTCCATATCGTCGAGCAGATCCTCAAGGCCTGCGGCGAATTCTTCGGCGGTGTCGACGGCATCGAGCAGATCGCGGATGGGCTGCAGAACTGGGTCGATCTGGCTGCGCCAGTTGCTGAGTGCCGCGCCCTCTAACTGTTCGAGGGCGCTGTCTGTGGTGCTGATCTGGCCGCCGTCCTGGTTCAGTGCGGTGTGATACTGACCGCAGCCGCAGGGCTGCTGATGATTCAGTGCGGGGGCGGGGTTTACCTGCTGCTGTGGTGCGAGCAGCAGCTCGGCATCGTCTGCCGGATCTGGCAGACCGAGCCTGTCGGCCATGACACTGCGCTCGACCTTGAGGCCGTAGGGGATCAACTTTGTGACGTTGTCGATCAGGGCGGTGACGTCTTCGGGATCGGTCGCCTGCACTTCAATGCGTGGGTATTGCTCCTGCGGCCCCCAGTTCAGGTCGACAAACGAACGCACCAGGTATTTGTTCAGTGTGTTGCTGAGCTGACGGGCGTCGGACTTGAGGATGTCCATGCGCACATCGTCTTGCGCGTCGTCGCTGCCCAGTTTGCCGGGGGTGCCTTCGGTGCTTGCGGTCTGGCCGAGCACCGCCTTGCTGATCTGTTTGTCGAGGTATTCGGCCAATTTTAAGAACATGTCCGGGCCGCCCTGGGCGCTGCCGGGTGCCTCGAAGTCGATGCGCATTGATTCGGGAATCACTGCAGCGGCATCGGTGCCGATATTGGCCACGGCGTTGATCAGGGTATTAATGTCGTTTTCATTTGCGCCTGGGCCATAGCGACCCACACGCAGCGGCATGCCGAACACTTCGGCAAAGGCCATCCAGTCGGTCACGGTATAGGCCTTGCACATATAAGCAACCGCGACCAGACGGGCTAGGCCAGAACGGATCGGCAAGCCGGATTTAAGGCGCGGGCGATGCACGATAAAGCGATGCGGCGGCAGCGGGATGCCGTTCAGCATGTCGGCTTCGTCGATTAAGCGCAGCTGCTGGCCCTGCTCCCGATCGTATTTAAAGAAACGCGGATCGCGCCAGGTGTAGGCCTCGCGCTCGCGCCATTCGCCGTTGGTCTGGCGCTCGTTGCGGGTGCGCGGTTCCCACGGTAAGTGTTTCAGATCCCAGTTAATTTCTACGACGCTGTAGCCTTTGCCCAGGGCATCGAGCAGGTCGTCGACCATGTCGCCGAATTCGGGGCGGCGCACCAGTTCGCGGACTGCGTCTGCGAGCGTGACGTCGTGGGTGTCGTCGGTGGCGGCTTCGACCATGACCGGCAGGCCGGACAGTGCCCGCTTACGTGTGCCCAACACTGAGCCATAGTGCGGGTCGCGCTCTTCCATTTCTTCGGCGAGCGTGAGATAGGCATCGGCCTCGCCTTCGGCGGCATCGCGCAGTATGCGGGCCAGACGCTCGGGGCTGAGGTGTTCGGCTTCGCTGCCGTAGTTCCAGACGGAGCGCACGCCGGTCAGGCTGGCGTTTGCTATCTCGGTGCTGAGTTCTTTTTTCTTAAACGGTTGGCCGTTGTGGTCGAGGATCGGGCTGTCTGCCATGTCTGCAGCTCCTTACAGGCAGCCCCGGCGGAAAGCGCCGGTGGTGCGTATGGTTCGGTGGTGTTTGCTTGAAGGCGTGGCGCGGGCGCTGTGGTAGGCGAATTCTTCGATTTCCATCAGTGTGGCGTAATACGCAAGGAATAACGCGATCGCGGCGTCGCCGTGTCGTTCTTTTTTGCTGTCGGTTTTACTGTCCGGCAGCTTCGGTACGCCCTTGATGACCTGCAGTGCGCGCAGATCGCTGAGGATGTCGGCGTCTTGCGGTATGCGGATCTTGTCGTCTTCAAACGCGGCTTTGAATTTCGGCATGTGCTCCAGGTAAAAGCCCTGCGACAGCATGACGGCTTCCATGCGGCCCGCGCCGTAGCGGTAGCCCGCCTGCTCGGCGAGGTACTGACCATTACCGCGCGCATCGAGTGCGCCGCTGTTCAGGCGAGGCAAGCGATCGGCGATGTAGTTAAACACCTGTTCCTGTTGTTTAAAGGGTACGTTGCGCAGCTCGACGATAAAGGGCACGCGCCGGATCAGATCCTGACCGATCGCCATAGGTGCCAGCACGGTTAAGTCGGACACGCGGCCAAAGTCTTCGCCGATACTGTGGTGCAGTTTAGGGTCGAGGGTGGCGAGTACGGGCTGCAGCTGCTGGTCGCACCAGTCGCGCATCTCGGCTTCGCGGATGTGTTCGGGCCATTGGTTGAATTCGCTGGTACCGGCAAAGCGCCGAACCGGGGCCGGTGTCATTCGGGCTTCGATCAGGACGCGGGACAGGTAAGCACCGCCGCCGGATTTGGGTACACAGAAATACTCTTCGAGGGCATCCTCTTCGCTCGCTGTGTTGCGCAGCAGGGACGCTTTCCAGTCGTCTTCGTCTTCCTGGCTCCACTCTGTACCTTTGCGCTGACAGATGCGCTTATAAAGCCCCTCGCGGCATGCGTCGTCGAGGGTGATGCGGTGAACGCTGTATTCTTTTTTGCCCGCTCGGCTGTCGTTTATCAGTTCGTTAAACTGGTTTTCATCGCCGTTATGGGTACTGATTAAACGGACTTTCGCGCCCCACATTGTGAGTGCCAACGCGGCTTTAAGCACTTCGGCCAGGCGTTCGTGGAATGCCGCCTCGTCGATGGTGACATTGCCCTGCATGCCTCGCAGGTTGCTCGGGTTTGAGCTGAGCGCCTGGACTTTGAAGCCCGACGGAAAATAGACGACAAAGGTCAGGATGTCTTTGTCTTCGTCTTCCAGTACTTCTTCGTTAATTTCGCCTGCGGCTTTATCGAATGCTTTGGCCCACATGGCCACGGCTTCGATAAATTCGCGGGCCATTTCTTTATTACTGCCGACGTAAAAGTGATTGGTACCGCCTGCGTTTTTAGCGGCAGCGGCGCAGAGCGTTGCGTCTGCAGCTTCGGCCCAGGTTAAACCAGTACGGCGGCTTTTTTCTGCGATCTTCAGAGGGGCCGGGTCAGCGATCCAGCGCTTTTGATAGCCCAGCAGAATCTCTGATCTGTCGAACTGTTGCAGATCCTGAAAGTCGCGTTCTGCGATCGCGCCGAGCGGTAGCTCTTTCGATTCTGTCTGGGTGGTCATTTATGCGATCCCTAGAATATCGGCTTTAATCGTGGCGACGGCTTCGGCTGTCAGGCCCGCTTGCTTGGCAACGGCTTCGGCGGTGTTGGCGGCCTCTTCCGCGACGGCTTTGCGGATCTCTTTCTCGCGTTTGATGCTGTCCATGTTGGCGCTCTCTAAGCGGCGCACTAACAGGGACAGATCTTTCAGCATGCCGAGGCTGGCGGGTTCGTCGTTTTCTGCAGCGTCTGACAGGATGTCGAACGCGAGGGACTGGGTGATGTTGATCAGCAGTTTGCCAATGTCGCCCTGGGGCACTTCTCCGAGTTTGCTGGTCAGGGCATTGGCCATCTGCTGGCGCTCTTGCATTTTCTGACCGATCTTCGCCAACTTTGTGGAATAGCGATTCAGACCAGAGCGGCTGATTTTTTCGTCTTCGAGGCCCAGCGCTTCGAGCTGTTTATTGACCTCTGCGAGGATGTCCTGCTGTGAGTATTCACGATCTCGCAGCATGGCATCGAGAAAGCCTTTGACCTCGTCGGGCAGCTGTTCGATCTTCGAGCCTCGGCCCCGCGTGACCTTCTTTGATCCGCTCATATCAGCGACCTACCGACGGCACGCCGACGCCGGGCACTTTGGCACGACCTGCAGAGACGTCGACGCCGCGATCGGTAATGTGGGCGACGTCTGTATTGAGTACGGTTTCGAGTTCGATCAGATCCTGTTCGACCAAGTAATAAAGATGGGTTTTAACCTGGGCACGACTGATTTTGTGGCCGTAGCTTTCCAGCACTTTATTGATCACGGACTCGTTTGCTGTGCCCTGGTTTTCTGAGAGAAAGCGCAGAATAACGAGACGCTGATCGCCGTTGATGATGTCTTTATAGCTCACGATTTCTCCCCTCGGTTCATCAAATGCTGGTGCATCAGGTGCATGGTGTTGTTCATTTGCTTTAACTCGCCTTCCATGCTGGTCAGGCGTTGCGCGGCTTCGTTAACGCGGCTGTGTATATCGCCGAGATCTTCATGGCCGGGCATGTGTTCGAGTTTGGTTTCGAGCTTGGTGATGCGATTGCCGAGCTTTTCGGTTTCTTCGTCGACGTCTTTGCGCAGGTCGCTGATCGCAGTGGCGGTGACTTTGGTCAGGTCTTCGATCGCGGCGGTGTTGGCCTTTTGTTTATTGCTGAGAGCAACCCAAATGAAACCCGCGATCATTATCACGAACTGCGCCGCTTGCATGTAAAACGTCCATTCTTTGATCTGGTCTAATGCCATCAGCAACGATCCTTTAATTCGTGATAACCCTGGCACTCGACACACCAGGGGGTTTCTGGTTCTACGTTCAGGCGCGCCGGTGGCACCTCGTCGCCGCAGTCGATGCAGAAGACTTTGCCGCATTCGATGTCTTGTGGCGGGTATGGCTTGCGCGTTAAACGGGCTTTAAGGGCCGCTGCCCGGTGTAGCTCTTCGAGTTCGTGTGCGCGGTCGATGTCATCGGCCATCCAGGTACTCCAGGTGCGATGTTTTGATGATGACCTCTAGCTCGTCGGCGTATTGGCGGCGGGCTTTGTCACGTTGCGCTAGTGCGTCATAGGTTCTGTCACTCAGACACGCGAGATCATCGGCAGGGATGGTCGGCAGCTCTGGACGTGGCGGCAGCGGTAGCGGGGCCAGTTGATACTCGGTGCGAGTGGCGCAGCCGGTACTAGTAACGGCCAGTAAAGTGATCGCGGCGGCCAGCTTTTTGTGCTTCAGCATACGCGGCGTCCTCCTTTGCATGTTGCTCGCGCAGCCTGGCGCGGGCGGTGTTGATTCGTTCGTAATTGCGGGTAATAGCTTGCGACCGGTCAGCGGTCTGTTCTGCTTTTTCGGCACGTTCTTCTGCAGCGCGGGCACGGAATACCAGCGCAAAGATGGCGCCGAGTGCAGCGAGAAAGCCGAGGATTTTTTCAGTCATTTTTGCCCCCACTTGCTGGCGCCTCGGGCTTGCGCTTTTCTGTCCATTCGCGGCCCAGCCAGATAAGGAGCACAACACTGACGGCGCTGCCGAATTCGGTACCGGACATGGGCGGCTGTTTACCCAACGCGCCGAGATCCACACCAGCGGCCAGGAACTTGGCGACCAGGGCCGCCCAGCTGATGGCAACAAAGGTCAGGGTTTTGGATTCGCGCCCACGAGTGTCGCGCATTGCTGGGATCATGCCGCACCGCCTTGCGATTTTTTCAGCGCGATTTTCAGGGCGTCTTCTTGTGATAGCAGGCCCGGAACGTAGACGGTTTTGGGCTTACGGAATGGGCGAGGGACTTTGACTGCGGTCAGGATCTCGCCGCGCGCAATGCCGCCTTTCTCTGGAATAGATACATGCACCCATTCACCGAATTCTAAAATGAGCTGATCGTAACCTCCGCGCGCATGAATGCAGGCAGCGAGCTGGTGAGGAGTTTTGCCGGTGGCGGTGATGTCTGCAGCGAGACCCAGGGGGTGCTGTGAATTTTTCGAGCCGCCGATCTTTTTATTCAGCGCCGGGCTGCGATAGCCTGAGCTGATGTGAATCGGGCCGATCTCATTGCGCAGGGGTTGCAGCAGGTTCCGGCAGAGACGCATTAAACGGATGCTAGGAGCTGGCGGGGCGCTGTTATCAATACCGAAACGCGCTGCAGTTTGCGAGCGCGTGAATTCGTCGAGGTAAAAGTTTTGACTGAGTTTTACGCGCATTACATGGCCCTGCCCTCTGATTGATCAGGATTGAAATTGATAATCAGAGGGTAAGGGCTGGCGGCGCTGGGCTGGCGGGGGTGGGTGTTCCGGTGGAATGGGGTTGATTGATGTTCTCTATCGCGTTAAACATACCACGTTGGAAAACTCAATTCAGTAAGGATGAAAACATGGAATCCAAAAATCAAGACGTACCATTTGAAGTAAGACCAGATCCAGTTCTTCAGCAGTTTGTGGATATGGCGAACACGATGAAAATGAGCATGGGAATAACGCTCAATATTGGTGGCAGTGCAATAACTGGTACGCTAATTGGTAAAGATGAGTATTTTGAAACCCTCGGCGCGCAGGTCAAAGGTGCTTTAGAAAGAATGAGCGGTAAACCTTTTGAAGGGACTCCATTCTCTAGTAAGGGTGATACTGATGAGGGTGAGTCAGATCACGACTTCCTTGAGACCAGGTTCATCCATTTAAAAGGCGCTCAAATTATGGATGTCGCTGGAAATCGCCTACCTAGTGAAGATGGAATTCTTTGGCGAGGACGGCTTTCAGAAATAACAGGTTTCATCCTGGGAAGTTTTGAAAGAAAATAGCGCTCAATCAAACAACCCCATCTGATCTACGCCGCCTTGCTCTTCCACTCGGCGGCGTATTTTTCTAATCCCCCTCTCTGTGTATCCATAACGGCGCGCCAGCTCGGTGACACTGCCCTCGGCGGTGGCGATCTCATGATCTTTGATGGCTTTCAGTGCAGCAGCACAGCGCGGGATCTCTATCTCTTCGCCAGCGTACACATTGACCAGGGCGGTCATGTTGTCGAGGCCGATCAGGTCAGACAGCCAATGGTTTACCGCAGGGGTTTTGGGCACATAGAGACGGATGCCGCCGCGCTCTTCGACGATGCGCAGGGCGGCGCTGATGCCGACCAGGTCGATGATGTCGCGGATGCTTTCGGGCAGCAGGTTTTGCTCTATGTGCTCGGGGATCATAGTCATGCTCCTGGGCTAGTCGCCCCACGATGTGTCAGTCAGGCGTTGAATGGTCGCACTGGCACTGCTGTAGCCGCGCGCCTTTTCCTGGGCTGGGGTGTAGGCGATGCCGCGTTTAATCACGCCCTCTAATACCTTGCCGAGGTAGTTGTGATTCTTGAGGGGTTGCACGTCGCCCTGGGCGCGTTTGTCGCGCAGGCTGTCGACTGTTTCTTGCAGGGCTGGTGTGAGCCACTGGGGCGACTCCAGTGCGATGGTTTCGCGCACCAGTTTTAATGCTCTGTCGTTGGCCAGATCTCGCGATGCTGAACGAAACAGGCCGATATAGGCGACCAGTGCGGCACCGGTGGCGGTGTCGAGGGTGGCCAGCGTGGCGAGCAGTTCGCGGCCTGATTCATCCTGGGTGAGTTGTTCCAGGCTGATGCGGCTATGACATACGGGGCAGCGACCTAGTTGCATGCGCTGCGCTCCTGCACGGCGCGGCGGTGCCAGCGTTTCATGCGTTCGATGATGTTGCTCGCGGTGTCGGCATCGCAGAACTGTGGGGCGCTGTATTCGCCTTTGGTCTGTTTACGGATGTAGTTGCGCAGGGCTTCTTCGCTGCGATCGCGGACGATGCCGTCGTCTGCCATGCTGAGCCAGAGGGCGCGGATCTTGTCGCCCTGGGTTGGCCCGCCGATCTCTGTGCCGTGCTTGGTTTTTGTATACCGACGCGACTTGGGGCCAGTCTTTTTACCGGGCCGAACTTTAAAGCCGCGCTCTTTGAATGCAGCAATGGTTTTGTGCAGTTCGGGTACGGTCATATCGCCTGCACTGGTTTTGCCTGTGGCAGCCTTCAGTGCCTGACGGTAGGTGTCGTCATCGAGGCCGAGATCTTTTTTTGCGATGTGGATCTGGGCGATCAGTGTGCGCTTAGTCATGGCTGCGGCCTCGTTCGATCTGTTGTTCAAGTGCGCGGATCTGCAGCTCGTTGGCAGCCAATGACTTCAGGATTAGCGCTCGCTCCGCTTTCATTTCAGCGAGCCAGGCACGCTTACCGGCCTGGCACTCACAATAGATCTGGCCGACGGCATAGCGGTCGTCGACGCCGGTGTCTTCGCATATGTTACAGGTCGCCATCTGTCGCCTCGCTGTTCGTAACTGTGAAGCCGCCGCAACGACGGAAGAAGTCCATATGAATGACCAGGCCCATGTATTCGCTGCCCGCGAGATAAAAGTCTTTTGGCGGCATCCAGCGTTCGAGTGCCTGGGCGCACTCTTCTGCCTGCGCTGCGGTCAGGTTTGCGCCTTCGGTCAACGTGAAGCCGTTAGGAATAACGGCCTTTAATGGGCCGTTAATCAGGGTGTTTACAGCCTCGCTGGGCAGTTGCAGCGGCTGGATGTTTTTATTGTTAGGCGTTAGCTGCTGGTGCATCTTTGACCTCGGTTTTTTCCAATGGCATGCGGCTGTTGTTGTAGCCGATCGTTACGATCTTCAGGCCGTCGAGCTTTTTATACTGGCCGATCAGGGTGCGGCTGCTGCCGAAGTGCGGCAGGTAATAAAAACTCTCTGCGTCGACACTGGGCAGAATCTCGCGCAAACGGCGTTTGCCGAATTTCTTTTCGAGCTTCTTTTTTTTCTGATGCGAGTACAGGCGCGATGTCTTTTTGCACCAGACCTTTTCGACGATCGGGTCGAAGCCTTCTCGGTCTGGCAGTGACCACTGCCCCTTGATGTAGCCGTCGATGTAGACGGCCAGCAGCGTGGTCGATTCGTTTTTACGTTCGCGCTGGATGCTGATCTCGCGCCCTTCGAGTGTGAAGACGACGACCGGCATCATGCTCTGCAGTTCTTTAGCGATCGCTGCCCATTGCTGTTTAGTTATTTCTGACATAGCCGCCACCAACGTCAGTGATATTCAGAGGAATCATGCGGTAGGATTCGCTGTCGTTTACGCGCTCGTACAGGCGGATGTAGACGGTCGCACCATCGACCATGATGGAGTTTTTGAGCGCTTCACAGGCCTTGATCCAGTCGGGGTGTTTAATATCCAAACTCAATAGTCGCAGTAGCTCTGCCGTGCGTAACTTCTTGCCTCGCGTCGAACGAAAAGTCGCATTAATAAGCACGCGAATGTCTGCCGCTGCAGAGGCTGAAATTGCTTCCAGGTATTTATCAAACAGACTCTCTGCCGCTTTCATTTCGATATTGAACGAAATACGGTCAGCAAACGTTCGCTGAATTTTATAGCGTCCATCGTAGCTACACAGAGTAATGTTGCCTTTATCGCCACCGAGGTTTTCGCCGTATTTTTCGCCGGCGATCGTAATCAGTTCCCGGATGTCATCGAGTGCCAGGCGTTTAAACTTTGTCAGCGACATGCTCAAGTCACGGGCCTGCTGAGCGAGAGTCGTCACAGACTGGTCGACGATCTTGTCGATGTCTTTCACGTTCTCTTCTCGCACCAGGTCGCCCCGGTTATTTTGCATGTACCCTTCGGGGATGGTTTCAGTATTCATTGATGCTCTCCATGATGTCGTTACGGTCGATGTATTCGATGATCTGCAGGGCGACAGCGGCAACCTGCACGGCCTCTGTGCGTAGGCCGTATTTCTTTTCGCCTCCGAACTTGATGTGCAGGACTGCCTCGGCTAATTCGCCTGCTTCTTCCGTCAGGATCAGGAGCCAGTCGGCGAGATCCTGGTCGCGGTCTGCGCCCCACTTTAGATCCTGGGCCTTCATTTCTTGCATGACACTTTGCAGCGCCGCTGACGCGAGGTGCGGGATCTTTGGTTCAGTCATCGCCGTTTACCTCGACAGTGAAAGGTAGCTTTAAGAAGGTATCCAGGCCGAGGGCAACGCCCTTTAGGTAGGCGTCGATCTCGTTGCGATCGGTCAGGGTGACTTCGTTACCCTGGCGATCCTGGAGCGCGATTTTGCTGGGGTTCAGATCCAGCATGTCGCGCAGCTGGTTGACGCGCTCCTGGTGCCAGTCTTCGATATTCTGGGCAAATTGCCCGACAGTGATTTCAGCGGTCATTAGTGGATCTCCTGGGGTTGTTCTGGCTCGCTGAGTTTCGCGGTCATTTCCTCCCAGCGGGCGGCGATTTCTTGCGAGTACGATTTCGCTATCTGGCTGAGTTCGTTGTCGCTGGATGCTCGCGTCACTGACTGAACCGCGATGCTGTTATCCGTTAAGCGGCGAAACGTGATGCTGATTTCTGGGTGCTTTTGCTTGAGCATGATTAGCCTCGGGTGCTTCGCACGTTGCTGAGGGTCTGACGGCACTGGCGAATTGAGCGAGCGCCGAATTTAATTTGCATTTTGCAGGCGGTTGGCTGCGTGACCTGCTGGATGCGGACGGGGCCGCAGACAGGACAGGTCGCTATCCATACCGGTCGTGTGTCTGGCTGATGTAGGTGTCTCATGGTGGCTGTCCTCGATGTTCTTTTCTGATTTTGGCCGTTCGTATGTTGGTTACGCCGCGCGCCGCTGGCCTGCGGGCTTGGCTGCGTTCTTTGCTTTAGTTGTGGCAAGTTGGGCGGCTGCGCCCCAGAGACTGAGCTTCTGGTCGTCTTTTTCTGAGGGCACTTTTTCGCGCGTTGGTACCGGGCGGGTCAGTGACCGAGTGCAGGTGACGATCAGGATCTGCAGTAAGCAGACGGCGGCCATTTGCATAAGCAGCGGCAGCCAGACGGCGAGCGTTTCAGGTGCAGGCGTGCGCTGTTCGCTCTGCAGCTCTGCGAGATCCGCACGCGCGGCGCTGAGCTGTTGTTCGGTGCTTGTGATCAGGCCATGCCAGCCCGATCGGTATTGGCTGTTGGCCTGGTACTGGGTCAGCGACGCTTCGAGGGTGGCAATGCGGGCCTCTGTCGCTGCTGTGCGCTGAGGCAGGGTGTCTGCTGCCTGGGCACTGCTGCGCTGCTGGTCGAGTACCGGCCCGGCCAGATCAGCTAATGGGGCGACTAAGGCCAGCGCGGTGGCAATGATGGCGACGACGGTGGTGATGGCGCTGCGGCGTGACCAGAGCCAGACGGCCCCGGCTTCGATGGTGATGGCCCAGAGCCAGCCTGTGACTGGGTCGTGCTGACTCCACCAGGTGATTGCGTGCGATTGCATCAGGACGATCGCGGCGATCAGGATCAGTGCTGTGGGTAGTTTGCGCATCATGCTGCCACCTCGTTGCTGGTTGGTTGGGTGTATTCAATGACGCAGCCGCAGAGCACGACACGCACTGTCGTGATGTCTTTTTCACGGCGCGTTGATAGCGGCATCGCCTGCACGATCTCGGGCACTGGATCGGTAATAAATACCGGCTGCCCGTCATTTGTGGCGACGTCATGCACGGCGACGTCTGCCTCCATTAAAATGCGCATGGCGTCATTGATCAGGCCCAGAGCGCTGGCCATTTTGTAGTTCTGCTGTGTGGCTAAAGTTGGCATGTCAGGCCTCCTTGTATTCGCATTTCTGGCACGCGCGAAACAGCTGCACGCGGGTAGGGTTAACGCTGCTGGCCTTTTGTTTCTGGTTGGCAATACAGCGGTGTGTTTCGAGTTCTCCGAGGACTGGGCAGTTAACGGTTGCGCCCATGTAGGCACCGCGAACTGCGCGTTCGAGCTTGGCGATGTCGCCGGGGTAACGGCCATTTAATGCCTGGCTGATCATGGTCGCTGAGACGTTTAGCTCCTGAGCAACGGCTCGCTGGCTGCTCTGCTGGCATTGCTCTGCGAGTACGTCGAGCCAGAGGGGCTGATCGGTGGCGATCATGTTTGTGCTTGCGTTCATGCGCTGGCCCTCCGCGTGAAGTCGCTTTTGCCACGGCTGCGCGGGTGACGCGTGTGCTTAAGGCGTTCGTCGACGCGACCGGTCATGCCTTTGGCCTGCCGACGTTCCTGCAGGTCGTGCCGGGCGCGCAGGTTGTAGTGGTTGCGGTAGCTGTCTGGGTTGATAACGAACTGCAGCAAGTTGATGCCGTGCCGGGCCAGATTCAGGGCGATGAATTCATCGGCCAGGGCGTCGATCTGGGCGTCTGGAATCATGGGTGTCATACCGAGACCTCCACTGGTTTGACGTAGACGATCTCGCGATCGTTGGCGTCGTACACGCCTTCTGTTTTTGTCACGACGGGCGGTTTCGGGCCGGTATAGCGTGACGGTACCAGTCGGTATCTGCCGCGTTTAGGGCGACGTAAGTAGCCCGCATTGCAGAGCTGCTGGCAGTATTCGCGCGTCATTTCATAGGATGGCTGCACGGTCTCGGTCGTGGCTGCGGCTTGCAGTTCACGGATGTTAAAGCCGCCCAGAATTTTCATCGTGCGCCAGAGCGATTCGGTCACAGCCCCAAGCAGGCTGCGTGATCCGTCCGCTTTGAGGCGTGGGGCGGTGTTGCCGCAGTCGTTTATCAGCTTGTACAGATAGAGCTGATGGCCACCACTTTTGCGGCGACCGGTAGGCGCGACGAAGCCGCCGCGCGTCAGGCGCTGTATGTAGCTTTTGACGGTGTCCGGGTCGACCGCGTCGCCGAATTCTTTGGAAAGTTCAAAGATGACATCTTTGCGTGTGAATTCGCCGAGTTTACGGATCGCGGCCCAGATGCTGTCTTGCCCAGCTTTGTGTTTGAGTTCGAGTGCTGCTGCCATCAGAATGCCCCCCGTCCGCGCGGAGCCTGGCCGGTAAACATGGGCTGATCGTAGTTAGCCAGGGTGACGGTGTCGGTGCCCTGATTGCGGGCGAACTGACGGATGCCGTCGAGGTTAACGCAGATCCGACGGGTGACGCCTTTGGCTGCTGAGTGCAGGTTTATTAATAGCTGCTCTTCGATAGTGACGCCGGGGGCATAGATGCGCGCCAGCTCGGCCACGTCGTGCATTTCGCACGGTTGCGCTGGCGTCCATTCGAGGATGCGGTTGTGGATTTTCTCGAAGTGCGCCAGTTTGGCCGGTAGCTTTTCTTCACCGATCAGCAGAATCGGTGCCTGGCTGCCTTCGTACAGATCCATAACCATAAAAATTTTGTTTTTATCGGCTAGGTGGTCGGCTTCGTCGATGATCAGCGGGCGATCAGAGAGCATCAGCTCTTCGCTAACTTGCTCGGTCAGGCCCGCGATGGTTTTGGCTGGGTGCAGGCCCATGTCTTTGGCGATCGCTTCGAGGAACGCTTTGCGCGACCAGGTGCTCTTGCACTGTACATAGAAGGCGCGATGACGATTTGCCGCATAGCTCGCGCTGAACGATTTCCCCAGACCTGAAAAGCCGTAAAAACACACGATACCTGGCAGGCCATGTGCCCGCTCCATCGCCCGCACCAGTGTCTGGTTGCACAGGGCGACGTTGGTGATTCCCGCAATGTTTGTTTGTGTCATAATAACTCCGCTTGCTTTTAGCTTTCCGTCAGTTGCCGCTGACGGTTTTTTTATTGGCCGGTACTTATTGCCCGGTGTTATTCGCTGTACTGCGCATTTCGATCAGGAGCTTTCCTGACTGCCAGGCGGGCGAACCGTAGAAGGTTCGCGCCCACTTGGTTTCTTCTTCTGTTGCTGTGTTGTTCTCCATTTTTTCGTTGATGGCTTGCCAGAAGGCATAACGCTCGGCCATGCCTGCTGGTACGTTTAAGCCCCGGTTAAATTCCCCTTTAACGACGGTGGCTTTCACTGCAGCGGGTGCTGGTGTGTTCGGTGCGCTGGTTGTCTCTGTATTCAGGTTCTGCAGCTCTGCGGCGGCAGCTTTACGATCGAACCAGGCTGGCAGGTTGTTCTCTGGTTTCAGCGCGTCGGCAGCGGCGGTCAGGCCGGTGCTGGTGTGTTCGGTAGTTGGGCGCGGGAATGGGCGCACGGTGTTGGCACGTTCCTGATCGGCGCGATGCGCAATGATCTGCTGCGCGACATCGCGTTTCGTGACTTTGGCGGCGGCTTGCTTCAGGCGGCGGCGCTCTTCCTGCGCCGCTTCTTTCTGTATCTGTTTCGCGTGTTCGGCGACTTCCTGACGGCTGATGCCTGTGATCTCTGGATCTTCGGCGGTGCAGATATATTCGCCGTCGAGGCTGTAGACGTAGATGCGGCCCATGTCGGCCTCGTCATAGAAGACGCTGACCTGCTCGCCTGAGTGCGCCGCGAGCTGCGCATGAATGTATAAACCGCCGTTAACTTTGATGCCTGTTTTCGTGACGGTGCGAGTGCCTACTGGCTCGCTGAGCAGGACGTCGAGGGTGCGCTCGTTGGTGATGCTGCGAATGCTGCCTGCGTACTGAGCCACCATCTGGTTAGGTGAGCAGCCAAGCTGGCTATGATCGCGGGTGTGGTATTCGCGCTGCAGCCAGTTGTTGCAGAATTGCTGCAGCTCGCTGGATGTCATGCCGACTTCGATCAGTTGATCTTTCTTAAATAAGCGATCGCTGAATGATTTTCGCGATTCAATCGCCTGACGTTCGGTGACGTTATGGCCGATATATCCCGGTAGCAGTTCTGCTATATCGTGAGAAAAGGTTTTAAATACGCGTTCGATATGCGGTTTTTTCCATCCCTGAAACGGGGGGCAGAATTCTTGCTTTATATCGAGGGCGCGGAATACGTGCTGTATATATTTCGATTTATAGTCTGAGCCGTTATCTGTTTTGGCGTTTTCTGGAACGCCCCAGGTTAATAAAGCGGTACGGATAACTTTTGCGACGCCTTTACTGTCAGACGTTGGATGAACAATAAATATGGTGCGGCGGCTATATACGTCGATAACGCCCAATATTGAATGACGACCGTCTTGCAGCATTAAATCGGCGGGGGTCGAATCAAACTCCCATAATTGATTTAGGGCGATGACGTGCTCTGATGCTGACCCCATAGCCATCATATATTTATTTTTCCATGCGTCTGGATTGGTCACGGCGGTGAATACCTGGCGGTTACTCTGTTTCCAGCGGTTCATCCAGTCGGTCAGGCGGCTGATTGATGGCAGGTCGATGTCGGTACCGGCAAACTCGGCGGCGATCGCTTTGATCAGTGTCGCGGCTTTAATGTGTGGGTGAGCGACCATCATGCCGGTGATGTACTTAGCCAGATCTGGCTGGCTGTCGATTGTGCCGGTACCGCGACGGTGACGACCGCGAGTGTCGACCAGCCCGGTGATGCCTTGCTCTTTCTGGGCTTTAAGCCAGTTATAAACGGTGGCCCGGCTGAACGATGGCAGCAGTTCGCGGGCGTCGGCAGGGGCTGCGATCTCGGCAGCGTTCCAGGCCTTAACAAATTCGGCGACGGCCTTGCCTTTTGTCAGGCCGCTGGCCTGGTGAAAGGCATCCAGCTCGGCCAGTACGCAGACGATCGCGTCGACCTTTGCACGCTCGTGGCTGCGCAGGCGCTGGTATTCGGTCAGGCCGTCTGATTTGTCGACGGCTGCGATCGCGGGTGCAGCTGCGACAGCTTTTTTACCTTCGCGGATCTTCAGGGCGTGCTGTGATTCGGCAGGTAGGCAGGCTGCGCTGTATTCGACGCCTTTTCCGATTGCGCGCGGGCGGCTTTCCCAGCTCTCTGATGCTGCTTTCTTACGGATGCCGCGCTCGCTGCCCGGTAAGCCGTGAATGCCAGCGAGATCCGCTGCGGTGTACCAGTTCATTATTCATCGTCTCCGAATAGTGCCAGCTCTGGCTCTGCGTGGTTCTCTACACGCTGGCGATGGCTGGCGACGTCGGTCATCAGCTGGGTAAGTTGACCGAGGGTTTCCTCTGGGCATGAGCCGTCGCGGTAAAAGCGAGTTAGGGTGGCGACCGCAGAGGTAAAGGATTCATGCAGCACCAGGATGTCATCAGAGGCGCTGGCTTTGGCTTTCGGCATGTCGCAGACAAGTTTGTGCGCTGATGACGCGATGTACTGAGTGACGTAGACATAAGGGCAGCTGCAGGCCAGCTCGAAAGGACGGATCAGATTGGATGGCATACGCCCCGTGCCGATCCACTTATAAAGGGTATTAACTGATGACAAGCCCATGCGGTCTGCGATGCGTTCGACCGACAGGTTGTGGCGATCGCGTGCAAAGTCGATACATAGTTGCATAGCGTTGGTGAGCGAGGTCGGTGTGACTCGTTTCCAATTTCTTTTCATTTTTGGCATCCCCCATATCTGGTATGTACAAACAAACACCAGTTCTGCGTCTGTTTTTCCGTTTCTGCTCTTCCTAAACTGAAAGTGAACTTAACGGAGATCATTTTTATGCGACGCGTGACTGAACTTGACTACGAATACGGGTAGAATCGCCATAACGACTGGGCCATATTTCGGCGGGCGATACCTCTAGGAATGTCGCGATAATCCCCTCGACCTTTGGGTATGGGGTGCGCAACACATTCAGGAATGTGCGGGGGTTCTCGTAGCCGTTGTCTTTGGCGAGCTGAGAAACAGAAAGGCCGCGCTTGCGAATAGCTGCCTTTATGTCCTCTGGGTGCCAGTCGGCTGGTGAGTGGGCTTTATGCTTGCTCATTTTTTTAACCTGTTTTTAGCGACTTTTCGTGACGAGGTTTGGCGACCACTTATCGTTACGACTTGTAGTCAGCATATGTCGCTAATGGTTCTTTGTAAACCGTTTTTGAACCGTTCCGATTCAAAAAAGAATCGTTTCGGGTTTAAAAATGAATAAAAGCCAGTTAAATCAATGGCTTATCAGAATCGGAACTGAACATGAAAAATTCAGAAATGGTTCCGAATTCCAGAAATGGAATCGGAACTCGCCTCACTGCCCTAGTGGCAAAGGCTGGCGGCATTACAGAAGTGACAGATAAAACAGGCTGGGCTGTCAGTAGCTTGCGCCGCTGGATGAATGGCGAAACGGCCATAAAGCTGGAAGATGCCCAGGAACTCTGCGGAATGACCGACAGCAGCCTCGAATGGTTGGCCAGCGGCAGTGGGGCCGTCACTGCAGCAGGTAGCGACGAATCCGGGCTATCAGTCGTGCCCGGCGATGATGGTGGTGCGGCCCTGGCTGTGCCCGCTGGACTGTTGAACGGTGGGCGGGCCGGATGCAAAGCGTACCAGGTGCATGGCGATGCGATGCTGCCGTCGCTACCGCCTGGTTCGACGGTCGTTGTTGATAGCAAGCAGGCGCAGCTGCTCGATGGCCAGGTCTATATGCTGACGCTGGGCGGTGCGGCGACGTATCGACGCGCCCAGGCCGCGCCTGGCGGTTTCCGCTTGGTTGCGGACAATCAGAAGTATGAAAGCTATACGCTCGACGCGCTGGGTTCCGGTTCTATTGTGGGGCGTGTTGTCCTGGTACTGGCCGCTGTCTAGTTTTAAGCGGTTCGGCCAGTTCCGTTTTGTTCGGTTATTTTCGGATCGCGTCGGCCTGTTGAATTGCTGCAGGCCGCGCCGTTGCTGGTTTCCCACCACTTTTCACCAATTCCCGGTTATTCCCGGTTCAAACCCTCGTTAATCTAGGTTTAATTGGGTGGTTACACATCCGTGCCCGTATGGAGCCTCGTTCGGCATCCTGCCTCACGTTGCCTGCAAAGCTGGCGTAAATCCCGGCGGCCCCAGAGGCGCATTTAAACCCGCGAAACCGTGCTCTTCTCACGGTGCGCCATGCGCACCCTACTGTAGGGTGGACAGCGTCCACCAAAAGGCCGACATCTACACGATCCAACCTCGCCGCGAAGCGCTGATAAAACCCGGCTTGTGATGACCCCGCAGGATCGCAGATAACGATGAGTGCTAACCGGCAGGACGCCGGTTAAGCCTGCCCGCGGCCATGGATGGCCGCTGCTGGCGTGCCCCCATCGGTATCAAGAGACAAGGATCAGGGCATCACGCCGGAAAAGGGGATCGGAAGGGGCCTGCCCCTTGCAGAAAAAACAAAGACCCGGCGGCAGCCAAAGAAGTCCACCCACCGAAGGTGGCTATAAACTCTGAGGATCGAAAGAGACTTGCCCCTTGCAGAAAAAACAAAGGCCCAGCGGCAGCCAAAGACGCACTCCAGCCGAAGGCTGCTACAAAAAAAGGCGGCTAATCAGCCGCCTCAACAAATCATCAGAAGAACAGCTTGGCGAGCTCCTCGCCAGGATCTTCCGCCCGCATAAAGGCTTCGCCGACCAAAAACGCATGAACATCCCGCTCACGCATGGCCGCGACATCATCGCGCCCCAGAATGCCACTCTCGGTGACCAGAAGGCGATCAGACGGTACTTTGTCCAGCAGACCAAAGGTTGTTTCAAGCGTCAGGTCGAAGGTGTGCAGGTTACGGTTGTTGATACCAACCAGAGGGGTCTGCATGGTCAGTGCGGTTTCCAACTCTTCACCGTCGTGCACTTCCACAAGTACATCCATGCCTAGTTCGTGGGCAATGCCTTCAAGATCCTGAAGCTGCATCTTGCTCAGAGCAGATACGATCAAAAGCACACAGTCGGCATTAATCGCACGTGCTTCGTAGATCTGATACGGATCAACCAGAAAGTCTTTGCGAATAACTGGCAAGCTGCACGCTGAGCGCGCGGCTTTCAGGAAGTCTTCATGCCCCTGAAAGTAATCTCTGTCTGTCAGAACGGATAAACACGCGGCACCGGCTTTCTCATATGACTCTGCGATTTCCTGCGGGATAAAATTCTCGCGCAGCACGCCTTTTGATGGCGACGCTTTTTTGATTTCAGCGATGACCGCTGGCAGGCCTGCATCAACTTTGGCTTTCATCGAACTGTAAAAACCACGCAATGCGTCTTTGTCCATATCGCGTGCCTGAGCTTTCAGCTCATTCAATGGAAGAGTCGCGCTACGCTGAGCCACTTCTAAGGCTTTAGTGTCGATGATTTTTTTCAGTATGGTCGGTGTATTCATAGCAATTCTTTCGTGCCGCTCAGCCGTCGTTGTCTTCTGCCAGCAGTCCGGAGAAGCTGACCAGTTCATTGAGTTTACCCAGCGCCAGGCCAGAGCATATTGCATCGTCTGCCATGGCGACCCCCTCTTTCAAGGTCGTCGCGAGCCCGGCAACATAAATAGCGGCCCCCGCATTCAGAGCAAGCATATCTGCAGCGCGCTGCCCTTCAGCTGTTTCACGCTTGCCTAAGGCATCTTTAATTAAAGCCAGCGACGCCTCAGCGCTTTCAACATCCAGCCCTTTCAATGGCTGAGATTCGATACCAAGCTCGTCGGGGGTGATGATAAATTCACGCAACTCGCCGTTTTTTAATTCACAGGCGTATGTCTCTGTGGCCAGACTGATTTCATCCAGTCCATCTTTTGAGTGCACGACCAGAACATGACCGCCCCCCATTCTTTGTAAAACCTCAGCAACCGGACGCACAAGAGCCTGCGAGAAAACTCCGATGACCTGATTTGCTACCCCAGCCGGGTTAGTCATCGGGCCAAGGATATTAAAGATGGTACGCATGCCTAGTGACTTACGTGGACCGATGGCGTGCTTCATGGCGCTGTGGTGTGATGGCGCAAACATAAAACCCACGCCAAGTTCATCAATACAACGCGCGACCTGCTCGGCCGTCAACGCCAGATTGACGCCAGCAGTTTCCAGTAAATCAGCACTGCCCGACTTGGATGACACACCCCGGTTACCATGTTTCGCCACGGTACCACCGGCCGCTGCGACGACAAACGACGACGCCGTCGATACATTAAAAAGATTGGCACCATCACCGCCCGTACCAACGATATCTACCGCGTTGTCAGCCTTAACAGTAACGCCCGTAGCCAGTTCGCGCATCACGGTAACCGCACCGACGATTTCGTCAATGCTTTCACTCTTCATACGCAAAGCGACAAGAAAAGCGCCTATCTGAGCATCATCGCATTGACCTGTCATAATCTGACGCATGACGTCGATCATTTCGTTTGTCGACAGGTCCTGACGCTCAACTATCCGAGCCAGTGCCTCTTTAATTTCCATGAGTTTCTCCTGTCAGTCGCGGTTAAGTGTGGTTTTCAAAAAATTATCCAACAGTTCGTGTCCGTGTTCCGTCAGGATAGATTCCGGATGAAACTGAACACCTTCGACAGCCAGCTCTTTATGGCGCACACCCATAATTTCTTCCATGCTGCCGTCAGGGTTCTGGGTCCAGGCAGTAATTTCCAGACACTCTGGTAAATTCTGCTTATCAATCACCAGAGAATGGTAGCGAGTAGCCTTATAGGGATTCGGCAGGCCTGAAAATACGCCCTGCCCTGCGTGATAAACATCGGAAGTTTTGCCGTGCATGACCTGCCCGGCACGAATGATATCGCCACCATAGACCTGGCCAATACTCTGATGCCCCAGACAAATACCGAGTACCGGAATTTTACCGGCAAAATGACGAATTGCCGCCATGGATATGCCGGCCTCATTCGGCGTACAAGGCCCCGGAGAAATAACCAACCGCTCAGGTTTCAACGCTTCAATTTCTTCAATGGTAATTTCGTCGTTACGAAACACCTTTACCTCGGCACCAAGCTCCGTGAAATACTGAACCACGTTGTAGGTAAAGGAGTCATAATTATCAATCATTACTAACATGCTATTTCTCCTTTACTGATCCAGCCCTGCAGCCGCCATCGCGACTGCACGGAATACGGCACGGCCTTTATTCATCGTCTCTTTCCATTCCAGACGCGGTACAGAATCAGCAACGACGCCGGCGCCAGCCTGAATATTGAGGGTGCCGTCTTTAATAACGGCAGTACGAATCGCAATGGCTGTGTCCATGTTGCCATTCCAGCTCAGATACCCTACTGCGCCACCGTAAACACCACGCTTTGTCGATTCGAATTCATCGATAATTTCCATTGCACGGATTTTCGGGGCACCACTTAAGGTTCCTGCTGGGTGTGCAGCACGCAACACATCCATCGCTGTAATTCCGTCTTTCACTTTGCCGGTGACATTGGAGACGATGTGCATAACGTGGCTGTAGCGTTCAACCACCATCTGATCGGTTACTTTCACCTCACCGGATTTCGCAATCCGGCCAACATCGTTACGGCCTAAGTCGATCAGCATCAGGTGCTCTGCAATCTCTTTAGGGTCGGCGAGAAGCTCTTCTTCAAAGGCTTTATCTTCTTCCTCGGTGTGACCGCGTTTACGCGTACCCGCGATAGGACGCACAGTCACTTCACCATCTTCGAGCCGCGCGAGAATTTCTGGCGATGACCCTACTACATGGAAATCACCGAGATTGAGGCAGTACATATAGGGCGATGGGTTTAATGTCCGCAAAGCGCGGTATACGTCAACAGGGTTACCATCAAACGGAATACGCATACGCTGCGAAATTACGCACTGCATGATGTCTCCCGACAGTACGTATTCTTTAATCTGGTCAACGGCATCCATGAATTTTTGCTCGCCAAAACAAGAACGGAAATCCTCTTCTGTGATTTCCGTCGCCGTACGAAGCTGACCGACCTCTCCCTGATAAGGTGCACGCAATGTCTCACGCAGTTCATCAAGGCGCTGCTCAGCCTTATTGAATGCCTGATCCACCGACGGGTCAGCCATCACGATCAGGTGCAATTTTCCACTGAGGTTATCAAAGACGACGACCTCTTCGGATACCATCAGGAGAATGTCCGGTGTGCCGATCTCATCCTCAGGACAGCTGTCTTTAAGGCGCGGTTCAATGTAGCGAATGGTGTCGTAACCAAAATATCCCACCAGCCCGCCATCAAACTTCGGCAAGCCTTCGACATCAGGTACACGGTAACGCCCCTGAAACTCTTCAATGAATGAGAGAGGATCTTCAACCTCTCGCTCTTCAATCACCTGACCATCGCGTAAGTGCTGGACGGTATACCCACTAACTCGTATTACTTCGCGAGCTGGCAAGCCGATCATGGAGTAGCGACCCCACTTCTCGCCGCCCTGAACAGATTCGAAGAGATAAGTGTAAGGCTGATCAGCCAGTTTCAGATACGTGGAAAGAGGCGTATCCAGGTCAGCCAGAACCTGGCGTGCGACCGGAATACGGTTATAGCCCTGTTCAGCGAGGGCAGCAAAAGATTGCGGGGTCATAGTAAACCTTCAGATTGTTAAGCGCGTAAAAAATAAAGACGTAAAAAGTTCTGGCGCTTAACACCATCGACAGGCCATCAGATGACCTTGCTGAAATGGGCGGTTGTATTGAAAAAACACCGCTTGCTCCGGAGAATGATTGAGAGATATGGCTGAATATAACGGCTGGTCGCCGCAGGAGCAAGGCCTCTCCGGAATTTGCTTCCTAAGGAGCGCTTTCACGCCAGTCGAGCACGGGCCAGTTACGCTCCAGAGCCACGTCGGCAAGAATATGAGTCGGGTTCAGTACGACAGGAAATCCGACCTGCTCAAGCAGCGGCAGGTCAGCGTGACTGTCTGAGTAGAAGGCAACCTGCTCCAGGCCGTATCCCGAACCACTGAGAAACCTCCGCGCCATATCCACTTTACCGACCCCATAACAGAGGGGTTTTAACAGACCTTTTATCTGAGTCTCGGCAACATCAAGACGGTTGCTGATGACATCTTCAATACCCAGTTCACGGCCATAGGCTTCAGCCACGACCTCGTCCGCCCCAGTGATCATCACTATCCGGGTGCCCTGTCGCTGATACGCAAACAGAAGAGAGGCGGCCTGCGGATAAATGTGTAGCTGCCCACGCTCATTAAAAAAGCGCTCTACCGACGTCTGATAGTCAGCCAGCGTCATTCCTCGGGTGCGGGTGCGATAGTAATTAGACAGGCGGGTGTGAGTGACGCGGCCTTTTTTATAGGCACGATACAAAGATAACAATGCCTGAACGCCTTCCACCATAGCCCAGCGATCGCGCCGGAAACGCCAGCGTATCCACAAGCTGTTGGCATCTTTATTGATCAGGCTGTCATCAAGGTCAAAGAAAACGACCGGGACATCATAGACCTTCATTCTGTCCTCCTTTGACACAAAGACTACCATACAGCGGCTATGACCATAGCGTCCCGATTGTAAAGGCACGAGCACAAAGAGACTTCATAAATGTGACAAATTACATTTTGCCACGTTTCGAGGATTGACCTGAATCACCACAGGCGTAGTGTAAATAGTCCATCCTTAATCAAGACGGTGCATTAAAGCGACGTCTCGCCACTGTGAAAAGGAGCGACTATGAAAGGTTTGGAAATTTCTTTCCGTGATATCGAACACTCTGACGCTATTGAGTACCAGATCCGCGAAAAAGCCAGCAAGCTGGCATCCCGCTACGATGAAATTACAGGAATTCGAGCCGTTGTTGGCTTACCCCACAATCATAGCCACAAAGGGAATATTGCCCATATCTCTCTAGAGGTCGGACTGCCGGGTGAAACCGTCGCCATCACTCACGACCATCATGACAAGTCCGAACACGAAAATATGTATGTTGCACTGCGCGATGCCTTTGATAAAGCGCAGAGAAAAATCGGCAAGATTCACAATAAGCGCATCGATAATAAACGCAGGGTTCATTAATTCGCCAACAAAAAAGGGGCCTCACGGCCCCTTTTTGTTTCACCAGCCGCCTTTTACAGCTTACCGCTAAGCAGTACCTGAAGCAGACCCGGCCGTGAAAGATCGGCATAGAGAGAGGCTAGCTCTTCCGGGCTTTCGTTAAAGTCTTCACGAATCCAGCGGACAATAACCGCAAATGACGCACCCGCCAGATAATCGATGACGTAGTGAATACGACTGTTGCTGGCAATATTGAGCTTGTGTGCCTCAATGTAGCGTTCGATAGTACGACCCACATAGGTTTTGAACTCGTTCAACAGGATCGCTTCGACATCTTCAGCCACCAAGAGCTTGGCTACTTCAGAGTGCAACTGCCATTGACGGAACATCAGCACCGCGATCTCAGGGTCGACGTTCGGAGAGCGGGTCAGAATCGGGTCAATCTGTTCAGCAAACTCAAGAAACATCTGCTCAATGTAATAACGCAGCAAGTCGTCCTTCGAGCGGAAGTGCAGATAGAATGTCGGCCGGGCTACACCTGAGTGCTCACAGATGTTTGCTACCGATAGCTTCGAGTATGGTTTCTCTGCCATCAGCTTAAGCAATGTATTAACTAACAGGCGGCGAGATCGTTCTACCCGTTTATCCAGTTCCTTCGCAGCGGCCACAGCGCCCCCTACAGATTGGTGAGTTTTTCTTATAAATATACAGATTGGCGTAAGTGTACATGAACTTATCAATGGGAAGAAGATGGCCTGACACTTCGGGCACAAAAAAACCGCCCGAAGGCGGTTTCTTTACGCTCATACTGACAATGTCAGTATCAGGCAGTCTCGAACATCTCGTCGTCCAGACCATAAAGTGACTCAGCACCACCCTTAACAGTTGCAGACAGACCAATGTAACGAGGCAGCAGACGCTTAACGTAGAAACGTGCAGTCTCCACTTTCGCCTTATAGAAGCTGTCGTCCTGCTTAGGCAGAGCAACAACCGCCATCTTCGCCCACATGTAAGCGTACGCCGCGTAGCCAAAGACGTGCAGGTATTCAACAGACGCCGCACCGATCTCGTTCGGATTGCTCTGAGCCTGATCGATAACCCACTGAGTCAGGTCAGACAGATTTTCCATCGCTGCCTTCAGAGGCTCGATGAACTCAGCCGCCGCTTCGTTACCCGCCTGTGACGCAACAAAGTCGTTAACGTCCTGCTCGAACACTTTGTACAGAGAGCCGTTAGTACCGACAATCTTACGACCCATCAGGTCAAGCGCCTGAATGCCGTTTGTACCTTCGTAGATCTGAGTGATACGCAGGTCACGAACGTGCTGCTCCTGACCCCACTCACGGATGAAGCCGTGACCACCGAAGATTTGCTGACCCGCAATCGCGCTCTCCAGAGCTACGTCTGTCATGAACGCTTTCGCAACTGGCGTCAGCAGAGCAACCATCTGCTCAGCGTGCTTCGCCTGATCTGCATTGTCGCTGTACTTAGAAGTATCCAGCCACGCACCTACGTAAGTAGAAAACGCACGCCCCGCTTCGTTGAAGGCACGCATGGTCATCAGCATGCGACGAACATCAGGGTGTACGATGATCGGGTCAGCGGCTTTGTCTTTTGCCACAGCACCAGTTGGAGCACGGCTCTGAATACGGTCACGAGCATACGCCACGGCGTTCTGGTAAGAGTTCTCGGCAACGCCCAGACCTTGGATACCCACACCCAGACGCTCGTAGTTCATCATGGTGAACATGCACGCCAGACCTTTGTTTTCTTCGCCTACGAGCCAACCTTTCGCACCGTCGTAGTTCATTACACAGGTCGCCGAACCTTTAATACCCATCTTGTGCTCAATCGAACCACAAGAAGCAGCGTTACGCTCGCCCAGAGAACCATCTTCGTTCACCATGAACTTAGGTACCAGGAACAGAGAGATACCTTTAGGGCCAGCTGGAGCATCCGGCAGCTTCGCCAGCACGAGGTGGATGATGTTTTCCGCCATGTCGTGCTCACCCCAAGTGATAAAGATCTTGGTGCCAGTAATATCGTAAGAACCGTCAGCGTTTGGCTCAGCCTTGGTACGGATAATACCCAGGTCAGTACCGGCGTGAGGTTCGGTCAGGTCCATCGCACCAGACCATACGCCTGAGTACATGTTTGGCAGGTACTTCTCTTTCAGTTCCTGAGAGCCGTGAGCATTCAGAGACAGGCATGCGCCAGCAGTCAGCATAGGTGCCAGACCGAACGCCATGTTAGAGCCCTGAACCATCTCTTCAACCTGAGCCACCAGCGTCTTAGGCATACCCATACCGCCGAAGTCAGGGTTACCACCCAGACCGTTCAGGCCCGCTTCAACGTAGGTCTGATAAGCATCTTTGAAACCTGGAGCAGCTGTAACTTCGCCGTCGTTCCAGGTTGATGAATTTTCATCACCATCACGGTTGATCGGTGCAAGAACCTGGCTTGCGATCTTGCCGCACTCTTCCAGGATGGCTTCTGCGGTTTCCATATCTACAGCACCCTGCAGACCAGCGAGAGATTCCCACATTGAACCCGCATCAAAAACTTCATTCAGAACAAAGCGCATATCGCGTAACGGAGCTTTATATTCTGGCATGACTCACCTCATTTAAATTGGTACGGAACGCACATCCGGAGCGTTCAGAGAATTCGATCAAAATAGCTTCGTATATAACACAGAAAAACCGCGCCGTGGCGCGGTTCTTCTTAGTCAGACAAATCAGAACGCGAAGTGTTCAGCGTCCAGATCCATCATGCTGTCAGCGCCGGCAACCATAGCTGCTGCGTGACCTTTGGCGCGTGGCAGTACACGTGCGAAGTAGAACTTAGCGGTCTGAATTTTCGCTTTGTAGAAGTCTTCTTCACTGGTGCCTGCTGCGATAGCATCCTGAGCAACCTTAGCCATACGCGCCCACAGGAACGCCAGGGTCGCGTAGCCAGAGTACATCAGGTAATCAACCGACGCAGCACCGACTTCTTCGCGGTTCTTCATCGCTGTCATACCAATCTTCATAGTCAGGTCGCCCCACTCTTTGTTCACTTCTGCCAGAGGCGCTGCGAACTGAGCCATCTGCTCGTCACCTTCAACAGACTGACAGAACTTGTGGACGATCTTAGTGAAGTTACGCAGAGACGCACCCTGAGTCATCAGTACTTTACGGCCCAGCAGGTCGAGTGCCTGGATGCCAGTAGTACCTTCATAGATACAAGCGATCTTGGTATCACGTACCAGTTGCTCCATACCCCACTCAGCGATGAAGCCGTGACCACCGAATACCTGAACACCCAGGTTAGTCGCTTCGTAACCCGCTTCAGTCAGGAAGGCTTTAGCGATAGGCGTCAGGAAGCCCAGCAGCTCGTCTGCAGCTTTGCGCTCTTCTTCGCTTTCCGCTTTCTTAACGATGTCGTTCTGTTGCGCAGCCAGATACACCAGCGCACGACCACCTTCTGCGAAACACTTCTGAGTCAGCAGCATGCGACGCACGTCTGGGTGAACAATGATTGGGTCAGCTGCTTTCTCAGGCGCCTTAGCACCCGTCAGAGAGCGCATAGCCAGACGGTCTTTCGCGTACGCCAGTGCGCCCTGGAAAGACGCTTCAGCCGCAGATGCACCCTGCAGAGCAGTACCGATACGAGCCGTGTTCATGAAGGTGAACATGCAGTTCAGACCTTTGTTTTCAGGTCCGATCAACCAGCCTTTCGCACCGTCGAAGTTCATCACACAGGTCGCGTTGCCATGGATACCCATTTTGTGTTCGATAGAACCACAGACAACACCGTTGCGCTCGCCCGGAGTACCGTCTTCGTTCGGCAGGAACTTAGGCACAACAAACAGAGAGATACCCTTAGTACCTTCTGGAGCGCCTGGCAGACGAGCCAGTACGATATGTACGATGTTCTCTGCCATGTCGTGTTCGCCAGCAGAGATAAAGATTTTAGAACCAGTGATGGCGTAAGAACCGTCAGCGTTTGCTTCCGCTTTGGTCTTCAGGATACCCAGGTCAGAACCACAGTGTGATTCAGTCAGACACATGGTACCGGTCCACTCACCTGAAACCAGCTTGCTCAGGTAGGTGTGCTTCTGTTCTGGCGTACCGTGCAGGTCCAGAGTGTTCATCGCACCGTGAGACAGACCCGGGTACATGCCCCATGACCAGTTAGATGAACCCACCATCTCAGAGATAACAGTACCCAGAGATTCTGGCAGGCCCTGGCCGCCGTGATCTTCTTCGTGCGCCAGTGAAGGCCAGCCGCCTTCAACGTACTTAGCGTAAGCTTCTTTAAAGCCAGTTGGCGTGGTAACAGAACCGTCATCGTGGCGGGTACAACCTTCGGTATCGCCCACGCGGTTCAGAGGAGCCAGCTCCTGCTCACAGAATTTTGCGCCTTCAGTCAGGATGGCGTCGATCATGTCAGGCGTTGCAACCTCAGCGTAAGCCGGGATGTTTGCGTAATGACCTGGCATATCCAGCAGTTCGTTCATTACAAACTGAATGTCACGGAGGGGAGCTTTATACTCTGGCATAGGGATGACCTCGTTGCCGTTATTTGTTAGCGCAGCTGGGCTGCCTGATTATTATCTTGCGGGCCAAAAGCCCACTAAGACGCAATTTCGATCAGGATATACAATCCAGATTCAAACAAGTGTTTGAAACATACGTTCGCACAATGCAATTGTCAAGCCTGTGAGTGGCGCAACAGAAGGGATTGAGCGCATAGAAATTGAAAAGAAAGGGTTATGACTGATTAAGCCAATCAGGCTTCTTCGTCGAAGAGCGTCCCGGAAGTAGGGAGGCTCGGGGAGCTTATACGCAGGAGTGTTTCATTAATCTGACGCAGCCTGGCGTTGTATTCTGCAAAGCGCTCAGCGACCGAAACAAAGCCTGCATCCTCTTCGTCGCTTTCACTGCCTGACTGCGCTTCACGTGCAGATTCAATCTCTGCACGCATATCATCGCGTTTCTGGTCTCGGAGCTCAGCTTCACTGCTCAACGCCTCCCGCTGCTGTTGCGCAATATCGGCCTGAGCTTCAGCCATTTTCTGCGCAGCCATGACGGCAACCTGACGATCCTGGGCAGACGGTTCCGCAGGTGCCAGCGCAGCGCGGCGAACTCTGGCCATCTTTTCGTAGGTAGCAGACGGGTCACCCGGAACATCTGAGACATCAATACTGACTTCCCCCGATACCGCATACCTCTGACCATCCGGCCCCTTGGTAAAGCTATATGTCGGCGCACTCGCTAACTGACCACCAATGGCCTGATGGGCTCTTTCGTGATTCCGGACTTCGATATCGCGACTTTGCAGCTGACGGATTACATCAGCTTCGTTCTGCTGCTGACGAACATCCGCATCGGATTGCGCAACAGGTGATGGTGCGCGCTCACCCGCCGCTACACCTTCTTGAGTCTCACCCGGTGAAGGGGCTTTACTCTGAGGCAGGGCAATACCTGTACCTGTAGAAGAACCAGCTACGACTTGGGCAGAGCCTTCGTTGCTTTCATTTGGGGGGCTTCTCTCAGCCCGCGAAGAAAACGCGGGCTCAGGAGCGGTGAAGAGTACACCTGACGCTATCTGCATATAACGCCCTCAGGGGATTACGCCTGAGTATCGATAAGAGAACCCAGCTGACGGTCCGCTGCCTGCAATACTTTCGCGTTTGCGTCAGTTGCTTGCTGACCCTGCTTCATGTCTGTCATTGCAGACGCAAGATCTCCGGTACCCTCAACGGGACGTTCAGTGGTCGTCTCAACGACGGTCTGGGCAGCCTTGGCAACCTGCTCGGTTCCTTGACTGACGCCGTATGCTGCGGTGGCGAACGTCGAACCTGCTGTTGATCCTATATTCATAACAACCTCTGCTGAACAAATGTTTCTGATCATTATTTAATCAAACCACAAACAAAAACGCCATCCTGAACAGGATGGCGTTTAGACTGATTTCTTATATAAATCAGTGAGTTTGTGCTGACCGCTGAGAAGCGTCATAAAAAAGATCAGCATTTTGCTCTGGCTGCGCCAATATCTCGTCAAGCTCCTGCGGCGCTTTGGTTACGCGATGCTCTGAATTGATCCCAAGTTTACGGAATAGATCCTGATCCTTGTTAGCCGCCGGGTTAGGGGTCGTCAGTAAGCACTCACCGTAGAAGATGGAGTTAGCCCCCGCAAAGAAGCACATTGCCTGCATTTCTTCAGACATTTCTTCTCGTCCAGCACTCAGACGAACGTGAGACGCTGGCATCATGATACGAGCAACCGCAATCGTGCGGATAAAATCCAATGGATCAAGATCACCTTGAGTTTCCAGCGGAGTACCTGCAACCTTCACCAGCTGGTTAATCGGCACCGAATCAGGGTGTGCCGGGAGGTTAGCCAGCTGAACAAGGAGGCCCGCCCGGTCCTTGTGAGACTCACCCATCCCCAGAATCCCGCCAGAGCAGACTTTCATGCCGGCGTTACGCACGTTTGAAAGTGTGTTCAGACGATCTGAATATGAGCGCGTTGTGATGATCTCGCCATAAAACTCAGGCGAAGTATCAAGATTGTGGTTGTAATAGTCGAGGCCAGCTTCCGCCAAGGCATCCGCCTTTTTGTCATCCAGCATGCCGAGCGTCATACAGGTTTCGAGGCCCAGTTCTTTTACACCCTTAACCATCGCGAGTACGTAAGGCATATCTTTGTCGCGCGGCGAACGCCACGCAGCGCCCATGCAAAAACGGTCTGAACCCGCAGCCTTAGCCGCCTTGGCCTTCTCAATAACCGCCTCAACTTCCATCAGGCGTTCACGCTCCAGCCCGGTGTCGTAGCGTGCGCTCTGAGGACAATACGCACAGTCTTCCGGGCAGGCACCGGTCTTAATCGACAGCAGTGTGCTTACCTGCACTGCGTTCGGGTCATGATACTCACGATGAACGGTCTGAGCCTGAAAAAGCAGATCGTTAAACGGCGTATTCAGTAGCTGCTCGACTTCTTCAACAGTCCAGTCGTGGCGAACAGTGCTCATCATGGTACCCTCAGGTTGGTGTCAGTATCACGGATGATAAAGATGAGGCATAACTGGTCAACCCTGATGAAAATCCGGGGTAACCTCAGTACATTTTTTAATCAGATCTTCGAGTGTGAACTCTGTCTTGAACCCGACGGCAGCAGCACAGGAATTTGCGAGGAGTGTCTGAACCGCCTGCCTTATATGGGGCTGGCCTGCCCTCAGTGCAGCGAAACTGTTCTGACGGAGGGAATGTGCGGTCGTTGCCAACGACGCACCCCGGCCTACGACTACAGCTATTGCTCTCTCAGTTACGAACACCCGCTCCCCCACTGGCTACATCGTTGCAAAGACAAACGCGATACTCGCCAGATCAGCCGCATTCAAACACTTATGCTGATGGCGCATCCTGCCTTTGACCACGAGCCTGACGGCTACCCAGATATCGTCACCTGCATACCGACCACCCACCGACGAAGGTTCTGGCGTGGATTTAATCTGAGTGAAGAACTGGCCAGAGCGGTCGCGAATGATCTCGGCCTTCCATTCCACCCTCTTCTGAAGAAAACGAAGCACCAGGAGCAACGTGGACGTACTGCCAGACAACGAGCCAGCGGTCAGACGGATATGAGCATCGAGACCAATCTCGATCTGGCCGGCAAACACATCCTGATCGTTGATGATGTTATGACCACCGGCAGCACACTGCACGCTGCGGCTGCACTTCTGAAAGAATCCAATGCGCAGAGGGTCGGTGCATGGTGTTTTGCCAGAACACCGAAAACCCGATAAACCCAGCTCACCTTCAGGCATAATACCTTCCAAATTCATGTTCCGGATTCCGCTATGCACGCCTACGCCGACTTAAGCCACGACCTGGTCATGGACGCTATAGAATCACTAGGATACCTCTGCGATGCCCGCGTAATGGCATTAAACAGCTATGAAAACCGTGTATTTCAGGTTGGCATTGAAGATGAGCAACCTTTAATCGCCAAGTTCTATCGCCCGGCTCGCTGGACCGACGAGAGCATCCGCGAGGAGCATCAGTTCCTTCTTTCGCTAGCCGCAGAAGATGTACCGGTGATTGCTCCGATCGAAATAAACAACGAAACCTTATTCACCTACGGCGGATTCCGTTTTGCGCTGTTCCCTCGTCGTGGCGGACACGCCCCGGAGTTAAGTAATGATGACGACCTGGAGCTGATTGGACGCTGGCTTGCACGCCTGCATAATATCGGTGAAACCACACCGTTTATTCACCGTCCGCATATCAACGGCAGTGAAGATATCTCCGCTGCAGCGGAAGCCGTACTCGCAAGCGGTTTAATGCCTGAGGATTATCATGCTGCATACACCTCACTCATCAGAGATATCTGTGCCCATACAGATCAGATCAAGCTTTCAAATCACTCACAGATTCGACTGCACGGCGACATGCACACAGGCAATCTGATTATTCGGGATGAAGATCTCTACCTGGTCGACTTCGATGACTGCGCTCAAGGGCCCGCAATGCAGGATATCTGGATGTTACTCAGTGGCAGCCGTGAGGAACATCGTCAACAAATTATGGTCATAGCAGAAGGCTACAGCATGTTTCGCAGGTTTCCTGCAGAGGAACTCCCTCTGATTGAGACACTGTGTACACGACGAATTGTTCGACATGCCGCCTGGCTGAGCCAGCGCTGGGACGACCCAGCCTTTCCGGTGGCATTCCCCTGGTTTGCATCACACCGCTACTGGTCAGAGCATTTACTGGCACTGCGTGAGCAACTGTCCGCACTGCAAGAAGAACCACTGGCATTACCCGTATTTTAAAGAGGATGTTATGAAAAAGTACCTGATCGCTACCGCCATTTCTGCCGCAACTATTACGACCGTTTCTGCGGAGGAAAATACCCTGCGCAACGCGTTCTATGTTGGTGGCGCCGTGAACCACAACGTCATTGATTCACCCTTCGGCGGAGACGAATTAGACGCCAATGGTTACTCACTGTTTGGTGGTTATAAGTTCGACAACTCGGTTGCCGATTTAATGACATCGGTAGAATTCGGCTACAGCGACACGGGTGATTTTTACAACAGCAATGGTAACGGCGATGAAGATATCAATGGCGTATGGGTAGCTGCCGTTGCAGAAAAATACCTGCCTGAAATTGATCCACGCCTCAGTGTTATTGGCCGTGGCGGATTGGACTTAGGTGACGACGACGGTATTTTCCTCGGCGCCGGCGCTGGCTTCAAAGTTAACGAACAGGTTGGTCTACGTGCAGAGTTTATTAACAAAGATGCATCGTCTGTTTATCAAGTTGGAGCCCTGTTTCATTTCTGAATGACAGATGATCCAGCATAAACAAAAATGCCCGGCACGAACCTTGTTCATGCCGGGCATTTTTTCTGAAAGGACACCGCTTAGGTGAATAAAAAAACTCCCCACCCGCAATGGATGAGGAGCTTTCTTAAATCAGGGAGATAAACCTCCCCGTCAGGTTCGCAGTCGGAGTATCAGCGAACACCGCCACGGCGCAGAGCCGCTGGAGTGTAGTCAGAATAAGTACGCTCAAATTCGTACTGGTAGCCTGATTCTTCTTCGTTATCCAGACCAAGGGCCAGATAGCGGCCTGAGTTCAGGTCGTACAGAGTTTCAATCGCGTACCATGGAACCTTGCGATCGAAGTAGTACATGTTGTGTGACTCAGCCACACGCCACAGTTCGCCACGGCCGTCGTAATGATCGATTTCAGTCGCCTGCCAGGTATCTTCATCGATATAGAAGACACGCTTAGCGTATACATGACGCTGACCATCTTTCAGAGTCGCTGTTACTTTCCACACACGGTGCAGTTCGTAACGAGTCAGATCCTGATTAATGTGACCAGCTTTGACGATGTCGTCATACTTCAGGCTGGTGTCTTTCAGCTGATATGAGTTGTACGGAATGTACACTTCCTGCTTACCTTCTAACTTCCACTCGTAGCGGTCCGGAGAGCCGTTGAACATATCGAAGTTATCTGCAGTACGCAGACCGTCAGACGCGGTACCTGGGCCGTCGTAAGCAACCTGCGGCGCACGACGTACACGACGCTGACCAGCGTTATATACCCATGCCTTACGTGGCTCTTTTACCTGGTCCAGTGTTTCGTGAACCAAAAGAACGTTACCCGCCAGACGCGCTGGAGACAGAACATCCTGCTTAAAGTAAAAGAGAACGTTGTCATCTTTATCCGCCTGGAAATCGACCAGGTTATTACGGAAGGTGAACTCGTCTTTAAAACGAACGACGGTGTAATCACCGTTCACCTGCGGCGTCACCTGACCGATGATACGGCTGACCGAACCACCGCGATATCGCGTAATGTGGTTCCAGATCACTTCAACACCTGTCTGCGGGAATGGGAAAGGCACGCCGAACGTGAAGTTCGCGATACCATTACCGTCATTCAGCAGAGAGGTGTTCACTGCGTTCTTCTTAGTCTCGTCGTAGACGTCCTGAGGGTAAGCCGCTGAACGCACAGTTTTGTACACGGGCATACGGTAGGTATCAGGATACTTCTCGAACATCGCTTTCTGACCGTCGGTCAGATTTGCGGCGTAGTCTTTGTAGTTCTCTGCGGTGATCACGAACTCCGGCTTGTCTCCCGCAAATGGGTTACCAAGACGACCATTCTTATCAACGCTGGCTGCGTCTGTTGCCAGACCGCCCGTCCATGCAGGGATATTACCCTGAGCTTCTTTCACTGCGCCCACTGGAGTCAGTTCTGTACCCAGCTTGGCAGCCTGATCAGCGCTCACACCTGCGTGTGCAGAACCCACCAGCATGGAGAGGGCCGCAGCCGCTCCCCAGGTTTTAAATTGTTTCTTCAACATATTCGGAACCTCTGTGTAACTTGTTCAACTGCTCAGAATGAATATTTAGCAGAAAGACTGATGTTGTCGCGGTCTTTCAACTGGTTATATTTGCCACCCGAGAAGTTAGTGTATGACACGTCTACGGATGTCTGGTTCAGATACAGGAATGACACACCCAGACCTACGGTCAGACGATCATCAATAAACTGAGAACCTGGCTCTGGACCGTAACCCTTGTCGTAAGCAATCGACAGGTTAGGCGTCATATTTACACCCGCGAAGGCGTTGTTGTACGTCAGGCCAGAGCGCAGACGGATACCACCTGACAGCTTGGTGGTGTAACCATCGTCGGTACAGTAGTCCGAGTTCACGTTTGCTGACGTGCCACCAAAGATACAATAGTTAGTATCACCGCCAGGTTCATAGACCCCATCGTTGTTACCAATACCGTAGGCACCTGAGCGGCCATAACGGGCATCATCAGTGTCCGGAAGATCCGGGATGTAGGTCGCGCCGACTTCACCAACGAGCGCCAGACGGTCTGCACCTAACACACGATCAAAGAACATGATGTAGGTTGACTGTGCCTGCCAGATATCAAACTCGTCGTAGCCCTTACCAACTTCACCGTACAGGTCAGCAGCATTACCTGCTTCTTCAGCACGTTGCTGATACAGGCGACTCCACGGAGCACCGTTACCCGCCAGAATCAGCTCAAATGCGTTCCACTGAACTGGCATATCTGGCTTATAACTGATCTCACCCGAGATAGATGCACCACTTGCGGTACTACGCGCAAACGAGACACCCGCAATTTTGATGTCTTCTGGATAAGCGATCTGATACAGCGGACGATACGTGTTATATGAAGCATCTTCATTCACTTCCATATCCGGCGTACCGGTCAGAACACCAAGGCGGTCCTGGTTCGTGATAACACCGTTGATGTATGGAAGGCGGCTATGAATGTTCATGTAGTAGAAACCGAATTCGGTATCACCCAGCGCTTCTGAATACCAACGAACAGCCATACCGTACTGACCACTGTCGCTCGGTTCTTCATCTTCGATCCGCTCTGTTACTGGTGCCACGCGGTTTGCCAGCGGCACACCCGTGTCCACTTCCAGATCGCGCAACGCGAGGATATCGCGTTCATCAGCCGTACCACCCAGAATAACCGGGCCACAACCGTCGGCTACGAAATCAACCGTTGAGAAGAATGTACCGCACGGGTCACTGCGTGTGTGATCCCACTCCAACTGATAGAAAGCTTCCAGAGTGATCTCACCCGTCAGGCCAATCGAGGTATAGAACATGTTGACCGGAAGAAGTCCCTCTTTCAGCTCGGCACCCGGCTTACGGAATGCGGAGGCATCCACTGGGTTAACGCTGTTGATGCCACCCTGAATGAAGGTACTTTCACCCCAGCTAAGAACCTGACGACCAAGACGGAAGGTCACAGGCACGTAGTTGATGTCATAGTCTGCCCAGACAAAAGCATCCAAAAGTTCAGCACCACGACCGGCGGCGTTTTCAGTTTCTTCGTTCAACTGTTTGAACTCAGTGTCCTGATCCATAATCGCGTGATCATAGTAAGCACGGGCACGGAAGAAACCACCGTAGTTGCGGTAGCTCATTTCGAGATCGCCGCTCCACTTGAAGACATTTGTATAAATGTCTCCCTGATCGTAGTTAAGCGTACCGTCGTCGTAGTTGTACGATGCACCGGAGGTGTTCTCTCCAATCGCATTCCCATTACCTGGCATAATCTGAGAGCGGTCACGCTCATCAACACGCCAGCCAATACCATAGGACACTGTGTTTGCCAGCTGAATATTTAACTCGCCAACGTTGTACTCAATTGCTTGAGCTGACGTGACTGCTCCCGCCATGGCCAGAGCCAGCGGAGTCTTTTTAAACATCTGATAAATTGCTTTATTCATGATTTTTATTCTCCGCAACTCAATTACCGGTGCTTTCAAGGACAGCCGTATTTTCAATGATCAGACCTTGCTGATCACCCGCAAGACCAGATAGTTTGGTCGCGCCATAAGGGTCAAAGAAAGATCCGATCTGTTGATAGATCTCAGCAAATACCGCCTGAGGGTCTGCCGAAGAGAAAGTCGCGTGTGTACCTTGAGCAACACGTACATTCGCCCTAACGATTGCGTCGTTAGTAGTGCTTGGGTAGTAGTACTGAGGATCAGGACTGATCACACTTCCGGTTTCCGCCTCTTCCTTCGTAATAAGAGTGTCGATACCCATCTCAGCTACCAGAGGATCTGTACCAGCCAGGAAGGATACTGAGGTTGCAAGCGTCGCTGTTTCTGCATTATTCGGCACAACCTGATCCGACGGTTCATCAGCATCACCCGTTACACCTACGTCTTCATAAACAAGCACTGGCACATCTGCAGTACCGGCAGCGAAGTTAATCGGATCAGCTGAGTCCAGCATGGCCTGGAAAACCCCAAAGAAGCTTTCGATGCTGTCCGAACCCTGCTCAACACCACTAGCTGCCAGACCAGCAATGATACGTGGACCAATCTGAGCACTGTTTTCCAGCAACTTCACGACACCACCACCTGGATTACCCAGAGCAGCCGCTTTGATCTGCGGAATGTTTGAGTTGTACGCACGAACGCTAGTGTCGTTAGCAACAGACAGGAAGGTCGCACCGACAATACCGCCCAGAGAGTGACCTACGAAGTACACATTGGCAGGATCAAGATCATCCGCTGTACCATCTGAGTTCACATCCATATCGTCAATGGATGCGGCAACATTCAGCATGTCCAGCACCGTCTGACGAATTGCATCGCGGGTACGCGCAAATTCGTTCAGGTTGATATACAGGTCACCGGATTCACCGACCGAGGCTGCAGTCACTGGGTTACCCTGAGCGTCCAGAGCACCCTGGAAAACCATGCTTACATTACTCTGATCGGCGGCCTTACCTACGTTATTGTGACGCTCAGCCAGAGCAGCGAGGCCAGGAACGTTTTCAGCGCCAACCGCCTGGATAACACCTGCACGTGCTGCAGCAAATGGGCTATTGGTGGCGGCATCAGATGCAGCAACCTGCTCGACGTTAAACAGACGCAGGCTGTTCGCCTCACCGTCGTTCAGTGGAGCAATACCGTGCATTACGTGGTCAATCGCGATGGTAGCGATACATGCCGAAGCCAGAGCGTTACCCACCAGAAGACCTGCAGTACGGTCAACGGTAATGCCGTGCTGATAGATAACTACTGGCCAGCCATCAGCAGGCTTACCAGAAGCCGGCCCCGGACCATCAGGATCACAGGAAGCATCTGGTATCATAGCCAATACAGGGACAGTCACATCGCCCTGTTTGTCTGCGTACGGGAAACGCCAGGTAACGTTGATGCTACCGTCGGCGTCGGCAGGAGCACTTTCGAGCCCAAGTGCCAGGGCAGCATTGTTGCTACCAGACCAGCTACCAAGGTCCGCATCCGCTGTACCTGCTTCAGGAAGAGGCAGGAAGTTAGGTATCGTCAGACCACCCTGAAGAATCGAGCCGCCAGATGAAATTGCTGACACCTGACCTGCGACAATAGCGTCAACAGTTGACTCATCTGCGTCCGGGTTCGCTTCTTCAACGCCCGGGCGCAGTGCCACTGTAAGGAAAGCATCGTAAGAGATCTCTACCGCTGTAGAACCATCCGCCGTAATCGGCGTATAAGTACGGGACGCAGGCTTATCAACAATCGTATCTACGCCTGCTCCGCTACCATCAGCGATCGTAGTAATCAGGCCCTGATAGTAGTTTGGAGAGAAAGTCTCGCTGGCTTTAAGAGCATCACGAGTATTACTGTCTACAGGAATAACCGTCATGCCCGCCTGGGTATTAATGGCAGTTGCCACGCCCTGTGCAATCGTCAGGAGTGTTCCCTCAGCTATTGCTTCAGCTGTTGTTTGATCTGCACCATCTTTAATCTCTTTAGCAATTACAGACGCAGAGATAGTCGCCTCAGCAGCGGCAATACTTGTAATCTGAGTAGTCAGGAAGGTCGCCGGAGCAGCCATCGCATGCAGCACGTCCGTGGTACCAGTCGTTGTGAACGCGTAACTAAGGATGATGTTATCCTGGGTCACCTGGCCAGAGGTCGCGCCATTCAGGAAAGCACCTGCCAGAGATTCCCATGCCTGAACCGCGTCACGAACTGGCTGCAAACTAGGCGCAGGCAGCTCCAGATCGCTTGTAACCAGGTCGTATTCAGCAGACGGACCAACATCTACCCCGCTTGCTGACTCAAGTGCATCAGTCAGAACCACCAGATACTTAGTTTTTGGATCAAGAGGCGTTTTAGGGAGAATCTGAATCGCTGGCGTAGAGCCACCATCCATTGTAATGAACCGTGCTTCGTAATCGGTACCAGCCACCGGCTGATCTGCTGCAAACGGGTTATCACCTTCGTTTTCAACAATAGTACTGATGTCCAGTGGATCAATCGCAGCGTTATCTTCACTGTTTTTCAGTTTCACCAGCAGGACAGTCTGTCCCGCGGCAACAGTGTCTGCATCCAGCTCGGCATTGAACTTAACGTAAATGGCAGCAGAAGTGGAAAAGCCATCAAGTTTGTTCAGTGCGGTAGTTACTGGTGGAGTTGTATCACTGGTATTCGCTGTGCCATCGGTCTCAGCGGCATCCGCGAACAGAAAATCGTTAGCCAGAGGAAGGTTCGCGCCACCCGCAGAGAAAATAGGAGAAACACGCGATACCTCCGACCCCGGAGAACCGGCAGTCACTGCCCCGGTATCAACTTTATAATCACCGCCAGTCTTACAGCCCGCAAGACCTGCGGCTGTGGCTGCGATGGCCAGACTGAGTAAAGTCTTCTTCACCATACATGTACCTGTAATGTGTTGTTATGGTTATTCAAATGCGCTGGTACACACATCCCTTGCGGATATCAGCAATCACCTGACTATAATCCCGTCGACTCATACCCTCATCACTCGAAAGTATGATTCGCCTCCTTAAACCGGGGCATTTTGTATCTGATCGTAATCAACCATAGTCCAGATCGGCCAACCTACCAAACCGGGGGATAGGATTTACGCACCCCTTTGTCATAGAATAGGCGCCCTTTTAAACCAACCCTCATTCCCGAACAGGAGATCCCTATGTCGTCCAATCAGGATTCCGTTGTAATTGTTGCTGGTGCCCGTACCCCAATGGGCGGCTTTATGGGCAGCCTCAGTTCAGTCTCTGCACCCGAGCTTGGTGCTATCGCAATTGAAGAAGCAGTGAAGCGCTCTGGCCTGCAACCAGCTGATGTTCAGGAAGTTATCATGGGTAACGTACTGTCTGCTGGTCTGCGTCAGGGTCCTGCACGTCAGGCGATGCGCAAGGCAGGTCTGCCGGATAACACTGGCGCAACCACCATCAACAAACTTTGTGGCTCTGGCATGAAAGCCACCATGATGGCTCATGATGCAATCAAAGCCGGTTCTGTTGATATCGCGGTATCCGGCGGCATGGAGTCCATGTCTAAGGCGCCTTACATTCTCGAGAACGCGCGCGGTGGCTACCGTATGGGTCACGGTGATCAGGCCAAAGACCACATGTTCTTCGACGGTCTTGAAGACGCTGAGACTGGCAAGCTGATGGGCGCTTTCGCTCAGGACATGTCAGACAAGAAAGAATATACCCGTGAGCAGATGGATGAATACGCGATCCGCTCTCTGAACCGCGCGAAAGCAGCGATCGAAGCTGGTCACAATACGGCTGAAATCGTGCCGGTAACCGTAAAAAGCCGCCGCGGCGAAACAGTCGTTGATCAGGATGAGCAGCCATTCAATGCCAACATTGAGAAGATCCCTTCACTGCGCCCTGCGTTCGCCAAAGACGGCACCATCACCGCAGCAAATGCGTCTTCTATCTCTGACGGTGCATCAGCACTGGTACTGGCGCGTGAATCCGTTGCTGCTGAAAAAGGCCTGACGCCGGTTGCTCGTATCGTTGCGCACAGCACGCACTCTCAGCACCCATCTGAGTTCACGGCCGCACCTTGTGGTGCCATTGAAACTCTGCTGGCCAAAACCGGCTGGAGCAAGGACGACGTTGATCTGTGGGAAATCAACGAAGCCTTCGCGATGGTTGCCATGATGCCAATCGACGCATTCGGGCTGGATGCTGAGAAAGTAAACATCTACGGCGGTGCCTGTGCACAGGGCCACCCGGTTGGCTCTACTGGCTCACGCCTGATCGTGACCCTGATGAATGCCCTGAAAAACACTGGCGGCAAAAAAGGTATTGCAGCGCTGTGTATCGGTGGCGGTGAAGCAGTTGCCGTTGCGATCGAAATGATCTGATAGCAGCTCAAACGAAGAAGCCGGCTTAACGCCGGCTTTTTTGTATCTCGCAGTTCGGGAAGATTATTAACACCGCTGAGACAACGCAGCTATCCAACGGGTTAAAGCGTCAGCGAGGCCGTCACAGCAAGGCAAAAATCTTCGATAAAGCGTAGCTAGCTTCAAAGCTGAGCCGTCGCCGAAGAAGTCAGAGCGCGTCAAAAACGGGCCAAAGAAACGGAGCACTTGTACCAGTTAAAGCGTCAGCGAGGCCGTCACAGCAAGGCAAAAATCTTCGAGAAAGCGGAGTTTACTTTAGTAAATGAGCATTTCGAGAAGGCTTTTAACACCGCTGTGACAACGCAGCTAGCTTTAAAACACAATGGTTTTGTTGCCGTGAAGTAATACTCTATCTTCTAAGTGACTCCGCACCCCTCTCGCCAGCACTGATTTCTCAACGTCTTTTCCTAAACGCACCATGTCTTCAACCGTATCGTTATGACTGATGCGGATTACGTCCTGATCAATGATAGGCCCGGCGTCCAGTTCCTGTGTCACGTAATGACAGGTCGCACCAATCAGTTTTACACCGCGTTCTGCGGCCTGGTGGTAGGGCTTAGCGCCAACAAACGACGGAAGAAAGCTGTGGTGAATGTTGATTACCTGACCGACGTACTGCTCGCAGATTTCTGGCGGCAGAATCTGCATGTAGCGCGCAAGCACAATGGTGTCGGCCTTATGTTCTTCGATAATCGCCGTCACGCGACGGAAGTGCTCCGCCTTGTTGTCTTTATCAACCGGTACATGAAAGTACGGAATACCATGCCACTCGACCAGTGAGCGCAGATCGTCATGATTTGAGATCACACAAGGGATATCACACTCAAGTTCACCACTGTGCCAGCGATGCAAGAGGTCCACCAGGCAATGGCTTTGCTTGCTGGCCATGAGGATGACTTTCTTCGGCGAGCCGCTGTCGCTCAGCTGCCAGTCCATCTCAAATTCGTCGGATATCGGGGCAAAAGCTTCCTTCAGCCCATCAGCGTCAAACGGCAGGGAGTCTGCGCGGATACAGTGACGCATAAAGAAGCGCCCACTAACCGGGTCTGAATAGTGGTTTGCCTGAACAATCCAACCACCATGCCCTGAAAAAAACTGGCCAACTTTAGCCACGATGCCGACCCTGTCAGGACAGGAGATGGTCAGCCTGAATACTCTTTCCATAATGTGATACATCACTCAATAACGATAGCCACCAGCTTGCATCCAGAGGCCTTTCATGGTCAACTCTTTGACGCTCTAATGACTGTTCAGAACTAAACAGAGACGGATCTATGTTACTCCTAAGGACACTTTTACTCAGCCTTTTTTTTAGCTTACCTGCCCATGCTTCAACGCTGGCAGACGAGCTAAGCGTTTTCAAACTGAGTACCAGTGCTAAGATTTTGCTTCTTAAGTATTATCACGTCCAGGCAGATGAGGGGAATCCTCAACTTGTTGAGGAAGTATTGCGTCATCGTGAAGAAGTCCTTCATCAAAAGAATCTGCTGCTGGAAGACTTAGGTGCCAACTACCCTGCCAGAACGCAAGGCATCCAGAGCCACTGGGATGAATTCAATAGCCTGCTCGACGAGAACATCACTGAAATCCGCGAAAGCAATTACCCTGAGCTTCAAGTAGTCACGCTCATGCGCAAAGCCCAACGCGCCATGCTGCAAGAACTTGAACTGCTTTCTGACCAGATATTGGCGGAAAATGAGCTCAGCCTATCAGAGCTCACGCTCTGGCAACGTCAGCAGAAAAACCTGCTGCTCGAGGTGGTTGAACGTTACATCGAACGCGCTGCCTCCTCCATGGGTGCACCACTGACGATTGATAACGTTGATATCCGAGTACTCTGCCAGCAATTTGAACGCGGCATCGCCGACATGAAGAGCCGTGTCTCGGCTGACGAAGCTAAGCGCCAACTTAGCAAAATTCATAGTCAGTGGCTGTTCATCGAAACAGCAGCAACCGATACCAATGCGCGCCTGGTTCCGTTTCTCGTGATGCGCTATGCCGATGGGATTCTTGGCCGTCTGGATGATGTCGCTCACCACATCTGAGACCTGAGTAAGAGGTTTTACCCATCGGACGCGCTATACTTTAAGTTCAGAAGCCTGAAAAAGCAGCCGATGGGATTAATCGTTTTCGACATGGGGCGTCGAGTTGAAACGCCCATTCACAGTCCGCGCCGACGCGTATCTCCTGTAGAGAAAGCGGGCGCAGTTTCCCGGATTGAGCACGAACCCGAGCAGCCAACGTCGTCCGACGATCTGATTTACTCCCCCGAAGGTACCACCGAACGTCAGGAGCACGCTCCCCAGACCGTCGCTTTCGCCGCTGACATCATGAACCGGCATGTTATTACCATTCGTCAGGAAACAACGATCGGTGACGCATACCAACTGATGCGGGAACACGATATCCATCATCTTCCGATCATCGACGCACACGAGAATCTTCAGGCATTGATTTCAGACCGCCGCATACTAAGGGCTCTCGCCGAACAGCGCTCTGTAGAAAAGGACTCTGTAATGACAGTGGCGGTCAGACCCGTGTATTGCACAGCCGAAAGCACCGACATACGACAGACAGCACGACTTCTGACGGAATATCATATCGGTGCTCTCCCTGTGCTCAACAATGAAGAGCAACTGACAGGTATCATCACCCGCAGTGATTTACTGCACCTGCTCAGTGAATATGGCCCGCTTGAACTGTGGGCCTGATATGCCCTTTTGAGGGTATTAAGGAGAATTGACTTGGCTAAACAATATGAGCTGATCCACCCGAAAACGCACCTGCGCGTACTCTCACAGTATGAAATCCAACAACTCAAGGACGTCAGCAGTGGCGCACATGAACTGCTTCGCCGCTGCTCATTTGCTGTGCTTTCAGCAGGTAGCCTTGAGGATGACTACACGCGACTGGAAGAAAGCTATAAGAGCTTCAACATTACCGTAGAGCAGGAAGAGCGCGGCATTGTGTTACAACTCAGTGGTGCGCCAACCAGCGCGTTTGTTGATGATCAAATTATCCGGGGTGTCCGTGAACAGCTTTTTTCTGTACTTCGGGACATCCTTTATGCGGAAGAAAACATCCTGAAAGCCCACCGTTTTGATCTCGATAAAAGCGAAGATATTACTAATGCTGTCTTCCATGTGCTGCGTAATGCCAACCTGCTTCAACCCGATGTAGAACCTAAACTGGTCGTCTGTTGGGGCGGCCACTCTATCCCGCCTAACGAATACCAATACACCAAAGAAGTCGGGTATGAACTTGGGCTTCGCGGCCTTCATATAGGCACGGGGTGCGGCCCGGGTGCCATGAAGGGGCCAATGAAAGGTGCAACGATTGGCCATGCGAAACAACACATTCGTGACGGTCGTTACATCGGTATCACAGAGCCAGGCATTATCGCAGCCGAATCACCTAACCCGATCGTCAATGAATTGGTGATCCTGCCCGATATTGAGAAAAGGCTGGAAGCTTTTGTGCGTATGGCACACGGGATTATTATTTTCCCTGGTGGCCCAGGTACCGCCGAAGAAATTCTCTATATTCTGGGTGTTCTATCGCACCCGGCTAATAAGGATATCCCCTTCCCTCTGATCATTACCGGCCCAGAAGAAACCCGTGCCTACCTTGAAGACATCAACCGCTTTATTGGCGACACTCTAGGTAAAGAGGCTCAGGCTCGCTATGAGCTGGTGATCAACGACCCGGTCACTGTTGCGAGAAAAATGAAAGCCGGGATGGAAGCTGTCCGACAGTATCGCCGTGATAACAACGACGCCTACTTTTTCAACTGGACCTTAAAAATCGATCATGATTTTCAGGTGCCTTTTGAACCGACCCACGCCAACATGAAAACCCTTCGTTTAACGCACGATGCTCCGTTCCATGAGCTGGCCGCAGATCTGCGCAGAGCATTTTCAGGTATCGTGGCCGGTAACGTGAAGGCCGATGGCGTTAAGCTGGTGCGTAAGCATGGGCCTTATGAAATTCACGGCGACGCAGATATTCTCGACGGTATGGACCGTTTACTGCGAGCCATGGTTGACCATGGCCGAATGAAAATCAGTGGAAAATATGATCCGTGCTACCGGATCGTAAAATCCTGAAGGTTATTGTTTTGCGCTGAGGCGTGCTGCTGCCTTTCCGGATAGGTTGGCAGCACGATCCATGACATGGAAAATGACGTTCTGCTCGTTCACGCCAGACACCATTGCGGCCCCCGGACCTGTTGCATAAATCGCCACATCTTCACCGCCATGCGTTTCTGAATCACGTGGAATCAGAGCCTCCTGATGATAACCAGCGGCCTCCGTATTCATACCGGTAATATCTTTACGTCCTGCATTAATTGGCTCTTCGTATACAAGTTCGGCGTCTGTTTCACCACCCAGGTGATGATGTCCGCGACCGTTCATATAACCCAACGTAGTATACGGCAGGCCATCACCGGCCATGGTGGGTTCTGTCTCACCGGGCGCAACGACTTTACCAAGAATAGGATTACCGCGCTTAGGATACCCTGCAATGGTAAATACATGACTGTGATCAGCAGTAACGATAATCAAAGTATCTTCCGGAGAAGTCATAGACTCGGCGAGAGCAACAGCATCAGAAAACTCTCGGGTCTCATTGAGCGCATTAAACGCATTTCCGGCGTGGTGCGCATGGTCAATACGACCGGATTCCACCATGAGAAAGAACCCCTCCTCACTGCCTGACAACAACTTAATCGCTTTTTCTGTCATCTGGCTAAGTGATGGCTCCCCTAATGTGTCCTGGTTGCGATCTGCCTCAAACCGCATATGCGCCTCTTCAAACAACCCCAACACAGGAGTACTGCTCAACTGATTAAACCCCTCTTCATCGATAACCAGTTGACCTTGCGGATTCTGGGCTTTCCATTCTTCCATCAGATTACGGCCATCAGTACGATCACCTTCTACCGTACTTCTGGCATCGGGGGTATTAGACTGAACATCATCAGGAAGAAAATGTCGACGACCGCCACCAAAAGCGAGTTCGATGCCATCTACCGCGACACCATAGTCTTGCAAAGTACGTTGCCTGAAACTCAGAAACTGCGAAGCAATATCCTCGCAGCCTGCTTCAACTGCAGCTTCCGGCATATCCGAAATATCTTCCCAGTTGCGTTCAGAAGAATATGCGTAAGTAGCCGCCGGAGTCGCATGGGTTAAGCGAGCTGTCGTGACTATCCCAGTTTTCTTACCGGCTAACTCAGCGAGAAGCAGAGCCGAAGGGACTTCATCCTCCACACGGTGACAAAGACCACGTTCTGCGCTCTCAGCCAGACCAATAACACCGGCGTCCGTCTTAACACCAGACATCATTGCGGTCATAGTGCCTGCTGAATCAGGAGTCTGAGCATCAACATTGTAGGTTTTACTTAAACCAGTAAAAGGAAATTTCTCAAAACTGAGCAGATTCTCCTCACCACTCATGCCCTGTTGCTGTCCTGCGTAGATTCGGGCGGCTGTGACTGTTGATATTCCCATGCCGTCACCAACAAACAAGATCACGTTCTTGGCAGGTGTAGTCTCTCGTAAAACTTCGCGTTTACTTTTTATGGCAGACCGCCCCTCGACAAACCAGGCGTTATCCTGAGGTAAGAAGTCCAGTGGTGCTTCGTTTTTAGTCTCATAGAGACACCCAGTCATTGAAATAACAAGAGAGATTAGAGTACCAACGTAAACACTGCGCATCGTTATTTCCATTACTAAAAACCTTAGAACATTAACCTTTGGATTTTACATATTTATTAATACCCATGCCTTTTTATCCGCATTTTTTGTAATAAATAATTCACCACCTGGGTTACAGAAGTTAAACATTTCTGTCACAGACCACACTTAGCCAGAGCGCTCCTGAAACCTATAACGAAGCAATATTGGGGAACCGTGATGAAACTGAAATTATTAGCAATCGCTGTAGCATCAGCGTCACTGCTGACTGCTTGTGGTGGAGAAGATGGTGACGATGGTCGCGACGGTCTGAATGGACTGAATGGCCAGAACGGAGTTTCGCCTGACGCAGCTCCGGGCGCACCAGGCTCAGATGGTGCCAACGGTGAAGATGGCCAGGATGGCGCCGACGGTAAAGATGGTGCGAATGCTGACGCCGGTGCAGGTACTCTGACGCGCATCGCGACTGTACCTTCCGGTGCTGAAGTAACGGGGCTGTTTCTGACCGAAGACGGTGATCTGTTCTTCAATGCGCAACACCCAGCAGGTAGCAACATGGAAACTGATAACAACGGTGTCGCTTACAACACAGGTACCGTTGGTGTGATAGAGGGTGTTAGCTTTAATAATCTGCCAAACACACTGATTTCAGTAGCGGTTCCTGAGTCTGACTACGAGCGCCAGACGATTCAGACAGCTTACGGTTCTTACCGTGTTATTGGTCAGACTGGCGACCAATACGAGGGTGAGCTCAGCGAAGGGCTGGGTCATATTTATAATCTCGCTGGTGACGCTCTGATCCTTGAAAACGACATGCCAGACTTCAATGGCTTCGTATCTACAGGTGCAAACACTGGCTACCTCTTCACTAACTGGGAAGAGTATCCGGGTGGTATGAGCCGTATCGGGCTGAGCAAATCCGCTTCTGGCGAATGGTCTGTAGAAGATGCCATGATGGTGAACTTTGCAAACGTAAAAGGTACGGGTGCTAACTGTTTCGGCTCTGTTTCACCTTGGAATACACCACTGACATCTGAAGAGTGGATCGTGAACTCTGATGTTAACTCGACCACTTACGCTAGCTGGAACGACCCTGAAGAAGTGGCCAACAACGATCGTCTGAATCGCTTCTGGCAGCTGATGGATGAGCCTGTTAACCCGTACGATTACGGCTACATCGTTGAGATCACCAACGCTGTTTCACCAACGCCTGTACCGGTTAAACACTTCACCATTGGCCGCTACGAGCATGAAAACTCGGTCGTTATGCCAGACCGTCGCACTGTTTACTCTTCACAGGATGACACGGGTGGCGTTCTGTTTAAGTTCGTTGCTGACACAGCTGAAGACTTGAGCTCTGGTACGCTATACGGCGCTAAGCTGACTCAGGATGCGGGCGTAAATGATCCAGCGGTTACAGGCTTTGATGTTGACTGGGTAGAGCTTGCGACTTCTGACAACTCAACCATCGAAGCTTGGGTTGATGAGTTTGATGGTATCAGCACTGAAGACTATGTCGATGGCGAAACCAGCTATATGACGGTTGCAGACGTTGAAGCCTGGGCAGCCTGGGTAGTTTCAGGTCGCCCTGCGAACACTACTTACCCAACCGTAGAAAACGGTGGCGGCAAAGTCACTGCGGGTCAGCCAATGGATGACCGTGCAGCCTTCCTCGAATCACGTCAGGCCGCTAAGCAATTGGGTGCAACGGCAGAATGGCGCAAGCTGGAAGGTATCAGCATTCATGCTGGTCGAGTTCAGGAAGCCATTGAAGGCATCGACCTGATTCCGGGTGAAGAAGTCGAGAACGCATACATGTACATGGGTATCGCTGATATTGATAACACCATGATCGACGGAGAAGGCGACATCCAACTTTCTGGTCGCGTGAAAGATTGTGGTGGTGTATTCCGTGCATTGATCGATTCAGATTACAGCCTGAGCCGTATTGAACCAGTTGTGATGGGTGCGACCTACCGCAGTTCACTGGATGGTGCAGAGCGTTGTGATGTGGACAACCTGTCTCAACCTGACAACGTTATCGTTATGCAGGACGGTCGTATTCTGATCGGTGAAGATGGCTTCCAGGAAAACAACACTCTGTGGATGTACGAGCCACACCATAAGTAAGACAAAGTATTAGTACAAATATGTAAGACCTTTCAGGGGGAGAGCTTTCTCCCCCTATTTTCTTTCCGGATGTAAGTATGAAAAACCTGATTAGAATCCTGGTACTACTGCCATTACTAAGCGCGTGTAATCAAGACGTAGATACTCATTTCAAAGCCCATTCAGATACCAAAACAATAAAAAAATCTGAAACAGCTTTATCAGACGAAGTTCAGCCTGCCTATCAGCCTGGGGATGACATCCCTGCAACGGCGTACATTGAGCACGATGAAATTTATAACCCTGAGGCCGTCATCCCACCTCAGTGCTATACCCGTACCGATGGTAAGAATAACCCTTGTTATGTCTGTCACCAGACGTACACCGATGATCGTCCGAATGTAATGAAAGACGTTTATCTGCAAGGCCTTTACGATTTCTCAGATGCGGGGATGACAAACAGCTGGAAGAATCTCTTTAAAGACAGAAGCGAAGAAATCAAAAATATTCCCGATGATCAGATTCTCAATTGGGTAAATACAGACAACTACTCTGATTGGATAGAGCGCGAGAGTCAGCGCGAAGAGTCTGCTGCTCCCCCTATGTTCCTGGAGAACCTGGCAGATCCGGTGAAAGCATTTGATGAACGAGGGGTCGCTCGCGACGGTAGTCACTGGATCGCATTTAACTACAAACCATTCCCTAGCGCCTTCTGGCCAACAAATGGTTCTACTGACGATGTCATGATTCGTTTACCCGCAGAATTCCGCGAAATAGACGGAAAATACTCTGAGGCTCTGTACTTCGCGAACCTATCACTTCTGGAGCTGACAATGAAACGGCTCAGTGGTATTTCAATTCCTACGGTGAACGAACGTGACATCGGCTCTGATGTTAATGGCGACGGTGTTCTGACCGAGAATGTCTCTGAGTTGGTTCGTTCAGGTAACTATCTCGGTGATGCCTCAGATATTCCGGTCGAAGATATGCTTTACCCTGAAGGAACAGAGTTTCTGCACACTGTTCGTTATGTCGGTGTAAACAATGATGGTGATATCTTCGTACCCAAGCGTATGAAAGAAGTACGCTACATGAAGAAGCATCAACTCAAGTCTGCTGTTGCGCTCCGCAGTGCTTACTTTCTCGAAGCCAAGGAAAAGCACCTGGGTAACCTTCCGCTGACCGTTCACATTGGTGAACGAGGCATAGATAACCGCTTTGGCTGGACACTGAATGCCTACATCGAAGATCAACATGGTGAACTCCGTAAGCAGAACAAACAGGAAATGGCATTCTGCAATGGCTGCCATAAAACGGTCGGTAGTACGATTGATCAGACATTCTCTTTTGCCCGTAAAGTGGAAGGCGAAGACGGCTGGGGTTACATCGACCTGAAAGCGATGAAAGATGTCCCTACCATCAATGAAACTCAGGGTGAGTACCTGACCTACTTTGAACGTGTGGGCGGTGGTGATGAATTCCGACAGAACAAAGAGATGCAGAAGAAATACTTTGAGAACGGAACGGTTAACAAGGAAAAAGTTAAGTCGGCAGATTCAGTGTATGAGCTGATCACTCCGAGTCGCGACCGGGCGCTGGCTCTGAATAAAGCATACAAGCGTATTGTTGAAGAGCAGAGCTACATCTTTGGTCGAGATGTTGTACTTTCCCCTGCCAGCAACGTCATAGAGAATATCGATGCCGAAATAGCTCCTTTAAAAAATGAATTTCGCTACAGCTATGACATACGGCTGAACTGGGATGAGGTGCAGGAAGTTAATGGGCTGGTCAGTCATTATCACTGACCATCCATAAACAGTTTGCGTGCTGCAGCGTATCCGGACGTTGCAGCACGCTTTTTATTTTCATCAATGTAATCAGTGAGCGTGACCATGCCCTTCAATTGCATGACCGTGCTCGTCGTAGAACCCACTGGCACCATGTTCCACAAAGCCCCAATTGATCATCTTCTTCACAAATGGATTCTCCTCAGAGTCACCGATATCAGCAAAATCTATGAGAGTGTAATCGTCTCTCGAAACCAAACGCTGCTGAAGCCCAGAATCACCTTGCTCAGTCAACGACCATGCGAGAACCGGATTTTCATAGCTTACAACGATCTGCTGGGCAGGTAGCCAGACAAGCTTTTCTTTCTGCGCCTCTGATTCCCAAGTTTCTACCAGCTCACAACCGCTGCCCTGCTTGGATACCAGTGTCATGCTGTCACGAACATCCGCAGGTACTGCCAGAGATATTTCCTGCCAGACCCGATCCTCATTCCCTCTGAAGTCTTCGGCCTGATATTCAATACCATGCTTTTCAGAATCAACGTAGCGAATCAACTTAAGGCGGCCTGCAGGGGAGTGATACCAATACTCAACAACGCCGGTTGTCAGATCTTCACGGACAACTTCCCTGCCAGCTCTGTGAATAGCGATCTCTTTAGTATTTCCTTGTGACGTTACCTGATATTCCAACGAAACTGGAGAAACACAGTCGCTTGCAGTAACTGCAGCTGAGGCCGAAGCGGCTATGGCCGTGAGACTCAAAGTAATAAGTGTTTTCATAATCTTCAATCTGTATTTATTTAAACGGAAAAAGGGGCCAGTAAGGCCCCTTGAACTATTGAGCAGTGTTAAGGCTGATTTACAACAGCATCGGCACGATTAGCCAGATCTCCAGCGAAGTTCATCACGTGGAAAATAATGCTCTGCTCATTCGTACCTGAAACCAGGTGAGCACCAGGTCCTTTCGCATAGATACCGACATCTTCACCTGAATGCGTTTCTGAACTCATTGGAATCAGAGCTTCCTGGTGGAAGCCTGGAGCAGTTGTGTCGACACCAGACAGATCGACACGACCTGTGTTAATGGCAGCACCGTACCCCGCATCCGCATCCGTTTCAGATGGATCAACAGCAACGTGACCGCGACCATTCATATAGTTCAGAGTGGTATATGGCATGTCATCAGATGCGAGGCTTGGCTCGTCAGCACCAACGGCGACTACTTTACCCAGAATTGGGTTACCACGTTTCGGATAGCCTGCAATAGTAAATACATGGCCGTGGTCGGCAGTGACAATAATCAGCGTATCGCGATTACTGGTCAGCTCATCTGCGATAGCCACCGCTTCAGACAGCTCAATCGTATCCTGAAGTGCGTTGTAGGCGTTGCCTGCGTGATGAGCGTGGTCAATACGACCCGACTCAACCATCAGGAAAAAGCCTTCTTCGTTATTATCCAGGATTTTAATGGCTTTCTCGGTCATCTCTGCCAAAGATGGCTCGCCAGCGACGTCGTTTGCACGGTCTGCTTCATACTGCATATGTGACTCGTTGAACAAACCAAAAAGGTGGGTAGTTAGTTCTGGGTCGATAGAGTCAAAGCCAGCCTGATCATAAACGTAGAAGTCTCCCGGAGCATTGTACTGAGCAGACCATTCATTCGTCAGGTTACGACCATCAGTACGATCGCCCTCAACTGCACTGACAGCATCCGGGCTGTTAGCCTCGGCCTGTTTTGGCAGGAAGTGACGACGACCACCACCCATCACAACTTCGATACCATCGATATCGAGCATAGAATCAGCGTGACGCGCTTCCAGATTTCCCTCAAATTCGACGAGCTGCAAAGCGATGTCGGCGCAACCCTCTGCGCCTGTCTCTGGCATATCAGAGTTATCTTCCCAGTTACGGTCAGCAGACTTCGCGTATGTTGCAGCAGGTGTTGCATGCGTAATACGAGCGGTAGAAATGATCCCGGTCGACATACCTGCAATCTCGGCCAGCTCAAGTGCCGTCGCCAGCTCATTACCTGCAACAGATGAGCAATCACCACGTGCGATATCTTCGTCTACACCGATGGTACCAACATCCGTTTTTGCACCCGACATCATTGCAGTCATTGTACCTGCGGAGTCTGGAGTCTGAGCGTCGACGTTATAAGTTTTGGATAAACCACTGAACGGAAAATTACCGAAGCTCAGGCTATTTTCTTCACCCGACATTCCTTTCATCTGTCCTTCCAGAATCCGGGATGCAGTGACGGTTGAAACACCCATACCATCACCAACGAAAAGAATAATATTTTTCGCTTCGCCAGCCTCTTCGATAATTGTATTCACCGCACTCTGAGTGCTTGCTACTTTCTGAGACGCCTGAATGTACCAGTCATTGTTTTTGGTATTTGCCAGAACATCGGAAAGTTTAAACGGCAAATCTTCTACCAGACCAGGTGCACCATCTGCACCCGGTGCACCATCAACACCATTTGAACCATTCACTCCATTCTGACCGTCGACACCATCACGACCATCATTTCCATCTTCACCGGCACAACCAACAAGCGTCATTGCTGCGGCAACGATCGCTGTGTGTAATAAATTAAGTTTCATCATTTTCTCCTCAGTCTCAGTCAGCCAGCAGATTTAAAGAGCGGCCAATAATCTGGAAGACCAGATTCTGTTCAACAACGCCCTGCACCAAGTGAGAGCCTGGGCCTGTCGCGTGCAATGTAATATCTTCACCAGCGTGGGTCTCAGAAGACATTGGAACCAGAGCTTCCTGGTGATAACCCGGCGTTGCTGTATCGATTGCGCTCAGGTCCTGACGACCCGCATTAATTGCTTCGCTATAACCCGCATCCGAATCAGTTTCCTGCCCGAGATCCATCATGCCGCGACCATTGGTGTAGCCGAGCGTTGTGTATGGAAGTCCATCAGATGCCAGCGCAGGGGATTCACCACCTACCGGTACGACTTTGCCCAGAATCGGGTTACCGCGTTTTGGATAGCCTGCGATAGTGAATACATGGCTGTGGTCAGCAGTAACGAGAATCAAAGTTTCTTCTGGGTCAGTGCTGTCAACCGCAGCCTGAACAGCGTCAGCGAACGCCAGTGTATCTTCGAGTGCACCGGCGGCATTTCCTGCGTGGTGTGCGTGATCAATACGTCCCGACTCAACCATCAGGAAGAATCCTTTGTCGTTGTTATCTAGAATATTGATGGCAGCTTCTGTCATCTCAGCAATTGACGGCTCACCGGCGACATCGTTCTCGCGGTCTGCTTCGTACTGCATGTGGGATTCATTGAACAAACCAAGAACACGTTCAGTAGACTCAGTATCAAGCGCGTCAAAACCAGACTGATCGATTACGTAGGTACCGTTCGGATACGCTTCTTGCCATTCAGAGGTCAGATCACGACCATCAGTACGATCACCTTCCGTTGAGCTGACTGCGTCTGCAGAGTTGAATGCAGCGTCCTTAGGCAAGAAGTGACGACGTCCGCCGCCCATCGCGACTTCGATACCATCAACATCTACCCCTGGGTAGCGCTCTTCAAGATTGTCTTCAAAATTGACCAGCTGCGATGCAATATCTTCACAAGCGAACGCTGCAGAAGGCATATCTGAATTATCTTCCCAGTTTCGGTCAGCAGAGTGCGCATAAGTCGCTGCAGGAGTCGCGTGTGTAATTCGGGCTGTTGATACAACACCGGTAGACAGCCCTTTTATTTCAGCAAGTTCCAACGCAGTTACGACTTCGTTTCCGGCAACGCTGTAGCAATCACTACGGATGACATCTTCGTCCACACCGATTGTACCGACGTCAGTCTTAACGCCAGAAACCATGGCCGTCATAGTGCCAGCGGAGTCAGGCGTCTGTGCATCGACGTTGTAGGTTTTAACCAGCGCAGAATATGGGAAGCTTTCAAATGATAGATAGCCTTCCTCTCCATCCTGACCTTCTTTCTGCCCCTTAAGAATACGGGCAGCAGTCAGTGTAGAAATACCCATGCCGTCGCCAACGAAAAGAATCACATTCTTGGCATTAGCAGAAGGTAGATCCATTGAAGATTTAGTCATTACAGAGGATTCTGCATCACTGAACCAGGCATTTTCGGCCTGATGGGCAGGCACTGCGGGCGCCGCCTGGGCTACTGAGCTGACTGCGGAAGCAGCAATTACAGCAGCGAGTAATTTCATTTTAGTGGTCATAACTCACCTGTTCTCAAGTTCAAATCGGACTATCCGAAAATTAAAAGCGAGGTGAGCTTAGGAAGCGTAAATGACGATTTTCTTACGAATAAAAGTTATTCACGACAATTTATGTTATATCATAACCAACAACATATCAGATAAAGACTACAGATTTCTTACGTATTTACTAATTGTGCTACAACCAGTTTTTCTTCGACCAGGCCAGAGTTTACGGGGGCCTCAGCACATCCCCTGATGCAACCAAACGATTCTTGACGTTATACAACCCGGCAAAAACAACAATCAGGACAATTACCAGAAATTAGTCAGTACCGCCGTATAGAGACTACAACACGACGGTTGGCCTTTCGCTGCTCGTTCAGTGGCAGGTCATCCAGCCCCTCCTTTGGGCGGCTGTCAGCATATCCGGATGCTTTCAGTCGCTCTTTCTCGATGCCACTTTCAAGCAGGTACTTCACAACACCGGTTGCACGGGCTGACGATAATTCCCAATTAGAGGGAAACTGCTCATTCGAGATAGGCAAATCGTCGGTGTGCCCTTCGACTTCGATCATGTGTGAACCATGGCTGACATCACGAATAACGCGACTCAGCTCCTGCAGCAGTGGTGTTGCCGCAGGCTTTAATGATGCAGCGCCAGAGTCATATAACGCAACATTCGCAAATTCTACCTGTACCCCACGAGGATCAAGCGTGACCGACACCTGATCCTGCAGACCGTTCTGCTCAATATAGTCATCAATACCCTGGCGAATGTCGGTAAAGGGAGTCGTGGTGGTTTCTGATGAGATAACTTCAGCTAACCCTTCCTTTAACGATTCAATCTTTCCTTCATTGAGATCGGATACCGCGAGAATCATGACGAAAAAAGCCAACAAGAGCGTAATTGCATCCGAGTAGGTCACCAACCAGGAACTGGATGAATCGTCAAAGTTAGGGCGGCGCCGGCGCAACCCCCGCTGGCGGCTGGCGTGACTCATTACAACTCTCCCGAGAGTGCCTGATCACGCACGGAAGGTTTGATAAAGGCGTTCAGGCGATCCTGCATATAGAGCGCAGTCCGCTTTTCACTCAGCAAGACAAAACCCTCAGAGATCAACTGATGGCGGAAATACATGGTTTCCTGCTTTTCAGTGACCTGATTCGCTGCAGGCTTAAAGAATAAATTCGACAGCAGCACACCGTACAGGGTCGTAATCAGCGCCAGCGCTAATCCCTTGCCCAGCCCCGCCATATCGCCGTTCAGGTTATCAAGCATGATAATCAGACCGACAATCGTACCGACCATACCAAAACCCGGTGAGTAAACGGCCATCGTGTTGAGCACTTTGCCTTCCAGAGTTTGGCGCTGCCAGGTGGCATCCATCTGATCAGTGAGCATGGTCCGGATATCATGGTTCGCGTATCCGGCGCCCATCAGATCAATGCCCGCACGAATAAACTCGTCGTTATTTTCCTGCTTCGTCAGTGATTGTTCGAGCGCAACAATGCCCCCCTGACGGTAGATACTGCTCCACTCAACAAATCGTCTCGTTACTTGCTTCAGGTGCTTCTGCGACGTCGGTGGGTGAAAGAAGGTATGGAGCATACTGCGCATCGCATGCAGCACATCGGCCGTCGAATAACTTATCAGCGCGGCCGCCATCGTGCTACCAAACACAAGTCCAAAACTCGACAGACTAATGAAGATAACGTGATTATCAGTGGCACTGGCAACAGCAAAAGCCAGCAGGCCGATACCTGCGCAGAAACCAATGAGCGTACTGAATGAAAATCGAAACACTGACGTTGCCCCTGTTGTTGTCTCTTGATCTGCAGATTTCTGAATCGATTACTGTGCTGGTTTCACATCCGCTAGCTCATCCATAGAGAAACGGCCTTCACGAATGATTTCCCGCATCTTCTGAACCACCTGTCGACGCGCTGACTCGACTTGTTCCTGTGCAGTGTCAGACTCAGATACTTTCAATTCATTAATAATCCCCGCCCGTAACTTTGCTGGCAGCGCAGCCAGTACGTGGCGCTTAAATTCAATGGATGTATTACATAATGACGCGGTCAGGACTCCGGCATCGATAGAGCGCAGCTCATTCTAAATAATGCGATCAGGTGTGCGCGACAGGTCGGCGTATGTGAAGTACACCTGACGCAGCCTGTAATAGGTTTCCGGCTTTTCTGACTTCAGTGTTTTGAGCATGCGTGTCTCTTCACTGGTCGTCATACGATCCAGCATACCGATAAGAACAGACAGGCCATCGGCAGTGATATTCTCGAATGAAGGAACAGTGAGAGAGGCTTTAGCCAAGCGGTCGGCAACATCTTTAAATGCCGACACAGGTAAGCTTTCAAACTGACCAAGCTCAAAGGCAATGGCAGCGAGCTCGCGCTCATCGAGGCGTAAAATAATATCGGCGGAGCGCTGCGCAGGTAGCTGTGACATCACCAGCGCTTTGATGCGGATATCTTCATCCTTAATGAGATACAGAACCTGCGAGTCATTCAGTTTATTCAGAAAAGCAAACGGCTGGGTATTTGACGCATCATCCTGCTGACGCTCAAGCCGCTGAGAAAACTGTTCCATGCCTTCAGAGAGTTGCTCTTCACTCCACTCTCCTTCTTGAAGCAACTCATCAATCTGCTTCCAGTTCGCTGGCGTTAAATGAGGCGCTAAACTGGCAAACAGACTCTTACCCATGGTCGCCGACAAAGAAGCGACCTCGAACGCCTGAGCACTGCCAAGCGCCTGAGACACCGCCTGCTGAAAGCGATGTGGCTGAGACAGGCCCTGGCTGACCAGGCGCTGGCGAGATTCGTTAATCCGGTATCTGAGTGCCGCGGTTTCGCCCTCTGACTGACGCGCTACGGAATGTTGGCTTGCAGATTCGTTTCCACTGGCTCCATTTATCGGTGCTGTGGACACAGGCTGATTAAGCCGACGCCACAATGCCGCAAACGCCAGTACCAACAACAAGCCGATAACCAGCAAGGTCGCCAGCCAGATCCAGGGGTTGTAAGACTCCCAGAATGTGAGGGGTGTTTCTTCTTTCTTCAGGTGACTGAACGCTGTTTTGACGATATTTAATGTATCGCCACGTAGTTCATTAATCTGAGCTTTACGTGTCACCAGGTTTTTAAGAAATTCTATCTGTTCATCTTTCAGTGCATTGTCGACGACCAGCGTAATTTCAAGCTTCTTGATAATATTGCGATAGCCAATCGTCTTTTCTGAAGGCTTGCCACCGCCAGACTGGCTCTGACTTTGCTGTGCTACATTCTTCAACTTGTCAGCGTAAGTAATGATCTCCTGACGCTCTTTCTCAAGTTGTTGCAGCTGACTACGAAGCGCCCTTAACTTTTCATTATTTTCTTTAAGCAGCGGCATTTCGCTGACGGGTAAGCCCGGTAGTTCTTCAAGCTCATCCATGCCAGTTGCATCAATATCCGGAAGAGAAAGAGTACCACTTACCCGAGGCTCAGCAGGCAATTGTGGTGCAGCTGATTGCTGCTGGCCTTCAGAGTTCTCGCGAACAACAGTGCGTGCGCGTTCAATGACAGCATCGACCTGAATAATAAACCGGTTATTACCAAGATAAGATTCAATATCCTGACGAAGACGCGCTTCCAGATCACTTCGGAAACGTGCTTCTTCTACCTCGTCCTTCTTAACCGGAACCTCAAAGGTGTCCTGAGCGATAACGGGCAGTGCTGCAAACAGTGCGATAGTTACCAGCCATGTCATTAGTTCTTTCATCGTCACAGCCCCTTTCATCGCACACGAGCCAGGCTAGCGCGTACCTGATCCAGCTCCGGATCAAGTTCTAATGCCTGCTCCCAGCTTGCTCTTGCCTCGGGTATCAGACCCATCTTGTAGTAGATGCTGCCTTTTAACGCGTGCGCCTGGGCTGAGTCAGGAATCACTTCTAACGCGGCGTTCGTCTGATCCAGGGCTTCCCAATATTCTTTTTTATAGAAAAGACTTTGAGCAGAGAGAATGTGTTTCGTCATTGTCTCGCTGCGTCGCAGTTTTTCAGACTCCTGCTCGCTGATTTTTCCATCCATTTCAGTGTGATTGTCAGCGGCACGATCTTCGGCGGCCAGATCAGACAACCCATTGCTACCGTCAGATTTTTCTTCAGCGCTTTGCGGTAACTCCATTACAAATTTCACATCAGAGTCGCCCGCATCAATGGTCATCAGAACATCGTAGCCTGCACCATAACGATGAATGTGCATCAGGCCATGTTGTTTCTTTGCTTTATCGGAGATTTTTTCGAGCTGCGATATCTCTTCAACAATAACTTCCTCTTCGGTTTTCTGTTCAGCCTCAACCGGCTTGCCTGGATCGACCCAAGGGCTGGGATTAAAGCCTTTCACCAGACGGTTAGAACGTTCATGCGAACACCCCTGAAGCCCGAGAGACACCAAAAGCACTGCTGCAATAATTCCTGCTTTCATACTAACTCCTAAAATCTCAGGCCAAGAGAAAGGTCGTAGCTTGCGCCACCGATTTTTCCTGTATCTTCCAGGCCGGAAACTTCGCTCCATTTCGCTGTGCTTTCAGGGATGTAAGTCACGCCATAATCGATGAATCCATCTTTAAAGAACGGAAATTCAAAACCAAAGCGGAAGACGATGGCATTGGTATCGTTAAAGAATGCCTGGCCCATACCCAGGTACACTTTGGTATCAATCAGATCATCCATGCTTGGAATGTCGGCAATAATCCGACCTTCGAGATTGATGCCTGAAATATCGAAGTTTTCGCGATTAGAAAAGTTGCGGAAATACTCAAAAGCTAATGTGTACTGAAGCTGATCATCCAGACTGGTGGTTTCACGACGGCGAATACCGAAGACGGTCAGACCTTTCACATCTTCAGAGTCGGCACTGGAGAGATGATCACGTTCTGCCGAGATACCCCAGGCGCCAACAAGCAGCTCGTAGTTAACGCTATCGAAGCCCTGTACTTCTTCTTCGAGTGTGGTTTTCTTGGAGTATTCTTTCAGCCACAGAAGCTTGTTATCACGGGCATCCACCATCCGTAAGTTGATAGTGAATTTGTTGTCCTGTACGGAGGCGTTCCAGAACAGAAATGCGTCTGCCCGGACGTGCTGACCAAGCTTACGTAATGCTTGATTGTCGGTAGCAACGTGACTGACCTCCAGGCGGTCAGCACGCATGGCGACCTGCGTAGTACGGCATTCGAGGCACTGAATGATTTCGAAACGACCGCTGTCCAGCATGCGTTTCATCAGTTTATTTTCGATCATCAGGTGCACTTGCTTAGGCACCTTACGATGCATTCTGTCACCGTTGTGATACAGCGCTACACGATTAATCTCTTCGGGCAGATCTATCAGCTCTTCTTTTACCAGTGTCTTATCATCGTCCAGCAATTGCGTGAAACCGGTGTAAAGAGATGAACGCATTTCAGGCGGCTCAAGCCCCGGAAGTGACTCCTGAGCCGACACCATAAATGGTAGGCAGAATATCAATACAGCTGTCAGTTGAGAAAGTGACCGTCGGAACATCAGATGCGTCCTGTATACGTAGCGTAAAGCGAATACAGTCAGCTTAGTTCAGATCCCTTTTTTCACATGGAATGTAACTTACCCAAGTGTTTGATAAACAATTGTTTTTCTAAAAAAATAAATAAATAGAACCAGAAAATGACAGAGATGACTGACTTTTCCGCCAGTTATCCGACTTTTGTAAACCATCATGGCTCACTTTCGCGACAAACTGATGTGGATGTCAGAACATTCACAGTGATCAGGGTGACGAAGGTCAGAACTTCGTCACCCTGTTTTCATTAGTAACAAATTGTTGGGCGGAAGGCGGACCTCAGGTGGACAGATGGTCACAAAGCGCGACCATTTCCAGATCGGCCTGCGTTACGCCGCCAGCATCATGGCTCCACCAAGCTACAGCTAGCTCGCCCCAGGAAACAGTTAATTGGGGATGATGATTATATTTTTCTGCGAGATCAGCCACGCGCCCGGCAAACCGGAAAGCATCGATAAAGTTATCGAAAGTCCAGATCCTGCGGACACAGGCAACACCGCCGACGGATTCACGGTGCCACTCCGGATAGCGAATAAGGTGAGACTTAAGTTCTTCTTCAGTGAGGACATCACTCATGCAAACTCCTTTAGCGTATCGATTGCGTGAACCCACTGAGACAAAAAAAGGGAGCAATTGCTCCCTTCTTTACGCACGAATTTACCAGTCAGTCTCCGCTTACACACAAGTGTCAGCTTTGACTGGAGACAAATCAGACTTCAGTGGCGTTAATGCGCGCAAACCACTCTTTTGGTCCGGTGTTGTGTACCGATTCGCCTTTGCTATCGACCGCAACAGTCACTGGCATATCTTCCACTTCGAACTCGTAGATCGCTTCCATACCCAGGTCATCAAAGCCGACAACTTTCGCGCCTTTAATCGCCTGAGACACCAGATAAGCAGCGCCACCAACAGCCATCAGGTAAACAGCTTCATTGTCTTTGATTGCTTCAATCGCGATTGGACCACGTTCGGCTTTACCGATCATTCCCAGCAGACCCGTTTCTTCCAGAACGGTACGGGTGAACTTATCCATACGGGTTGCTGTAGTCGGGCCAGCCGGACCAACAACCTCTTCGCGCACCGGATCAACCGGGCCCACGTAGTAGATAAAGCGACCCTTCAGATCAACCGGCAGTTCTTCACCTTTGGAGATCATGTCTACCATGCGCTTGTGCGCAGCATCACGGCCAGTGAGCATTTTGCCAGACAGCAAAACTGTTTCACCTGGCTGCCACTCTTTCACATCTTCTGGGGTGACGGTATCCAGGTTGACGCGACGAACGCTGTCACCGACTTCCCAGCTGATTTCTGGCCAGTCTTCCAGTTTCGGCGCCTTCAGAGAAGCAGGGCCAGAACCATCCAGCTCGAAATGCGTGTGACGCGTTGCTGCGCAGTTTGGAATGATAGCGACCGGTTTATTTGCCGCGTGCGTCGGGTAATCAGCTACTTTGATATCGAGAACAGTAGTCAGACCGCCAAGCCCCTGAGCACCGATACCCAGCTTGTTCACTTTCTCGTACAACTCAAGACGCAGTTCTTCTGAACGTGTCTGAGCACCGCGCTCCTGCAGCTCCTGAATGTTCACAGGCTCAAGCAGAGCTTCTTTAGCAATCTGCATCGCTTTCTCAGCGGTACCACCAATCCCGATACCCAGCATACCCGGTGGGCACCAGCCAGCCCCCATCTTCGGCACCTGCTCCAGCACCCAGTCAACGATGGAATCAGACGGGTTGAGCATAGCGAACTTGGACTTAGCCTCAGAACCACCGCCTTTCGCCGCAACGTGTACGTCAACGGTGTTGCCCGGTACGAGCTTCATGTGAATGATGGCTGGCGTGTTGTCTTTGGTGTTAGCTCGCTTGCCATCAGGGTCTGCCAGAACAGAAGCACGCAGAACGTTATCAGGATGGGTGTATGCGCGACGAACACCTTCGTTACACATATCTTCGACACTCATGTCGCCTTCGAACTTCACGTCCATACCGATGGTCAGGAAAACTGTCACGATGCCTGTGTCCTGACAAATCGGGCGCTTACCCATGGCACACATACGCGAGTTAATCAGAATCTGAGCCATCGCATCTTTCGCAGCTTTTGATTCTTCGCGTTCATAGGCCTGGTGGACAGCATCGATAAAGTCTTTCGGGTGGTAATAAGAGATATATTGCAGAGCATCAGCAACGCTCTGAATCAGATCTTCTTGCTTGATCACAGTCATCGGGAGGTCTCTCTCTGGAGTTGCAAACGGCAGTCGTAAAAACGCCCACTGGTCAGTGGGCGTTTACTGATGGCCTTATTGTAGCCTAAGCCGGGCCACTCTTGAATGCGCGGCGTTTAAAACGGCCACCATTCTTCTTCTGTCGAGCGAGGCTTCGCGCGAATACCTTCAGGGGCATCCGTCTCATTGTTATCTTCTTCGATAAAGAAGGTCTGTGGCTCTTGCTGTTGTTCAGATTGCTGAACCTTAGGGGCCGATTTGCTGGCTACGACGGTTTCATCCTGCGCTTCTTCATTGCGAGCTTTCGCGCGAATCAGCTCACGGCCGTGATGATGTAAACGGGTTTCATTCATCTCACGAACGGCAAGATCATGACCAACCAGCTGCAAAGGACCATCACCACCCAGTGAACCGTCTTCCAGCATAACCATGTTTTGAGGATCAACCTCTGAATAGCGGAGGTAATAGACTTTGCCCGCTTCGAGGTTCAGATCAAAATCACTGTAGGTACGGAATACCAGATCACCTACACCCTCAAAACCAAAAATACCGCGACGAACAACAAAGTCATACGTACCTGGCTCCATCTCATACCAGGTATAACCGCCGCCTTTGAAGTTAAACAAACGCTCGTCATTTACGTTAAGGCTCGGTGCTTCGACTTCGTCCATCGACCACTCTGTCGCCGGACGATATATGTATACCAACGCATACTTCTCATAGTCCCAGCGGTAACCAACGGATTTGTAGTACTGCCCTTTCGGCGAGAATAACCACTTAGGGTACGAGCCAAAGTTATCGAACGTTGTAATGTGAACGCTGCTACAGCCTGCGATCATTGCGCTTACGGCGGCGGCAGAAAGAATTCTGATTGCTGTTTTTATCATTATTATGCCCTGTTACCGGCTATTGCATCTGCATCGGGTCGGGAGGTTTAACATCTGACAGCCACGCTACGCTTCTGGCGTAGTGTTACCAACTGTACAGAAAGTAAACCGTCGTGCTATATTGCATTCTACACATAATAACAAAAAGAAACAGCCACAAAGGGAAAGCAAACATGAAGAGTAGTCTGTACACACTTCCCCTCCTGTCGCTACTGGTAGCGATGCCAGCACTGGCCGCTGACAGACCTGAACAGGAAAGCGCCAAACAAGCCTACACCTCGCCTGAGATCGAAGTGGCTGTTGAAGCTGCACGTCGTTTTCCGGTGCAGACCGAATACGTAGGCTACGAATGGTATAACCGCACCACGAGTAAGAGTTTTCCTCTGCCCAAAATGCTCAATACAGAAATGAATGAGCTGATTATTGAAGGCGCGATGGGCCCAACGGCTGCGGGTGTTGCAGCCGCGGAAGATGCCACCCGCCCTGTTCGCCGTGTGGCACTGGGTCAGAGCAATGAGGACGAAGAAGTCATCGAGACCGATGGCAATCTGCAGCCTTCGCCACGTGCGGACGTTAAACTGCCACGCGAAGTTGTGATCAATGAATCCCGTGCTGTGAACCGCACCGGCGAGATGATTACCCGACAGACCCGCTCAGTCGGGACAGTGACAGCTACTGCTCGCTAGGGAGACGCCTCATGACGATGCGTCTTTCCCTTACGGCAGTACTTCTTACCGTCATCGCCTGTCAGGCTTCTGCAGGTGGCAAATCTGCCACCCCAGAAGACTTCCGCAAAGCACAGGACGACTATTACGCAAACGATCTCGATGCTGCAATCAGTGAGGCCCGCGAGCGCACTCACCATTATGATTACAGCAGTGAGTTTCGCTACGAGCGGACAACGTCGCAAAGCATTCGCTTTTCACGGATGCTCAATACCGAACTGGAACAACAGAGAATAGAAACGGCATCACTGGCTCCGACCAGTGCAGGTAGCCATCCAGAATCTAGCTCCCCAGACTCGATCGAGAGCGCCAAGGATGAAACACCCACCGTCGATATCATCAGCCAGAATGAGAAACTGTCAAACCCAGCTCCGATCAGTGCTGCACCTGCTGCAGCACTGACTGTGCCTTCTTCTGGTATATCTGTGCGAGTTAACCAGCGCTGACAACTGTGTCATTGACAGCACTGCCTCTGACACATACGCCGCTGGCCTTTGATCAGGCCAGGCGGCTACGAATGATATCTCTCGCCTTCTGCCCCATCAGCAATAGCTGACGATCCCTGTGCCAGGTCTGCTGGAACTCTTCTGGAATGGAGACCTGCATCAGTTCTTTGAGCAGTGCATCAAACGCATCCAGCTGAGGCTTGTCATAGCCAGCGGCGTTGGCACAGTAGCCCCCAGCCAGAACCTGCATACATTCCACCAGTCTCTGAAGGTAAGTATTCACTTCTGCCACACGTATCACCCACCCTGCAAAAGCAAGTAAAGTCATAACGTCTTCGTGGTAACGAAACGGTTTATTGATGCGCTGGTGAGCATCGTCTACCCGATACGCCGCATCGACAGGGCTGGCGGTAAAGTCGACCACATGGTGCGGTAACTCGGGAATAACGGGCTGGCCGGGCTTAGCAGGGTGAGGTGAAACACCTTCAGCTTTGGAGGAGACCCGCTGACAGATCAGCCCTGAAGATGACCTAGCGATGACATATAGCCAGTCGATGCCATCCATTGCGAGCATCGCATGACTTTTCCGGCCACTGACAGCCCCACCTTCAATGTAGGTTTCCATCTCAGATAATGAACGCAACCTTTTTTCTGACACACACAAGCAAGCCCATTGCTCAGGTGGCAAAGATGGGTCCACAGCTCTCATGGCGATCTGGTAGGCAGAGAGAAACGCCGAAGCGGGAAGATCGGAGCGCAGTCCGGCTATAATGGCTGCCTCAGCGGGTGAGGCAGTACGAAGTAATCGAGCCAGGTTGATCCTTAACGTATATGGCGTCGTCACTGAGAATGCAGGCATTTCTAACGCCCGCATCCAGAGCTCAGGCAACATACAGATCAACCACCACTCATTGCGTTCTGAATTCGATCGAGGCGAATCTGGATGTCCTCAATCTCAAGTTTCATATTAGTCAGGTCATCGTAACCGACTGAGCCACCCGATGACGGGGCGCTCTCAATATTCGACACATCGCTGCGCAAACTTTTGATACTGGAACCCAGCATCTCAATGCTTTCTTTGTTTTGAGCAATGGAGATTTCGAGACCGGATGGTAAGGCTGCTACGGCATTTTCCAGCTCATTCACTTTAGAGCGCAACGCTTTAAGGTCAGAGGCACTGGTACCAGAAGCACTATTCATTGCAGTATTCAGATTACCCAGCTTAGCCGAGTTGGCATCAATGTCAGCGCGGTTTCTCTTACTGGCGAGATCCCACAGTTTACGAATTTCATTATCCTGCTCACGCAGTACAACCTTGAGTGCATCAACCGACAGGTTCGCATTCTCACCGGATGCAGAGAGACGATTTTCCAGTGCCTCAATTTTGCCGCCCTGCTGCAGAAGAATTTCCTGTGCCGCTGCGTATTTCTGATCAGACTTCTGCAGTAGCATATACATATACCCCGCCGCCCCTAACGCTCCAAGTGCAATCACCAGACCCGCCGCAGCCAACCCGGACGATGCAGCAGAGCCTGACGCCTTTTGTGTAGATACTGGAGGCGGTGTCGCTGCTCTCACTGGTGCAGCCTCTGCCGGAGCGCTTCGCTTGGCTGCTCCTGCTTGCGCAAGGCGTTGCTGAGCCTGTCGACGCAGCTGCTGTTGGCGCAGTGCGATTTCTTCCTCAGTCGGTTTCATTTTCTCTACCTTTATTGTTATTGGCTTACTACTGCTTCCCCACAGCACCATCGAAGCCGGACAAACCTACGCCCGGCTGACCGGATCAGTTTGCTCAGTTTGTGCAACAGATATTTCCATCACTCTGGCTACGGAAGTCTGTATCCGGCGCACTCGCGCGCTTCAACATACCCCAAACCCACGTCAGCTGGGAACATGTAGTGTCCATGAATGTCTACCAGTTGGCAATTTGTAAAGAATTGATCAAGAAAACCTCTAGAAACAAAGGGTTATAACAACGTAGCCGGTCATAGGGGCCGGTGTTATTATTTTGAGGAATATAAAAGACGGACCATTGAAAACCTGTGTTGCGCCCCCATGTAGGTCGTAACGGACATTTCAAGAGATCCGGCAATCAACCTGAAAATGGAGAGAGACCATGGCGTTCGAACTTCCTGCACTGCCTTACGAAAAAAATGCACTGGAGCCACACATTTCATCTGAGACTCTGGACTTCCACTACGGCAAGCACCACAACACCTACGTTCAGAAACTGAACGGTCTGGTTGAAGGTACTGACCTCGAAGGCAAAAGCCTGGAAGACATCATCAAGACTTCTTCAGGTGGCGTTTTTAACAACGCAGCGCAAATCTGGAACCACACGTTCTACTGGAATAGCCTGAGCCCTAACGGTGGCGGTGAGCCAACTGGCGCAGTTGCTGATGCCATTAATGCTGCTTTCGGTTCTTTCGAAGACTTCAAAGCTAAGTTTAACGACATGGCTGTGAACAACTTCGGTTCCAGCTGGACCTGGCTGGTTAAAAAAGCTGACGGTTCTCTGGACATCGTTAACACGTCAAACGCTGGTACGCCGATCACCGAAGGCCTGACTCCGCTGATCACTGTAGATCTGTGGGAACACGCTTACTACATCGACTACCGTAACGTTCGTCCTGACTACCTGAAAGGTTTCTGGGCGCTGGTTAACTGGGACTTCGCGAACGAAAACTTCGCTAAGTAATACAGTGCCAGAATGAAAAGGGAGCTCTGCTCCCTTTTTTTGTGTCTGCCCTATCAGGAGCTCAACCATGTCTTTTCATCTGCTACTGGCTTCCAGCTCACCGTACCGGGCAGAGCTTTTAAAGCGCCTGCGTATTCCATTCAGTCAGGCATCGCCAGACATTGATGAGACGCCACTGCCAGACGAAACGCCTCAGGAGTACGTCCTGCGTCTGGCTCGGGAAAAAGCGCGGGCATTGCAACCAAACCACCCTGAAAGCTGGATTATCGGCAGTGATCAGACCTGCGTGGTTAACGGTCAGCCTGTTGGTAAAGCGGGCACCGAAGCAAACGCACTGGAACAGCTAAAGCGAGTGAAAGGACAAAAGATCACGTTTCTGACAGGCCTCTGCCTGCTGTCACCTACTGGTGACGAATACACGCTAACAGAACCCTTTGACGTGCACTTCCATGATCTTTCGGATGAAGCTCTGAAACGCTACATAACCATCGAACAGCCGTTAGACTGCGCCGGTAGTTTCAAAGTAGAAGGGTTAGGCATTACCTTATTTTCGGCACTGGAGGGGCGGGATATGAATGTCTTGATCGGGCTACCCATGATCGGGCTGTGTGAATTAATGCGTCAGGCGGGTTTAGAACCACTGGCGTTAGCGGAGGCCTGAGCCTCCACCTGCCGGTTTTGATTACTTATTCTGCATAGGCAGGCCTTTAAACAGGCGCTGCAGTCGCATGTCGGCTTCATCGATACCGAGTTCTTCAGAAACGGTAAACTCCCAGATGCCGTTAAATTTCTCGCGAGTAAGGTCTTTCGCTTTACCGCCATCACCAACGATCGTTGGGCGCAGGAACACCATCAGATTACTCTTCACCTGATTCACGCTCTTCGAGCGGAACAACCAACCCAGCAAAGGAATATCTCCCAGCAGCGGCACCTTGCTGACAACTTCGCGTACGTCATCACGAATCAACCCACCCAGCACGATGGTTTCGCCATCATCAGACAGAATCATGGTTTTGATTGAGCGCTTATTCGTGATCAGGTCGGCACTGCCCGCGACGGTCGTGTTTGAAACCGACTCCGCAGTTGCTTCAACTTCCAGACGAATCGCTTCACCATCATGAATGTGAGGAATCACTTTCAACGTCACACCCACATCCTGGCGGTCAATGGTCGTGAACGGGTTTGTGTTGGTGCTCGACGCCGTCTGCCCCGTCACGAACGGAACATTCTGACCAACAACAATCTCCGCTTCCTGGTTATCCAGTGTCATGATGCTTGGTGTTGAGAGCAGATTCGTTGAAGAGTTACTCTTCAGCGCCTGGATGATCACACCGAAATCAATGTCGCCGCCAGACTCTTTGAAACCACCAATAGTCAGGCCCTGACCAACAGCAGAAGCATAGTCTCCCGTAGCAACACCGGTCGCGATTGTTGCCAGCCCCGGACCCGCGTTGTTGAAGTTCGTACCAGCAACCGGAGAATCCAGATCACCACGTACCCACTGAACACCCAGAGCGTCGCTGGTATCTCCAGTAACTTCAATAATTGCCGACTCAATAAGTACCTGAGCACGACGCACATCAAGAGAGTTCACCAGTTCCTGAACTTCTTTCAGAATGGAAGGCTCGGCACGAACAACCAGCGCATTCAAATCCTCATCGGCGTGAATACCAATGTCACCTTTTACTTTCGCTTCGTCGCCAGAACCTGACGCTTCTCCCATCAGATTCTTCAACATTTCAGCCAGCTTGGTCGCGTCGGCATATTGCAGGCGTATCACCTGAGCGCTGCCACTGAAATACGATGGTTGGTCGAGCTGTTCGATAAGACCACGGATACGCTCACGCGCCGTCTTCTCACCTTTAATAATCAGGCGGTTACTGCGTTCATCGGCAACCACACGGATGCTGCCTGCCGTGTTGTTGTTATCGGTATTGCCTTGAGACACCTTAGATGGATCAAGGCTCTGGAGCATGGTAACAACATTGCCTACCCATGCTTCTTTCAACTGAACCACTTCCAGCTCTTCTGAACCTGAGCGATCCAGTCGATCAATGATTTCTTCTATGCGATTAATGTTAATCGCATGGTCCGAGATAATCAGCGCGTTGGCAGACTTCACCCCCGCCAGATGGCCATACTTGGCAACCAGAGGGCGTAGAATAGGCACCAGATCGAGCGCTGGCGTATTCTTAATCATGATGACTTTGGTCAGCAGCTCCTGACTGTCCACCGCCGCACGCTCTTCAAGGCTGCGGCCCGCCTGCTTCACATCATTCTGCTGGATAACCAGAGTGACATCGCCCGCTGGAACAGCAGCCAGACCATGAATCTGTAGCACGGAAAGGAAAAGCTCATAAACGCCTTCCTGATTCATTGGCTCGCTGGAGAGCACACTGACCTTACCCTTCACCCGTGGGTCAAGAACAAAGCTTCTACCAGTAATATCAGCAACCTGACTGATGAACGCCTCGATATCGGCATCCTTCAGGTTAATCTGCCAGCTTTCCTCTGCTTGCAGCGGCATGGCCATGCCTGCCATCAGCAACATGGCTATCAGCCAACGTCTGAGCAACATCAGTTCCGAGCTCCAAAACTCTGATTAATCATAAAACGACTATTTCCGCGCTGAACTTCGATCTGTGCGCGGCCTTCCTGCATTACCTGATCAAGTAGCGCCTGATCAGACGATGCGTCTCCTAACTGCTGTCCGTTAATAGAGAGCAGTACATCGCCGGGTTTCATCCCGGCTTTCAATAAAATAGAGCTATTATCGACCCGGTAACCTTCACCGACGCCCACAGATTCAAGGCCAAGACCATCAATGACGGCTTCGGGTGATTCAGTTGCGGCTTCACTGGCGATCCCCATGAAGTCAGACGGACGACGGATACGGCTGAAGCGGTCACGAAGCTGCGATGCGCGTTCCTCCCGAACCTCTCGTGGCGCAGGCTCTGAAGCGCGGGCGGAGACGCCTACGCCTCGTGCTGAAAACTCTTCAAATTTAAGTGTTTCCAACTTGCCAGCGGTATCAAGAATCACTTTATCCGGGTAAACACCACCCAGCTTGGTTCGGCCCTGAACCACATCACCCACACGGTAGAAATCACCCTTCCCGCCTTTCTGAGCAATGATCGCACTCGACATTTCGGCCGTGCTCGACTGCATGACACCGAGAAGCTCGAGGCGTAGGCGGGTATCCGGTGCATCTACTTCTTTTACAGCCACGACGGGCTCGGCACCGACTTCACCAAATAAGTGGTATTGTGCGGCACTGACCTGAGGCGTTTTAGCGGCGGAGGACTGCCCTGCCACAGGTGCTTTCAATATAATTGGCTCGGGTGCCAGCACCATCCAAAAGATCTTCGCCAGTAGCCAGGCCGTCAACAAGGTGAGCACAACGTACGCAAGGCGCTTCGCCCAGCGTTGCCACGGGGTCAATTCAACAGACTGATTCACTACAGCGACCATCGTTTATCAAAGCGCTCAGGTTATAGAAACTTCTGCGACACTTCAAAAATAACCGTGTCTGCATCTGCTTGTTTGTCAGGCCAGCTCTGACCTGCAATATCCACGGCACGACGCAGTACTGTCATGCCCCCCCAACCGTCTTCCTGAAGAAATAGCTGCCCAAGAGGTTCACCATCGGCTGTCGCCACAGGCACAGTCACTTTAGGCCCGTCCATAACGATGTTCGCCACCAGCATCGGGAGTTCAGTATCAATTGACTGGCGCTCTACGCGTGCACGAAGCTGACCGCCCGAATACACCAGCTGTCCGGAAATATCGTTGATGCCCTGATCGGCAATGGAGATATCTGCATTGAGGCGGCTCAATTCAAAGCTGCCATCAAGATTCGCCCGTGCCTGCATTAACAGAGGCGCCAGTGCCGACGAATCCAGATAACCATTCAGATCTTCAATAATGACGCGTTCAGGCAAGCCTGCGTATAACCCTGTTGCCTGTGCTGCACCTGTCAGGCGAATGTTTTCGCCTTCGGCGTTGATAGCCAGGTCTGCGTTGCCGAGCAGCAGCGACAGCGGGCTTAATTCCCAATCAGCGGCAATCGTACCGGCCTGAGGCACACCAACATCCGCGCGACCTTGCCACAATGTGCCAGTCGGATTCTGAATCCGCACAGGCAAGTCCCGGGCGTAGGGCTCGGCGTATTTCCAAAGGAAGTGGATAGGTGTGGTAGCAACCACTATCAGGATGAAAGCCAGCAAACCAAGCAGTATGTACCACTTTGCTGACCATACGGCACGCAGCATAATTTTTATTCTGTCCTTGTTTCCGGTCGGACATTCTACCAGCAGGGGATGTAAATTTAACCTGACTTCAAACAGATGGCGTAAATAATGGTCAACCAGCCTGTGTATTCAGACACAATAAGAGCAGGTTAACAGGGTTTTATGACAGCCGTGTAACAAAAATGTCTTTTTTGATCCGGCTTCAGGAGCCCCCGATCAGTTCAGCCGCGGGGGTTAGTTTGAGCTTAAGGGAGAAGGCACGATCACCACTGATCAGTCGCAGCTTCTGAGGGCGGGACAGTCTCTTCACCTGCCTCTCAGCCCGCAGCGCATCTCCATGCGCACCAGCGACCGCGACGAAACGCAAAGCCAGAGGCCCTTTGCCCCTCAGAAAACGCGCGGTGCGGCTACCATTACTGCAATGCTCTTTGAAGCGACGGCTTACATCCAGCGTGATCCCGCAGTAGAGATGCCCGCTGGCGGTTTCTATCAGGTACAGATACCAGAGGTCGGTTTTGTCGACGCTACCGACTTGATCCATCGTTGTTTTCTCTGCCACCGCTTTACCGTATGGTGTGCCGCGACTCATAAGTTTTTACCGGACAACCGCATGCATTCTGTTTTCCGTGATCCTATCAGTGGCCTTACCCATCTGGCCGGGGCTGTTTTTGCCATTGTTGCACTCGGTATTCTGATGGCAAGAGCCGCGATGTACGGCGAAGTCGTACATATTGTCTCATTCGCAGTTTTCGGCGCAACACTGTTTCTGATGTTTGCAGCCAGCGCTCTGTACCATCTGATTCACGCGTCAGAGCAGGTGATTCTCTGGCTCAAACGCATCGATCATATTGCGATCTTTCTGTTAATTGCCGGCACCTACACCCCTTTCTGCCTGATCCCTTTGTACGGCAATACCGGCCTGATCTTACTTGTTGCCGTCTGGAGCTTAGCGCTTGCAGGCATCGCTCTGAAGCTGTTCTGGATTTCAGCGCCACGCTGGCTATCAACTCTGATCTATGTCGGTATGGGCTGGCTGGTCGTGTTCGCGTTTGAGCCAGCCATGGCGCGCGTACCCGAAGGTGCTTTATGGTGGCTGCTCTTCGGTGGTATCGCCTACTCTGTTGGTGCCATCGTCTATGCGCTGAGGTGGCCTGACCCATGGCCACGCTGGGTCGGTTTCCACGAAATCTGGCATATCTTCGTCATGGCTGGCGCTTTCTGCCACTTCTGGGCCATCGCCTTTCACCTGTCCCATGTTCCGGTGGGGGCTGGCGTATGAACGCGAACGGACTCTACATCAACCACAGAATTACCCTCCCCTGGGCTGAAATCACCCTGAAAGCTATCCGGGCACAGGGCGCCGGCGGTCAGAACGTAAATAAAGTGGCGTCGGCCATTCATCTTCGTTTTGATGTGCGACGCTCGTCGCTGCCTGAAGATGTGAAAGAAGACGTGCTCAAACTGGATGACCAGCGCCTGACACAGGACGGTACTATCATCATCAAAGCACAGCGTTTCAGGACACAGGAGAAAAATCGGGAAGATGCCCTGCAACGGTTACAGCAGCTGATTCGCTTTGCTCTTCAGAAAGATAAGCCCAGAGTAGCAACACGACCAACGCGTGCGTCGCAACGCCGGAGAGTCGATCAGAAAGTTCAACGTGGCCAGGTCAAAGCCTTGCGCGGCAAAGTTCAGTAGCAGGGTTCAGTAGCAGGGTTCAGTAGCAGGGTTCAGTAGCAGGGTTCAGTAGCAGAGTTCAGCAATAGCCCCGCAGGCTGCCATTACTTACTGGCTCGCCGGTGCTTACGAATAATCGCATAGGCGCTCTGGATCTCCTGCGCTTTCGACTTAGCACGCTCAAGCTCTGCCTCCGACACTCCACGGGCGACAAGCTTATCGGGATGATACTCACTCATCAGACGGCGAAATGTCTGCTTCAACTCTTCGTCAGAGGCATCCGGGGCCAGCCCGAGTATATTGAATGCACGCCGCACCTCACGGCTCATCATCAGCTCAGGACGGCGTGGCTGAGCCTTTTCCTTCGCACGCTCTTGCGGCCGCGCTTTTTTCTCCCAGTCCGTTGAGCCCTCTCCGCGGCTTAACCACCAGTAAAATCGAAACGGAGGAATGCCGAAAGCTCTGCCAACCTGCTTCAGCACTTTGCGCTGCGCACGCTTAATAGAGCCGTCAGCACGACCCACTTTAACCAGGAGCGAGAAAAAGACTTCGTATTGATTTGGCGGTAGCCCTGACTCCAGCGCTTTCAAATCACGCTCCAGCCGGTAGCTGCTCTGCTTTCCCTCGCCAAACAGACGAATAGCCAATGCACGGCGCTCGCCCGTCATGCCCAGAGCCTCGATCACGCCCTCCGCAGCAGTAATTTCTTTTTCACTGATGCGGCCATCCGCTTTAGCAAGATGGCCCATAATACGGAACAGAGCACTCATATGCTCCTGAGCCATTGGGCCTGCCGGACCACTGCGTGCCTTCTCTGCCAGTCGGTCTAACAGGTGTCCGGCAATCGCTCCAATAACCAACCCCAACGGTCCACCGGACAGAAAACCGATGGCTGCACCCGACGCTTTTCCTATCCAGACACGATTACTGTTCGCCAAGGGTTTCAATCGTCACCACCACACTCTGGACTGCGTAATTTGCTCTCTAAGCTGTTCAGGCGCTCGGGAGTCCCTACATCGACCCAGCAAGCATTCATCACCTGCCCCGCAAGCTGGTTAGCTGCCATCGCCTCACGCAACATAGGAGCAAGTGGATAAGCCCCCGCCGATGCCGATGCCCACAATTCAGGCTTGAGAACACTGACCCCACTGAACGTCAGCGCGGGTTCGTTTACAACCCGCCCCTCGACTAACGCGAAATCGCCCTGCGGATTATGATCAGGATTATCCACCAGCCATAAGCATCCGAGATCCATTTCACTCAGCTCGCATTCAACGGCCGCAGCGTAATCCCAACTGGTCCACACATCACCGTTAATTAATAGAAAAGGCGCAGCTCCGAGTAGCGACAATGCCTGATAGACGCCGCCACCGGTTTCGAGCGCATCAGTTTCAGCTGAATAGTAAATTCTGAGCCCCCATGCGCTGCCATCACCCAATGCCTCTTCTATCTGTTCTCCTAACCAGGCGTGGTTAATGACCACCTCTTTCACCCCCGCAGCAGCAAGCTTTTCGAGGTGGTGAACAATCAATGGTTTCCCACACAAGGGGATGAGTGGCTTAGGGCAGGTATCTGTCAGCGGGGCCATTCTTGTGCCACGACCGGCAGCCAGAATCATTGCCTTCATGACAGGCCTTTCTCCATCGCCGGTAGAAACCGTTCATCCAACCAGCGACAAAAGTCCGTAAATTCATAATACCGGCCCGCAACTTCTCGCAGATATACACAGGTGTTGGGTATGTCTGCCAGATAACCAGCTTTACCGTCGCGGATATTGAGTCGGGCAAAGATGCCTGCAGCTTTGAGATGTCGTTGCATTCCCATCAAATCAAAGGCTCTTGAGAAGGCGTCAAAGGGCATATCGAGCACACCCGCCAGTGAGGCCTTCTCGTGATAGTAGGCTGTCAGCTCGTCCACGATTTCGTGTGGCCAGCGTACATAGCAGTCGCGCAATAACGACACCAGATCATACGTCACAGCCCCCCGAACGGCATCCTGAAAGTCGATGACGCCCAAAGATCCATCGGAGCAGAGCATCAGGTTCCGGGAGTGATAATCACGATGCACAACGACCTGTGGTTGCGCCAACGCTGAATCAACCAGGATATCCGTAACATCGGCGATCAGCCTGTGTTCATCGGCAGACAACGACAGTGATACCTGACGTTCGCACAACCAATCGCTGAACAGAGATACTTCCTGACGCAGAAGAGCACCATCGTACTCAGGCAACTCATCGGCGTTGAGCTTCTGAATCCTGATCAACTCATCTATCGATTGTTTATACAGTGAAAGAACGCGTTCATGATCAGCACCGTCATGAAGCGCTGGCCAAAGCAACTGATCACCAAAATCTTCCAGCAGCATAAACCCCTGATCGATATCTTCGCTTAACACGGCAGGAACATGCACGCCCTGCTCTGACCAGCTTCGCGCGATGGCAATAAACTTCGGGTTATCTTCTTTCTCTGGCGGAGCATCCACACAGATCCAGCTCGAGTCGGCACCAGTGAGTCGAAAATATCGCCGAAAACTGGCATCACCCGAAACTACAGACAATTCTGCGGTCAGATCTTCACCGGTAAGTTGCTGAATCTGATTTACTGCCCAATGCGCAAGGTGATCCCTTCGCTGATCCATGCTGGCCTCTCGGTGTCAGTCGTTCTAGAATTGGGCCCCAGAATTGGCGCCCTGATAAGCCGCTAAAGATAACACACTTCATTCCGGAATCGCGCCTGCTGCCCTACATGACTGACCTGAACCGAACATCTCAGTATCTGCGCCTGTTACTGCCAGCGCTTACCTTCGGCCTGAGCCAACACGTCTCTGCCGAATCAACGGCGCAATTCAACTATGAAGCGTTGGGCTGGACACCAAGATCCGCTCTGCCGGCAGAGCAGGCAGACGCTCTTCCAGAGTTCTGCACCGGCGCCTACATCGTCAAGACACCCGCCGCTCTCGATACAGACCGGATTGAAGCCGAAGCCGACCAGGGCACACTCACCCGAGCGGGCGACATAGAACTCAGCGGTGACGTTGTGTTTCAGCGCCGCGATCAGCTCCTTAAGGCCGATTATGCGCATTGGTTCCCAGAGAAGCAGATGGCTAATTTCGAGGGTAATGTCTCCGTTACTTCGCCAGGCATGACACTGGGGGGTGAGAGTGCACGCATTGACGACGCCAAAGGTGAAATCGAACTGAACCGCAGCGCCTGGGTTATTGCAGAACGCCATTTACGGGGTACGGCTGAGACGCTGGGCTCTCCTGAAGATCAGGTCCTGGAAATGCAGAGCGCCACACTCACCTTCTGCGAGCCGGGCCATAATGACTGGGATATCGCAGCCAGTGAACTGCGACTTGATCAGAACGAAGGTTTTGGCACAGCGTGGCATACGCGCCTCAGAGTCGCTGAAGTACCAATCCTGTACATACCGTATTACCGCTTCCCGATCGATGACCGACGCTTGACCGGTTTCCTCGACCCATCGCTGTCGGTGAATGGAATGGGTCAGGCGGAAGATATTCAGATTCCATTTTATCTGAATATTGCGCCCAATCTGGACGCAACGATTACCGCGCACCACGTGCTGGATCATGGTTTGTTGTGGGAAAACCAGCTTCGTCACAAGACTGCGCTGCTCGGCGATGGTGAACTGAACTACGGCATCCTGTCAGACGACGAAGAAACCGGCGAAGAGCGCTCCCTCGTGAATTACTCACAAACAGGGCGTTGGGGAAATCACTGGAGCCATGAATTCCTGTATAACAATGTCAGTGACGAAGACTACTTCTCAGATATGAATCCGAGTGCCTCTGTGTACCGGGCTTCCCACCTGCCGAGAAGGGGTCTGGTTCGCTACGATACAACACCGGTAAAAGCGACCTTTCTCGCCGAGAGCTTCCAGACCACGGACGAAGATATATCGCTCAGCAACCGTCCCTATCGTCGTCTGCCTCAGGTCGGCCTGACACTGACGCCGGGCCTCGAATCTGGCTGGACCATTAAACAGACCGTGCAGGCGACCCGGTTCAATCGCGAAAGCTCTGCCGTGATCGATGGTAATCAGCAAACACTGAGTGGTCGTGCCGCGCTCAATGGTGATCGTTTCCTGTCGGACACACAAATCGCCTACCCAATGACACAACCGTACGGTTTCTTCACTCCGGCGCTGGGCTACCGCTATCGCAGCTACCGGCTATACGATGCTGAGCCGACCGACGATGATGAGAGCCCCGCATTCGGAGCACCGCGTCTGACCCTCGACGGCGGATTGTTTTTTGAACGCGAAACCAGCGCTTTCAGCACGAGCTATGTGCAGACACTGGAACCTCGCGTGCTCTACGCCTACAGCCCATACCGAAGTGGTCAGGAAGATATTCCTGCGTTTGATACAAAGGCCACCAGCGTCACCTACTCAAGCTTATTCAATGGTGATCGCTTTACAGGCGGCGACCGCTTAGCGGATCTGAATCAGATCAGTACCGGTGTCACCACACGCTATATCCGCGACGACGGCCTTGAACAATTCCGGGCTGGCGTTGGCCAGATCTGGTATTTCCGGGATCGTGAAGTGAACATCAACGAAACCCAAAGCGACTACCTCGAACGCCATACATCAAGCACTCTGGGCGAAGCTGAATGGAACCCAAGCAGTGACTGGACAGTCTTCTCTTTTCTTGAGTGGGATTCGCACCAGGACTATTTCCGTCAGCAACGTTATGGAACTCGTTTCCGTGACGAGGCTAATCATATGTTGAGCGTCAGCAACACGCGTACCGAGAGCCGCGACCCTGACACCGAAACTAGCTACAATACGCACCAGCTTGATGCCAGTGCCTTCTGGTCTCTGAATGATCGCTGGGCCGTATTTGCAAGGCAGCTGCGTGATCTGAAACACTATGAGACTAATGAACCCCGCCCGGAAGATCCCGTACTGGAATCGCTGGCTGGGTTTGAATACCAGAATTGCTGCTGGCGAGCGCAATTCACCTATCGGGAAAGCTCCCCACGTAGCTCGGGCGAGTTCACAACCGACAAACGTTACGGCTTTATGCTGAGCATTCAGCTAAAAGGTCTGACCACACTGGGCAGCGGCACCGACAGCCTCTTGTCTGAAAGCATTTATGGATACTCAAGACGCCAATACCATGACTATTAAGCACCTGATTTTTACTCTTCTGGCAATGACTGTCAGCGCCGTACTCCATGCAGCCCCCCAGATGATTGATCGCGTGGTTGCCGTTGTTGATGACGACATCATCATGGAAAGCGAACTGGAACAGCGCATCAAGACAGTGGGCGTACAGAATAACCAGAATGAATTGCCAGAGGCCGGCACGCTCCGTGAGCAGGTTCTTGAGCGTATGATCACAGAGAGCGTGCAACTGCAAATGGCAGACCGCGCAGGTATCCGCATCAGTGAATCCCAACTGGATGATGCCATGGGTCGAATTGCAGCCCAGAACGGCATGAGTCTGGCTGAGTTTCAACAGGCCATGGCCAGCGAAGGCGTTTCTTTTGCCTACGCCCGTGAACAGATCCGCAATGAAATGCGCATCAGCCGGGTTCAGCAATATCAGGTCGGTGAGCGTATTCAGATCACAGATCAGGACATTGATTATTTTCTGGCGTCAGATATCGGACGTATTGCCTCTGCAGCGGAATACAAACTTCGTCATATTCTGATTTCCGTTCGCTCAGGCGCCGCGCCTCAAGAGTACAAAGAAGCCGAAGCTAAAGCCGATACGCTGGTTGCTGAACTCCGCAATGGTGCCGACTTCGCCAAAACTGCGATGGCCGAATCCCAGGGCCGGACAGCACTGAACGGTGGCGATATGGGCTGGCGTAAAGATGCTCAGCTGCCATCTATTTTCGCGGATATTGCTCCGAAGATGAGCGTAGGCGACGTTTCCGAGCCGATCCGTACCGCCAGTGGCTTCCACATTATTAAGCTTGAAGACAAGCGCGGAGGTAACTCTCAACTTATTCAGCAGGCTGAAGTTCGGCATATTCTGATCACTCCCAACGAAGTCCGTGATCAAGATCAGGCCCGTGAGCTGATCAACCAGATCTACGAACGCCTGAAAGCCGGTGCAGATTTTGCCGAGCTGGCACGTGAATACAGCGATGACCCGGGCAGTGGCGCCAGCGGCGGTGACCTTGGTTGGGTCTCGCCGGGCGATATGGTGCCGGAGTTTGAGCAAGCCATGGACGCCACACCGACGGGTGAGTTAAGTACACCTGTACGCAGTCAGTTTGGCTGGCACGTCCTTCAGGTGACCGACCGTCGCGAGGCTGACATCGGTGAAGAGGTGCAACGTAATCAGGTCAGACAGATGCTTTACGGACGTCGTTTCGAAGAAGAACTCCCGATCTGGCTGCGTAAAATACGCTCTGAAGCCTACGTCGATATCAAGGAGCAGCCGTGAGCCTGCGTCTTGCTGTCACCGCAGGAGAACCCGCCGGCATTGGGCCAGATCTTTGTGTACAGATCGCCCAGTCTGAACTGCCAACCGACATTGTGGTTATTACTGACCCGGCGGTTCTGAACGATCGGGCAGCGTCGCTGGGTCTGCCCTTGACGCTTCATACCTTCGGTGATGCCGGAGCGTTATCAGGCAATGGTCACCTGACCGTTTTCCCGGTGACTGTGAATGCTCCCGTCAGCGCAGGCGTTCTCAACAAAGAGAACGGCGCTTTCGTGATAGAAACTCTGCGCATCGCGGCTGAGGGATGTGTTGATGGTCGTTGGGACGGCATAGTTACGGCCCCGGTTCACAAAGGGGTCATTAACGAATCCGGCATGCTTTTCAGTGGTCATACTGAGTATTTCCGTGATTACTGTGGCGTTGAAGAAGTCGTTATGATGCTTGCCACCGAAGATCTCAGAGTTGCACTGGTTACTACGCACCTTCCATTAAAAGACGTTGCAGACGCCTGTACGGGCGATCGCATTCAACGCGTCAGCCGGATACTGCACAACGACCTGCGCCAGTATTTTGGTGTCGCATCACCGCACATTCTTGTTGCTGGACTGAACCCACACGCGGGGGAAGACGGCCACCTTGGGCGCGAAGAGATTGATACCATTATTCCAGCGCTGGATACGCTACGCGCTGAAGGACTGAACCTGACAGGCCCTTTGCCGGCAGATACTCTGTTTACCCCAAAATATCTCGCCAATGCCGACGCGGCACTGGCGATGTATCACGATCAGGGGCTGCCGGTTCTGAAGTTTCACGGCTTTGGTCGGGCAGCCAATATTACCCTGGGCCTGCCCATCATCCGCACCTCCGTCGATCACGGCACCGCATTAGACCTTGCTGGCACTGGCAAGGCTGATAGCGGCAGTCTGTACACTGCTATTCGGGTTGCCACACACATGGCAGCCAACCGCAGAAAGGATATAAATCAATGAGTAAACACACACCCAAAGCTCATGGCCACAAGGCTCGTAAGCGCTTTGGCCAGAACTTTCTGCATGACCAACACGTAATCGGGAAAATCGTCAAAGCGATCAGCCCGAAAACAACCGACTGTCTGGTCGAAATCGGCCCCGGTATGGGGGCAATTACTGAACCTTTGCTCGAAGCCTCTGGTAAGTTGGATGTGGTTGAGCTGGACCGGGATCTGATTCCGATTCTGCGCACTAAGTTTTTTAATTATCCCGACTTTCGCATTCACGAAGGCGATGCACTTAAATTCGACTTCAATACGATCCTTGAGCCGGGCCAGCGCCTGCGTATTGTCGGCAACCTGCCGTACAACATTTCAACGCCACTGATCTTCCACTTTCTGAGCCACCACAAGATGGTTCAGGACATGCATTTTATGCTGCAGAAGGAAGTCGTTGAACGCCTCGGGGCCGTCCCCGGCACAGGTGACTACGGTCGTCTGAGTATCATGGCGCAGTACTACTGCAAGGTAGAACCTCTGTTTATCGTCGGGCCCGGCGCATTTAATCCGCCGCCCAAAGTAGAGTCCGCCATTGTGCGCATGGAACCCTACGAAGAATTACCCTTCCCTGCCAAAGACCATAAGGTACTTGAACGCGTGGTGCGTGAAGCCTTCAGTATGCGCCGAAAAACTGTCCGCAATACATTGAAAAACCTGATCGATAGCGCCACCCTTGAAAGTATTGGTATCGATACTGGCCTGCGACCGGAGAATCTGACGCTGGAGCAATACGTCACCATTGCAGATAAGGTTGCAGAGCTACTGAAGGAGTCATCAGATGAAGCTTGAAGACACCGTCAATGTTGAGGTGGAAACAGAGTACCTTGAAGAGCAGTCATTGCCCGAAGATGATCGCTTCGTCTTTGCCTATCACATTCGCATCACCAACCGCGGCGACCAGGGGGCAACACTGCGCACGCGCCATTGGTTTATTGCTGACGGCAATGCCGACGTCCAGGAAGTCAAAGGCGAAGGCGTGATTGGTGAGCAACCGACCATTGAGCCCGGAGAGACCTATCGTTATTCATCAGGATCTGTCCTTCAGACCCGGGTTGGCAGCATGCGTGGCTACTACGTTATGGAAGCCGACGACGGCACCCTGTTTCACGCAAACATTCCTGTATTCACACTGGCTTTACCCAACGCACTGAACTGATGGCTACCTACGCAATAGGCGACTTACAGGGCTGCTTCGAGCCACTACAGCGCTTACTCAGTGAGATCCGCTTCGATCGCAATAGCGACCACCTGTGGTTCGCAGGCGATCTGGTAAACCGCGGCCCGGAGTCGCTTGAATGCCTGCGCTTTATTCAACAACTGGGCCACAGAGCCACCGTTGTACTCGGCAATCACGACTTACACATGCTGGCCTGCTACTACAGTGATCGCAAAACCAAAGGTGGCGATACACTAAAACACGTATTCGAGGCCCCCGATGCTGGTTATCTGATGGACTGGCTACGGCACCAGCCTCTGGTTCACTACGATGCTGCGCGCAATTGGTGCATGACGCACGCCGGCCTGCCACCCATGTGGTCAGCACGCAAAGCGCGGCGCCTGTCACAGGAAGTTGAGTACATACTTCAGAACGACTGCAAAACCTTCTTTCAAGGCATGTACGGCAATCAGCCCGACCTGTGGGACAAAAACCTGACAGGCATTGACAGAATGCGCCTGATCGTCAATTACTTAACACGCATGCGCTTTGTCGATAAGGATGGTCGCCTCGACCTGAAAACTAAAGAAGGGGCGGGAAGCTCTCCTCACGGGTTCCTGCCCTGGTTCCAGCATCCGCACCGCGAGTCCGAAGATACACGGCTTCTGTTCGGGCATTGGGCAGCACTTGAAGGGAATGCCAACGTGCGCAACGTCTGGGCTCTCGACACCGGTTGTGTCTGGGGAGGAGCCCTGACAGCATTGCGTCTTGATGATCAAAAACGATTCAGCGTGCCTGCACAAGCTGACAGCTAAGAGAGACCTCTATGACCTTTGAACGAATCAATATCGCAGAAGCCAAATCGCTACTTGATGAAGCTGATGTCCGGGTAGCCGACATCCGCGATGCCCAGAGTTTCAACGAGAATCATATTAAGGGTGCGGTGAACGTCGATAATGACAATCTGCCTGAATTTATGCAAAACACCCCGAAAGACGCGCCGCTGATTGTGTGCTGCTACCACGGCAACTCCAGTCAGGGAGCGGCACAGTTTTTTGCCGCTCAGGGCTACTCCCGCGTGTTCAGTCTTGATGGTGGTTTCGAGATGTGGAAACTGGCCGTTCCCGAATTATGCGCTCACTGAGCGCATTCTCTTTTTCCTTACTTACCGCTCTCCCCCTCTTCCAGCGACTTGCAAAAGCCGTAGACCGTTTTCAAAAGCTTGTGCATTTTTATCTGGCTTTTCTGTCAAATCGTGTCTTTGATCACATTGGTCAGCTAATAATGCTGCATGCCGGCACAAGCTGTGCATACTGAATATACGACGTCAAAGAAATATAAATTCTCTGGCCAACAACAATGAATAAGGGACATACTGGTCCCAGACATACCAATATTTTTACAGGGTTTTATGTAACGGAAACATTTATTCGGACAGACCGATAAGGGGTGAACCATGAGCGTATTCAGTCGTTTCCAGGAGCGCTATCGCGACACGCAGGAAGAGGTAATGAGCCTTCAGGACTACCTTGAACTGTGCAAACAGGATCCCACCGTTTATGCCTCAGCGGCAGAACGAATGTTAATGGCTATTGGTGAGCCAGAAATCATCGACACCTCCCGGGATCTTCGTCTGAGCCGGATTTTTTCCAACAAAGTCATTAAACGCTATCCTGCTTTCTCTGAGTTTTACGGCATGGAAGACGCCGTCGAAAACATCGTCTCCTATTTCCGCCATGCTGCGCAGGGGCTCGAAGAGCGTAAACAGATTCTGTATCTCCTCGGCCCGGTAGGTGGTGGTAAGTCATCACTCGCAGAACGTCTGAAAGAACTCATCCAACGCATTCCTTTCTACGCGATTAAGGGATCACCCGTATTTGAGTCCCCAATGGGGCTGTTTGACCCCAATGAAGATGGAGCGATTCTCGAAGAAGACTACGGAATCCCACGGCGCTATTTAGGCAAGGTCATGTCGCCATGGGCAGTAAAACGTCTGCATGAAATGGGCGGCGACATCAGTAAGTTTGAAGTCGTCAAACTTTATCCATCCATTCTTGATCAGACGGGTGTTGCTAAAACCGAACCCGGTGACGAGAACAACCAGGACATTTCTTCGCTGGTCGGCAAAGTCGATATCCGCAAGCTGGAAGATTACGCTCAGGATGACCCTGACGCCTATTCATACTCAGGTGCATTGTGCCGGGCCAACCAGGGCTTGATGGAGTTCGTCGAAATGTTCAAGGCGCCTATCAAGGTGCTGCATCCATTACTGACAGCGACTCAGGAAGGTAACTACAACGGCACAGAAGGCATGGGCGCGATTCCTTTCGAGGGCGTCATTCTTGCGCACTCGAACGAATCTGAGTGGCAGGCGTTCCGAAACAATAAGAACAATGAGGCCTTCCTCGATCGTGTCTATATTGTGAAGGTTCCCTACTGTCTGCGCGTTGACGAAGAAATAAACATCTACAAGAAACTGCTGGAGCACTCCTCGCTGGCGGAGTCGCCATGTGCGCCAGATACCCTGTCGATGTTGGCTCAGTTCACTGTGCTTTCACGCTTAAAAGTCCCCGAGAATTCCAGCGTTTACTCGAAGATGCGGATCTATAACGGCGAAAACCTGAAAGACACCGACCCAAAAGCTAAGTCGATTCAAGAGTACAAAGATGGCGCGGGCGTCGATGAGGGTATGAGCGGTATATCCACCCGTTTTGCGTTCAAAATTCTGTCTAAGGTATTTAACTTCGACTCTACGGAAGTTGCCGCAAACCCCGTACATCTTATGTACGTTCTGGAGCAGGCCATAGAGCAGGAGCAGTTCCCTGAAGAAACGCAGAACCGTTACCTGAACTACCTCAAAGAATATCTCGCTACCGAGTACGTCAATTTCATCGGCAAAGAAATCCAGACAGCCTATCTGGAATCGTACGCGGAGTATGGACAGAACATATTCGACCGCTATGTGACCTATGCCGATTTCTGGATTCAGGATCAGGAATACCGCGATCCGGAAACAGGCGAAATGCTCGATCGCGTTTCGATCAATGAAGAGCTCGAAAAAATCGAAAAATCCGCTGGCATCAGTAACCCGAAAGATTTCCGCAATGAAATCGTTAACTTCGTACTGCGTGCCCGTGCCAACAATAATGGTAATAACCCCAGCTGGCAGTCCTACGAGAAGATGCGCTCAGTTATCGAGAAGAAAATGTTCTCGAATACTGAAGATCTTCTGCCGGTCATATCCTTCTCAGCAAAATCTTCGAACGAAGATCAGAAGAAGCACGACGACTTCGTCGCACGTATGACCGAGCGCGGCTACACCGAGAAACAGGTTCGCCTGCTCTCTGAGTGGTATCTGCGCGTTCGTAAGTCACAGTAATTGTCTGCGGGCATCTGTTCACTGGGTGCCCGCTGAGAGAGGGTTGAATGTCATATATTATTGACCGACGCTTGAACGGAAAAAATAAAAGTATGGTCAACCGCCAGCGTTTCCTACGACGCTATCGCGGCCATATCAAAGACGCAGTACAGGATGCTGTAAACCGCCGCTCCATCACCGATATGGACCGCGGAGAGCAGATCAGCATCCCTACAAAAAACACCCACGAACCTCGAATTGGCCACGGTCAGGGCGGCCGGCAACACCGTGTATATCCGGGTAATAAAGAATTCAATACCGGTGATGAGCTGGAGAAGCCTCAAGGTGGAGGCGGCGGTCAGGGTAGCGGTCAGGCCAGCAACCAAGGAGAAGGCGAAGAAGACTTTACCTTTGCCATAACCCGCGAAGAATTCCTCAATTATCTGTTTGATGATCTCGCTTTGCCAAACATGGTCAAGCAGTCTTTAGCGCGAACCAAGAACTTCAAAACCCGTCGCGCTGGCTTTGTCTCTGAAGGCACCCCAAACAACCTCTCAGTGATAAAATCCATGCGCAACGCCCACGCCCGCCGCATCGGGATGGGCGCAGGTAAACGTCGTAAGTTAAAAGAGCTTTACGCAGCGTTGGCTGACGCAGAGAGTCGCGGCGATCCTGTTGCGGCTAATACATTGAAAACAGACATCGCAGACCTTGAGCGTCGCCTCAAGAAAATTCCTTTCCTGGACGATATCGACCTGCGCTACCGCAATCAGGTGAAAGTGCCCATGCCCACCAGCAAGGCCGTCATGTTTTGTCTGATGGATGTTTCCGGATCGATGACGCAAGACGTCAAAGACATGGCTAAGCGTTTTTATCTGCTGCTGTACCTCTTTCTGGAGCGCAATTACGAGCAGATTGAAATCGTATTTATTCGCCACCACACCAGTGCCAAAGAAGTGACCGAGGAAGAGTTTTTCTACTCACGGGAAACCGGCGGTACCATCGTCTCGAGTGCACTGAAACTGATGAACGAAATTGTGCAGTCACGCTACGACGAGAACGAATGGAATATCTACGCAGCCCAGGCATCTGATGGTGATAACTGGGACGACGACTCCCCTCAATGCGCTGAGATTCTGCGCAACGAACTGCTGCCGGTAGTTCAGTACTTTTCTTACATTGAGATTACGCCACACAATCACCAGGCACTGTGGGAAGCGTACCAGCAGGTAGGCAGTGAGTTTAAAAGCAGCTTCGCTATGGCGCAGATCCGGGGGCCGGAAGATATATTCCCGGTATTCCGTGAACTGTTCTCGAAAGAGCAGTATGAGGAGGCGATATGAGCAACTACATTTCCACCGATTCGGACTGGACCTTTGCTCTTCTGGAGGAGTACGACAGTGAAATAGCACGCGTCGCAGCCCACTATCGTCTTGATACCTACCCCAACCAGATCGAAGTTATCAGTGCTGAACAGATGATGGATGCATACTCATCCGTCGGTATGCCAATTGGCTACAATCACTGGTCATACGGCAAACAATTTCTAGCGACCCAGAAAGGCTATCAGCGCGGCCAGATGGGGCTGGCGTACGAGATTGTGATTAATTCGAATCCTTGTATTGCCTACCTGATGGAAGAAAACACACTGCCGATGCAGGCGCTGGTGATAGCGCACGCCTGCTACGGACATAATTCATTCTTCAAAAACAATTACTTGTTCCGCACCTGGACTGACGCCAGCTCTATCATTGATTATCTGGTATTCGCAAAAAACTATGTTCGCAAGTGCGAAGAGCGCTATGGTCAGGACGAGGTTGAACAGGTTCTGGATGCCTGCCACGCCCTCCAGAACTACGGCGTTGACCGCTACCGCAGACCAAAGCCGATCTCTGCAGCCGAAGAACGGATGCGACAGGAAGAACGTGAAGAAATCCGTCAGCAGCAGCTAAACGACCTGTGGCGAACATTACCTACCAAAAAGCAGAATGGCGATGCAGCCCAGAAGAAACGAAAATTTCCTTCAGAACCGCAAGAAAACATTCTGTACTTTATCGAAAAAAATGCGCCTTTATTACAGCCATGGCAGCGTGAGCTGGTTCGCATTGTCCGTAAAATATCTCAGTACTTCTATCCCCAACGCCAGACTCAGGTAATGAATGAAGGCTGGGCAACCTTCTGGCACTACACGCTGCTGAACCATCTTTACGACGAGGGGAAAGTTAACGATGGTTTTATGATGGAGTTTCTGACTTCACACACCAACGTGGTCTATCAGCCAGGATTTGACTCGCCCTATTTCAACGGTATTAACCCTTATGCACTGGGATTTAATATGTTCCAGGACATCAAGCGTATTTGCGAAGATCCTACCGATGAAGATCGTGAATGGTTCCCGGATATTGCCGGTAAAGACTGGCTTGATACATTGCACTTTGCGATGCGCGACTTTAAAGATGAGAGTTTTATTCAGCAATTCCTGTCACCTAAGCTGATGAGGGAGTTTCACTTATTCTCTATTTATGATGATGAAGCAGCCGACCATTATCGGGTTGATGCTATTCATAACGACAATGGCTTCCGCCGTATCCGGGAAACACTCGCCCGCCAGTACGATCTTTCGGTACGCGAACCGAATATCCAGATTACAAATGTTGATGTTGAAGGTGATCGCTCAGTTACCCTCCGGCACACACAACAGGATGGAATGCCTCTCGCGGGAGATACATACGAAGTCCTGAAACACATTCATTTACTGTGGGGCTTTGATGTTCATCTTGAAAGTTGGGATGGCGATAAGATGCTGAAACGGATGAGCTGCCCGTCGATATCAGTAGAACTTTGACTTAGCGCTTTGATTACGCGCTTTACTTCATTGTGCCGACTCGTCAGCCGATCATGTGAACGGGGAACGTATGAGGTAGCGGCTGTTGTTTACTCAACAGCCGAGATCATCACCTACCAGGCAATCACCATATCATCACGCTGAATCGCTAAACGTTCTGCGGGGCTACCCAGCTCTGCAATGACAAACTGTGGTTGCACCTGCTTCACAACCGCCTCGGCCGCCATGTCGGTCAACTCAGTGCGAGGCTCCAGGTCCAGGTTATACAGCGTGCCAGTACGATATACTTTCAGCGTATCTCCAGGCCGAAGACCCGCAGCGGCGCTTGCCTCTATGTGCAAACGGTTTCCACGGGCCCTGACGATGCGGGCCATAAAAGGCTGACAACGTAGCATCTCATCGACATCGCCAGCAGCCCGTTTCAGAATATCTGCGACTTCGTTACCGTAAGAGGTCGCCCAGAACTGCGGCGTAGCAAAACCCGTTTTTTCATTTCTTGGCGCTTCCCACTGCCCCTCTGTGCGGTAAGAGCGCTGAAACAGCATGGCACCACTAAGGCCATCATGCACAAAGACATCCATCACGAAATCACGCGTCGGCGCTGAAGAGAACCCCATCAGTCGACTGGCAAATCCGGTTTTCTGTGGCGTGTGCAATGCCAGGTCGCGTACGACACCCGACACGACATACTGAGCACCCAGTTGCGTCGCCAGAGCAACGGATGTAGTCAGCCGCTGTTGAGCGGTCTCCGCCGATGGTGCGCGGCGGGGATCTTGATAAAGGCTGATCCGGGTTGCGTCGAGCGCATGTACTCCGCCCCCTGAATTAAGTTCAGCAGCGAGCCAGCGCGGTAAGCCCTGCTCAATGTTTTCTAATCGGCCCAACGTAGCCTGCTGCGGCTGTGCCAGTCCAAAACCGGCCACAGCCACGGCTTTGCGATAGCTCTGAACCGATGCTGGGCATAAAGCCGCCTCATCGACATCAGCACGAATTGTCACTTCGTACATACCGTTGACTGTATCTTCACGCAGAATCTCAACATCGCTGACCTGCGACCGGGTTGATACACGCACGGTATCGGTACTGACGACGCCTTTCTCCATCAACTGCATGCCGCTGATCTGTGCACCTGCCTGTAAGCTGGCCTGATGCAGCGCATCTTCCATTGCCTGTTCACGAGCATAAGACAGCGCGCCTTCAACCGGGGCACGCCCAGTCACCTGCACAACTTCTGCCTGCGCCTGGACGAACGGCAGAATCAGCAAACCAACGAACAACGAAGATAAACGAAAGCGTCTCATAGCAAAGTCCCTTACTCGATAAAGTAGAAGCCGCTCTCGGGCACTGAAGCTTCGCCCTGAACACGGTTACGCTGGCTAGCGGCAAACTGCTGAGCGTTGCGCCCACCCAGTGGCACCCGGCAATCCACATTGAAACGCTGGTTATCCATCGTCTGCAGACAGTTACGGAAGCCCTGATCAATGATCATCTCCAGAACGGTTTCTGCACTGCCGTCCGGCATCAGATCAGTTGAGACAACGCGTGCACCATGCATATAAGTCTCGACATAGCTGCGGAACCGGTCGTTCTGTACGACCATATCGCGCACGGTAGTGCTGCCCTGAACCGAAGTTCCGTATACCCGTTCCGCCATGGCCCTGTAAGCATCCATTTTGGATGCACGAATGGCCATCAGACGCTTCTGAACCGACGACTGCTTAGCGCCATCATCAACCGCACCATAACCCACAACACGAAGCACCATAGGTGCAACAGGGTCTATTTCCTGCTCAACAGGCTTAAAGAATTGCTCAGGTGGTGCACTGGCATTGCCCTGATCCAGAACAGGTCCGGCGCAGGCGGTTAACAATCCTACAGAAAGCACCAGGGCGCCTGCGGTTACACATTTCAGCTTCATATCTGACTCCATACCAGCAGTGGATGGCACTTCGACCACCCCTGACTTGTTTTGCTATAAGACGGCTATCGGCCGATATGAAGAAAAGTTAAGACGATTGACGCTCACTTTTTTGTACTGACTTTGTAACCGCAGGATAACGACCAGCCACAAGAGTTCTTAACCAACGATCAGGAGAGCGGTGCCATTGATAAACGGCTAACGATGCGAGGAGAATCCCAGCCCCGGCAAAACTCTCCCACTGCAGGCGTTCATCACGTAACAAGTAGCCCCAGAAAATTGCGAGAGCGGGAGCAACCAGAGTGATCAGCGTCACTCTGGAAGTCGGTAACTGGCGCAAAATATAAAAATAGAGAACAAAGGCCAGCAACGAACCACAGGTAATCAGGTAACCCAGCGCGGCAAAGGACACCACGTCTTTTTCTTGCGGAATATGCACCCCAAAGAAAGGCACAGTAAGAAGATACAGTATTCCTGAAACCCAGAGTGTGCCGCTGGTCTGGACCATAGGGTGGATGCCGGCTCCGACCTGTTTGACCCAAACCGCACTGCCTGCAAAACACAGGACCGAGACGACACTACCTACAATTCCGCGCCACGCCAGACCATCAACTGAAATGCGTGCGGATACCACCAGAGCAAGCCCGGCCAACGCCATCACCAGCGCAAATGACCGCACAGGAGTCAACTCCCGCTCGCGCAGAACCACGTATGCCAACGCACCAGACAGCATGGGGGAGAGCCCATAAATCACCGAAATCAAACCGGATGGAATATGCGCCGCGCCCCAGTACACCGACATCATCGCGCCATAGATACCAAGACTGCCGCCAAGGTAACTCAAAATAGCCTGCTTACTGAAAACGAGGCGCTGGCGCATCAACCAGACCAATGGTAAGGACAACAAAGCGCTGATCCACATACGAAGACTGACGGCCGTAAAAAAGTCGAGCCCGTTCTGACTGAATTGAATTGCCACGGGCGTGGTGGACCAGATCAGTACCACCAGAAGATACGCCACTATAATTTTCATACATCACCTGTGCTTGCCGGGCTCTCCCTTGAGCCCTGTGTATGTTTTGGCAACACAGCGACCAGAAACAAAAAAGGCCGCATAACGTGCGGCCTTTTGAGAATAATCCGTTATCAGTTAACTATTCCCCGGCCTCACTACTCGCACAATGGCGACACAACGCGCACGCACGACCATTCGCAGCGCTACTGGCGCCGCGAACATCTTCGCTGAGAAATGTGTCAATTGTGAAAACACGAGAGTTATTCCGAAAAATAATTAGCTGTTACGAAAGATTACGCACGACTTTTACGATTCGCAACCGATTTCTGAAATTGCATCTAGTATTAATTGCATCCGTACTCACGTATTCCTGAGGATGCCCACATGTTAAAACGCTCTCTTCTTGGCAGTGCCGTATTGCTGGCCAGCAGCTACGCCACAGCCACCCCTTTTATGCCGATGGATGCTCGTGGTCTGGCCATGGGTAATACCGGTGTTGCCAGTGCCAAGCTCGCACACGCCCCGGCTTATAACCCTTCACTGTTGTCACAGGCAGAAAGCAGCGATGATTTCGCGCTGCTCTTCCCGCAAATTGGGGTGAACGTGGCGGATGAAGCAGGCCTCGAAGATGAAGCCTCACGACTGGACGATGACATTATTCCGCGAATTGATGCTGCCTTCGAAGAGCGCGGTGCCGGCGATCCGGTGAACTTTAATAAAGCCGTTGAAAATATGACTGCCGCAGCTGAACAGCTGGGTGTTCAGATTGATTCAATGGATGATGTCGACGGCCGTACCAACGCTGAAAAAGCAGCCGACCTGCGCACCGACAACCAGGCGTTTGGTGATAGCATCGCAGCAACAAACACCGAACTTCAGGAAGTTGAATCTGCCACTGACGACATGATCGATAGCTTACGTACTATCTCCGGCGACCCTCTACGCGGACGCCTGGGTATTGGTGGCGCGGTCGCTATTCCGGGTAAAAAACTGGCAGCTGCCGTCAGCTTTAAAGCTGATGTAAACGCCTCTGCCCGTATTCTGTTCAGTGGCAACGACGCGAACCTGCTAGGCGCCTATGTGCCTGCTGCATCCGGCTATCTCGATGCTTCAAATGGTATTACTGACAGTGTGGATAGCCTGGCCGACGAGGTAGAAAGCGGCACAGCAACAACTGCAGATCTGAATAACACCAAGAGCGCCGTGGATGAAGTAAATACCTATACCTCCGACCCGGTACAAACCGCTGGCGGTAACATCAGCATCTTCGATAACGGTGAGATTTCGAATGCGGCATCCGACCCATCGTTTGACTCTCAATATGAAATCGTCGCCATTGGGATCGCCGAAGTGGGCCTGAGCCTGTCGCGTGAGTTTGTGATCGCCGACAAGCCTGTTGCCATTGGTATTACACCTAAGCTTCAGCAAGTGGCGACTTACCACTACGTTGGCCAGGTCGATGAAGAAGACAACGCACCGGACGTTGAACTGGAAGACTCTGAGCGCACCTCCAACCACATCAATCTGGATATCGGTACGTCTTTCTACGTTGATCCACAGGAGCGACTGCGTGTCGGTATCGTTATTCAGGATCTGATCAGTAAAGACTTTGAATACGCTGAGGTTGCAGTCGATGGCGATGCTGACGGTGAAGTAGCGGCTGGCGGTAAAGTAAGCCTGAAACCGAAACTGCGCGCCGGTGTTGCCTATACCCGTGACTGGTACAACCTGGCGGCAGACCTCGACCTGACAGAAAACGAAGCTCTGGCATTTGAAGATCCAACCCAGTACCTGTCAGTGGGCGGCGAAGTAGATCTGGCAGGCTGGGCTCAGCTGCGCGCCGGTTTACGCACAAACCTCGCCGGTGAAAGTAACGTCGTGTCGCTGGGTGCCGGTGTATCACCGTTTGGTATTCACTTTGACCTTGCCGCCATGATGGATGTATCTGACCCTGAAAAAGAACTGGGTCTGGCTCTGGAAACTGGCTTCTACTTCTAACACCAGCGACATCCCGGTACACTCAAAGGCCATCATATTCGATGGCCTTTTTTATTTTCTGAGTACGTTATGCAGACCTATCTTGTCGGCGGTGCAGTCCGCGATCATCTTCTCAATCGCCCGGTAAAAGACAATGACTGGGTGGTGGTGGGTGCCACTCCAGAAGAGATGATCAGTAAAGGTTACGAACAGGTTGGTGCCGATTTTCCGGTATTTCTGCATCCTGATACGAAAGAAGAATACGCACTCGCACGTACGGAAAGAAAAAGCGGAAAAGGTTATCAGGGGTTCGTCTGTGACTTCTCATCAGCAGTGACTCTGGAAGAAGATTTACTGCGCCGTGACCTGACCATCAATGCCATGGCCCAAAACAGCGACGGCAAAATCATCGACCCTTATAACGGCGCGACAGACCTACAGAATCGGATACTGCGTCATGTTTCGCCTGCCTTTCAGGAAGATCCTTTACGAGTCTTGCGTGTCGCACGCTTTGCGGCTCGCTTTGCTGGTCTGGGCTTTCGCATTGCTGACGAAACCATGACTCTGATGAAGCAGATGGTCGAAGACAACGAACTTGATCATCTGGTCGCTGAGCGGGTCTGGACAGAAACTCAGAGATCACTGGGTGAAAACAGCCCTGATACCTATTTTCGTGTACTCCGCGAATGCGGGGCACTCAAGGTTTGGTTTGGCGAGCTCGACGCTCTGTTCGGAGTGCCTCAGCCAGAAAAGTACCACCCTGAAATAGATACCGGCGAGCATGCTCTGCTCTGCCTGCAAGCAGCGCAAAAACTCAGTGACTCTACCGCTGTGCGCTGGGCTGCTCTAATTCATGACCTGGGAAAAGGCCGCACACCAGAAAGTGAATGGCCACGCCACTTTGGTCATGAGAAAAAAGGTCTGTCTCCGGTAAAACAACTCTGCAATCGTTTAAAAGCACCGAATGACGCTAAAACACTGGCGCTGCTGAGTAGCGAATTTCATACTCATGTTCATCGCGCACTTGAGTTGCGACCAGAAACTCTGCTGAAATTATTCGATCAGGTAGATGCCTGGCGTCGGCCGGAACGATTTGAAGATTTTCTGCTGGTTTGTGTTGCGGATGCTCGGGGCAGAACCGGGCTGGAAGAATGCGACTATCCGCAGGCAGAATACTGCCGCAATGCATTGCAAGAAGCTCTTACAATCACTGCGCAGGATATTATTGCAACGGGCGTTCAGGGGGCGGAAATTCGCACGGCTCTGACCAATGCCCGAGCCGCACATCTTAAGAAATGGAAGTCGACTCAGTCGATTTAACGCTAACTAACGTCGCGCCCGCAATCTCGACTTTTTCCAGTGCCTGATCACTCACATGTGGCCAGTAATCTTTTAGCGGTGTCTTATTTTTAGGGCAAATTCCAGCTGGCCATAAATCCAATAACGGGCGTAATACAAACGCGTAACGCCAGACATCGATGCGCGGCAGCGATATTCCATCGACATCACCACTTAATTCATCGACGACAAGAATATCGATATCCAGAGCGCGATCTGAATATTTTTTGGCACCCGGCTCACGGCCAAATTCGGTCTCAATAGCTTTTAACCGGGTATTTAATTCCGCCACGGTACAATCAGTGTGAGCTTCAACCACCAGGTTGATAAAGGCCGGGCCACTGAAGCCCACTGCCTCAGAGCGATAACAGGGAGAAATCGCGACAATATCTACATCGTGCGCCAAACGCTTAAGACCCAAAGGAATATTCTGCTCGGGTGAAAGGTTGGCGCCAACGCCTAAAAATACATGCGCCATCAGCTGATACCACGCTCAATCATCAGCCCGACAGCACGTGCCTGCGGCACCACCGCGGGTTTCTCAACACGAATACTTAACCACGACATACCGAACTCCTGCAGCAAGCCATCGGCCAGGCGCTCCAACAGCGACTCCAGTAACTGAAAGTGCTGTTCACGCACGAAGCGCTCAATATATTCAGTCACCGCCTGATAATCGAGCGCATGCATTAAATCGTCAGTCTGTGCCGCGACACGGATATCCCACGCCATCTCCAGATCAAACACCAGCGGCTGACGTACCTGCTTTTCCCAGTCGTAGACCCCGATGACTGCATCCACTTTTAATTCGCTGATAAAGACCTTATCCATACTCAGCTCCTTAATTACCTGACGCCAGAGGCTTCAGTTCGGTCATTGGCCAGCGCGGCACACACGACACGGCGATATCGGATACTTCGCCCGCTTTCAGACGCTGAGCTCCGGCGTAGGCAATCATGGCACCGTTGTCTGTACAAAGCGCCGGACGCGGATAGTACACACGCCCTTTAAGCTGCTCAGCGGTCTCCTTTAACTGCTCTCGCAACATACGGTTCGCCCCCACACCGCCAGCGATAATCAGGCGATTCACACCCGTCTGTTTCATTGCGCGCTTACACTTGATGGCCAGCGTATCAACCACGGCAGCCTGAAAGCCCGCGGAGATATCTTTTTTATCCTGCTCAGCAAGAACGCCGTCTACGGCACAATTAAGAATAGTCGTGCGGGTAAATGTCTTCAGACCACTGAAGCTGAAATCCAGACCGGGACGGTCTGTCATCGGACGAGGGAAACTGAAGCGGGCTGCATCACCTTCATCAGCCAGCTTACTCAGGGCCGGACCACCCGGATACGACAGCCCCATCATCTTAGCGGCCTTATCAAAGGCTTCACCAGCCGCGTCATCGAGCGACTCGCCAAGCAGCTCGTATTCACCAATGCCTTCTACTTTAACCAACTGTGTGTGGCCGCCAGACACCAGCAGAGCGATAAAGGGAAACTCGGGTACATCATCCTCTAGCATAGGGGCAAGCAGGTGCCCTTCCATGTGATGAACACCCACGGCCGGGATACCCAGAGACCACGCCAGAGAACGCCCAAGACAGGCACCGACGAGTAGCGCGCCTACAAGGCCGGGGCCGCTGGTGTAAGCTATACCTTCCAGATCCTGCAGGGTATGCCCAGCCTCTTCCATAACCTCACGTATCAGTGGCAGACCTTTTCTTACGTGGTCGCGGGAGGCTAACTCAGGAACAACACCACCGTACTCAGCATGAACGGCAATCTGCGAATACACTCTGTGCGCCAACAGCCCGCGCTCGGTGTCATACAACGCGACCCCAGTCTCATCACAGGAGGTTTCTAACCCCAATACCAGCATAACTAACCTCTGTTCCGCTCTCTGTAAGCACAGGCTAACCGCCTGTTCCGACCCTAAACCGCGCATGATACTGCTAGCTAACGGCACACGCCACTCGCACACCACAACACGGCTACCAGATGCATTAAAAACCCCTTTGCATTCCGCGGGCAAAGTCTATAGAATGCCCGCCCTCTGACTGGGACTACTGTGTCCCCACTATACCGAATTGACAAACATGTAGGTGATTGGATGCCAGCTGTAAAAGTTAAAGAAAACGAACCGTTTGACGTTGCACTGCGTCGCTTCAAGCGTTCATGCGAAAAAGCAGGCGTACTGTCTGAAGTACGTCGTCGCGAGCACTACGAGAAGCCAACCTGGGTTCGTAAGCGTAAAGCCGCTGCTGCTGTTAAGCGCCACCTGAAGAAGGTTCAGCGCGAACAGCGTAAGATGACTCGCCTGTACTGATACACGCGACATCTGTTGAGGACTGACACATGAGCCTGACCGCAACCGTTAAAGATGCTGTAAAAGCAGCAATGCGTGCCAAAGAAAAAGAGCGCCTTAGCGCACTTCGTCTGATCACTGCAGAATTTAAAAAGGTTGAAGTCGACGAGCGTATCGAAGTTGATGACGCACGAGCTCTACAGATTCTCGACAAAATGTGTAAGCAACGCCGCGACAGCATCAAGCAGTATTCCGATGCTGGCCGTGACGAGCTGGCCGCTGTTGAACAGGCAGAAATCGATGTTATCAGCGAATTTCTGCCAGAAGCGATCAGTGATGAAGAGCTGTCCCAGATGGTCTCAGATGCAATTGCACAGTCCGGTGCTGCAGGCATGCAGGACATGGGGAAAGTGATGGGCATCCTCAAACCCAAAGTGCAGGGCCGTGCCGACATGGGCCAGGTCAGCCAGATGGTGAAGTCCCAGCTCTGATTCATCGCACACGCGTTGATACAGCTAAGCGCCAATAGCTCATGCTACTGGCGCTTTTCGCGTTTCTGAAGATAATAACTTTGAGACTGATTGCGGAAACACACCTGAATGGCCGGCCGGATACCCCAAAGCTTTATTGATGAACTTCTCGCCCGTGTCGATGTTATCGACGTGGTCGACAGTCGTGTAAAGCTTAAAAAAACTGGCAAAAACTACTCCGCCTGCTGCCCGTTCCATAACGAAAATACGCCCTCCTTTACGGTCAGCCCTGATAAACAGTTTTACTACTGCTTCGGTTGCGGAGCATCGGGAACAGCCCTGCGCTTCGTTATGGAGTTCGATGGACTGAGTTTTCCTGATGCCGTTGAAAAACTCGCTGACCAGATGAATATGGCCGTCCCGCGAGAAGCCGCGAGCCAACGTGAAGTTCAGCAAGAGCAAGAACATCAGTCACTGTTCAAACGAATGGAAGCGGCCAGCCAGTTCTTTGAACGACAGCTACGGGAACACGACAAGCGGGACAGGGCCGTTCAGTACCTGAAAGGTCGCGGGCTTTCCGGCAAGGCCGCTAAGTTTTTTGGAATCGGTTATGCACCGCCCGGCTGGGATAACCTTCAGGAAACCCTGGGCACCGACAAAACTGCCATACGGGAACTGATCACCAGCGGTATGTTGATCGAAAAAGAAGACGGCCGTACCTATGACCGCTTCCGTGATCGCATTATGTTCCCGATCCGCGATGCCCGCGGGCGATATATCGCTTTCGGGGGGCGCGTACTGGGCGATGAGAAACCTAAGTACCTGAACTCACCTGAAACACCGATATTCCAGAAGAATCGCGAACTGTATGGGCTCTACGAAGCACGAAAAATACGCCAGAAGCTGACCCGGTTTGTTATCGTCGAAGGCTATATGGACGTTGTTGCTCTGGCAGAGTTCGGGATTCACTACGCCGTTGCAACCCTGGGCACCGCCACCAGCGAGCACCACCTGCGGCGCTTGTTTAAAATCGTTCCTGAAGTAATTTTCTGCTTCGATGGCGATAACGCCGGACGCACTGCAGCGGCACGCGCCATGGAAACTGCCCTGCCCGTACTCAGCGACGGCGTACAGGCGCGTTTCTTATTTTTACCTGACGGAGAAGACCCGGATACTCTGGTCAGGCAAGAAGGTCGCGACGGCTTTGAAAAACGTCTCAATGAGTCTCTGCATCTGCCCGAATTTCTGTTCGAACAGCTTAAACAGCAAGTCGATTTTGATACCTTAGATGGCAAGGCTCGCCTGGATAAAATGGCGGCCCCGCTGATCGGCAAACTCCCGAAAGGCACACTAAGAAGCCTGATGGAAAAACGCCTCGAAGACATGATCGGCACCCGCAGTGCCGCGATGGCCGCGGTGAATGAAACCGCTCCAGAGCCAGAACCCGAGATTGATGACGGCGTATCCATGCCGGACATTATTACCGAGCCGGTTCCGCCCAGTCATGCACCAGACATTGAAGACCCACTCGCGCCCATGGTGCACAGAGCCATCTCCAGTCTCGTTCGCTTTCCGGCGCTGGCGCAGGAGCTGAGCATTCCTGACACCGAAGCTGAAACTGAATACGAACGCCTGCTATTCGAAATTCTTAAGCGACTGCACCAGTCTCCTCAGCAGGAAAGCATCGGCCTGCTGATTCAGTGGATAGGCAGCCCATACGAACCAGAATTAAAAGCGCTCGCCGACCATCCCGAGGGCGACAAAATCCGCCCAGTCGCCGCCGAGGTCAGAGTCGTGCTGGAAAGAATGATGGCCCGCAAAGACGACCGCGCCCTGGAAGAGCTCGAAGCCAAGTTTCATCGTGGCGAAAAGCTGACTCCCGAAGAGCGATCGCAACTGCACGAACTCAAGAAACAACGTAAACAAAGAAACCACAAACGAACAGGTATATATCATCGCCACTGACTTGAAAATTGCCCGCTTCAACCCAAACTTACTAACAACGCAGCCACCCCGCTACGGCCAGCCAGCCGCTGGGGAACAATCTCTGCCAAGTCTGGCCTAAACAGTCGTCTAATCACTGGCTTAAGCTGAGGTTAAGCGATATACTTCGCGGTTTTCTTCCGCCTTAAAAATTCGGAACACAGGGCTTCTATGTCGACCAGTACGCAACAATCCCGTCTCAAAGAACTTATCGCCAAAGGTAAAGAGCAGGGTTACCTCACCTATGCACAGGTGAACGACCACCTGCCAGACGATATTGCAAACCCGGATCAGGTTGAAGATATCATCCGTATGATTAATGACATCGGTATTCCTGTGTCAGAAGTTGCCCCGGATGGCGAATCCCTGTTCATGTCTGAGACTGCCGACGACGCTGCCGCAGAAGAAGCTGCCGCTGCTCTCGCATCTGTAGAATCCGACGTGGGTCGCACCACCGACCCAGTGCGGATGTACATGCGCGAAATGGGTACCGTTGAACTTCTGACCCGCGAAGGCGAAATCGTTATCGCCAAACGCATCGAAGAAGGCATCCGTGAAGTGATGTCCGCTCTGGCGTATTTCCCGGGTGCAGTACAGCGCATCATGACCGCATTCCAGGAAGCCGAAGAAGATCCGAACCGCGTTGGCGATATTTTCAGCGGTTTCATTGATCCGACCCCAGATGGCGAAATCACCCCTCCTGGCCCTTCTGCCGCTCAGAAAGCGGAAGAAAAAGAAGCCAGCGATGACGATGACGACGACTCTGAAGAAGACAGCGGCATCGACATGGCTGAAGTGGTACGACGCTTCACCGAAATCAATGACGCTAATATCGCTGTAAACAAAGCCATCGAGAAGCACGGTCGCGCCAGCAAGCAAGCCGAAAAAGCGATCTTAGCGCTGGCAGAACTGTTCGCTCCGATCAAGCTGACGCCGAAGCACTTCGACGTACTGGTAAGCGATGCTCGCGCCGCACTCGACGCAATTCGTGCTCAGGAACGTCAGATCATGGTTCTGATGACCCGTAAAAGCGGCATGAATCGCAAAGAATTCATCGGTGGATTCCCAGGTAACGAAGTGAACAACGAATGGGTTGAAGAGCTGATTGCAGCAGGCAAGCCTTATTCAGACAAACTCGACACCTATAAGCTTGAGATCTTCCGTTGTCAGAAGAAAATCAAAGCCGTCGCCGACAGCGTTGGCCTGAGCATTCCGGAAATTAAAGAAGTTAACCGTCGCGTTTCTATCGGCGAAGCACGTGCACGCCGCGCCAAGAAAGAAATGGTAGAAGCTAACCTGCGTCTGGTTATCTCGATTGCTAAAAAATACACCAACCGTGGCCTGCAATTCCTCGACCTGATTCAGGAAGGCAACATTGGTCTGATGAAAGCCGTCGACAAGTTCGAATACCGTCGCGGCTATAAGTTCTCGACCTACGCCACATGGTGGATTCGTCAGGCGATCACCCGTTCGATCGCTGACCAGGCGCGTACCATCCGTATTCCGGTTCACATGATTGAAACCATCAACAAACTGAACCGTATTTCTCGTCAGATGCTTCAGGAAATGGGCCGTGAGCCAACCCCTGAAGAACTGGCAGAACGCATGGAAATGCCAGAAGACAAAATCCGTAAAGTCCTCAAGATCGCCAAAGAGCCGATCTCCATGGAAACGCCAATCGGTGATGACGAAGATTCACACCTCGGTGACTTCATTGAAGACACCCAGTCTTCTTCACCACTGGATACAGCCACCAACGACGGCCTCACAGAAGCCACCCGTTCGGTACTGTCTGGCCTGACTGCACGTGAGTCGAAAGTACTGCGTATGCGTTTCGGTATCGACATGAACACTGACCACACTCTGGAAGAGGTGGGTAAGCAGTTCGACGTAACCCGTGAGCGTATCCGTCAGATCGAAGCAAAAGCACTGCGCAAGCTGCGTCACCCAACGCGCTCTGAGCACCTGCGTAGCTTTATCGACGAGTAAGGTACTCCCTACTCTGCGACCCCAAAATAACCCGGCCAACGCCGGGTTATTTTTTGCTCAAATTCCCAGAAAAATCAAAGCACTGGCACTCACCGGTAATGGTGCTTATAATGCTGCGCTAGTCATATCTGATGACTGCTCTACAAGGGCATCGCACGAGGTCTTTGTAGGAGGGGATCTTATCCCCAAGCGGTAACATACCGCTGCCATTGTAGGAGGGGATCTCATCCCCGACCCGCTCTGCAAGTGCTGACAAGACGTACCGGTTTGGGCCGGAACAACGCAGTCAAAACGAAGCAGACGAAGTAAATGGGCCTTTAGCTCAGTTGGTTAGAGCATCCGACTCATAATCGGCAGGTCCCCAGTTCAAGTCTGGGAAGGCCCACCATTTTTACTTCTATCACCGCTAGACTATGCGGCAATGGTCGATCGCTCCCCCTAAAGCGCAACGCTAAACAAAACCACTGCGTCTGCCAGCAAAATTTCAACTTCAACTCACAAAAAACGACTTTAAAGCCAATCCGTGGTAGCCTCTTTCACTATTACGAAAATCAATAATTAGAGTCTTTCACATGATCCGTTGCCATCTAGCCCGCATGATGGGCGAGCACAAGATGCGTATTGCCGACGTTGCCAGAGAGACCGGATTAAGCCGTGTCACCGTGACCCTGCTTTATAAAGAAACGGCTCAGAAAGTGGATCTGGAAGCCATTGAGAAACTCTGCCTGCTGTTTGAGTGCCAGGTAGGCGATTTACTTGAGTTAAAACATCAGTAAACAGGGAATGTTATGAAGTTCAATGAAGACACCCGCGTAAAAATTCCCACCATCCTTCATTTGATGAAGCTGGGCTATAAGTACCTGTCGTTAAAAGGTCAAAGCTGGGATCTGGATACCAATATATTCCCTGAGCTGTTCGCCGCAGCGATCCTCAAAATCAATCCTGGCATTGAGCCTGATGATGTGAGTCGCTTGCTCGAAGATATTAAGCTGGAGCTCGACAACGAAGATCTTGGTCGAGCCTTCTTTGAGCGCCTGACAGATCGCTCGAACACCAAGCTGATCGACTTTGAAAACTTCAACAACAACAGCTTTCATGTCGTCACCGAGCTGACCTGCCAGAACGGTGATGAGGAATTCCGCCCAGACATTACCCTGTTGATCAATGGTATGCCGCTGGTCTTTATTGAGGTGAAAAAGCCCAATAACCGCGAAGGTATTCTGGCCGAGCGTGATCGCATCAACAAACGTTTTCAGAACCCGAAATTCAAACGTTTCGCCAACATCACCCAGTTCATGATCTTCTCCAACAACATGGAGTATGACGACGGTGACCCAGAACCCGTGCAAGGAGCATTCTACGCCAGCAGTTCCTATCACAAGCCGGTATTCAACTACTTTCGAGAAGAAGAGATACTGAACCTGACTGCGCTTCTGAAGCCAGTATCGGATGAACAAGAGTTAAAGGTACTGAAAGACAACAACCTGGAAGTCATTCGCAGCAATCCGGAGTTTCAGACCAATAAGCAGCCAGAACGTCCGACAAATCGTATCTGTACATCTTTGGTTAGCCGTGACCGCCTGTCATTCATCCTGCGCTATGCGCTGGCCTATGTGGCTGAGACCGATGGCCTGCAAAAGCACATCATGCGCTACCCTCAGATGTTTGCCACCAAAGCCATTGAGCGCAAGCTTGGTGAAGGCGTAAAGAAAGGCATCATCTGGCACACCCAGGGCAGTGGCAAAACGGCGCTGACCTATTACAACGTGCGCTTTCTAACGGACTATTTCCAAAAGCAGCAGGTCATTCCCAAGTTCTATTTCATCGTAGACAGACTTGACCTGCTACAGCAATCCCAGCGGGAATTCACAGCGCGTGGGTTAACGGTACACACCATTAACTCCCGCGATGCCTTTGCCAAAGACATTAAGGCCACACAGGTGATTCATAACCATTCCGGCAAGCCGGAAATCACTGTGGTAAACATCCAGAAATTTCAGGATGACCCGGAGGTCTTGTCGACCAAAGACTATGACATCAACATCCAGCGAATATTCGTTCTGGACGAAGCGCACCGAAGCTATAACCCCAAAGGCAGCTTTCTGGCCAACCTGTATCAGTCCGATCCCAACGCCATTAAGATCGCGCTAACGGGCACACCACTGATCGTTGACGAAGATAAAGCCAGAAAGAGTCCGGACTTCAAAGCTATCAGCTCCAAACAGATCTTTGGCGACTATATCCACAAGTACTACTACAACGCCTCGATCGCCGATGGTTACACATTGCGCCTTATTCGCGAAGAGATCGCCACCAACTACAAAATGGTGCTGCAACAGGCCTTGGAAGATGTAGAAGTGCAAATGGGGGATGTCGATCGCAAGCTCATCTATGCCCATCCGAGCTTTGTGGAGCCTATGTTGAATTACATCGTCACCGATTTTGAGAAAAGTCGCGGCGCCCTCAATGATGCCAGCATCGGCGGCATGGTCATTTGTGATAGCTCAGACCAGGCCAAAGAGATGTTCAGGCTCTTCGGTGAAAAATACGCAGAAAATGAGCTACCCGGTGCGGCTGTAAACGACGACAACAATCCGGGTTACGGCCTTCCGATGGTGGCGGAAGACTCCCCGGAATATAACGTTTCGGGCGCAGTACCCGGTAGTGAGCCAAACGCCGATCGGAAAAAATCCAACGAGAATAAAGTAACCAATGAAAGAAAGGTTAAAAGTGCAGTATTGATCCTGCACGACATCGGTACCAAAGAGGAGCGCAAAGACTGGGTAGAAGACTTCAAAGCAGGCAAGATCGACTTCCTCTTTGTCTACAACATGCTGCTCACGGGCTTTGATGCCAAACGCCTGAAAAAGCTCTATCTCGGCCGGGTAATCCGCAAACACAACCTGCTCCAGGCACTCACACGGGTCAACCGCACCTATAAGGACTTCCGCTACGGTTACGTAGTGGACTTTGCCGACATTCGCAAAGAGTTTGATGCTACTAACAAAGCCTACTTCGACGAGCTTCAGTCGGAGCTGGGCGATGAAATGGAGCACTACTCCAACCTGTTCAAATCACAGGAAGAGATCGCGGCAGAGATAGATCATATCAAAGACGTGCTGTTCCGCTTTGATACCGACAACGCCGAAATCTTCACCGATCAGATCAGCCAGATTCAGGACCGTGAAACTGTACTCGCTCTGAAGAAAGCCTTGGAAAACGCCAAAAGCCTATACAACCTGATCCGTTTGCAAGGCGACTACGAGTTACTGGAACAGCTGGATTTTGCCAAACTCAATATCCTCTATCGTGAAACCTGCAACCACCTCGATATGCTCAACCTGAAAGAGAGCATCGAACAAGGCACCGACACCGCCAATCTGCTGAATGTCGCCCTTGAAGATGTGGTGTTCCGCTTTATCAAGGTAGGCGAAGAAGAGCTGTTATTGGCTGATCAGTTAAAGAACACCTTGCGCCAAACCCGCGAAGCCCTGGCCAGCAACTTTGATCAGCAAGACCCGAAATTTGTCAGCCTGAAAGAAGAGCTGGAAAGGCTGTTCAAGAAAAAGAACCTCAGTGAGGTCACGCAGGATGAAATGGTGGCCAATATCGACGCGCTCAATAAGATTCACGATCGCGTAAAAGAACTGAACCGCCAGAATAATCAACTGCGACAGAAGTACCTGGGCGATGCCAAATACACCCGTATTCACAAGCGCTTGCAGGAGCGCCAAGAGAATAAGAGCGATATATCAGAGAACGAACGCAAGATTTTTGAAGCCCTGACCGGCGTAAAACAAGATGCCGACGAACAGGTGCTGAACAACAGCCAGATACTGGATAACGAAAGCTACTTTGAACGCCAGATGATGCCTTTAGTCATTCGACGTTTCAAAGGTGAGCAAAACATACCACTCAACGCCGACGCCTCAAGATTCATCAATCACCTGGTGGTCGCAGAGTACCTGAAAGAATTCAATACCGGCAACCGAGCGTGGTAATGCTTAGGCAAGAATGTTGGTAAACCATAAGAGCCGTAAAAAATGGTAGAGCTAGAATTTCAACAAAAAACCAAAGCGCTGATCGACAGCCTGAAGAACATCTGCGCCAACTATGGATTGGGGAACGATGGTAATGAATTCAAAATCATTACCCAGACTTTCCTCTATAAGTTTCTGAACGACAAATTCGCCTATGAGGCAAAGCAGATAGACGAAAAGGTCGCCAGCTCGGAGAAATGGGAAGAAGCCCTGGTCGCCATGAGCGAAGACGAGTTGGAAATGCTGCAACTGCAAATGGGCGGCGATACGGCTCGCTTAAAGCCCCATCACTTTATCAGCTACCTGTTTAGCCAACAGAACGCGCCGGACTTTGCCAAGCTGTTTGACGACACCCTGCGCGATATTGCCCAAACCAACAACGACGTATTTGCCGTAAAGACCGATGGTGGCGCCAAGGTGGTTCTGTTTGATCGCGTCAGTGAATACATTGCTGATGAATCCAAGCGCGATGCTTTCTGCCGCGCCATCATCAACAAGCTGGTCGAATTCAGTTTCGAGCGTATTTTTACGCAAAAATTCGACTTCTACGCCACCATCTTTGAATACCTGATCAAAGACTACAACAGCAACTCCGGTGGCAAATACGCCGAGTACTACACACCCCATGCGGTGGCACGCATTATGGCGGCGATTCTGGTGCCTGCCGAACAGCAAGGCAAAGTGAAGAACGTCAGCTGTTACGATCCTTCAGCAGGTTCCGGCACGCTGTTAATGAACGTGGCCCATGCAATTGGTGAGAACCGATGCAGCATATACACCCAGGACATCTCGCAAAAATCCTCCAACTTACTTCGCCTTAACCTGATCCTTAACAATCTGGTCCACTCTATTCCTAATGTGATCCAGGGTAATACCGTATTACATCCGTATCACCGGGATGGCAAAGACCTGAAGAAGTTTGACTACATCGTTTCCAATCCACCATTCAAGATGGATTTCAGCGACTTCCGCGATGAGCTGAACAGCAAAGAGAACAAAGAGCGCTTCTTTGCAGGTATCCCGACAATACCAAAAAAAGAAAAAGAAAAGATGAAAATCTATTCTCTTTTCCTTCAGCATATAATTTCCTCTCTTAAGCAAGGCGGCAAAGCTGCAGTGGTAGTACCCACCGGATTTATAACCGCTAAAACAGGGATTGATAACAAAATCCTTGGGCATATAGTTAAGAATAAGCTTGTTTCTGGCGTGGTTTCTATGCCATCGAATATTTTTGCCACCACAGGTACCAACGTCTCCATTCTGTTTATGGATGACAGCAACAAAGACAAGGTGGTACTGATTGACGCTTCCAACCTCGGCGAAAAAATTAAAGACGGTAAGAACCAGAAAACCGTACTTAGCGCGGATGAAGAACAACGCATTATCGATACCTTTAATGCCAAAAAGGCGGTAGAAGATTTTTCCGTTGTGGTCAGCTATGAGGAGATCGAAAGCAAAAATTACTCGCTAAGTGCAGGCCAGTATTTTGATGTGAAAATTGAATACGTGGATATTACCCCGGAGCAGTTTTCTGAAAAAATACAGGTATTTACCAGCAACCTAGATAGTCTATTCAGCCAGTCTCGCGAGTTGGAAGCTGAGATTAAAAAGCAGTTGGCAGGGTTGAAGCATGAGTAAATGGCCTGTTTCTAGCCTAAAAGGTAAGATCAATATTAAACATGGGTTTCCGTTTAAGAGTGAGTTCTTCTCAGATGAGGAGACAGACTTCATTGTACTAACACCCGGAAACTTTTATGAAGAGGGTGGTTTTAAGAGGCAGGCAGGAAAAGAGAAATTTTATACTGGAGATATTCAGGAAGAGTATCTACATAAGGCTGGCGACCTAATTGTCGCAATGACCGAACAAGCAGCTGGGTTGTTGGGTAGTTGTGCCAGAGTTCCAGAATCAGGCATTTACTTACACAACCAGCGGTTAGGACTAATCACTACAGACTCGAAGCAGATACTGAGAGATTATGTATATCACCTATTCAAAACGAAGACCGTACGAGAGCAAATCCGCCTCACTTCATCTGGCTCAAAGGTTAAGCACACATCTCCTGAAAGGATATATGACGTAAGGGCCCCTCTCCCAACTGTTTCCGAACAACAGAATATCGTTGATTTGCTTGATTCGATCGAAACAAAAATCGAACTTAACAACCGCATCAACACCGAACTGGAAGCCATGGCCAAAACCCTGTACGACTACTGGTTTGTACAGTTCGACTTCCCCGACGACTCTTCACAAGGTCAAGGAAAACCCTACAAAACCTCCGGCGGCAAAATGGTCTACAACCCAACCCTAAAGCGTGAAATACCGGAGGGATGGATCGATTGCTTGCTTGGAGATCACGTAACCTTTAAACGCGGAATTTCGTATAAAAGCGGCGATATCCAAGATACAGGTGTACCATTTATAAATTTGAATTCATTCTCTTTATCCGGAGATTTCAAGCTTGAAGGCACGAAATACTACAATGGGAAATTCAAACCTGAAAGTAAGCTAAATCCAGGGGAGCTGGTAATTGCCATTACTGACGTTACCAGAAATGCGGATATTATCGGTAAGTCATTCGTTATCCCGGATATATTCGATGAAACGCCGTTAATGTCCTGCGATGTCGCGAGTGTATCTTCGAGAAAATTTTGCAATGCCTATTTAGAACAGCTTTTCAATTCAGAGAGTTATCACAAGTATATTAAATACTATGCTTCTGGAACTCTGGTTCTACATTTGGATTTGAATGGTGTGAAGTGGTTTAAAACTTACCTGCCACCGCAAAAGTTGCTGGAAGAATATAGCCAGCATTGCGCCTCATTGTTCAAACAGCGCGATATAGTCCTTAAAGAAAACGTATATCTCGAATCACTGCGCGATTGGCTTCTCCCAATGCTAATGAACGGCCAAGTAACGGTGGGCGCTGAAAACTGATGATTAACTTAAAAGATAAAAAGCAGGTCGGTTCTATCAATCGATCCAAAGCCACCCAACAAGGAGGCAATAATGAAGTTTAATTTCGAAAATTTAGGCGGAATTGACCAGGGTTCGATTGCACTGGGTGATTTGACCATTATTTGCGGCCCTAACAATGTTGGCAAAACGTACATTAGCTACGCCATCTACGGACTTTTACGCCATTTCAAGCAGTGGATTGATTTGTCGGTGTCGCGTGAGCGTTTAACGCAACTGCGCGACGAAGGCACCTTGTTGATTGAATTGACCGACTATCAAGCGAAATTAGCGAGCTACCTTAAAAGCGCCTCTTCAGAATTTTCTGAAAACTTGCCGCACTATTTTAATGTGCCGGAAGATTTTTTTAACGGCGCGAAAGCCGAGTTTAGCCACGGCCAGCTAGTGTTTGATTTTACCAATGAATTTAAACAGTCGGTGAATTTTGGGCAGTCAGAGCAGTTAAGTTTTTATAAGGCCGAAAATGAAACCGTGTTATCAATTACTTTCCAAACAAAAAGTGGTGGCCGTGTACCGAATCAGATTTTGGATGATGTAATCAGCGATCATATTGCTGATTGTTTGTTTGCTGATTTGTTGCCACGCCCTTTTGTGGTGACATCAGAACGCACTGGTATTGCCTTGTTCTACAAAGAGCTAGATACCAGTAAAAACGCTATCATCGAGCATATTACCAGCGGCGATAAATTAAATCCTATTGATCTTTTAAACAGCATGCGCGCGCGTTATGCTCGTCCGATCCATGACAACATTACCGTAGTACGCGAATACGAAAACTACAGTAAACAAAAAAGTTATATTCGCGTAGAAGATGAATGCAAGCCAATCCGTGATTCACTGCAAGAGTTATTGGGTGGTTCATTTAAAGTTTTAAATAAACAACTAGTGTACATGCCCAAAAAAGAGCGTGGTCGCGATAAAGTTGTTATCCCGTTTTATGTAGCATCCTCTTCGATTAAATCGCTGTTTTTGATTGACCTCTACATCAACTCGCTGGCCGAGAAAAACGGCATGTTAATCATCGACGAGCCAGAGCTGAACCTGCACCCAGATAACCAGCGTAAAATGGCGGGTTTGCTAGCGCGTTTAGTCAATTCTGGCGTAAAGGTGCTGGTGACAACTCATAGCGATTATTTAATTCGCGAACTCAACAACCGCGTGATGCTTAACCTTGATGTCGAAAACAAAGGGCAGATTATGAAATCAGCCAAAATGACCGATTTAGATCTGTTGCAACCTGAACAAATCAAAGCCTACAGCCTAAAAGATGATCACCAGATACATGCCGTAGAAGTAGACAAGTACGGCATCAATATGGAAGTATTTGACAACTTAATCGCCGATGCCAACGAGCTGGCCGATAAAATTTACTACGGTATCAAGGAGTGATCCATGCTGGCAGCGATGAAGGAAATCATCAACCCTGATGTGGTTATCCATTACGATACCGCCAATAAACAGTTAAAACTGAAAGAAGATGGTGCTGACAGTAAGGTGGCGACGCTGTATATCGAGCATATACCCGACAATGCCCTCGCCTTTACTTTGGATTATCAGCCCAGAAAAGATAAACAGAAATATAAACAGCTTTCACTCTATGTAAACTCGACTAACGATGTAGGCGTGAATAAAGGCTGTGACCTGATTATTTTATGGCAAGATACCGAACAAAAGCGGGCTTTAGTATTCGATCTTAAATCCGATAGGCTCAAGCCTAAGGATAATCAGAAGCAACTGGATAACTCGGAGTTGTTCTTAAAATACCTACTGAGCATGGCAGAAGTCCATTACGAAATAGATGCCAACGGTATTGAAATTGATAAAGCCATCGTGACCACAAATGTCAGAAACGTACGCAAAAGAACCACATATCAGCCGAACGCCGGGGCTCCGTTGGTCGGTAATTACAAAGTTGTAAGTGTGTTGGCTAACTCCTCAAGAACAGCCAGTATTTCCTTTCGGCAATTGACCAGAGGCGCTGCAAATGGCTAAAGACCTAACCGCATCATCACATGATCGCCAGAATATCCTCAACAACCGCTACGCCCTGCAGCAGGCCGAGCAGCACTTGGCCTTGGGCGGGGTTGAGTTTGAGGGAAAAACCGTATTCACAAAGGCCCAAGTGGTCACCTTATACGATGTCAGCGACAGTACCATTGAGAAGTACCTGGTCAGCCATGCTGAGGAACTTAAGTCGAACGGATATCAAGTCTTAAAAGGCAAAAAACTAAAGGATTTCAAAGGGTTAGCAGATGGTACCGTAATAGATTACGGTACCAAAACCAGTGTTCTGGGGGTGTTTAATTTTCGATCAGTCCTAAATATCGGCATGCTACTCACCGAGAGCGAACCCGCGCGCCTGCTGCGCTCTCGCCTACTGGACATTGTATTGGATGTCATGGCCGAAAGGGCCGGGGGCCATACCAAGTTTATTAATCAGCGCGATGAAAACTATCTGGTTTCCGCACTTCAAGAGGAAAACTACCGCCGCCAGTTCACTGATGCCTTGGATAACTATGTGGAAGGCAACCACTGGAAATACGCTCGCTTTACCAACCTGATCTATCAAAGCATTTTCCATGAAAACGCCACCGAATATAAAAAGGTGTTGAAGCTTGCCGCCAAGACCAATATTCGCGAAACCCTGTATTCCGAAGTGCTGAACCTGATTGCCAGTTACGAGTCAGGCATTGCCCATGAACTGGAACAGGCGAGTTCTGCTCAAGGCCGCAAGCTGACCCAAAAGGAGGCCGAGAGCCTGTTTGCCAGTTTCGAAAAGCATCCGTTGTTCAAACCGCTTATATTGGATGCACGAACCAAGATGGCCAGCCGTGATTTGTGCTTCCGTGATGCCCTGCATGAAAAGCTGGAAGCCTATGTACAATCGGTACCCGAAGCCGATTTTGAACGCTTTCTGGGTGAAAAGAGTCGCTCTTTGGAAGAGCAGCTCAGTGATCCAGAAACCCTGGCGGTGCTCAAGCGCCTGAAAGACCGCTAGCCAAAGGACGGCATCAATGAATAACTCTGATGGCCCGGAAATCCGATTTTTCTATTTCAACGCGGCACACGCGGTCAGCGTGCACGACTGGATCATCGACCATTCAGGCGGATTGGCCGGAACCAAAGACATTGGCCAACTTGAGAGCCCCCTCGAACATATCCAGAATGACTGGTACTACCCTGAGATGGAAGACAAGCTGACGCATTTGGTTTTCTCTATTAACAAAAATCATGCGTTTAATGATGGCAATAAACGTTCATCACTGGTCTTAGGCGCCTACTTCCTTGAGCTGAACGGCTTCGATTATGTGGTAAAGCGCTTTGTTAAAGAGATGGAAAATATCGTCGTTTGGGTCGCCGATAATGTGATCGACAAAGATTTACTTCATCAGATAATCAGCTCGGTCATATACGAAGACGAATATTCAGAAACCATAAAGCTGGCTATCGTAGAGGCCGTTGAGGCAGCCAAGCAATTAAATCAGGGATAGGTATTATGATCTACCGTGCATCGTTCAATGGCTGGGACAACCTTACAATAGAAGACCTTCTTGTTGCATACCGAAAAGCAAAAGCGGACTGTTTCTTCGAAAACACCTTCCCCATTGCCATCAAATTTGCGGAGTACGAACAAGATCTGTTAGCCAACCGAAACGGTCTGCCAGGCCAATTGAAGAGCAACTCAGGCTTTGAAGCCGATAAGGATCTGCTTGGAGATTTTCGATTACTACCACGGAAGCTATCTACTGATAGAAAGCCAAGCTTCTAGTCAGCACGAGGCAAAGATCAATAAGCTGTTGGTGCCTCCGCTGAATAACCAAGCAAGGATCTAGAAAGAAGATGCACATCTACCGCATAGAGCCGATGTCTGACAAGTTCGGTATGCTGGAACTCAGTTCTAAAGCACTCATTGAAGCCTACGGCGACCTCGGATATGAGGATATACGCGAAGCGGAGACTAGTTTGGCTGATTCCTGGCCCGAGTGTGGCGCCGCGCTCTATGACTATCACTCAACTAACGTTAGCGAGTTACACGCAATACCGGATATCTATACCTGGAACGGCTGCTTTCTGGTATTGAGCGAGCAGGCCAAATGCGACCTTGAAGATATTCTGGCTCCGCTAGGAGAGTTTTTACCCTTCACATTAGATAGCCAGCCTTACCACCTTCTTTCTCTTCACAACGTTGTAACTCCAACGCCCGACCTGACTGAAGAGCTGATTGAAAGTGGAGTACCTACAGGTATCAAGTCTCTCGCTTTCGACTTGCCAGATATTGGCGCACCAGCGGCCTTTAAGACCGCTTTCGATTACTTCAATCATGTTTACTGCACAGAGCAATTGAAAAAACGCGTGATGTCTAGCGACCTTGATGTGGGAGTGACGTTTGTTTCTGAGTTAGCTTACCGTCGACCGTGAACCAGGCTTAAGCTCCGAAGTTCATCCAACATTCTCCACTGCACCTCTACTTTCAACTCTTTGGCATCTGAAAGTCTGCCACTTACAAAACGGCGCTTGCCATAGCCATTCCCAGTTATGTTATATTATAACCATTGAGATTTCCGATGGCGCAGTTGATATCTGTGACCATGACACTTACCAATGAAGGATTTATGACCATGGCTTCGTTTTTTGAAAGTGAGCTGAGCAAATCACTATTAGTGCTGGCAATGGCAGGCACCCTGGCAGCTTGTGGTGGTTCAGATAATAACTCTGACAACGATGCAGACGATCACAATGATGAAGAGCATCATGACGATGAGCATGCTCATACAGGCGGTCGTCTGATTTATTCTGTGTCGGATGACTCTGGTCTGAATATGTACGACCAGACTGCAGAAGAAGCCGATGCCTTTTCTACCGATGTCGTAACTACATCTGCAACAGGCGCAACGTTGGTTCTGGCCAAAAATGGCCTGACCGCTGCCATGCTGGACAATGGCGCAGTTTCTATCGTTGACGCTGGTCTTGAGCACCTTGCTGAGGAAGATGGCCACACACATGACGTTTCATCAGAGCCAACCACTCTGACGTCAGGCATCACCAAGGTCGTTGCAACTCACGAATATTTCTCAGCGTTTGACGGCATGGGAAGCACCTTGATCGATGCCGAAGATGGCACGGTCGTTACCGCACCAACGTCTGACGCATACCCTACTCTGGCCCTCACTGGCGGCCACTTCCTGACCTTTATGGACGGCATCGACGGCGCTACTGACCTGGAAGTCGTAGAAGCGAACGGTGACTCTCTGGTAACTCCCGTTACTCTCAACTGCGCATCAGGCGGTATCACAGCCAGCGCTCAGACTGAGCATCTGACTCAGGTGCTTTGTGGTAACGGTACCCTGCTGACTCTGATCGCAGAAGACGGTGAAACAGAGACGGCTTTCTACCCTGACTCTGATGCAGAATCTGGTTTCGACAACCTGACTGCAACCTTCTCTGAGAATGATGTGATTGCTGCGTGGAACTCAGAAACCGGTGCGTTGACGCTGACCAAGGCTCACGGCGATCACCCGCACAGCACAGATATGTCTGAGAACATCAGCTCTGATGCCATTCTGGCAGTCGCTGCACCGAGTGACGAAGACACCGAAGTCGTCGGTATTCTTGGTACCGACGGTGTATTCACTGCCCTCTTTTATGCCGCTGAAGATCACAGCGTAGCCTTCGTATCGAAAGATACCTTCGTTATCGACAGCGAAGTGACTTGGGCTGCTGGCGACGCGCTGCTCGCCGGCTCTACCGCCTTCCTTGCTGCCAACACAGGCAACAATGCTCTGTACTACATGGATGCTCACGATGGCAGTGACTATCACGTTCATGGCAGTGCTATCAGTAATGAAGACCTGGGTAATATCGCCAGCGCTGTATTCGCCCACCCACAAGAAGCTCATGAGCACGACCATGATGAGGAAGACGGTGAATCAGACCACGACCACTGATTCCTGACGTTACTCCTCGCATGGAAGCCCGGCCCTCAGGTGCCCGGGCTTTCTTTGTTTTCTGATATTATGCGCGTCTGATTTTTATAGGTTCCGGTATGAATTTTCGTCTTTCTGTTGTGACTCTGAGTCTGCTTGCAGCCACCTCCTATGCAGCCCCTGCCAATGAAAAAACGCTGGATACGATCGTGGTTACGGGCGGTGGTGACCGCTCCGTATATGATACGGCACAGCCTGTTTCTGTGTTAGATACCGACGATATTCATAAAAATGCTGGTGACAATTTAGGCACCCTGCTGGAGTCTCTGCCGGGCGTTGCCAACGCCTCTTTTGGCGCTGGAGTCGGACGTCCGGTGATCCGCGGCATGAGCGGCAGTCGCGTAAAAATCCTGCAGAACGGCACCGACACTTCGGATTTATCGGCCATGAGTTCAGACCACAGCCCCATGGCTGAGCCGAGCGCAGGTGAACAAATTGAAATTGTATATGGGCCATCGACGCTGCTATACGGTGGCGGTGCGATTGGTGGCGTGGTTAACGTGATTGATGGTCGCATCCACGAAATTATTGTTCCGGGCATTCGCGGTCAGGTTTCAGCGAAATACTCTTCTATCGATGAGGGCCAGCATCTCGAAGGTATGCTCGACCTCGGCAAAGGTAACTGGAATCTGCATCTCGATGGTTTTAGCCGGGATGCTTCTGACTACTCCAGCGGCGAGCAAGGCGATATTCCCACCGGCAATAATTCAGGCGAGATTGAAAACAGCGACACCTCAGGCAGTGGTGGTGCCATTGGTTTGAGCTGGGTCGATAGCCAATATGGTTTTATAGGCGGGTCTGTCAGTACTCTCGAATACGACTACGCAGTGCCAAACCTGGATGAAGAAAGCTTCCGGGTCACACCGGAGCAGGTCCGCTATGACCTTAAAGGTGCCTGGACACCCATGACAGGCATCATCGAAGAGTGGCGCACCGAAATTACCTTTAATGACTACGAGCATGCCGAAACTGGTCATCGTAATGACGATACTAGTGCACCCTTTGTAGATATCGGTTTATTTGATAAAGAAACCTGGGAGTTTGTTACCCGCATCAAGCATTCGGAAATTGCCGGCTGGCATGGTCATGCTGGAATTCAATACAACCAGCAGGATCTGGAACTTTGTCATGATCACGGCGGCTGCGAAGGTATTCCTTCATTTGACGAATCAGGTGGCGATGCAATCGGGTTTAACCTGGCGAATAGCGAGCGTGGTGGAGACCTCTACGGCCACGACACACCAATGCCAATCACCCGCACAGAGCAGGTAGGTATCTTCCTCGTTGAGCACCGTGATACTGGATTTGGCTCACTGGAGTTAGGGGCACGGATAGATCAGGTTACGATCTCTTCCGATCCTTCTTCGATTGATCCTGTATGGCGTCAGGCTGACAGTTATTACGATGACTACACCTTTACGCCAGTCACTTTGTCTGCGGCCAGCACCTGGTTACTGGATGATTATCAGCGTATCGGTTTGAGCCTCGCACGCGCGCAACGAGCACCGGAAGCGCCGGAATTATTCTGGAACGGTGATCACCACGCCACCTTTGCTTTCCAGCTCGACAACCCTGACCTCGACATTGAAACCGCGCATACCATCGACCTGAACTGGATCTGGAAGTCGGATAACAATGAAATCCGCCTGGCCACTTATTACTATCAGTTCGATGACTACATCTATAACGATCTGAAATCAGAGACTGATCCTTTTCACGGTAATGATGTGTACCGCCATGAACAGGAGGACGCCAGCTTCACAGGCGCAGAAGCCAGCTGGTCACATATAGTAACCATGAACTGGTCGTTTGATTTAAGTGCTGATGTCGTTAACGCAAAACTTGACGATGGCCGGCACCTTCCACGTACACCACCAGCGAGTTTTCTGGCCGGTCTTGAGTGGGGAAATCAGAGTTGGGAAGCACGCACTGAATTACGCGCCGTTGCTGAGCAATCAAACACCGCTGACAATGAAACCACGTCTGACGGATATCTGATGCTTAATGCGTCTGTGGGTTATCAGTTTCTGCTCAATAACTCTGAGCTGACGCTGAGACTCGATGGACGCAACCTGACCGACCAGTATGCGGTTAATCATGTATCGTATCTCAAGCGCGCAGCACCACTACCCGGGCGTGACATCCGCTTCGGCGTCCGCTGGGCATTCTGATACATTCGATTCTGACATCAGGTCACGGACGCCGTGCCCTGATGTACATCGCCAACGCTGGGAGTGCTCCGGTCAACAGAGCACTGCCTGCGACGATCAAAGACAATACCAGCGTATTCAGTGTGAAGATATCAGCGCTGATATTAATTCCGAAAGCACCCGCCAGATAGCCCTGCCCTAACGCAAACGCCAGCCAGACAAATAGCAAAGACGCACAAAGACCGGCTAAGGTTATCAGCAACACCTCTAGCTCACTCAGTAAAAAAAGATAGAGAGGAGAAGCGCCCGCCATCCTTAACAATTGAATCTCATGGCGACGTTCGCGCACCGAACTGAGTAACATGGCGCTCAACCCAAGTAATGCAGACATAAGAACCAACACACCAATAAAGCGCAGTGTCTGTTCGAGTATCCCCATCATCTGCCATAGCTCACTGAGCGCAACCCCCGGCAAGATAGCCATGACAGGTTCCGCCTTATAATTATTGACCGTTCGCTGGAGGGAAAAAACTCCGATTCGCGACTTAAGGGCAACCATAAAAGCCGTAATACTCTCTGGATCACCACCGTACTGAGCGCTGTTATGAATGGCTTTCAGCCCCTGCAGGCTGACGTGCACGGTCTGATCAACGGGAGTTCCCGTGGGTTCCAGAATACCAACCACAGTAAAGGGAGAGCCTTTATGCAGGTTAAAGTCAGCCGAAGAAATTCCGTGAGAAAGCAGTATTTCCGCCCCTTGCGAATACCCCAGAGAACGAGCTACCGCAGAGCCAAGAACAACCTCAAACGCATCCGAAAACTCGCGACCCTGTGCAAAAACCAGAGGATGCTTTGCGCCGTAGCTGAAGTAGCGAAAATAATCCTGATTAGTCCCAAGTACCCGGTAGCCTCTGTGTGAATCGCCTAACGAAAGTGGAATCGCCCACTTCACTTCGTCAGAACCAGAGATATTTTTATACGTCGACCAGGAAATATTATTGGTGGGTGCTCCCACCCGAAATACCGAATAAAGAAGAAGATTCAAACTGCCGGTCCGCGCACCAATGATCAGATCAGTGCCCGATACTGTGCTGGCAAAGCTTTCTTTAGTCTGAACACGGATATGCTCGACGCTGAGTAAGAGACTGATACTGACAATTAAAGCCATGAGTGTCATGAATACTGAAACCTTTCGGTCGACCAGGCTCTTGTAGGCAATTTTCAGAAACATGATTACGCCCCCGCCTTATTTATATCGCCTAAAACATCGATACGGTCAAAATCGCTGGCGAGTGTAGGGTCATGGCTGACAAAAATAAGGGTGCTTTGATACGCATCACAAAGATCCATCAGGATCTCCATGAATGCCTTGCGGTTCTTCTGATCCAGTGCAGAAGTAGGCTCATCCGCCAGAATCAGACGTGGTGAATTAAACAGTGCCCGAGCAATTGCGACACGTTGTTGCTGACCAATACTCAGACTCTGACCGGGTAACCGCCAGACCGACTCGGGCAACTGAAGTTGCTCAAGTAGCTCCTGTGCTCGGGCGAATCCGTTACCCGTAACCTTATTGCTGAACTCTTGTGCTAAAAGAATGTTGTCGATCGCATTGAGATACGGAATGAGGTTGAACTGCTGAAAGATGTAACCAATATTGCCAGCTCTGAAGCGATCGCGCTGACGCTGATTTAATCGCTCTAAGCGCTCACCTAATAAAGCAATTTGGCCCGACGTCGGCGGCAGTATCCCCGCAATCAGATTGAGTAGGGTTGATTTTCCGGAACCCGACTCCCCCTCCAGGAAGACCTTTTCACCGGAAGCAACTTCCCATCGCGGAATATTCAGTAAGGTGTCATCTTCATGATGAGAAAATATAAGATCTTGCAGAATAACCGACATGGAACGATCCTGTAGACAGCAACTCAGAGGTGGATGCGAGCAGCAATATTGCTATAACATAACACAAGTATATTTAAGCTCAATGTCAGTTCTGCTGCTTTACAGTCACGGTAAATTTTATTCAGGCTTTAACGATGAACCCAATATTCAGACTGCTCGCGCTGAGCATCTTCAGCATTTTGCTCACCGCTTGCGCGGAGAGCTCCGCGCCCGGTAATACAGGTACTACGACAAATAGCAGCGCTAATGCGGCAACTGAGCAGACAGAAGCTACGCAAGCCGGAATGAATCAGGCGCAAGCCGTGCGGGCACCCGAGCCTCTTCCCGTACTTCCGAAAGATTCTTTTACCTCCGTTGACTGGACCGATCTTATTCCTGAAATGGACCTGATAGCCCTGAAAAATCCACCTGAAGCCTTGATGAATATCGAAGACGGGTCAGAAGAAGACGTCATAGGCGGCAAACTAAACAACACGCCAGACAGCGACGTATATGGAGACAGCTCAGATCTTGCCAACTCTGCATTTCAACGGGCTTTAGTTTCTACCAATACAGTGAGTGAAATGCAGGGGAAGCACATTAAACTGCCGGGCTTTATCGTCCCTCTGGACTTCGATGATAACCAGACCATCACTGAATTCTTTCTGGTTCCTTACTTTGGTGCTTGCCTGCACTTGCCACCACCACCGCCTAACCAGATCATTTATGTGTCTCACCCGGATGGGATTCAGGTCGATGCGTTATACGATCCGTTCTGGTTATACGGTACGCTGGATACCGGCATTATTGAAAACACAACGGCAAAATCGGCCTACCGTATGAGGCTCCACCATATCGAACCTTACTACGAATAGGCCGGGCTGTTATCTGAATGTGATGACGTGATCTTGCGCCGTTAACTCTTTGATTCCCTGGCTGCTCTCGGTCAGCCAGACCGCTTTCAGTACCTTCAGGTCAGGAAACTCTGTCGACAATTCGACCGCCATGGATTCTGGCAAGTTTCCGTCGGCACACTCAAAGGTGTACTCGGCGATGACATCCGATGCTTCGCCGTCAGAAGCCGGAACTTCAACCCCAGACCCCGGACGCACCTGACAGTCAGCACCACTGAAGCGAAACATTGCCGCCGCATCGTTCAGTTTACTGCGCGCCGATTCAGCTATCTCACGCTCCTCTTCGGTTTCAGCGACGTGTTCGAAACCAATAATATCGGCTGCCGGAGTTTGCAGATAAATAGTCACAACCTCGTTTTCAATCGCTATATTCAGGTGTCCGACACCGTGAATGTGTGCGCCGTGATGCTCACCGCCATGGTGGTCATGAGCGTGATTGTGGTCGGTATCGGGCTGATGACCATTGTCATCATGAGAGCTGTGATCATGCTCATCGTGGTGATCATGAAGCTCAGCAACAGCCACACCAGCTCCCGTACATACTGCGAGCAATACAGATAGTCGGGTCGCGTAGTTTAAAGTTCGTTTCAGTCTCATACGTTCTCCGTCTCGGGCTCGGTCAATGTCTCTGCGCTTTGATCATTATCGTCGCTTCGCTCCCACGATGGAAATGGGTCCGGCAAAGTCAACCAGAATGACTTACCGGCAAGTAGCTCTTCATCGCTCAACAAGCAGCGATCTAACGCGTCGGTAAAGGCTTGCTGATTCAGGTTCTGGCCAATAAATACCAGCTCCTGACGCATATCGCCAAACGGCTCAACCCATTGCGCTTTAATCGCCTCTAAGTAATCTGGGTCCGTCGGCCAGCGCTCTTCAGGAACCGCCTTCCAGAACATGCCTGCAAAACCATAACGCGCGATGCCTCCGGCCTGACTCCATTGTCCGGCAAACTCAGGACGGGTAGCCAGCCAGAAATACCCTTTTGAGCGAATTAATTTACCGTAATCTTTAGTATTGTGCAGAAAATCGTAGAACTTCTCTGGGTGAAACGGACGTCGGGCGGTGTAGGTAAAACTGCCAATGCCGTACTCTTCGGTTTCCGGAATATGCTCGCCACGCATTTCTTTCAGCCAGCCCGGCGCCTGTTGTGCCCGGTCGAAGTCAAACAGCCCGGTGCCCAGCACTTTACCCAGATCAACGCGCCCTTCACTGATCGGCAGAATGCGCGCCTCGGTGTTCAGCGTTTTAATAATCGCCGTCAGGCGCTGAATATCCTCAGGGGCTGCCAGATCAGTTTTGCTGATCAGAATCACATCGGCAAATTCGACCTGATCAACAAGCAGGTCACTGACACTGCGTTCGTCTTCTTCACCCAGCGATTCACTGGTTTCACTCAGTGCTTTTGCTTCGTCGTAGTCGCGTAAAAAGTTCACTGCATCAACCACAGTCACCATGGTATCCAGGGTCGCAACATCCGAGAGAGAAATGCCATCTTCATCGGCAAACGTGAATGTTTCAGCCACCGGCAGAGGCTCAGAAATACCGGTCGATTCAATCACCAGATAATCGAAGTTACCTTCTTTCGCCAGCTTGCTGACTTCAATTAACAGATCTTCACGCAGAGTGCAGCAGATACAGCCGTTACTCATCTCGACCAGCTTTTCCTCGCTGCGGTTAAGCGTAACTTCGTTACGCACAATGGCCGAATCAATGTTGATTTCACTCATGTCATTGACGATAACCGCCACCCGGCTCCCTTCGCGGTTATTGAGAATATGGCTGAGCATGGTGGTTTTTCCGGCCCCCAGAAATCCTGACAAGACGGTCACGGGCAGTTTAGCGGCAGTAGTCGGATGCATAGCGTCTCTCTGATGGGGTTTTCGCATCAATGTTATACTATAACATACCATTAACTCCCCAACGTATTCAATCATCCGTCCTTTCAAATACCCACACTCAAGCACCTGAACCCCAGCCAGCAACCTGCTACCATCGACCACCACATACAACTAAAACGTTACTCCCAACAGCGCTCATAACCGAAAGGAGCACGCTTATGAAACTCGAATCTCTTGCACTGCACGAAGGCTACGAACCAGAGCCAACCACCAAGTCGGCAGCCGTGCCGATTTACCAGACGACGTCTTATACCTTCGATAACACCCAACACGGTGCCGACCTGTTTGACCTGAAAGTGCCGGGCAATATCTACACCCGCATCATGAACCCGACCAACGATGTGCTGGAAAAACGCATCGCAGCCATGGAAGGCGGCATCGGTGCGTTGTGTGTTGCCTCAGGAATGGCTGCCATTACCTATGCCCTGCAATGCATCTGTGAAGCCGGTGACAATATCGTCAGCACCAGCCAGCTGTACGGCGGTACCTTCAATCTGTTCGCTCACACACTGCCGCGTCAAGGCATTGAAGCGCGCATGGTGTCGTATAACGATTTTGATGGTTTTGAGGCCGCGATTGATGAGCGCACCCGTGCGGTGTTCTGCGAATCCATCGGAAACCCGGCGGGTAACGTGGTGGATATTGAGAAACTCGCAGAAATCGCTCACCGTCATGGCGTACCTTTGATTGTCGATAACACCGTGGCGACGCCTTTCCTGTGTCGTCCGTTTGAACTCGGTGCCGACATCGTAGTGCATTCATTAACGAAGTACATTGGTGGCCACGGAACGACCGTCGGTGGTGCGATTGTGGATTCCGGCAAGTTCGACTGGGCCGCCAATAAAGAACGCTTCAAAGTGCTGAACGAACCAGACCCGTCGTATCACGGCGTGGTGTATACCGAAGCACTCGGCCCAGCGGCCTACATCGGACGCTGCCGCGTCGTGCCTCTGCGTAATACAGGGGCGGCGCTGTCGCCGACGAACGCTTTCCAGATCATGCAAGGCCTAGAAACCCTGGGCCTGCGTATGGAACGTCACTGTGAAAACGCAGAAAAACTGGCTACGTTTTTACAGAACCATCCGAAAGTAGACTGGGTAAACTACGCGGCGCTGCCTGACAGCAAATACCACACTGAATGTCAGAAAATTACCGGCGGTAAAGCCTCCGGTATTCTTAGCTTTGGTATTAAAGGCGGCATCGAACCATGCACCCGCTTTATCGATTCACTGGAGATGATTCTACGTCTGGTTAATATTGGTGATGCTAAGTCTCTGGCCTGCCATCCGGCATCAACCACACACCGTCAGCTGAATGACGAAGAACTGGCGTCTGCCGGCGTCAGCAAGGATCTGATCCGTATCTCGGTGGGTATTGAACACATCGACGATATTATTGCTGATGTGTCTCAGGCGTTGGATAAAGCCTGAAACCTGAAAGGTAGAAACGTAGAAAGATAAAAAATCAGGGAGTGGATGAGCCATTGTCATCCACTCCCTTTTCTATTTCTAGCGATAGTTTTTATTTCTAGCGATAGTGCTCTGAACGCATCGCTCTGAATTCTCCGGGCGTCATCCGTGTCCACTGTTTAAAGGCTCGATAAAAAACAGCCGTATCTTTAAACCCTAATAAAAATGCAATATCGTCGAGACTCAATTCATTGGCCAAGAGATACTCTTTCGCTTTAGTGAGACGCACATCGGCGAGTAATTCACGACAACTGGTCCCCTCATCGGCCAATCTGCGCTGTAATGTTCTTGGCGTAACGGCAAGAAGTTCAGCCAACAGTATTTTGGTCGGTTCTCCGTAACTCAATAAAAGCTCCAGGAGCAACCGGCAACGTTGTGTCCAGCTCTCTTCATTTACCTGCTGACGGTGAGCAACTTCAAGGGCCTGAATATCACGAAACGCCTGCGCACTCAGAGAGGGAGAAGCTTCAAAATCGCAGATTTCATTCGCACAGGTAAAGGTGACCTGGGTGAATGACTGATCAAACTCTGGGCAACAGCCGAGTACACACTGATAGTCCTCTGGAGCGATGGCATCAGGCGTTGTGAAACGTATGGATGAAGGTGTCAGTCCATAGCAGTCCAGTACTGCATCGCACAAGGATGATACGACGCCCTCTATCTGATGACGACTGACATAAACATCCGGATGAGGATGAAAGGTAAGCGTTAATTCGCCAGCGCTGCGCTCAACCCCCACACTGAACACGTCCGTTGTAATGGTCAGGTGGCGCTTTAGCATACAGCAGTAATCAAACAGGGTCAGATGACTCTGCTTAAAGAAGAACTCCAGACGCGGGTGCTGACGACTCGAAAACGGACCAAGTCGTAATCCCAGAGCATCCTCACCCAGCCAGTCTGAGATAAGATCGAGATTGCGGCCAACGGGTTCGGCCGAGACCCTACACTGCCCAGCAAACGATTCCATTAAGCCTTCTACCATACGCTGAACGGAAAAATACTCACTTTCTCTGTTTACACTTACCAGGAAATCTTCAAGCGCTCTCAGGTGCGACAAAACGGTATCTGCAGCAACGGTCGGTTCGACAGCAAAGACAGGTTTCTCAGAGCGAAGGGCAACCATAGGCATGCCCTTAACGGATTGAAAGCTCACTTCGGTTTCCATATTGAAATCCCCTTTTGTCTCTTATGAAGCCAACAACATCCGCATTGGCTTTATCCACTACGTTTTCTACAAAGCGTTACAAAATACGCCGCACTATCCCGCGTCGGAATCCAATTTGTCTCAATTCGTTATACGGGCCTTCTGTGGTTGAGCGCTAGGCTAAAAACCACAACTCATTCACCAACTAACAATAATCACAGGTGTCCCATGAACACATTATATTCCGACAAGCGGTGCGTTAAGCTGACCAACGCACTCAGGTCTGCTTTGCTATTTGTATTAGTTCTTACCAGTCAATACGCCAAAGCAACGACCACCACTGCTATTGCTATGGAAGGTTATATCTATGGTTTCCCCATCGTTCTGATGGATGAAACCCGCAAAGGTATGACAGGCCCTGAGCGCTCTTGTACGTTCGGTGCAGACATTAACACCTTCAAGCACGTCTTCGACTTGCCTGACACCGACTTTAAAGCCGTGGTTCGACCAAATGTCGACACGCTTTATTCTTCAGCCATGCTCGACCTGTCTGAGAGTCCTGTCATTCTTACCCTTCCGGAGGTTTCAGACAGATACGTACTGATGGCCCTTTTGGATGCATGGTCGAATAACTTTGCCGGAATTGATACATCCGGAGGCAACACACTCGCTGGCCAATATCTGATTACCGGCCCGGAGTGGCGTGGCCGGATTCCGAATGAAGTGACTCATATCCCTGCTCCGACCAATCTTGTGTGGATCATTGGTCGTACAGAACTGCTGGCAGACAACGACCTGGACGCCGTTAATCGGATACAGCGACAGTACCGCCTAAAAACATACCGTCCCTCCCGAAACAGACAAAACAACCAGGCGGTGAATTGTCTGGAGGACCATGAAAAAGAACCGCCGATTGATGTTGTTCTGAAAATGGATGGTGAAGAGTTCTTCACGCGCTTGTCTGACGTTATGAAAGAAAATCCACCGCCGGCAGACCAGAAAGGCATGGAATGGTTACTCGGCCAGATAAACACCGGGCGCTATGCAAAAGGTGGCGTCAGTGACTTACCCCGCCATAAAAAATGGGCGCTCGATGAGGGAGTCCGCCTGGGGCAAGGCAGTATCGACGGCGCGAAGAAACTGCTCGGTATCGGCGGCTGGGGGCCAAACCCTAAGCTGATCCCACTGGGTGATTACGGTAAACGCTACTTTATTCGAGCCGTGGTTGCTCAGGTAGGTTTCGGAGCCAATCAGAATAAATACGCCGTCTACCAAAACGCTGAAAGAGACAGTCAGCTACAAAAAATGCATGGCAGTAACGACTATACATTCACCTTGAAGGCAGACGATATGCCAGATGTGGGCGCCTTCTGGTCAATCACGGTTTATGGTGATGATGGGTTTCTGAAGAATAATGCGCACGCTGCCGCGGTCGGAATCGAGCGCTATGCACTGAGCAGTAATACGCCTTTAGCAACCGATGAAAATGGTGATATCACTCTGTATATTTCTTCACAGCCACCACAGGGAGCACCGCTGAGTAACTGGTTACCGGCTCCTGATGAGTATTTTCAGTTAACTCTGCGTTTTTATGATCCAGACCAGGATATTCTGAATGCTGAGTGGCAAGCACCTGCTGTCGAAAAACAATAATCCAAACCAAGGCGTGGGCCGTATCAAATACAGATGCGGTCCCGTCCTTCATTCTTAGCTTGGTACAGTTTTTCGTCAGCTCGTTTCAACAGGGTGTAGTAAGAGTTTTCTTTATTCGGCATGGTCGCAGCAATTCCGATACTGATGGTTAGCCGTACGGTTTGTTGTTTCATCACAACAGGTTCGGATCGCATTGCAGTCCATATCTGTCGTGCCAGTATATGAGCTGCAGAGGCCTCAGTATCTGGCAGAAGAATGACGAATTCCTCTCCCCCGTAGCGGAATGCCATATCGGCTGGGCGGTTCAGCACGTCCTGAATACGCAAAGCAGTCTGACGTAATGCTTCATCACCAAATGTATGTCCTTGCGAATCATTCAGGTTTTTAAAGTAGTCGAGGTCGAGCATAATAAGAGACAACGACTTACCTTCTCTCGCGCCGCGTTCATATTCCCGCTCCAGAACTTCATCAAAATGACGTCGGTTATACAGGCCGGTCAGAGAGTCGGTTGTGCTTATTTTCTCAAGTCGCGCGTTCGCTTCGCGTAGTTCCTGGGTACGGGCTTTTACCTCTTGGTCGAGGCGCATGTTCTGCTCACGCTCTGTTTCAAGTAACAGCGCCTGGGCATGAGCCGTATCACGTTGAGCACGTTCTCTGAGTTCTTTATCCATCGCCATTCTTACAGACAAGGCAAAGGCGAAGAGCAGCACCTGCAGTAATTGCCCCAGAGCCAGAGCGTTATCGAGCAATAAACTATTATTAAAGACCCCTAATTTGCCGAGAATGTACGAAGCGCTACCCAAGGTGTACATGAGCCCGGCAACAAAGACTGCGAACGCTGGCGGGTACCCTCGCCGCATTCTGACAATGACTATGGTTGCACCGGTAATAAAAGTCATCATAGACAACAAAAGAGTTGGATAAATAACATCTGCGTAAGGGAGGTATAGGCTTAAACCAACCATTACCGCGGAGGTTATCGCCAGCGTCATTGCTGCGATATTGATCCAGCGATGGCTTTCACAGATCTTCACGACTTTGGCGATATAAAGCACACCAAAGAAATTTGACGCATTGATCAGTACACTGACCGCGATGTCATTCCAACCTGGCGATTCTGGCCAGAGAAACTGATAACTACGCCCCCACAATGTGGCCTGAATAAGAGCCATGGTCAGCGACAGTCCACCAAAATAAAGATAACTACGGTCACCCGACGATAGAAAAATAAGTATGTGATACAACCCCAGCATCACCATAGCGCCAAAGAAAAGCCCCTGAATCCAGGCGCTACTTTCCATAGTCTGCCGTAGCACGACATCTTCTGAAATAGTCATTGGGACTTCCAGAGACGATCCTGACTGTACTCTCAGGTATACAGATATGGGGGACTCAGATGCTGGTAGAGGTACGGTAAATTCAGGGCGAAGCAGTACGCGCTCAATAAAATTCAGCCTGTCTCCTAACGGATAAGCGCTAAGCAGATTCTGATGTTCATCAAGGATAAAAATCTGTACATCATCGAGCATTGGATAATTAACACTCAGCCAGACGATATCCCCCGGATTTCTGTACTTGAACGTTAGCCAGACGGCTGCATCGGTATAACCGAATTGCGGTGGATACTCCCGCACTTTCTCGAACGAACGTTTAAGAACATCATCAAGGGAGGTATCGCCGGACGGATCAAGAAAATAAGACACATCAGGCACGATCTGGCCAAACCCCGGTGGCAGCCTGTGTTCATACAGCACCGTTGACGCTATTGCTGTGGTGCTGAGGAGTAGAGTGCTAAAGAACAGCGCACTGACAAATAAAGCACCAAGTAATGAAGTACCGAAAGGTAACACTGCAACGAGTGCCTGCACTTTGCGCATCGGCTGCTCCTAAATATTCAGGAGTTCAGTGTATGTAAAATATTCCTTATATCCTGTGAGATTTGGTTAATTTTATAAGGCATTCCACAACGATATGTCTGTTTTTAGTTGTTATGTGATCTTACGCACAGAGTCATAACTGACCACATTCACAAGGTTGTTGTCAGCCATGACTCATCGGTCTGCGGTGTTTCAATACAGGTGGCGTTTATGTACCAGGTAATAGACCGCTGGCACCACCAATAGGGTCAGTACCAATGCGCTGATCATTCCGCCCACCATAGGCGCGGCAATACGACTCATGATCTCAGAACCGGTGCCTGTTCCCACCAGCACGGGCAGCAAGCCGACAATAATGGCCGCTGCAGTCATCGCTTTCGGGCGAACCCTGAGCGCTCCCCCCTCCATGACTGCCTGGCGGAGGTCTTCAAGCGACAGCTTTCTGCCCTCCTGTTCAGCCAGCTGTCTTTTCTGCTCCAGACACTGATTCAGAAACACCAACATAATCACCGACAGCTCAGTCGCAACACCGGCCAATGCAATGAAACCGACACCTGCAGCAACCGAGATGTGGTACCCAAGGATATACATCAACCATACCGAGCCGACTAATGCTAATGGCAGACTGGCGATAATAATGGCGACGTCTGAAAAACGACGGAAATTCATTGCCAACAGCAGAACAATCAGAGCCAGCGTCAACGGCACGATATACGTCAGCTTCTTTTTCGCCCGCTGCATGTACTCATATTGCCCGGCCCAGGTGAGCGAGTACCCCGGCGGTAACTCCAGCTGCGAATTAAGGCGATCTCTGGCCTGCTCTATGTAGGTTGCAAAGTCGACATCATCGACGTCAATGTATGTCCAGCCACTGGGGCGACCATTTTCGCTTTTGATTGCAGGAGGGCCGCTTTCAACCCGAACCTCAGCAATGTCTCCGAGACGGATATGTACACCGGATTCAGTGACAACCGGTAATGCCTCCAACGCTTCTGGGGAATCCCGGTAGGATTGCGGATAACGCACATTCACCGGATAACGCTCCAGCCCTTCGACAGTCGTCGCCAACGTCTGGCCGCCGACAGAAGACGCGATAATGTCATGTACATCTGCCATATTCAGACCGTAACGGGCTGCGGCCCAACGATCCGGCTCAATCGTAATATACCGACCAGCGGAGACCCGTTCTGAATAAACCGAGCGTGTGCCTTTCAGGTCGCCGAGTAATTCTTCGAGCGCTCTGCCAAGCGACTCAATCTGGTCAAGATCAGGGCCGGAGATCTTAATCCCCAGAGGCGTTTTAATGCCCGTGGATAGCATATCGATCCGGGTTTTGATGGGCATCACCCAGGCATTGGTCAGGCCAGGAAACTTCACCAGCGCATCCAGCTCTGCCTTGAGCTTGTCGGTCGTCATGCCGTCGCGCCATTCGCTTTTCGGGTGCAGCTGGATGAAGGTTTCAATCATGGTCAGTGGCGCTGGGTCAGTGGCGGTATCAGCACGACCGACTTTACCGAAAACGCTCTTTACCTCTGGAACGGTGGCAATCAGCTTATCCGTCTGCTGTAACAGCTCCCGTGCTTTACCCACCGACAATCCGGCATACGTCGTCGGCATATACATGAGGTCACCTTCATCAAGCTCCGGCATAAACTCACTGCCCAGCTTCTGTGCTGGCCATAACGTCAACAACACAAGAATCAGTGCCGCAACAATAACCGCCACCGGATAACGCAAAACTCCTTTTAACAGCGGCTGATACAGGCCAACGAGAACTCGGTTTACCGGATTACTGGATTCACTGCGGATATTTCCTCGTACGAAATAGCCCATTAATACCGGCACCAATGTAATCGCAAGCGCCGCACTGGCCGCCATCGCGTACGTTTTGGTGAAGGCTAAGGGCGCAAACATCCGTCCTTCCTGAGCTTCAAGGGTAAAGACCGGAATAAAGCTGATGGTAATAATTAACAGGCTGAAAAACAGCGCCGGGCCGACCTCAGACGCTGAGCGGATAACAATCTGCCAGCGATTATCATTTGTGACTTTGGTGCGCTCCATATGCTTATGCATATTTTCAATCATAACGATCGCACCATCGATCATGGCGCCGATAGCAATGGCGATACCGCCGAGCGACATGATATTTGCGTTAAGCCCCTGTAATTTCATCACCAGAAACGCTGTCAGAATACCGACTGGCAAGCTGATCAGTGCGACAAAACCCGAACGGATATGAAACAGGAATAGCAGACACACCAGAATCACCACGATGAATTCTTCGGCCAGTTTTTCCCAAAGATTATCGACGGCACGATCAATTAACGCGGAGCGATCATACACAGGAATGATTTCAACGCCATCAGGTAAACCTGGCGTTAATTCTTCGAGCCGTGCTTTCACTGAATTAATAGTATTCGCAGCGTTTTCACCGTAGCGCATCACCACAATCCCGCCGACGACTTCACCCTTACCATTGAGTTCGGCAATACCACGACGCATCTGCGGGCCCACCTCAACACGCGCAACGTCTTTAAGGAGCAGTGGTGTACCAAACTCTGACAGACCCAGAGGAATCTGCTCAATATCTTCGCGACTTTCAAGATATCCCGTGGCGCGAATCATGTACTCGGCCTCGGCCATTTCGATTACTGAGGCACCGCTTTCCTGATTCGCTCGTTTTACCGCATTGCGGATATGCGCCAGAGGGAGATCAAATGCACGTAAGGCTTCAGGGTCAACGACGATCTGATACTGACGCACCATACCGCCAAGGCTCGCTACTTCTGAAACGCCTTCAACCGACTGCAACTCATATTTCAGAAACCAGTCCTGCAGCGTGCGCAACTCGCTGAGGTCGAGATTGCCTGTCGGGTCTGTCAGAGCATAGATATAGACCCAACCGACACCGGTGGCGTCCGGGCCAAGCTGTGGCGTTGCCTGCTCAGGTAACTGAGGCGCTATCTGTGACAGGTATTCCAGCACCCGCGAGCGCGCCCAGTACATATCGGTATCGTCATCAAAAATAACGTAGACGTAAGAGTCGCCGAAGAAAGAATAACCACGCACGGTCGTTGCCCCCGGCACCGACATCATGGCAGTACTCAATGGATAGGTGACCTGATTTTCAACGACTTCAGGAGACTGGCCGGGATAACTGGTTTTAATAATGACCTGAACATCGGATAAATCCGGAATGGCATCAACGGGGGTATTTTTTACTGACCAAAGGCCCGCTCCCGCCAGCATGATGGTGACCAGCAACACCATCAGACGATTATTCACCGACCAACGAATGATCGCTTCAATCATGATCGTGACCCTCACTCATATCCGCTGACATATCCATATCCGCCGACATATCCATACCCGCCGACTCATTCGTGCCCGTCGCATTGCCCATATCACCAGTCATCGGTGGATGGACGCTTATCACAGTGAATTCACCCTGATCGACTTTAAATACAAAGTGAATACGGTCACCTTCATTCAGGTCGGACAAATCAAGCTCGTCAGATAAACGGAAATCCATAGTGGCGGCCGGACGGTTCCACTTCTCAATCGGCCCACGACTGATATTGGCAACCCTGGCTGTTTTATCTAGACGGTTAACCACACCATCTGCCATTGCCTTGGGTGCTTCAGAATCCCGCTCTGCCATATTCATGTCGTGTTCAAAACGGCTTAAATCGGCTTTTTTCGCAGACTCAGAATCAATCATAAATTGTGCGGAAATAACAACCTCATCACCCGCTTCCAGACCCCGGTATATTTCTACTGAATCAGCATCTGAGCGACCGCTTTCTACCGGTACTGAGCGGTATTTACCGCTGCCCGTTTTTAAAACCACTCGCGTGCTGTTATCGATGCGGATAAGCGCATCACGGGGGATCAGCAGGGCTTCTTTCCCCTCGGGAGTTATGACCACACGGGTGTACATCCCCGGCATCAAGGATTCCGCCGGGCTGGTCAGGCGAATACGTACCTGTGCCGTACGTGTTTTCGTATTCAGGGCCGGATAGAGATAGTCAACTACGCCAGTCCACGACTTTCCCGGTGACGCCTCACTGCGTATCTCAGCAGTTTCGCCACCTTTGATAAAACTCAGATCGTCAGTAAATACATCGCTCGTTATCCAGACCTGTGATGCCTGCGCCAGTGTCAGTACTTCTGTACCCGGAGCGACGTACATCCCCTGTCGTACATTTAACTGATCAACAACGCCCGACTGCGGTGCCCGCATTGTCAGTGTCTGACTGACACGGCGTTTTTTTTCAATTTCGCGAATACTGTCTTCAGGCACCTGCAATGCCTGTAATCTTAAGCGTGATGCCGAAGCGAGTTGCTCATTACCACGACGTAAGGCAAGTAAATACTCTTCCTGTGCATTGACCAAGGTGGGTGAATAAATATCGTACAGTGGCGCGCCTTTTTCGACCGGATCACCTTCTGAGCGGACATGCAGTTTCTCAATCCAGCCTTCGGTGCGAGGATGAATATGCAAGACATAATCATCGTTATATTCAACATAGCCCGCCGAACGAACGACAGGATTGAGAATCCCGCGCCTGACTTCGGCGGTGCGCACCCCAAAACTATGCTCGAGTGCAGGGGCAACAAGAACGGTGCCGGCAGCGTCTTCCTGAGAGTTCTCCTCATAGACAGGCACCAGATCCATTCCCATGGGCGACTTGCCCGGCCCATCGCGACGATAGTCCGGGTCCATCGGAGCAACCCAGTAAAGCGGCTCGTTATTTTTCTGAGCATTACCACTGTTTTCAGAACTGCCATCAGAAAACTGACCAGCACTCCAGTAAACGAAAAGACCGACGGCAACCCCTGCAGCAAATATCACTGAATTATTTTTCATTTTTTAATTCCCCTGAAGATGAAGAGCCTGACGTTGGCGATTCGGTTGATGACAAAGCCGTCGCAGATAAATAGCGAATATCCGCCAGTGTGCGATGCAGGCTGGTTTCTATTTTTAGTCGCGCAAGGCGTGTATTCAGTACAGACGTACGGACTTTCACCACAGAGGGGAAATCACCACGATCAGAGTGATACGCAGACAACGCAGCGGATGCCTGCTCCTGCACCTGAGGCAATAACTGCTGCTGATAGAAGGTTTTGCGTTCATACAGATAGGCATATTCAGTCATCGCCGCCGAAAGCTCACTGCGCATCCGGCGCAATAGCAGTGTCTTATCCGTACGCAGAGCTTCCGTATCGGCTACTGCAGCACTGACTTCCCGATCCTGACGGTTGCCAGTAAATAACGGCAGATCAAATGTCACTCCGACCGACATCAGATCCGCACGGTTATTGCCCATCAGATCATCATCGCGGTACCCGTATTTTGCTGTCAGCCCCCAGGCCGGGCGATAAGACTGACGCGCCAACGCCTCGCCGGTTTCACTCGACTGGATACGACGTTCAAATGCCAGTACCTGTGGATGCTGGATGACGGTTTCTGCGGTGGGGAGCTGATCTGGTGTCGGCCCTTTGGATAACCCGACAAATTGCCCTGACTCAAAAACCTCCCCGGACTCACTCAGCCACTCGCCCAGTTGTTGACGGGTAACCGCTAATGCTTGCCTGAGTTCGGCAAGACGATCTTCAAGGCGAATCAGCTCGACGTTGGCCTCAACCACATCCTGCTGGCGGGTGTTATTTAGTCCCGATGCATAACCTGCCCGGGCGGCATCGACCAACTGACGAAGCAGATCACGCTCCTGCTCCATCAGCTTGATGCTTTCCTGAGCCTCATAACCTTGCAACCAAAGACGAGTGACTGCCTGCTCGACTTTGAGGGAACGATCCTGTCGTAATAAGGGTTGCTGCGAAGATAGCTCACGGTTCTTCTGTGCACTCAGAGCACGACTGTCCCCGCGGGGGAACATCTGCGTCACCGCAACACTTAACTGCGTCATCGGCTCCTGCTGGATATCAAAGGTATCCACAGGGAAGTTTCCCGCAGTCAGTGTGACTGACGGGTCTGGCAATGAGCCACTTGATTCAGCCCGGTCAATCAGAGCCTGCTCGCGCCGCGCACTGCTGGTTTGCCACAGGTCCTGTTCAAGCGCCTGCTCGATAGCCTGATTGAGTGTCAGCTCAGCAGAAAACACCTGACCTGATAACGTCAGCGCGACAAGACCTAACCACCGCGCACTGGATAATTTTAACGACATAACAAAGCGTCTCTGGCTTTCGCCTCTAAAGAGAAAAACTTAAAAAATAGCTATAAATGAGGCGTGCAAACCCGTATTCCGGGCGCACTTATCCTGGGTCAGGCCAGAATGGGTGGGCGGTAGAGAGAATCCGCAACAGAAGGATGATCTTGAGCGACCATCGAAGAGATTGAGCTTGTAATATTGATGACAGGAATCGACACGCTGAGCCCCGTCAGCCCCATAATATGCACAGAGCATTCAGGCATATCACACGTGCCACTGTCGCAGCAGTTATGGCTGTTCGGTTCGGAAGCTTTACTGATGTCATTCCCATGATGCTCATGCATCGAATGGTCATGCGCCATCTACGTACTAACTATGTCGGATGAACCACCATGACCCAGGCTGCACAACGACCCGGCAGCCAACACCGGCTGAGCCAGAATAGCCAGCAACATAAGCAATACACCGGAAAATCGGAAACGTCGCGACATCAGCACTCTGAAGAAACCATATAAGACACTCATAGGTTAAATCTCCAGGCGCGCGGCGTCAATTTTCCCCACGTTACCCCACGCAACCCCACGCAAATTCCACGGAATCTGATTCAGATGAAGAGGCCAGTATGGTAACCTCCTGCCACATTGAATTCATACAGGGATGTATGCACTCGAAGAATACAGCGGACTCACGCTGTAAGACCTCTGACGTGCCTCCCTGACATGGGAGAGCCACCAATAATGTACATCCGCGCCATCAGCAGAGCCGCCCTGCTCTGTAGCACTATCCTGTCCTTCAACGCTTTCGCCGCTGCTGACCGGGTCGATTACGACCTTGATGACGACGGCCTGATCGAAATTAACGACCTTGCCGACCTGAATGAAATCCGTAATCACCTTGATGGCGCAGCTCTGTATGGAGACAGCACAGGCTGCCCGGAAGGTGGCTGTAATGGCTTTGAGCTAACGACGGATCTGGACTTCGATACCAACGGCGATGGCCAGATGAATGAACAGGACACTTACTGGAATGATGGCGAGGGCTGGGAGCCGATCGGCTCTTCTTTATCGAACACCTTCAGCGCGGATTTTAATGGAAACGGCCACCTGATACGGAACCTCTATATCGATAGAAGCGGCAATGCTGGACTATTTGGTTACATCGAAGGCACGTCCACCCGTCCCTCCACAATAACCAAATTAGCCATTACCGGTCTAATGACATCCATTACCGGTCGCTATGAGACCGGCGTACTCGCAGGTCGTATTAACTATGCTGAAGTTGATCGCATTTTTGTCTCCGGGACCATCAGCTCCCAATGGGACGCTGGCGGCCTTGCAGGCGATGTATCCAACAGCAATATAAATAACGTTTTCTCCAGCGCAGCTACCCTGACGGGTCGAACTCAGGGAGGGCTAGTCGGTCGTATTACTAACAGTGCTCTCTCTAACAATCTGTCGACGGGATACGTTGAAAACGGTTACGGCCTGTTGGGCTATAGCTACAACAGTACCAATGCGAACCTGCACTGGGCGACCGATACAAGCGGCCAGGAAACAAGCCGAGGCACTAACGCTTCCTACTTTGGTGCACTTTTGAGTGAACTTCAGTGCCCGACGTTATCAGACAACAATACCTGTACAGATAGAGGTACTTTGTTCGAAAGCTGGAGCAGTGAAGTATGGGACTTTGGAACAGGCCAGCAGTTACCCGGACTGATCATGGGCGATCGTATTTACCGTGACAGCGACGGCGATGGTTCCCTGGACGAGGACGATGCTTACCCAGGTACGTTTGCGGCGTCACTGGATACCGATGAAGACGGCTATATTGATAGTTTTACCCCTGGCTGCGATGCCAGCTGCCGCATTAATAGCGGTCTGATTCTCGACGCCTTCCCATCATCCGCCGCGGCATACCTGGATGCCGATCTGGATGGTCTGGTTGATAAGTGGACCGACGGCTGTGACACAACCTGCCAGACTAGCAGCGGCTTAACCTTCGATGATTATCCAAATGATCATGATAATGACGGCATCAGCGACGCTATTGATACTGACGATAACAACGATGGCATCGTTGATGCCGACGCCGACTCTGACGGCCTGATAGATATTGCTTCGCTAGAAGAACTTAATGCAATCCGGTTCGCACCCGAAGGCTCAGGACAAGTAATGACTGAAGAGAGCCTTTCGGATACCTCTGGCTGTCCGGTCATACTCTGGCAAGGCATCGCGCATCAACGCTGCGGTGGATATGAGCTGATATCAGATCTCGATTTCGATACCAATGGCGATGGCCAGATGAACGAGCTGGATAACTACTGGAATGATGGCGAAGGCTGGGAGCCGATCGGATCTTCTTACTCTAGTGCATTTAATGCGAACTTTCATGGCAATGGCCATCAGATAAATAACCTCTATATCGATAGAAGTGGCAATGCTGGACTATTTGGTTACGTCAACGGCGATGAACTCCAATCAATCAAAATTTCCGAAGTTGTTCTCTTAGGCCCAATGACATCCATTACCGGTGGCGATGAGGCCGGCGTGCTCGCAGGTAGGGTGGAAAACACGAAGATTGATCGCGTGTTCGTCACCGGCGAGGTCAACGCCGAACGGGAGGCGGGTGGCCTTGCCGGTGCAACCTTCAACAGTACTGTGAGTAATGTATTCTCCAGCGCGGCTATCCTGATAGGCAATAATCAAGGTGGCCTGATCGGTAACCTCAAAGACAGCGCACTCTCTAATAGCCTGGCGACAGGCTACGTTGAAAACGGTTACGGTCTATTGCGCTTCAGTACTTTCAATGACAATTCATACCTGTACTGGGCGACTGATACGAGTGGCCAAAAAACGAGCCAAGGCTCTCACGCCTCCTACTTTGGTGTGCTTTTGAGTGAGCTTCAGTGCCCCACGTCCTCAGACAACGATACTTGTACAGATAGAGGTACTTTGTACGAAAGCTGGAATAATGAAGTATGGGACTTTGGAACAGGCCAGCAGTTACCCGCACTGGTAATGGGTGGTCGTATCTATCGTGATAGCGACGGCGATGGTGTCCTCGACGGGAACGATGCTTACCCAGACACTTTTGCGGCGTCATTAGATACCGATAGCGATGGCTCCCCTGATCGCTTTACCCTTGGCTGCGATGCCAGCTGCCGCATTGATAGTGGTCTGATGCTCGACGCCTTCCCAACCTCAGCTGCTGCATATCGGGATACCGACCTTGATGGTCTGGTCGACGATTGGGCTGACGGCTGTGACACAACCTGCCAGACCAACAGCGGTTTATCCTATGATGATTATCCGGATGATCGTGATAACGACGGCATCACCGATGCGGTCGACACCGACGATAATAACGACGGCATCATCGACGCCGATGCTGACTCTGACGGTCTGATAGATATTGCCTCGTTGGAAGAACTTAATGCAATCCGGTTCGCGCTTGATGGTTCAGGGCAAATAATGATCGACGAAGGTCTCTGGGATAACTCGGGCTGCCCGATCATGCTCTGGCAAGGCATCGCGCAGCAACGCTGCGATGGATATGAGTTGGTTGCTGATCTGGACTTCGATACCAATGGCGATGGCCAGATGAACGAGCGGGATAACTACTGGAATGATGGCGAGGGCTGGGAGCCGATTGGCGCGAATTCACTAGATCCCTTCACTACAAACTTCCATGGCAACGGCCATCAGATACGTAACCTCTATATCGATAGAAGTGGCAATGCTGGGCTATTTGGTTACATCGAGGGCTATGAAGTCCAACCAATCAAAATTTCCGAAGTAGTTCTTGCGGGCCCAATGACATCCATTACCGGTGGCTATCATACCGGCGTGTTCTCAGGCGCTATTCACCACGCTAAGGTTGATGGCTTATTCATATCTGGAACGGTCAACGGTGAGATATATGTGGGTGGCCTTGCAGGCAGAACCATCAACAGTTCTGTTAGTAACGTTTTCTCAAGCGCTGTTATATTGGAGGGCTATAATAAGGGTGGGATAATTGGTCGCCTTTATAGCGCCGATCTGTCAAACAGTCTGGCGACCGGGTACGTTGAAGGTCGTGGTGGTCTCATAGGCGCCGGCTTTTTCGATAGTAACGAGTTTTTGTACTGGGCAACCGACACAACCGGACAGTCAACAAGTTCAGGGACTAACGCCTCCTACTTCGGTGCGCTTTTGAGTGAGCTTCAGTGCCCAACCTCCTCGGATAACAGTACCTGCACCGACAAAGGTACACTCTACGAAAACTGGGATAGTGAGGTTTGGGATTTCGGCTCAAACCGACAACTTCCCGGACTAATCATGAACGGTGTGGTCTACCGCGACAGTGATGGCGATGGTGCACTAGACGAGGAGGATGCTTACCCAGACACTTTTGCGGCGTCACTGGATACCGATAAAGATGGCTATCCCGACAATTATTCGCGAGGGTGTAGCTCTACCTGTGTAGTGGAGAGTGGTCTATTTTTCGATGCATTTCCTGATAATTCAGCAGGCGGGCTGGATGCTGATCTGGATGGCCTGGTCGATAAGTGGGCCGACAGCTGCGACACAACCTGC
>PBQA01000017.1 GCA_002724925.1 Oceanospirillaceae bacterium
TGAAAGTGCATAAAAAAATCCGGCATCAGGAGTCTGATACCAGATTTTCTTAGAAGCCTCGTGATGCTTCAAATGCTTAAGTGAACAGCATTACGGCATGGCCGGGCTTTTTTGTGCTCCGTTTTCGATGGGATGGGCTGGGTTGTATACAATCTTGGTCGTAGATCTATTGAAACTGGCATTTTTAGGCGTAGAATGTCGGTCGACTTATTTAGGATTGTCGACAATCTATGTCTGAAGCCCAAACGCTTGCTGAAAAAGTGTTCTCTGAACTCGCCACGGCTATCGTTCGTGGAGAGCTGGCTCCCGGTGAAAAACTTTCGGAGCAGGCATTGGTTACCCGATATGGCGGCAGTCGCGCGCCGATAAGAGAAGCGATTCAGAAGCTTGAGGCACGCAATCTCGTGGTTCGTGTTCCGCATGCTGGCGCTCGTGTGGTGTCTTTGTCGCTCGAGGAACTGCGTGATATCTATGAAGTTCGCCTGGAGCTTGAGAGTATGGCGTGCCGCCTGGCCGCAGAGCGTATGTCTGACGCTGATATTTCAGCACTTGAAAAGCTTCTCGAAGAACATGCACGTTCCATTGAGGCAGATCAGGGACTCAGTTACTACCAGAAGTCGGGCAATCTGGATTTTCACTACCGCATTATCGAAGGCAGCAAGAATAGCCGTTTGCATCAAATGCTCTGTGGTGACCTCTATCACATAATCCGTATGTATCGTTATCGCACCAGTACCAGCTCAGAGCGCCCGCTGCAGGCATTGAAAGAGCACCAGCGCATTGTGGAGGCGATAAAAAGTCGTGATCCGCAACTCGCCGAACTACTGATGAGGCGCCATATCCAGGTGTCTTTGACTAACCTTGAAACTCGTCTGGCTCACGAGGCCCGACATTAACTTATACGGCACAGGAGACCTGATATGACCCCAGGCCAGAAATTCCGTAAGGCGCTTGAAGATAACAAGCCGCTGCAAATTGTAGGTACCATCAATGCGTATGCCGCGATGATGGCTGAAAAAATTGGCCATCAGGCGATCTATCTCTCCGGTGGTGGTGTTGCAAACGCTTCCTACGGCCTGCCAGACCTCGGTATGACGTCGCTGAACGACGTGGTTGAAGATGTTCGTCGTATTACTTCTGCAAGCTCGTTGCCGCTGTTGGTTGATATTGATACGGGTTGGGGGGGCGCATTCAACATCGCTCGCACCATTAAAGAGATGGAAAAGGCCGGTGCTGCTGCAGTGCATATCGAAGATCAGGTTGCTCAAAAGCGTTGTGGTCATCGCCCGAACAAAGAAATCGTATCTAAAGAAGAAATGGTCGACCGTATCAAAGCGGCTGTTGATGCTCGAACTGATCCGGATTTCTTCATCATGGCCCGTACTGATGCGTTCGCTCAGGAAGGTCTTGAAGCGGCGATTGAACGTGCGAAAGCATGTGTTGAAGCTGGCGCTGACGGCATCTTCGCTGAAGCTGTGAAGACTGAAGAACACTACCGCGCTTTCGCTGAAGCGCTGGATGTGCCGATTCTGGCAAACATCACTGAGTTCGGTCAGACCGAACTGTGGAGTCGCGAGCAGCTGGGTGAGTGGGGTGCCGCTATGGTGCTTTATCCGCTGAGTGCGTTCCGCGCAATGAACAAAGCCGCTGAGACTGTATACAAAAGCCTGCTTGAAGAAGGTCATCAGCGTAAGGTAGTCGATATTATGCAGACCCGCATGGAGCTGTACGATTACCTGAACTACCACGATTTCGAACAGAAGCTCGATGCGCTGTTTGAGGAAGGTAAGAATAAGTGATTTACCGGCGAGATGCTGTTCTCGCCTATTTAAATTTTAATAATTTCAGATAGTTACGTTACGTATCTAAAGTTATAGGAGAAGCACATGGCTGCTGGAAAAGAACTCTCTGGGGCAGGCCTGCGTGGCCAGGTCGCCGGTAAAACTGCACTTTCTACTGTAGGTAAGTCAGGCTCGGGTCTGACTTACCGCGGCTACGATGTGAAAGACCTCGCGGCAAACTGTGAGTTTGAAGAAGTTGCGTATCTGATCCTGAAAGGCGAACTGCCGAGTCAGGCTGAGCTGGACGCATACAAAACCAAACTGAAGGGCATGCGTGGCTTGCCACAGGCTCTGAAAGAAGTTCTTGAGCGCATTCCTGCGTCTGCACACCCGATGGACGTGATGCGCACCGGTTGCTCAATGCTGGGCAATCTGGAAACCGAAGAAAGCTTCGATGAGCAGCAAGAAGCGACTGATCGCATGCTGGCTGTCTTCCCTGGCATGATCAACTATTGGTACAACTTCAGTCACAACGATAAGCGAATTGACGAAAACACCGATGCGGATTCGATTGCTGAGCAGTTCCTCTGGACTTTGCACGGCGAAAAACCCTCTGAGCTACATACTCAGGTGATGCAGGCTTCTCTCATTCTGTATGCAGAGCATGAGTTCAATGCCTCTACCTTCACGGCACGTGTTTGTGCTTCGACGCTGAGTGATATGCACTCCTGCATTACAGGCGCGATCGGCTCGCTGCGTGGCCCGCTGCATGGTGGTGCTAACGAAGCGGCAATGGAACTGATCGAAGGGATGAAGGATCCGGAGCACGCTGAAGAAAGCATCATGGGTATGCTGGCGCGCAAGGATAAGATCATGGGCTTCGGTCACGCGATCTACAGCGAATCCGATCCTCGTAATGCTGTTATCAAAGAATGGTCAGAGAAGCTTGCCCAGAAAAACGGCGACACGAACCTGTATGACATTTCTGTGCGTTGTGAAGCGGTGATGTGGCGTGAGAAGAAGCTGTTCTGTAACGCTGACTTCTTCCATGCGTCTGCGTACAACTACATGGGCATTCCAACCAAACTGTTTACTCCCATCTTCGTATGCTCCCGCCTGACTGGCTGGGCCGCACACGTGATGGAGCAGCGTGCTGATAACCGTATTATCCGCCCGAGTGCGGAGTACACAGGTGAAGAGCCACGTTCAGTAAAGCCATTGGCTGATCGCTGAGGTCACGCATTTCATCTGGCTGAACCGTTAATCGAAATTCCGGCACGCCGTAGATACATCCGTGTAGGCTCCGGTCTGCCAACCATGGCAGGCAGGGCCGGATCTTCCGATCGACGATTCGCCGAAACAATACAGTAGCCGCGGACTCCGCAGAGGTGTTCTCGGCAGGTCTTATTGCAAGCCTACATGCCATGGATGGCATGTGGGAGCCCCCATGGATGGGTTTACGGCGACTTGCAATCAGGCCTGTGAGAACGCCTTTTCGCCGTAGAGACTGCGCATATTGATGCAGAGAGAATCATGAATACTGAATTCCGTAAGAACCTGCCGGGCAGCAGCCTGGACTACTTTGATACGCGTGCCGCGATCGAAGCCATAAAACCTGGCGCCTACGATGGCCTGCCATACACCTCACGCATTCTGGCTGAGCAGCTGGTTCGTAAATGCGATCCTGCGATGCTGAATGATGCACTGGGTCAGCTGATTGATCGTAAACGCGATCTCGACTTCCCTTGGTATCCGGCGCGCGTTGTATGTCACGACATTCTTGGCCAGACCGCTCTGGTAGACCTTGCAGGTCTGCGTGACGCCATTGCAGAGCAGGGCGGCGACCCGTCGAAAGTGAACCCAGTTGTTCCGACACAGCTGATCGTTGACCACTCGCTGGCTGTTGAGTGTGGCGGTTTTGATCCGGATGCGTTCCAGAAAAACCGTGATATTGAAGAACGTCGTAACGAAGACCGTTTCCACTTTATCGAATGGACTAAAACCGCGTTCGACAACGTTGACGTGATTCCAGCCGGTAACGGCATTATGCACCAGATCAACCTGGAGAAAATGTCTCCGGTGGTTCAGGCACGCGACGGTGTTGCATTCCCGGATACCTGTGTCGGTACCGACTCGCACACGCCACACGTAGATGCACTTGGCGTTATCTCTGTTGGTGTTGGTGGTCTTGAGGCTGAAACCGTGATGCTGGGCCATCCATCCATGATGCGCCTTCCTGACATCGTAGGTGTTGAGCTGACGGGTAAGCGACAGCCGGGCATTACCGCAACGGACATCGTGCTGGCTCTGACTCAGTTCCTGCGTAAAGAACGTGTGGTGGGTGCCTACCTTGAGTTCTTCGGTGAAGGCGCATCGAGCCTGACCATCGGTGACCGGGCAACGATTTCTAACATGACGCCAGAATACGGCGCGACTGCAGCCATGTTCTACATTGATGAGCAGACCATCGACTACCTGAATCTGACTGGTCGTGAGCCAGAACAGGTGGCTCTCGTTGAGCAGTACGCTAAAGAGACCGGCTTGTGGGCGGACTCGTTGGCAAATGCTGAGTATGAGCGTGTTCTTACGTTTGATCTGTCTTCTGTTGGCCGCAACATGGCCGGCCCTTCAAATCCGCATGCGTTGCTGGCGACAGCCGATCTGGCAGCCAAAGGCATTGCAGGTAACCTGGAAGAGGCGAAAGCTCAGGAAGCAGAAGGCTTGATCCCGGACGGTGCTGTGATCATTGCCGCGATTACTTCCTGTACTAACACATCAAACCCTCGCAACGTCGTCGCGGCGGGCCTGCTTGCTAAAAAAGCGAACGAGCTGGGCCTGATCCGCAAGCCTTGGGTGAAATCATCCTTCGCGCCTGGCTCTAAGGTGGCTCGTACCTACCTCGAAGAAGCCGGTCTGCTGCCTGAGCTGGAGAAGCTTGGTTTTGGTATCGTGGCATTCGCCTGTACCACCTGTAACGGTATGTCTGGTGCGCTGGACCCTGAGATTCAGCAGGAAATTATTGATCGTGACCTGTACGCCACAGCCGTTCTGTCGGGTAACCGTAACTTCGACGGCCGTATCCACCCATACGCCAAACAGGCGTTCCTGGCGTCACCGCCGCTGGTTGTAGCGTATGCGATTGCAGGTACTGTGCGTTTCGATATCGAAAAGGACGTGCTGGGCAACGATGCCGATGGCAACCCGATCTCACTGAAAGACATCTGGCCATCGGACGAAGAAATCGACGCCATTGTCGGCGAGTTCGTGAAGCCTGAACAGTTCCGTGATGTCTATATCCCAATGTTTGATCTTGGCTCAATTGAACGCGCTGAAAGCCCGCTGTACGACTGGCGCCCGATGTCGACCTACATCCGTCGTCCTCCATACTGGGAAGGCGCTTTGGCGGCAGAGCGCACCATGAAAGGCATGCGCCCGTTGGCGATCCTGCCGGACAACATTACGACGGACCACCTGTCTCCGTCGAATGCCATCCTGATGGACAGTGCTGCGGGTGAATACCTGCACAAAATGGGACTGCCAGAAGAGGACTTTAACTCATACGCTACCCACCGCGGTGACCACCTGACTGCTCAGCGAGCAACCTTTGCTAACCCGAAACTGATGAACGAAATGGTTCAGGAGAACGGTGAAGTGAAACAAGGCTCTCTGGCTCGTATCGAGCCAGAAGGTAAGGTCGTTCGTATGTGGGAAGCGATTGAAGCCTACATGGAGCGCAAACAGCCGTTGATTATCGTGGCCGGTGCTGACTATGGTCAGGGTTCATCACGTGACTGGGCGGCGAAAGGTGTGCGTCTCGCAGGCGTTGAAGTAATTGTTGCTGAAGGTTTTGAACGCATTCACCGCACCAATCTGATTGGTATGGGCGTGTTGCCAGTTCAGTTTAAGGAAGGCACAACGCGTAAGACGCTGAAGCTCGACGGTACTGAAACCTACGACGTTATCGGTGAGCGGTCTGCTCGCGGCGACCTCACGCTGGTGATTCACCGCCAGAATGGCGAAACCGTTGAAGTGCCAGTCACCTGTCGACTGGATACCGCCGATGAGGTTATTACCTATAACGCGGGTGGCGTGCTGCAGAAGTTCGCCAAGGACTTCCTGAAAGGCGCTTGAAGCTGGCTGCATTGCTGAGGCAGTGTTGCAGATCAACTCGGAATGCTCACGTACTCCAGTACGCTCCGCTTCCTCGCTGATCTGCGCCTCGCCTCAGCGTCTTCGCCGACGCTTCATTATGAGAGAGCGTAAAAAGCGTCAGGTGACAAAGCTGAATCGGTAGGGTGGGCATGGCCCACCTTATTTTTATTATTCGATGGGGCATCTTATGACTCATAAACCACAAATTAAAATCCCTGCGACTTACATGCGTGGCGGTACGTCGAAGGGCGTTTTTTTCAGTCTGACCGATCTGCCTGAGGCGGCTCAGGTGCCGGGTGAAGCGCGCGATAAGATTCTGCTGCGCACCATCGGCAGCCCTGATCCTTATGGTCAGCAGATCGACGGCATGGGCGGCGCGACTTCGAGTACGTCAAAGACGGTTATTCTTGCAAAGAGCGAGCAGCCGGATCATGACGTTGATTATCTGTTTGGTCAGGTTGCCATTAACAAGGCCTTTGTCGACTGGTCAGGTAATTGCGGCAACTTAACAGCTGCTGTCGGGGCGTTCGCTATTTCTAAAGGTCTGGTCGATGCTGGTCGGATTCCAGAAAACGGCATTTGCATCGTTCGTATCTGGCAGAAAAACATTAAGAAGACCATTATTGCTCACGTACCAATCACTAATGGTGAAGTGCAGGAAACCGGTGACTTTGAACTGGATGGTGTGACGTTTCCTGCTGCGGAAGTCGTAATTGAATTTATGGACCCGGCGGATGGTGAAGGTTCTATGTTCCCGACGGGCAATTTGGTTGATGACCTTGATGTACCTGGAGTGGGTACTTTTAAGGCGACCATGATTAACGCCGGCATCCCAACCATATTTGTCAACGCTGCGGATATTGGCTACACAGGAACTGAGCTTCAGAAAGACCTGAACTCAGATGCTGAGGCTCTTGCTCGTTTCGAAACCATGCGGGCATATGGTGCGGTAAAGATGGGCCTGATCTCGAATATTTCTGAAGCAGTCGCTCGCCAGCACACCCCAAAGATTGCTTTTGTTGCACCTGCAGCGGCGTACGAATCCTCGAGCGGTAAGCAAATCGCCGAAACTGATATCGACGTATGCGTTCGTGCGCTGTCTATGGGGAAACTGCACCACGCCATGATGGGAACCGCGTCGGTAGCTATCGCCACAGCAGCAGCGATTCCGGGCACTCTGGTTAATGAAGCCGCAGGCGGTGGTGCTCGTGATGCAGTTACTTTCGGTCATCCGTCGGGTACGCTTCGCGTTGGTGCGGCTGCTGAGGAGGTAAATGGTGAGTGGACCGCTAAGAAAGCTGTAATGAGTCGCAGTGCGCGCATCATTATGGAAGGGAATGTTCACATACCTGGTGATACGTTCTGATCAGATGTATCAGGGTATAAAAAAGCCCGCGTTTGCGGGCTTTTTTGTGCCTGTTCACCCAGTGCTAACCGAGTGAGTAAGCTGGCGGGGATTATTCCCCGCTCTGCTCTTCTTCAGCTACTTCCTGCTTTGAAGGCGAGCTCTCAGACTTATCACCCGCGTTGCGAGGGTCATTAGGAGCACGACCTGACGGAGCGCGACGACGACGTCTGGAAGGCTTTTTCTCTTCAGACTCTGCCTTGTCATCTACTGTTGGCTTAGCTTCTGCCGCTGGTTTAGTTTCAGCCGTTGGCTTAGCTTCGGCTGCAGGTTTAGTTTCTGCCGTTGGCTTAGCTTCGGCTGCTGGCTTAGCTTCTGCCGCTGGCTTAGCTTCTGCCGCTGGCTTAGCTTCGGCTGCAGGTTTAGTTTCTGCCGTTGGCTTAGCTTCGGCTGCAGGCTTATCCTCAGCTTCAGATTTGCTATCGGTCTGAGTGGCTGTGTTCTCGCCAGCTTGTGCTGCAGACTTACGTGAACGACGGCGACCACGGCGACGGCTATTGCCTTCAGAGCGGTTTTCAGACTGCGCGCCAGCTTCTTCTGGTTTTGTGTCGTTTGTTTTTGCTTCAGCAGGCTGCGAAGTAGCAGTCTCAGTAGTGGTGTTCACTGGCTGAGTATCAGCTACCACTTCTTCAGGGTTCTCCTTTGCTGCAGGTTTCTGTGGCTTAGGAATATCTTCACGACGACTGCGGTCGCGACGAGGAGCGCGCTTAGCGTTCGGGTTCTCATTGGCATCTGAAGAGTCCTGGCTGACCTTGTTCTGGCGTGCAGGCTTTTCATTGCGAGCGTTTTCAGACTTGTCGTTGCCGTTGCGGCGGTTGTTGCGACCTTTACGGTTGTCGCCTTTCGCCTGGGTGTCACCGTTCTGGCTATCTCGCTGACCATCTCGTTGGCCATTGCGGTTGTTTCTACCGCCACGCTCATTCGCTGGTTTGTCAGAAGCTTTGCCGTTGCGGGCTTTGTCCTGCTGTCGGCCATTGCGACGCTTATCATCGCCATCATCCGCTTTGCGGCGATTATCGCGACGACCATTTTTTGCGTTCTTGTTTTTTGGCTCGGACTTGGTGTTCTTGTTAACACGAACTTCCGGGCGCGGCGCTGCTTCGGGCTCTTTCTCTGTGGTAAGCAGGGCAGAGATGGCCTGACCAATACGCCCCCACAGGCCGGCTGATTGCGGTGCCGCTTCTTGTGGCTGCGTCGCAGCAACTGGCGCAGGTGTGCGCGGTACAGTGCTTACGGCCGCTTCCTGTGCTTTCACTGGCTCGGCATTGAGCGCTTCGCTCAAGTGCTCCGGCTCATCCATATCCAGGCGGTGCTCGTAAGATACTTCGCCGACCATAGTGTCGTCTGGGCGGAGGCGCTGAACTTCGTAGTGCGGTGTTTCCATGTTCGGATTTGGAAGTACCATCACCAGGCAGTTGTGACGCTGTTCAATGCCAGCAATCAGTGCGCGCTTTTCATTCAGAAGGAATGACGCAACAGAAACAGGAACAATCGCACGAACCTGTGCTGTGTTGTCTTTTGCTGCTTCTTCTTCAATGAGGCGAAGGATCGACAGGCTTGAAGATTTGGTGTCGCGTACAACGCCTGTGCCGCTACAGCGAGGACACACGTGCGCAGCGGTTTCGTCCAGAGAAGGGCGCAGACGCTGGCGTGACATTTCCATCAGGCCGAAGCGAGAGATTCTGCCAACCTGAACGCGAGCGCGGTCAACCTCGAGAGCTTTCTTCAGTCGGCTTTCAACTTCGCGCTGGTTCTTGTTGGCCATCATGTCAATGAAGTCGATAACGACCAGGCCGCCCATGTCGCGCAAGCGCAGTTGGCGTGAGATCTCGTCGGCTGCTTCCAGGTTTGTATTGAGGGCTGTTTCCTCAATATCTGAGCCTTTGGTTGCGCGTGCAGAGTTGATGTCGATAGACACCAGAGCTTCGGTCGGGTCAATAACGATTGAACCACCAGAAGGCAGTTTTACTTCTCGCTGGAAGGCGCTCTCAATCTGGCTTTCAATCTGGTAGCGATTAAATAGTGGTACAGGATCTTCGTAGCGCTTGAACTTGTTCTGGTACTGAGGCATCACCTGCTGAACAAAAGCGAGAGCTTCGTTGTAAGCGGCGTCAGTATCAATAAGAACTTCACCGATGTCGTGGCGCAGATAGTCGCGGATCGCACGAATGATGACGTTGCTTTCTTGAAGCAGGAGTACAGGTGCTGCGCGCTCTTCTGCGGCGCGAGAAATTGCATCCCAGAGATGAACGAGGTAGTCCAGGTCGGCCTGGAGCTCTTCGCTTGAGCGGCCAATGCCTGCGGTGCGCACGATAACGCCCATTTTGTCAGGCACGCTGACGCCTTTCATGGCTTCACGCAACTGAGTACGTTCATCACCTTCGATGCGGCGTGAAATACCACCAGCGCGGGCATTGTTTGGCATCAGAACCAGGTAGCGTCCGGCGAGGCTTACCTGAGTGGTCAAGGCTGCGCCTTTATTACCACGTTCTTCTTTGTCTACCTGAACGATGACTTCCTGTCCTTCCTTCAACACTTCTTTGATGTTGATGCGGCCAGGGCCAGGGTCTTTGCAGAAATACTCACGAGAGATTTCTTTCAGCGGAAGGAAGCCGTGACGCTCGGCTCCGAAGTCGACAAAGGCGGCTTCGAGGCTCGGCTCGATGCGGGTTATTTTGCCTTTGTAAACATTAGACTTTTTCTGCTCGCGACCACCGGATTCAATGTCCAGGTCGTAGAGCTTCTGGCCGTCTACAAGGGCAACACGCAACTCTTCTGTCTGAGTTGCGTTGATCAGCATTCTTTTCATGCGGTACGTATTACTCTGTTGGGCAACGTACCTGACTGGCAACGCAGGGCCTGTCTGCTGTGTTGTTTCAGCAGCGAAGGATAGTGGCGGTAATGCCGCCTTGTAACCCGCTACGCACGTGTGCGGAGCAGGGGAATCTAGTTATCACTTTCGCAGTGTTCATCACGGCCTACAGGGCCGGTTATTACCAAAATATTTATGGGTGCTCTGCCGTGGAATCCGTCTTACTGATTGCGTTTCCCGGGGCAATGGTGTTTGCGGGCTGGTTGTTGCTCCGCTCAGCAGACACCGACACTGTCCATAATTTGATAATGCGAGATTGCCTGCAGGTAGCTGCGCGGTTTATCTCACCGGGCGGAGTCATTCCGCCGAATCAATTCTAGGGAAGAGTGTTTACCGTATTCATCTTCCTTTATACTTAGCCGCCTTGCGGCCTGACCGGGGAGCGTTGTCTTCTCAACATTATTATGCGGAAAGATGCGCTACTTATGTTCGGTTTACACCCGATCACGCCGGAATATAGCAACAATGTTCAGAGGCAGCAATTGCCTTAACAAAATAAATCGTTGGTAACTTCTTCGCATGCCCAGACCTCAGCTAGACCCAGCCAAAGTTAACTTTATCGATGTCGATGAGGGTAACGATGGCCAGCGCCTCGATAATTTTCTGTTGAGTCTTCTCAAGGGGGCGCCCAAAACGCTCGTGTACCGCATTATCAGGAAGGGGGAGGTGCGGATAAATAAAGGTCGTGCTAAGGCCGATTCCAGGCTGAAAAGAGGAGACCGGGTTCGGGTTCCTCCGGTCAGATTGCCAGAAGCGAACGAGGTGCCTGACGTGTCACCAGCTTTGCAGAAGATTCTGAAGGACTCCGTGTTGTATGAGGATGATGCTTTGCTGGCCGTAAATAAGCCCCATGGGTTGGCGGTGCATGGAGGGAGCGGTGTGTCGCTCGGGCTTATTGAGGCGCTCCGTAAGACTCGTCCCGATCACAGCTTTCTTGAGTTGGTGCATCGACTTGATCGTGATACGTCGGGCGTCATCCTTGTTGCGAAAAAGCGCAAGGCGCTGACCATCCTTCAGCAGATGCTGGTTGATAAGCGAGGTATCAGTAAAAAGTACCTTGCCCTGGTTCATGGTCACTGGGATGCCGGAGTAACGGATATCCGCCTGCCTCTTCTGCGTACTGAGCGGCAATCGGGCGAGCGCGTTGTGGTCGTAAGTGAAGACGGGAAGTCGTGTCATACGCGTATGCGGCTGCTTTCTGAGGGGGCTCGCTACTCTTTGATTGAGGCGGAGCCTGTCACGGGAAGAACTCACCAGATACGCGTGCACTGTCTCTCGCAAGGGGCTGCAATTGCAGGCGATGTAAAATACAGCGACCGCACGGAAGCGCTTCAGGATAAAGAGCAGGGCATTCGTCGATTATGTCTGCATGCGTGGCGCCTTGGGTTTCGTCACCCTATTTCTGGTGAGCGATTGAATATTGAGGCGAAGCCCGATGGTGAGTTGAGGTCGATCTTTCATAAAGTGGGATGCAGCTACGAGGGTGTGATGTGAAGTATGAGTTAGTCATCTTTGATTGGGATGGAACGCTCGCAGATTCGACAGGCAGGATCGTCGACAGTATGCGACGTGCGGGCGCGGAAGTTGGTTTGCCAGTCGTTCCTGATGCTGACATTCAGAATATTATTGGGCTTGGCTTGCCGGAAGCCATTAAGACGGTCTGGCCCGGTGTGCGTGCGGATCAAATGGAGCCGATGAGGTCGGCTTACGCGCGCTACTTCGTCTATGACAGTCAGATACCAATGGATCTGTTTGATGGTGCGGAGGCCTTGCTTGATAGGCTGGCTGCCGGGGCGCGTAAGGTTGCTGTCGCTACCGGGAAGAGCCGGAAAGGGTTGGATCGTATACTGCATGACCTGTCCCTTGAATGCGCTTTCAATACAACACGATGTGCCGATGAAACCCAATCAAAACCACACCCCCTGATGTTGACTGAAATTCTTGAGGAGCTCGGCGTGTCAGTTGAGGGTGCTGTCATGGTAGGGGATACAACCTATGACCTTGAAATGGCAGCGGCTATCGGGATGGATTCTATCGGTATGAGTCATGGCGCTCACGACGAGGCAAGGTTAAGAGCTTGTGGGCCTCAAGTCATCTGTCATAGCATTAGCGAACTTTTAGACTGGATTGGTATTAATGGATAACAACGAATTTCGTCGCCCTGAAGACAATAGCAAGGAATGGAAACTTATAGAGAAGGCGCTTATGGCGTCGCAGCAGGAGCAGCGTACCGCCCGTCGCTGGGGGATATTCTTCAAACTACTGACGTTCAGTTACCTGTTCGTCATCGCTGCCATTATTTATGGTGGAGCCTCTAAAGGTGGGGATGGGGGTGCTGGCTTCGCCGTTGGTCCTCATGCGGCTGTCGTGGAGGTGCGTGGTGCGATATCGGCGGAAGAAGATGCGAGTGCTGATCGAATCATTGGTGCTATGCGAGATGCATTTGATAACGACGAGGCCTTGGGATTGATTCTCAGAATTAACAGCCCGGGTGGTAGCCCTGTCCAGTCGGGCTATGTGTTCGATGAAATCGTAAGGTTGAAATCAACGCGGCCGGACTTCCCTGTGTATGCGGTGGTTATGGATATCGGTGCTTCGGGGGCGTATTACATCGCTGCCGCCGCGGACGAGATCTATGCAGACAAGGCAAGTCTTGTTGGTTCCATTGGTGTTGTCGGGTCAGGCTTTGGTTTTGTCGAAGCTATGGATAAGCTTGGTGTTGAGCGTCGCCTGTATACCTCTGGTGAGCATAAGGCGTTTCTCGATCCTTTCTCTCCGCAGCGTCAGGAGGAGAAAGAATTCTGGGAAGGTGTGCTGGATACTACGCACAAGCAATTTATATCTCAGGTAAAGCTTGGCCGTGGTGACCGTCTGTCTGATCATCCTGATCTTTTCAGTGGTCTGGTGTGGACAGGAGAACAGGCGGTAGAGCTTGGTCTTGTTGATGGTCTTGCATCATCGAGCCAGGTTGCGCGTGATCTTTTGGGTACTGATGAGCTGGTTAACTACACCGTAAGGAAGGACCCGTTTGTTGAGTTTATGGAGCGGTTTGGTGCCAGCTTCGGCAAAGGTGTGGCGTCATTCTTTAGTACCCAAGTGATGACCATGCGCTAGTGTGCGCATGGTTTGCTAAATAATTTTGACATGAGGGGGCGACATACCTATGATGTCGCGCACTATGACAGAGGCTCCGCTTCCCAAGCGCATCGATGCTTTTAAGTTAGTTGAGGTAAATCAACAGCTTAAAGGAAAAATCGAAAGTAATAAGCTAACCCGGCTGGTAGATTCTACCCGCTCACTCGATGACTATATTGAGTGCGAAGTTGAATTTGGTCGGGATGAAGAACGCTTTCGGGTTTTATCCGGTAAGTGTAGCGCAGGGGTGGTAATGGAGTGTCAGCGCTGTCTGGGGGATGTACGGATCGGTATCTCTGCTGAGTTTCGACTGGGTCTGGTCTTCAATGATGACCAGGCGAAGGCGCTTCCTAAGCGTCTGGAACCTGTCGAACTTGATGAAGAAGGCCGACTGTACCTTTGGGATGTTATCGAAGATGAGCTTCTGCTCAACTTGCCGGATTTTCCAATGCACCCTCAGGACGAGTGTCAGGCACTCAAAATAGAGCCACAAGAAGACATTGCCGCAGAGGAACCACAACGGTCGAATCCGTTTGACGTCCTTGCGCAGCTTAAACAGAAATAGCGATTAACCAGGAGCCCTACCATGGCGGTTCAGAAAAACAAAGTAACCCGTTCTAAGCGCGGTATGCGTCGTTCACACGATGCTGTTGATACCAACACCATCGCTCTGTCTACCGACGCTACTACTGGCGAAACTCATCGTCGTCACCACGTGAGTGCTGACGGTTTCTACCGTGGCAAAAAAGTCGTGGAGACTGGCAGCAACTGATTCTATGGTAACCATAGCGGTTGATGCGATGGGCGGGGACTTAGGTCCCCGCGTTGCGTTCAGGGCATGTCGGGCCCTGATGAAAAATGATCCCGACGTCGAAGTAATCTTGCCTCTCGAAGAATCTCTGCACGCTTCTGCTCGTAAAATTCTTGGCAAATACCAGCCTCGTGCACGACTTGTTGTATGCGGGGGGCATGTGCGCATGGAGGATAGCCCTCGCCAGGCCCTCAAAGAACGCGCAGATTCCAGTATGTCTGTTTGCCTGAAACTTCATGCGTCAGGCGACGCCGATGGCGTTTTGTCGATAGGTAACACTGGTGCGTTATTGGTGCTTGCCCGCAAGCATCTCGGGGCTCTTCATGGTGTGGATCGCCCGGCTCTTGCCACTCAGCTGCCAACCAAGGGGCGTCCATTATTGATGATGGATCTGGGCGCCAATATCTGCATGACATCTGAACAGCTGCTTCAGCTCGGCTTTCTGGCGACAGCCTGGTATCGCGCAGGTGGTAATGAGCAGCCCAGGCTTGCCCTGCTTAATATCGGCACGGAACCGGGAAAGGGAACCGATACCATCAAAGCCGCGGGTGCTCTATTTGATGAGCAGTTGGGTTCTCTCTATGCGGGCTTTCGCGAGGGAGATCGTCTGTTTGATGGTGATCTCGATGCAGTTATCTGCGATGGCTATTCCGGTAATATTACCCTGAAAACGACAGAAGGGTTGATTGAGTGGCTCCTTGATATGATGGGCTCTGAGTTGCGAAGTTCGCTCGCTTTGCGGTGGTTCTATCCTCTGTGGAAGGCAACCATGAGACGAATCGACCGGCAGGTTTCGCCAGCTCGTCATGGCGGCGCTATGCTTCTGGGGATTGCAGGGAACGTTGCAAAGACGCATGGAAAGTCTGACGAGCGCGCGTTTCGCTACGCCCTGGAATACATGGTTCGTCAGCTAAGAACGCGTGATTACCAGTCTATGGAAGCTGAGTTTTTAAAAATCACTTGCTGAAGCCCGGTTTTGAACCCTGAAGTCAGGCCAACTGGTGAGTTTCAGGCAATAATCCTGTGCATTTAATGCGGTTTATTGTCACAATACGCAGCTATATTCTGGTGCGACCAGAACGATCGAAGAAAATAACGATAAGGTTTTGCAATGACCGACGTGATTGCGTTTTTCCCGGGGCAGGGTGCTCAACAGGTGGGCATGCTGTCTGATATCTCGAAACAGTATTCTGAAGTCAGTGGGACATTCGCTGAAGCCTCTGATGCCCTGGGCATCGATCTCTGGAAGATGGTCACCGAAGGGCCAGATTCCACATTAAACCAGACCTTTAATACACAGCCTGCATTGCTTGCTGCCAGCACTGCTGTATGGCGTGTCGTCAGCCAACACAGTCCCGCGCTTAATGTTACTGCGGGTGCTGGGCATTCTCTTGGTGAATACTCGGCACTGGTCGCAGCAGATGCGATTGATTTCGCAGACGCTGTCCGCCTGGTTCGACGTCGTGGCGAACTCATGGAGGCTGCTGTTCCTGCTGGGCAGGGGGGCATGGCTGCCGTTCTGGGCCTTAACGACGAACAGATCGTTGAAGTGTGTGAGGCTGCGTCTCAGGCAGGTGTTGTAGAGCCGGCAAACTTTAATGCGCCGGGTCAGATTGTTATCGCCGGCGAGCAGGCGGGTATTGAAAAAGCCATAGAACTGGCGAAAGAAGCGGGCGCGAAACGTGCGCTGCCTCTTGCTGTGAGTGGACCATTCCATTCGAGTCTGATGAAGGCGGCGGCGGAGATATTCGCAGCAGATCTCGACGGGGTTCAATGGAGAGCACCTAAATTCCCGGTTTACCATAATGTGGGTAATGCTCCAGCCACGCTGGAGGAAATACCTCAGCGTTTGCTTCAGCAATTGTATAGTCCTGTGAATTGGACAGGCGCCGTTCCTGCTGTTCGTCATCATGCGGAGCTTGCGGTTGAATTCGGCCCAGGAAAAGTGATCGCTGGGCTGAATAAGCGTATTGATAAGAGTCTGCCGGTAGCTGGTACGGGCGATCTTGCAGGCCTGGAGGCAAGCATGTCTAAAATTCAGGGGGCCGAATAATGTCAGAGAAGAAGCTGGCCCTCGTTACGGGTGCTTCCCGTGGGATTGGATTTGCGATCGCAGAGCGTTTGGTTGCAGACGGATACCGTGTTGTCGGGACGGCAACCAGTGAGTCTGGCGCTGAAGCCCTGCAGGCTAAATTGCGAGTGCATGGCGACGAGCACTCGGCGGCGGTGTTGAATATTGCTGATAGTGAACAGACTAACGCAGCAATGAAATCGCTACTTTCTGAGTATGGTACGCCTTTGGTTGTAGTGAATAACGCTGGCATTACACGCGATAATCTATTTTTGCGTCTCAGTGAAGACGATTGGGATGCGGTAGTTAATACCAACCTTTCAGGGGTTTTCCGGGTGTGCAAGGCGTTAGCAAAGGCCATGCTCAAGCAAAAGGCCGGGAGCATCATTAACATCAGCTCAATTATTGGCACAACAGGCAATGGCGGTCAGGCTAATTATGCTGCTGCCAAGGCAGGGCTGGAAGGCTTCAGTCGCTCGCTTGCTCAGGAAATCGCCAGTCGCAATATCACCGTCAACTGTGTGGCGCCTGGATTTATTCAAACTGACATGACAGATGTCTTGCCTGAAACGCAAAAAGAGGCCATCCTAGCGTCCATTCCGGGTAAGCGCTTCGGTCATGTTGATGATATCGCAGGTGCGGTTGCCTTCTTGGCAAGCGACGATGCCAGATATATTACCGGCCAGACCATTCATGTGAATGGCGGTATGAACATGGGTTAAGGTCTCGCTGACCTTCTGGAAAATTTAACAAGTCAGGAATATAGCAATGAGTAACATTGAAGAACGCGTAAAGAAAATCGTCTGTGAACAGCTGGGTGTTAAGGAAGAAGAAGTAAAAGCTTCATCTTCTTTTGTTGATGATCTGGGTGCAGACTCTCTCGACACTGTAGAGCTGGTTATGGCTCTGGAAGAAGAATTCGAGACTGAGATTCCAGACGAGCAGGCTGAGAAGCTGACTACCGTTCAGGAAGCTATCGACTACATCGTTGCTAACCTGTAAGGGTTAGTAGCGATAGGAAAAAGCCGCGCAGCCGTCGCGGCTTTTTTGTGCCCTGCGGCAACCACCGTATGAGCGGGGTTCTGTCCCGACACTGAAATGCTGCAGGGTATATTCATTCTGGGCGGGTGACTGAATATGAAAACCAAACGCGTAGTGATTACGGGGCTGGGCACGGTGAATCCGTGCGGCTTGAATGCTCCGGATACCTGGAAAGCGATTCTTGCAGGTGAAAGTGGGATAGGTCCTATAACGGGATTTGATACCATAGGTTATTCCGTTGACTTCGGTGGTGAAGTTAAAGGTTTTTGTGCGGATGATGTACTATCTGCAAAAGAATCGCGCAAACTTGACCCGTTTATTCAATACGCGCTGGTCGCCGCAGATGAGGCGCTTAATGATGCAGGGCTCGGAGAGACGTACGATCCGGTTCGCTGCGGTGTTGCGGTGGGTTCTGGTATTGGCGGCATATCGACGATAGAAACAAACGTCGATACGCTCAATAACAGTGGGCCACGGCGGGTATCTCCTTTCCTTGTGCCTGGTTCGGTTGTCAATATGGCTGCTGGTAACATAGCAATCCGACACGGCTTCAAAGGCCCTAACTTCTCAATTGCCACCGCATGTACCACCGGTACACACAATATCGGTTTCGCTGCACGAACCATTGCCTTCGGCGATGCAGATCTGATGGTCGCTGGCGGGGCTGAGATGGCGTGTTCGCCATTGGGGATTTCTGGCTTTGCCGCTGCTCGTGCATTGAGCACGCGTACAGATAGTCCACAGGGGGCAAGTCGCCCCTGGGACGTTTACCGTGATGGGTTTGTTCTTAGTAGTGGCGCTGCTGTTCTTGTTCTCGAGTCTCTTGAGCATGCTCAGGCGAGGGGGGCAAAGATCTACGCAGAGCTCTCAGGGTTTGGCATGAGTGATGATGCTTATCACGTGACCTCACCACCTGAGAACGGCGAGGGGGCGGCGCTTTCGATGGCCAATGCTCTTCACAATGCTGACTTAACGCCCGACAATATTGGCTACATTAATGCTCACGGCACGTCGACCCTTGCGGGCGATCTCGCTGAAATTAATGCGATAAAATCCGCCTTCGGTAAGGCGGCCAACAGTGTCGCGATCTCCTCGACTAAGTCGATGACTGGCCATCTGATTGGTGCTGCTGGTTCGCTCGAAGCTCTCATCTCAGTCCTTGCTCTGTGTGACCAGAAGGCTCCGGGGACTTTAAACCTGACAACGCCGTCCCCTGGTTGTGATCTCGACTTGATCGGCCCAGTTTCAAGGGATATGCCGCTGGAGCATGTAATGAGCAACTCCTTTGGCTTTGGTGGGACTAATGCCACGCTGATTTTTAGCCGGATATCTCAATGAAGTTTAACTATCAGGCCGGAAATGGCTGGCAGTCTGATGCGCAGGAGTTTGATGACAGAGGGCAGCAGTTCGGTGATGGGCTCTTTGAAACGGTCCGTCTTGATGGTCGCGGTGTTGCACCTCTCTGGCAAATGCATGTCGAGCGCCTGGCACTGGGGCTGAAAGCGCTCCGCTTCAGTGACGTCGCGGTTGAATTCGTTTTGCACGCGATTGATTCGATGGCGCATCCAGTCGGTATGACAGCGTGCAAGCTTCTGGTAACGAGAGGCGTTGGTCCACGAGGATACGGATTCACTCCAGATCTCATGCCGTTGGTAACGGTGCGCTATTTCAATGCACCGGCGTTTTCAATATCCCCTTACGCTGCTGGTACGAGCGATATTGTGTTATCGACTCAGCCATTGCTCGCTGGGCATAAACACCTGAACCGACTTGAGCAGGTACTTGCCCGCGACAGCTTCGATGTCGAGTGGGATGAATGCATCATGCTCGATAGTAGCGGGATCGTGATTGAGGGGTGCATGAGCAATGTTTTTGTTAAACTGGACGGCCGTTGGCTAACCCCGGAAATAACCTCGTCGGGGATTAATGGAGTAGTACGACGCTGGTTGCTGGATACGAACCCCGAAATCAACGTACAAAACTTTGGTCTGCCCGAGCTTAACAGCGCTCAAGGGCTGATTTTTACAAATAGTCTTGTTGGAATTCGCTCCTGTCACATCTTTGATGGCCAGACTCTGGATGTGGCACCAGAAGCAAAGCGATGGCAGCTTGCCTATCAGGAAATGTTTGAATGATGCTTAAGCGACTCTTGCTCGCAATGATAGCTCTGCTTGTATTGGCAGGGCTTATTCTCGGCTCCGTAGGGTACTGGTGGCTGAGTCAGAAAAACCTTAATCAAACGTCTGTCGTTGTCGTGATCGAGAAGGGACAGTCGCTGAACAGCATGGCGCAGCAGTGGGAAGATCAGGGGTGGCTTCGTTCGGCTCTTCGCCTGAAAGTTGCTGCGAGACTGACTGGCGGGGCGCGTGATGTTCGTGCCGGTGAATTTATTATTCCACCGGGGCTCAGCAGCCTCACGATATTGCCGTACCTGGCGGAAGCTCAGACCAGAACGTATCGGGTTTCCTTAATTGAAGGACGCAGGCTGTCTGCCGCTCTCGAAGCGTTGAGTCAGGCTGAGTATCTTCAACAAGACCTCGGAGCCCTTACCGTCGAGCGTGTATCCGACTATCTTGGTCTTACAGTTCATGCTGAAGCACAGCTTTACCCGGACACCTATGTTTATCACCGCAACCAGCCCGTCTCTGAAATCATCACTCAGGCGCACGAAAGACTGAACAGGGTGCTTAAAGAGGAGTGGCAGGCGCGCGATGCTAATCTGCCTTATACCTCGCCGTATGAAGCGCTGGTCATGGCGTCTATTATCGAGAAAGAAACGGGTGTCGCCAGTGAACGTCCGGTTATCGCCGGTGTTTTTGTGCGCCGCTTACAAAAGAATATGAGGTTAGAAACAGACCCAACCGTCATCTACGGCCTGGGTGAGTCTTTCGATGGCAATCTCACGCGAGCGCACCTGCGTGATCGCAGTAATCCATATAACACCTATCGCAACAAAGGACTGCCTCCGGGGCCTATCGCGCTGGCTGGCCGAGAAGCTATTCGCGCGGCGTTGAACCCTGCAGAAGGTACCGAGCTATTCTTCGTCGCGCGGGGGGATGGTAGCCATTATTTTTCTTCCACTCTGGAAGAGCACAATAAGGCAGTGCGACGCTACCAACTATCGCGACGGAGCGACTACCGCTCAGCGCCAAAAGCAGAGCAAAGCAGCGGGGAGACTGACTGATGCTAACTACTTCCGGTCGTTTTATTACGTTTGAAGGTGGTGAAGGTGTTGGTAAGTCGACCAATATTCAGGCGGTTGCAAGGCACCTCGAATCGCAGGGAATCTCTGTGGTGGTGACTCGCGAACCGGGCGGAACCCCGATCGCTGAAAAAATCCGTAACGATCTTCTGAAGGCGCATCACGAAGAACCTATGTCTGATATGACAGAGTTACTCCTGATGTTTGCGGCACGTGCTCAGCACGTCGATGCCGTCATCCGGCCTGCACTGGAGCGCGGTGACTGGGTCCTGTGTGACCGCTTCACCGATTCTACTATCGCCTACCAAGGCTATGGGCGAGGTCTTTCTCTCGATAATATCGAGCAGCTTAAAGCGCTTGCGCAAGGCGGTGTTGAACCACACCTGACGTTGCTACTAGATGCGCCAGTGGCGATTGGCATGGGGCGTGCGCGAGCCCGGGCTGAGGATCTGGCAGAAGAGACTGATCGTATTGAGGCTGAAGCCATGTCATTTTTCGAAAAGGTCCGGCTGGGGTTCCTGGCACTGGCCGAGCGTTATTCGAGATTTCGGGTCATTGATGCGACCGCTCCGCTTGAACAAGTGACTGAGCAAGTCCTGAAAGTGGTTGCAGGCGAGTTAGAAGACAAAAAACAACAGGTGGAATCCTGATGTCTCTTTATCCCTGGCAGGTGGATGCCTGGAGTTCTCTTGTACGTCGCCACCGCACTGCTGGCCTGCCACACGCGCTGCTGATAACAGGCAGTGCAGGCATCGGTAAGCATGAGTTATCACTGAATGTCGCGCGTTGGTTGTTGTGTCAGAATCCTGCGGACGAGGCGTGCGGGCAGTGCCACAGTTGTCAGCTTTGGGCGGCGGGCAGTCACCCCGATTTTATGCTTTGCCAGCCGGAAGAAAACTCAAAGCAGATTCGTATCGACAATGTTCGCAAAGTGAATGAGCTGATTTTTCAAACGCCTCAGATCAGTCAGTGTCAGGTCGTCATTCTTCGCCCTGCGGAGGTTATGAACGTAAATGCGGCCAACGCATTGCTTAAGACCCTGGAAGAGCCCCCGGGTGAAAGCTTTATCCTACTTGAAACAGAGCGCTTTGGTTCTGTTCTCCCTACCATTCGCAGCCGCTGCCAGCGTATCAATCTGGCCCTGCCATCTTATGATGCATCGAAAGACTGGCTGCAGGATCAGGGGGTAGGCTCAGCTGATGCCGACATGGCACTGGCGAGAAATGGCGGTGCTCCTGTCGCTGCCATGAATTGGCTGAGCAGCGGTGTCGCGACGGTTCAGGAAAAATGGGTCTCGGAATTACAACAATGGACTACGTCGTCTTTGCCTCTCGATAAAATTGCCTCGTCCTGGAGTAAGCTGGAGTTCCAGACGGTTATACAATGGTTTTACCAGTGGTCTTGCGATGTCCTGAAAGCGGCGTGTGGTGCGGAGGCAAAACATCTTCAGTTTGCAGGGCCAGTCACAGAACTTATGGACGCTTATGTTGTGAAGCGGGAAATGCTGGTAACCTTTCAGAAAAAATTACAACAAATACTCGGTCAGCTGATGTCAGGTGCTTCCCACCATAACAAAACGCTGACCCTGGAAACCTTGTTGCTCGAGTGGCAGGCGTTGACTGAAGCAAAAGCGGGAGTAATTGCATGAACCCAGGCGGTCGGAATGGCATCCTGTCATTAACCATCAAAGATAAATCAGTCCTGTATGCTGCCTATATGCCGTTTATTAAAAACGGTGGGCTCTTCATTCCAACAAGTAAACAGTATCAGTTGGGAGACGAAGTCTTCATGCTGCTGAAGTTGATGGATGAGCCTGAGAAGATCCCTGTTGCCGGTAAAGTCGTTTGGGTAACGCCCAAGGGGGCGCAAGGCAATAAAGTTGCAGGCGTCGGCGTCCAGTTCAATGATGAAGATGATATTGCCCGCAACAAGATAGAAACCTACCTTGCTGGCGCAATTAAATCAGACCGTATGACGCATACTATGTAGTGTCTGGGGCTTGTCTGGAAAGTTTAATTACCAAAGACACTCTTCCGCAGCGATGCTGACCGCTTGCTGCAGGCGATAGAGAGGCGTATGGAAGTGAGGCGAAAAGCGGATTCCTCCACCGCGGTGCATACAGATAACTCCTTTACTCATTAATGCTTGCCACACTTCTTTGGGCGATCGTCCGTTCGTCCCGAATGTCACAATTCCAGAGCGCCCTCTGCTGTGAGCTGGTGTGATGATTTCAGCTCCAGCATCAGATAACAGACCACATAACGAATCCGCTTTGCTCAGAACTGCTGCCTCAACGTTTTCTATGCCTGTATTCAGAAGAAGACTGGTGCTCGCATGGAGTGCATGTGCAGCCAGAAGGTTGGGGCTCCCACACTCAAAACGCATTGCTGTATCGGCGACCTCCCAGCTGGCCTGGTTGTAGTCACCGGCGTGCTTGATCATGTGCCAGCCATACTCATTGAGTGACAGATCGTTCATTCGCTCTTCCCGGACATAGAAAAAGCCCAGCCCTTCAGGGCCCAGCAGCCACTTGTGACCATCTGCCATGGCAAAGTCGCACTGTATTTCTTCGACATCAAACCTGAGAGCACCGACGGCCTGGATCGCATCGACACAGAACAGAACTCCCGCTGCTTTGCAGGCCTCGCCAATTTTGGACCAGCGGGGGCATTTGAACGAAAACCTACGGTTTTGACTCCCAGGCCCTCCGCGTAACCGTAGGTTTCCGAATAATCACCCCTTCCCCTCATCTTCAATAAAGTACGTACCATTGGGCAACACATGCTTATAGGGCAATAACGAGATATGGGATAAGGTCTTGTCGTCGATATCCTCCCCCTGCTGCCGGAGCTGCTCAACCACGTCATTTATCTTGATCGTGTTCCAGTACAGAATGGCATTGGATACAAAGCTGAGGCTGCTGGCCTTGTTCATGATTTCCTCATAGTCCCCAGTGGTGAATTCACCCTGGTCCGCAAAGAATATCCAGCGCGGCAGTTTGTGCCGGTATTCCCCTTTATTCAGTTGCCGCTGGACGGTTTGGCGCAGGTCTTTGTCAGTTAGGTACCGCAGAATGTATTCGGTCTTGATGATCCGGCCCAGGTTGGTAAAGGCCTTGGTGAGGCGATCGGAGGGTGAACTGTTGGTCAACCGTTGAACGATGACGTGTGCTGGCGCAGTTTTTTGTTTCAGAGAAATGACCACCCGCATCATGTATTCCCATTGCTCCTCAATAATCGCCAAATCAGCTGTTTTCGTGAGTAAATGGTTGAGGTCACCGTAATCGACGGATTTGTCGATACGGTATAGCTGCTGATCCTTCAGATCCCGAATGCGTGGCATAAAGTAGAAGCCGAGCAAATGACAGAGGGCGAAGACGATTTCAGTGTACCCATGCGTATCGGTGGTGTGCTCTCGGATTTTCAGAATTGTGTTGTTTTCCAGCAGACCGTCCAGAACATACAGGGCTTCACGAGGGCTACAGGAAATGATCTTGGTGCTGAACACGGAATATTGATCGGATACGTGGGTGTAGATCCCGATGGCTTTTTCATAGTAGCCGTAATAGCGGGGATAGTATGAAGCCAACAGGCTGTCGGCGCGGATTTTAAAGCGTTGCGCATCTGAAGAGGACAATGTACCGGAGCCATACACCGCACTCAACGGCAGCTCATGGTGTTGATTCACAATTTCAGCACTGGCGTTGATCAGGGTTTCTTCGCGAATATAGTATTGCAGGATATGCCTTAGCATATCGACAGTAACGCCATTGACGCTGTTACTCATGGACACGACGCCCAGGTTTGTGGCTTGTGAAATAATGGCAGCCATCAGGCTTTTGTAAAAGTTTTTGGGCCGTGACTGGTGATATTGGATAGGGACAAAGTGACGACTGTAATGCGTCATTTGATCCACCTCCATCAGCAATTGCTCGATGCGTATGCTGGGCATATGCGCATCGATCACCTTTTGCAGTTGGTTGACTTTATCTGGTAGGGGTTCTGTGGAAGAACCGACAAATTTGACAAGTTTGGCTCTAACACGATCATAGCGAGCCCTGGAGTTGCTTAAACTGCCCCTGGATCATCGCCTTTTCCTGAAGTATTACCTTGTTCTCGTCAGTCAGAAATGCAATCTTGTCCTGGCAGGCTTTTAGTTCGGCTTTGGTGGTCTCCAATACTTGAGCTGACACAGCCAATTCCTTGCTCACATCTGCTTTTTGGGTGGTGATCACTGCCATGTTTTCCGCCATTTGTTCATTTTTATGCTGGGAATCCCGATACTTCGTCACGGCGTCTTCAAGCTCGCGCTTCAGACCCTGGATATCTTCTATCTTTCCGTTTAGCTCCCTGTTTAGCGTTGCATTGGCTTGTTCAAGTTTACCGGCGTTGCTTTGTAACTGTGCATTAGCATCAAATAACTCAGACGCTTTGGACTCGGCTTGGGTGAGCCGGTGTTGCAGATCACGAATCTGATCTTTTAATCCCTGAATAACAGTGCGAAACTGTTCGCGCTCCTGCTGACGGTCTTCCGCTGTGCGCTGCTGATAGTGTTCAAAGTGCTCTCGAATATCCTTGTTTTCCTGCTTGAGTTCAGCAACGCTTCCCTTCAGTTCAGTAGTCCTCGCAATCGCTTCGTCTCGTTGGGACTCGGCTTTAACCAGGCTGATACGCGCACCTTCCAGAAACTTTTTTTCCTCACCTTTTTCTTTGTTTTGCCGCTCAATCTGGCTTTCAAGATCTTGTTGTCGAGCAGTAAGCTGCGCGATTGTGTTTTTGGAATCGGTCAACTCTTTACGAAGCTCGTTATTGAAACCTTCAAATTCCTGACGGGCCTGCTCGATACGATGGTCGGCCATTTGTTGTACCCGCTCATACAGCGACTTTACCACTTCGATTAAGTCGTTCGGTAGCCCGCCGATATCGGCCGCCTCTCCGTTATCTGATCGCCAACGTTTGAGCAGTGGTGCGATGGTGCTTTTGCTGCCGGTTCCGAGGTGTTCACGCACCCGGTCTACAGTAGGTTCTTGGCGCTGACTTTTGATCGCTTCAGCGGCTTTGGCAACGTCGTGGTAAGTGACACCGGCACGGGCCATGTGGATTCCTCTCAGATTATTTAATAACGTATTATGTAACACGTAAAATAACATTATATTGATGTTTTTCAAATACGATTGAATTTCAAATTCTAACCAACGATAATGACCATTATCGTAGGTTAATGGATTGAGCCATAAATTTTCGACTTGTAACACCGGTACATAGCCGCCTTTTGGGTGACATCGAAGGAAATCCTATTCATGAACAACAAACCACCAAAACAGGCTAACGACTTGTCATTACGTAATGAGGATTCGACCCTGGTTGAA
>PBQA01000018.1 GCA_002724925.1 Oceanospirillaceae bacterium
CGCCGTCCGAGGCGATCAACGCCCCGGACGGTGAAGATATCAAAAACCCGCTATCCGGTGGATAGAAATGCTGCTCCGCTTAAGTGAACAGCATTACGGTCAATGACCGGGCTTTTTCGTTTAAGTTCGTGACAGCACGATGTAATCATTCCCATTCGATTGTAAACGAGAGGATTTTTATCTTATTTTTCATATAGTTAAAATTCAACATATAGCCAATACCATGAAAAATACCATGATCAGAAAAAAATTGAAAAAAGTTACATTTATTTCCAGGGCGCACAAAAAACAACCAGACCTCATCAAGACGAGTAATAGCTTAGAGCTTTAAATTTGATCTGATCCAAGCGGTCTTTACGGATCATACCACTTCTTCTCTCCAAGAGGCTCATTTATAGATGTGTAGAGTTGTTAGAGTAATGAAATTGGTAGACATGATGGATTCTCAAAACCCATTACCTTCGCGGGCGTGCCGGTTCGAGTCCGGCCTCTTACCATCCCCCTCCCCCTCGTAGCAGCCACAAATAGCTAAAAGCATCAGCTAGCAATATTCTGGAACTGATCACCCAACTTATAACTATTTCGCTTGTCTTGCTCCAATATTCCAGCATCAAACAGGTTTCTTAATACTTGGCGCACAACATCCAAATCCAGGTCATAATGCGCAGCTTTAATTTTCCTAAGGACTGGCGGAATACGGCTTTGTAGAATATCACTCGTTAATTGAGCGACCTTTTGTTTTACCTCAATTTCATGCTCGCTATTTTGTATAACAGTTTCTGTCTCTCCCTGCACGTCATAATCTCCACCAAGATCTGATTTTAAAGTACGCGCCAAACCAATCATGCCCAAGGTACTCAATTCCAATAACAGACTCAGTATTCCGTACCCCATCACACTAACCACTTGAGGATCAATATTCAGGACTTGGCCAACCCCAGCAAAGAATCGAGTCGTAGGAACCGCCTGGGCTGCAGTTTCCAACCCTACATTTGAAGAATCCTCCGTTAGATCAGCCAATGTAGATTTAAGCGACGCAATAGTCTCCAAATCAGTTTCACTTTCTTTCCACTGGCTGTGGTAAGCGCTCCCCAATCGTTTTTCCAACAAGCGTTCATGGAAGGCTATTGCCTGCCTGGTGCTCTCAATTCTCAACTGCAGGGCAATGTATTGATCAGATCGAACCTGGGACTCCCGCACTAAATCATGCTCTGACGTAACCAAAAAAGCGCAGCTGGCTAACCAAGAAAAAATCATCAAAACAAGGCTAAGCATTCCATAATAGCGGCTTCTCTGGCGCTGAGACCAAAACAGATATTTCCCTATATCAATGCAACACCCAATTAATATAAACAAAACTGCTAAGAATACGGCCTTCCCCCAACCTTCTTGATCAGGCAAGGTATCAACAGTCACGCCAGAAAGAGACAAGGCAAACAGGCTTGTCAAAATCATACTGACAAGACAGAAAATAGCCTGGGTAACCTGAACCAAACGAAGCATAAAAGAAGCCACAAACATTTTTGTAGCTATAAATGGTCGCCAAGACCGCTTATAACAACAACCGGATAGCTAACAGACCATCAATAAACTTTCCATATAACACCCCCGATAAGCTGTCGATTTGCAACTCAGGGTAGTCATAATCGTGAATTGAATCACACAACTTTCGTCGAATTTGGCACTCAAATCCGGAGGCGAATGCTGTTACAACCCCACTGATAATAATTTCTTTTTGTTATGAAAAGTTTCTCAACGTAATTTTTCTTCATTGTTAATAGCATGGAACCGCAATCGAAAACTATGGACAGGCTGTCTGTCAGGGAACGATGGTGTTACTGCTTATGGGAAATTTTGAGGATAAAATGTGCCGCTCTGCGGCCAAGACATTGATGTCATCGCTTGAGTCTCTTCAGTCGATTCATTTCAAAATAAACACCCTACCAGATAACCTGATCACCCTTATGTCCAAGCTCAATCTCACCGAGCAAAAATTCCTGGTTCAGCGCGCAGAGCATTATTTGGTTGTCAGCATCAATCCATCAGCTTTGGAACGCCAGATCAAAGAGCTAGAAGAGAAACGAGAAGAACGGGAGCTCGAAGATATATACCTTCTACAAGGCGCGCCACTCATCCTGATGCGCCGGTTGTTTGGTATGCATGCTTCGGAGTTTTCCCGACGCCGAAATATCCTTAATATTCGAGGTGCAGGCAGCGGCAGACCTCCTTTATGCGATGAAGAGACCGACCATTTGGTCTGGAAGCTCTGGTTACACCACAAACAACTGGATGAACGCGAGCGTTTCCTTAAAATTGCCGACGAGACCAACCTTGACCTTCACCTTATCTGGAGCGCTTTACGCGAGTATATTGATAACTGACTACTAAAATGTGACTTCAGAACCTCATTTATCACCCCATTTACAGTATAATTGTAGCTTCCTACATGGACTCCCCACTTAAGGAGAACAATGGATGTTTACTCAAAGCTCATTCCGCATTTCATGTATCTTGGCCATGCTGCTTTTGTCCACGTCGGCAACAGCGGGGCAAAATTGGGAATATCTGGTAAAAACCTACCCCTTACTGGGTAATGACGGGGCACTAACCCAAGCGCTGAATAAATTAGGTGAGCAGCAGTGGGAGCTTGTGAATTGCGCCAAAGGCAGTGCAAAACTTACTTGTATTTTTAAGCGCCCTACAAAAGGTGCCTAATCTGATGAAATGGCTCAAAGCGTCTTATCTGTTCATTGCCGCATTGATTGCCGGTGTGCTCAGCCTATGCTGGCGCACCCTGCTATTTCTAGTTGATCTTATAGATGGCGGCGATGACGAAAATGATCACGCCCCAACCGACAACATTATTCATTACAACCACCGAAGCGGTGAGATTGATCCGGTAAAACGTGCTGACGGCCTTTACGACAATAAGTTATAGAAATGCCCGTAAAACCGAAGTTCTACGGGCATTGGGTTTGATCAACTAAAGTAATCCTCGCTCAGCAAACGATTCCACTGTCTCATCACCTACAATAAAGTGATCCAGCACCCGGATATCCATCAATGACAAAGCCTCTTTCAGCCGTTGTGTGATACTTCTATCACTCTGACTCGGCTCAGCCACTCCCGATGGATGATTGTGAGCAAAAATCACTGCAGCGGCATTCACCTGTAAAGCAGCCTTGACCACTTCACGGGGATAAACACTGCAACCATCAATGGTGCCCGCAAACATTTCCCGATACTCAATCAGTCTATGTTGGCTATCAACAAACAGGCAGCTAAATACTTCTCGCTGCTGCCCTGCTAGCTGTAAGCGCAGATAGTCGCGTACTTCATGCGGGGAACTAAACACCTGGTCACGGGTTTTCAATCGTGCATAGAGCAAGTGTTTGGCTTCAGCAATCAGTTGGTTTTCCTGCTCGAATGCCGTTTCGGCGAAATACATTTCATTCGAAGGCTTAACGGTTTTCATGATGTGCTCCCATAGGAATAGGGAACACACCAGGTCCTTATGGGAACGGTGGTTCCCATGAGGATGGAATGGACAGAATATAACGTTAGATCAATACTGCCCTGGTGGCGTGTTATCCATTTGCGACTTGAGGCGTGCCCTCATGATCATCAAAAGTGCGTTGGTCTTCATAGACCAGTTCACCGTTGATTTTCATGGAATGAATACGCGTCAAGAAGCCACCTATCGCAGCCCCCAATTCACCAGCACGCTCACCTTGTTTATAGATGAATGCTTTGGCACGAGGGTTAGCCATATTAAAGCGAATCAGCACATTGGCATCTTCGGCTTCGATAGCTTCCCGGTGTTCTAACACAACACCGAGTACGGTTTCAGACGAAATAACGAGATCATGATATTCATAATGCACGTTATCCGCTGGCCCCTGGATAACCGATACTTGAGCTGCATAGCGTTCAGGTTTACCTTCAGCACCGAATTCACGAATGCTGTTCAGATAACCAATACCATTGGCATACTCGTTGAAGTACCGGTTGTTTTCTGCAGTAGCAGAGGACGTTGTTGTATTTTCGGTTGGTTTACTCATAGCAGTGCTCCTGATTCAATGAGTTGATGTGATAAAAAGAGCCGCCGACCCAATGGGGCAACAAGCTCCCCGGTTGGGTGAGTGAACAAACAGATCATTCAGTATTTCCGTAGGAATTACTGCATACCACACCGAAGCGTTGATCCGGGTATGTAAGGTGCTATTGAGACAGCAATAGCCACTGTGGGTATGTGTTAGGTTATTCATGATCAAATCATTTCCCTGCTGCCTTCTTACCTTTCAGGCGACCGGCTAAACGCGGATTAATTCGTCCCGCCCCGGCTGTGCCACGGGTGATCGCCTGGGTAGCACCATCAAGCTGAGAGGCTACTCGAATACCTGCCAAGCCGAGGTAAACGGATAACAGTAATGGCAATACCAAATACAACCCGCCAGTAAGAAAGTTAAGAATGATCCGTTTAAGCGTGAGGTCAGTGCTAAACAGCGTGGTCACGCTGCCAGGGTCAGGATAAAACGCCTGAATCAGGTTTTGATCCACCCACCAGGCAAAGAACCACAATACAGTCCAAAATTTGACAGTGAACAGGATCAGCGCACCGATAATCAACAAAGAAAACTTGTAGCGGCTGATTAGAATAAAGAACGGCAACAGCGTGTAGAGTCCCATCAGAATCAGAGCTTGCACCATGGGTGCTGCTTCAAGGAATACACGTAGATAAGCGGCAAAAGACACGCTGGTTTTTCCAAGGCCGTAAGCAGCCAGACCTTGTTGTGCGGCATTCTGTACCGACACCATCACCCCAGGCTCCCCAACACTGAAATCGACCAGATTCCCATAGGCAAAGTCGTAACCGCGAGTAGTCCAACGCGGCGGAGAATTGATCAATGCAATTTGTATAACCGCATCGCGACGTGGCGCAGGGTCCCATCCCGGTTCAGCGGCAGCAGAGAGCAAATCGAGATCACCCTGCTCACTGAGAATCGATTGCTGAATACCCAGCCACCACTCCGAACAAAATGGCTTTCCATAAACAGGATGGTTAGTCGCATCCCATTCCACGTCCCTGAGTGCCGACCAGGGGTACCCTTCCCTGACGGTATCCGCACGAATGCTATCGTAATATCCCGGTATTTCCTGATACACATGCGAGCCAATCCAATCGGGATCACTCTCCCCATAACTGTTTAGCAATGCAGTAATTGCTGCGCTGCTGGGACGTTCGGCCAGATATTTTGATCGCGCCTCAACGAAACAGTCTCGAAAGAAATCGTTAATCTCATGTTGCAAATTAGGGTCTTGAATGGATGCATCGCGCAATTCATCGACATACCCCCGAAAATCCAGCGTGGGCGGTACATCTTCCATCACTGCGCGGTTAAAACCCGAACTAAAACTCATCACCGCATACCAGAACACGGGTACATTCACTGTCACAGGTGCGGCATTAAACGAAATGCCCCCACCATAGGTAGTACGTGAGTTATTGACCGTCGCCACTGGCTGCGCAGGCGTCCCAATGACTGCGCGTGGCGTGAACGATAAATCGACAGCATTCAACGGTGTCGCCGGCACGGCTGCAATCAGGATCACAAAGAAGGCGACAAAGAACTCCACCTCGACGATACGTAGTGTGGTATTGCCCGCTTCCTCGGCATCTTCACCCGCATAGGAGCGAATAATAGTATCGAGAAGAATCCCCAGAAACGGCAGAAACACGATACCGGTAGCCACCAGCACGTCCCAAATGCTGTTATAGAACAGCCAGCCAAATAACGTGGTATAGAGTTCTAGCGTACTATCAACTGCCATACCGTTAAGCCACCCTTCCTAACAAAATCGCTAAAGGGTTTTGAACAACCAAACATTCATAAAGAACGATCAAAATAATTAATGGGTGACGACTTGCTGAGGATGAAGAGTCATTCCGACGATGACGGGTAAGATGGCAGACAAGCTGAGGCCAAAACAGCACCAGCAAACTATAGATACCAGCACGCCACCAACCCAACGGCAAGTTCGCGACCAGTGAACCTATCGCCTGAGGAGACTGCGAACTCCCCCAGATACTGACCGCGACTCCCACTATGAGTACTAATACCAACGCAGCGGAGGTATATCCCCAGAGCAAGAACTGTCTCTTTAAAGCGGTAAATTTCATTGCTCTGCTCTCATTGTTCGACACCACCATTTTTCAGGGGACGAGGATCAGTCGGTACTGTGGCAGGCGTATTCACAGACGATTGCCGGATCGCATTGTCCCGCAGCAATAGCTCTACAACGGTCGAAGTAACAAATTTATCGCGGGCATCTTTCTCGAAAATCACATTACTGATTTCGCTTTCCAACTCATCCAGTGCCTGGATTACCTCTTGCTGCGCAATCTCATTCGCTGCGACATAGCCCTCTTTCCGACCTGCCAATAGCAAGCGTCGAATGATCATCGCCTCCTCCATGACCCTCGCTTCGGCAATTTCCTGGCCGAGCTTATTAATGACAATGGATATTTCGTCGGGAGACTGATTTCGAATCGCCAGAATGACTTGGAGTGTCACCGCAATACCCGGCGCTTCGACTTGCTCCAGATTTACCCGTGTAGGCTGCGTTGAACCTGAAACCAGATCCACTAACAGCTGCACGATATCGTCAGTAGACTCCTCAATATAAGGAATCAATCCTTTTCCAGGCCTTGTCCCTTTGGTACAGCTGTCACAAAGGCCTACCTCAATCTCACCCAATACATTATTGATCCACCGGTCAACCGCGTTAGGACCGTCAAAATGCTGAGCAAGAGGTGCGCTACCAGGCAAGTTACTACTTGTTTCTGGAGGCCGTTGCGACAATATATTCAATCCAGCTTTGGCAACATCTGACAGCACGCGAATCGGCGGCTGGTTAACACCACCCGCCCTCAGACCACCGACCCATTCAATCCCCTCGTTAGGCGCATCTTCTGCATCGTCGACCGCATCGTGAATATTGGCTCCACCGATACCTACTGAACGCTTCCAGGAATCGCCCCAACTGACTGTAATCCACTCATCAAAAGGGTTTGTGTTATTGGCGATCTCGTATTGAATACGCTCACAGCTTTTAGTGGCCAGCGAAAAGGATTCGTTGGCGCGCAATAAGGCGTTTTGAAACAAGTCATACAGACCCGGATTTGCCTTTTGAAGAATATAACCAGGCAAATTTGCTATCGCGGCTGTGGCTGCTAATTCAATGGCATTAACAGCGTTATCGACACCATTTCGCAAATTGTCCAGTGAACTTTCGATAGCCACCATTGGATCAAAACCGCTGCAACTGAGTGCAGAGGCCTGTCCGCTTAGTGATAAATCAATCGTAGTGATATTGAGGCTGGGGGGAATAGCAATATCCCGCCCCCCACCAATCTTGTAATAGAACAGGCTATCGTCGCTTGGCGCTTCTGCGGCAATGAGCGGATAACAGGTTATAAAACTAACAATCAAGATCATTACCATCCAACAAAACCGGGGGGCCGCATATTCAAAAATCATAAACAAATCCTCACCGGAACAGTGAATAAGTAAGCACCCTTTGCCTCACAGCATTCGTAGGGACGCCACAAGGTAAACGCGTATCGGTTATCTTCAGAATGACGCCCCTGGGACCAGGGCGTACTCAGCACGTCGTTTTCACCAAAGGCATAACATTGCTCATCGACTTCAGGTGCCAGCATTTGCCATACACCTGTATCCGGATCATTCTCAACCAATTCACCGGGCAACCAGGTACGATTATAGCCATTGCCATTTAGTGCGTTATAGATATGTGGTTGGCGAGTTTGGGTAACGATATTGCCAGCTCGCTGGGCGACAACCGCAGCCGCTTTGGCATCATCTTTCTGATTGATAAACCCTGTGCGCGGCCAAACCGGCCCCCATTGTTGCTGGATACCATCGCCCACGACACGCCGACCAGGTAGCAGGTTTTGTAAATACAGCATCTCTGGCAAACCAAGCCGCCAGGTCAATGCATCCAGTGAAGAAAGCAGATAAGGGTTAAAGGACTCGGCTTCGGAGGGGCAGTAATACCCTGTGTTGCCGATGAAGTCAGAAATTGAGGAGAACGGGTGACCAATCGCGGTCACTTCCTTGAATCGCAGGCTCTGATCAGTCGCCGGATTACCTCCTTCGGTTCGATGCCCTCCTCCCACAAAGGCACCGTGAAAGGTACTGACGATCCCACTGACTATTCCTGAATCTAACGAGCCAAATAAGGATTCCATCTCCTGCCATGGGTTATCACCGGGCTCGTCGTAGACACTCACGACCAAGTCCGGATTGTAGTGCGCGACGCGAATACTGGTTTCGATATCACAACCGGTAATACTGCAACGCAGCCAGACACAGACGCCGGTAATACAATAGTTCAGGCAGGAGCGATCCAGCGTAATTGCGCCAACAATATCAGCAGTTGTTATCGTCGTTGGTTCTGCTTCAAACGCGTATCCTTTGTATCCCTGTAACAGCAAGAATAGAAGCAGTACTTGAAAGACCCTATTCATGGACAGCCACCCCTTGTTGATCTTCTCGCCATTGACGATATTGATCGACTGCCTGGGCCACGTCGGTTACGCCATAAATCACCGCTTGCTGATCAAAAATGATGACAGGATAACGATCAAGACCATAGACCATCATTGTGCCGAGAGGCAGATAAGCAGCACGTAAATCGGCATCTAATTGAGAACGACCTATACGTGCAATGCGCTGATCGACTGTTGCCCGCGCCTGTTCAGGATCAATTGGCAACCCGTCACCCAGGCGCTTCTCTATGTCCGTCACTGAATCCAGATTAAGAACCTGAATATCTGGCTGTGAACTGCCCGCGTATACTAAAACCTTATCTACATTGGAAATGGGCCGCTGGCTTGAGGTTACAACAATTACTGATTCAGGCCATAGCGCAGCATCTGCCCAGGCATACTGGAAAACGCTGGTACAGCACATCGTGAATAGGACTGATTTGATGGTTAGGTTCAACGCCGCATCCCCTTTTAAGTTATTCATGGGAGGGATGATCGGGAAATCGCTACATAACAGCTACGTTAAACCTTTCACGGACACCAGAAAGTTAAGAACAAACTAAGGGGAGATGAGCCAGAACCAAATCGAGTACAGCAATAGAAGACAACTGTCCCTGAGCAAATCACGCCTGCTACCCCTGCTCTGTCGACCCCATACCATCAGCAACAGCAAATACCGCTTCCAGCTCGGAGCAGTGCCGTGACTTCATAATCTCAGCTCGCTGTTGCTTCTCGTGTTTTTCAGTCATGGCAAGTGCCAGGGCTAGCGGTGGCGGCACGTTTCTGAACAAGCATTGCAGGTTGTCCGATAGCACAACGCCCTCGGTATAGTTGCCAGGCTCCTTTCTTGCTGCGCGAAGCATGCCCTTCTGCTCCTCAGTGAGGTCTTTAAAGCGTGAGATTTGTTCAATCTCTTCCTTGGGGCAAACCATCGCTATCCACCACTCGAACATACTGAGTAGTTTTTTGGCAGCGTCGGGAAAGTCTTCCAGATTCTGGGTGGCCAACCATAACCAGGCACCCAACTTGCGCCACATTTTCACGATCTTAACCAGGAAAATGGCTAACAAGGGATTTGTTGTAATCAAGTGCGCTTCATCACCTAGCACGAAGGTCGGGCGATGATCATATTGCTCACGCTCCACGACACCGTTGATCTGATTCATCAACCCCATAAACCCTAAGGCCAGCTGGTCTTCATAACCTTCATTGGCGAGCAGCCCCATTTCCATGATGGTAACATCAGCCTCAGGCCAGGCCTTGCCGACACGGTTAAAGAAGTGCCCGGCAGTGCCGGAACAATACAAGGCCATGGCATCAGCCATGTCTCTGGCACGCTCTTGGCGTTTCGGCGTACTGGATTCATCTGCCGCTAACTTGTTCAACGCATTAACCACATCCTCGGTTAATACAATTTCTCGACTGCCAGCCGCTTGCTTTTCCTCCGCAGCGAGGATGATAGCTCTACGAATCGTTAGGCGATCCGCCCGCGTCATCACAGCTTCTTCCTTACTATCCCCGCCGGTAATCATAATACGGGCCTTCAATTCCATCTCGCCAAGCAGATCCCGTTCTTCGTCATCATCACTGTTATCCGAAGCATCCAATGATGCGTCTTCATAAGCTGAGGGCTCTTCATCAAACGAAGCCTGCTGTGCCCGTTCTCTTTTGAGCATTTCATAGGCGTCAGCAAAAGGCGGCAGGCTAACGTCTTCCTTGGGGTGAAGTGTCACCTGATTAACGCTCAGCCCGAAATATCGACAATAGTCCCCCAACAATTTGAACGACCCACCCTTTTCAATAATGTAAATTCGCGCGCCGTAGGTCGCTGCGACCTGTAAGAGGATGTACACCATTAGTGCCGACTTACCAGAACCAGGAGGCCCCAGTACCAAACCAAAAGCATTCTTGGCCCGATCCAGCTTATTCAGCGGATCGAAAGTCAAAGGCTCGCCGCCGCGATTAAAGAAAACCAGACCCGGATGCCCTGTGCCCCGACTGCGACCGTAGAACGGTAATAACCTGGCCAGATCACTGGAGAACACCAGACGACTCTTCTTGTTGACCTTCTCCCGCTTCGGCTCATAGTTCATAGGTAACTGGCGAATATAGGTATCCAGTGGCAACAACTCATCTTTCTCTCGAATGGGGTGCAAACCATTAGCCAGCAGCAACGCGTTGACTTCATTGGTCTTCTTTTGCAGATCAGCGAGGGAATCCCCACGGGTGAACAGCGTTATAACGGTGGGCAACAGATAGTCCCCGTGGGACATCCATTTCAAGGCTTCCTTGGCATCCTGCTCAGCCGCCATCGCTTCTGCCGTTTCACCCTTTGCTGAATTGAGTACTTGCACCACATGATTCTCGACGAGGTCTTGAGGTTGAAGCGTCAGGCATAGGGAGAGAATACTGCCCTCTGGTAGTTTATCGAACAACGCATACAGGTTATCGCCAACCTGTCGCTCACCGGTAAAGTGACCGGGCAAGGGCTTCCTTCGCAACGCATCCACGGTGATCGCTCTATGTGGCAAGTCATCGAAGTACCAAACGCCGTGACCGCCATCGGATGAGGGCTGAGAAAGAAACAATAGGTCGGACAAATCGTGACTAAATGCCCGTTCCTTCTTTTCAGGAAGTTCCATTAGCTCAGAGAGCTTATCCAAATCCCCTTCCGTCACTTCAGCTCTGGGATTAAACCAACGCAATAACCAAGCATAGAGATCATGGTCATCACATCGTCGAATACCGATTCCTGTGGCTGCCATCTGGGTGACAAAGCGTTCCGCGACCTGGTTGATCTCGGTAACGGGGTCGATATGTTCGTTATCGTTTAACTCTCTCCGGCGATACAAAAACACTCGTACACGACGCACCTTTCCTCGCCAGCTACCGCCGGTCACCGTGTTATCTTCGAACAGCCCGGCGCTCTGCGTCATTCGCTTGAAATGCCTTTGCATCCGGGCAACAAAGTTAATTGCCAGCAAACGATGCTCTGGAGTTTCCCTGCAATGGCTCTCTGTATAGGTATTCAAAGATTGTGACAATGCCGCTAGCGAGTCTTCATCTGAGACAAAACACTGCAATACAAAGGGGTTATCGTGTGCCGGAATCGTGTGGTTGATGCAGGTTTGTATATTGGCCTGAACTTCTTGCAGGAATTTACTTGAACGCGCTTCAGTGGAGACACCTGTAATTTCAAACATCGCTGCAGCACTAAAACCATCTTCGAGGGTAAACGTCTCGGACGACTCATCGTAGTCTACCCACGGTAACCAATCGCTTAACGATGCGGGGTGACGATAGAGCGCATCCATATCAGCATCCGTAATCGCTGAATCACGCTTTGGTTGCTTGCCCATTAATTGCTTATCTGCCATTTCTATTCCCACCCTGCCTGTTCACCCGGAGCCGCGATATGGTCCTGAGTGTAAAGCCGGAAAAAGGTGCTATATCCAGGTACCGGGTGGCCTGCAGCAGTCAGGTGCCTGAAAACATACATTCGCAGCGTCGGATTAGGTAACCACTGAAACTCTTCTTGTTCAGCATTGGCCTTATCGCCGACGGCACGTTGCGGCCTCACCAGCGGTTTATCGTTAGAATTGTGGAATTTTTCATCGTGAATGCTCTTCATCGACGGCATATCCGTCCCAAATACTTTTGCCTTGGAAGTGGTGCAACCAGACAGTAGTCCGGTATTAATCCAAATCGTGATTAATATCAGAATCATTTTTCGCATAGCGTAATCTCCTTGCAATCGAACTTTTATCCAGTGGCAAACTGCGGTCTAAATGGACGGATACCTCTACCCCAGGATTCACCACCACTGCATCAAAACTCTGTTTTTGTCGTGCCAACAACCACCGGCTGACTTCATCAGTTGCGGATTGCACTGCCTCGCCAGCGACCAGTTTATTAATGTCACCCACGACCGTACTTGTTGTTGATCCAGTTAATGATGAGGTTTGCCTCTGCTGTTGTGCTTCGGCGTAGGCGGAACCCGCCGCCCCCAGTCCTGCCAGCCCAATACGCTGGGAAATAAATGAGGGGGCGTTGGTGACAAAGCGCCCGGCCACACAGGGCACACCGCTAGGGTCAGAGATGTAGCCCAAGGGTTGCCCCTGGCTACTGTGGTTCACGATAGAGCCATCCTCAAAGATGAACGTAGCCGATGTTAGGCGGGCGCTGACACAGGAGAGATTCCAGTCGCCAAAACCCAGACCACTGAAAATCATGCCCTCGACCTCTGGCATATCGTGACCATTGGCCAAAAGATTTTCTTTGCCGATATAGATTTTTACTGGATAGGGATCGGGTGTCTGTCCCTCCACAGGAATACGGCCAATCAAAGCCGTTAGTGCCAGTCCGTCCGTCAACGTTGCATCTTTGGGTATCGTATAAACCGGCTCGACAATAATCTGATGTTTCTTCTCAGAATCTTGTACCTCGTTATTCGTTTCCGCCGTATTAGGTGAACGAGGCAGCAATCCAGTAAAGCGGCCTTTATTGCCTTCTGTTGTTTCTGGCTCAACATAATCAATAGGGTTATACCAGGCACCCTGATCTGGATTGATCGGAATCACATTCTGACCATCAAAACCAAAACCAACGGGCAACCCGTCCTGATTTAATTGCCCAATGTCAGCTGAGCTTTTATCTTCTTTCAAATCCTTAAGTTCACGTCTGATCTGACTGAGATGCTGCTGAAGCGAACCTATGGTCGCCGTGGTTTCATTCAGTGCTTCCTGGGCCTGCTGATTTGCCGCTTCCAGCTTTGATACTTTTTGCTGATTCTCCAGCACTTTACCCATGTTCTCTTTAGTCGATGCATTCAGCGTATCCGCTTTTTTTACCGCTTCTCGGGCGTAGGCCTGCAATGCTTTGATAGTATCGGTCTGCGTATCACCATCCTGAGGCTTGGCTGCAGGATCATATCCCGGCATCTGTTCAACAGGCTGGTAACTTTCCTGTGGCTCCGAGCACATCACGAGTGACAGGCAGCCAATGGCCAGCGCAGCACCTCCAATCAGTAACGGATTCATGTGCTTTCCAGCCATCCTACATCTCCTCTTTCCCGGTTTGCCCACTTTGAAGAACCCGGTTGTCAATCAGCAGGGAAAGACTTTCCACGAAAGACTGATTCGAGACCAGATACAAGGTGGTTGTATCTGTCTCGTCGCCCATTGCCCCCAAACGGTCATGTTGCAATGTTGCCGTCAGCCAATCTCCACGCATGAGATAACTTAGGTCTAGCGCCTGGTGAGAGTCGGATCGATCAAACTGTAGCTGTAGTGACTGTCGCGATAAATTACGCACACTAACCGCAGTCACTGTTAATCCATGGCCTTGCCATGAAGCTATCGGCACCGTTTCTATAAGACCACCTCGAATCAGTGGCACTGACGTTTTTGATTCAACCGGAATTCGTTTAATCGCTCTGTCACCTTCGACTAATCGTTCCGGCGCATAAAGTTTTTGCGCAGCGTAACGGGTCAATCGGATACGCCAATCCTCTGTCGTTTTGTACGCAGTTGCTTCCTTGCTGAGATTCCGAGTGTTTTCCTTTGTCATCACAATCAATTCATCGCTAACGGCTGCAGCTTCACTGGCTGTTATATCTAACAAATAGATTTGTTGATCGTTCAGTCCCTGAATACGAATTCGGGTTGTCGGAAATGGCTCCACTGCCCTGATATACAAAACGCCGTTTGCCGCCAGCACTGACACCTGGCGTTTAACCGTATCAGGCAGCCAATAACGCACATCATCAGGGAAATGAATAATACGTTCATGGCCGACTTGCAGATGAACGTTAATGGGGCGTTTATCCCAAAGCACACGCTCTGATACATCGGCGATGACAGTAGCAGAGGCTAAAGCCAGTAAGATCACAAACAACCCTTGAATACAACTTTTCATAATTCATCTCCAGGACGCCGGAAGGGTTTTCCAAGCTGATCCTCTGGTAACAGCACTGGACGCATGGCTTCATTGCAGGCTAATGCCAACCCCCAGGGATTAACCTCTTTATCAACATCGAATCGAACAACTCGCAAGGGGTAGCGCAACAAAACATCCTTAACTGGATGGCCTCCAATCGATTCCGTGACATTGACATCCAACCAGATTCTCCACGCACTGATGGTTTCAATCTGGACACGTTGACGGGTATAAGTTTGACCGAGAATTTCCTGTACTGAGCGAACCCGTTGTCGCAGTTCACCGAGTTCCTGTTTGGTATTCATATCCGCTTCCAGCGCGGCTCGACATCCCGGTGTAAGAAAACCCTGGAGTGCGTATATTTGCTTGGGATAGTCCTTCTCTCCGTCACTTGGCCAGCGGTTCAATTGCTGGAAAATGTAATAAGCAAAGGTATATACCGTTGGCGCTGGCACACCATCAAAATTGGTTACCAGCCCCTGAGTTAAATCGGGAGGAATATAAAGCCGTCGAGTTTCCTGCAATACGCCGTTACGCCACCAAAGCGCGACTACTGCGACAAGCAAACACACTACAAGGATACGCAAAGTACGGATATGATCACTGGTGGCCAGCAATCGCTGCCGCGCCTGGTTGTTTCTGATTGCCGTTGGTTTATTGAGAGGCTTTTTCATTATTTCAGTCTCCGGCCAATATCCCAAACCCGGCTTTGTCGTATAAACGAGGAACGCAACAAGTGAAGGTCTTCAAGCCATAAGCGTAGCCGCAACTGGTAGTAACCTAGTGGCCTGCCCCGTTTAAGTTTCTGTAATACCGTTGCCCCAATGACGACCCAGGCAATCACCAATAACAAACCGATGCCGACGCCCATCATGAGATAGCCAAACAGGCCGCACACAATGACACTACCGGGCACCAGAGCGATACCGCCCACAGTGACCAGCAGCATCAATTCTGAGAGTGAACAACCTCTGAAGATCGACGGCTCGGCATTGAGGCGCACCGGCAACAGTTCGTTTGCTTGCGGCTGCGATTCCATACCTCAGATGATTCCAACGGCTTCGTTCAGGAAGAAAGACACGATTGCCAACAGCACACCAGCTATGACTGCGGTCAAGCCCACAGAACCCCAATCAGGATCATTGGAACTGCGCGCTTCATTGAATTTGGAAAGCAGTATCCAGCCGATCCATAAGAAGCCAGCGCCTGAGATAACCAGGGCGATATAGTCAATGGCGTCTCCCGACCATCCCTGCATAAAGGCCAAGTAGTTGCCATTAGGCGCGCCGCTCGACGGATCGACAGGTGTCGGTAGCTGTGCCTGAGCTGTTATTGATACCAGCCACAACCAAAGCATCGATAAGGGAGCAATATTGCGCTTCTGTTTAAAAGTAGATTTATGCATTACGGGGTTCATAGTCTTCCTCATGTTTCGTGGTAATAGCTTCGTGCTAGAAGTTTCGCGTTGAATGTGTTTCGTTAGCGCTATCGCAGTAGGAAGCCAAGAACGAGGGTTAAAAAGATCGAGCGGACTGATCGAGTCAGAAAATCATAGAAATTTATTTTTCGGTGTGACCAGGCTTTCCACTGAGTGACAATGACCCAGGCGACCCAGATATAGAGCACCGAATACAAAATCAAGAGGATCGTTAGACTAAAGCTACCCATCGGTACGCCTAGCGTTGCCCCGGTGAAAGCCGCCTCCTGGGACGCAGATACGGCCATCAGCGATAATCTCCTTCAATAGGAGGCAACGACCGAGGCTCACGCCGCATAGTGTTGGCGGCATCAAGAATGCCTTGTTGGATTTTTTGCAGATCAGCTCTCAGGCGCTCGTAATCGACCAACTTCCGGTCATGTGGATTCGCTGCCTGCTGGGCTTCGTCAATGATTTTGGTGATAGCTTCCAGCTCTGCATCCAGGCGCTGGAGCGCAGATCGCTCTTGGTCAGTGACAGCATAGGCAGGTGCTGAGAGTACAGCTACCAATAGGATGGAGGGTGTTCAAAATTCTGTGTCAGCCAAGTCACAAGTCAATATGAGCGTCTAGCCGTCCCTCGAAGTGGATCGACAGCTGAGACAGTGTCAGATTC
>PBQA01000019.1 GCA_002724925.1 Oceanospirillaceae bacterium
AGCGTAACGCTTCGGATCGTACTCTAAAATAGTAAGCCCGTCTTTATCGACATCCGCAGGCCACTTTAACGGTGCGCAGGTCTCAGATACTTTGGCATCAGGGTTGTTCTTCTTGATTTCATCCCAATCCGCTTGAGCTTCTGGCGACAGAGTTACTTGAATACTACCGACGATGTTATCTACCAGCTCTTTGAAAGGTGCAGGGTCGACTTTTTTATCGACTTCTTCGCGGGTCCCAGAGGCGCTTTGATGAATGCTCAAAGCGAAGCGTACAATATGAGACCGAGAGACTGGAATAAAAACATGGCGAACAGGATCTGCTCCGCTAAAAGTATTTTCGCTATCAAACTGCACCGATAGCACATCAAGCTGTTTAAGTGCTGACCAGTTCAGAGGACCTATATAATGCATTTCTCCTGTTTTTTTGCAGTACACCCGATGGCCATAGGTTGCAGTCAAGAAAGCAAGCGCCGCAGCTTCTAGTGCACGGGGGTGTATGAAATTAACTTGTGGGTTGGGCTCAGCTAGCTGTATAACGTCGAGATAGCACGACACGCTCCCCATATGCCCCGTAAACCAAGGGCCGCAAAAACTCCAACTCCGAAAAAATAACGCTGTATGCTGCCAGCTTTGACTAGGTTGCTCATTCCTATTGAGCAGTCTGGCAGATTTTAAAGAGTATGATTTTTTCATTCGCCTCTGTGGTGTTTTCCCATAGGGGGAAGGGTCATGCCGCGGCGCTTTAAATACTATCCTTGTACCGACAAGCAGAACCGATTGTGTAGTCGAAGAGTTAAAATCCGGACCAACTGGAGTACAACTTTCTGGTCGATCTCGCAGTTTTAATTTCGAGTATTTAATGAAATTTCGCATTAAAACTTACCTTTCAACTTATCATGATGCTTAGGTAGTAAATTCTCTACTAGACCGTTCCCAACACTAGCGACAGTTCCCACAGCTTTTCCTGCTGCAAGTGCTCCACCAATAGCAGCAAGAAAGGTGGTAAGTGCAGCCGGAGCTGTCAAGCTGACACCCGCCACGCCAGCGAATCCAGCCGCAATAGTTGCGCCAGTCATAATCATACCTTGCAAACTTTTACCATAAGCAAAGGCATCAACACCCGCCTGCAATGCCGTCAGACTATCATTCTCACTCTTCCAACGATTCCAGTTCATCTCGAGGTGATCACGATTTCCCACAATATTGATAGGACGTGTCTTGATGAACTTACGGTCCAGCAGCACACCAAGGTTATGAGCCGCTTTCACTGCGGTATTTGGTGATGTCGTCGGGTTAAACATGAAAACAACGTGGCTAGGTAACTGAATCCCTTGAGCAGCTATAATAGTCATTGCTTGAGTGAGTACTCCAGAACCACCATCCTCAGAAACCCATGTAACACCCGGAACCTCCTTCGCCTCGTACATGGTGCGCGCCAATAACATCGCTGACTCGTGTAGCTCTGTATACTGATTGACCCGAATCGCATTCCGGTAATTGCTCAAGCCACCAATACGCTTTTCACCCGGAGTAAAGTGCAAATCAAAGCCTTTGGTATTAACTCGTAAGCTACCAACATGCGGCGCTTCACCGATTCTAGGAGCTGCAATTCCTGCAGCTTCATCGGGGTTGTCATAACCACTATCAGAAATTGCAACTAATCGATCTTCTTTATGTTCAATCAGCCCATCTTTTCTGAGTTCAGCTTTCCATGCACCATTTATTTTTGATGCTTGGTAAAGCCCCGGCTTAGCTTTAGCCTTAATCGCCTCCCCATAGTGAATATCAGCTTCAAAATGGAGAATACGAAATCCATCAGCATCCAACTTTTCACAGGTGACCTTGCAGCCCGGCAAGATCATCACGAATTCTTCAGTACCGTTGCGGTGAACCGCACCAGGCTTAACAAAGATATTGCTCTGGTGTAACCGACCCGCAGCGAGCTCGTTAATGGCTTTCACCGTGATCTCAGCCCAGTAGTTGTTACCATCACGGGCTAATTTAGCCAGCTGGTCATAAACGGGCTTAGCTGTAGGTACAATTGTTACAGGCTTACCAGAGTGCTGGCCAGCAATGATCACGTCTTGATTTGGGGCGGAATTGGAGAACATATTTGGGCGTCCTTGTCGCTGATTAATAATGGCGGTGTTGTCCCTATTAGCCTGAGAGTATAACCACTTTCACTTCAGAAAAAAGGCATTCTGGGCCACAACGGGGCTGACTCCAGCCTCGGTGAGCCTGACGATCGGAGAGGAATAGCTCCACAAAAAAACCGGCACTGTGTGCCGGTTTTTTGTGCCTTACTAACTGTCTGTAGAACACTTTCTGTTTAGAACTATAGAATGGTTAATCCGGTCACGTACAGAACCTCACCCGGTGCTCCGGTGACAGAGCCCCCCGGCGCCTCAAGACTGACGGCAACTGCTTTGATCGCTATATCGTGAGTATTCACGGCAAGCGTGCGTGTGATGCGACCGTCTTCTGGCATCAAGCCCAGTGACACTGGCGCACTGCCGTCTTCTGGCACAATCCACAATTCATAATCATGCTCATCAGACGGCTGTACGGCGTTGGTTGCCTGTACCGTCAGCTCATTGCCTGCCACTTCCATCAACCAGAGCGGCTGTTCATCCTGAGTGAACACAGCGACCTGCTCGATCATTGTCTCTGGTATGCCCCCAGGAGCGACCGTAGGCTCAGGGCGCATTAAGAACACACCGATTAACAGCACTGCGGCGGTCGCAAAGCCACCCGTCCAGGCCATCACGCCTTTGCTCTGAGGCTCATCGTTGGCCGCATTTTGCGTGGTATCGATAAAGCCGATACGGCGGCTGATTTCCTGCCACACTCTTTCAGGCGGCTGTTGAGCTTCGATACGGCCATTCATTGGCGCAAGCAGCTGCTCCCAGTGCCATACCCGTTCACGCACTTTCTGGTAGGCCTGCATCAAACGCACAAAACGGCGGCGAGCCTGCCCCTGCATGGTCCCCATGACATAGTCTGCCGCCAGCGCATCGAGACGTTCGTCATTTAAATAATTCATTCTTCAAGACACCTCTTCAGACGTTGAAGGCCACGACGTATCCAACTTTTCACGGTACCGAGTGGCGTTCCCGTGTGCTCCTGGATCTCTGCGTGGGTCAATCCGCGATAGTACGCCAGGTGGATATACTGCAGATCATGTGTATCAAGCGTTTCCATGCAACGCTCCAGAGCCTGGTTTTCAGGATCCTCTGGTTGCTCCGGTGCGATCAGTTCCGGCGCCCCCTCCTCATCGAGAGAATCCTGTCGGTCCTCCTTTGCGCTTTTTGACCTGAGCAGATCGATACATCGATAACGTACGATACTGCTCATCCAGGTCATGACGCTGCCACGTCCCTGGTGATAGTCCCCAGCGTTGTGCCAGATTTTAACGAAGGCTTCCTGTAACGCCTCTTCAGCCCGTTCAGGCGATCGCATGAGTTGCATAGCGACACCGTATAACTTCGGCCCCGTCACCTGGTACAACTCCTCAAACGCTGGTCGCTCACCGCGCGCCACCGCCCTGATCAGCTGTAGCTGAAATTCTGGATCCATACAGAATGACTCCTTTAATGATAGATATAGCTATATACGGACAGTCTGTGTTTTCAGATTAGATGCCTTTCGCACAAGTTGCCTGAGGATGATTTATATCAATACCCCAAGTTACCCGATCTGTAGTCTGATAGTAACCGCCTTACTCATCTTCAGGGGGATCCATGAATACCGAAAGAATACGCACCGACCTACTCGAGCGACTTGAAGCGTTGGAAGCACGATCTGAAAAGGCAGCGCGCCATGCCAGCCACCGGGATGAGCCGTTGTCTGCTGACTTTGAAGAGCAAGCAGCTGAGTCCGCGAACGACGAAGTGCTTAATGTCATTGCCGACGAGGCGCGGCATGAAGCGGATCACATACGGGATGCCTTGAAGCGCATCGCCCTTGGTCAATACGGCGTCTGTGACCAGTGTGGCGACCAGATTACCGAAGCGCGTCTGATCGCCGTTCCTTACAGCACGCGCTGCATTGAGTGCGCATAAGTTGATTCTGGAACGGACCCTGGCTCAGATCCGCGCCAAGACCCAGTAGCTACCCAATGCCGCCAGCGCCGCCGACAGATACCGTACCAACACTTGTCGATACCAGCCGAGACGTCTCAGGCTGATGAGCAGAGGCATCACCAGCAGAGTAATGGCAACCTGTCCTGCCTCAACGCCCAGGTTAAAGCCAAAGAGAGCCCAGGCGATATTGCCTGTTCCTGTTGTCAATTCACTGAGTACGCTCGCAAAACCAAACCCGTGAACCAGGCCAAACAGGAAGACGACGACCGCACTGGCTGGCAAATACGGACGCAGATTGTGCAGCGCCGCGACGACAACAGACGCCGCAATAATCAGCTCAACCCAGTAGCCGGGAAGCGCCAGCCAACCCAGGGCACTGGCACTCAGTGTCAGAGAGTGGGCAACAGTAAAGGTCGTCACATAAAGAAGCGCCGTTTTAACACAAGTACGGACATCAGCCGCTGGCTGCCAGTGTGTTTTCTGCTGAACAAGTACCGACACCAGTAGCAGCGTCAGCAAAAACGCGACATGATCCGGCCCCAGTAAGATATGAATAACGCCCTGTACGAAAAATTCCGCAAACGTCTGCTTGTTCAATTCGCCGGTGGTCATTTCTGAATTAATAGAAAAGCTACCTGAAGCTTCCAGAACCCCCTGACGACTCTGATCGCCTACAGATAAATTCCACAGAAGGCGATGCTCGGGAAGCAGCGAGAAGAATCCGCTGTATGACACCTCAATGTTCCCTTCAGTACTACAGACATACGTCACCGGAACAATGGCCGACGCCATAGCACCGCGCGCATTATTAAATCTCAGAGGAACACTGAACTGTGGTGCACAGGCTTCGCCACCCTGTTGCACACTAAGATGACGCTCGACGTAGGTGCGTATCTCTGGAGTCATGGCTTTTACCTCGCCCCAAAGTAATTCACCATCGCGATTCTGGTCGAGCCCCAGGCTCTGCTCCAGATCAATCAATTGCCACTGCACAGAACCGCGTAATCCGTCCGTTGTTTCTTTCAGTGTCAGTAGCGCGGTACTGCTTTGATGTGCGAATGCTGTAACAGGAAAAAGCGTAAGCAGCAGAAGAAAAAGACGTCTCATAATAAATCTCCCTGTACGGCGACATATTGATACTTCTGAGCATTATTTACTTGCGACAGCCAACTCAGATTACGCGATTCTGCGTTTTTTCCGACCGTTGAAAAGTACAATGAAATCAACTCTGAGTAGCTTGTATCGCGACGTTTAATGCGCTGGGTGATACGCTCTTCTGCGTACTCTCTCCAGTAGAAGTCGGCACTTTCGCTTTGCTGCTCAGCACGCGCAAGCTGAACGATCAGAGCGTCATCCGGGTAGTCCTCGTGGCCATATCGCTGTAGCAGAGAAGTCACCTGTGCTGGTTTGTCGTTTCTCAGCAGTGCTTCGCTTCGGTTTACCAAATCAGCAACACTCAAAAGCGCATCATCTGACCATCGTTGGTACAGCGCTTCTACCTGCTCATACTTGCCTTCATTGAGGTAGCTTTTCGCTTTATGGTACAGAGCCCACGCTGTCAGGCTACGACCTTGCGGTGAGTCATCACTGCTCAGACGTTCGAGCTGAGCGGTGAGAATGCCGTGCCCTGCAGAGCCGGCAGTCTCCTGTAAACCAATACTGCATACAGCAGCGAGGTCTGACTGCTCAAGCATAATAGACACGCATGCCTCGCGAGCAGCCTTCTGTTGATTTTGTTCACCATACACCTGCGCCATCATCAGGCGAGCACTACTAAAAAATACAGAACCTGGATCAATTTTCTGAAGCAGAGCGGCGGCTCTGGCAAATTCATGTCGGTGCTGTAAAAGACGTGCGCGGTAGTAGGTTAACTCATCCGCGCCTACTCCCGATGCTGCAATTTTCTGTGCCGTCAAACCATCCATCAGAACGTAAATACGGTCGTAGCGCCAAGATTCGCCGGGCTTGTCGGCAAGCGTAAAGTGCTTTCTTATTTCTTCTATGCGCTGTGCAAAAGTCTGAGGCAGCGGCTTGATTTCTTCTTTGCTCCAACGTGCAACCACCGCATTGTCATCAGGCTCAGACCAAGATGTATCAGCCATTGCAGGTGCTGCCAAAGCCGGCATTAAAATAACTGCCGTAGAAAGACCAAAACAAAGATTTTTAATTAAGCCACTGATTAACATAATTTTTGTCCGTTGATTTTCAGAATATCTGGTGAGAAAAAAACGGGGCTGCAGAACAGCCCCAAAAGGTTACTCACCCCCAGTGAGATACGAGAAAGAGAACTCGTCAGCGTCGTCAACAATTTCAAGTTCATTTATTTTTACTGGCTCTGAATTTTCAGATGCCATGAAAATATCGTCGACCAATTCAGTGAGCAGAACTTCAGTCTGTTCGGCGACATTGTCATCCACGTCAGGAAGGTCGACAGTCGAATTGTTGTTGCTGCTGTCGGAGCATGCACTTAACAGTGCAATACTCCCTATCATTAATAAGTTACGCGTTTTCATATAACACTCCTTACTTCACGGTTGCGGATCTTACGGTGCAGGGTTTACTGAACCTGCAAGTGGCGTCAGCAAGTATGGGAAGGTGTCGTTGACGTACGTCGAGTCGACAGGAGCCAGGTCTGAGAACGGCTGGTTTCCGGTTGGCGCATCAGCTGGCTCACATAGACCCAGATCGTCGGTTGCATTGCCATCACCATCAAGGTCTACCGGATGACACAGAGCGCCCATCACGACACGCAGTGCAATATCCACAACATCATCACCAGGACGACGACCGTTAGGGAAACCAGCCAGGTCACCAGCAACCACGCCAAAAGCACTTTGATCAGCAGAAGCCGTAGCGGCAATAGCAGTATTCAGACGCACCATTTCAGACGCGGTCACAGTCGACATCTGGTTCACGCCCGGAAAGCCCGTCAGGAAGGCAGTTACCAGATCGGTACGAGGAATATTCGACGGTGCAATGTTGTCAGAGGCACCCAGCGCATCGCGGAAAAGAATATCCAGCAAAGCAGGCAGGGTTGGATGAGTCACATAATCTGCAAACTGACCATCGTCTTTAGGTTCAGAGGCGTTAAAAGTGTCTTTATCGCTCAGCCCGATGACAACCTCGTTCACCAGTGGCATACCCAGGCGTGATACCTGAGTCCAGGCACCGCCATTGACTTCTGGCTTAGCGAACGATGCTTCAGGGTTAAGGATACGGGCCTGCTGCTGGCTGGCGCTGGTCCAGGCACCAATCACACCATTACCAGACCCAGTGACACACGAGATCGGTACTTCCAGAGCGATAGAGGTGACATTTTTATCTGCCAGATCGTCGTTTGCATCGTCCTGTGCACTGCCATCACCATCCAGAGGGACGTAATTCACGAGGTCGAATGTTTTACCCAGATTCACGACGAATGGGTCTTTACGCTGGCCAACAAATACCTTACCGCCCGCGTCACATCCAGGAATAGTCAGGTCGTGTACAAAACCGCCTGCGTAAGCCTCATAGTCGGTAAAAGACTTCTCACCGATATTGTCGAGTGGCTTAGTAAAGGTCGCTTCACCAGAACCGTCGGTCAGGCTGATTGCAGAACCAGTACGACGATCACCGCTGACTTTTTTGATGCTGTAGGTTTCGTAGAAGTTGGCGCTGCCATCGGTATCAACGTTGCCGAAGTTTTTCAGAGGAATGGCGACGCTTTTCTGATTCTCGCCTTCGCCAATCGGCAGAGCGAAACCGCTTCCCATAGCACCCAGCATCTGCTGGAAGCGGAACTGGAAGGTAATGTCTTCGACCGCGTCACCGTCATTATCGATGTGAATCTCGTACAGAGCGTTCGGGTCCATCGCGAAGTAATTTGGGCCGCCATAGGCGTCCTGCAGCGGGATATAGTTCGCAACCAGAGTCACGTAGTCTTCACGATCAGTTTCATAACTGCGGAACGCGTAGAAGTCCGTAGAGTCGATGGCCGGTAGGCGGGTAACGTTCGGTGCTTCTCGGTGACTCGAAGCGCTTGCATTCATAGCTGTCAGCGCGGTAATCGCACCGAGCAGGAGTGTGGCGTGCGTTTTCATAACTGCTCCCGATTTCAGGTTCAACACGTTGTGTGTATTTACCTGTACGGGGCAGCTCACAAATTAGATGTAATTATTTTCAAAAAAATCAGACTGACGGGAACTCAGGCTCGATGATTACTTCCGAAAGCACCGAATTGGCAACGAAACAATGCTCATGCGCCTTAATGTGCATCGCCTCAACCGAAGCGTCATCCGGTATTTTCTCACCACTGAACTGCACACGAGGCCTCAATATCAGGGTTGCAATAAAGAACCTGCCATCTTCCCGCTGCGCCAGTACAGCTTCTGCTTCATCGTGATAGGACTCGACAGTCAGGCGCTTTTTTGCGGCCAGCGCGAGGAAAGTCTGCATATGACAGCTGGACATAGCCGCGGCCAGCATCTGTTCAGGATCAGCTCCGAAGTCATTGCCAGCACCACCCGCAGGCAGACCCACCTGCGGCTGAAACGCAATATCGTGACGCCGCTCAAATCCTTCGTGAGAGAATTCGCCAACCCTCTGCCAATGAACGTCAACCTTATGTTTCATCGTCGTCTCCTGGCAGCTGTCGATTACTGCTTGTTGAAGGTGTAGGTCAGTGTGAATGCTCCGCGCAAATCGCCGGGCTTATACCCCCGCGCTTCATCTTCAGGGTAAAGCTCGCTGAGTCTGGCAGCGACCGGCTCTGCAAGCTGCTCACCATGACACACCACGCACGGTCCGCCGACAGGAATCGCTTTCATGTAGCGGAAGTGCCCGTCTTGACGAGCAGAGGCCTCCATAGTCGCCAGGTTTTCCCCTGCAGCTGCACGCTGGGCGAAGGATTCGAGCACACCAGCTTCCCACTCGTCGGGCGCATTTTCTGGATTACGGAGTTTCACCGATGTCCGACCGACCTCCCAGCCATCTTTGCTGTTCGCTGTTGCTATCTCTGGTGCTTCCGTATTGCATAAACGGATCGCCGCCAGCGGCCCCTCGGCTTTCATCCCCTGCATCAGGGTTGCTTTGAGGTCCTGAGCAAAGGCTTTTGTCTGAGTCCGAGCTTCAACCAACATATAATCTTCGGAGCTCTCGGCGAGGACACTGCCCGACACGCAAGCCGCCGACAACAGCAGGGTCAATAGGGATATGCTTTTCATTGTCTCAATGTACCGGTTCAGATTAAATTTTGTTGAGCATGCTTACTTGTAGACACTCGGGTCGGTTTCTACGGTGTGGCCTTCCCAGCCATCATAGCCACCCACCAGCATTTTTACGTTAGAAAACCCCATACGCTTCAGCGTGTGTGCAGCCAAGGTGCTACGCCCACCGTTTTTGCAGTACAGCAGGATTTCAGCGTCTTTATCTGCCAGAACAGGATGATCGGCCACTTTGAACTCAAGCACACCACGGGGAACATTCTCTGCACCCGGCAGGTGCCCCATCATGTATTCAGCGGGTTCACGAACATCAAGCACTTTAGTGCCAGCGTCTAACATCGCCTGTGCAGCATCGGCTTCGACGGGGTTTACGGATGCACGTGCTTCTGCAAGCAGATCATCGCGGGTCATTACACTCATAAATACCACTCCAGTTAACGAGTTTTGTCTCTTTCAATATAACCACACAGGAATACTTAAAGACAAGTCTCTCCTGTTGAATCACCATTCGCCGGAATCACCAGGCCCAGATGACCTCAGACCACCACCAGGCACACCAAAGCATCAAAGGCCATGCCACATAAGGACTGAAAAGCCAGCGCCAGACAGCCATCAAAGGTACGTAGCCCACACCATGAATAAAGCCTGCACTGATTCCCAGCAACCCGAGCGACAATGGCCCATGCTCCAGCTCTCGGGTATCAGTGGCCACCAGCTGCGGCATCGCCAGTAATGCAACTGACAATCCGACAGCCAGCATAAACGACAGGCCCCGTGCCCAGCCCGCATAGAGCGGGCCGTAACGACGATAATCTACCGGCGCTGTCATGGCGCATCATCTGGATCGGGATCGCGATCCAGGTTTTCGTTAACTTCCAGCCAGAGCGCGTTAATCAGGCCGAATGAACAGGCGAGCAGTACGCCCAGAATCCATGCGAAATACCACATTTTCAAGGCTCCTTAATACGTTGAATATTGGTTATCTTCAATAAAATCGGTAGTGAGACGACCCCACATTTTGTAATAACCCCAAGCGGTGTAGCTGAGAATAATGGGGACGAAAATCATCGCCACCCAAAACATAATATGCAGTGTCAGCTGACTTGAGGTGACATCCCACATCGTCAGGGATTGCGATGGTGCAGTACTGGAAGGCATCAGGAATGGAAACAGGCTGAATCCCGCAGTACAGATGATGCCGGTAACCGCAAACGAGCTACTGATAAACGCCAGAGCGCCGCGATTCGCCATGCTGAGTACTGCGGTGAGCGCCAGGCCAGCGAACGCCATTACAGGGGCAATCAGCATCCACGGATATCGGCCGTAGTTATCCAGCCAACCAGCGGCCTGAAGCGCAACGCTTTTCTGCAGCGGTGTTGTCACGCCACCGAGATTCGACGCCGCTTTAATAACGTATCCATCCAGTTGGCTGACCCAGAAACCACCGATAGCAAAGGCCACAGCAACCACCACAGCTAACAGAACTGAAATGCGGCGGGCGCGTTCGTGTACCAGCCCTGCTGTACGCATTTGCAGGTACGTCCCTCCATGCATCGCCAGCATCAGTAAACTCACTACCCCGCACAGCAAGGCGAAAGGATTAAGTAATGCCCAGAAAGAACCGGTGTACGTTGAACGCATAAACTCATCCAACGTAAAAGGAACGCCCAACAGCAGATTGCCGAAGGCCACACCAAACACCAACGCTGGCACAGCGCCCCCGACCGTCAATCCCCAATCCCAGGCATTTCTCCAGCGCGGATCCTGAACCTTTGAGCGATATTCAAATCCGACCGGGCGGAAAAACATGGCAAACAAGACCAACAGCAGTGCCCAGTAAAAACCGGAGAATGCCACGGCATAGACCACCGGCCAGGCAGCGAAAATCGCACCACCGGCGGTAATAAACCAAACCTGATTACCATCCCAGTGCGGACCGATCGTGTTCATCATGACACGACGCTCAGTGTCGGTTTTACCGATCACTTTTAACAGTGCTCCAACGCCCATATCGAAGCCGTCTGTCACCGCAAAACCGATCAGTAAAACGCCAATCAGTACCCACCAGATAATTTTAAGCAGTTCGTATTCCATGATGATCTCCTTACGCCTGAGCCGGTGAAGTCGAAGCAGAGTCGTTTTCCCCGGTCTGCTCCCAGTGATAACGCCCCGTGTGCAAGCTTGATGGACCAAGACGAGCAAACCGGATCATCAGGTACATTTCTGCAATAAGAAGTAGCGTGTAAAAGCCGATAAAGCCCGCGAGACTCATATAGATATCTTCCACTGAGCGCGTAGAAACAGATAAGTGAGTTGGCAGAATACCGCCTATCGACCATGGCTGACGCCCAAACTCGGCGACGAACCAACCCATTTCGCAAGCAATCCAGGGGGCTGGCAGGGCAATAATTAATGCCCTTAATAAATATTTCTGGCGCTCGGCCGTGCCCTTAGCGCTGTAGTAAAAAGAGAGCCCAATCAATACCAGCATAATAAAGCCAAGGCCAACCATAATCCGGAAGGTCCAGAACATTGGCGCTACCCGCGGAATGGAGTTCTGCGCTGCCAGTTTGATCTGCTCTTCGGTAGCATTAACTGGATTTTCAACGTATTTTTTCAGAAGCAATCCATAACCCAGATCATCGACACGAGACCTGAATTCAGCAATGGTTGCCTCAGAACGATCACCGGCTTTAATCTGCGTCAACAGATCGTAGGCCACTATGCCGTTGCGAATTTTTATCTCATGCTCAGCAATGAGATCCTTCAAACCTTTCACTTCTTCTGTGACTGAACGGGTAGCAATCAGGCCAAGAGCATAAGGAATCTTAATCGCATAATCAGTTTCCATATTCTCCTGATCAGGAATACCAAACAAGGTAAATGCAGCTGGGGGTTCGTGGGTTTCCCACTCGGCTTCAATCGCCGCCAGCTTCACTTTCTGAACCTCACCAATTTCATAGCCCGATTCATCACCCAGAACGATAACCGACAGAATGGATGCCAGACCGAAACTGGAGGCAATGGCAAACGAGCGACGGGCGAATGGAAGATCACGCTTCTTCAGCATGTAATAGGCAGAAATAGCCAGAACAAACATAGCCCCGGTCACGTAACCGGCGGATACCGTATGCACAAACTTAACCTGAGCCACAGGGTTAAAAATCACCTCGGAGAAGCTCATCATCTCCATGCGCATGGTATCGAAATTAAACTCGGCTCCTACTGGATTCTGCATCCAACCATTAGCGATCAGAATCCAGAGCGCCGACATATTCGAGCCAATGGCGACCAGCCAGGTCACCATCAAATGCTGCACTTTCGTCAGGCGATCCCAACCAAAGAAGAACAGACCAATAAACGTCGATTCCAGAAAGAACGCCATCAAGCCTTCGATAGCAAGCGGAGCACCAAAAATATCACCGACGTAATGTGAGTAGTAAGCCCAGTTAGTACCGAACTGAAACTCCATCGTCAGACCCGTGGTCACGCCCAGGGCGAAGTTAATACCGAATAACTTCCCCCAGAACTTCACCATGTCCTGATAGACCTGCTTACCCGTCATGACATAAGCAGACTCCATGATGGCAAGAATAAAAGACAACCCGAGCGTGAGGGGCACGAAGAGAAAATGATAAAAGGCCGTAATCGCAAACTGTAACCGCGATAAATCGACCACGCTTTCACTGATCATGATGGATCTCCTTGAGTATCAGAAACCGAGGGATTATCCAGGCCAAAGTGCTCCCGCAGACCTTGCCCTTCGTCACCAACAATGACAGGGTCAGAAAAGAAGAAGTGAGCAATAAGAAATACCAACGCCAACTTGATAATCAGGACAGCGGTAAGCTCTCGGACCAGAGGAATAGAAAATATAGAGCGCCTTTGTTTCAAGTCCTGCTTCAAATCTTGCTTCACGCAGCCTCCATTAGCCGGATGTTCTAGGGCGGTATTATTCCACCTGACCGGGTAGACCGCCTGCGTCATAATGCCGCAGATGGAATATATCTCATTTGGAATATATGATTCCCGGCCAATCATTCTGCCATAGCGGCCGAATCGGATATTGATCCACGGTACAGGCCATCAGAGAATCAACGTATTACCTTTCACAGCATATCTCGCTAGACTGTGCAAACTGCGCACAGCTGGGTTTAAAGGATCAGGGAACACTATGACCAGTGAATTAAGGAAGCATCCGCGTTTCTCGAGCCAGGTAAATGCACGACTGATTCTGAACGACGGAAGTGGCTATGAGTGCCTGATTCAGGACTACTCCCATGCTGGCATGCGTGTTCACTGGCCCCATCAACCAATACCTGAGCAGCATGAACCTATGTTGCTGGAGTTGCAACTGAGTACCCCGGTCAAAGCTGAAGTCGACCTGGTTCATCAGGAACCCGGCGCTCTTGGCGTGCACGTCCACCAGGCAGATGGTCAGTTATTCCTTGATATGCAGGAATACAATCAAACGCGCGCAGGTGAAGGGTTACCCACAGAGCAACGAAACCGCTTCCGCGATATCTTTGGTCATGAAGCCAAGCTGCTGATCGAGCGTATCCCCCGCCAGTGGCTGCCAGAATTTATCGAAGCAACGTACACTAAGGCAGATTTCGCACGCAACACAGCTGAACAACAGCTGTGGATGAAGCTCGAATCGAAGACCCGCGCTAAGGCCGATGAATTTTACCAACGCTTCAGCCAGATTCTCGAACACCAGCTACAACGCTGGCTCGCTGGCGAGGCCAAACTCACTGACGAAAGTGACGAATACGAAGGCGCGGTTGCCCTATCACTCGTTAGACAGAGTGACTTCGAAGACTGGTTAATGGCTAAAGTCACAGCCTCGCACTTGCAGTCGTTCCTGAGTCAGGAGAGTTTTGAACTTCGTCAGCTACTGGACACCCTGTCATCAGCACAGGTCGCAGACTGCTTTAATCCGATTGGCCCTAACACAGTGACAGAAGGATTCCGCGACTGCATTGATGCGCTTGAATTGCCCCACGAAGCACGTGAACTCGCATTCGAGAGTTTTGAGAAAGCCACCGTCGACTTGTTGAAAGCCACGTATCAGGCCTGTATCCGCCAGATTAATATCCCAATTACCTTCCGGTATCGCAAAGCAAAGACCGTGGTCGTTGAGGTGCCAGATGCGCCCGCATCAGATACGACCAGTTCATCGGCCGCAGCGGCAACTGATGACACGAATATTCAGCACAACCGTCGCTCAGACCCTGGGCGTCGCGGCGATTCCATGTTTGATTTTGCACGCCACCAGGGTGAGGCACAGCAGGCCTACGCCAATATCCAACAGCTGCTGACGTTGCGACTAAAGAAGGAAACGGAAGCTAATGGTCAAACGAATAGTCTGCCTGCAGCGAAGCCAGAAGCGGTATCAGAAGTTGTTGAGTCGCTCGACACCAGCACTCCCCTGAGTGAGCAGAATATTGTCGAGCAACTGGAGCAGCAACTCGCCGAACAGGAAAAAAGCCTGCCGGAAGATACCCGCCACGCGATTGATACGGTTGAGCAGGTAACGCGTAACCTGCTTAGCAACCCGAGCATGGCCGAATTCGTCAAGCCCAGCGTCGAACAGCTTGGCTGGCCACTGTTACGCCTGATGCTGGAAGATCCATCCCTGCTGTTCAATCCGCAACACCCGGGGCGACTGATTTTTAACCTTCTGGGGCGTCTCGGGAAAATCACCAGCTCTGGCCAGAAGCGCGTAAAGGCCGCCCTGGAAGAGATGATCGCGCCGATTCTGGAAAACCCCGGTGGCGAACCAAAGCAAATGGAAGAGCTGGTTGAAAATCTTCAGGTGCTGGTGGGTAGCGCAGAGCGTAAGGTTCGCCAGAATACAGACCGGGTCGCAGAGGCCGCCGAAGGCGAGTACCGCCTTTACATGGCGCACAAACGCGTGAACGCGTTAATTGGTCATGATACCTCGGGCCGGACACTGCCCGAATGCGTTATCCGCTGGTTGCAGGAAGGCTGGCAACAAATGCTGTGCCTGCTCTTGCTGAGAGAAGGCCCCGACAGTGCGCGCTTTAAAGGTGCAGTAAAACTCTACCGTCAGGTGATCATTTTGTTCGGCCAGAAAAATGCTGGTCGCTCAGATCTGATGGAGAAATTTACGCCGTTGCTTAATCTCGCTCGCTCCGAACTTGATCAGCTGAACGGTCCACTGCCTCAGCATGAGCAGTGGTACAAAGAAATCATGGAAGCGGCAAGATTACACCTCGAAGAAGGCGATCTGGAACAGGGCATCGACCTGCCTGAGTATAACGAGCCCGAAGAGGAAGAAACCGTCACCGGCAAAGGCGCCCGTCGCGTGCTGACACTTCAGGTAGGTGATCTTCTTTTACTGACAGCCACCGGACAGTCCGTCTCTGTCGCATGGATCGCTGCCGACCAGACACGCTATGCCTGTGTTAATCATACAGGGATGCGGGTGCACGATTACCGGTTTAACGAGCTTGCCCGAGCAATGGAAGACGGCTCAATCAAGCGAATTTACGAGCAGGAAGAGACACCGGTCGATCAGAGTATCGACAAACTTGTACAACAGATTTATTCCGACCTCTCAGCACAGGCCAACACCGATCCACTGACGGGCCTGATTAACCGTCAGCACTTCCTCAGCCTGTTGGCTAATTCCGTTGCCGATGCTCAGAAAAGTGCCTCCGGGCACACCCTTGCAATGATCAACATTGATCAGTTTAAACTGATCAATAAAAACTACGGTGTCGAGCTGGGTGACACCTGCTTGCAGACCTTAGCGACGATCCTGCAGGAAGCTTATCCAGACGCCCTGTGCTCACGGGTGGGCAGCAATGAGTTTGCCGTACTATTGGAGAAGCATGACCTGGAGCAGGCAGAGGCAAGTGCACGCTTGGTATCTGCTCAGGTTGAGAAAGTGAAGATCGATGGTGCTGACGATGCGTTCCATATTACAGTCAGTATCGGCTTGGCGGTGTTATCCGCAGACATTACCGATGCTGCAGATTTACTTGAACGCGCCGAAATCGCCTGTCATCTGGCAAAAGAAAAAGGCACCAATCGAATCGTGCGCTACCAATACGATGACGCATCGCGCGAGCGCCACGAACTCTTTATGAGCTGGGGTAACCGTTTGAGCAAGGCTCTTGAATCCGATTCGCTGCATGTACTTTGCGTACCTGTTGATCCGATTCAGGCACGTTTTAAAGGCATTCTGCAATATGAAGTGACGATTGCCGTTGATGGGGATGACGCACTCGATATTCCACCGCAGGAATTTCTGCAGGCGGCTCAGAACTATAACCGGATGTACGACATTGATCGCTGGGTAATCGACCAGGTGCTCGCCTGGATTGCTAGCAATGAAAACGTAGCCAGCACCATCGAACGCTTTATCATCCGCCTCTCCGGGCGGGCATTCAGCGATGACTCACTGCTCGAATTTCTCACCGAGCAATCGCGCGAACATGATGTGCCTGTTGAGAAACTGTGTTTCGAGCTTAACGAAACAGCCACCATTCACGACCTGACAGATGCCGCCGATTTCATGCATGAGGTACGGAAGTTAGGCTGCAAATTCGTACTTTCTGACTTCGGAACAGGCCAGTCTTCATACAACTTCCTGAAAGCATTACCTGTCGACTTCGTGAAGATTGACCGCAACTTTATAGACGGCCTGCACTCCAGCTCAGCTGACTATGCGCTGATTAAGTCAATTCAGGAAATCGCCCAGTTCATGGCGAAAAAGACAATCGCTGAGCATAGTGAAAATGACGTCGTATGGGAGATTCTACGCGGTATCGGAATCGATTTCGGTTTACGCTCCGTACAACAGGCGACGCCGCTTCGCTACATGGCGGAAGTCTGAACGCCAGCGGGTGAAACCACCCACTGGCCAGTGTACAATCGCCACACACTTTTTTTGGCGACGGCACAATGAAATCGATTACCGTTCTGGCATTTTCTCTTCTGCTGGGGGCTTGCTCTGTCACCCAGTTGCCTGACAACCTGTCTCGAGCGATGCTCAATCAGGACGACCCTGAAGTCGTTGCCGATGGCGCACCAGCGTATCTGCTGATGCTGGATGCCTTGATTCTTACTTACCCTGAAAACGAACGTTTCCTGCTGGCCGGAGCGCAACTATACGGTGCCTATGCTGGCGTCTTCGCGCAGGATGAAGCTCAGGCACAGTCGATGGCAGACAAGGCGCTGGAGTATGCCAGGCGCGCTCTTTGTGAGTACGACACCGATGCCTGCGACCTCGTGGATGGGCCAGCCGATGAGCTGAAAAAAGGCCTGGCCTTAAATTACGATGAAGACGACGTCGATATTTTCTACGCATACGGTGCCGCTTGGGCGGGCTGGATACAGGCGAATACCAGCGACTGGAATGCGATTGCTCAGGTCAGCAAAGTGAAAAACCTGATGGAGTGGGTCGAAGGATATGACGAAGGCTACGACAACGCCACGGTACAGGTATACCTGGGCGTACTGACCACTCAGCTACCACCGTCCGTCGGTGGTAAGCCTGAAATTGGTAAGGCCCATTTCGAAAAAGCCATCGCTCTGAGTGACGGTAAGCACCTGATGGCGAAGGTACTTTATGCCAAGCAATACGCCCGCCTCATGTTTGAACAGGAACTCCATGATGAACTGCTCCAGCAGGTCATTGATGCAGACCCTTATGCCGAAGGGCTGACTTTGATTAACCGCCTGGCCCAACGTCAGGCCGACCGTTTACTAGCAGAATCCGCTGACTACTTTGAGTGAGATACCTATGAGAATTTTTGCATTCCTCCTGCTGCTCGGCAGCATGCTGGCACCTTCAGTACACGCCGCGACACTGAAGATAGCGACACTGGCCCCGGATGGCACAAGCTGGATGAAAGTAATGCGTCAGGCCGCTGCCGATATCAAAGCCGAGACTGAAGGCCGGGTGAAAATCAAATACTTCCCCGGTGGTGTTCAGGGCAGTGACAAAAGCGTTCTGCGTAAAATGCGCATTGGCCAGCTTCAGGGCGGTGCCATCGCTACAGGCTCGCTGATTAATATTTCACCGGCTTCGCAGCTGTATAACCTGCCGTTTACCTTTCGCACACTGGAAGAAGTCCGCGCTATCCGCGAAGAGTTTGACCCATATATCGTCAGCGAGCTGGCGAAAGAGGGCTACGTTGTTCTTGGCATCTCTGAAGCCGGTTTCGCTTACATGATGTCTGACGAGCCTATCCGTACCTCGGACGATGCGCGCAAACAAAAAGTCTGGGTGCCAGAAGGTGATCTGATCGGTGAAACGACGTTTGAAAATGGCGGTGTTGAGCCAATTTCTCTGCCTCTCTCTGACGTTTACACCAGCCTTCAGACGGGCCTGATCGACACCATCGTGGTGAATGCCTCCTCAGCTATCGCACTCCAGTGGCACACCAAAGTAAATTACGTTACTGATTTCCCACTGCTGTTTCTGACCGGCACCATCATTGTCGACCAGAAGGCATTCCGTAAAATCAGTACCGAAGATCAGGCTGTCGTTAAGCGCATTATGGCCGAAGCCTTTGCCTCTATGGACGCTCAGAACGAAACAGACGAAGCCGGTGCCCGTGATGCACTGGCCCAGAATGGCGTCGAATTTGTTGAGCTGTCTGAAGAAGATAAGCAGGCCTGGGAAGAACTGGCGACCGGTGTTGTTGATGAACTGGCAAGCAAAGAAATTTACCCGGTTGAAGTCTTTAAACGTTTACAGCAACGCCTTGAAGAGATGCGTCAGGAGCCTTAATGAAACGATTGGTTCAGTGGCTGCACCGTCTTGAAGACAGCGTGCTGGTCTTACTTCTGCTGGCGATGATTCTTCTCGCCGGCTACGACATTCTGGCCCGCTCAATTTTTGGCGGCGGCGTGTCATGGATTCCGCCACTGCTGCGCGTCATGGTCTTATGGATCGGATTGCTCGGTGCGTTACTGGCAACCCGCTCACGTGAACATATCAGTATTGACCTGATATCCAGACTGGGTGGTCCGACACTGAACCGTATCGCTTCTACCATCACTCTGTTGTTTGCCGCCGTTGTCTGCGGCCTGGTTGGCTGGTTCTCAGGCCAGTATGTACAGCTCGCTTTTGAATATCAGGATATCGCCTTTGCTGACATTCCGGCGTGGCCGCTGCAGCTCATTATTCCATTCACGTTTGGCTTGATGGGCCTGCGCTTTTTCATCCAGGGCATTGCCGCCGCCACCGGTAAGGAACAGACAGCATGAGTATTCTCGTTACGGCGCTCCTGCTGCTACTGGCACTGGCCGGCGCGCCTTTGTTTGCTGTGATCGCCGCCTCAGCTATGTGGGGCTTCTTCCAGACGGACGTCGATCTTCAGGTTATGGCCGTGGAGATTTACCGGGTCGCTGAAATGCCGGTTCTGATCGCCATTCCGCTTTTCACCTTTGCAGGCTACCTGATGGGTGAAAGCAAGGCGCCACAGCGTCTGGTACGCATTACCGATGCCTTCCTGGGCTGGATGCCTGGTGGCCTGGCCATTGTTGCTCTGGCTGCCTGCGCACTCTTTACTGCCTTCACCGGAGCCTCGGGTGTGACCATTGTGGCCTTGGGTGCGCTGTTAGTCCCGGCGCTGCAAAAAGCCGGCTATCGTGAAAACTTCAATCTCGGCCTGGTGACCACGTCAGGTTCTCTGGGTCTGCTGTTTGCGCCATCGCTGCCGCTAATTCTGTACGGTGTCATCGCTCAACAAATGTCACTGGAAACCCCGGTCAGTATTGATGACCTGTTTCTTGCCGGCATTTTACCGGGGCTGCTGATGCTCACCGCGCTGTCCCTTTATAGCGCCTGGCAATCGCGTCACCTACCGAAATCAGACCAGACGTTTGATCGTGCTGAAGCATGGGCTGCGATCAAAGACAGCGCTTGGGAAATCCCCCTCCCGTTCGTCGTTCTTGGTGGTATCTACGGCGGTTTCTTTGCCGTCTCAGAGGCAGCCGCAATCACTGCATTCTATGTACTGATCGTGACTGTAGTGATTCGCCGGGAAATTACCTTTACGCAGCTTCCTGTTGTCATGCGCGACTCAATGAAACTGGTGGGAGCCATCCTGCTGATTCTGGCAGTATCGCTGGCATCGACCAACTACATGATTGATGCAGGCGTACCTGAGAAAGTCTTTGATACGATTCAGGCGCATGTCACAGACGGATTTACCTTCCTGTTACTGCTGACAATATTCCTGCTGATTCTCGGCATGATGCTGGATATTTTCTCTGCCATCGTGATCATGATTCCGATTATTCTGCCAATTGCGGTACAGTACGGAATTCATCCGGTTCATCTGGGTATCCTGTTTCTCGCGAATATGCAGCTTGGATACTTTACTCCACCAGTCGGGATGAACCTGTTTATTGCAAGTTTCCGTTTTAACAAGCCAGTCATGACCTTATATCGTGCGACCTTGCCGTTCTTCTTTATTCTTCTGGCAACCGTTCTGATCATTACTTACTGGCCGGGATTAAGTCTGCTTCTTGTGGAGTAACGACATTTCATGATGAATGCCTGACCCTTCTTTACCGCGCCTTGCCCCTGTTTACCGAGGCCGGGCGTAAAGTAGAAGTCATTGGCATCTGCCATGTTCATGATCGCCACTTCATAGCGGCACCCAATTTAAGCGGGCCCCTGTTTCAGGGTTGCCCGCTCTTTTTTTGAGGTACATAACATGTCGATGATGCAGTCTGTTATGCGTCGGCTGGTCACCCTGACCGTCAAATCGCAGCTGAACCCCAGGGTTCCAGTCACCACTCAACGTAAGCGCCTCGATCTTCTGCGCTTCACACCCATGCCTGGCGGAATAAAAGAGTCTCATACCGAGCTTGCTGCTATCCCAACACGTCGCCTGACACCGACCCCCTGCTACGGTGCCATCCTGTATTTGCATGGAGGCGCGTATTGCACCGGCTCCCCCGACAGCCATCGTGAAATGGTCGGGCGCATTGCCCGTACGACAGAGCGAGAAGCGTTTATCCTGGATTACCGCCTGGCACCAGAAGCTCCCTACCCGGCAGCACTTGATGATGCCTTGGCGGCGTATACAGACCTCCTGTCGCGTCATCAGGACATCGTCATCATGGGAGATTCTGCCGGCGGAGGGCTCGCGATGGCATTGGCCGAAGCCATCAGTAAAACTGACTATGCTCAGCCCAATGCGATGGTGCTGATGTCGCCATGGTGCGACCTGACCTGCAGCGGACCTACCATCGAAAGCAATCGCCGTATCGACCCTATGCTGCATCCTTCATGGCTGACATCGTCGGCGGAGATGTACGCCGCCGATATTCCCAAGAGCACGCCCGGACTGTCACCATTATTCGGTGATATGAGCGGTTACCCGCGCACGCTTATTCAGGTCGGTTCGGATGAGATCCTGCTCTCTGATTCAACACGTGCAGAAACGGCAATGAAAGAAGCCGGTGTCGACGTCACTCTTCAGATTTCTGAAGGTATGTGGCATGTATTCCAATTCCACGCTGCTTTCCTGAAGTCATCTAAGAAAGCAGTTTATAGAATTGGTGAATTTCTTCGGCAATAACGCAAGACCGTGAAATAAAAATGCTGCACTGAATTGACTCCAGTGCAGCATCCGCGGATCAATATTTAATTAATCAGAACGAATAATTAAAGGTCAGATTCGCATTGCGCGGAGCACCATAGATAGCACCTGACTGAATACCGGTGACGTATTTTTCATTCAGAATGTTATCTACGTTAAGTTTCAGTTTCGCCTGCTCGTTAATCGCATAGGCTGCGAAAGTGTCCACAACCATATAGGCATCCTGCCTGTTTGCATTTTCTTTGTACGCATCAGACTTCCATGTCGCCTTTGCGCCTAATCGCACCGCCGGTGCAAACGGTAATACTGAATCATAACGCGCTTTCCATACAGTACGAGGAATCCAGGTCGAGGTGTTATCGCCGTTGTCATCGGTCACGCGCAGGCGTGTAACACCAACGGCGAGATTAGAATCCTCTGTCACTTCACCGGAGATTTCGGCTTCAAAGCCCTTTGAGTTAACGTCCGCAGGCACGTAGTAGGTCGTTGTGTCCTCACGCTGACCGCCAACGATGGCTACTCCTTGCTGCTCAGCCTTGAAGACGGCAAAGGTTGCTAACACGCGGTCGTTAAAGAACTCAGCCTTAGCACCCGCCTCATAGTTGACGCCTTTCATCGGATCAAGATAGTCACCGTTGATATCACCACTGTCCTGGTTCTGATAAATATCTGAGTAAGACACATAAGTAGTAAGATCATCAGTGACGTCCCAGGTCAGACCGGCATAAGGGCTGGTTTCCTCAAGATCAGGATAATAAGTACTTTCCGTCGTCGACCCATAGATCGAGCTGCCTTCACGTTTTAGCTTAATCACGTTAACGCCAGCAATAAGGTTGAGAGTGTCGGAAAGACCAAACCGTGAGGAGGCATAGAAGCGACTCAGTGACTTCTCGCCATCGCCACGCTTTTCTTTAGCGCCGAATACGGGCTCCGGATAATCATCGCCGTCGTATTCATCAAACGCGGGATAGGGAAGGAAACCACCCGATTGCACAGGCCGGTTATACGTTGTGTTCTCGTCTTCAATCTGGCTGGCGCCAACAAGAACGCTGTGGTAATTGCCAAAGGCTTCGAACTCACCAGAAAGATTCACATCAAACACGAGAGACGACTTTTCTGTATAACCCGCATAAGGCCAACCCACTAACCCTGTATTGTCGTCATTCAGGCCCCCACCCAGGGTGTAAGCATAAAGAAGGCGACTCTGACCATCGTAGCTATTTGCATGGACGCTGGCCTTGGCTTCCCAGCCCGAGCCCAAACTATGAAGATACTCAACGAATGTATTTCGGCTTTTGGAATTCCAATACGTCCAGTCAGCCGACGGAGAAGAGGAAACGTCAAAATCGGCATAACCGCCGTTAGCGTAATTAAGGGTTAATGAGCCCCACATTGGTGAGTCCTGCTCACTGTTCTGGAAGCTCGATCCAAAGGTCAGAATACCGTTTTCGCCTATCTGGCCATCGACGACCCAATACAGTGAAGTGCGGCGGGTTTCCAGGTCGCGGATGTGCGAGTTCTTATTTTCCTGAACGGCGACAACACGTCCGGCCCAGCGACCATCGCTGGTAAGTACCTTGTTACCGTCGACCCCCAGTCGGACCTGGTTATAAGAACCAAGCGTAAATAGAATTTCCGCTTCGTCCTCGTTAGTCGGACGCTTACGTACATAGTTGATTGTGCCGGATGAATTACCGACGCCTGTTAACAGACCGTTTGCCCCTCTGACCAGTTCAATACGCTCGAAAAGGAAGGTGTCCTGTTGACCAAGAACAGTACCGTAGTCGTTGCTGGTACCAAGACCATCAACCTGCGTCAGCTGGATCTCAAAGCCTCTGGCATTGTAGGAAGTCCGGTTAGTCTCGTACTCCTGTACATCAATGCCATTCATCATTTTAAGCGCATCATTCGTCCCAGAAGCGTCGTAGAGACCCATCGCCTCATCATCGAGAATGGTAATGGACTGCGGCGTATCTTTTAGCGACAGTGGCAAACCGATCGCTCCCTTAGATACGCGATCATCGCGCACAGCGGTAATGGAAACCGCATCGAGCTCTACCGATTTAGTGGATGTGCTGTCTTCAGCCACCACGAGTGGCGAAAGTGTCGTCGCCAGGATGGCGGCGGCAAGTGGAGTGCGAATACTAAACATAACGACTGCCTTCAGTGAGAAGTAAAAACTCAGGCGCAATATGTCTGCACCGAGAGAACGGCAGTGATTCTAACGACAGCGCGAATAAACGTAAAGGCGAATCGTTCGCGTTATTATTTTATTTGGTAAATATTTTAACCCATAAAAAAACCCGCACTAGGCGGGTTTCTTCAAACTGAATACTTCAGCTTAGTCTTCTGTGACTACGTCTTCTGCTTCAACAACAGGACGGTCAACCAGTTCAACGAATGCCATAGGCGCGTTGTCACCGGCACGGAAGCCACATTTCATAATGCGAATGTAGCCGCCAGGACGGTTCTGGTAACGAGGACCAAGATCAGTAAACAGCTTACCTACTGCTTCTTTGCTGCGAGTGCGAGCAAAGGCCAGACGGCGGTTAGCAACTGAATCAACCTTTGCCAGGGTGATCAGTGGCTCAGCTACACGACGCAGCTCTTTCGCCTTTGGCACAGTAGTCTTGATGATTTCATGCTCGAACAGGCTCACAGCCATGTTTTTAAACATAGCCTGACGGTGTGAACTTGTGCGATTGAAGTGGCGACCACTTTTACGATGACGCATGGTTTTATTCCTTCACTACTTACGCAAGAACTTTGTCGTCGTTGCGGAGGCTGGCAGGTGGCCAGTTCTCGAGGTGCATACCCAACGACAGTCCGCGTGATGCGAGAACGTCTTTGATTTCAGTCAAAGACTTCTTACCCAAGTTAGGTGTCTTCAGCAGCTCAACTTCAGTGCGCTGGATCAGATCACCAATGTAGTAGATGTTTTCAGCCTTCAGACAGTTAGCCGAGCGAACGGTCAACTCCAGATCGTCCACAGGACGCAGGAGAATCGGATCAATCTCTTCTTCTTCGCGAACCTGTTCAACGACTTCGTCGTTTTCAAGGTTAACAAAGATAGCCAACTGCTGCTGCAGGATGGTCGCGGAACGACGGATTGCTTCTTCCGGATCGATGGTGCCATCAGACTCCAGATCGATGATCAACTTATCCAAGTCAGTACGCTGTTCCACACGAGCGCTTTCGACGCTGTAAGAAACACGTTTAACCGGGCTATAAGTTGCATCGAGCTGCAATTTGCCAATCGCCTTGGTCTCTTCATCGCTTTGGTTGCGAGCTTCTACAGTCTCGTAACCACGGCCAGAATCGATCCGCAGGGTCATTTTCAGTTCAGCGCCTTCACCCAGGTGAGCGATGACGTGATCCGGGTTGGCAATTTCAACACCATGATCCAGTTGAATATCAGCAGCTGTCACTGTACCCGGACCAACTTTGGTCAGAGTCAGGTTCGCGTCGTCACGTTCATGCAATTTGACCGCTACACCTTTGAGGTTCAGCAGGATTTCAATTACATCTTCCTGAACGCCGTCGATAGCGCTGTACTCATGGAGTACACCTTCGATTTCACATTCGGTGATTGCTGCGCCTGGCATAGACGACAGCAGGATACGACGTAACGCGTTACCCAGAGTATGACCAAAACCACGCTCCAGCGGCTCAAGTGTTACCTTGGCATGGGTACCGGATACTTCGTCCACCTGGATGTTACGAGGTGTCAAAAATTCATTAACTGCACGCTGCATAGCTGCCCCTTAAGTTCCTCTATTACTTAGAGTAAAGTTCCACGATGAGGTTTTCGTTGATCTCTGCTGGGAGATCAGCGCGCTCAGGAACTGCTTTAAAAGTTCCTTCCATCTTGCCGGCATTCACATCAATCCAACCGCAGTCAGCACGCTGACCAGCCAGATCGAGTGCAGTCTTGATGCGATCCTGAGACTTTGACTTCTCACGGACAGCTACCACATCACCGCCTTTAACCTGGAAGGAAGGAATGTTAACGGACTGACCATTAACAGTGATTGCTTTGTGAGACACCAGCTGACGTGCTTCAGCGCGGGTAGAACCAAAGCCCATACGATAAACAACGTTATCCAGGCGTGATTCCAGCAGCTGCAGCAGGTTTTCACCGGTTGCACCTTTACGACGAGCAGCTTCTTTGTAGTAGCTACGGAACTGCTTCTCGAGGATGCCATACAGACGACGGACTTTCTGCTTCTCACGAAGCTGCAGACCGTAGTCAGAAAGACGACCACGACCAGCGCCATGAACGCCAGGCTTGGTTTCTAACTTACATTTTGTGTCCAGAGCACGGACGCCACTTTTCAGGAACAGGTCAGTTCCTTCACGACGCGCGAGCTTACACTTAGGACCAATATAACGTGCCATTATTGAGCCTCCTTATACGCGACGTTTCTTAGGTGGACGACAGCCGTTATGTGGGATCGGAGTAACATCAGTGATGTTAGTGATCTTGTATCCACATGCATTCAGGGCACGAACAGCTGATTCACGACCTGGACCAGGGCCTTTGACCTCTACATCCAGATTCTTCAGGCCGTACTCTTTAGCGGCTTCTCCAGCACGTTCTGCTGCAACCTGTGCGGCAAACGGCGTGCTCTTACGTGAACCACGGAAACCAGAGCCACCTGCGGTTGCCCATGAAAGAGCGTTACCCTGGCGGTCGGTGATGGTCACGATAGTATTGTTAAAAGAGGCGTGGATGTGCGCGATGCCATCGACGACCGTCTTTTTAACTTTTTTCTTCGTTGATCTTTGTGGCTTAGCCATTTTTAAATCCTGCTTTTAATATCAACACTGCAACAAGTCGAATGCAGCTACACTAAAAGAGCAGATCCGAGTAATAAATTACTTACGGATCGGCTTGCGCGGACCCTTACGGGTACGTGCATTAGTTTTAGTACGCTGACCACGAAGTGGCAGACTGCGACGGTGGCGGATACCACGGAAACAACCCATGTCCATCAGACGCTTGATGTTCATCTGAGTCTCGCGACGCAGATCACCTTCAACTGTGAACTTACCTACTTCGTTACGAACAACATCGAGCTGATCTTCGCTCAGGTCACCAATTTTGGTGTCTTCAGCGATGCCAGTAGAGGCGCAGATCTGCTTCGCAGTCGTCTTACCAATGCCATAGACATAGGTCAGAGAAATAACTGCATGCTTGTTGTCAGGAATGTTGACACCGGCAATACGGGCCATGTCTAACTCCGTTACACTTACTTAATGAAAGGGCGGCGAATACTACAGGTCGCCTGCTTAAAAAGCAAGCGACCTGTTTTCAGCCACCCGGCCTTGTCAGGATTGACCTGACTCGTCAGGGGTTTAGCCCTGACGCTGTTTGTGCTTAGGATCTGTACAGATCACTCGCACACTGCCGTTACGGCGAATGATTTTGCATTCACGGCAGATTTTCTTTACAGATGCACGTACTTTCATGACGTTCTCCTGTATACGGTACGCGCCTTATCGGCGAGTACCATATTGATGTAAATTAGACTTCTTCATCAGTGATTCATACTGATGCGACATCAGGTGCGATTGAACCTGAGCCATGAAATCCATCACGACGACGACCACAATCAGCAGCGATGTGCCACCGAAGTAGAAGGGTACGTCAGCACCAATAACCAGCAGCTGAGGCAACAGACATACAGCGGTAATGTAGAGAGAGCCAAACAGTGTCAGGCGACCCAATACAGTGTCGATGTAGTTTGCGGTCTGCACACCTGGGCGGATACCCGGGATAAACGCACCAGACTTCTTCAGGTTTTCAGCCACTTCACGCGGATTGAACATCAACGCAGTGTAGAAGTAGCAGAAGAAGATGATGCCTGCAGAAAACAGCAACAGGTAAAGCGGCTTATCAGGCGCCAGCAGCATGCTGAAGTCCTGAAGGTATTCAGCCATCACACCTTCACCCTGGCCGAACCATTGCCCCAGAGAGGCAGGGAACAACAACAGAGAAGACGCGAAGATCGCTGGGATAACGCCCGCCATGTTCAGCTTCAGTGGTAGGTGGCTGGTTTGAGCAGCGAACACCTGACGACCTTGCTGACGCTTGGCATAGTTGATCGTAATCCGACGTTGGCCGCGTTCAACGAACACGACAAACGCGATAACGGCAACCGCCAGGAGAGCGATACCAAGCAGCAGAACGATGTTTACCTCACCCGTACGGGCAGATTCAAACGCCTGCGCCAACGCTGATGGCAAACCAGCCACAATACCTGCAAAAATAAGAATAGAAATACCGTTACCGATGCCTCGCTCGGTTACCTGTTCGCCCAGCCACATCATGAATACCGCGCCCGCCACGAATGATGGGATAGCTGCGATATAAAAATCAGGACCAGTCGAGAAAGTAACACCCTGGCTTGCCAGACCTGCGGATACACCGAAGGCCTGGAGTGTTGCCAGAAGCACAGTCCCGTAACGGGTGTATTGGGTAATCTTACGACGCCCCGCCTCACCTTCTTTCTTAAGCTGCTCAAGCTGTGGGCTCACCGCGGTAAGCAACTGCATGATAATCGACGCAGAGATGTAGGGCATGATACCCAACGCAAGAATACTCATACGTTCCAGTGCACCACCAGAGAACATATTGAACATTTCCAGGATCGTGCCCTGGTTCTGATCAAACAATCTCTCGAGTGCTTCTGGGTTCATCCCAGGTACCGGAATATGGGTACCAATGCGATATACAATAATTGCCAGAATCACAAAACGGATGCGAGCCCAAAGCTCGCCCATTCCGTTCTGCATCCCTGCCGGGAGTGAGCCTTGCTTAGCCATTAGTCTTCGACCTTACCACCCGCTGCTTCAATAGCAGCTTTAGCGCCTTTAGTAACTTTCAGACCTTTAACAGTCACAGCTTTGCTGAGTTCGCCAGACAGAATTACGCGAGCTTCTTTAATCTTCTCGCCAATTACGTCAGCAGCTTTCAGAGCTGCCAGGTCAACAGTCTCGCCTTCTACCAGTGTCAGTTCGTTGAGACGGATCTCAGCAACGTACTGTGCTTTACGTGAAGCAAAGCCAAACTTTGGCAGACGACGGTGAATAGGCATCTGACCGCCTTCGAAGCCTGGAGCTACTTTACCGCCAGAACGTGATTTCTGACCTTTGTGACCACGGCCGCCGGTCTTACCCAGACCAGAACCGATACCACGACCAACACGCTTAGCAGTAGGCTTAGAACCAGGAGCCGGGCTCAATTCGTTGAGACGCATATTACTCCCCTTCTACCTTAACCATGTATTGAACTTGATTGATCATGCCACGCACAGAAGGAGTATCTTCCAGCTCAACAGTGTGACCAATACGACGCAGGCCCAGACCTTTCATGGTCTCGCGGTGCTTTGGCAACTTGCCAATAGTACTGCGGGTCTGGGTAACTTTTACGGTTTTCTTAGCCATGTCAGATTACCCCAGAATGTCTTCAACTGACTTGCCACGCTTAGCTGCAACCTGCTCAGGTGATTTCATCTGCGCCAGACCGTTAAAGGTCGCGCGAACTACGTTCACCGGATTAGTTGAGCCATAGCACTTGGCCAGTACGTTTTTAACACCAACCATTTCCAGAACGGCACGCATCGCACCACCGGCGATAATACCGGTACCTTCAGATGCAGGCTGCATGAAGATGCGCGAACCTGAGTGCACGGCCTTAACCGGGTACTGCAGAGTCGAACCGTCCAGCTGGACGTCGATCATGTTGCGCTTAGCCTGTTCCATTGCTTTCTGGATTGCAGTTGGTACTTCGCGGGATTTACCACGACCAAAGCCAACGCGACCGTTGCCATCGCCTACCACAGTCAGAGCTGTGAATGCGAAGATACGACCACCTTTAACTACTTTGGCTACGCGGTTCACCTGAACCAGCTTTTCCTGCAGTTCGCTTTCGTTACGTTCGTTGTTACGTTCGTTATTCGCCATGATCTACCCCTTAGAATTCCAGGCCGCTTTCACGAGCCGCGTCAGCCAGAGCTTTAACACGACCATGGTATTTGAAACCGGAACGATCGAACGCTACTTTGGTCACGCCAGCTGCTTTCGCACGCTCTGCGATCAGTTGACCTACTTTGGTAGCTGCAGAAACATTACCAGTGATTTCGCTACGCAGATCAGCTTCTACAGTAGAAGCAGTTGCCAGTACGGTTGCGCCGTTAGCAGCAATGACCTGAGCGTAGATGTGTCTTGGTGTGCGGTGTACGCACAGACGTACCGCGCCTTTGTCACGGATGTTAGTCCGTGTTTTCGCGGCACGGCGCAGACGAGCTTTTTTCTTCTCATTCATGGCCTAGCCCTTACTTTTTCTTGGCTTCTTTACGACGCACATTTTCATCAGCATAACGAACACCCTTACCTTTATAAGGCTCTGGTGGACGATAGCCACGGATCTCAGCAGCAACCTGACCAACCTGCTGTTTGTCGATACCTTTGATAACGACTTCAGTCTGGCTTGGGGTTTCGGCAGTTACGCCTTCAGGCAGTGCATAATCAACAGGGTGAGAGAAACCCAGAGACAGATTCAGAGTATTACCGGCTGCTTTCGCACGGTAACCAACACCCTGAAGAATCAGTTTCTTCTCAAAACCAACGCTGACACCAGTAACCATGTTGTTAACCAGTGACCGGAAAGTACCGGCAAGAGCGTTAGCCTGTTTGTCGGCAGACTTAGGCGCGAACTTCAGTTCGTTCTCTTCCTGGCTGATCGCCACAGAAGCGTGAACGTCGAGTTCAAGCTGACCCTGTTTGCCTTTAATAGTGATCTTGTCGTCAGCCAGCTTGACTTCAACGCCAGCTGGGATTGCGACAGGAGCTTTTGCTACGCGAGACATCGATAAACTCCTTAGAATACAGTCGCGATGACTTCGCCGCCAACACCCGCAGCACGGGCAGCGCGGTCAGTCATTACGCCTTTAGAAGTTGAAACGATGGCAACGCCCAGACCAGCCTCAACTTTAGGCAGCTCGGTAGTACCACGGTACTGACGCAGACCAGGACGGCTAACGCGCTGGATGCGCTCAATAACCGGCTTGCCTTCGTAGTATTTCAGGTCGATAGTCATAGTAGGCTTAACCTCACTATCGACAGAGAAGCCAGCAATGTAGCCTTCAGATTCGAGAACCTGAGCTACAGACTTCTTAATCTTTGAAGACGGCATGCTTACATTCGTATGACCAGCTTGCTGGGCATTACGAATGCGGGTGAACATATCCGCCAACGTATCTTGCATACTCATTTGTATTTTCCTCGGTTGTACAGCGCCCCTCTCCCCATGCTCGCCTGGATAAAATCCTGAGACGACAATACTCCGCCAATCCGAGCTGCTAAGCAGAACAAGGATTTGGCAGAGTAAAGAGAAGCACACCTGAAATCAGGCGCGCATTCTACACGAGTTGGGAATTGCTTACCAACTAGCTTTTTTCAGACCTGGCACGTTACCTTTCATGCCTTCTTCACGCAGTTTAATGCGTGACAGCTTGAACTTGCGGTAAACGCCGTGCGGACGGCCTGTCATCTGACAACGACGCTGCAGACGGCTTGGTGACGAATCACGTGGCAGCTGCTGCAGAGCCTGTTGTGCGTTCCAGCGATCTTCATCAGAAGACGCTGGGTTTTTGATGATGGCTTTCAGTTCTTCGCGCTTGGCAGCGAACTTGGCAACCAGTTTTTCACGCTTCAGCTCGCGCTGCTTCATGCTAATTTTGGCCATGATTCACTCCTCAGTTGCGGAACGGGAACTGCAGCGCTTTCAGCAAAGCGCGGCCTTCATCGTTTGTTTTAGCCGTAGTGGTGATGGTGACATCCATACCGCGAACCTTGTCTACTTTATCGTATTCAATTTCCGGGAAGATGATCTGTTCCTTCACACCCATGCTGTAGTTACCACGTCCGTCGAATGACTTAGGGTTAATACCACGGAAGTCACGCACACGTGGCAGAGAGATATCTACCAGGCGATCCATGAATTCCCACATACGATCACGACGCAGGGTAACTTTACAGCCGATCGGCCAGCCTTCACGGACTTTAAAGCCCGCGACTGATTTACGTGCCTTAGTAACAACAACTTTCTGACCAGCAATCAGTTCCATATCGGCAACCGCGCTGTCCATCAGCTTTTTGTCACCCAGTGCTTCACCAACACCCATATTCAGGGTGATTTTAGAAACACGTGGCACTTCCATCGGGTTTTTGTAACCAAACTCTTCAGTCAGCTTGGCTACTACTTCATTCTTGTACAGGTCTTTTAAACGTGACATAGCAGTATCCAGTCCTATCAGGCGTCAACTTGATCGCCAGTAGATTTGAAGATACGTACCTTGCTTTCACCGTCAACCTTGAAGCCAACACGGTCAGCTTTCTCGGTTTTCGGGTTCCAGATGGCAACGTTAGAAACCTGAATGCTGGCTTCTTTTTCAACGATGCCGCCTGGCTGCTGCAGGTACGGGTTTGGTTTCTGGTGTTTTTTCACCATGTTAATACCAGAGACAATCAGACGACCGTCGGCCAGTACTTTCTGTACCTTGCCGCGCTTGCCTTTGTCTTTACCAGCAATAACAACTACTTCGTCATTTCTGCGAATTTTCAACATTTCACTGCTCCTTAAAGCACTTCAGGCGCAAGGGAAATGATCTTCATGAACTGCTCAGAACGCAGTTCACGAGTCACAGGACCGAAGATACGCGTTCCAACTGGTGCGTTAGACGCATTCAGCAGTACGGCAGAGTTGGTGTCGAAACGGATGATTGATCCGTCAGGACGACGTACACCTTTACGGGTACGAACAACAACTGCGTTCATTACCTGGCCTTTTTTAACTTTACCGCGTGGAATTGCTTCCTTCACGGATACCTTGATCAGGTCACCGATGCCGGCATAACGACGATGAGAGCCGCCCAGTACTTTAATGCACTGAACACGCTTCGCGCCGCTGTTGTCGGCAACGTCAAGCATGGTTTGTGTCTGGATCATGCCTATCGCTCCTAACTACGTGCGCCCGGTATTAAACCTTGGCGGCGCGCTCGTCGATTGATACCAGCGCCCAAGTCTTATTTTTAGACATAGGACGCGACTCTTTTACTGTAACGGTGTCGCCAATCTGACACTCGTTATTGGCATCGTGTGCCATTACTTTCGTGGAGCGCTTAACGAACTTTTTATAGATCGGGTGCTTCACGAAGCGTTCAACCAGCACAGTCACGGACTTGTCCATCTTGTTGCTGACAACGCGGCCGCTCAGTGTGCGGGCAGTTTTTGTGTTCTCAGTCATGGTCATTCACCTGCCTTACTGGCCAACACGGTTTTTACACGGGCAATATCACGACGAGTTTCGCGCAACAGGTGGGTCTGACCCAGCTGGTTGGTCGCTTTGCTCATGCGCAGTTTGAATTGCTCGCCCAACAGTTCTTCAAGCTGAGATTGCAGCTCAGCTACTGACTTTTCTTTCAGTTCACTTGCTTTCATCACAGCACCGTCCGTTTAACAAACTGTGTTTCAAATGGCAGTTTGGCGGCAGCCAGAGCGAAGGCTTCACGTGCGAGTTCTTCCGACACACCTTCCATCTCATACAGGACTTTACCTGGCTGAATCTGGCAAACCCAGTATTCAACGTTACCCTTACCTTTACCCTGACGAACCTCAAGAGGCTTCGCAGTGATCGGCTTGTCCGGGAAAACGCGGATCCAGATTTTACCACCACGTTTAATTTTACGAGTCATCGCACGACGCGCTGCCTCGATCTGACGTGAAGTCATACGACCACGGCCAGTAGCTTTCAGTGCGTACTCACCAAAGCTAACCTTGGAGCCACGAATGGCAAGACCACGGTTACGGCCGGTCTGGACTTTACGGAACTTGGTACGTTTTGGTAACAACATTACTCAATCCCCTTATGAACGGCCTTTCTTCTTACCCTGGTTCTTAGCGCGCTCACGAACTTCTTCGATACCGCCCAGAATCTCACCTTTGAAGATCCAGACTTTCACGCCAATAACACCGTAAGTAGTGTGTGCTTCGTAAGTCGCGTAATCGATATCTGCACGCAATGTGTGCAGTGGAACACGACCTTCGCGATACCACTCAGAACGAGCGATTTCCGCACCACCCAGACGACCACCCACCTGGATCTTGATACCTTGCGCACCGCCACGCATTGCATTCTGTACCGCGCGCTTCATAGCACGACGGAACATCACACGACGCTCAAGCTGGTTTGCAACGCTCTGTGCTACCAGTTTGGCATCCAGATCCGGTTTACGAACTTCTTCAATGTTGATGTGTACCGGGATACCCATCAATTCACTGACATCTCTACGCAGAACTTCTACGTCTTCACCTTTTTTACCAATCACGATGCCTGGACGGGCAGTGTGGATGGTAACTTTGGCGTTTTGCGCTGGACGCTCAATAACGACCTTGCTCACTGATGCTTTTTCAAGACGCTTTTCGATCAAAGAACGAACAGCGATGTCAGCCAGCAGGTTGTCGGCGTACTTATCCTTACCGGCATACCAGACCGAATTATGGTCTTTAGTGATACCTAAACGGATACCGGTTGGATGAACTTTTTGACCCATCTGACCAACTCCTTATTCTGAAACTTTCACAGTGATGTGACAGGTACGTTTGAAGATACGGTCCGCACGGCCTTTAGCACGTGGACGGATACGCTTCATAGTCATACCTTCATCAACGAATGCGGTGGAAACACGCAGCTCATCGACGTCAGCACCGTTATTGTGCTCAGCATTGGCGATGGCAGACTCCAGCACTTTCTTAACCAGGTCCGCACCCTTAGTGGTGCTGAAGCTCAGGATATCGAGTGCTTCGGCAACCTTTTTACCGCGGATGCTGTCAACAACCAGGCGACCTTTCTGTGCAGACAATCGAGCACCACGTAATACAGCGGCTACTTCAGACATATCTATTCACCCCTTAACGTTTGGCTTTCTTATCCGCAATGTGACCCTTGTAGGTACGGGTCAACGCGAATTCGCCGAGTTTATGACCAACCATGTCTTCAGTTACGAAAACAGGCACGTGTTGTTTGCCGTTATGGACGGCGATCGTCAGTCCTACGAAATCCGGGAAGATCGTAGAACGGCGAGACCATGTCTTGATCGGACGCTTGTCGTTAGCCTCAAGAGCGGTCTCTACCTTTTTCATCAAGTGGTGGTCGATAAATGGACCTTTTTTCAATGAACGTGGCACAGTTCAATCCTCTCTATTTATTTCGCAGAACGACGGCGTACGATCAGTTTGTCGGTACGCTTATTCTTACGAGTCTTGTAACCCTTAGTCGGAACACCCCAAGGAGTAACCGGATGACGACCACCAGAGGTACGACCCTCACCACCACCGTGTGGGTGATCGACAGGGTTCATTACCACACCGCGGACGGTCGGACGGATACCACGCCAGCGGGAAGCACCAGCTTTACCCAACTCACGCAGAGAATGTTCAGAGTTACCAACTTCACCCAGTGTTGCACGGCAATCTGACAGCACTTTACGCATTTCGCCTGAACGAAGACGCAGTGTGCAGTAGGTACCTTCACGGGCAACCAGCTGAGCAGATGCACCGGCAGAACGAGCCATCTGGCCGCCTTTACCTGGCTTCAACTCAACGTTGTGAACAGTACTACCCACCGGAATGTTGCGCAGTGGCATAGCGCTACCTGGTTTAATAGGCGCATATTCACCTGAAACAACCTCATCACCTGCAGTCAGACCTTTAGGTGCAAGGATGTAGCGACGCTCACCGTCTGCGTACTTCAGCAGTGCGATGTTTGCGCTACGGTTCGGATCGTATTCCAGACGCTCAACAACAGCAGGAACACCATCTTTGTTACGTTTGAAGTCAACGATACGGTAGTGGTGCTTGTGACCACCGCCAATGTGACGGGTAGTAATACGGCCGTTGTTGTTACGACCACCAGTCTTGGACTTCTTCTCCAGCAGACCAGCAAAAGGCTTACCTTTGTGCAGTTCGCTGTTTACGACTTTAACCAGATGACGACGGCCAGCTGAAGTCGGTTTAGTTTTCACCAATGCCATGACTTAAGCTCCTCTTATTCCGCGTCAGCGAAGTCGATGTCTTGACCAGGCACGAGACGAACATACGCTTTGCGGATGTCGTTACGCTTACCCATACCGCGAGCGGTACGCTTGGTCTTACCTTTGATGTTGACGGTCTGTACGGACTGAACTTTCACTTCGAACAGAGCTTCAACAGCTTTTTTAATCTCTGGCTTAGTTGCGTCAGGTGCTACACGGAACACGTACTGACCAGCTTTGTCTGCCAGGATGGTTGCTTTCTCAGAAATATGAGGAGCTACCAGTACTTTGTAGATACGTTCACGGTTCATGCGTAAGCCTCCTCAAGTTTCTTAAGGGCCTGCACGGTTACCAGGATCTTATCGAAAGCGATCAGGCTGACTGGATCAACACTGCTTGCTTCGGTCACGCCAACGTGTGGAACATTGCGTGAAGCCAGGTAGAGCTTTTCATCGACATCATCAGACACGATCAGAACGTTATTCAGCTCAAGCGCGTTCAGCTTTTTCACAAAATCTTTGGTTTTGTGAGTGTCAACTTTGAAGTCGTCCGCTACAACCAGACGTTCCTGACGAACCAGCTCAGACAGAATTGACTGCATCGCAGCGCGATACATCTTCTTGTTTACTTTCTGCTCGTAGTTACGTGGCTTAGCAGCAAACGTCACACCACCTGAACGCCAGATAGGAGAGCTTGCAGTACCAGCACGTGCACGACCAGTACCCTTCTGACGCCAAGGCTTCTTACCACCACCGGCTACTTCAGAACGGGTTTTCTGAGCTTTAGTACCCTGGCGACCGCCTGCAAGGTATGCAGTAACAATCTGATGAACCAGAGATTCGTTAAATTCGCGAGCAAAGGTAGCGTCAGAGACTGCTACAGCTGCACCAGTATTTGTTTTCAGTTCCATTGCTTACCCCTTAGCCTTTACAGCTGGTTTAACAATTACTTCGGAACCAGTCGCACCTGGCACAGCACCTTTGATCAACAGCAGGTTGTTCTCGGCGTCTACCTGAACAATTTCCAGCATCTGGGTAGTCTGCTTCTCAGCACCCATGTGGCCTGCCATCTTTTTGCCTTTCCATACGCGACCTGGGGTCTGACACTGGCCAATAGAGCCAGGCGCACGGTGAGACAGTGAGTTACCGTGAGTTGCGTCCTGGGTAGAGAAGTTCCAGCGCTTAACACCACCCTGGAAACCTTTACCTTTGGTCGAACCAGTCACATCGACTTTCTGACCGACCTCAAACTGTTCAACGGTCAATTCCTGACCCAGTTCAAAACCTTCCTCAGTACGGAACTCAATAAGACCCTTACCAGCTTCAACGTTTGCTTTCGCAAACTGGCCAGCTTGAGGCTTAGATACGCGAGACGCTTTCTTCTCGCCAAATGCAATCTGAACAGCACTGTAGCCATCAGTTTCAGGTGTTTTCACCTGAGTAACGCGGTTAGGCGCCACCTGCAGTACAGTTACAGCGACAGATTGACCTGCTTCAGTAAATACACGGGTCATACCCGCTTTTTTACCGACAATACCAATTGCCATGTTGTTTTCCTCTCGTGTACGGGGCTGATACCCGCTATGGCCGCCCTTGTTTCATTAAAGATTACGGGCGTTACACAGAGCCTTAGGACAAATCCTTACGGATTAGCCGAGGCTGATCTGAACTTCCACACCGGCAGCCAGATCAAGTTTCATCAGCGCATCTACAGTTTTTTCTGTAGGCTCAACAATGTCGAGCATGCGCTTGTGCGTACGGATCTCGTACTGGTCACGCGCGTCTTTGTTAACGTGCGGTGAAACCAGAACGGTATAACGCTCTTTACGAGTCGGCAGTGGAATAGGACCACGTACCTGAGCGCCCGTGCGCTTAGCCGTATCGACGATTTCCTGAGTCGAAGTATCGATCAGGCGATGGTCGAACGCCTTCAGACGGATACGGATTCGTTGGTTTTGCATACCAAACTCCAGTTAATGTGCTTGAGCTTGCGGTTTCCCCAGATAATAGGGGACGCGAATTGTAGGGGGAGTCAGGCGACGTGTCAACACGCTTAGAGAAATAAGCCAGACGGGCTTATTCGAAGTTCAAAAAAGCCCGCACGGAGCGGGTTTTTCAATTGTAGGAGCGAAGCATCTTCGCGAACACCCTATCAGCCGATACAGGCTCGGAGATAAGATCCCCTCCTACATTCTTGCAGCCCTGCAAGAGAGCCATAGAAACAGGCACAAAAAAGCCCGCACGAAGCGGGCTTTTTAATTGTAGGAGCGAAGCATCTTCGCGAACACCTTATCAGCCGATACAGGTTCGGGGATAAGATCCCCTCCTACAAGGTATTGGCGCAGATTATTCGATAATCTTAGCTACAACACCAGCACCTACAGTACGACCGCCT
>PBQA01000020.1 GCA_002724925.1 Oceanospirillaceae bacterium
CACCAGCAGTAGGTGAAGCATCAACCAGATAATCCGATGAGATGCCGGTCTGCCTCACTCTCATGCAAAGGTAAGATCAACCATTTAATCCGCTTACCCCTATTTTCTAAGCATCGGTGTTCTCAGATCACTACTCTTAATACCATGACTAATACCTGACTAATACCGTGACACTCGCATAATTCTCAGAAGATAGTTTCATTGCAAAGCTAAATTCTACATGCATATGTTAACTGAGTACCCGAATCCACCAGTTTTCAGACAGGTGGAATTAGTTGAATCATATTTACAGGTATTATGTTCGTAGCTACCAACAGCATCAGAAACGATGCGGGTTTGAACCTTACTCCGGAAGATTACCGTCCTTCAAAGCATGGCCCCATGCATCCGTTAGCGCTTCTGTGAGTTTCAATAACGCCTCATCATCGCAGTCAAACATGGCTACTTCCCATTCTGGTGTGGTGAACTGACGTTCTAAGTCTTCGATGGGTTGGTCGCGTTCGCGGTCGTCGTAGAAGCGGGTGTAGATTTTTTTGCCTTCATTATCAGGGTCGTCAATACTGGTGACGCCAAGGGGATCTGAACCGCTATATTGAAAACTGAGTGTCGCTCTAACGATGGGCACTTCGGGCGGGATTTCAACCACAAAAGGCACAAAGGGTTTACCTATGCGCGCACCGGTTTCATCTAGATAGTCAAATTCTGCAAAGTCGGGAATATCATTGTTGTTAATATCTCCGGTGTTGACTCGAATGCGCTTACCGGTGTGTTGTTGAGTTTTTTCTATGTTTTCTTCTTCTGGGGTTCTATCAGGCGATTCAAAGCCATTGTTATTGTCTGAGTCGATATCGACATCTAGCGTGGTGAAAGCCCACTCCCAAAGCGTATTCTGTGCATCTTGATTTAAATACAAACTCAACGTCAGGTAATCCTCTACTTCGAGTTCACTGAGGTATTCAAGATTGCTGAAACTGATTTGTTGTTCTTCACTTCCGTCTTTGCCTTTATCCAGTGTGACTTCGATTTCTTGATCACCAAGGGCGAAGATGTATTGCTGCTCGCCATCAAGCGAGGTGATGCGTTCGTATTCTGAGCCAATTAAATTAAAAATCACTTTAACCAGATCGGCGGTACTGCTAATCACGGGGGATTTTTCGTTCAGCAGGTTGATGGTGTTGCTCGGGTTGAGTAAATCCTCTTCGTTTATTTCGCTGACCATAAGGTCAATCATGCTGAAGCTGAGTTCTGGGCGGTAGACCCAGCCAAAGCGTGCATCAACATCGGCTTTTGTTAGCCTGTCGTCATCGCTATTAGCAACGGCTATTTGGTCGTTAATGGTGCCTTGTTCGTCATACAGTGGCACTTTTACCGGTACGTAACGGTTGGGGCGGTGTCTTAGCGGGCCTGCTTGGTCACCTGAAGAGAAGTCATTTTGCTCGCCGGAAGAATACCCATTCACTTGAAAATAATGATGGAATGCTTCTTCACCCGAGAATTTAAGTACTCAAATCTGACGACCCGGATCGATATCAAATTTTTTAACGGTTTCCTTGTAAAAAACGTTTTACTCCGTGACATTCTCCGATAATGCAAACAGGTCTAGGAGTGCATGAAGACACAGCCTCTGAATATCAGGTAGCTCAGAGTCACTTGCCTCTTTTGGAAGCTCGGCCAACTCCAGAGCCAGATCGTAGGCAAAATCGAAGAGCGCTTTACGTAATCCTTCACCGCTCTCTTTATCTCCGGCAATGACTTCTGAGATACCAACAAACGCCTGAAATAACGCTGAAAGGTCCTCAGCATCAGATCCTAACAATCCATCACCAACCTCTGGGTTGACCTCTTGCCAGGAAGACCCGATTACTGTCTTGTGTGGCTCACGACTGATGACAGTAACAAAGGTTACCTTTGTCGCTCTATCCAGGGTATTGCCGTCTGCCAGTGTTACCCAACGCAGTAGCGCGAATGGCATACCAATAAATAGTTGTTTGATCTGTTCGCGTTGATCATCCATGATTTATCCTCTTAAAAATTAAATATACCGCCACTCAATCGTCAGCGGCTTTTTATTCGCTGGGGCGCGGAATTTTTCGGCAAAGTGTTTATTGAACAATTCGACCATCAGATCAAACTTGCTGTCATCAGGGTTCTTTAGTTTGGCTTTATCGACATTAAATACCATGCGTCCATCGAATTTTTTATTAATGCGAGTTTTCCAGTTATCGTCTAGGTTTCCCCAATGGTTATAAGCAAAACGTTGCGCAACGAGTTTTACTTCTATCTGACCAAAACGCAATACATCGCCAAGCTCTTCATAGGAGGCGGTAATTTCGTAGTATTCTGTTTTTCCATCTGCAATGGCTTGATGGCTAATATCGCCTTTGTCTTCGACTTCAATACTAAGAGGAAAGCCTTGTTTGAGTTCCTCACGTGGCAAAATCATGACGCCCCCGTAAGTAGACATTTTTTCGATGCCACCCCCATTGCTTAACCGGATATAGATGTAATCACCAATGACCTCGGGGTAGAACCCCAGAGATAAGATAAACTCCTCTGGTATTGGGATATCCTGAAGAACTCTCCCCGTCGTTTCATCCATAATGCGCAATACGTTATATCTTAGATAAAGAAAGAGAAAACCATCATGCGACCATAAACGCCCTAAATCTGCATCTTCGTCTTCAAAATTGATTGAATCCTCAAGTAATATTTCACCGGTATCTGCGCTTAATATGTACCATTGCCAATCGTCTCGACCAGAGAGGTAAATACGATCACCAACAAGTGTGCAGTAGTCAACAACAAACGGGATATCTCGAAGCCATAGTGTGTCTCCATTTTTAGTGTCAACGGAGATAATTTGCCCATCGCCAGCGTCACGATGGGTGCTTCCTAAGCTAGCAATCGCACTGTTTTCATACTGAAAGAAAGCGATATCGGCATGCCTGGGATTGGCATTCTGAAATTCTTTTTTCCAGTTTATGACAAATGAAGAATCTAGACTTAGAATTCCACGGGGGTATTTCGTTAGAATAATAAGATTATCATCAACCACCGTACAAGCATTCACTAACCCTACATTAAGTTCAAAAAGGCACGGGGCATTTAAGTTACGATACACCCTAAGAATGTACTCACCAGCTACAGATGATTCTTCATTAATAACGCATAAATCTCCAAATTTATTCCCCTCCCTGTTCACACTTTTACTACCAAAGTACTCAGTTGGCTCGAAGTCTCTTCCATAAACGTTTTTCTCAACAAAAAAGTATTTTGGTTCAATTCCAATATCTTTTGAAACCAAAACAACAGATCCCTCAGGAGAGTCCAACCATGGTCCGAGACGATGCTCTGGCATATAACTGGAAAAGTTATAACTATAGCTATCTTTTTCTACTTCGATAGAGTACGTATATCCGCGAAAAACAAGATTCAAACTACAAGGGTAAGACTTTTCATCAACTTCATCCGAAACATAAATAAATTTCATTAAATATCACTTATTTTAATATCAAAATTATTCATTACTTCTTTAATGAATTCATCGGTTTTATCAAGGTTGCTAATATCTTTTTTAGCAACCTGAGCTATATCATCAATGTTTTCTTTAAGCCCTTGCCTAACTAGCTCCTTAATTTTATCCACACCTAACTCCCCTGCCCGTGCATCAAAACTCCAGCGAATTTTAGTTCCATTACCCGCTGCAACCAAATCACGAAACAGCTGGCCTGTGCTTTCTTCACCCGAGATTAGAATATCGCCTTTAGCCGAACCCTTCAGGTATTTCTGAATATTGGAGACTGACCACGCTTTTTTATCAACGTGCCAACCATCTTTCAAGATATAGTCATAAATACGGGATTGCTTAAAGCTTTCTGGCCCAATCTTAACGGTCGTTTGAATACTGGCTAGCTCATCTAGGTAAGCTTTTTCCTTTCCCCGAATCTATGAATCATCCCCTTAATCAAATATACCGCCACTCAATCGTCAACGGCTTTTTATTCGCTGGGGCGCGGAATTTTTCGGCAAAGTGTTTATTGAACAGTTCGACCATCAAATCAAACTTGCTGTCGTCAGGGTTCTTTAGTTTGGCTTTATCGACATTAAATACCATGCGTCCATCGAATTTTTTATTAATGCGGGTTTTCCAGTCATTATCTAAATTTCCTAGCTGATGGTAAGCGAAACGATGGGCAACAAGTTTTATTTCTATCTGACCAAAACGCAGTACATCGCCAAGCTCTTCATAGGAGGCAGTAATTTCGTAGTATTCAGTTTTTCCATCGGCAATGGCTTGATGGCTAATATCCCCTTTGTCTTCAACTTCAATGGTCAGTGGAAAGCCTTGTTTGAGCTCCTCACGTGGCAAAATTATGACACCACCATAGGTATGTATTTTTTCGATCCCCCCCCCATTGCTTAATCGGATATAAATAAAATCATCATTTACGATAGGGTGGGACGTATTACTCAAACTAAAGTCTTCGGGGATAGGTACGTCTTGCACGATTTCACCGGTCACTTCATCCATTATCCGAAGAATATTCTCCCCATAGCTTAAAAAAATATACCCACTGTCGCCCCACAGCCAGCCCATTGTATCCATTTCATGTTTAATCACATAGCTGTCTTGCAATAGTATGTCGCCGGTATCGGCGCATAATACACACCAGTGCCAATCACATTGACTTGATAAGTAAACTCGATCACCAACCATCGTACAAAAATAAATACTGAATGGAAGATCTCGCTGCCACAGTGTAGCACCGGTGTCGGCATCTAAGTACAGTAGCTGGCCACTATGATCTTGGCCTGTCATAGTTCCTGCGCTTACAATAAAATTATTCTTATACTTAAAAAAATCACCTTTAAAATAACCATTCACTTGAGGAAATACCCGTTGCCACCCAATCGTCATATCATCGTTAAGAGATATAAGTGTCCGTGAACTATTGAAAATTAATAGCGTCTGGCACTCATATCGTTGAGCACATGATAAAAGATCAATGATTTCATAAAAGGGGTCATGCGAATGTTCGGTATAAAATCTGGCAAAATGGATAGTTTTATATGATTCGTCTGTGGTTTCCTCATCCGATATATACATATCGCCGACACTCCAGAGGTTGTTTTTAGCGCACTCTATGCCGAAATAAGTCGAAGGCTCAAACGCCTCATTATAAACCCTGAGTTCGTTACTCTCAGTGACTCCCTTCATAGTTATCTCTGTGGATAAAAAACATCGATCACCGGCGGGCGACTCTCGCCAACGATGAAAACCCAACTCAGGTAAATACGACATCAGGTTGTAACTAAGTTGATCGCGCCATACTTTCAAGGCATAAGTATGGCCACCAAAAATCAAACTCTCTTCTTCTAGCCTAGAACGTTCATCGCGCTCATTAGATAAATAAATAGCTTTCATTAAATATCACTTATTTCTATGTACAAATCACCCACCATATCGAAAAATTCTTGATCAACTAAGTCTTAGCGCGACTTTCGCTACTTCAAGGTCTTTTTCGTAGGTTTTGTACCAAATAGGGAGGTCAAATGATTCACCGGGAAGCTCGCCATCAGACTGCGCCATGATCCAATCATAAAAACTAGGTTCACCACCGGTATCAGCACTGTATGTTTTACCGTGCTCGTACACCGTAAAATCATATTCATCGCCGATAGTCATTAATACGACTTGCTCGGTAGCTGGCAAGGACGCAACCCACTCAATGACAATATTAGTGAACCGCATTGCGATGGTGTAGTCGTCTGGCGAAAATTTGTAATAAAAACGAGTATCGCGATTTCCGATAAAGGTCAGACTAACGTTTCTGAGCCGTATCTCGTCTGACTCTTTGAACTCTTGCAACAGAGCATCCAGTTGTTTTCCGAGTTCTGTTACTTGAGGGATTCGCTCTGCGAATTCTTTTAGTAAGGCAGCCAGCAAGCTGCCACTGTCATTCCATTGCCGAAATAAATGTTTAACTGCCACCGCTGTTTCGAGTGTTGAAAACGTCATTCGTGCTGACAGAGACAATTCAGACATTTATTAATCCTTTAATTATACCCATTCACACTCAGCGCGGATTTTATGGATGCCTGCTCGGTGGTGTTGGTCTGCCGCTGATTTACCGATCTGAAAAGCAAGACGCTCAAGGAACTCATCGGTGCGATCTTCTTCCGGCAATCCACCAATGCGGATCTTAATTAACCCATTAAAGTCCTGATTCAATTCTGGCGAGGGTACCGGTGCTGTGCCGTACTTGGCCACAACATCCATCGCCGCGACTCCGGCATAGCGGAATACCCAATCGGGCTTATCACCCGTCACCGTCACTACGTAGTGGTCGGAGTCATCCGAGTTTTTCACACATTCGACTTCGGTCTCTGGTCGTGCTTCATACTCAATGGTTAGAGGGGTCTTCCCCAGCAACTCATCTTTAGTCAGAGTCATTAAGGCGTTGTAGGTACGGGTAGCGCAGTTAAGCGACGCATAGAGAACGCCATCGACCAGATGCGGCACTTCTAACGCCATAAATTGGTAGGGTTCGGGAATATCAATGCGATTAATCAGCGTCGAGCATGTTTTGTCGTACACCAGAATCTGCGGTGAATCATTGATAAAAATGTAAATGTATTCGCCGTCGTATTCCGCTCTCAGATAGTTGTATTTCTCTGAAAAATCGATTTGATTGAGGACTGCACCATTTTCAGGGTTAAGCAGATAAATAGTTTTCATTGCTACAAACAGAATCAGGTCATCACTGACAAGATTGTAAGCATCAAAGCTACGAGCCCCTTCTGGCGCAAAACGCCAGACTTCCTTACCATCGGATTTATCAAGGGCGAAAATAACACTATGATTATCTATGCAAATAAAGTTATTAAAGTCATAAACACCAGAAAAACGTTGATCTCCTGAAGACCCGTACGAGGCCGATTTATAATCTGAATTCGTCCAAATCACATTCAAATCAAGAGACCTAAAGCTAATCTCAGTGTATCTTTTAGAACGATCGCTAAAGTTACCACTCCTGTCTTTATAAAAGGTCACAATATAATTATCACCCCAAAAAGATGGCAAAGTAATCTCTATTGTGGAGTCTTCACTCGATCTCATAATGTTATATAAGTACTCACCCTCGAGCAGGATAGGCTCCATAGAAAAATTGGCAAACGAATCAAGTTGAAACAGTAAAAAACTGCTAATCCATTCATTGGATTCTATCGAATAGATATCTCCTCCAGATCTATCACTAGCTAAAAAACCGAGAGAATAATTTCCGGAAGAGTACGGATTCCAGCTGAACAAGTATCTGTCAATTGGCATAACGGTATGAATTGAAAAGCTTTCTGTGCGATAGATATCACCAGAGGTGATATAGATTTCTTCACGATATAAATTAACCGATACTCTTGATATAAAACTTGAAAAAATCATACGTCCAACACCACTACTTCGAAATTGATTTTTAGAGATTCTAACTTTGTTTCGAATATCTCGACTTGCTTTGCGTCACCTGGATCAAGGCCCCACATTTTCATAAGCTCATTTCTCGTACCCGGCGACCCCGCGCCATTAAAAATCGCATTTTTAACTTCACTCACGCGATCTTTAGCATGAGGGGGAAGAACGAGGATTTTCCTAGTGTCAGGATTATTTCCCATATCAATCAGATCACGAAACAACTGACCTGACTTCTTAAGGCTGTCCTCAATCACCGCCCCGGGGCGCGTACCAAACTGCATCAGCTTGGCAAGCCCTTCTGGTGTCACGGTCTTCACATCCGCGAAGACTCCATCGATAAACATATCAGAAACGCGGTGGGCATATACTTTACCACCCGGCCCAGTGATTGGAATTCTTTCCTGAATTCTGGAGACGGTCTTCCCAAGTTTCTGCATGGCAAACACCGTAAGCATTTCACCAATGGCGCCCTGGGATTCGTTGATATTGCCTCCGAATCTCTTGAAGACCGTACCAATCGCTTCGAGATCTGCATCATCGAACTTCGAGTAATCTATTTTTTCTAGGTAGCTGAGCGTAACTTCAAACGATAGGTTCAATGCTTCTTTTCTGGACCCTTTCATATTTCTCAGACCTTTCACCGCATCAATGCCACCGGCACCATACACCGAGACCAGTACCTTTAATGGCCCAGAGGTAAACTTCAGATCCGCGAGGTTATCAACCCCCTCATCGACATTCTTATTTAGAGCTTCAATTGCGCGAGTGAAGTAGCGTGCAAGCTCAGGTTGATCTGTTACACGGGCATATTTAGATAGATCTCCCCGAACTTCGTTAAGCACAACTAAAAAGTTTTCCACTAGTTCTGAAGCAAGCTTCTCTTTCAATCCCGCATGTGCTGGATTCATCAGCACTTCTGTTACAAAGGCGTAGAGGTACTTTCTTGCTTCGTCGGTAGGGCTGAGGTTGTTTTCTGAAATTAAGCCATTAAATGCAACACACCTAATTCTCTGACTCCGCTGCTCAATTACAACACTGTCGACATAGTAATTTTTACTGCCGCCAGAATGAATTTTTCTGGCGGCAGAGGTCAAAATACAAAATCATAGGGGCGGAATTATGTGACACAAAAGACTATCAATTACCCTTAAATGACGTCACATATGGCGAAATATTTTTCTAAAAAGTTCTTTTAATTCAATAGGATGTAGTTTAGTATATTATAATGAATTACCCTCCGGAGGCAGAGGTCAGAGGTTCGAATCCTCTCGGGCGGGCCATTAAATAAAAAAGGCTCCTGAATCCGCATGCAACGCGTGCTGATTCAGGAGCCTTTTTTATTTAACTGCAAGTCTGAGAAGGACGAGAACCTCTGATAGGTTCGACTCGGAAGGAGCCTGCGAACGGAGAGAACCCTCTTTTCAAAAACAGGAGCCCGCGACGACGGTCATCCTCCGGGCATCACCTCACCACCACCGCAATCAAAGAAACCGATGCCCGAGCCGGATGAGACAAATCTGTCAGGAACAGATTTGCGCGTAGCCCGAAGGGTGAGTATCAGGACGATACGAACAACCTCTGATAGGTTCGACTTGAAGTGAGCCTGCGAACGGAAAGAACGTCGGACCCTGCGACGACGGGCCGAAGGCCGCCAGTAATCCTCTCGGGCGGGCCATTACTTCCCTCTGCTCGAAACAACCTAACTCAATTTCAACGCCAATGTCATCGAAAGAACCGATGCCCGAGCCGGATGAGAGCCTCTGATAGGTTCGACAAACCTTACGGGGAGCATATTGTCCTTCTCAATATGCTCCTTCTCGTCACTCATTCATTCCAGAACTCAATCAAACACAGCCTAGTAAAAAGAGTATTTGCGTGATAAAAAATACAGGTGCAGTCGGCAGCCTTGATGTGTTTATTTGTGTGTTGTCTTCTACAGTTCAACCACTAAACAACGCAGTGAAGATTTCGTTTCCAAAGGCCCTGAGAAACAAAGCCTACCGTTCTCCAACCTGGGGATTTCACTCCCGTAATATGGATTAATCAAACTACTGGCAGCTAACTCCGAGTGATGAAGCTGGTTAAACAGGGCGATTTTAACGTCCAGGTCGTGAAATCTGGCGACATATCTCTCGTAAGCAGGCCCTTCAATGCCTAGCAGAATATTACCAATCGGGTTACGAATGATTGAAGTTGATGGGATGTACCTTTCGAGATTTTCTAATTCCTGTGCGAACTCCGCTGGCGATAACACGGCCAGTTTCTCGGGTAACAGATAGAGAGGAGCGAGAGCATTGATCGTCATATTTGGTTTGTATAATGCTCTTACCAACCGTTCGGGCGCATCACTGAAGTCACCGTCTATTTCAAAAAAATCAGGGTGCTTATCCAGGCTTTTCAGGCCATAGTACAGAACGCCAAACTCTCTGGCGGATACCCTACCGAAGCCCTTCTCAGACGCGCTCAGCCGGGGAATCTCTTCAATCTGCGTATCAGTCTCAGACAGAATCACACTCAATACATCCAGAATGTCTGACTGTGCGAGAAGTAAAACCACCTTACCAACAAGATTATCCTGAAGCTCATTAGCACGGCGGACAATGGAAAACTGAGTTAGCAAAGATCCAACTGCGCCGTCTACATCCCCATCCTTATACGAAGATATCCCCTCCAGTAGCCTGATACGATGAGCTCTAAGCAAATATTTATACTCAGGATAAATCTCATCGGCCGTGGGTTGCGCCATAGTTCTGTATTCATCGTATTGAAAGAAACGATCAGAACGCTCAAGCAACTCATTATAGTGCTCAATCAGCGCTGAAACCCTTACCGAGCCAGAAAACAGATACCCGATACAGTCGTCGTCTTCAAACATACAGAATCCATCACCTTCAGGCAGCGATAGTTTCTTAGACTCAGGGTAAACAAAAAGACCATCAGATAGCTCTGGTGAGCTACTGACTTCTAGAATCTGCTTTCCCAGAGCAATAGGATCATCGCCTTCCTGGGCGTAGATCCCCAACAAATACAAATAGGCTTCACTGTTCCCGTCGTCAGCTAAGCGGGCTATCAAGCTTTGGGTTTCAGTACTGATTTCGTCATCATGCTGGAGAGCGAAGAATAGAAATACGAAAGCTAAAACGACAAAAAAAACTACTTTGAACATAAACATTCCATCGTAGAAACCGAGAAATTGTTACCGTATCTAATAAGCAAACCCTAAAGTTCTACGCATTGATTATGGGAGTAATCACTATCGATGAGTACTTTATCAACAGTAAATATACCCTTCACACCTACACCCGTCATACCTGCTATCAACAGCAGTACGGCAACCGGCTTCACTCTTGCCCTGAAACCGTAGCTGTACTTTGTGGGGCGGAACACCTTCTCACCAGGCAGTGGATTCTGACCAAGGCGAATCACTCGTAACGAACGGGTGCCTTCTATCGCAAAGATTAGCAGTGCAAAGCTGATAGGAATCCCGATAAAAATAGAATAGAGAACTACCTGCGTGCCGGTGAAGTAGTCGTAATCGTAGCAATGAGCGTTATCTGCATACTCGTTGAACCACGGTAAGAACCACAGTTTGGCAATTAGTATGACTGGAATCGTACATGCCAGATGCATAAGGACAATCTTGAGCCTTTCCTTCTTTGTATACTCGGGAGCATAATCAGCCATGCAGTAAACAACTATCCTTGCTGGTTCAATCTAAGAGACCCGCACTTAAGATGCCTTCTAATGCTCTGTCTGGTCAAGTGGACTTACTTGCCCGTTTATCGGGGAAAGATCAGTTTTCGGAAAACTAGCTACGCGGGAAACGACGTTAAAGGCAGGAGCCAGGGTTGAAATCTATCTGCCTGTGATCCGCGTTGATGAAGATGATGATAGCGATTAAAGAACAGTTATAACAGTTACTGTTCTTTAACCGTACGACATCAGCCGGATTTATTCTCAGCCCGCCATTTTCTCCGCATGACTTTTCAGCATCCCTTCACGGGTAATAAAGCTAACGATGTCATTCAGGCCTTCAATGTCTGTGCGTAGGTTCGAGAACACATACGGTTTTTCGCCACGCATACGCTTAGTATCTGAATCCATAATCTCAAGGTTCGCACCCACCAGCTCAGCCAGGTCGATTTTATTAATCACCAGCAGGTCTGACTTGGTAATACCTGGGCCGCCTTTGCGTGGGATCTTTTCACCGGAAGCTACGTCGATCACGTAGATAGTGAGGTCCGCCAGTTCAGGGCTGAAGGTTGCGGAAAGGTTGTCACCGCCACTTTCAACGAACACGACATCCAGATTACCGAATTTCTTTGCCAGCGTTTCTACCGCCGCAAGGTTCATCGATGCGTCTTCACGAATCGCGGTATGTGGACAGCCGCCTGTTTCAACACCCACGATACGTTCAGGCTCAAGGGCTTCAGCCTGAGTCAGGATGCGCTGATCTTCTTTGGTGTAAATATCGTTGGTCACTACGGCAATATGATAATCGTCGCGCATGGCTTTACAGAGCTGTTCTAACAGTGCAGTTTTTCCTGAGCCCACCGGGCCGCCAATACCAACACGGAGTGGAGATTTGTAATCAGCCATTTGTTTTTCCTTTCTGAATTCTATTAACGATTTTTCAATCTTAATGTTTGTTTATCCGTGCTTATTTACGAGCGGAATAAACGGCAATATTGTGTTTCGTGCAAACTGCTGGCGATGGCCTGCGCCGGTGACGATGCACCGATATCATCATCTTCAACATCCAGAGCGTCGCGGCAGGCTTGTTCCAGTACATCGGTAAAGCGGAACAGTACTCGCTGGCCATCACTCTGGCCAAGCGGGATGAGTTTGACCGCACCAATCACCATATTCTCAAGCCAGCTCCATAAATAGCCACGCAGCATATCTTCGCGGCTAATATTCCATTTATGGCAAGCTAAAGCAAAACCCGTCAGCTGACTCAACTCCATTGAACTGCGCCATGCTTCCTGACTCAACTCTGGCCAGACAGCCGCTTCAGGCAGTTTATCGAGCAGTGCGGTAAACGCCTGGCCACGCTGCTGTTCTTCTGCGCGAAGCTCGCTGGTTTCGCGACAAGACAACAGATACACCGACCAGTCGTAGCAGCCTTGCGCATCATCATGTTCAATACAGTCGGCGAGTCGCAACAGTAGCGGCAGTTCCATGGTGATCATGGTGCCGCTGAGAATAGAATCGAGCCAGCTGTGCAAGGATTCAGCGTTGCTGATCCAGCCGCTTTCCACTGCCCATTCCATACCCTGAGAATAAGTGAATGCGCCAATCGGAAGTGATGGGCTGATCAACTGTTGAAGACGAAAAAAAGCAGCAGACATAATGAATAATCAGTCGGCTTTTTTATCAGCTTTTTCAGTCTTTTTCTGGCTGCGTACAAACATCGCAACGCCACTGCCAACGACGAGAATCGCGCCCGCCAGCATCAGCAGGTGATCTGCATCGAATAGAGAGTGATGCACCAGGCCACCAAGGCTTTCACCAGAATGATCGCCTTCATGCGAGGTTGCGGCAGCAGACATTACAGAGGCTACGAAGCCAGCCATTAACTTTTTCATTTCAAATCTCCAATCTGTATTTCAACCACTCGCTTTCAGTGCGAGTGGCTATGTGTATGTGAGTGGTCATCATGGTCGTGCCCATGGTGATGATGATGTCCACCGCCCTGCTGATAGGCTCCTGACTCGGGTTCAAACGGCGCCTGTTCACAGATAACCTCGGCGGCTTCTGCGGCACCCGGCAGTTGGCGCACCATATCTTCCAACACATGATCGTGCTGAAAGCGCAGCCAGCCCGACTCAATCTGTAGCGGTACATGGCGGTTGCCGAGATGGTAAGCAATTTTTGCCAGCAGCAAAGGATCAGCACAACGTACCGTTGAGACGGTTTCATCAGCGGCCTTCACCGACACCAGCGTGCCCTGCCCGTCGGTAATCACATCGCCGCCACGCAACAGAGTACCGCGCTCCAGAAACAGGCCTGCTTCCTGGCCATCCGACAGGGTTACTCGTTGCCGGCTCTTGATGCGCAGATCAATGGGCAGGCTCAGTGTCTTCGCTGCAGATAGATCTGCGTGCGACACTTCGTGAGCCGTTAGTTTTTTAATCAGTTCAATCATGTTTTTCTTCAATTTAGAAAAGCTTTTTAAAAAGCGGCTGCGCCTGTAGTTAAAACAAAGCGGCTGCGCCTGTACTTAAAAAAGAAAGTATCTCTGCGCCATAGGCAATATTTCCGCAGGCTCACAGGTCAAGAGTTCACCGTCTGCACGTACTTCGTATGTCTGTGGATCAACTTCAATATCCGGCTGCCAGTCATTCAGTACCATGCTCGCTTTAGTTGCAGTACGGCAGCCTTTAACAACACCAATCAGGTTTTTCAGGCCCAGTTTTTCCGGCACTCCTGCATCCAGCGCCGCCTGAGAAATAAAGGTCATGCTGGTCGCGTTGCGGGTTTTTCCGTAGCTGCCGAACATAGGTCGATAATGCACAGGCTGTGGTGTCGGGATCGACGCATTCGGGTCCCCCATTTTCGCCATGGCAATAAACCCACCTTTTAAGATCAGGTCGGGTTTTACACCAAAGAATGCCGGGCTCCAGACCACCAGATCTGCGAGCTTACCAACTTCGACCGAGCCAATTTCATGGGACATACCGTGAGCAATCGCCGGATTGATTGTGTATTTAGCGATATAGCGTTTCACGCGGAAATTATCATGCGTTTCAGGATCTTCCGGTAAGTTACCGCGCTGCACTTTCATTTTATGCGCTGTCTGCCAGGTGCGGGTAACGACTTCGCCAACACGGCCCATGGCCTGAGAGTCGGACGAAATCATTGAGAAAGCACCGAGGTCGTGCAGAATATCTTCCGCCGCGATGGTCTCAACGCGAATACGCGATTCGGCAAAGGCGACGTCTTCCGGAATGCTCGGATCAAGGTGGTGACACACCATCAGCATATCAAGATGTTCGTCTGCCGTATTAACGGTATACGGACGCGTTGGGTTGGTTGATGATGGCAGTACATTGGCAAGCCCTGCGGCTTTTATAATGTCCGGCGCGTGACCACCACCGGCACCTTCGGTGTGGTAGGTGTGAATGGTGCGGCCTTTAAATGCCGCAATCGTATCTTCAACAAACCCCGATTCATTCAGAGTATCGGTATGAATGGCGACCTGAGTGTCGGTTTCTTCGGCAACCGTTAATGCACAGTCGATAGACGCCGGCGTCGTCCCCCAGTCTTCATGCAACTTCAGACCAATGGCGCCCGCCGCAATCTGCTCGCGCAGACCTTCTGGCTGACTGGCGTTGCCTTTTCCCAGAAACCCAAGGTTCATCGGAAATTCGTCCGCAGCTTCCAACATGCGCGCCATATTCCATGGGCCCGGCGTGACTGTCGTCGCATTGGTACCTGTGGTTGGGCCGGTACCACCACCAAGCATAGTCGTAACACCAGACGCCAGAGCCTCTTCTATCTGCTGTGGGCAGATAAAGTGAATATGGGAGTCGATACCGCCTGCCGTAACGATCTTACCTTCGGCGGCAATAACGTCGGTACCTGGGCCGACTTCCATCGTGACATCTGGCTGTACGTCGGGGTTACCGGCTTTACCAATAGCAGCGATACGCCCGCCTTTAATGCCGATGTCGGCTTTATAAATACCCGTGTGATCGATAACCAGCGCGTTGGTCATGACACAATCCATGACTTTTTCGGAGGTACTTTGCGACTGTCCCATGCCATCACGGATTACCTTGCCGCCGCCGAACTTCACTTCGTCGCCGTAGGTGGTGAAGTCTTTTTCAACTTCAATCCAGAGCTCTGTGTCTGCAAGGCGTACACGATCGCCCGTGGTCGGGCCGAACATGTCGGCGTAGGCCTGACGCGAGATTGTTTTATTGCTGTCTGACATTACAGATCTCCCATCACTTTGCCCTGAAAACCAAACACTTTACGTGCACCTGTGTACTCCACCAGCTCAACCGTTCGCGTCTGGCCGGGTTCAATACGGACAGCCGTACCGGCTGGAATATTCAGCCGAAAACCACGGGCTTTTTCACGATCAAACGTGAGTGCATTATTCACTTCATAAAAATGGTAGTGCGAGCCAACCTGAATGGGACGGTCACCGGTATTTGCGACTTCGATTTCGATCGTCGCCCGGCCATCATTCAGAGTGATGCTGCCTTCTGCAGCTTTAACTTCTCCGGGTATCATAGTGTGCTCCTGAATTCAGTTAATCTGCAGAATTAAACAATCGGATCGTGAACAGTCACCAGCTTGCTGCCATCCGGAAACGTCGCTTCGACCTGAACTTCATGAATCATTTCTGGCACCCCTTCCATCACATCATCGCGGGTAAGCAGGGTACGGCCATGCCCCATCAGCTCAGAGACCGTCCGACCATCGCGTGCGCCTTCCATAATGGCGGCCGTAATGAAAGCGACGGCTTCTGGGTAATTTAATTTCAGGCCCCGGTCTTTACGGCGTTCGGCCAGAAGCGCTGCGGTAAAAATCAGCAGCTTGTCTTTTTCTCTTGGTGTCAGTTCCATAAATTTGCCCGTCAGGTATTCCAGATGCGCGGAATTTCCGCCTCTTTATTTAAAACTTTCTGGCGTAGCAACTGCCACACCGGAATCATCAGTGATTGCATTTTCTCGGTGCTGACACCCAGAACGCGCAGCACAATAAGGTCATCAAGCAGGGTCATGCCAGCAGGCAGCGGCTGTACTAACTTCTCCTGAGCAGCGGCCAGTACCTCGCGGCACTCTTCTAACAGAGTTTCATTGCCACCGGTCGCGACAAACAGCCCCTGCATCGGGTAATCGCGCAAACCCGCTGCCGCGCTGAGATGCTTAGGGTCCGATACATGGAGATGGTCGGTCAGCAACGGGCGGCCATCGCGGCGTACCTGAAAGCGGGTTTTTACCTGACCATGCAGAAAGCGCTCCTGATTGACTGGGCGACCAAAACAGCTGATTTCCCACCCCATAAAATGCGCATCGCCTTCAAGATCGACCTGTGTTTTCGAGGCTACTTTCGATCCTGTGAAGAAAATACTCTCCTGAGGGAACCATTCCAGTGCACACCCTGCACCAACATGGAGCATTTGTTGTACTTCTGCCATCGGCCCTGCACTGAGATAGAACTTGGTTGCGCCGGGCGTGGTAAACAAACCATGCGCCTGCTGCTGACAGCTCACTTTGAATGTCAGGCCGTCGCCACCGACGACACCGCCGGGGGGATGCAGCAGGTAAATATGACTGGTATCGCCCTCAGGGTAGAAGGGACGCTGCACACGAAGGGGGCCACGATGGGTCAGGCCTGCCATCACGGTTTTGCTGCCGCGTTTTTCGAGGCGCATATCCATCTCGGCTTGCCAGCCCGGACGCGCGTTTTTCACTGCCTGCAACATGAGGTAAATGCTGTATCCACTAATGTATTCATTTTCTTGTGCACAAATAGAGCAAGATACAGGCCAGTTGCACCAAAAAGAGAAGTAATGCGGCATCCGCTCTGAAGCGAGGACGTTCCTGACCACAGGGCGGACTAATTCAACAGATCTGAGGATGACTCCGAAGAGAGTAGCCTGGAGAGCGTGGCAGCCGACATAACTCCTGTGTGCCCTGTGAGGAGTTCACCATCGAGACCAAAGACAAGCGTAACCGGAACCGCGGTTTGCCCCAGCCAACGCCCCATCTTTGCGTCAGGGTCCAGCCAGACATTATCAAATTGATACTCCTCAGCCTCGAGAAAGCGGACGACGTCAGCCCGGCTCTCTCCCTGGTTGAGCATAACAAAGCGCACATGCGGGTAGGTTTGCTGGGCTTGTTCAAACACTGGCATTTCGGCCCTACACGTCGGACACCAGGTCGCCCAAAGATTCACAACCGTGATATTGGCAAGATCAGACCTGAGCGGCAATGACTTCCCCGTCAGATCGTTGAAGCTGAATTGCGGCCATACCTCGGGCGTATCATGGGTATATTTAAACACGCTGAAACCCGTGCCCACCCATAGCAGGGCAATCGTTACCATTATTATCAGTGGTTTACGCACAGCCCCCTCTCTCAACAGCATATGCCCGAGACCAAGAGCCATAACAGCTAAAAATGCGACAGGTTCAAACCCTCTGTCCCGAATATCAACCATAGCGAAAGCCGGCGTTTCTGCAGCAAAGTACTGGTCGCGAAATTGCACCACAAATACCATGCGTGATATCACCAGAGCCACAAACACTCGTGAGAGAATCCGGTCGACTAACCCGGGAACGCCAGAAGGCAGAATTCGATTCACGATGGCAATCAGCAGCAAAGCGCTGAGTCCAAAAAAAGGAATCAAAGGAAAGCTGACACCAAAGATCGAAAGACTATTCAAGTTACTGCTCAACAGTGCCTGTATTGGTCAGCGATGCTTGTACTGAGTCGGGCAGTAGGCCCGATCAATACCTGCTGGCCGCAAAGCAAGGTGCTTAGTGGCCCGGCCACTTACTCGCTTACGCCACATACGGAATGACGACGGTTTCATCTCTCTGCGCATCAAGGCGATAACGTCTTTTTCAGGCAGCCCATAGAGTGTTTCGATGGCCTCAAAGGGCGTGCGATCTTCCCATGCCATCTCAATGATCCGGGAAATATCGGCATCAGTAAAAAGGTTGGAGTCCGGAGAGTATTGGCTGCCCATATATTGCCCATCACAAACAGATAGTTAGCTTTCTTGAATGTAATTAGTGTAACCGACCTGAGGGGACCACCGCACACCTCTTGGTTATAGATATGTAAAACTGACACGGGCATGAACTTTTTTCACTACCGGCTTATCATGTGCTGATGCCCAGACACTCAAAACTTTACCGGCACGGCCCGGTGCATCGCTCTGAAGACGAGTACGTTTCATTCCGTGAAGTCAGGGAGCGCTTTGGTTTTTATGGCGTCAGAACCGGACGCTGGGTGACGCGTACCGAGCAGGAGGCTGCAGCGGTAAATTTTTACGACGCTCTGTGTGATCTGATGTGCATCCTGGGTGTACCGGAAACCGTGATTTCGTTGCGCGGAACGCTGGCCCTGCACTACGGCACCGGAGGACGCCCCGGAGTCGCGGCGCACTACAGCCCGCAGGAGAAGGTCTTCGCCCTTGCTAAGAACGCCGGCCCCGGTAGCATCGCTCATGAGTGGTTTCATGCCTTTGATCATTACATTGGCCAACAGGCTTTTTCTGGCCTTCCCCCACATGCATTTGCCTCAAGCGCCTGGCTGGCCCAGCAGGCAACGCCGGTGCCGCACCGTCTGAACGACGCGCTGTTTGACTGTTTCCGAAGCGTTATGCTGGATGACTCCGGGGATTCACCCAGCCAACAGTTTCAGGCATCCGCAGAGGCCGACCGGCACTTCGGTACGCTCTACTACTCCCAACCCGAAGAAATGTGCGCACGGGCATTTGAAGCCTTCATTCAGGATGCGTCGATCAAGAATAGTTTCTTAGTGAAAGGCACATTGAAGTCAGACGAAGCGAAACTTGGCCTCTACCCACAGGGTCATCAGAGACAAGCCACCAATCACGCTTTTGCTTGTTATTTTTCGGTTTTGGGGGCTGCACTGAGGTAACATCAGAAGATAAAAATAAGGTACTTCGATTTTGTATTCAGACATAGGCAATATATGAGCACTCCCACCAGGGGCGGGCCGCGCTGGCTTTATGTCTCTGGCGTTACCCTATTGGTAGCCATCGCTGCCGGTGGTTACGCCGCATTTTGGGTATGGAGCAATGTCTCAGCGCATATCCCACTGCATGATCAACAGGCACGCATTAACATCGCGCACAGTTTCCCTGTCACTGTCGATATTCTTGACCCATTACAGGTCGATATTGATACGGTGATTGCGTCGAGCGTGCCCATTGATCAGACACTGACCATACCACTGCGTGAAGTACTGGACGTGTCTGTCGACTTTAAAGGCGCAGTGCCCGTTAAGATGAACATTCCGGTGCGCGAGACCATTCATATTGACCAGATGATTCCGGTAGATGGAGAAGTCAGCGTTAAAATATTGGGCTTTTGGGTAGACGTACCTCTGAACGGCGAACTGCCAGTAAAGACCGACATCCCCGTAAACCTCAATATTCCTGTTGATCGCTCAATTGATCTGTCGTTCAGTACCCCAGCCAAGGTTAACGTTAACGATGATATCACTGTGTCGCTCAACACATTGATTACCTCAGACATCCCGATTCAGGCGGAGCTATCTGTGCCGGTGCTCAACTCTCTGAATGCCAATGTCACGCTCGTCGAGCAGACCGACATCGCGATTACAGAGATGAACCTGGGGCTGCCGCTAAAAGACCTGCGTTTCAGTACCACACTGACCGATGAAGAACCAAAAGAAGGGACGCCGTGATTGCATTAAGGCGAGTGATTATCGGTGGCTGGCTGGCCCTGTTGCTTTGTCTTATCGGCGGCGCGATCGGCTTTGCGCTGTATTCCAGGCTCGTTATTGGGGTATCAATTGAGCGGCAGTTGAGTTTTATCCAACTGGGTCAGGCGTTCGCTATAGAGAGCGAAACCACGAATGTGGCTGATTTCAGATTTTCCGGTAACGTCCCGGTTGAACTACCGCTGAAGGCGGTTGAGCTACCCCTCGCTATTAAGGGTACATACACAGCCGACATCGACATTGATACGCAGATACCGATTGATATTGAGGCGCAATTTAACGAAAAAATTCTGATCGAAACCAACCTGGATGTCATTTCTGATATCGAGTTAGTGAACCGTTGGCTGCCAAAACTGCCGGTCAGGGGCATTATTCCGATTCGATTTGAATTACCGGTGTCTTTTTCAATGCCGGTCAAAACAAAAATGCCGTTCAGGTATAGCGGTCCCGTGACCTTCTCAATGGATCAGACCATCACACCGGAAACCGACCATGTCATCTCGACGAGTATGCAACTTGATCACCAGACAAGGGCTCCCATTAAGAATCGTTTCCGAGCAAGTGTCGATGGAGAACAAGCACAAATACCCATTTCTTTTGATGACGTCACCGTGCAGATACCTTTAAGTACAATTCGATATCAAGAGTCTGGGGCGCAAAAAAAAGCGCCCTCAGAATAACTCTGAGGGCGCGTTTATTACGGCTTCCGTAACGGCTTTATTTAAAAGTTATGACGGTAACCAACACTATAAAAATGCGCGTCTTCCGCATATGACGTGAACATAAACTCGACCGCATCGTTGGTATTAACGGTGTAGTCCACACCCACTGCAAACGTAAGAACATCCGTCGACTTCTTATCGAGGTTCAACCCCTTTGCTCCGTCATAGAACAAACGGTTCATACCGAGCTTGAACTGACCGCGCAGCTTGCCGTAACTCACCACTTCTGGACGATACTGCAGGTTCAAGGCCAGGCTGCTGTAATCGACCCAGCCCGTATTGACACCTGCCTTACCCAACAGCCCATAGGACGCCTCAACCGCCAACTCATCCGAAACACTGTACCCCAGGCCCAGTACAAAGCCCGCGCTGTTTTCGTCTGTCAGCTCTACCGTATCCGCCAGCTCCGTATCAAATTTCGATAACCCCGCCGACGTGGCAAAACTGAAGTTTGAGTCCTGCTTCGTTTCACCCATCGCCTGATCACCGGCTGCCTGAGAGTGCCCGGTCAGGATAGCCAGTGGCATAGCTACCAGCAATCGGGTACGGCGGCGCATCAGGACAAGCGCACCACCCAGCAACATAAGAATAGCCAGACTCATGCTGCCTTTCCCCGCCACTTTCACATCTGTTTCGGTATTCACAGAAGGATCGACATCATCGGGGACGCCATCCCCATCAAGGTCGCCCTCAGTAGCGCCCGGAGCCAGATCGACTGGCAGTGCAATTTCATCGTCGATATCGTCGCGGATGCCGTCATTGTCGGCGTCATCATCGAGATAGTCGACCAGACCATCGCCATCGAGATCCGGCAATTCACGGTCATCCCGTACACCGTTACCGTTATCGTCCGTACCAAAGGTCTCGCCGTTGATTTCAGCGTCAAAGCCATCATCAATGCCGTCACCGTCCGCATCTTCACCGGTGAAGAATTCTGCAAGTTCAGCGTTTTCTTCAATGTCGGAGATATTGTCGTTATCGTCATCCGGATCGAGGTGGTTCGGGATACCGTCACCATCGAAGTCACGGGCAGAACCAAAGGCTCCGATCGCGTTATCAACAACATCCATCAGGCCGTCCTGATCAACGTCGGTACTGCTGTCGAGCTGACCGTCTCCGTCCTGATCCAACGCTCCAACCACGGTGCCCGAGAACGCGTCAGACAGGCTCAGATCGGTATCTGTGCCATTGCTCATGAGCTGCAGGAAGTCTGGACGAGCATCTGAATCGGCATCGGTATCTGGCAGATCAGTAGCATCATCAATCAGCGCAGTACCATCATCCACCAGCGCATCATCATTGTTGTCGCTGAGGCCCGCTTCGATAACGTCGGCAATGCCGTCGTTATCAGCGTCGATATCTTGCGAGTTAATCAGGCCATCGCCATCCGTATCAACCTCGGCTTCTTTGGTCGTGGCAATCGGAGCCAATGCAACCGGAGAAACGACGGCGGCACCGACCGTACCTGTGCCCGTACCTGAGCCCGTCACGGGCGCAGTAACAGGAGTGGCAGGCGCGAAGTAAGCGATCAGTTCTGCCAGCGTATCGAACTCGTCGATGACGCCATCCAGATTGTCATCGGTCAGACCTTTAAGCTCTGGGTAGCCATCACCGTCTACATCGAAGTCGAACAGATTCACGATGCCATCTGCGTCATCGTCAGTCATGTCGGCCAATGCATCGATCTCAAGGTTGTCACGAATACCGTCGTTGTCGGCATCGACATCATCTCTGTCATCGGTGCCGTCACCGTCGGTATCGGTACGACCGTCGTCCTCGACAAGATTCGGCAGACCATCTTCGTCATCGTCCTGACCTTCCATAATGGTATCGACCAGAGACTCCAGCTCACTGAGTTCATCGATGTCGGTGATCGCAGCCTGCTGACTGACCGCACGGTTCAGAATCGACATAATGCGGTTCAGTTCATCATCACTCGGACCACTCAGACCGACATTTCGGTAGTCATCGAACGATGCCGGCGTTGATGGCGAGCCGACACTGTCTCCGATATTGTTCCAGGCGTTCTGCTCGATGCTGATAATCACGCCAGTCAGCGCAGAGGTAACGTCTTCGGCATAGCCTGCATCGTCGGTGTATACCGCGTTAACGCTCAACTGATTACCCACATCACTGGCTTGCAGCGTGTAAGTCTCTGCGTTACCGACACTTGCGGTGCCGGATATCCAGTCATAAGTCACGCTACCACTGACACCGTCGCTATCGGAGAGCTGAGCGGCCAGAGTCTGGCCTTCAATCTCATCACCGCTAATCGCAATCGTCGGTACGTTATTGGTATCTACCGACACGGACGCAGAGGCTTCGTTGCCGTTGGTTGCGGCGTCTTCAGCGACATCGGCAGCGATACTGATATCCACCGGAGAACCGACGACATCTGGCGTGACTTTCGCCGTGTACGTCGTACCGGAACCGGTAAACTCACTCAGGCTGCCGCCCGTGGCAGTAATCTCCGTTACCACAAACCCGGTGACATCTTCACTGAAGGTCACTGTGATATCGAACGGATCAGGTGACGCTGCCGGTGCCGTGATGGTGACCGTAGGTCGTGTGGTATCGACGGTAAAGGCATCAGACGTAGCCGGTGCCGCACTGGCGTTACCTGCGTCATCCTCTGCCGTACCGGCAGCAATATCGATCGCCAGCGTGCCATCACCCGTAAAGTCACTCAGAGTGACGGTTCTGGCTACAGGCCCGCTTCCAGACACCTCAATCGTGCCTGCAGCGGCATCGCCTGTGGCGGTGACAGCAACGTCATCCGGGCTCAGGCTGATGCTGTCAGCGTCCGTGTACTGGACCACGTAAGTAATCGCAGTGCTGGAGGTCAGTGTCGCTGATGGCGCCTGAATATTTACCGCAGGGGCCGTGTTATCGACGGTGTAGGTTTCATCCGTCGCGGGCTCCGTCGCGGGCAGAGCGTTGCCTGCCAGGTCCGTGGCAGTCACCCCGGCTGCGAGGTTCAGCCCGACCGTGCCATCGAGTGCTGCAAGATCACCACCGCTGGCGGTTACCTGATACAAGCTGTCGGAGATCTGTGCAACAGCAATCGCTGCAGTTGTACCGGCGAGTGAGAAGTCATCTGCTCCAACACCGGAGACTGCTTCACTGAGCTGTACCCGCCAGGTGAGAGTGTCACTGGCGGTGGTCTCGGCCAGCGGATTATAGCGGCTGATCGATTGCACTACCGGTGCTGTGGTGTCCACGCGATTAGCTGACGTATCAGGCACGCTCGTGATCGTCAGATCCAGCGCGTTGCCTGCGGCATCAGTCATATTTCCGCCGTTGAGGCTGATCGCTCCGATAGCAAAACCGTCACTGTCGTTATCTCCGGGCTGCACCGTGTATGCGAATACGATGCGGTCAGAGCCAGAGCCAGCTGTGTAGAGCGCAGCGACGCTTGATCCACCAATATCCAAAGCAATGGACGGCGCTCCGCTAATGGTGACTGCTTCGCTGGCAACTGCCGTAATAGTGATTGTTTCACCTGCCATGGCGTAAGATGGCGCGGTGACCTCTACCGCACTGATCGAAGGCGGTATGGCATCGACTGTCATCGCTGAGGTATCTGCGGTTGGCAGGCTGCTCAGATCCGCAGTATTTCCAGCGGCATCGGTAATAACACCGCCATTGGCTTCAATGCCCGTCACCCTGAGACCGTCGGCATCGAGGTCTCCCGCCAGAGCGGTGTAGGTGAAGCTCATATTGGCTGCGACAGGTGCCGACGCCATTGCGTAGCGCGTGGTGCCGCCAATATCCAGAACAAGACGCGGCGTGCCTCCTGCACTGTTGAGGCTGACATTTTCACTGAACGTGACAGTGAACGTATGCGCATTACCTTCCGTAATCGTGCCTGACGAATTTGCCGTCAGAGCCGTCACTGTCGGTACAACCGCATCAACCTGTACAGCGGATGAATCGGCAACGCCATTCAGCGTGGTGACCATCGCATTACCTGCAGAGTCCAGCGCATTGGCACCTTTCAGGTCCAGGCCCACCACAGAAATACCATCGGTATCGAGGTCGCCCGTCACCAGGGTGTAGCTGAACGTGAGGCTGGCAGTGCCGCTGCCTGCCGTCAGTGCCGCTTCACGTGTGACCCCGCCGATATCAAGGGTCAGTACCGGCGTTCCCGCCGATACAGTGACCGCTTCAGAGAGAGTCATCGTAAAGTTCAGGGTGTCACCACCAACATACGTTGCCGCCGCTGGTACCGAGACAGACTGAACCTCTGGCGCGATCGCATCGACCAGTACCGCAGAAGTATCAGCAACATTATTCAACGTCAGGTTAAGTGTATTGCCTGACGCATCGGTCAGTGCACCACCGTTGAGGGCCAGTGCCCCGACGCTGACACCGTCCGCATCAGAATCGCCGCTCTGCACTGTGTAGGTGAAGGTCATCGCATTACCGCTGACACCGCTCAGAGCTGCCGAGCGCGCCGCTGAGCCCACAGTGATCGCCAGCGATGGCGTACCGCCTGTGGTATCTGCCGTCATCGGTTCGTCGGCATTCACAATGAAGGCCAGAGTCTGGCCCGACACATAGGTAGCAGCAGCCGGAACTCCGACACTGCTGACCACAGGCGCCAGACTGTCTACCAGCACACCCGACGTTGGAGCAACCGCATTCAGAGTCAGATCCAGAGGGTTGCCAGCGGCATCGGCCAAAGAGCCACCCGCAAGGTTGAGCGCATCCACGCTGATACCATCCGTGTCGAGCAGCCCCGCAGGTACAGTTGCGCTGAAGGTCAGGGCTGAGGTGCCATCACCACCTGAGTAAACCGCACTGAGCGCGCTGGAGCCGACAGTCAAAGTCAGTTCTGGCGTTCCGGCAACGGTCACGTCTTCGCTGGTATTTACCGTAAAGATCAGTGACTCCCCTTCGCCATACGTCGCATCTGCAGGAACATCGACGCTGCTGACTTCTGGGGCCAGGGCGTCAACAATTACGCCTGAGGTGTCCGGCGCAGTGAAACTGAGGTTCGCCGGGTTGCTGGCACTGTCTCGGATACTTCCACCGTTCAGGTTCAGCGATCCGATGGCAATACCATCAGAATCGTTATCGCCCGTCTGGACTGTGTATACGAAGACAGCAGTGCTGGCCGAACTCTCCGCCGCCACATAAGCTGCATCGCGTGGCGCACTACCGACCGTCAGAGAAATCGCCGGTGTTCCACCGGCAGTATTGATTACCAGGTCTTCACTGAACGTCAGACTAACCCGCAGTTCATCACCTGTAGAGTACGAACCATCCGCCGGAGCTTGCACAGCTGCAATGGTCGGAGCCACCGCGTCGACAATAACGCCAGATGTATCAGCAACGCCATTGAGCGTTGTCACCAGCAAGTTACCTGAAACATCGACGACCGAAGCGCCCTTGAGGTCAATACTGGAAACAGTAATACCATCGGTATCCAGATCACCTGTGGCAACGGTATAGCTGAATGTCAGGTCTGATGAACCACTGCCAGAGACAAGCGCAGCTTCTCGCGCTACTCCTCCAACCATAAGGCTCAGTACTGGCATCCCGCCCGATACCGTCACTGCCTCAGACAGGCTGACCGTAAAGTTCAGCGTATCAGCGGCAATATAACTGGCAGCTGCGGGGATGCTGACCGATTGCACTTCAGGTGCGACCGCATCGACCAACACCCCACTGGTGTCTACGGTTCCCAGAGCCAGATTGAGGTCGTTATCTGCAGAATCCTGCAACGAAGCACCGTTAGCAACCAGAGAACCTGTGGTAATACCATCTGTATCCAGGTCACCTGCTGCGATGATATAGGTAAAGGTCATATCGGCGCCGGAGGTACTTGCCAGCGTCGCCTGGCGTGCCGCCGAGCCAACGACCAGTTCAAGGTAGGGGGTGCCTCCCGAAATGGTCAGCGCTTCCGACGCAGTGACAGTAAAGGTCAATACATCGCCCACGATGTAGGTATCCGCAGGCGGTACAGAGACACTGCTGACAACGGGCGCCACACCGTCAACCAGAATGCCTGCGGTCGGGCCTCGGCCATTCAGCGTCAGGTCCATCGCATTGCCCGCAGCATCCGCCATGGTGCCGCCGTCGAGGGTCAGTGACAGCACTTCGATACCATCGGTATCCAGATCACCGGCTGCAACCGTGGTACTGAATACCAACGCCTGAGTACCGGTACCACTGCTGTACGTCGCCTTAACGGGCGTGCCGCCAATCATCATATTGATTGCCGGACTGCCGCTGACGTTAACGGCTTCGTTAGTGTTCACCGTGAAACTCAGTACATCGCCAACACCGTAGGTCCCGTTGGTGGGAACATCGACTGAAGTGACGGTCGGCGCCGTGAGGTCTGATGTCACGACGAAGGTACCCAGCGGCAATGTAGTGGCATTGCCGTTCGTGTCTTCCACGATCAGGGTACAGTCACTGTAGGTGCCGTCAGTCAGCGGCGTGCTATTGTCGGTCTGCGTCAGGCGAACGGTGTACGTTCCGGGAGTTTTCAACCCGGCATCTGCCACGCCACACGAACCTCCGCCAGACAGGTAGCCGGCTTCGTTCGAGGAGTAGGTGACTTCCGGACTGTGATCGGTGGTCGGTGATGCAACTGGGGTTACCAGAGTGAGCTCAGGGGCCAGAGTATCAATACTCAAAGTCACAGTAACAGGTGCCGAGGTATCGACACCATCGTCGTCGGTACCACCGCTATCGGTTACCGTGATGGAGTAGTAAGCGTAGCCTTCCGCATCTGCTGCTGGAGTAAAGAGCAAATCTCCCGAGGAATTAATGGAAACAGCCGAGACGACATTATTCGCATCCAGAGTCTCTACCGCGGAGTAGGTAAACGTCTGACCAGCTTCATCAAGACCACCGCCCGGCTGCGCTGTTGCAAAACTCGCGACTGTCCGTTGTGTGCCACCCGTGCCACTGACACGCTGCGTCGATGGAACAATCAGCGTTGGGGCGTCATTCACGGGAGTAATGAAAACATCCACAGCACGACTGTCGGTCGCAGATCCGTCATTGACGGTAACGGTAAAGGTATCACTGCCTGTGGCATTGGCGTTCGGTGTGTATGTGACCGACGTAGGTGAGGCACCGGTCGTCGGCGCCGATACTGAACCCGTTGCGCTGGCCGTGCCTTTGGTACCACCGCTGGCACTCCATGTCATGGTGCCGGTTGCGCCTGTGCTGGCGGCAAAATCACTGAGCGTGAGAGACGTGGTGGCCGCATCTTCAAGCAGGCTGAATGAAACGGCACTGTCACCGCCGGTCATCTCCAGTGGATCTGGCGCTGCTACACCCGTATCGATGAAGAAAGTGTCACTCCGGGAATTACCGTTGCCATCGGTAGCCGTTACGGTAATGGTCGCGCCACCGCCACCAACTACATTACTGATAGTAATACGATAATCATCGGAAGTACCCGTACCCAGTCGCTCTACCGATAAATCCTCAGCACGAACCGCTGTCTCATTACTGGATGCAACTGAAAAACCGACAGAAGACTGGTTTTTATCAACGACTTCAAAAAGCTGAGAGCCAGAGTTACCAGGGAGTATCGTCATGTCCTCCAGCTTCTCGTGCTCAGGGCGGAATTTGAAAAACGGGGGTTGATTGTCCTGGCCAGGATTCCAGTTCCCGCCGAAAAGGCTCGTACAGAAAAAGGATAATGAGCTAAGAACCGGAAACCCCGCGGCTGTTGAGTAATACGGTGCACCACTTTTCGTGCAGCTGAGAAAATGCTTCCTGCCAGTCAGATTATCCAGGTCGCCACTTTCATATCCGGTCTTTTCTTCGCCAACCGATAACAAGTCATTGCTGGCCAGAAAAGCGAGCGCATCCTGATCCACCGTTCGGGAAACAGCCCGTGCATTTGCACCGCCCCCAAACGCGGAGAATGCTCCTGCCGCTTCAGGGCGACTGTGTTGCTCAACCTGAGAAACGACTGCACGCTTATTCAGGCCATTTCGGCTTACACTGGCTAAACGCGAAGAGGCATTGGCCATTGATGCAGAAAAAGGCGCAGAGAAAGGCACTGCCATGGCGATCACAGGCGCTATGGCTTTGAGGGGTGTCAACGCTCCTAGTCGTTTCTTATTGGGATTGTTATCCATAATAAATCCTTCAGGTTGGGAGGCCTGGGTGAGAAAAGTGGTTCCGCATTCTCGGGTGATCAGGTTCGATCACTTCCGGAAAGCTGGTGTTGTATAAGATGGCGATGTCGTATATCTGATCAACATTGCCCTGAAATTTAATCGTGCCGATCACTTCGTGCGTATCGAGGTTAAACAGCCAGATACCTGAGCAGGTTTTCTCGGAGTCTTCGGTCACCAGACCGGGGCTGGTCACATCACTCTGACGCTTACGGGATAAGCCGACAAACATAATGCTGCCGTAAATATCGATCCCCCGGGTAAAGCCCGGTAATTCTGCAATCACTTCCATTTCACCCGTGTCAGGGTGATAGCAGTTGAGATGGCCCAGACCCGAATGACAGAAATAAACCCGGCCATTGTGCCAACGCGGTGAATGAGGCATTGCCAGCCCCGTGACCACCACTTCATTGCGTTTTACGTCAATCAGCGTACCCGTATGCTTGTCGCTGTCGCGCCACTGTTTGCGGTCTTCGTATTGTGAAAAGGTGGTGACATACGCAGGCTCACCATCGCGGAGCGTCATACCATTTAAATGACAACGGTCTTCTGGCGTAAGTGTTTCAATAAACTGTGGCTTCCACTGAGGAACAAAACTGTAAGAAGGATCGATAGTACAAAGGCATGAAAAACTTGAATTAACCGCCCATAAGCCACTGTTTCCCCATTCGATGTCATGGATATTAATCATGCCGGTGTAGTGAGTCGAACGAGTAATAAAACAAGCATCGACGCGTGCGTCGACCGGTTTCAGTTTTTCAACATAGGCCTTATTCGCCAACCGCTGTTCAGCATCAGCCTGTTTCTCTTCATCGTTTTTGTGAGCGCGGGGCGCCGTAATGTCCTGAGCAATATCCGGCAGGGGTTTCTTAATCTGCTCGAGTAGACCGTCTTCCCGCTGAAATTGAATAATCTGAGTAAAGGTACCGAGTATCAGGCCCTGATCTGTTGCCGTCAGGCCCATTGGTCGGGGGAATTCTTTAAAGTTAATTTCCAGGTCTTCGCCGTCGGTACGAACCAGCATCAGACGACCGGCCTGATAGGAAGTAAACGCCAGTGAGATATTGAGATGCTTAAGAATCGCCGGAATATTACCCGAATAGGTAAACGAAAAATCCGTCGCGTTTTCCGCAGAGTCTTTCTGCGACGCCTGTAATTGAGGCTCTTTCTCCTGATTCTTAGTCGTATCAGTCATGATTCTGGCCCCTGCAGACTGGACTGATATAGAGACAAGCGTTGTTGCAGTCGCGCAACCAACTGATGAAGAGTAAGCGAAGGGTCTTGTGAGAGAAGCAGTGCAAAATAGCCACTGGCCACAGCCGCAGATAAGGAAGTGCCACTGAAACGTCCATAGCCGCCCGGCACCACTGCTGGCGCGGCTTTGCCATAAACGTATGCATCCACTGACTGTCCATAGTTGCTGAACCTCGTCCTTTGTCCCTGTCCGTTAGCTGCTCCGATCACCACAGCCGCCTGAAGCTGGGCTTCCGAGTCTTCCCCAGTCAGCTCCATGCCATTGTTTCCGGCGGAAAATACCACAGCAGAGCCTTTTCCTCTGCGGCCATTTTGCGCCAAGTCTGCAACGATATCAGCGACGGGCTCCAATAACCATTCAGAGCGCCAGCTAGCGTTAACAATGTCAGCTTGAGACAGCTTAGAGAGGTAAAAACTGAGCAGCGTATCACTGGTCCAGGTATCCGGCTGACGGATAGCGATCAGGCTCGCCTGCGGCGCGATTCCGTCAATGCCGACGCCATTGTGAGCAGCGAAAACCGTACCCGCGACTTTGGTTCCGTGCGAGTCGCCCTCTCCCCCTGGACTTACATCCTGTGAACGACTGGCCGTGTCGTAACTGAAAATCACCTGAGTGTGCGTGAGCTCCTCATGCTCCAGATCAAAACCATCATCAATAACGGCAACGCGCACCCCTCGACCTTGAGGAGTCGCCGGCCACAACTCAGGTATACCGAGCTGGGTGAGATAGGTGGGAGGAGTCGGCGTCGAGACGTCTGCTGCATGCTTCTCTCGCAGTTGCAGGATATCTGGCTGCACCAGACTAATGCCCTGAACCTCAGACAACGAACGGATCACTACGGGTAGACGGTCTCTTATTCCGACACTAACGGAGTAATAGGCGGCGGCGTCCATGAGGTAAAGCTCACTGACAGCCTCAATACGGGAATCAAGCGCCTGTAGGGATTCGCGAGTAAAGCCATTTGCCCGAACAATCAGGCGATCAGACAAACGTACCAGCAGATCTTTGCCACTGACCCGGTACACGCCCGCCTGGGAGTCATTGGCGGCAGGCACTAAGCACCAGGCCTTACCGAGATTCGGGAAAGGCAATTCGCACCCCATTACAGGAGCCGAAAACATAACGAGCAACAGCAGTAAACTACGCATTATTTCTCAAGCCAATTAAACTGAAAAAGGGGCCTCCCTGCCCCTCACTCATACACACATCACTTATCATTCATAGCTATTAGCTACGACTTGGATAGAGGCCCACCAGCGCAATACAAAAATTCATGCCCATCAGAGGCTGACGGTTTTCGTGCGCCTGACTGCCTCCCATCGTACCGATGGCTTCTGTCGCCATCACTGTATTCTTCGTTGATGCGGCATTGAGGTTCATGATGTTATCGCCAGTCGACGGCCTGTCTATCGCCATCATTCTGGTATTCGATGGCGACGCCTCTGTCCCAACTGTCTGAGCACCGTAGAGGACGTGCTTGTGGTTGGGAAGTTCGGCATCGGTGAGCGTGACTTCATTAACGCCGGTTTTTTCCCCCAGGCGACGCGCCGTCAGACCAGGACCTCGTCCTGGGTGCATCGGCGCGCGGCCCTGCAAATCCGGCAAGGCAAGTGTCGTACGACCGTCACCACCATACGTTGTACCCAGAATTGAGAACAATGCCGTATTCTGAGCGATGGGCAGTAATTGCCCCTGGCAGAAGGCCCAGCCACGAGGGGCAAAGTTGCAGCCAAAAATACGGATTTCTCCGATAAATGGTTCAGACATAATAAAACTCCTTTTCAGTGCCGCGAGGGATAAATACCGACCAGGGCCATAATGTAATTAATGCACAATGACGGCATCATATTCTCATGCGCTTGTGAGCCACCCGCAGCACTGACTGCATCGCTACTCAGGCTTTTGATTTTGTCGACTGACGGCACTTCAACATAAGGAAGGTCACCATCATTATGAGACGCTACAACATCACTTGCCGGGTTGTTGCTATCAGCGATATTGGCTGCCCCCAGGTATTCGTGATTGTGACTGGGAATCTGATTGATGGTCAGGTTCACCTTCTCACTGCCGTAACGCGCTCCCAAGCGGCGAGGGCTTAATCCCGGTCCTTGCCCTTGGTGTACAGGCAAGCGACCACGCATATCCGGTAAAGCGAATGTTGTGCGGCCATCACCACCATAGATGGTCCCGATCAATGAAAACAGCGCATCATTCTGGCTGACAGCCAATAGTTGACCATCACAGAAAGCCCAGCCACGCGGAGCGAAATTTCCGGCGAACATACGAATCTCGCCAACAAATGGTTCTGACATAACTGGCTCCTTAACTACGCGATGGGAAAAGACCCTGCATCGCGATGCAGAAATTAACGACGAGGGATGGCTGTTCGTTATTGTGCGACATAGAACCACCGATATAAGACACCGATTGCGATGCGAACGAGACCAGGTTCTGAGGCTCTGCATAGTAATCCGTTGGTGAACCACCATCGACTGCGGACGCTAATATATTGCCATCAAAAGACTTGGTCGTTCCGGCTTCTGTCGTCGCATTCAATGGATGTCGGTGCGCTGGCATATTGGCATCCGTAAGGGTCACGGTTTCTACACCCTCACGTTGACCCTGGTGCAAACTTGCATCCATTCCCATTGGCGTCCGACTGCGGAGGTCAGGCAGTGCAAATGATGTGCGTCCATCGCCTCCGTAAGTCGTACTCAGCAATGAATACAACGACTGATTCTGATTAATAGGTAAAATCTGGCCATCGCATTCGGCCCAGCCTCGCGGCGGCCAGCCGAATCCGAACATGCGGATTTCACTCAAAAAAGGTTCTGCCATTCTGATCTCCCTCTGTTTACTTTATTCGTGGTTTTACCCACACTTTCTTCCTAAGAATGATCCCGGTAATCAAGGAACTACCAATGACCAACCGAGCCTGGGAAAGCCGCATCACGCTGCGTTCTGTACGCGACAGTGATTATTCGTTTATGGAGTCGTTATACCGCACCACCCGCGAAGCGGAGCTGGCGATGACCCCCTTTAACGAACACCAAAAAACACTTTTTATTCAGCAGCAGTTTTCGGCGCAGACACAGCACTATCACAGTCATTACTGCAGCGATCATTTCTGCATTATTGAAATTGATGGCCGACCTTCCGGTCGTTTCTTTATTGATTACTGGAGCGATGAAATCCGCATTGTTGATATCGCCATCCTTCCTGAGTATCAGGACTCTGGCGCAGGCAGCCACCTGCTGCAGAAAATAATCAAAGAAGGTAACGAGAAAGGCCTGCCGGTGAGAATTCACGTTGAGCAGAATAATCCGGCGAAAAAGCTCTATGAGCGTCTGGGCTTCAAGGAAGTCAGCCGCTTTAACGATGTCTACATTCTGATGGAAACAACGCCCGAATTGATGTCTGCCTGATCTGCATCCATGCATAGATAATTCCTAACGCTTCCTGCTGATCACGGCCTGGTACTCAGTCGGGCCGTGCGCAGTAATAAAGAGTTCACCGCTGCCAATCGCTTCATGCGTGAGCCGATACATACCCTGCGGTACACGAAAATCATCCTGTCCTTCAAGCGAGACCGCAAACGCCTCCCACTCGTCGCCATCCAGCGCAGTACGCTCAACCTCTGAGATGGTCAGTCGTACAGAATTCTCAGCCTGGTCCGATAAAGTCACCTGCTGACCGAGCAGGGATTCCATTGAGTCGTATGTGATTGCTTCCATAAGTACGTCCTGTAAAACACAACACAGGTATCAGACGCACTACGTCTGAGAGTGTCAATGGACGACAGATGGCGATTGTCCACTGCGATGAGATATCCACAACGACGCAAAGATCCGTTACGCCACAAGCATAAAAGTGTCTCAGATGAACTAAGTATATTCGCTTGGGTGGCACCCTGACCGGATCACTCTGCGGAACGAACATGTGCACCGGCCAACAATTGTCCGTAGTGCATGGAAGGCGTACACTAATCTGAGATTTACGCCGAAGCCCGGCGACCTTCATCCTACATGGATATGGTTGACGGGCCGCGACCCGGAACTGAGGAATCCGCCTCAACTCTGTAGGTTCGCCGGGTTCGTTGGGAAACTGACGGGCCTCCCGCGCTTGGAAAGGTGTACCCATGACATTGCAGGACCATCACGGTCGGCGCTTTAACTATCTGCGCCTGTCGGTGACGGACGTGTGCAATTTCAGCTGCAATTACTGTTTGCCAGACGGCTACCAGTGCAGCGATAGCACGCCCCCGTTGTCGGTGGACGAGATACGTCGCGTCGTGACCGCTTTTGCCCGCCAGGGCACCCGAAAAATCCGCATTACCGGCGGAGAACCCTCCGTGCGCCGCGATCTCCCTGAGATCATTCGCACCGTCGCGGCCGTCCCTGGCATCGACGATATCGCACTGACCACCAATGGCTGGAAGTTACCGACCTTCCTGCCTGACTGGATTGATGCCGGCCTGACACGGCTTAACGTCAGTATCGATAGCCTCGACCCACGACAGTTCAAAGCCATTACGGGTCACGATCGCCTTCAGGATCTGCTGGATGGGCTGGCGATGGCTCACGAGATGGGGTTCAACGACATCAAAGTAAACGCCGTGCTGATGCGTGGCCACAATGCCGACCAGCTACCGCACTTTCTGAACTGGATCCGGACAACGCCGGTGTCACTGCGCTTTATCGAATTGATGCAGACCAGCGACAATCAGGATTTCTTCGAAGAGAACCATATCAGCGGTGACAGCATCAAAGCTCAACTGCTCGATTCTGGCTGGCAGCCCGTACTGAGAAAATCCACAGACGGCCCGGCCCAGGAGTTCTGGCACCCGGACTACGCCGGGCGCATCGGATTGATCATGCCCTACAGCAAAGACTTCTGCTCCAGCTGCAACCGCCTCAGGGTGTCAGCGAATGGTCAGCTTCACCTATGTCTCTTTGGCGACCAAGGCTACGACTTTCGCCACCTGCTCGGCAGCGACGAGCAGATCACCGACGTTATCGCATTCCTTCAGGACAGCCTGAACGAGAAGAAAGCGACACATGCCTTGCACGACGGTGATACCGGAGTGCGAACGCACTTTGCTGGCATTGGTGGCTAAGTTGGTGGCTAAGTTGCCGGTAAATCTGAGGGCGCATTCATGACGCAGGAAGCAGCCAGCGAGCAGATTACCGCTGTTATCCTCGCAGGTGGAAAGTCAGAGCGAATGGGACGCGACAAAGCGCAACTGATTAGGCCTGACGGCCGCTCGCAGCTGTCGTTTACCGCCGATTGCCTGGGAGAAGCTGGCATCGAAGACATTTTAGTCAGTGGTTTAGGTGCAAACGGACTGAAAAGCATCAAGGATGTTTACCCTGAGAAGGGACCTTTGGCGGGCATTCACTCAGCCCTTGCTCATTGTAAGCCAGGCACTGGCTCCCTGATCGTTGTGCCGTGCGACATGCCCCTACTGAAGTGCGGTGTGTTCTTACGCCTGCTGAAAAGTAGTCAATCGACGGCATTCGACCAGAGCTTTTTCCCACTGATTATTCGCAATCTGGAACAAGCAAAAGAAGTTACTGAAAATATTTTATCGAGTGATCAGAATCCTTCAATCCGTTCTTTTCTGAAAAATATGAGATTCGATTTTATATCTTCAGAAAATCCAGTCGAACTTAAGAGCTGCAACACACCAGAGTCCTGGAGTGATGCATGCAATCTACTAAATAATTATAGGAATTAAATGATGGTGAAAATGTTCAACGATGATTTTATACGTCTTAATATTTCTGTACTCACAGTTTCTGATTCAAGAACAGAAGAAAATGATACAAGCGGTGATTTTTTAGTCGATTCAATCGAGAGTTCAGGACATAACTCTGTTGAGAAAAAAATCGTTGTCGACAACATTTATAAAATTCGCGAATCGCTTTCCACATGGATCGCCGATGACCGGACACAAGTCATTATCGTCACTGGAGGTACAGGCTTCACCGAGCGGGATTCGACACCCGAAGCCGCAGAACCTCTCTTCGATAAAAAGATCGACGGATTTGGAGAACTGTTCCGCCAGCTTTCCTACGAAACCATAGGCACCTCGACCATTCAGAGCCGGGCAACAGCAGGTTTAGCCAATGACACTCTGATCTTCTGCGTACCAGGCTCAACGAATGCTTGCCGTCAGGCCTGGGAACAGATCATCTGCCAGCAACTTGATAGCCGCCACAAGCCGTGCAACTTCGCCATGCGCCTGAAAAAGGTAACCAATGATGACTGAGTTCTCCCACGTCAATGCCCGCGGAGAGGCCTCTATGGTCGATGTATCGGGCAAAGAGCCCACAGTTCGCGAAGCCAGGGCAGAGGGCTACATCACGATGCAGCCTGCCACCTTGCAGGCCATCGTCGAGGGCAACCACCACAAAGGGGACGTGTTTGGCGTAGCGCGTATCGCAGGCATTCAAGCAGCAAAGCAGACCAGTCAGCTTATCCCGTTATGCCACCCATTGATGCTGAGCAAAGTGGCTGTGGATTTTGACGTAGAGCCAGATAACTCGCGGATACGGGTCCATAGTCTTTGCCGGCTAAACGGGCAAACAGGCGTCGAGATGGAAGCACTCACTGCGGTTTCAGTTGCAACATTGACCCTGTTTGATATGTGCAAAGCCGTCGATCCTGAGATGATCATCGAAGGCATAAAAGTACTTGAAAAATCAGGCGGAAAGACTGGACACTGGGAGAGAACTTGATGATTCGTGTTTATTTTTTTGCAAAAATAAAAGAACAACTTTCCCTTGATTTTTTCGATCTTGATATAAAAACACCCTGCACCGTTTTCGATATAAGAAAATCATTGATTTCTGAATTTAATACTTATGAAAAACTTTTCAGTATCGACTATGCAATATGCGCAGTAAATCAGGAATTATCGGATGAAAAAAAATGTGTAGAAAGTAATGATGAAGTTGCTTTTTTTCCTCCGGTAACAGGAGGCTAGAATGAGCAACAAGACAACTACTGAAAACATTAAAATATCTGTTCAGAAAAGTGATTTTTCGATAGAAAAAGAAAATCTTTTTTTGAGCAAACAAGCACCTGAAACCGGGGCTGTCGTCACCTTTACCGGACGGGTTCGCGAGTTCAGCGAGCAACCTGATGTCACCGGGCTCTTTTTAGAGCACTACCCCGGTATGACAGAGAAATCATTAAAACGCATCATAGAACAAGCGCAACAGCGCTGGGACATTCAACGTATCAGTGTCATCCACCGAATCGGCTCACTGGCCGTTGAAGATCAGATTGTGTTTGTTGGTGTCAGCAGTGCGCACAGAGAAGCTGCTTTCGAAGCTGCCCGCTACATCATGGATTACCTGAAGACTGAAGCGCCTTTCTGGAAAAAGGAAATCACCAGGTCGGGTGAGCACTGGGTTGAGGCAAGAGAAAAGGATCAGGCAGCCCGGGCGCGCTGGAGCACCCCGGACTGAGAGAAAGCTATCAAAGCCGTTGGCGTTAGTCCTGCAGGCGCAGGTTGCGCGTCGCACCTTCTAATCTGTCGGCGTTGGTTTCATTGCCCAGTTTAATCATCAGGCGCAGATCGTTCGGCGAGTCAGCATGGGCGATCGCGTCTTCATAGGTAATCTCACTCTGCTCGTAGAGAGCGTACAGCGCCTGGTCAAAGGTCTGCATACCCAGTTCTGTCGAGCGCGCCATCAGGCTCTTCAGCTCGTGTACATCGCCTTTACGGATCAGGTCTGACACCAGAGGTGTATTCAGTAAGACCTCGACAACAGCACGACGACCACGACCATCAGGCGTCGGAATTAACTGCTGCGCCACGATCGCTTTCAGGTTCAGAGAAAGATCCATCCAGATCTGCGAGTGCCGCTCTGGGGGGAAAAAGTGAATGATGCGATCAAGCGCCTGGTTAGCGTTGTTACTGTGCAGAGTGGCAAGGCACAGGTGACCTGTTTCTGCGAAGGTAATCGCATGCTCCATGGTCTCAGCAGAGCGTACCTCACCAATCATGATTACGTCCGGTGCCTGACGCAGGCAGTTCTTCAGCGCAATCTCATAGCTGTCAGTATCGAGGCCAACTTCACGCTGAGTGACGATGCAGGTTTCATGTTGATGGATAAATTCGATCGGGTCTTCGATGCTGAGTATATGCCCCTTACTGTTGCGGTTACGGTAGCCGATCATCGAGGCCAATGACGTCGATTTACCCGCACCTGTTGCACCCACAAACAGCACCAGACCTCGCTTAGCAAGCGATAGCTCTTTGATCACTTCAGGCAGGCCGAGCTGATCAATATTCGGGATTCGGGTTTCAATCCGTCGTAGCACCATCCCCGCGACATTACGCTGGAAGAAGGCACTCGCACGAAAACGACCAATACCCGTGGCATTGATCGCAAAGTTCAGTTCTTTGCGCTCTTCGAACTCAGCCTGCTGGCGGTCGTTCATCAGTCCGTAGACGATTTCTTTTGCCTGCTCAGCACTAAGAACCGTTTTATTGAGAGGTACCAGCTTGCCATGGACCTTCATCGAAGGCGGAACGCCCGCCGTAATGAAGAGATCGGATGCGGTCTTTTCAACCATTAACCGCAGAAACTTATCCATTGACACAATCAGCTACCTCAGAAGTTTTCTGGCATTTTGGCCTTTTCACGGGCGATTTCACGACTGATCAGCCCCTTGCTGACCAGACTCTGCAGGCATTGATCCATGGTCTGCATCCCGTGCGCTGCCCCAGTCTGAATGGCCGAGTACATTTGCGCAACCTTGTCTTCACGAATCAGGTTACGGATCGCCGCCGTGCCAACCATAATCTCATGGGCTGCAATACGGCCGCCACCGTTCTTTTTCAGCAGCGCCTGAGACACAACGCCCTGCAACGATTCTGACAACATTGAGCGCACCATGGATTTTTCTTCCGCCGGGAATACATCGACAATACGGTCAATGGTTTTCGCCGCGGAGCTGGTGTGCAGGGTACCAAATACAACGTGGCCGGTTTCTGCCGCCGTCAATGCCAGACGGATAGTCTCAAGGTCACGCAATTCACCAACGAGAATAACGTCAGGGTCTTCACGAAGTGCTGAGCGCAATGCCTCGTTGAAGCCCAACGTATCACGGTGCACTTCACGCTGGTTGATCAGACTCTTCTTTGACTCATGCACGAATTCAATCGGATCTTCAACGGTGAGGATATGGTCAAACTTAGTCTCATTGATGTAATCAACCATCGCCGCTAGGGTCGTTGATTTACCTGAACCGGTCGGGCCGGTCACTAATACGATGCCACGGCTGATCATAGAGAGGTCTTTGAACACCTGCCCCATTCCCAGCTGATCCATGGTCACGACTTTTGATGGAATGGTACGGAATACCGCACCCGCACCACGGTTATGGTTAAAGGCATTCACACGGAAGCGGGCAACACCGGGGACTTCAAACGAGAAGTCTGTTTCCAGAAACTCTTCGAAGTCCTTACGCTGCTTGTCGTTCATGATGTCGTAAACAAGGGCGTGAACTTCTTTGTGACTTAACGCAGGAAGATTAATTCGGCGTACATCGCCATCGACACGGATCATAGGTGGCATATCTGCCGATAAGTGGAGGTCAGAGGCCCCCTGCTTCGCGCTAAAGGCCAATAACTCGGTAATATCCATGTGATCCTCTCTATGATCTTGGGCCAGATGCGCCAGCTCAGCCAGACAGCCCGATAAATGCCAAAATAGTAGTGATGCAACCAGCCGGATGAAGCGGTCAATCCCTCGACTGGTGTATGATGTAATGTAATCGCTGTTGAACAAATTTCTATGAACAGCGTCACTACACAACAATCAAGTTAATCCTAAACCAAGCAAGCGTAATGTCTACTGTAGAACAGAACTATCAACGGGTTCGCGAGCGTATCAGCGCTGCCTGTAAAAATGCGTCGCGCCAACCAGACAGCGTGCGCCTTCTGGCGGTCAGTAAAACAAAACCCGCCAGTATGGTACGAGCATGTTACGAGCAGGGGCAAAGAGCGTTCGGTGAAAACTACCTGCAGGATGGGCTGGATAAAATTGACGCTCTGGCGGAGCTGACCGACATCGAGTGGCATTTTATTGGGCCGCTGCAGTCAAACAAAACCCGCCCCGTGGCTGAGCACTTTCAATGGCTGGAAACGCTGGACCGTGAAAAGATCGCTCGTCGCCTGAACGAGCAACGCCCGGACAACCTGCCACCGCTGAACGTACTGATACAGGTGAACATCAGCGACGAAGACCAGAAAAGTGGTATCGCCACAGAAAGCGTCACCAGTTTTGCGCAGACTCTCCTATCCTTGCCTAGACTGAAAGTTCGGGGATTGATGTGTATCCCGGAAGCGACCAGCGACGAGGAACGACTGCGTAACCAGTTCCAGAAAATGCAGTCGCTATGGCAGGAATTAAAGGAGTTATGCCCGGACGCAGACACGTTGTCGATGGGCATGTCGTCCGACCTCGAACTCGCAGTTGCCTGTGGTTCAACGGAAGTTCGTATCGGTACAGACATATTCGGAGCGCGGAATATCCCGGGCGCTCAGTGAAGGTATTCAGAAGCAGGAATCAACAATGACACAGATAGCATTCATCGGCGGTGGCAATATGGCTACCAGCATCATCGGCGGCCTGATCAGAGAGGACGCGGTCAGCCCGGATCTGATTCACGTCAGCGACCCGGGCGCAGAACAGCGTGAACGCCTGACCCAGGATTTCGGCATTGTGACGCATGAGTCCAACCTCGATGCTATCGCAACAGCTAACGTCGTCATCCTTGCGGTTAAGCCACAGATGATGAAAGCCGTGCTGGAGCCATTGCAGGCAACACTCAACGCACGTCAACCACTGCTGATTTCTGTTGCTGCCGGTATCAGTCTGCCAACACTCAAAGACTGGAGCGGCTGCAGAGCTGTGGTACGCGCCATGCCGAATACGCCGGCACTGACAGGTTTTGGAGCGACAGGGCTATTCGCCAGCGACGAAGTCACACTGGAACAGCGCAACCTCACTGACACACTGCTCGGTGCTACGGGTCTGGCCATGTGGGTACAGACTGAAGCTGAGATTGATGCTGTTACCGCGCTTTCCGGCAGTGGCCCGGCTTACTATTTCCTATTGATGGAATCTATGATCGACGCCGGTATCAAACTTGGACTCAGTGAAGAAACCGCCCGTCGCCTGACGCTACAGACAGCCCTGGGCGCAGGCAAAATGGCCAGCAGTTCAGATGTCGCCCCTGATGAATTGCGCCGCCGCGTGACATCTCCCGGAGGCACTACAGAGCAGGCAATCGCGACGTTCGAAGGCGCACACCTGCGCGATATCGTGAAGGCTGCCATGGATGCCGCAGCGCGCAGAGCTGCTGAACTCAGCGACGAACTCGGCAATGGCTGAATCTTGACGACAGGGGGTGAAATTTTCTCAGGCGCCCCCATTTGAAGTTCGATAAAGTAAACATTTGAGACAACAAGATTGCACCGCGCGGCTCTGAGGCCGCTCACTTACAACGGGAGTATCCATGGGTTCACCACTCACACAAGCAGGTCTGCTGCTCGTCAACGCCATTGGCAGCCTGGTTTTACTGATTGTTATGCTGCGCTTCCTGCTGCAGCTTGTCCGGGCTGATTTTTATAACCCGCTGTCGCAAATGATTGTGAAGTTTACCAATCCACTGCTTATTCCATTGCGCCGTGTGATTCCTGGGTTTGGCGGCCTCGATATGGCATCACTGGTGCTGACTCTGGCGATTCAATATGTGATCATGGCGCTGATTCTGATGCTTGCGGGATACGGAACCGGAATGCCATTCGTTGCCATGATTGGCTGGGCTGCTGTGGGCATCATCAAACTTCTGATCAGTATTTACTTCTGGGGCATGCTGATTATGGTCATTGCCTCTTGGGTGGCCCCAGGGTCTTACAACCCCGCACTGATATTGATCAACCAACTGCTGGAACCGGTCATTCGCCCGGTACGCAAGATCATGCCAGACATGGGCGGACTGGATCTGTCGCCGCTGGTCGTGATTCTTGGTATTCAGCTGGCAGAGATCCTGATTCTGTATCCTCTCAAACAAGTTCTGCAGGTGCCGTCAGGCCTGATTATGGGCCTGTAAGATATTGCCCTGCCCGCGGCAGCAGCACTTCTGCTGCCGCCAGCCTGATGTATAAATAACCAACCGTGCACCAATACTCTCCGCAACGGGCACAGCCAGTGCCAAGCCAGCTCTAAGCCTGATAAACTTGAAACATTACTAGCTTGCAAATGGATACCTGTCTCCGATGCCGGACGTTATTCCAGAAAACTCGGTCGGACTCGTCACCCCCAGGGTTCAGCACTTCGATACACCCCTGACGTTGCGCAGCGGACGAGTGTTAGAACAATACGACCTGATCTACGAGACCTATGGTGAACTCAATGCTGACCGCTCTAATGCTGTTCTGATCTGTCACGCACTGAGTGGCGATCATCATGCTGCGGGCTATCACAGCATGGAAGACAAAAAGCCCGGTTGGTGGGATACCTGTATCGGCCCCGGCAAACCCATCGACACCAATAAGTTCTTTGTCGTCTCGCTGAACAACTTAGGTGGCTGCTCAGGATCGACGGGCCCGGTCAGTATCAACCCAGAAACAGGCAAAGCCTACGGCCCCGACTTTCCTATCATGGCTGTACGCGACTGGGTAAATAGTCAGGCTCGCCTTGCAGATGTTCTTGGTATTGATGTCTGGGCCGCTGTGGTCGGTGGGTCTCTCGGTGGGATGCAGGTTCTGCGTTGGTCTATTCAGTTTCCTGAGCGCCTGAAGCACGCCGTTGTTATTGCTTCTGCCCCCAAGCTTTCGGCGCAGAATATCGCGTTTAATGAAGTCGCCCGACAGGCCATCGCCAAAGACCCTGATTTTCATGACGGCTGGTATCAGGAGAAAGGGACCCTGCCCAAAGCAGGCCTGATGCAAGCGCGGATGTTAGGGCACCTGACGTATCTTTCGGACGATGCCATGCGGCAGAAGTTTGGCCGTGAATTACGTGAGGGCAAACTGAACTTCAGTTTCGCACCTGAGTTTCAGGTCGAAAGTTACCTGCACTATCAGGGCGAGAAATTCAGTACTCGTTTCGACGCTAACACCTACATGCTGATGACCAAAGCACTGGACTATTTTGATCCTGCACGCGATCACGACAATGACCTGCGCAAGTGCCTGAGTCAGGCAAAGTGCCGCTTTCTGGTCGTGTCGTTCACGACTGACTGGCGCTTTGCTCCAGCGCGCTCAGAAGAGATCGTTAACGCACTGATTCACGCCGATAAAGACGTCAGCTACGCCTGTATCGAGTCTGACAACGGCCACGATGCGTTCCTTCTCCCTATCCCACGCTATCTGGATATATTCCATGCTTATATGGACGGCGTCGCAACACGTAGCTTCGGAGGTCTGGCATGAGCGAACTGCGTCCTGATCTGAGTATTATTCAGCAATGGATTCGCCCGGAAAGTGAAATCCTCGACCTTGGCTGCGGCGAGGGTGAATTACTCAGTTATCTCAAGACTGAGAAAAACGTTCACGGTTACGGTCTGGAAATTAATCCAGAAAAACTGACGGCCTGTATCCGTAACGGCGTCAATGTGATTGAACAGAACCTGGATAATGGCCTCAGTAACTTTGAAGATCAGAGCATCGATACCGTTGTCATGACTCAAGCACTGCAGGCTGTTCAGCGTCCGGACGAACTGCTCGACGAAATGCTGCGTATCGGCAAAGAAGCCATCGTGACGTTTCCGAACTTTGGTTACTGGAAAACCCGTTTCTACCTTTTATTGAAGGGTCGCATGCCCATGTCGGATACGCTGCCGTACAACTGGTATGACACGCCGAATATTCACATGTGCACCTTCCGCGACTTTGAAATTCTGTGTCGGGAGAAAGGCATACGTATTCTTAATAAAACCGTTGTCGATGATCAGCATCGCGAGCACTGGAGCATTCGTCTCTGGCCAGCCATGCTGGGCGAAATAGCGGTTTATCACATCACCCGGAGATAAGTATGAATGCACTGAGTAAGATCAACGCTATCCTGGTACTGGCTCTTTCTGTCGCCTCTATGCAAACCTTTGCAGATCGTGGTGAACAGAAGCAGGTGTTTGGTGATTATGAGGTCCACTACATAGGCCTTAATTCCAGCTTCTTACCTGAGGAAGCTGCCGAAGCCTACGATATTCCGCGCTCACGCTCGCTCGCTTATCTGAGCATTTCAGTATTGAAGACCGCGAAAGACACGGTACCGACGCCAGTGACGGCTGAACTCACAGGGACCATCAAAAACCTGATTGGTCAGAGTCGCACCATCGACTTCCGGGAAATCAAAGAAACCAATGCGGTGTACTATGTATCGACCTTCCGCTTCGATAAAAACGAAATCTATCGCATTGATCTCGATGTCACGCCAGAAGGTACCAGCCGCACGTTTGACGTGAAATTTAGTCAGAAATTCTATCAGGAATAATCATGAAAAAAATCGTTCTTGCCAGTGGCAACAAAGGCAAACTACGTGAATTTTCAGCCATGTTTTCTGAGCACTTTGCTGACGATAATGTTGAGCTTATTCCTCAGACAGAGCTCAATGTTTCTGACGCCGATGAGACAGGGCTGAGCTTCGTTGAGAATGCCATTATCAAAGCACGCCATGCCTGCCAGGTGACCGGGCTACCAGCACTGGCAGATGACTCTGGCATTGAGATTGATGTGCTCGACGGTGCTCCTGGTATTTACAGCGCCCGATACTCTGGTGAAGGAGATCAGGCGAATAACAGTAAAGTCCTGAAAAACCTCGAAGGTGTCGCTGAAGCAGAACGCACGGCACGCTTTCAATGCGTGCTTGTATATATGCGTCATGCCGAAGACCCAACGCCACAGGTTTTCCAGGGTGCGTGGGAAGGCGTCATTCTCACACAGCCCTCAGGCACAGAAGGGTTTGGCTATGACCCTATATTTTATGTCCCAAGTGAGCAATGCAGCGCCGCTGAACTGAGCCGGGAACGTAAGAACGTTTTATCCCATCGAGGTCAGGCGATTCAGCAGCTACTGGGACGCTGGCGCCCTTAATAGAATTTAAGACTTACTAACGATACATCACAGAGAAAGATACTTTGGACATGCTTGAACAACTCGAACAGAAGATTCTCAATACGGTATCTGCACTGCAGGAAGCCCGGAAAGACAATAAAGCCCTGCAGGAAACCAACGAAGAATTAAATAATACGATCGCGGAGCTGCGCCAGGCGGTGTCAGATGCGGAGCAACGTCTGCAACATCGCGACACGGCCATTACCGCGTTGCAGCAACAGTATGAGTCTGTAAAAAGAGAAAACAGTCGCCTGTCTCAGGAAAAGAATGAGTGGGAAGTCAAAGTATCCGCGCTGATGGAGGCCATTGACGAAACCGGGTTTGAACTCAAATCTCCTTCTTTTGAATCCCGCTCTGAGGCTGGCGTCGCCTGAAAGGATCATGACACTGCCTCCACTGAGTCTGTACATCCACATTCCCTGGTGTGTGCGCAAATGTCCTTACTGTGACTTCAACTCTCACGAGGCAGGCAGCCATATTCCTGAAGCAGAGTATATTAATGCTCTTCTGAAAGACCTCGAACAAGACCTCCACTGGGTGCAAGGGCGTGCGATAAAAAGTATCTTTTTTGGCGGCGGCACTCCCAGCTTATTATCGGCTCACGCCTACGAAACACTCTTCACTGGGCTGTCTGAAAAACTCTCTTTCAGCTCGGATATTGAGATTACTCTGGAAGCCAACCCCGGAACCTTCGAAGCGGATAAATTTAAAGCCTACAGACAGCTGGGCATTAACCGTTTATCAATGGGCATCCAGAGCTTTCAGCCTGAACACCTGAAAAAACTTGGGCGAATACACGACAGAGCGCAAGCGCTTGCGGCCATTGAAACAGCGATTAATGCGGGATTCAGTAATTTTAATCTCGACCTGATGCACGGTCTGCCAGACCAGACGCCAGAGCAGGCGCTGGATGATTTAAATACCGCCCTGTCTTTTCAGCCGCCGCACCTGTCCTGGTATCAGCTGACAATCGAACCCAACACCGAATTTTATAAGCGCCCGCCGGTGCTGCCTGAAGATGACACCCTGTGGGATATTCAGGAGCAGGGGCAAGAAAGACTGGCGCATGCAGGACTGCGTCAGTACGAGATCTCGGCATACTCGCTGCCGCAGCAGCAAGCGAAGCATAATATTAATTACTGGCGTTTCGGTGACTATCTGGGCATCGGAGCAGGTGCACATGGCAAGATCACCTCAACAGGGCCCCAGGGCCTGACCATTCTGCGTACGCGCAAAACCCGACTACCGAAAGACTATTTAAACAGCGAGAAACGCTTCCTGGCAGGACAGGATCGTATCTTGCCCGAAGACACCGCGCTGGAGTGCATGATGAATGCGTTACGCCTCCAGGAGGGTATTCCTGTGAGTGATTTTGAAGCCCGGACAGGAATGACACTCGACAGCATCAGGGCGCCGCTGAATAAAGCGCTTTCACTTGGTCTGATTGAGTGCAGCACTGACATCCGCGCTTCGGAACGCGGCCAGCAATATCTGAATGAATTACTGGCACTGTTCCTTACCGACTAAATCGCTGGGAAAAATAAGAGTCAGGCGACTGATACCACACGTAAATCAGTCTGCGGGGCGTATAACTCCTCAAGATAGGCGCTGGCCGCCTCGACGCCCATATCGTAACCATCGGCCAGTTTCTTCTCGTTCATACACAGACGCGACACAGAGAACTCTGGCGGCGGAGCAACAACACGCACCCGACAGCCTTCTGGAGGCGAGTTAATAAAATCGAGGCTTTCATTATATTGTGCTGTGCGGAACTTCATCGCGTTCATCAAGCCTGCTTCAGCCGCGAACATTTTTTCCAGTAACCACTCGCTCTGGCTGGATGTCTTACGAAATCCGAGCGGCTGCGAGAGCACCACCGTAATATCGTCGGCCCCCATATTCCAGGCTTGTCGCACAGGAATTGAGTCCGCCACACCACCATCTACGTAGCGCTCATTGTTGACAACAACCGGTGAGCGATAGAAATACGGAATAGCACAGGTGGCCACCATAGCATCATGCACCGTTTCAGAGGTCACGGGCAGATAATGTGCCTGGCCACTCTCAACGTGCGTTGCAGTGGCATAGAGTTCCATATCACCGACGAACTCCGCGAGAGGAAGTTGCTGATGGGTGTAATGCCACAACCAGTGAACATCGGTCATATGCCCGCCTCGAACGAAACGCACTGGGCTGAAGAATTCTTTCTGACGCGCGTACTCCATAATTGCCTGACGCGCGCGACCCGGTTGTCGGGACAAATATCCTGTCAGGTTGGTCCCACCGGCCGATACACCGATACCAAAATCAAATCCGTGAAATTCCTGCTCAAGAAAGTGATCGATCACTCCACTGGCAAATATTCCTCGCATCGCCCCGCCTTCGACAACGATGGCTTTTCTTGTACCACTCACCGTATCGTTACTTGCCACGCCATTGTTTGCACTACTGTCTACAGTCCCGTCGTTTGCCATTTCAATCTCCGGTTCGTTCCAACCCGTTGTACATACACAATTCAGAAGGGTGACACCCGCATTGGTTCCATTGAAATGAATTTTTCTAATACAGCCAATAGTGAAAAGCTTGCTGGCACCGACAATCAGAGCAAACAAAAAAGCCCGATGTGGAAACACCGGGCTCTCGGAATCTATCTTTTGCGGGTTGACCGCTGACGTCAGAATGCGTCTTAAATGGGTCTTTAAATGCGACTTAAGAAGACACCTGAGTCATGGCAATAAACTCTTCCATATCTCGCAGCTTCTCGAAACTCGGATCGTGGGCGGCCTGCTCACGCAGTGCTTCAGACGTTTCGATGGCTTCAGCGAGATCCCGAAGTGCTTCTTCAATGTAGCCACTCTCGGCGTGCGCACAGGCGCGCTGATATTTAGCATGGCTGTTTTCAGGGTCTATGGTCAGTGCACGATTCGCAAGTGCATTGGCCCACTGGTTCTGGCCAAGCAGTAAGGCGGCATCTGCCTTGTACGTAATGGCCTCAATATCATCAGGACGCAGTCCAAGAATCTGATCATAAATTGCGATCTTATTCTGAGCACTGGATTCCTGTGACGCTTTCAGCCAGAGAGAGTGAACTTCGTTGGTCAGTTCAATCTCTTCCTGAGTCGCAGCAATATGCCGAGACTTACTGTGTAGTTCTCGTTCCAGTTTTTCGAGACGTTCTTCGTAGGAGCTGGTGATCCGGGAGATCTCGTCATTGGCGAGAGCACTTGCCCGGTCTTTGATCTCACGCAGAGAGTTCCACCCCACCAGAACCAGCAATGTAGACGCACCGGCGATCAGGTAAAAGAAGTATGTGACGGTATCGGTCGCGTACATTAACGCCTTGTCAGCGACGCTCAGTTCACGATCTGTGATCTGTTCTGTCACTTCGACGCGGTGGTCTGCCAGCATCTGGCGGAGGGTTTTGACTTCATCAAGCAGGTAACGCTCGGTGAATGCAGAATAAAGAGGCGCCTCAAGCGCCTCTATGGTTTTTTCAGCCTTGGCGTAGTTAGCCTGCACCTCTTCGGCTGATTCTGCTGTGTCTTCAGTTGTTGGGGCGGCATTAACCCGCGCCGGTAGAATCACCAGCGCTGAGGCAAATACCATCAGAGACAAGAATATATGCCAGACGGTTCTTATCATGCGGACTGTACCGCCTCCCAATCACTGTTATTCTCGATCAGACTGGTGTGCAGAGCTTTCACCGCCGCAGCGTAATCCTGATCGGCAACAATGAACATCATATCCACCTGACGCATTGCCTGGTGCACAGACAAAATATTCACACCGGCATCAGACAAGGCCGATGCAGCGGACTTCAGCAAGCCCGGAACCTTCATATCACTACCGATCGCGCTGACCATCGCCATCTTCTCGACTCGAATGTCAGCGTTAGTGTAGTTGGCCTGCAGTCGATCCATCAACCAATTGATGCGACGCTTGTTACCTTTCAGGTAAAACGTGACTGTATTGGCGTTAAAGTCTTTGGTCAGAACCCGCACGCCTGACTCAAAGACCAGGTCGTTCATTTTCTGGCCATAAGAGGGATCACCCACCATATCCTGGTCAAACAGCTCCATTGCCCAGACACTGCGTGTACCGGCAATGATCTCTACTTTCGGCGTTTTGCTGCTGTAGTCACTGCGGATTTCTGTACCACGGTGCTCTGGTTCAAACGTGTTTTTCACGCGAAGCAGGATGTTGCGCTTACGCAGACCCGCCGCCGCACGTGGATGAATGGCTTCCATCCCAAGGTTCGCCAACTGATCAGCAACGTCATAGTTGGTCAGACCAATCGGGTGTACATTTTCCGCGCCGACCATTTCAGGATCCGCGGTACTCAGGTGATATTCTTTGTGAATAATGGCTTCGCCCGCGCCCGTCACAGTGGCTACCTTCGAGAAGGTCATCTCACTGTAACCACGGTCATAAGTTTTCATCAGACCTTCGCGACACTGGGTATAACCCGTAACGATCGGCATCTCCTGCGTGAAATCGACATCCGAGAACGCGTCTTTGATGTGATCTTCGAGAGTCTGCTGACTGTCAGACCTCCAGTTGGTCAGATCGATAAAACGCGCATTAATGTCATGCAGTTTCAGTAGTTGTACCGAATTATATGCGCTGTGCGCTTCACCCAGGGCACTTAACATTTCACGAACACGGTGCAGATGATCATCCAGCTGAAAGTGGCCGAATGTGCAGACGTTCTCAAGGTGCTCAAGGCACTGCTTAACGTCTTCAATGCGACTGCTGATAAACTGGTCAGCACGGCGACGAACAATATCCTGACCATCGAACATCTCTTCGTTCATTGCCAGCATAGCGGCCTGTACTTCATACAGTTTCTGCTGCCATGGACGGTTTTCGTCCATTTCGGAAAAGAGTGCATAGACGCCCGGCTCACCGGTCTTCTTGTGCTCAAGCAGACCGTTGGTCATACCAGCATACGCTGATACTACGAAGGCGCGCTGATACAAAGTCGTTTCGGTACCACCGTGCGGCGCCTGAGGACGCTGCCAGATATTTTTTAATACATCGTCGTAACGGCTCATCGAAGTGCCGCCGATTTTTTCTACACTGTGCTTAATCATGTTATTCCTGCTGATTCTATTTGTTTGATGGATTGGCCCATTTCCAGGCCATCACGCGAATCAGTCTTCGATGGTGTCAGCTTCCAATGCGTAGACGCCGTTTTCATCGTGGACTTCCTTGCCGTTTAACGGCGGATTAAACACACACGCCATGTGCATGTCCTTGGTCGCGCGCAGCAAGTGCTTATCGTGCTTATCCAGAATATAAAGTGTGCCCGGACGAATCTGATAGATCTTGCCGTCTTCAACAGTTTCGATTTCACCCTCGCCCTGCATGCAGTACACAGACTCCAGGTGATTCTGGTAGTGAATAGGCGTTTCTGTACCCGCAAAAATAGTGGTGATGTGGAATGAGAATCCCATGTTGTCGTCTTTCAGCAACATACGGACGCTTTCCCAGTTGCCACCATTGATGGCGCGGCTGCTGTTTTTACATTCTTCGAGTGTTCTTACGATCATTTTCTGCGTTTTCCTGAGTTCGTTGGCGTTGAGAGGCTACAAGAGAAGGCTTCTTAAGAAGCCTTACTCACCTGATCAGACATTACCTGAGTAACACATTTCTCAAGGATATCGAGACCCGCACTCAACTTGCTTTCTTCAATCGTCAGGGGCGTCAGGATCTTAACAACCTGACCATCGGAGCCACTGGTTTCAATAATCAGATTATGCTCAAACGCTAACTCAGTAATTGCACCGGCGATGTCACCGTTAGCAAACTCAAGACCCTGCATAATTCCACGGCCTTTGTGCTTCATCTTAGAGGTACCACCGTTTTCTGCCTGAATCTCTTTCAGACGACGACGGATAACACTTGCCTTGTGCTGAATTTCTTCAGCAAAACGGTAGTCACTCCAGTACTCTTCCAGTGCGCGACGTGCAGTAACGAACGCGTGGTTGTTACCACGGAAGGTACCGTTATGCTCACCTGGACCCCAGATGTCGAGCTCTTCTTTGAGGAGAACAACCGCCATTGGCAGACCGTAGCCACCCAGAGATTTCGACAGAGTAATAACGTCAGGCTCGATACCGAATTCTTCAAAACTGAAGAAGGTGCCTGAACGACCACAACCTGCCTGAATGTCATCAACGATCAGCAGCATGTCATGCTTTTTACAGATCGCCTGCAGACCCTGCATCCATTCTTTAGATGCTACGTTCAGACCACCTTCACCCTGGATACACTCAACAATGACACCGGCTGGATGACCCAGACCTGATGAACCGTCGTCAAGCGCTTTTTCCAGATATTTGAGCGTATTGAAGTCGCCCAGGTAGCCATCGTACGGCATAAACTGAACACCGGTTGTTGGCAATCCGCTGGCCTTCTTGTAGTAACCGTTACCGGTAACCGCAGCAGAACCCTGAGTCACACCATGGAAGCCATTGGTGAACGAGATAATGGTCTGACGGCCGGTATTTTTACGAGCTACTTTCAGAGCCGCTTCAACCGCGTTAGTACCGGTCGGGCCAGTGAACTGTACCTTGTAGTCCATGTTGCGTGGCTCAAGGATCAGGTCACGGAAGGCTTCCAGAAATGCAGCTTTCGCGTCTGTGTGCATATCCAGACCGTGAGTCATACCATCCGCTTCGATGTAATCAATCAGCGCCTGCTTGAAAGCAGGGTTGTTGTGGCCATAGTTCAGCGTGCCAGCACCACCCAGGAAGTCGATGTACTCGTTACCTTCACTGTCAGTCACCGTTGCGTTCTGCGCCTTAACAAAGGTAACAGGAAATGAACGGCAGTAACCACGAACGTTTGATTCAAGATCTTTAAAAATACCCATATCAGATACCCTCTGTATTTGGTTTAAATTCTGTTATTGCGCAGCGCTGACGTCAGCACTACTGAAAGGACCGATGTGAACAAGCATCTCTGTCTCATGCTGTCCTGCAAAATGCTGCTCTTTGTCGAACATAACGCGTTCGTTCAGTGGCGCATCCAGCTTGCGTGCCAGCCTTTTAAACAGGTTCCAGGACGCTTCATTACCCGGTGTGATGCTCGTGTGCAGGTGACGAACTGCGCCCTGTTGGCGAGACAGCAGCTCAAGTAACATCTTACTGGCCAGGCCAAGCCCCCGAGCCTTAGGGCTCACAGCGACCTGCCAGACAAATAAAGTGTCTGGTTGCTCCGGCAGAAGATAACCAGAAATGAAACCAATGGTTTCACCCTGCTCTTCAGCAAGCACCGCGGTATCGCGGAAGTGAGAACACTGCAGGTTGTTGCAGTACATTGAGTTCGTATCCAGAGGCTTGCAGTTTTCCACAAGGTTGTTCACTACAGAGCCGTCTTCCGGATTCGGTTTGCGCATTGTAATAAGGCGCTGAGACTGATCTTTTTCGTTGGGCGCTGCCTGCGCCAGAATCTGATTCATTTCCTCTTCGAGGTCCGCGTACCGGCGTGAGCCATTACGTCCTCGTCAATTGCTTCTGTTTCGTCAATTAGTTTGAACTCTAAACATTATAGTCAATCGCAAAATATATACAACACTAAATATATTTCACCCAGAAGCGGTCTTTTTGATTGAGAAGAACGTAATTTTTTGTACAATAATCAAACAAAACGAGCTTTTTTATTAATATTTCCGCCATTTTGTCGCGAAAAATACATAGAGATCGATATTTTGAGATCTAAATATAGGACGCGATGCGCCACCCGGGAAAGCGGTCAGGAGGCCCCCTTATGAATATTTCGTACTCTATTGATCATCAACAGGGTAAACTACAGGGAAAGAATCATGACCCCCTGTTGGAAGACGAAAAATCTATGAATCGCTATGACGAAGTGCTGGTTGCACTGCGGCGCATCATTCGCGCAACCGATCTCCATTCCAAACAGCTGAGTAAGATATCCGGCCTGACTTCTCCGCAGCTTCTGATCTTGCAGACACTGCGCCACCACGGCGAGCTCACGGTAGGTGATGTGGCCCGTCGAGTCAGCCTTTCTCAAGCGACAGTGACCACCATTATCGACCGCCTCAGTAAGCGTGGTTTTGTAGTGCGCGAGCGTGGTAGCTCTGATAAGCGGAAAGTATTTGTACACCTGACAGAGCAGGCCATTCAGGCACTCGTCGACGCACCGCGCCCGCTGCAGGATAGTTTCGTTCAGCAGTTTCAGGATTTGCGCGATTGGGAACAAAGCATGATTCTGACATCTTTGGAGCGCGTTGCGCACATGATGGATGCACAGCACATCGACGCTTCCCCAGTTCTTGACCTTGGCCAACTTGACCGGACCGACCCGGGCAGCCACTGACAGCCGGCCTGCCCCGCCAGGCGCATTGTCATGAATGTGCCTGTCTCTTATCTGGATTGCCTCCTGATCCTGCTCAACAGTCTATACAGTAGAATTGTTGTAGCGCATCGGCGGGCGCTCATCCCGCTTTTCTACTGTTTTACTGGAGATACACATGACTGACGTTGTCATAGTTGCTGCTACCCGCACTGCGATCGGAAGCTTTGGCGGATCACTCGCTGGATTATCGGCTGTTGACCTCGGGGCTGCCGTAATTTCATCCCTGATCAAAAAAACAAGTGTCGACGGAGAGCTTGTTGATGAAGTACTCATGGGCCAGGTGCTGACGGCCGCTGCTGGCCAGAACCCTGCACGCCAGTCTGCGATCAAGGGTGGTCTACCTGCTACTGTACCCGCCATGACCATCAACAAAGTCTGTGGTTCAGGCCTCAAAGCAGTCCATCTCGCCACGCAGGCGATTGCGTGCGGGGATGCTGACGTAGTGATTGCCGGCGGCCAGGAATCTATGTCTAATGCACCGCATGCGATGCCAAACTCCCGCAATGGCCAGCGCATGGGGCCAATTACCATGGTCGACACCATGGTGGTCGATGGACTCTGGGACGCATTTAACGATTACCATATGGGTACCACCGCAGAGAACATTGCCTGCGATTACAACATTAGCCGGGAAGAGCAGGATGCCTTTGCAGCAGCCTCTCAGAACAAAGCACTCGCCGCAATTGAAGCGGGTACCTTCGCAGATGAAATTACCCCGATCGAAATTCCCCAGCGCAAAGGCGACCCAATTGTGTTTAAGGTGGATGAAAATCCACGCCCCGGTACGACCGCAGAAAAGCTTGCAGGTATGCGCCCGGCCTTTAGTAAGGACGGCTCAGTGACCGCCGGTAATGCCTCATCGCTCAATGATGGCGCCGCCGCTGTTATGCTGATGAGCGCAGCCAAAGCCGCAGAGCTTGGCCTTCCTGTGCTCGCGACAATTAAGGGCTACGCCAATGCCGGTGTTGAACCGCGCATCATGGGCACAGGGCCGATTCCTGCAACGAAAAAATGCCTGAGCAAAGCGGGCTGGAATGTAGACGATCTCGACCTGATTGAAGCCAACGAAGCCTTCGCTGTACAGGCTCTGTCGGTTAATAAAGGTCTGGAGTGGGATGCCGATAAAATCAATGTGAACGGCGGTGCCATCGCCCTTGGCCACCCTATTGGCGCCTCAGGCTGCCGTATTCTGGTGACACTGCTGCATGAGATGGCTCGCCGTGATGCAAAGAAAGGTCTCGCGACCTTATGTATTGGCGGAGGAATGGGCGTTTCTCTAGCAGTAGAACGGGACTGAACAGCTGTCATCCAAACTTATGGGGATCTGGGCAGATCCCCATATTCTGAAGTCTAAACCTCAGTGAACTCCGTCACCTTGCCTTCGATAATCAGCACATAAGGGACGAAAGTCCGATTAAACTCACTTCGCTCAATGGTAATCATGCCAGCGAAGGGGTCTCTCAGGTAAACATATTCTTCGTCTTCGAAGTAGTAGAGGTAAAAGCGGTCAACACCTTCCGGGTTGTCCTTTAAGAGGAGGTACGGCCCGTCCTGTTGCTGCAGTTTACGCTGCGCCAGATCCAGCAGCAGATCATCAGAGCGATACGCACTGGCCCGCAGGCCTAGAGCGGCGGCAGCCTGTTTTATGTCATAGAAATTGAAGCCACGTTGCTCGCGGATTCTGACCGGGTCACCGTGCACAAACAGCAGTGCAAATATATCAACTTCGCTAGTTTTCACGCCCATGCTCTCTTCAAGCATGACCGACACCATATAAGCGCAACCTGACGACTCAAGTGCAGCGTGGGTCTGCTTCTCATCCAGTGCCGGCGTGTCTTCCAGCGCCCAGGCACTTACAGTGGCGAGGAGCCATACAAGCAATGTCAGTACTGCGAATTTCATCTGAGAGTATGCTCATGTTGCAAAACGGGCCAAGAATGACGGGGCACACACCAACTGAACAGGTGATATCAGATCAACTTCATGTCCTGATATGTCCTATTTAAAATTAGTCCAAACGAGCCAGATCGTGAAACAGACCTATGTGACTTTCCTACGTTGGCTGCAGAAGCTCCGTACACAGCAGCAGAGTTAACAATCTGCACGTTTGCACTGGCTGAGTCCGCCTGCTCGGCATAAGCTGATCTCTCTGAATAGTGAGCCCACTGCTTCTGTTACTTTCGCGTGCACACCGCCGCGACACTGCAAAGGAACGCCATATGACAAACGCGCGAACTGTCACCGGGCAAATGATGACGCAACCCATGCTGATCAGTGATTTGTTGGAGTATGCAGCCGCTCATCACGGAACTCGTGAGATCATCAGCCGCAGGCTTGAAGGGGATATTCACAGATACACTTACAAAGACGCACTACAGCGGAGTAAGCAGCTGGCACATGCGCTGATTTCACTCGGCGTACAACCCGGTGACCGTGTCGCGACCCTGGCCTGGAACGGCTACCGACACTTCGAATGTTACTACGGCATATCCGGCATCGGGGCTATCTGTCACACGGTCAATCCGCGGCTCTACTCTGAACAGGTCGAGTACATTATCCAACACGCTGAGGACTGCTACGTTTTCCTGGATGCCTGTTTCGCCCCCCTGCTGGAGCCCATCGCCGACAAACTATCCAGCGTCAAAGGGTTTATTCTGATGATCGACGAAGATCAGATGCCCGACACGTCGCTACCGAATGTGCATAACTACGAGCACTTGCTGGCTCAGCAACCCGACATCTACGAATGGCCGCGCTTCGACGCGGATACCGCAGCCTGTCTTTGTTATACGTCTGGCACCACGGGGAACCCAAAAGGTGTTCTGTACTCCCACGCCTCCACCGTTCTGCACGCCTACGCCAGCCGTAATCCGGATGCGCTGAACGTGTCTTCCGACAGCGTCGTTATGCCGGTCGTCCCCATGTATCACGTTTGTGCCTGGGGCATGCCATATATTGCCCCTATGTCGGGCGCTTCTCTCGTACTTCCCGGCGAAGGCATGGATGGTCCGGACCTGTATGAGCTGATCGATGTTGCACAGGTCGATATGATGCTTGGGGTGCCTACGGTCTGGCTGCGCCTCATCGACTATCTGAAAGCCAATGACCTGACCATTCCGTCAGTAAAAACCGTTGGTGTCGGCGGCTCAGCCTCCCCCCGTTCACTGGTCGAAACACTCGACAAAGAGTTCGGTATTTATCTTCTTCCCATCTGGGGGATGACCGAAACCTCGCCTCTGGCAACGTTGGGAGCACCGACCAAAGCCATGGCCAATATGTCTGATGATGAGCGTTATCGGATACAAACAACCGCCGGTAAGCCTATGTTTGGCATCGACCTTGAGATTTTTGACGATGACGGAGAGCCCCTGCCCCACGATGGCACCAGTCGGGGGTTCCTCAGAGTCAGAGGTCCATGGGTATTGAACAGTTACTACAAAACAGAAAAACCCGATGCCTTTTTTACGGACAAAGATGGTGGAGTCTGGTTCGACACGGGTGATATTGCAGTGATCGATGAGCAAAGCTATCTGCAAATCGTCGACCGCGCGAAAGACGTTGTGAAGTCAGGCGGTGAATGGATCTCATCCATCGACCTTGAAAATGCCGCAGTTGGCCACCCAGATGTGGCGGAAGCGTGCGTTATCGGTGTAAAGCATCCTAAGTGGGATGAGCGCCCGCTGTTATTTATCGTTGCTCTGGAAGGAAAAACCGTGACGAAAGAAGACGTCTACGCCTACCTGGGTGGAAAAATCGCTAAATGGTGGATGCCCGACGATATTCTCGTGGTGGATGAACTCCCTCATACCGCCACAGGGAAACTGCAGAAACGTAGCCTGCGGGATGAGTACATCAACTACCTGGTTGATAAAAGTTGAATCGGCCCTGAGACAAAGTCCGGCAGAAAAACCTGAAGTTGAGAGCCAGGTTCAGCGTTCAACTTCAGGCAATTTTATGGCCATCCAGCTACCTGCCATCCCCATGAATGACAAAATCAGGATAACGCCGCTGACGCCAATCAGAGGCTCCAGCAGACTGATAAACCCTGTCATCAGCAACATGACGCCAATCAGTGTATTGCCCACCGAAACATAGTCCGTGCGCTTATTTCCTTCGCCGAGGTTGACCACATAGGTCTTTCTTCCCAAACGCACGCCCTGATGGGCGATACTCAATACAAAGTACAACAGTGGCAAAACCCAGATTTCTGACAGCCACTCTGACCTGAACACTCCAAGAAGAAATATCACTCCGCCAACCGCCGCCGACATCATCCCGGCACGCACCATCACCAGGCGACTGGAAACATCGGCAAAGCGCCCCCAAAAGCGTCCTGAAACCAAACTACCCGCACCACTCGCAGCCATAAACAAGGCCAACATACTGATCGCTGCATCCAGCTCCTGATGAGCGAGCACGACGATAAAAGGCGCCGTTAACGCCGAACACAGAAGTAATGAACGGGAGAGAAGAAAACGTCGGAAAGGGGCGTCGGTTTTAAGTAACGATAATCTGGCAAAGGCTTCCTTTAATCCGTTATTTCCGCCGTCTGTCTCTCCCGGGAATTCGTTGATTCCGGCATAGATACCACCAGCAATGATCCACATCAAAGCGGCCAGCGCAAAGCCAGAGGCATAAAGGGTGGTAGACCCTTCCCCCAACACACCACTGATCAGCAAGAGGGCGACTGTCAGAGTAATCAGGCCCGCTGCCGTTTCAGCCCAGCCGTTCAGAGTGCCTCGCCGGGGTTTCGGGATGGTCTTACCCAGCACATCTTTCGAAGCAACAGAACTCAAACCTCGTGACAGACTGAATATGACCACCAATGCCAGCATCGACCAGCCAGCGATACTTCCCTCCAGAAAGAAGGCAACCGCAGCGATACCGGATACCGCCATTGCCTGCAGAGCGCTGCCAAGCACCCACATCCACTTACGGACAGCCATGGTGCGGACAACACTGGCGATAGCAAGTTGAGGAAGCATTGAGCCGGACTCACGGATTGGCACCAGCCAGCCCAGCATCCACGCCGGTGCACCAACAGACTGCATCAGCCACGGCAAGGTGATTTTAGGATTGACCAGAGCATCTCCCAGCTTAGAGAAAAACATGCTTAGTAGGGTTTTCAGAAAATTGCCGGAGACTTCCTGACAAGCACTCTCAGGAATCGATTTACAGGCACGAGCATCTTCGTCGTTAACCAGTTTTTCGTAGATATCATCGGTCAGACCGGACCGGTGAGAAGTGTCTGTCATGAGCAACTAGTCCTGTTAACCCATCAAATAAGGAGTGGATCATGATAGCAGGGGCGATTAAGGCGGGCTAATAAACCGGACCCGAGCGGGTCCGGTTGGCGTTTTAACTATGTTTCACCATAAAGGTCTTCACTGCCGGGGCAATGCTTTCCCGGAATTTACGGCCATTGAAAATACCGTAATGACCAACGCCCGGCTCTTCCCTGTGAACCTTCATCTTGTCAGGAATGCCAGCACAAAGATCCAGAGCGCAAGCCGTCTGCCCTTTGCCGGTAATGTCGTCAAGTTCTCCCTCAATGGTCATCAGAGCCATCTCTTTAATGGCTTTCAGGTCAACCACCTTGCCCCGATATTCCATCGTGCCTTCTGGCAACTGATACTCAAGAAACACCTTACGAATGGTATCGAGATAATAGCGGGCAGGCATATCCATCACCGCAAGGTATTCGTTATAGAATTCCCGGTGCGCCTCTGCACTATCACCATCCCCCTTCACCAGGTCAGTAAAGAACTTGAAGTGCTTGCTGACATGGTTATCCATATTCATCGACATAAAGCCCGACAGCTGGATGAATCCCGGGTACACCGACTGACCACGTCCGGCAAAGCCATCTGGCACGTGACAGATGACGTTGTCTTCGAACCACTCAAGATCTTTACCCGACGCGTAATCGTTTACTTCCGTTGGGCTGATACGTACATCAATCGGCCCACCCATTAAGGTCATGGACTTGGGTACTGCTTTGCTGCCCTGCTCAGACATGACACTCGCTGCCACAAGCGCAGGAACACAAGGTTGACAGACGGCCAGCACATGCGTGTCCGGGCCCAGAAATTCCAGAAACTCAATCAGGTAATCGACATAATCATCAAAACTGAACTCACCCTTGGAGCGGGGTACATCCCGCGCATTCAGCCAGTCTGTGATGTATACCTCATGATCGGGCAGAAATTCCGCAACCGTCCCGCGCAGAAGAGTAGAAAAGTGACCGGATAGTGGCGCGACGATCAGCAGTTTGGGTTGCTCAAGGCCACGCTTGCGACGGCGGAAATGAACCAGGTCACAATAAGGCTTCTCAACCACACTGCAATATTCAATGCCGACTTCGCGGCCATCAATGCGTGTGGTGTCCAACCGCCATTCCGGCTTTTCATAAAAATCGGTCAAGCGTTCAACCAGTTCCAGCGAGGCACGAACAGTGCGCAGGTACCAACCGTAATTCATCGGGTTCCAGGGTTGATAACACATCTGCCGGGACAGGCGTGCTGCCACATGCATTGGGCGTAGCGCATTCATTACGTGGGCATTGATTGTGTAGAGCATTCCATTCCACCTCGTCATCGCACCAGAATTCATCCGGGAGAAGCCCCGAATCAGGGAAGACTTCCAGCATAGCTGAAGGTTCACAGGTATCTGTCCATTCATTAAAAATTAATCCGAACCAACCGGACGTTCAGGACGTTTATTTTCCTCAGGGGTCAAATTGTCTATACTGTGAGTTAAGTTTGCCTCTTTATTGCCCGATATATTCGGGACTTGGCGCACTGCGCCCTGTGGGGAACACTGATAATGACGTTATTTTGCAATGAGCGGATACATCCGCCCGCCAATAATAATAACGAGGAGAGGTGGCCATCGTGAGTACAGAAACGGAAAACAGTGAAAACGCTGTAAACAGAGATCTAAGATTCACCAATTTCAGTGAGTTTTACCCTTATTATCTTTCTGAACACAGAAACTCTCCCTGCCGCAGCCTGCACTACATAGGTAGCTCAATTGGCCTTGGGGTTCTGTTGTTTTCGATCACCAGTGGAAAATTTCAGTATATCCCTCTGGCCCTGGTCGCGGGTTATGCCTTTGCCTGGATCGGACACTTCTTCTTTGAGCACAATAAACCTGCCACTTTCCGCTATCCGTTATGGAGCTTTATCGGTGACTGGGTCATGTTGAAAGATTTTTTGCTGGGACGCATCGACAAAAAACTACCTCGTTCCTGATAAAAAATGATCAATTGCAGCCCAATGTGGAGGCGATGATGAAACATGTGTTGAGTGTCGCGGCAACCGTGTTTGCCAGTGCCTTTGCCGTTTACCCCGCATGCGCAGATACTATCAGCCTGAGAGCAGATATATGGCCTCCTTACAATGCAACGCCCAGCAGCGACAAACCAGGTTACATCGTCGAAATTGCGACAGAGATCTGGAACGCTGAAGGTCATCAGGTCGACTACTCTACCATTCCGTGGGAGCGCGCGATCAGCGAAGCACGTACAGGCAACGTTGACTGCATACTTGGCGCTCTGCCAGACGAAGTTCCCGACTTCGTGTTCCACTCCTTGCCCTTAGGTTATGATCAAAGTACGTTTTATACCCGCGCCGTCAACCACTGGACGTATCACTCTCCCACTCAGCTCAATGATATCCGCCTCGGAGTCATTGGCGGATATTCCTATGATCAGGGCGCTGTCGACGAGCATATAGCAACGGCGATCCGCGAGGGCACTCCCGGTAGTCAGGTGCAACTGATGAAAGGCGACAATGCTTTGGAAAAAAACCTGCAGAAACTTCTGTCGGGGCGTATTGATGTCATTGTTGGGTCAGCCACCGTGGTCGACTACACTATAGCAACCCTTGGAATGGACGGGACGGTACGGCCCGCGGGCAATATTGGGGTTGCCGACAAACTCTACATCGCTTGCTCGCCCGCTACACCTACGCAGTCAAAGACCTACACCCGCCAGCTGGACGAAGGCATTCAGCGTTTACGGAAATCTGGTCGACTGACAGAAATACTTCAACGCTACGGACTACAGGACTGGAGTACTGAAACAAGCCTGAAACCTTGATATATGAACTATGAAGTATTGAACCTGTCATAGTCACTCGCTATTCTGCAACCGAATACTGTCGTCTTAAGGAATATCCAAATATGCTTCGCAAGCACGCACTGGTAGCGGCCATCGTTATCGCTCCAACCGCAGCAATGGCTGCTGAACCGTCATGGGATGGCGCCGCAGAACTCGGCACTATCTTCACTTCAGGTAATACAGATACTCAGAGCATTAATGCTAACTTCATGGCAAAACGTACCGGTGAAGTTTGGGATACAACTCTGAAACTGGAAGCCCTGACCAGTGAAGAAGACGGCGTAAAATCAAAAGAGAAGTACAGCGCCCTGACTCAGTTTGACCGCAACTTCACTGAGCACTCCTACATGGCCATCGTCGCCCAACAGGAGCGTGCACGCTTCAGTGGTTATACTTACCAAAGCACGGTATCGATTAACTACGGTTACCGTGTTCTCAAAAACGACACCATGGAACTGAATATTGAGGCTGGTCCGGGTTATCGCCGCGACAAACTGAAAGAGACAGACGAAATTCAGGAAGAAGCGATTGGTCGTCTGGCTCTGGGCTACCAATGGCAGATTCGTGAAGGTGTCTCCTTCATTGAGAACTTCACTGCCGAAGTTGGTAGCGACAACTCTATTTACAAATCAGAGACAGGACTGCAAAGCCAGCTGAGCGGCAGCCTTGCATCTAAGCTCACCTACAAAGTGAAGCATGTGGAAGAAGTGCCAGAAGGCACTGAAAATACTGACACTGAATTTGGCGTTACTTTGGTTTATAGCTTCTGAGGTTTATAGCTTCTGAGGTTTATAGCTTCTGATCATCACGGTTGAGCCATGACCAGTAACCATAACCAGTAAAAAGGGGCGTTAATCGCCCCTTTTTGTATTTTGCTCGTCTTTATTCGTCTTCATCTTTCTGACCGCGCTTTTCCTTCAGGCGATCCATGTCGTGGTGACGCCACTTATCGCGCTCTTCGCGCTGCATCTTACGCCATTTTTTCTTCTGCTCTTCCGTCAGAACAGACTTCACCGTTTTCTCAAAGTCACGACGATCTTTTTCGCGCATTTTCATGCTGACCGGCCACTCTTCTTCAGAGCACAAGGATAACTTTTCTTCGAGCTCAGATTTCTGCTCACTCGTCAGATCAAGTTTTCGGGAAAGACGCTCCAGATGCTCTTCGCGGCCTTCTTTTTCACGCTTGCGTACCTGCTCTTCCGCGATCGCTTGCTGCTCATCCGTCAGTACCGAGCGGATTTCTTCACGCATCTGTACATAGAGATCCTGACGTTGTTCACGACGTTCTTTACCTGCAGCTTCGCTGGGCTTCATCTCACGAAAGCGATCTCGATACCTGTCTTCAATCGCATCGATCTGCTCCTGCTGCTCATCGGACAGATTCAGCGAACTTTCCCAGTCGACTTTCTTCTGGCGGTCATCGAATCCCCAAGCCTGTGCGGTCGTCATCAACACACCGCAGGCAACAAGACTCAAAGAGCGTTGGAAGCGGGCAATGGGAGAAGGCATTTTCATAAATCGATCCTGTGATACGGTGCTTACTATCAGGTTATACTAGGCGTCACAGCCCAAAATTTGTGTCCGACATTGCAAAGATTTGTCGCTGCCCCGGAGGATGTACAAATGACTGAAGAAGATGAGCTCTTTCTGCAGGAGATGCAGGGAGTTAAAAAGCTGCAAACGCAGGAGCGCGTCCCCCTTCGTCGTGATCAGAAAGACAACAATACAGCGGCACGCCGCTCTGCGGCTGTTTCTCAGGAGACGGTCAGTGATAAGAACCACCTTCGCGCCAGTGAAGTCCCCAGAGTCGGTCCTCACGATGTACTTGGGTTCAAACGCCCCGGTATTCAGGATGGCGTCTTCCGTAAACTACGACTGGGTAAGTACGAGATAGAAGCTCGCCTTGATCTTCACCGGCGTACGATTGAAGAAGCGAGGCGCGAAGTTTACCGCTTTGTGAACGACTGCATTGGCGCAGACATCAGAAGCGTTCTGATCATGCCTGGAAAAGGGGATCGCAACGAGGGTGATCCGGCTGTACTAAAGAGTTATCTGGTGTTCTGGCTTGAAGAGTTAGAAGATGTCCAGGCTTTCCATACTGCGCAGCCTCAGAACGGCGGCAGCGGTGCCTTCTATGTATTACTCCGTAAGAGTGAACGCAAGAAACAACAGGCCCGCGAGCAGTTCAGTAAAGGGCGTGTTTACTAAAGCGGCTACTGACCTTGCGCTATCTCAGCATCCATCTGATCTATCTGCGCAGCCATCAGGGCCTGAACCTCATCGGCGAGATGCTTGGCGTCGTCGCGGGTCAGCCCTTCTGTACTGATGGCGGGAAGCTGCACCAGTCGACACTCACCGGCGCGCCAGCGCTTAAGGTTAATGTTCTTATGGGTGCTGCTTGCGCAAACAGGAACTACCGGCAAACCGGCTTCTATCGCCAGAATAAAAGCGCCGCTTTTAAAGGGTAACAAACCCCGGCCATTGCTACGGGTACCCTCAGGGAACATATACACACTGCAGCCTTTATCACGAACAATCGCCGCGGCTTCTTCCATGGCACCCCGAGCCTTTGAACGGTCGCCGCGATTAATAAAAATATTTCCTGCCAACCAGAAAAGAACACCAAACAGAGGGATATACATCAGGCTGTGCTTACCGAGAATCGCCATGTCATCGGGCAGGCTCTCGCCGTACATGTACATGTCCAGGGTGCTCTGATGATTAGCGACGTAAATCCCCTGTATGCTCTCTGTCGGCCTGTTGAGTACATCTACACGAACGTTCATAACGAAACGCGCCCAGGCAAAGATCATGGCAATAATGCGGCTATTATTACGGTTGAATGGTCGAAGCAGACAGATAAGAAGGCCCAACACACACACAACAGGGAAGTAGAGAGCTAAAAAAGCAATTCGAATAGCAGCTAACATATAAAATCCGGCTCGGGGTCGCAGCGAAGCAGTCTAAACTCCTCTGCCACCCCAACAAGGTGAAGATGATTCAAGACAATGGCGTATTAACGCAAAAATCGTTGGTACGCCGTATTCTCTGTCTCATCCCAATAACGATAGCCAAGTTCTTCGAGATATCCCTGAAGCTGTTCACATTTATCGTCAGAGATCTGCAGCCCAACCAATACGCGGCCGTAGGCAGCACCATGATTGCGATAGTGGAATAGTGATATATTAAAGCGTTTACCCAGCTTCTTGAGGAAGTTAAGCAAAGCACCGGGGCGCTCCGGAAACTCAAAGCGGTAGACGCGCTCATCCGTTACCGACGCAGGTGCGTGCCCACCCACCATGTGACGTATATGGTATTTCGCTACCTCATCATCGGTAATATCCATCAGCGCATAGCCTTCCGCCTCAAGGTCGGACACCAGTGCTTTACGGGAGCCAGGCTCGTCAGAGACTTTCACACCAACATAGATCTGCGCTTCATCATCGCGACTGTAACGGTAATTGAATTCAGTAATCGGTGACTTACCCAGCAGACTACAGAAGCGTTGAAAACTGCCCGGTTCTTCTGGGATTGTGACAGCCAGGATCACTTCCCGCCCCTCACCGATCTCAGCAACCTCAGAGATGTAGCGCATGCGGTCGAAGTTAACATTTGCACCGCTGAGAATCGCCACCAGATTTTTATTTGTGCATTGCTCACGCTCGATGTATTTTTTCAAGCCGGCTACTGCCAATGCCCCGGCCGGTTCGCTGACTGCACGGGTATCGTCAAAGGTATCTTTAATCGCGGCACAGATTTCATCCGGCGTACAGGTAATCACCTCATCCACGTAGTCTTTGCAGATCTCCCAGGTGTTTTCGCCAATTTGTGCGACCGCAACACCGTCAGCAAAGATACCCACTTCAGGAAGAACCACACGACTACCCGCCGCGAGCGCAGCTGCCAGACAGGCCGACTCACTACTCTCAACACCCACAATGCGGACTTCAGGAGTCAGCGCTTTGATGTACGCAGCGACACCGGCAATCAGCCCGCCCCCACCGACCGGAATAAAAATGGCGTCCGGGCGCACTGGCATCTGACGGAGGATCTCCATACCCACAGTGCCCTGTCCGGCAATGGTCTCCGGGTCATCGTATGGATGAATGTAGGTATACCCCTTTTCTTCCACCAGCTTTTGCGAGTACTGGAAAGCCTCATCAAACGCATCACCATGCAGGATCACACGTGCACCGCGCGCCTTCACAGACTTCACTTTAATTTCGGGGGTTGTCCTAGGCATAACGATGACGGCTTTTATACCGAGTTTTTTTGCCGCCAGAGCCAAACCCTGAGCATGATTCCCCGCTGAAGCAGCGATAACACCACGTGCTTTTTCTTCGTCGGTCAGTTGTACAACTTTGTTGTAAGCCCCACGAATTTTGAACGAATACACTGGCTGCTTGTCTTCACGTTTAATCCAGATCTGGTTTTCCAGTCGCTCGCTGAGAAACGTGGCGGTGTGGACAGGCGTCTCTTCAGCAACGTCATAGACGCGGGACGAGAGTATTTTTTTCAGGTATTCGTTTAGCATGCCGCTGGTCCAAAAAAATCGAGAGCGAACGCGCATTGTAACGCATGAAGCCTTATAATTCGCGAAAGCATTTCACCCGGATACAGACACTATGAATCAGGACGAACTCAAGCAGGCGGTTGGTCAGGCCGCGGTTGATCACATCAAGCCCCACCTCGACGAAGACAGTATTGTCGGTGTCGGCACTGGCTCAACAGCCAACTGTTTTATCGATGCACTCGCTGCTGTAAAACACCTGTTCGATGGTGCAGTTGCCAGCTCTGAGGCGTCTGCAGAACGCCTCAAAAGTCACGGTATTCCGGTCTACGACCTGAACAGCGTCGATGGTATGGATTTTTATATCGATGGCGCCGATGAAATCAACGAACACCTTGAGATGATCAAAGGTGGCGGTGCGGCACTGACCCGCGAAAAAATTGTTGCTGCCGTGGCCAAGAAATTTGTCTGCGTTGCCGATGAAAGCAAAATGGTCGGCATGATGGGCACCTTCCCATTGCCGGTCGAAGTTATCCCCATGGCCCGTTCACATGTTGCACGTGAGCTGGTAAAACTGGGCGGTGACCCGGTGTGGCGTGAAGGCGTAATCACTGACAATGGCGGCCAGATTCTTGATGTGCACAACCTGAAGATCCAATCGCCGATGCAGCTTGAGTCCGACATCAATCAGATCACTGGCGTAATCACTAACGGCCTGTTTGCGCAGCGCGGCGCGGACGTTCTGCTTCTCGGGACTCAGGACGGCGTTAAGACACTGAAAGTCTGATTCGCTGCTATGAGTGAGCGCAGGGAGTCAAACCAGCAAACTCCTTCTCTGATCCGCCGAGGGTGGTTTCAGGGCATAGCGCTTGCTCTGCTGCTAACGAGCGCCACGATAGTGGCGCTCTATTTCTCGATCGTTCCTCTGTTGAACAACTGGCTCCCCCCTCTTCTGGATCGACTGGTGGCTCCCGGCAGTCATCTTCAGATCCGTAGCCTTACTCGACAACAGTTTGCCGTGGATGAACTGGAGCTCCAGCCATCTCCGGGCATTCTGATTCAGATTCGCAATGCTGAGCTCAATTACCACGGCACAGGGTTGCTGCAAGGAAGGGCCGATAGTCTGACGGCGGAAACCGTCAGAGTACTTATCAGCGCAGACGACGATACACCCTCACAGTCGGCCACGAGCCTGACGCCGGGGACCGATATCGACCTTCCGCATATTACTGAGTTGATGGCACTTCCAGTTGATGACATCCGGGTAGCGTCGCTGGAGATAGATACACCAGACGTTTCTGCCCGATTGACAGGCTCACTACAGCCAGACCATTGGGGCATATCCGGCGACCTCCGGCTACCCCACATTCAGGAAGCCGTTAACGTTAACCTGCAATTGCAGCGCAACGAAAAAGGCAACGCAGAGTTACTGGTGATGCTTTCTCAACAAGAAGCGCTTCTGGCACAACTCTGGACCGGCCTGACACAAACAGAAGACATCAGTGATGCAAACATCAGGTTCGAGGCGGATCTCAGTAAGGTTCAGAACAGTCTGCCGCAAATGGCTGACCTGCCACTCAAAGGTCAGCAGATCATACTGGAAGGTACACTTAACAGCCCTACTCAGGCACGCTGGCCCGATCAGCTGATCGCTGATATGACCGCCACACTGACTACACGAAAATCAGTGATCAGTGACACTATGTCAGTCCAGCCCGCAGGCATCGCGCTGTCAGTGAGACGAGCAACCACCGCTGCCGACTGGAATGCCTTACTTGCCGCTCAACCACTTTCTGCATCGATTACCACAACCGTCGATGGTCAGGCTAGCCGCTGGAAAGCCACTACGCCGGGGCAGGCACTGGCCGCGGTGTGCAATGCCAGCGCAGATACCTGCGAACTTAATGGAACCCTGACAGCTCAACTGAGTGGACTTACTACGACCCAGCTAACACTGGAACCTGCAGGTATCTGGAAGGCCACCGGGCCTACATCGCTAGCACTGCCGCTGTCGGTGAGTTATCAACAACCGGCTCAACAGGAATTGCCAGCATGGCAAATGTCCGGTAACGGGCAATTCAACGCAGAACTCAGTGATACCGGACAGTGGTCAGTCGCCTCCAGTGACGGCCTTGTCCTGAAGGCAACAGTCAGCCCGTGGCAGGGGTGGACTGTCACACCGCTGACTATCTCGTTACTGCAGGACTTAATGGTCAAAGGCAACCTTGATGACAGTCGCCATGCTCAGGCCAGGGATCTGCGCCTGAAGATAGCGCCTTTCACCGCATCATCAAAAGAGCAGGATGCACGCCTGCGCTTCGCACCTTCACACCTTGGCTGCGACCCCGGCGATATCGATCTTCAGGATCTGGCGAATGGTTTACTGGGCAATTGCACGCTATCAACCCGCATGAACGATTCAGACTGGGGGCTGTGGCCAATTCCCGACATCAGTCTGAGCGGCCCAATCACCATCACGATGGATGACATTCGCGAACGGGTTAATGCCTCCCTTGATCTGACCGCCGCGAATGGTGAAATTCATTTCCGCACCCGGGCTGAGCACGACCTGCTATCAGGCAGTGGCTCTCTGCAATGGCATCTCACTGATGCCAGCCTTGACTGGATGGCGCTCGGGCTTGCCGACATGGCGAACCTGACCAGTGTGCAACTGCTCAATGGTCACCTGTCAGGTCAGGGCTGGCTGGACTGGCAAGCCAACGAATCCGGGGTCAAACTGACTCCCGATATGATGCTGAGGGCTGATGGCGTCGGCCTGATTTACGACAACAGCATTACCCTCGAAGAGTGGAATGCCATGCTTGCTCTGCGCCGCCCACAGCAGGGCGAGTACCAGCTTGATGCTCAGTTGTCTGGCAGTAAACTCGACAGCGGTATCCCTTTAACCAACCTTCTCGCCCGGACACAAACGCGCTTTCCGGAAGACTTCAGCTATTTCGAAGTGGACGTTTACGAAATCCACACCGACTTACTCGGTGGTCGCATCTACGCACCCGAGATTCATTACGACAGTCGCAAAGAGGTGAACGCTTTCGGCGTCCGTCTTGATCACCTGCAACTCAGTCAGATCGCCGCAATCGAAAAAGAAGCCGGAATCAAAGCGACAGGTCTGCTGGATGGCATGCTGCCTATTGTTCTGACCAAAGAAGGCCCGATGGTGCCGGGAGGTAACCTGTTCGCCCGTGATCCGGGCGGTACCATCAAATATCAGGACGAGAGTGCTGATGCCCTCGCTCAGGCAGACCAGAGCGTCGGCATGGCAATGAAGCTGTTACAGAACTTTCAATACGACGAGCTGCAGTCAGGTGTGCGCTATCAGCCAGATGGGCAATTAAATCTGTCGCTTCAGTTTGAAGGTAAGAATCCCGACTTCTTTGACGGGCAGAAGACTCACCTGAACGTGAACCTAGATTACAACCTGCTCGACCTTCTCGAAAGCCTGCGGATTGCCAATGACGTCATCGAAAAGGTCGAACAGAAATACAAATAAAAACGCCCGGACAGCAAAGCTGGCCGGGCGTTTCTGAGCAAGTAAGGACTTATTTGCCCTTACGCATCGAATCAAAGAATTCGTCGTTGGTTTTGCTCTGACGGAGTTTATCGAGCAGGAATTCAATGCCTTGCAAGTCTTCCATTTCAGCCAAAAGTCGACGCAGAATCCAGAGGCGCTGAAGATCAGCTTCGTTAAACAGCATATCTTCGCGACGTGTACCAGAACGACGGATATTAATAGCGGGGTAGACGCGTTTCTCAGCGATCTTGCGATCCAAGTGAAGTTCCTGGTTACCCGTACCTTTAAATTCCTCGAAGATAACCTCGTCCATCTTAGAACCAGTATCAACCAGTGCGGTTGCGATGATGGTCAGAGAGCCACCTTCTTCGATGTTACGCGCAGCACCAAAGAAGCGCTTTGGCTTCTCAAGAGCATTCGCGTCAACACCACCGGTCAGAACTTTACCTGACGATGGAATGACGGTGTTATAAGCACGCGCCAGGCGAGTGATAGAGTCGAGCAGAATGACTACGTCACGCTTATGCTCAACCAGACGCTTGGCCTTCTCGATGACCATTTCAGCCACCTGAACGTGACGCGCTGGCGGCTCATCAAAGGTTGATGCAACCACTTCACCGCGTACCGAACGCTTCATTTCGGTCACTTCTTCCGGACGTTCGTCGATCAGCAGAACGATCAACTCACATTCAGGGTTGTTGCGGGTAATAGACTGCGCAATGGTCTGCAGCAGCATGGTCTTACCAGCCTTTGGTGGCGCCACGATCAGGCCGCGCTGACCTTTACCAATCGGTGCAACCAGGTCGAGAACACGTGAAGACAGATCTTCAGTGGAGCCGTTACCTGCCTCAAGAACCAGCCGCTCGTTAGGGAACAGCGGCGTCAGGTTTTCAAACAGGACTTTGTTTTTCGCGTTTTCAGGCTTGTCGTCGTTAATTTCATTAACTTTCAACAGTGCAAAGTAACGCTCGTTGTCCTTAGGCGGACGAATTTTACCGGCGATCTTATCGCCCTTACGCAGGTTGAAACGACGGATCTGGCTGGGTGAGACATAAATGTCGTCCGGGCCGGCCAGATAAGAGCTGTTTGCACTGCGTAAGAAACCGAAGCCGTCCTGCAGAATCTCCAGCACGCCATCGCCGTAGATGTCTTCACCACTTTTTGCGTGGGTCTTGAGAATGGCGAAGATGATGTCCTGCTTACGGGTACGGCTGACGTGCTCAATACCCATATCGCCGGCAATTTTCAGCAATTCGGGGACTGATTTGAGTTTCAGGTCTGAGAGATTCATAGGTGTAGGTATATACGGTTAGGTTATTTGAATTAGATAGATGCTGGATCTGAAGAAATCCTGGCAGAGTCGCCATGGAGGGCAGCAATGAGTGGGGGTTGGCCCGCCTTCAATGTTGCGAAGTCAATATAGACAGATAAAGGGGGGTTGTCCAGCACTGCGGGGACATTTGTCCCCATTTGCAGTGCGGAATACAGCTGACAGGGAAATCAGATCGCCTGTTCGATGAATGCAGCCAGTTCAGACTTACTCATTGCACCGATTTTCGTGGCTTCAGCATTGCCGTTCTTGAACAGAATCAGAGTCGGGATGCTGCGGATACCAAACTTAGGCGCTGTAGCTTCATTTTCGTCAATGTTCAGCTTGGCGATTTTCAGCTTACCTGCGTAGTCATCGGCGATCTCTTCCAGAACCGGAGCGATCATTTTGCATGGGCCGCACCACTCTGCCCAGAAGTCCACCAGTACAGGAACATCTGAACCCAGCACGTCAGCGTCAAATGAATCGTCGGTTACGGTAATAATGTTATCGCTCATGAAATTCCCCTGCAGAAAGTGCAATCAGTTAGAAAGGGTTATTGTACGCCACATTGATGCGGAATCAATTGGATTATTCGACTGGACGTCAGAGACGCCGGAAGGCATATTCATCATAGGGTTATTGGAAACAGATAGTTATGTCAGAGCAGTATTCAGCAGAGGTCGAATCCAGCCGCATTGCCGCAGTCGATCTCGGGTCAAACAGTTTTCATATGATGATCGCAGAAGAGTTTCAGGGTGAAATACGTACTCTGGAAAAGCGTGGAGAGAAAGTTCAGTTGGCGGCGGGGCTGGACAATCAGAACTATCTCAGCGAAGAAGCTATCCAACGCGGCGTTGACTGCCTCGCTCAGTTCGGTCAGCGCCTGCAGGGCATGGACCCGGACAGAGTTGTCGTGTTCGCCACCAATGCTCTTCGCGCCGCACGCAACCGGCGAGAGTTTATTGATCGCGCCGAAGAAGTGCTGGGCTACCCCGTCGAAGTCATTGCCGGGCGCGAGGAAGCACGCCTGATCTATCTGGGCGTTGCCCACACTCAGGCTGATGATGGGGGCCAGCGACTAGTCGTGGATATTGGCGGCGGCAGTACCGAATTTATTATCGGTGAACGTTTTGAAGCGAAGGCCCTTGAAAGTCTGCACATGGGCTGCGTATCTTTCACAAAACGTTTCTTCTCTGATGGCAAAATAAGCCGCAAACAATTTAAAAAAGCCGTCTCCGCTGCACAGCAGGAACTTCTGAACATTAAGGCTCAGTATAAAAAACTGGGTTGGAAAAGTGAGATTGGCTCATCAGGTACTATCCGCGCTGTCGAGCAAGCCATTATCAGTAATGGCTGGGGCAACGAGGGTATCACCCCGGAAGGCCTGGAAAAACTGACAGATCATTGCCTGAGTTATGAGACGGTTGATGACGTCGATATTGAGGGGGTGAAGCCCGACCGTCGGCAGGTATTTATCGGCGGACTGGCAATTCTGAACGCAGTATTTCAAACCCTCGACATCAAACACATGCGCTACTCGGATGGCGCTTTACGCGAAGGCGCACTCTGGGATCTTGTTGGTCGCTCTGAGCACGAAGACGTGCGCAGCCGCTCAATTGCCTCCATGCAGGAGCGCTTCTACGTTGATACGGCACAGGCGGATCGCGTTGAAGCCACCGCGCTCGCTCTGTTCAGTCAGGTCCGTAAAGACATAGGCGCACGCAAAGAGCTGGCGCAATGGTTGAGCTGGGCGGCGCGCATCCATGAAATCGGTCTGAGTATCGCTCATAGCGGATTCCATAAACACGGTGCTTACCTGCTGCAGCATTCTGATATGTTGGGTTTTACCCGTCAGGGACAAATGTTACTGGCCCTGCTGGTACGCAATCACCGGCGTAAAATTCACCCGGAAGAACTCGAATTACTGCCTGCCCGACAGCAAACCATTGCCCTCTGGTTAATTCGCCTACTGCGCGTTGCTATCGTGCTTAATCATAGCCGCGAGGCTTACGACGTTCCCCTGCCTGAGGCAACCACCGACAAAGATGCACTACTGTTGAAGCTGCCTGAAGGCTGGCAAGAGAATTTCCCGCTGACATCCCAGGACCTCGAAGAGGAAGTGGAGTTGCAGAGTGCCGCCGGGCTGGTGCTCAGTATTACCTGAGCTGGAAAGCAGGAAAAAGTGCGAGCGAGAAAAACAAGCATAAAAAAACGGGGCACCGCCCCGCTTTTCTTTTTTACTGTTTTTAATCAGCTCGCACTGGGCGTACCACTACTGGCGGCCAGCTTATCGAGCAACCAGCTTTGTGCAGAAATGACCTCATCATCCGGCCCTGGCTGAGCCCTTACGTAAGAGCCGTCCGTCTGCAGAATCCAGGCCTGGGTGTTGTCTTTAACGTACACCTCAAGTTCTTCTTTCATCCGCTCTTTGATCTTATTGGTCTCAACCGGGAATGCGGTTTCAACCCGACGCAGAAGGTTGCGCTCCATCAGATCAGCACTTCCGGCATAAATTTCGTCATTACCGCCATTCAGAAAGTAATACACGCGCGTATGCTCTAGGAAACGACCAATAATTGAACGAACTTCAATATTCTCAGACACGCCCGCAATTCCTGGACGCAGGCTGCACATACCACGAATAATCAGCTCGACCCTCACACCCGACTGAGACGCACGATAGAGCGCACGAATAACTTTGGGTTCGGTCAGACCATTGGCTTTCATGCGAATTAATGCAGGCTTGCCAGCATCCGCATGCTCACGCTCGCGATCAATCAGCTGAATCAATCGTTTGTGCAAAGTAAACGGCGCATGAAACAGCTTCTTCACACGCATGACTTCACCCATACCGGTTAACTGCTGAAATACTTTATGAACGTCTTCGCAGATAGAATCGTCACAGGTCATAAAGCTGTAGTCGGTGTACGCCCGCGCATTTCCGGCGTGGTAGTTACCGGTTCCGAGGTGCACATAACGACGATACTGATTTCCTTCTTTGCGCACGATCAGCATCATCTTAGCGTGTGTTTTATACCCCACTACGCCATACACAACGACGGCACCGGCTTCCTGTAAACGGTTTGCCAGATAGAGGTTTTCTTCTTCATCAAACCGCGCACGCAGCTCGATCACGACCGTAACTTCTTTACCATTACGTGCCGCATCAACCAGCGCATTTACGATTTCTGATTTGGCGCCCGTGCGATAGAGCGTTTGTTTGATTGATTTAACACTGGGATCTTTTGCAGCTTCGCGAAGCAGATCAACCACTGGCGTAAACGACTCAAACGGATGCAGCAGCAGGGTATCTTTCGAGCGGATACTTTCTAAGATGCTCTTTTTGAAATTAACGTTTTTCGGCAGACCCGGCGTAAACGGAGGATAGCGAAGATCCGGACGATTGATCTGATCAATCACTTCGATTAAACGCCCAAGATTGACCGGGCCATTCACTTTAAACAAGTCAGATTCATCGAGATTAAACTGGCGCAGCAGGAAGCTGATCAACTCATCCGGACAGTTATCTGCCACTTCTAAGCGCATCTCTTCGCCGAAGTTTCGTGAGTGCAGTTCGTCTTCTAGTGCAGACGCGAGGTCTGACGTTTCTTCGTGGTCGATATCGAGGTCAGCATTACGTGTCACACGGAACTGATAACACCCTTTTACCGTCATACCTGGAAAGAGCTCATCCGCATACTCGTGAATAATTGACGACAGAAATACAAAATTATCCCCTCCCTCCTGAACCAGCTCATCAGGCAGGCGCAGAGTACGCGGCAATGAGCGCGGGGCAGGAATGATTGCCAGACCGGTTTGGCGACCAAACGCATCTTTGCCATCCAGCGCGACAATAAAGTTCAGGCTTTTATTAACCAGACGAGGAAATGGGTGCGAGGGGTCCAGCCCAATCGGGCTGATCAGAGGCTGAATATTGTCATCGAAGTACTCACGTATCCAGATACGCTGTTCTTCACTCCACTCAGCACGACGTAGAAAGTGAATATTCTGCTCTTTTAGTTGAGGTAGCAGGGTATCGTTAAGAATTTCATACTGACGCTCAACGGTTGTACTGCAAAGAGAGTAAATTTCGTCCAACACCTGCGCTGGGTGCAGACCATCAATACCAGAAAGCTCGCGATTAAATGTCAGCTGATGGACCAGATCAGCAACCCGTACTTCAAAAAACTCATCCAGGTTTTTACTGAAAATACACAGGAAGAACAAACGATCCAGCAGCGGGTGCGCTTCATCCAGTGCCTGCTCAAGTACACGGATATTAAATTGCAGGTGGCTGAGTTCACGGTTGATGTAAAACTCACTGCTATTGAGATCTATATCCTGTACGTCCGTCATGGATAACTCCGGCGGCTGCTCTGCTTTTGTCTGTGTATTTTCAGCGATTGTCATCAGGGTACCTAAAAATCCTGCGTTAGGGCCAGCGCCTGATCAGACGTCCCCTAATTCAGCAAACTGTTTCGCGAAGTAGGTCAGGATTCCGTCTGCCCCAGCGCGTTTTATGCACATCAGTGATTCCATCATGACGGCGTTGTCGTCTAACCACCCCTGCTGAGCTGCAGCCTTGTGCATGGCGTATTCACCACTGACCTGGTACACAAAGGTGGGCACTTTAAATTCGTCTTTCACCCGGCGCACAATATCAAGGTACGGCATGCCTGGTTTCACCATAACCATGTCGGCCCCCTCAGCCAGATCAAGTGCCACTTCATGAAGCGCTTCGTCTGTATTTGCAGGGTCCATCTGGTAATTTTTCTTGTCGGCTTTGCCGAGGTTGCCGGCAGAACCAACAGCATCCCTGAACGGACCGTAGTAAGCAGATGCGTATTTTGCTGAGTACGCCATAATGCGCGTATTCACAAAATTCTCCTGCTCCAGTGCCGCCCGCACTTCACCGATACGACCATCCATCATGTCAGATGGGGCAACCACATCCGCGCCAGCTTCGGCGTGAGACAGAGCCTGACGGACCAGAGTGTCTACCGTACGGTCATTCAGAACATAGCCTTCGGCATCGATAATTCCGTCCTGCCCGTGTGTAGTAAACGGGTCGAGCGCGACATCCGTAATAACACCCATATCGGGTACGGCATCTTTGATTGCCCGCACGGCGCGCTGAGCCAGGCCGTTGGGATTAAACGCTTCTTCGGCCAACTCTGACTTAGCATCCGCAGGCGTGACCGGAAACAAGGCCACCGCCGGAATACCCAGTTTATAAAGGTGTTTCACCTCATCAATCATTAAATCAATCGACAGACGATCTACACCGGGCATAGATGCCACTTGCTCACGCTCCTGATGCCCCTCCAGAACAAACATCGGATAGATCAGGCTATCAACAGTAAGCTGGGTTTCACGCATCAGGCGTCGGGAGAAATCATCTCGACGCATACGGCGCATGCGGGTTTCCGGGAAAAAGCGTTGTGCATCATTAAAAGCCATGGAACTTACTCCTGAGCCGGCGGGGAATTTCAGACCGATTGTAACCCGCTCGAGCACCTTTGGCGCCCGGAAAACACAGGGTTGCAGAGTATCGGTCCGATATATGACATTTTTATGACAAGACCTGTTTATAGCGCTGATACGCAAGGTCGGTATTCATGAGGCAAAGAAAAAGCCGCTCATCGAGCGGCTTTTCATAAGTACTCTCTTAAGAAGCGATCATTACGCCAGTACCAGGTCGGTACCAATCGCGTTCTTCAGTTTCTTCATTGCATTTTTCTCTAGCTGACGAATACGCTCAGCAGATACTTTGTACATATCAGCCAGTTCGTGAAGCGTCGCTTTCTCTTCGCTCAACCAACGCTGTTGCAGGATGGTACGGCTACGATCATCCAGGTCTGCCATGGCATTTGCCAGGCGACTGTTGGCGTCCTGTTCGTAGTTGTCGGCTTCTACCAGCTGAGCCGGGTCCTGGCTGTGATCTTCAAGATAGTACGCTGGTGCTTTATAGGCACTTTCGTCATCTTCGTCAGCACCGGCATCGAACGCAGCATCGTGTGCATTCAGGCGGCCTTCCATCTCAAATACAGTCTTGGTTTCGACTCCAAGATCTTCAGCAATCGCCGTCGCTTCATCCTGAGACAACCAACCCAGCTTCTTTTTCTGACTACGCAGATTAAAGAACAGCTTACGCTGCGCTTTCGTCGTCGCTACTTTCACAATGCGCCAGTTACGCAGAATAAACTCGTGAATCTCTGCTTTAATCCAGTGCACAGCGAACGACACCAGACGCACACCAACCTCTGGGTTGAAGCGTTTAACCGCCTTCATCAGACCGACGTTACCTTCCTGAATCAGATCGCCCTGATTCAGGCCGTAGCCAGAATAGCTACGTGCAATATGAACCACGAAGCGCATGTGCGACATCACCAGATGACGCGCAGCTTCCAGGTCTTCTTGATAATGAAAACGCTCAGCCAGATCTTTCTCTTCTTCTGGCGTAAGCACAGGAATCGCATTAACAGTCGAAATGTAGGCTTCCAGGTTCGCACCCGGAGACATCGCGTATACTGCTTGCAAACCGTTGTTCATCTCTCACTCCTGAAGGAATTCTTTTGCTCAATCAGCAACTTACAGTGACCTGATTACACATGTGGGGCATGTATCCAACCACCGGATAATCAAAGTCGAGAGCTAAGTTTAGCACCACTATATAGGACCGCAAATGGCTGGATAAGTTCCCTTCAGCGCCACTCACCGTTCTCTATAAGATCATAATAGCGCCATTAGACTCGCTACTGTGTCGATAGTGTGTCGGTAAACGTAAAGCACCCTGATAATCCGGAGTTTACGGCTCTATCCGATGCAGGTGCCTCACCACAGACCACCAGGCACCCAGCCAGCCGAGCAGCATAGCGCCCAACAACAGCACCAGTGCAGCACCTGCCGAGAGCGGCAGCAAGCGGTACTCAGAACCGTAGAGCGCGGCGAGATCTTCGACTGGCCCGCTCACCAGAGCCCAACCGATGGCAAGCAGTATCCAGGACACTAATCCGCCCACCATGCCAAACCAGAGGCCGGTATACAGAAACGGCCGGCGAACCCAGGCATTCGTCGCGCCTACCAGCTTGGTGACACGAATTTCATCAACACGCGCCGCGATCGACAAGCGAATGGTATTACCGACCACCAGCAGAATTCCGAGTGCCAGCAAAGCGCCCATCACCCAAACAATACGCTCGCTTAATGCCAGAAGTGCATGCAGACGATCCAACCAGGCGGTATCCAGCTCAACACTGTCAACGCGGGGCTCGCTTCTCAGGCTATCCGCCAAGGCAATGACATCCTGCTGTGGCAAGGCCAGTTCGGGCTCGACAACAATCACCCCGGGCAAAGGATTTTCTGGCAGCAGGTCCAGGGCCTCGCCCAGCCCGGAACTGGCTCGGAACTCGGCGAGGGCGTCATCCGCGCTGATAAAGCGTACATCGGCGACTCCGTCCATACTTTCTATGCAACTCAACAATTGCTGCGCCTGAGTATCCTGTACAGCGGGCTTCAGATACACACTCATACTGCCGGAGGCCTGAAAGCGATTACTCAGCTGACTCAGGTTATCCAGCGTCATCCACATGGCGCCGGGGAGCGTCAGTGATATGGCAATCACCAGCCAGGTCATGATACTGCCTAATGGCTTGGTCAGCAGTCGCATCAGAGTTTCAACAGCCACCAGCTGATGCTGCTGAGCCCAGCCATTCAGTTGGTCTTTCAGACTGACCTTGTGCGTTGAGGCACCCACCTGTGGTTTACGCGGTGCATTCGCCGTCTGGCGTTTTGGAGAATCAGGTGCGGACATGGTCACCCCGCTCAAAACCAGCGCGCTGCCCGCCACTGTCGTGCAAGGAGCCATGATCCAGAATCAGACGGCGATGCCCCATGCGTTCAATCAAAGGGATATCGTGCGTAGCAATCAGCACGGTGACACCCACTTGCTGAAAGCGCAGAAACAGCTTCATGATTTCTTCAGAAAGCTCAGGATCAAGGTTACCGGTCGGCTCATCCGCCAACAGGAGCTGCGGCTTATTGACCACGGCACGGGCAATGCCGACGCGCTGTTGTTCACCGCCTGAAAGTTCAATGGGGTTGCGACGCTCGAAGCCGAGCAGACCTACTGAATCGAGCGCAGCGCGAACCCGGCGCGCGGCTTCGGCAGGTTGATACCCGGCAATAAGAAGAGGCATCGCCACATTGTCATATACGCTACGATCAAACAGCAGCTGGTGATTCTGAAACACCACACCCACTTTACGGCGCAGCAAGGGCACCAGTGAGCTCTTCATGGTATTCACGCAATCGCCATCGACAAACACCTGACCTTTCGACGGGCGCTCCATCTGCAGCATCAGTTTGAGCAGGGTACTTTTACCTGCACCGCTGTGACCGGTGAGAAAGGCAAACTCGCCACGAGCCAGTTCAAAGCTGACTTTACTCAGAGCTTCCTTACCACCGGGATAGCTTTTGCTGACCCCATCGAAGCGTACCATTGGCATAGAGTTAATCCGTCAGTCGTCACCAATCCGGAACAAGGCCCGGGTGAAATCATCTGCGTTAAACGGACGCAGGTCTTCGATTTTCTCACCGACACCGATGTAACGCACCGGCAGACCAAACTGTTTCGCCAGTGCGAAGATGATGCCGCCTTTTGCCGTACCGTCGAGTTTGGTCAACGTCAGGCCCGTGACGCCCACGGACTGGAGGAAGGTTTTTGTCTGGTTGATGGCGTTCTGCCCCGTACCCGCATCCAGAACCAGCATCACTTCATGCGGTGCGGTGTCGTCGATTTTTTTCATAACACGAACGACTTTTTCCAGTTCCTGCATCAGGTTGTCTTTGTTGTGCAGACGCCCGGCAGTATCGGCAATCAGAATATCGACACCGCGCGATGTCGCTGCCTGCACCGCGTCAAACAGGACAGACGCCGAATCTGCCCCCGTATGCTGCGCCACAACAGGTACGTTGTTCCGCTCGCCCCACACTTGCAGCTGTTCAACCGCCGCCGCACGGAAGGTGTCACCCGCCGCCAGCATGACGCTTTTACCACGCGCCTGAAACTGTTTAGCCAACTTACCGATCGTGGTGGTTTTGCCCACACCATTGATGCCGACCATCAGAATCACGTAAGGCTTTTTGCTGCTATCAATAACCAGAGGTTTCTGCGACACCGCCAGCATATCCTGTAGTTCTTCAATAAGAGCCTCGTAGAGAGCGTCAGAATCACGCAGCTCTTTACGACCTACACGCTTCGTCAGACGGTCGATTATTTCAGTCGTTGCTTCAACACCGACGTCGGCCATAATGAGCTGGGTTTCCAGGTCTTCCATCATGTCGTCGTCGATTTCTTTTTTACCCAGCAGCAGTGTCGACAGACCATCGGTGAGGTTAGAGCGGGTTTTGCTCAGACCGGCCGATATGCGCCCGAAGAAGCCTTTCTTCTCGTCTTTGGCTTTTTCAGGCACCGGTACCATCACGTCCGGATCGACTACGTCTTCTGGCTCGGCAGCAAGATCATCGGCGGCGATCTGCGACGCGGACACCTCGGTTTTGATCTCGGGCTCAGATGGAGCTTCTTTCTTCTGGGGCTCTGCTTGCTCCGGAACAGTTTCTGTCACTGGCTCTGGAACGGGCTCCGCCGCCTGCTGAAGAATTTCTTCAGTTTCACTGACTGGCGTTTCGGCCTGAACCAGTGGGGCTTCGGGTACCAGATTGGTAGCCTCGGAAGCTTCCGCTACATCATTGTTGTCTTCTACCTGCTGGGGTGCCTGCGGGTCTGCAGGCTGAGCATTCTCAGGGCTTTTTTTCTTTCGTTTAAAAAAATCAAACATCGGCGTCTCTGAATCTGATCAATCAGGATGGGCGCATGCGCGCTGATGGGGTGCTATCCTAACACTATGAGTTGTTTACAGGGAGTTCTCCTTAGATGTTCCATGGATTAAGCCGTCGCACCCTGAATGCTCTGATCATCGGCTGCCTCCTTATCATCACCGTCATCAATCTGAATTTCACTACGAATGAAGACACGCCTCTTGAACCCTTAGACGCGCCGCCGCTTGCCGACACGGGCTGGCATCTGTGGCACAGCAATAAAGGCGTGCCCGTGTACTGGCAGCCGACGGCATCCGCCAATATTCAGATCGCCGTCATCGGAGAAGATCATTACGCGCTCAAGACGCAGGTTCCGGCAAGTGATTGGGCATTACATCTGGCGACCCGTATCACACCGACGGAACATTCACGAAGGGCGGGGCTCGCTCTGCAGGGCCCTCTGACGGGCGTCGAAATGCAGCAAGCGGCTTCGTTTCTGATACAGAAACTTTCTCTGACAGCGCCCGAGACTCCCACCGAAAAGATGACCCTTTGCCAGCAGCAGCACCCGGCTGGCGCTCTGTGGTGGAACCGCGAACAGGGCGCCAGCGCAGTGCAGCCAGCCTCTCCCGGTCATAAGCCGACACCAACGAGAGAAGAGTGGGCTCATTTCAGACAAGGTGAAATAAAACGTCTGCGCCGCGAGTGGCTGAACCCAGGGTCGGCCATCGACATTGCCTCTGAACTTGCCTACCATCAACAAGCTGAAGACTATTTTCTTACATTATATCAGGCACTTGCGGTCTCTCAACGTACTGAACCGCAAGCGTTTTCTGAGTGTCTTACAGCGCTGAATTCATCTGCATCACGGAGCTCTGAGTGAGCCGACAATCTCATCATCAATTACGTATCATTGGTGGCCAGTGGCGTTCTCGCCGACTGCGCTTTCCTGCCATTGATGGCCTGCGTCCAACGATGGATCGTGTTCGCGAGACGGTGTTTAACTGGCTGCAATCTGACATTGAGGGTGCACGTGTGCTCGATGCCTTCGCCGGCAGTGGCGCGCTTGGGTTTGAAGCGCTATCCAGAGGCGCAAAAGAAGTCATTTTCCTGGAGAAGCATGCGAAGGCGGCCTTTCAGCTTAAGGACAACCTGAAGCAACTCGATGCGCGCAATGCTCAGGTCTGGGCTGGAGATGCTCTGATGTGGCTGGAACAGAACCCAGAACCTTACGATCTGGTATTCCTTGATCCGCCGTTTGGTAAAGATCTGTTGCAGCCCGCACTAAACAAACTGACGTTACTGCCCGGTGCTCTGGTTTATATTGAACACGAAGCCAGCCTCGAGCCCGAATTTCCGGGACACTGGGAAGAGTTGAAGAACAAAGGCACCAAGGAGTTTGTATTCCGCCTGTTTGAAGTTGGCGAAACGTCCTGAGCCGATCAGGGTAAGGTGATTATGGCCTCTGCACCACCGTCTGCGGCGTTTTGCAGATCAAGTGTTGCAGGCTTCGCTGGCGTAGAGTGGTGAGCAACCATCAACTCGGTAAAATATAACCCCATACCGGTGCTCCCCTCTTTATCCCGGTCCCCGCTATCACTGTCATCACTGCCATCAAGAATATCCTCAGGGTAACCCGGACCGTCGTCACTCACTCTGATCTGGAGCCCTGCGCCCTGCTCTTCTGCGGTCACTGCGATATTTTTTGCGCCGGCCTGAGCACTGTTATTCAGAAGATTCGTCAATGCCATCTGCATTAAGGCATCGTTGTAATAGCCCTGACAGTCAGAGTCTATGCCGATCGTTACCTCAACGTCAGGCCAGTGCACTCTGAAGCACTCAATCGCATGCTTTACTGTATCCGAGGGCCAGGCGTCATCTGCCGGAAAATTCCCGCGTTCCTGTAACCGATACAGTGTCACCAACTGCATCGCATCCTGATGTACCCGACGACTGCGCGCGAACACCGGGTACAGTTTGTCTCTATGCTCCTTCGGCATTTCCTTCATGGCCTTTTCGCCCTCCAGCAGGACAGAGTGCAGCTGGTTTTTAAGGTCATGAATAATTGCACCGGCAAGATCTTTAAGATTCATCAGATTCCCTCTCTACAGTCCCGCCGAGCGACGTAAGCGCTCACAGGTTTCTTTCAGACGCTTATAACGATCGTGTCGTTCATCGAAATGACCGACATTACCAACCCGGCGCAGCAGGCGATAACAGTCTTTTAGCTGACCGACATCCAACTGCTCGTTTTCGATATAACTGACTTTTGCCTGAATGGCATTGAGAAGCACACTGATTCCAGCCTCTTCAAACCGGGTTGCCTGATCAAAGGCGGCAATCGCTTCTTTAAGCTCACCACGCTCGTAATGGGCAACGCCTTTTTCATTCAGCTCAGCGGACTTTTCACGCGCATTTATGTTCGACAAGCGTTCTTCGATTGAACCCAATCGTTGCAATAGTTTATTGGCGACACCCTGATCCTTCATGACCTGAACCATATTGGCGGCTTTCTCAGACTGGCCGGTATCAATATAGACCTCTGTCATGGTCAACTGCTGCTCGCCCGTCGGTTCTTTTATCCGGGCCAGAACCCCTTCAGCTTTATCGGCACTGCCACGGGCTTTGTTGTCGTCTTCAACCGCCTTGTAGGTTCTGCTCTCAGCAATGGTGGCATCAAATACAACGCCCATATTGCCCGAGAACTCCTGCTTCATTTCATCCAAGGCTCGCAAGGCTTTATTACACAGCAAGCGATTCTCTTTGGTTTGTTCAGCGTCCAGATTATGTTGTGCTGCTTCGACAAACTGCTGATAAGTCACCGAGCTTTTATAGCAGGAATAACGCGCCAGTCTCATCGCCTGCTCGAAGGCATCCTGAGCGACGGTGTAGCTTTCGTTCGACAGAGCCAGCTGGCCTAACTCCAGCTGACGCAACACGGCACGCGGAGAGATTCTGACGGCAGCTTCAAGTTCCTGCTGAGCCTCTTCGCTCTTTCCCTGGCCAATGAGGATCTTCGCCAACCAGTCATGACACTGAACGTACAAGGGGTGATCCAGTAGTGTGGCTCGAATCAGAGACACGGCCTGATCGGTATCGCCCAGAAAGTGAAAACACACCGCCTGACCAAGACGAGCCCAGGACGCCGGGCGGCTTTCAAGAACCCGAGTGTAGGCCTCAAGAGCATCTTCGTAGCGCTCCTGTTTAAGGCAGAGTTTTCCCTGTAAGCGGGAAACAGGAAGTAATAAGCGAGGATGTTCTATTCTGATCTGATCTGCGATTTCTATCGCCCAATCAATCTGCCCCTGATCAACCGCCCTGTTCATAGGCAGAAGAATAGTTTTGAGGATACTGAGCCGATAAAGCCGCTCGCGCAGAATACTCAGAGTGAAGGGTTTCGTGACATACGCATCCGGGTCGTATTCGAGCGCCCCCATGACGCGGTCAACTGCATTTTCACCTGTGATCATCACAAACGAGGCGGTAGCTCGAAGCCGGCTGGTATATCTGGCCTCTTCCAGGATCTGCTGTCCATCCTTAGCTTTCCCAAGGTTGTAGTCAGACAGCACCAGGTCGAAGTCATGCTCCATGATGTGCTCTACGGCCTCTCGCCCATCCGTAGCCGTATAGACATCATCGGCTCCTAACACCGAAAGCATGCTTTTCAGCGCACTGCGCGCCTCAACAAGGTCATCAACGATCAGTATTTTCTGTCCCTGCAGGTTAAAGCTCGCTTCCGTCATAACGCTGGCAATCCCGACTGCTACTAATTGGTTATCTGGCTGAAGTTATATTCCCCCATATCCTGCAAGGGTCATTTGAGTTTAGCAGAGGCTCAGAAAGTGACCGGCAATGGCGTAGGTTGTACACTTTGTTCACTCTGTTGAAGGTGAGAAATGTGAATAGTCTGATTGGTTATCTGATGATCGGCGCAGTAAAGTTGATGGGGCTCGTCTCGTTGCCGACAGCGCAACGTATCGGTCGCATATTAGGAAAGAGGCTGGCATCAAAGCGCACCCGCTCCCGCGAAGTCGCACGGGTTAATCTGGCGATGTGCTTTGCCGATAAGAGTGACGATTATCGCGAAACCCTGCTCTACGACACGCTGATCCAGAATGGCATGACAGGCGGCGAAATGGGCCCTATGTGGGGATACTCCCATGACAAGCTGCTGACCATGGTGAGAAAAGTCCATAACCTGGAACTGCTGGAAGAGAAACTCGCCGATGAGCGAGGCCTTTTATTTATGTCCCCACACCTGGGTAACTGGGAAATCGTCAGTGCCTGGCTGGCCACATTAACATCAGCAACCATCATGTATCGCCCGGCAAAGATGAAAAATTTCAGCGACTGGATGGTATCCCGCCGCGAAGCCGTTGGGGCAGAACTGGTGCCTACCACAGGAGGCGGCGTTAAGGCCTTGTTCGCTACTCTGAATGCCGGAAAAGTCGTCGGCTTTTTGCCGGATCAGGAGCCGAAACGTGAGCGGGGTGTGTTCGCCCCTTTTATGGGTGTTGAAACCCTGACGCCGACATTACCTCATCAGATGATCCGCGAAACAGGCTGTCAGGTGATTTATGCGTTTGGTGAGCGTTTACCAGATGCCCAAGGGTTCGATATCCATCTGTTTGATGCACTACCTGAACAGTTTGATCCTGATCCTGTTGTCTCAGCGACGGCGATGAACCAGTCTATTGAGAACTGCGTTCGTGTCTGTCCTGCTCAATATCAGTGGACGTACAAACGCTTTAAACGCCGCCCGAATGACGGAGTTAATCCCTATAAAATAGCGAAAGTCCCCTGATGCAGAACAAGCCATAGGAGGAATAAACAAAGAAAAACAGGGCCACTGGAATCAGTGGCCCCGTTTGCTTCAGGCATGATGTATTTCAGTCGCGCTCCAGCGATCGGGAGACATAGAAATCAACGCTGGTATAACGGCCACCCCCTGTAAACAGTAAGGTCAGCAGCATAATGAAATAAGTCGCAGCGAACTCGATACCGTTATTGAGCACAACAAGCGACCCCCGCCCGGTCAACCAGCTGTAATTACCGTGCTCCTGCAGGATATTTTTCGCTCGTTCGAGGCGCTCGGCCGACTCCAGCACACGTTCATTGGCAAGCCATGAACTGCTGTCTGCAATAGCTAGCCAACCGTGCTCAAGATGCACCGTCAGCGCGGCAACGACCATGGTCGCCATCAGTGGAATACTGACCAGCCGCACGGCGATACCCGGAATCAACAACGCACCGCCCACCAGCTCAGTGCCCGCTGCGAGCACAACCATCAGCTCAGGAAATGGCAACCCAAGGCCCCAGTCAGCATTACCAAACCAGGCCACAGTACTATCGAACGACTGAAACTTGGTCCAACCTGCCTGCATCATGACGGGAGCCAGATACAGTCGCAGCAGCAACGGCGCGAGGCCATCAAGATGCAGGATTCGCTGAAGTACAGCCTTGTAGTGTTGAGTCATTGTTCTGAGCATGGGTCAGCCTTTATTTGCCACTGAGGTCTTATTTAGAACCGCCGCATTTGCCTTCGCCGCACTTGCCTTCAGAGTCAGACTTAGCACCGCACTTGCCTTCACCGCACTTGCCTTCACCGCACTTGCCTTCAGAGTCAGACTTAGCACCGCACTTGCCTTCAGAGTCGGCTTTAGCACCGCATTTGCCTTCGCCACATTTGCCTTCACCGCACTTACCTTCAGCAGACTTTTCAGCGTGATGACCTGCAACCTGATAGCCAGATTCCAGCGACTGGGATGCAAATGGGTTTTCAGCAGCAGTTACTGTGGCCGAAGCGGCACCAAGGAGCATTGCAGCAGACAGCGTAGTCATGGTCTTTTTCATAGTAATTTCTCTCTGATTAATAACTGAGTATTTGCAGCGATTCTGCCGCACATGATTATGGTCGTACCGTCGGACAGTTTTCTTACACAGGGGGAAATTAATTTTTATCGGATTCTTGCTCCGACGTTTTCTCATCCTGAATTAACATCCTCAACGAGCTGAGCTGACGACCAAACTCACGGCAGCCCGAACACATTGCTGTGTGCACTTTAAGATTCATTTTTTCAGACAGTGTCAATGGCCGCTCCTGGCTTTCCGACAGCAGTCGGGTGGCTTGTTCACAACTTAGCATGGTGGTCCTCCCGAACGATTATTGAAACCAGTGATCAGATAAGCACGCCCGTAACTTCAGACGCGCGCGATGCAGAAGAACATGAAGATTGCTCGTCGACAGCTCAAGCGAGGCGCATATTTCCGCGGAATCCAATTCAATAAATTCGCGCATCATAAACACCCTTGCCTGCTCTGCGGGCAGTGCCTCAAGGCAGGTATCAAACACCTGCCAGAACTGAGTACTATCGGCCAGTTCGTGGGTGTTCCCCCAGCGCCTTGGGGTTGCTCCTGCCTGCCAATGCCCTCGCCCATCAAAGAGTTCGTCGTCATCCGAAGCGCAATCCTTACAGGCTTCACGCACGGGTTCCCGGTACTGGCCTCGCAGTACATCCGCAATTTTCTTGCGCAGGATAGAGAACACCCAGGTTTTCAGTGTCGACTGGCGCGAAAAAGACGACGCATTTTTCAATGCTCCGGCAAGTGCTTCCTGCACCGCGTCTTCGGCCAGGTGTTCATCGTCGAGCTGCAGCCGCGCGAAGCTGAGCATCTGCCTGCGCAGACTGTCTAAATCTTCGTCACGAAAGGTCACGTGCAACTGGTTTTTTTCTGCCATTGCTGAGATCCTGAAGGTAGTCTTATGTGACTATACTAAAAGTTTGCCCTGAGTTTGCCCTAATAGCTCAGAACGCTCAGGCAATACTACGAATACGACAACCACCAAACCGCTGTCCGGAAATATATGCCTGCAACTGATAACAAACATCAGCTATTCAGACCATCGCCTGCGGTGATACTGATGCTGTTCGTTCTTATGTTGCAAAGTCTTGCGCCCTTCAATGAAGTGACGGATATATTTTCAGCCGATCCGGATGCCTCAGATATCGCTCATCACGATTCAGACCATCACAGTGATCACAATCATCAAGAGCATACTGTTGAAGACTCTTGCCCTGAAACAGGCCACACAGGTTGTCATGCTCATCAGCACATAACCCCTACGACACTGCCTCAACACTGGTCAGCACCACAACTCAGTAATGTGATTATCAAACAACCCGGCCCCTTTGTCCGGGCTCCATTCTCTCCGCTCACGGGTATCTACCGCCCTCCGATCTCCTGAATAGCCAACCGCTAAATCAACCCGATTCCGGGCGGCCTTATGGTCGCCTGACAGATCAGCTATTCAGGAAAACATATGAAATCACACATCTCATGCGGTGTAGTGGGCCTGTTTTTGCCCTGAGCACCGTGTCGTCAGCATCCTCTCAGGCGTTGACTCTTGAAGAAACGATAAAGCGTACGCAAGCCGCTCATCCACAGTTCAGAGCCTATTCGGCACTGCAACGTGCGAGCAAGGCTGACATTGATACTCAATCCCTGGCCCCTCCGGTTATTCTCAGTGGCGAGGCTGATAACTTCATCGGTAATGGCAATTACCAACAGGCAACACAGGCCGAGTTTACACTCGCCCTGTCATCAGTCATTGAGTTAGGAGGTCAGCGTGAGGCCAGACGTCAGCAGGCGTTATCGGCTTACGAACTTTCAGACGCTCAGAGTAAAGCGCAGACACTGTCGTTACTGAGTGATGCCACACGTGCGTTCATCACGACACTGGCGTCACAGGAAAGACTCGCACTGGCAACAGAAAGTCTGAATCTCAACGAGCAGGCGTTAGCGGTCGTCGACAAGCGCCACCAGCGCGGCGCTGCCCCTGTCAACGACCGCCTTCGCGCCGAAGCCGCGGTTGAGCGCGCGTCCTCCACCCTCAGACAGGCGCGCATGCAGCTCAACGACGATATCTACCGGCTCACAAATTATTGGCTGACAGCCAACGAGTCACGGGACGAAATCCGCCTGGCCGGCGACCTGTATGACACAGGCCCCATAGCGGCAGAATTTTCTCAGTTACTGACGACCATCGATAGCGCGCTGGTTCTGGAGGTTTACGCCAGTCAGGCCCGACTGGCCGAAGCCGGGGCCACTCTGGCGCAAGCTGAAAGCACCGGCGGTGTCGACTGGCGACTTGGTCTGACGCATTTCGCTGACAGCGGTGATAAAGCCCTGAGTGCAGGGGTCAGCGCCCCTCTGTTCAGCGGTCGTCGCGGGGTATCAGCAAACAACGCTGCCCGGCAACGTTCTGTCGCGAGTGAACATCAATACCTGAGCCACAAACGCGAGGTCACGCAAAAACTCCATACCACATGGAGTGCTTTGAAACGACACTCCGCCAATGTCGAGGCCTACCGACAAAAGATCATCCCGCTGTTGAAGCAAGCCATGAATGAAGTCGGGCAAGGGTACGCCCAGGGCCGCTACCGATATCAGGATTGGCAGATTGCCCAGGAAGAGCTGATCGAAGCGCAGCACCAGCTCATCACCAGTGCCACTGGTGCACAGATCAGCCGCACGTTAATCGAAGAGTTAACCGCCACTGCCGTGAGTAACCAGACAACACAGGACGCACCACTATGATGTTTCGACTATACACCCTCACCCTCTGTCTGCTGCTTAGCCTGTCTTTATCTGCAAGCGCCTCAGATGACCATGACCATAAACACGAGCAAGAACACGAGCACGAGCACGAGCACGAGCACGACAGCGAAGCGGCTGAGATATCAGCCTCTATGGCCAGCGCCAATGGCATTAAAACCGCACACGCATCGTCCGGGCCGGTGAGCACCAGTTTGCCTGTCTTCGCGACGCTGGTGACGCCTCCTCAGCAGGAGGTCAGACTCAGTGGCCGCTTTCCCGGTCTGATCACCGACGTCCGCGTTGCACCCGGCGATACCGTCACCAAAGGACAATCGCTGGCCAGCATCGAAAGCAATGAAAGCCTCAGTCGCTATGATCTTAAATCGCCCATTTCAGGGGTCATCAGCGACAGCCATGCGGCGGTTGGTAATCTGGCCACCAGTGCACCCTTGTTTGTCATCGTCGACTTATCCAGGCTCTGGCTGGAAATTCCGGTACATCCCTCGCAGCGACAGCAAATATCAGTCGGCCAGCAGGTGACTATGCCCGGCGACAACCTATCCACCCGGATTGAGTCAATAGCGCCTCCCGCCCACGGTCAGTCGTACTGGCGAGCGCGGGCTCAGGTGGCTAATGAAAGTGGAGACTTAACTCCCGGCGAGGTAACACTGACGCACATCACAACCGCCGAAACCTCCGCCAGAGTGCGGGTCGAGAACCGTGCCCTGCAAACCCACGAAGGAAATACCGTGGTGTTTGTGCATCACGATGGAGAGTACGAAGCACGCCCAGTAACCACAGGCGCTCGTGACGCCAACTTCACCGAGATCACGGCCGGATTAAACGCGGGAGAAGAGTACGTCACGGCCAACAGTTACCTGATAAAAGCAGACATCGGTAAGTCCGGTGCTGCACACCAGCACTAAGGAGGTCACATGCTGAATGCCATCATACGGCTGGCAGTGGAGCGACGCTTCCTGATGCTGGCCTCAAGCTTGTTAGTAATTGCCGCAGGGCTCTGGAGTTATCGCTATTTAGCCATTGATGCTGTACCGGACATTACCAATGTTCAGGTTCAGATTAATACGGAAGCGCCCGGATACTCCCCCCTCGAAGCCGAGCAACGGGTGACATTTCCGGTCGAAACCGCACTCTACGGGCTGCCCCAACTTGAATACACCCGGTCGTTGTCACGCTACGGCCTGTCTCAGGTGACCGTTGTTTTTAAAGACGGCACCGATATTTACCACGCACGCAATCTGATCGATGAGCGGCTGGGGCAAATAAGTGGTTCCTTACCTGAAGGGCTGAAGCCGGCCATGGGGCCAATCAGTACCGGGCTTGGCGAAATATTCAGTTACACCGTCACAGCCGACAGAGATGCCCGTCAGGCGGACGGCAGCCCGTACGATGCGATGGCCCTGCGCACAGTGCAGGACTGGATCATCCGGCCGCAGCTGGCTCAGGTGAGCGGCGTTGCTGAAATCAATACCAGCGGTGGTTTCGAAGAGCAGATTCATATCCGCCCGGACCCAGCCTTGTTACTGCAACACCAGATCACGGTGCCTCAGTTGGTATCCGCGATCAGGCGCAACAACAGCAACCGAGGCGCAGGCTTCATTGAAATTCATGGCGAACAGCAGCTGGTACGAGCCGTCGGTCAACTGACCTCTGTTGATGACCTCCGCGAGACGGTCGTTAAGCGCAACGGCAACGCCATCATCCGCATCCGTGATCTTGCCGAGGTCACGAAAGGAAAGGAGTTACGCACAGGGGCCGCAACACGCAGAGGTAAAGAAACCGTTCTTGGCAGCGCCATGATGCTGCTGGGAGAAAATCCGAAGGAAGTCGCAGAGGCGCTTGAATCACGCCTTGAGGATATCGCAGCCAGCCTGCCCGATGGCGTGAGGACCGAAGTCGTTTACAACCGCACGGATCTGGTTGGCAAAACATTGACGACGGTGAGAACGAACCTGCTCGAGGGCGCTCTTCTGGTCATCCTTGTCCTGTTTATCATGTTGCGCAATCTGCGCGCGGCACTGATCACGGCCGCGGTCATTCCACTGGCGATGCTGGCAACAGTGACCGGCACGGTTCAGACCGGCGTCTCGGCCAACCTCATGAGCCTGGGCGCACTGGACTTCGGTTTGATCGTTGACGGCGCCGTTATCATCGTAGAAAACTGCGTCAGGCGTCTGAATGCCAGCCAGTCAGCGCTTAATCTACAGCAACGACTTGAGCTGGTGTATTCCGCCACCAGCGAGGTGATTAAGCCGAGCCTCTTCGGGGTCGCCATTATCACTCTGGTGTATATCCCGATCTTCAGCCTCACCGGCATCGAGGGCAAAATGTTCCATCCCATGGCGGCGACGGTGGTGATTGCGCTGCTCTCGGCCATGGTGATCAGCATTACACTGGTTCCTGCCGCTATTGCGGTTTTTCTGAAGAACCGGCCAGGCACTCAGCACGGCGACGACTCCGATAAGGCGACCCGGCCTTATTACCAGACTCTGTACGAGCGACTTATTCAGAGGGCGCTTAATGTGCCGGCTGTAATTACCGGCGCAGCGATTCTCCTGGTGGTTGGCTGCCTGCTTCTCAGTACCCGCCTCGGTTCAGAATTCATCCCTCAGCTGGATGAGGGTGACATTGCGCTGCACGCACTACGTATCCCAGGAACATCTCTACAACAATCGTTAGAGATGCAGGTATTACTTGAGGAACGCCTGCTTACTTTTCCTGAGGTTGCGACCGTCTTCTCCCGGTTGGGGACGCCTGAGGTGGCAACCGACCCGATGCCGCCCAATGTCGCGGATACGTTTGTTATCCTCAAACCAAAAGCCCAGTGGCCAGACCCGAGCCTGCACAAAGCTGAGCTGGTAGCGCGGATTGAAGCCAGCGTGCGAGAGCTGCCGGGAAATAACTACGAATTCACGCAGCCCATTCAGATGCGCTTCAATGAATTGATCTCAGGCGTGCGCGCCGACCTTGGGGTTAAGGTCTTTGGTGATGATCTGAACCAGCTACTTGCTTCGGCCAATGAGGTTGCCACGCTTCTTCGCTCTGTAAAAGGCAGTGCCGATGTCCGGGTAGAGCAGGTGACCGGGCTTCCTGTACTGACTCTGCACCCCGACCGTCTGCAATTGGCGGCCTATGGACTGACCGTTGACGACGTTCAGTCACTGTTGTCGACCGCCATCGGCGGACAGTCTGCAGGACAGATCTATCGTGGCGACCAGAGCATTCCTCTCGTCGTCAGATTTCCCGACGCTCTTCGCCAGAACTCAGACCTGATTAAAGCACTGCCTGTACCTTTGGCGGATGGCGGGTTTGTACCGCTGAGCGAAGTCGCTGACATCAAACTCGCTCCCGCCCCTGCGCAGATCAGTCGTGAGAATGGTAAACGACGTATTGTCGTTACTGCCAATGTACGCGGTCGTGATCTCGGCAGTTTCGTAGAAGAGGTCCGCCGGAGAGCGGCCTCAGAAGTCAACTTACCCAGCGGCTACTGGCTCGAATACGGCGGCACCTTCGAGCAACTCCAGTCAGCACAGGCACGACTAACCTGGATAGTACCTGCCACTCTGGCATTGATTCTGTTTATGCTGATATCAGCCTTCGGCAACCTGCGCGACGCTCTGATCATCTTCAGCGGTGTGCCTCTGGCCTTAACCGGGGGAATACTCTTTCTTTGGTTAAGAGGGATGCCAATGTCGATTTCAGCGGCGGTGGGCTTTATCGCACTGTCCGGCATATCGGTATTGAACGGCCTCGTCATGCTGACCTTTATTCGCCAGCTCCGGGATAATGGCCACGACTTGCGTGACGCCGTAATCCAGGGGGCAACCATGCGGCTGCGGCCGGTATTGATGACCGCGTTCGTTGCAGGGCTTGGGTTCGTCCCTATGGCGTTAAATACCGGGATAGGCGCAGAAGTTCAGCGACCACTCGCCACTGTGGTGATTGGTGGCATACTGACAGCAACGACCCTGACTCTGCTCGTTGTGCCGGTACTGTATTACTGGCTGAACCAGCGAGGTTCTACAGAATCCAACCCGGCCTGAGAATGGCAATAAAAAAGGGGCCAGTGGCCCCTTCTTTTCTTTCATGTCACTGCTGCCTTATCGCAAGAGCAATAGCGGCACCTTGCTATGACTGACCATATTGCGGGTGTGCGAACCCACGAAAAACTGACGGATACGCGAGTGACCATAGGCTCCCATCACGATCAGATCAATCTGATGCCGGAACTGGTAGTCATTGAGAATCGACAGTACATCGCCCTCGCACTGACGCGTGACCACTTTAAAACCGGCTTTTTCAAGACGCTCATGCGCTGTCGTAAACTTCGCGACGTGCTCAGCGTCCGTGTGATTAACCATCACCAGATGGCACTCTGCTTCTTTCAACAGTGGACTGTCAGCGTACGCATCTAGCGCACGCTCGACCGCCTCACTGCCGTCGTAAGCCACCATAAAACGAGTCGGAGTGCGGAAGGATACACCTGTGGTAATCAATACAGGACAAGCCACTGAACGAAGCACCGTCTCCAGCTGGCTACCCAGCGTCGCGACCGTCGGGTCCGGATGGTCCTCGCCCTGACGCCCCATCACCAGAACACGGGTATCGTCAGCAAGTGACAGGACTTCTTCTGACAGACGACCATGACGCTGTTGAACGCTGCAGTCCTGAGCACCATGCTCTTTCGCCCGTTTTTCAGCAGACTCAAGCATGATGCGGCTACTTTCTATAGCCAGCTTAGCGCGCTGAGCATCCAGCTCAGTGAGCTGCTCCAGTAAATGCTCACGGCTACCAAAGCCAATACTGCCACTCAGATCAGCCGCATTTTTATCGACCTTTTCAAGAGTGTGCAGCAGCGTCAGCGGTTGCTGCAATCGCTGGCTGACCCAGGAAGCAGCGTCAACGACGGCCATTGCACCCGGGGAGGCATCGATACATGCCGTAATCTGTTTCATCGTTACTCCTTATCACTCTCTTTCGACAGCAAAACCAAGGCGTTCTACCTATCCATTGTTGATGGCAGTCTGTTAATGACCAGCCATCATTTTTTCGACTTCTTCCGGCTTATCATGCACACCGAAGCGGTCGACAATCGTAGCGCTGGCTTCATTCATACCGAGCAGCTCAACCTCTGCACCTTCGCGGCGGAACTTAATCACCACCTTATCCAATGCAGATACTGACGTAATATCCCAGAAGTGGGCATGCGTCAGATCAATAGTTACCTTAGAGACCGCTTCACGGAAATCGAATGACTTACTGAAGGCATCCGATGACGCAAAGAACACCTGACCGATCACGTTATAAGTGCGTTCACCCGGTGCATCCCGCTCGCTTTTAACTACCATAAAGCGGCCAATTTTGTTCGCAAAGAACAACGATGCCAGAAGGACACCAACGAGTACACCCAGTGCCAGATTGTGCGTCGCGACAACCACAGACACTGTGGCCAGCATCACAATATTGGTCGACATCGGGTGCTTCTTCAGGTTGATCACAGACTCCCAGGAGAAGGTACCGATAGACACCATAATCATGACAGCAACCAGAGCCGCCATCGGTATCTGCCCGATCCATTCATCCAGAAAGACCACCATGATCAGCAGGAACAAGCCTGCGATAAAGGTCGACAGACGACCACGACCACCCGACTTAACATTGATAATCGACTGACCAATCATGGCGCAGCCCGCCATGCCGCCCAGCAAAGAAGAACCAATATTGGCCACACCCTGCCCCTTACATTCGCGGTTTTTATCGCTCTCGGTATCCGTTAGTTCGTCAACGATGGTGGCTGTCATCATGGATTCCAGCAGACCTACGGCGGCTAACGCGGCGGAGTATGGAAGAATGATCCACAGCGTCTCCAGCGTCAGCGGCACGTCTGGCCAGAGGAAAATTGGCAGGGTATCCGGCAGCTCTCCCATGTCGGCAACCGTGCGAACATCGATACCAAAATACATAGATACCGCGGTGATCGTCAGAATGCAGACCAGTGGCGACGGCAGCCAGCTGCCGACTTTAGGCACATACGGAAACAGATAAATAATGCCGAGACCCGCGGCCGTCATAGCGTACACATGCCAGGTCACGTTCGTGAGTTCAGGCAACTGCGCCATAAAAATCAGAATCGCCAGAGCGTTCACAAAGCCCGTGACCACCGACCGCGAGACGAAACGCATCAGGTCACCGAGCTTTAAGAACCCGGCCACAATCTGAATGACACCACACAATAATGAGGCCGCAAGCAGATACTGCAGACCATGCTCTTTCACCAGAGTGACCATCAACAGAGCCATGGCACCGGTAGCTGCTGAAATCATCCCCGGGCGACCGCCGACAATGGCGATAATCACAGCAATACAAAAAGACGCGTACAGCCCCACCTTAGGGTCAACACCGGCAATAATAGAAAAGGCAATCGCCTCAGGGATAAGCGCCAGGGCAACAACAGTACCCGACAGGAAGTCACCGCGAATGTTCGAAAACCACTCACGCTTCAGAGTATTCAACATAAGTAACTGCTCACTTACTAATAAGACACGCACCCGAAGAACTCAGGCGGAAAAGCCGGCATTGTACAGAGCTTGATCAGTGGGGCAACTCGCAACGAAGAAGAGACAGAAAGCCAAACACAAAAAAGCCAGCTTACCGCCCCTGGTAAGCTGGCAAAACCCACTGAGTGGAGGGTTTCAGTGGCCGTAAATTTTCAGGCTGCCGCCAACCATGTTGAGGTTGTCGACTTTCATTGAACCGATTGATCGCCCACCGACCTGAATTGACCCGACAGTGATATCGGCATTCATCCCGATATTGTCTATGGCAAGTGCACCACCGCCCTGCATATTCTCCCCACTGTAAATATCCGCTTCGATAACGGCATTGGCGCTTAGCAGGTTCGGGTTATCGTCATAATCAGAACGGGTCATACGAAAGTCACGGATGCCGAGCCCCAGTGCTGGCATATCGAAATCCATATCATCAATACCCATCCTGAGATCAATATGCAGCTTGTCGGCGCCAAGATCGTCATCATGACCGATGGTGGCCCAAAGCTGAGTGAATATGCCATCCAGTTTGAAATTATCGATCAGGGTAAAGTTCAGATCCCCATCGGCGTCACGAATCTCCCAGGCCTGGGTACGGATACTGAAATCCACCGGCGCCGCATAGCCTACTGGATAGAACTTCAGGGAGAGTTCACCTGCCTCTGATATATCAATATCAAGCTTCAGATCATCAAGTAGCGGAGAGACATTCTGGATAAAAGGTGTGCCACCGTTCGCCGCTGTGTAACCTTCAACAAACAGGTCGTCGCGGTCAGCACCGCCCAGAAATATCTCGGTAATCGCAAGAGAGCCTTCGTCTGTGTAGACGATCTCACCGATGTCCATCTGAGCTTCCATTTCAATGGTAATACCGGACTGCCCGGATACGGTGCTCATGGCGTATTCATCAAGAGATTGCAATTCAGCCAGAGCTGATAGTGGTAGCGTGAGTGCCACCAGACTTACAGTTGGTTTTATTATCATTATTCTTATCCCTGCATCGTTCGCGAGAATAAGCCAGTACCGCATCCCTCTGGCTACTGTTGCAGGTACCAGAATATGCCCCGTTGAAATGCCTCGCCAACGAGTTTAGTCAGGTCGCGCCAAAGTGACCCGATAAGATAACAAAAGCCTCTACATGGCCCGTTTTACTGTATTGATCTTCACCTGACACTGCCCCGGGCGTCAGCTATCATCGCGGAACGACATCCGAGGCTCTCCTTTTGCTGCTCTTATTTACAAAGATACTGGTTACGTTTCTAACGGTCGTTATGCTGGCTGTCGTAGCACGACGCTATGGCCCGGCATGGGCAGGTGTACTGGCAGGCTTTCCGCTGGGTAGCGCCATTACTCTGTACTTTATGGGGTTTGAACTGGGCTCTGATTTCGCAGCAGAAGGAGCGACATATACCCTGATTGGTCTGACCGGCAGCCTGGCGTTGGCTACCAGCTATCTGTATGCCAGCCGTCGCTGGCATCGTCCAAGGCACGTTCTGATACCCGCGACGATAGCACTGGGGGCATTTCTCGCAACGGTCACGCCGCTGCAGTACTGGAACGCCAACTGGTGGCAGAATGCACTGATTATTCTGGCTCTGATCGCCATAGCAAGCCGGCTTCTCCGGTCTGTACCTGACGCCAAAGTCGCACTGAACAGTGACAACCTCTGGCAACGTCCGGCACCAGCGATTCTGTTCCGTGCGGTCATGGCAACCATCAGCGTACTGGGAATTACCGCGATAGCACACTGGCTGTCCCCCTCACAGGCAGGCTTATTAGCAGCGTTTCCTGTCAGCTTTTTTCCGACACTGATCGTATTGCAGTTAAGCTACGGCGCACCGGTCGTCGCTGCCACGGTCAAGCAGTACCCCGCAGGGCTGGTCTCTATGGTGATCTACGTAGCATCAGTCACTCAGATATACCCAATTCTGGGGCTCCAACTGGGCACTGCCGCTGCACTTCTGATTGCGACCTTATACCTCTTGGGGTACGCGTTGGTTAAGTTCCGTCTGAAGCGCGCGCCGTCCTCTGCGATGAACAGTGGAAGTATTAACCAAGCATCAGAAAATGGAGCGGACTAGGTATATGTTATTGACATATACCTAGTCCACTATCATATTAACTAAATCAACCTTCTGTTTAGTGAGGCTAGTTATGGCAGAAGCATCCATATTTTCGAACAACAAGAATCAAGCGATACGAATTCCGCGAGCACTTGAGTTTGCAGACGGTGTGAAAAAGGTGAATATCTTTTCTGTCGGGAATGCACTCATCATAACCCCCGTTGGTGAGAGCTGGGATAGTTGGTTTGAGGGGTTGCGCGCCACGGATGACTTTATGATTGAACGAGAGCAACCGGACGAACAAACGCGTGAGAACTTCTGATGATTAAGTATCTGCTCGATACTAATATCGTGATCTACGCGATCAAAAATAGACCTGAGCAGGTCCGGGAGAAATTCAATACGCATGATGGGCAGATGGCAATTTCCTCTGTCACCCTGATGGAATTGTTATACGGTGCGGAAAAATCCACCAACCCTGAACGTAACCTGAAAGTTGTCGAGTCGTTTGCGAGCCGACTGGAAGTTCTGGACTTTGGCGCACACGCTGCACAGCACACGGGGCAAATCCGCGCTGAACTTGCTCGTAGCGGACGCCCTATCGGCCCGTACGATCAAATGATCGCAGGCCATGCCCGCTCACTCGGTCTTATTGTAGTGACCAATAACGAACGCGAGTTTCAACGGGTTTCTGGTCTACGGGCCGAAAACTGGGTTTAGCCTCCCAGTTCATTACCGCTTCACAAGCGGCGCCCCCTCAAGAAACCTTTCAATCTCGGATGCCATAAGATTGCGGAAGTAGAAACTGAATTCCTTTCCATCGCGCCCGTAGAAAATCAAACAACAGTTATAACCGACCTGACTGATAACCATTTCAACCTTGAATGCTTGCCACTCACTCCACCTGCCAGTCCAACTCTTTTCTCCGCGAATGACCCGGAGTCTCTCTCGATCAAACTCAATCGATTCCTTATGCGACTTCGGAAATAAGCCGAAAGGTAGCCACCAGTAAACCGTCAAAAGAAGAGCAGACATAGCAAAGTAAATCTGCCCCTTCAGATCAGACAAACTCCAACCTAGCTCGATATAGGCTGAAGTAAGTAAGACAAAAGGGACGAGAGCAACGATTGGAATAAACAGACGCTGATTACTGACGCGTTGTAGCTTATTTTCAGAAGACATATCCCTGTCGATAATCCTCAATATTAACTCCGCCAGAAGCTCGGGGTAATCAGCACCAACAGGGTGAAAATCTCCAGACGTCCAAGCAGCATAGTCAGGGCCAGTATCCACTTGGCGGTATCGGAGATATTGCCGTAATGTGCTGAAACTTCACCAAGGCCCGGACCGAGGTTATTAAGGCAGGAGCCGACGGCTGAGAACGCGGTGACCTGATCCAGCCCGGTCGCCATCAAAGCTAGCATCATGACCATGAAGGTAACCACATAGAGCGCAAAGAAACCCCAGACGGATTCCAGAATACGGTCGGCTACCGGTTGCTTGCCGAGCTTAACCGGAATAATGGCATTGGGGTGAATCAGTCGATGAATCTCGCGCAGGCCCTGTTTGAATACCAACAGGATACGAATGGCTTTCATGCCACCGCCGGTCGAGCCCGCACAGCCACCAATGAATGCCATCATAAAGAGGAGTACAGGCAGGAAAACCGGCCAGACCGAGAAATCGGCGGTACCAAAGCCAGCCGTTGTGGCAACCGACACCAGTTCAAACAAGCCATAGCGAACGGCACCGCCAAAGTCGTAGGTATCTGTCATCCACAGTGCGATCACGGTGAGAAGCGCACCACCCAGCATAACGAACAGAAAGAACTTCACTTCTGAATCGAGAAAATAGTGACGCACGGTTTTGTATCGCCAGGCGTAGAAGTGCAGAGAAAAATTCAATGCTGCCACCAGCATAAAGAACATGGCGATGGCTTCAATCAGTGCGCTGTCAAAGTGCCCCATGGAGGCGTCATAGGTTGAGAAGCCCCCGATACCGACCGTCGAGAAGCTGTGCGCGATGGCATCAAAGGTGTTCATACCCGCGAGCCAGTAAGCCAGTGCGCAGGCAATGGTCAAAGACAAGTAGATATACCAGAGTGCTTTTGCGGTTTCTGTGATACGTGGCGTGAGCTTGGAGTCTTTCAGAGGGCCCGGCATTTCAGCACGGAACAGCTGCATACCACCAATGCCGAGCATCGGCAGGATCGCTACGGCCAGTACGATAATCCCCATACCGCCCAGCCATTGCAGTTGCTGGCGATACCAGAGTATCGATTTCGGCAGATATTCGAGACCCGTCATCACCGTCGCACCGGTGGTTGTCCAGCCCGACAGGGATTCGAAGAAGGCATCGGCAAAGCTCAGACCGGGGTTTTCGGCGAGCATGAAAGGTAATGTGCCGGCCAGTCCCAGAGTCAGCCAGAACAATGCGGCAACAATAAACCCGTCACGGGTTTTAAGTTCTTTTTTAACGCCCCGGAAAGGCAGCCAACTGAAGAAGCCAATCCCGAGAACCAGAGACATGGCAACGCTGAAGGCCTCAGTCGCTCCATCGTCATACCACATAGAAACGACCATGGGCGGCAGCATGGTCAGACTGAACAACATCAGGAAAATGCCCAGTACCCGGGCAATCACAGTAAAGTGCATATCAGAAGAAGCCCAAGCCCACCTGGAAGAGTCGTTCCACATCGGCGATGTGGCGCTTATCCATCACGAACAGAATCACGTGGTCATCCGATTCCACTACCACATCCGAGCGTCCCATAATGACGTCATCGCCGCGCACAATCGCACCAATGGTGGTACCCGGCGGTAATTTAATCTCACCCACACGACGCCCGACCACCTTAGATGACATGCTGTCACCGTGAGCGATAGCTTCAATGGCTTCAGCGGCGCCGCGACGCAGGCTGTGAACATTTACCACATCGCCCCGGCGCACATGCGTCAGCAGACTGCCGATGGTTGCCTGTTGCGGTGAGATCGCAACATCGATCATGCCACCCTGCACCAGATCAACGTAGGCCGCTTTATTAATCAGGGTCATCACTTTGCGGGCGCCATGGCGCTTCGCCAACAGCGAGGCCATGATGTTTACTTCGTCATCGTTGGTCAGGGCACAGAAGACGTCGGTATTCTCAATATTCTCTTCTTCGAGCAGGCTCTTGTCGGTGCCGCTGCCGTGCAGGACCACAGTGCGGTCGAGATTTTCACTCAGATAACGCGCACGCTCAGGGTTGTGCTCGATGATTTTAAGCCGGTAGCGTTTTTCCAGTGCTTTCGCGAGCCGGTAACCAATGTTGCCGCCCCCCGCAATAATGACGCGCTTGTACGAATCTTCTGCACGGCGCAGCTCACTCATGACGGTATGGATATGCTCACGGCCAGCGATAAAGAAGACTTCATCATCGGCTTCAATCACGGTATCGCCTTTCGGCTCGATCGCGGTATTGCGCCTGAACACCGCGGCAACACGGGTTTCAACGTTGGGCAGATGATCTTTCAGTGTTGAGATGGCCTGTCCGACAAGAGGCCCACCGTAATAGGCTTTAACAGCAACCAGCTGAACTTTACCGTCGGCAAAATCGAGTACCTGCAGCGCTCCGGGAAATTCCAGCAGGCGCCGGATGTATTTGGTAACAACCTGCTCCGGTGAGATCAGAACATCAATCGGAAAAGCATCGACATTAAAGAGGTCCGTCTGCTTCAGGTAAGCATTGGAGCGAATACGGGAAATCTTGGTCGGCGTTCTGAACAGGGTGTAAGCCACCTGACAGGCGACCATATTGGTCTCATCGGAATTAGTCACCGCAACCAGCATGTCTGCATCATCGGCCCCAGCGTCACGCAGCACATGCGGGAACGATCCATGACCATAAACGGTTTTAACATCGATACGGTCCTGCAGTTCGCGCAGGCGATCGGTGTCTGTGTCGATAATGGTGATATCGTTTTTCTCACTGGAGAGGTTTTCTGCCAGTGTTCCCCCGACCTGTCCGGCGCCAAGGATAATTATCTTCATATCAGCTCAGAGTCCCGTCTGCCTTCAGCAGTTATTGTCTGCAGTTTTGTGCAAGAGCGCGTAATAAAAGCCGTCGTGTCCGCGCGGCGTCGGAAATAACTGCCGCCCGGCATTGCAGGCGATTCCCCAGTCATTGTCCAGTGTAACGAGCGTTGCATCCGGATGCACATCAACAAAACGTACAATCTGCTCGCTGTTTTCTTGTGGCAGCACCGAACAGGTGGCATACAGCAGGCGCCCGCCCGGCTTCAGCATCTGCCAGGCGCGCTCAAGAATATCAGCCTGTACCTCAACCAGCTGCGCAATGTCTTCCCGGCGGCGCAGCATGCGGATATCTGGGTGCCTGCGGATAACACCGGTCGCAGAACAGGGCACATCCAGCAAAATGGCATCGAACCCCGGCTCATCGTCACAATAATCCTGCCACCAGGGCTCGTCTGAGCACATGTCTATGCAGGCGATATCTGCGCTGAGTTTCAGACGCTCAAGATTTTCGTGTACCCGCTCAAGTCTCGACTCATCGGCATCCACCGCCATCAGACGAATATCGGCTGACTCCAGCAAATGAGCACTCTTACCTCCGGGCGCGGCACAGGCATCGAGCACGCACTCGCCATCTTCTGGTGCCAGTATCTGAGCCGCCAGCTGCGCGGCTTCATCCTGCACACTGACGTCGCCGTCCGCAAAGCCGGGCAGCGTCGTTACGTCGCATGACTCCTCAAGGTAAATTGCTGAGCTACTGTGCTCACCGGCCATTGCTTCAATACCGGCTTCCTGCAAACGCCCGAGATACTCATCCCGGCTGATATGACGCTGATTCACACGCAAACACAATGGGCCACGCTCGTTGTTTGCATCAAGTATCTCCGGCCATTGTTCGGGCCAGGCTTTGGTCAGCATTTTCACTAACCATTTTGGATGACTGGTCGCGGTTACCGGGTTGTCGTCCAGAGGCGGTAGCAGGCTTTCGTACTCGCGGCCGTAACGCCGTAAACACGCGTTGATGACCGGCTTAGCGTAGCCTTTACCCATCTCTTCGCAGACATCAACTGTGGCATGTACCGCAGCGTGTGGCGCTTTGCCCTGCATAACCAGTTGATACAGCCCGACGATCATCAGAGCATGAAGATCCTGATCTTCTTCCGGAAACGGGTTCTTCAACAGCATTTTGGTCAGCGCATTCAGTCGGAAGTACCAACGGCAACTGCCCAGAGTCAGATCCCGGAAGAAGCCCCGTTCACTGTCTTCAATGCGATCTTCGAGGGAAGGGATCACCTGATTAAGCGATTGCCCAGACATGACCGCAGCCACAGCAAGTGTCGCTGCGTGGCGCGGTGTCATGGCACTGGCTTTACCGCGCCCATATAGATTCTGCATGATCAAAGCTCAGAAGAAAGTACGTAAAACGGCTGAAACAGATTCGGCTGGCCGTTGATAATGTCAGCGACAGCCATCGGTTTTTTACCGGCCAGTTGCAGCTTAGTCAGTTTCAGAACGCCCTCGTTACAGGCGACTTCGATACCGTCCGCAGACACATTAGCAATGGTCCCTGGCGCCAGCTGTGTCGCTTTATCCAACGCCACTGCGGCATGAATCCGGATACGCTCGTCACCCAGCAAGGTATACGCCATAGGGAAGGGGTTAAATGCACGAACCCTACGCTCCAGCTCATCTGCGGGTGCGTCCCACTGAATCAATGCTTCCTGCTTGCTCAGTTTGTGGGCATAACAGGCAGCGGCGTCATTCTGTTGCTCAGGGGTCAGTGTTCCTGCTTCAACATCCGCCAGCGTCTTTAGCAACGCCCCCGGCCCCATCTCAGCCAGACGATCGTGCAGCGAGCCGCCGGTGTCATCGAGATTAATTCCGGTCGTGACTTTACTCAGCATATCGCCCGTATCCAGGCCGACATCCATCTGCATGATAGTAATGCCTGTCACCATGTCTCCGGCCTCGATACAGCGCTGAATTGGCGCTGCGCCACGCCAGCGAGGCAAGAGAGAAGCATGCACGTTCAGGCAACCAAACTTCGGTGTATCCAGAACACGCTTCGGTAGCAGCAGGCCATAGGCAACCACCACCATAACATCGGCGTTGAGCGATCTGAGCACCTCTACATCGGCATCGTCTTTAAAATTGAGCGGCTGATACACCGGGATATCATGCTCAAGCGCGATTTTTTTTACCGGGCTGGGCTGAAGCTTTTTACCGCGCCCCGCCGGACGGTCTGGCTGACTGTAGACACCAACAACTTCATGCTCACTGTTAACCAGCGCAGACAGGTGAACCGCGGCGAAATCCGGCGTACCGGCAAAAACAATGCGTAGAGCCATGTATTAACGTTTCCCCTGACGGGCTTCGATTTTGTGTTTTTTGTCCAGCTTGCTCTTGATGCGATTACGCTTCACAGGCGATATGTAATCAACCATCAGCTTACCTTCGAGGTGGTCGACTTCGTGCTGAATGCACACTGCCAGCAGGCCACGACACTCAAGCTCGAACGTCTCACCATTACGGTCGACAGCTTTCACCAGGCAATGCTCAACACGGGTAACGTCTTCATAGAAGCCGGGCACAGAGAGACAACCTTCCTGCATCGACTCCAGCTCACCATCAAGCACGGTAATCTCGGGGTTGATGAATACCAGTGGTTCGCTCTTGTCTTCAGACACATCGATCGTAATGATGCGTTCGTGTATGTTCACCTGAGTCGCTGCCAGGCCGATGCCGGGTGCGTCGTACATGGTTTCAAACATGTCGTCGACGATTTTCTGCACTCGTTCGTCGACCTCTTTTACAGGTTGTGCAACGGTTCGCAGACGTGGGTCCGGGAATTCCAGAATATCTAGTATGGCCATGAGAAATGCGGTACTTATGGAATTTTATGGTAGTGACTTGCTAATATGGCCGCGTGGCAGCCAATTCAACGTCACCCTGAACGCTAATAATAAAGGGAATAAAGGATGAGCAAAACCATCAAACGACTACTCGTTACAGGTTTGATGTGCCTTTCAGCCGGTGCAAGCGCACTGGAACTCAGAGCTGATGCCCCTGAGCGCTATACGGTACAAAAGGGTGACACCCTCTGGGATATCGCAGAACGCTTCACTGGCAACGCTTGGGAATGGCCTGAAATCTGGTACCAGAACGACCAGATCAACAACCCTCACCTTATCTACCCTGGTGACATGATCGGCCTGATTGACGTAGATGGCCAGAAAAAACTAACCGTAATGGAACGTGGACAGGCATCCCGCACCGTTAAATTGCGCCCGGGTGACGTAAAAATGTCTCCTTCGGCACGGGTTCAGCCTATCGAAGCTGCCATCGCGGCTATTCCGATGGACGCGATTCAGGGTTTTCTGCGTGACCACCGCATTGTCGAGCCCGAAGAGCTTGCCAAAGCGCCTTATATTGTCAGCGGTGCTGATGGACGTGTGCTGATGGGCGCCGGAACCAAAGTTTACGCACGCGGCAAAGTTGATGGCCAACTGGCCTCTGCTTACGGCATCTACCGCAAAGGTGACGTATTCGTTGATCCGGTAACGGATGAAGTGTTGGGTATGGAAGCCACCGATATCGGTAAGGCGTCTGTTGAAACCGTTGAGGGCGATGTCATCACCCTGATGTTGGAAAAGACCAACCAGCAAGTATCAACCCGCGACCGCCTGCTGGAAACAGAAGACCGCGAACTGAAATCCCGTTTTATTCCTAAAGCGCCGGGTCAGCGTATTGCGGGTGAAATTCTAGCTGTGACCAATGGTGTATCTCACGTTGGACAGTTCGATGTGGTTGCTCTCAACCGCGGCGAGCGCGACGGTATGGAAGTGGGCCATGTCATGCTGATCAAAAAAGCTGGCGAAGTCGTTTACGATCCTGTTGAGAAAGAAAAGATCCGCCTGCCAGCAGAGGACGCCGGTAGCATGATGGTGTTCCGTGTGTACGAGAAGATGTCCTACGCTCTGATCATGCGCGCTCAGCGTCCGCTGAAAGTGGGCGATTACTTCGAGTCACCGAAGATCTGACCAACCTCAATAACAGACGCATCTCATGCAGAGGGGCGTCTGGCTGGCCACGGAGGCCGAATGTCCATGGATGGACTCAAGAACTCACCCGACCGCAATACGCTGCTTGCCTGGTGGCGTTTACGCAATATCTCTGGCGTCGGCAATGTCGCGCTAAACGACATTCGCAATCAGCTGGCAGATGCTGAGGCACTGACTGAATGCAGCAGCGCGGATCTTATCCGCTTCGGCCTCAAACCCGATCAGGCAGACCGCTGGCAGAACGATGCCTCTCTTAACCAAGGCTTTGAAGTTCTTGAACGGTGGTGCCAGCACCCGAATCAAGGGGTGCTTCTGGCTGGATCGGCAGACTATCCGGAATCCCTGAACGTACTTCGTGATGCGCCCATTTTTCTTTGGTACCGCGGCAACCTGAGCGCGCTGGAGCAACCGGCTATCGCTATCGTCGGCAGTCGTGGCGCATCCGCCGGAGCCCTCGACTGGACGCTGGATACCGCCGCTGAGCTTGCTTCCGCCGGGATCTCTGTCGTCAGTGGTCTGGCCCTGGGCATCGACGGCGCAGCACATCGCGGTGCAGTGTCGGCAGGAGCAACCATTGCCGTGATGGGAACCGGGCCCGATATCATATACCCGGCGAAACACCGCAGTCTGGCAGCCAGCATCATCGAGCAGGGCTTATTGCTGAGTGAGTTCAGCCCCGGCACGAAAGCACAGGCGCGTCACTTTCCGTCCCGTAATCGCATTATCAGTGGGCTGAGTAGCGCGACCGTCGTGGTCGAAGCCGGTATCAAAAGTGGCACTATGATTACCGCCCGTATGGCCGCCGATCAGGGCAGAGACGTATTGGCCGTACCCGGAGCACTCGGGAATCCCCTGAGCCGGGGCCCACACCAGCTGATTCGCGAAGGCGCCCTGCTGGTTGAGACTGCTCAGCAGATTCTTGAAGCAACAATGACAACCCACATGCCGGCTCAGCAAGCATCATTGCCGGGATTTACGGACAACGACAACCGCGCGGCGTCAGCCACCAGCGCCCCAGTATCGGACGCCCCCGATCTGCTCAATCATATCGATTTCAACCCGACACCAGTCGATGTTATCGCCTTGCGTAGCGCCCGCCCAATCCCTGAGCTTCTGGGTGAACTTCTGATGTTGGAGCTGGAGGGCTGGCTGTTACAGGCGCCCGGCGGCTATTGCCGGGCACGGTGAAATCCTTGTTCGGCACATGGTAATGCTCCAGACCTGATCTACACTTTATCGAATCAGGAGGAGCCACCAATGAACCAGACCGCCGTTGCCACAAAACCCGATGTGGCTGGAAGCTACCTTACCTTTCACTTACCACGCGCCAAGTACGCCCTGCCCGTCGATTCGATTCAGTACATCACGACTCTGGACGCCATCGACCCGCACGATGTTCCCGGTGGTAAATCAGGCATTCGCCGCATGTTCACCTATGAAGGCAACCAGATTCCGCTATTCAACTTCAGCCGCCTTATTCGGTCATCCTCACAACTGGAGGAATGCGAGCAGCTTATTGAGATGCTGAAGCTACGTCGCCAGGATCATATTGACTGGATTAAGGCCCTCGAACACAGCATTAACCATAGCGAAGAGTTTAAGAAAGCGACCGATCCTCACCTGTGTGCATTTGGCCTCTGGTACGACAAATACAAAGCGCTCGATGAAGAGCTGCGTAAGATCATGGCCCAGTTCGACGCGCCGCATAAACACATACATTCTCTGGCGAACCGGCTACTGAAAATGGCACAAGAAGAAGGCAACGCTGAGGAGGCGAACCGGATTCTGAACGATGAGAAGCACTCCACCCTGAAAGTGCTATTGCGCCTGTTCGATCAAGCAGCAGCGCGCCTCGAAGAAATGCTGAAGCCCGTAGTGGTTATATTGCGCGCAGCAGGCAGAACTTACGGCATTGAACTCGACTCCATTGATCAGATCATTGAATTCGACAACCGTCACTGGCTTCCAGATGAAGAGCAGGAACTGCAACATGCCTGCTACGACGGCTTTCTGCAAAAGAACGAAGGTGAGCTTTTCATCCGCTTGGAACCGGCTCATTTGACTAAGTAGAAATAAGCTAAGTAGAGATCAGCTGGATTACGCCCCTCGCGGTAACCTGATCTCAAAGCAGGCCCCACTCCCCTCACCTGCTTTATATTCAATGCGTCCTTTATGGCGCTCAATAATGCTGTACACGGTCGACAACCCCAGACCCGTGCCCTCGCCGACAGGTTTGGTGGTAAAAAACGGATCATAGATTTTAGCTCTGACATCGTCTGGAATACCGGGGCCAGTATCAGATAATTGAATGATCCACTCATCTGCCACTTCCGTGATTGCGACAGAGATCGAGCCTTGGCCCGACATGGCATGGATGCTGTTCTGAATCAGATTAATAAACACCTGCCCCATCATGCCCGAGTTCCCCTCCAACAAAGCTTTGTCCGGCAACTGTTCAACTATTGATATTCCATCCTGGAGCTGATGGCGAAGTATGCCAACGCTGTCGTGATAGCAGGCAACGAGATCAAAGTCGCCACTCTCCAGCTGATCTTTGTGAGCGAAATTTTTGAGGTTTTTCACTATCTCGCACACGCGACTCAACCCATTCCGTGAATCGGCAACCAGGGAGAACACATCCTCCAGAACAAATTCCAGGTCGATCGACTTTTCTCTGTCCTGAATCGTATTCCGCAGCTGCTGGCGTAGCTGCTCATCGCCCGCATCCAAAGTCTGGGCAAACTGATCATGTAAGCGGATCAGTTCACTCATCCCGGATATATATTCATCAAGGGGCTCGAAGTTACTGAGTACAAATGACACCGGGTTATTAATTTCATGAGCAATGCCCGCGGCGAGCTGCCCTAACGAGGACAGTTTTTCAGCATGAAATAACTGTTCCTGGGTACTGTAGAGCTGCTTTAATGTTTCCTGCAGACGATCATACTGAACTCGCAGGCGTTGCTCACTCTGCCGTCTTTCTATCAGCACACGCAGCTGATCCGCCGTTTTTTCCAACAGGTTCACCGTGCCGACATCCAGATTGGCCAGCTGCTCTGACGTCAGCAAAATGAGTAGATATCCCCGAATTTCTTCATAACAGCGGAAAGGGATAAGTATGCTGCCACGGATGTGCGCACCGATAATGTCGGTGGCTTTTTCGTGTACCGGCAAGGTTGCATCCAGCTGCACTCGAATCGGTTGCTCACTGACCGTGAAACCAACGAACTGGGCATCCAGCGTATCGTGCCAACTGAGTCCCTGCATCTCCGCAGGATAAGTGCCCAACAGCTCGTGATCAGGATCAAGCAATACAGACCGGGCCCCCAGAAGATCCGTCAGCAGTGCAGCTACTTCCCTCAACTGCTTATTGCCCAGCGACTCATCCCGGCCTGTACGTGCCAGCCAGGTCAGAAGCGCCAGCTCAGATTCGCGCCGGCGACGCTGCCCACCAATAGCGTTAAACGCTTCGCTCTCGGCCATCAGAAGGTTACGCAGGAAGCCATCAGACCACTCCTGAAGCGCCTGCAAACGGTGAATCTGCCAACCCTGAATCTGTTCAGCAAAGCTCTCCATACATTCTTCTTCTGTGAAGCAGATAATACGTAACTGAGTGTTCTGGAGACGCTCCCGTATAAACATCAGTTGCTCGAATATCCAGACGTGATTATCAGTCGTAGCAATCACTACCAGCACAGGTAAATCCGGATGTTTCTTTAACCACTTCTGGGTTGCCTTACCCGGGCCCAAGGGTTCCGACGTCTGCAAACACGAGCGCAAGTCATCCGAGAGATCGACCGGAGCCTGACCTAACAGTGCCCACTCAGGCAAAACAACTGGCGTATATGACATACAGGGGTTCCCTTCTTCAGAAGCGTCTACACTCAGGTTAGTTAACAAATTGGCCTTCGTTCACAACAAAGGTAGAAAGTCACCGATAAACTCCGGAGTCGTTCAATGCTGATACGTTTGACTTATCTGAGCCGCGCTACACGCGACATGAGCCTGCAGGATATTCAGAACATTCTGACGGTGGCACGGGACAATAATCAGAGCATCGATATCTGTGGCATGCTTTGCTACGACCAAAGATACTTCCTGCAAACGCTCGAAGGCGAGCGCGAGGAGGTCAATGAACTGTTCCTTGATATCGCAGACGACCCACGCCACGATGACGTCGTCATTGTTGGCTACGAATACATTGATGCAACCACATTTGGTGCCTGGGATATGGGGTTTGCCCCAGCGTCAGACGACTTCTACAAACTTCTCAACGAGGTTGGCCAGAACACGTTTGACCCGAGAGAATTCACCCCGGACCAGGCCGTGACTTTCCTGTCTAAACTGTCAAAGCAATAGCTACCTACGCCGACCTTGCGCTGTCTCAGTTTCGTCTTCTTGCCGCCACGCCGGGCTTGAGGTAGGGTTCCGCAGTCTTTATTACCAAATAAGCTGGAACCCCTCCGTGAACCCTTGGCACTTACATCAGGCCCTACGTTGTATCCGCTCTGGTGGCGTTATCGCTTATCCGACTGAAGCGGTCTGGGGGCTCGGCTGCGATCCGACCGATAAACAGGCAGTCCACAGAATTCTCGATCTCAAGTCGCGCCCTGAGCATAAAGGCCTGGTACTGGTTGGCTCATCTCTCGATCAGTTTCAGGACTGGATCAAGCCACTGTCAGATGACGATATGAACACAGTCATGGCCACCTGGCCGGGCCCGATGACCTGGGTACTGCCCTGTTATGACTCAGTACCGACCTGGCTCCGGGGTGAACACAGTAGCCTGGCCGTGCGAATCAGTGACCACCCGATAGTCAAAGCGCTCTGTGACGAAGTCGGACCGCTGGTATCCACATCGGCTAACCCCGCTGGTAAAGAGCCCGCTCGCTCTGCCCTGAAAGTACGCAAGTACTTCCCTGACGGGTTGAACTGCCTGCTCCCCGGCAAGCTCGGTGGGCGACGCCAGCCTTCCGAAATACGAACACTCGACGGCCAGCGCCTGCGCTGAGCAAATCAGGAGACCTAATGGCCAACACTTCATGCGACATTCAGGCAGTGAAATCCTTCCTGCTGGATCTGCAAGACAGAATTTGTGCAGCCCTGGAAGCCGCGGACGGCAAAGCGGCTTTTGTTGAAGACGCCTGGGATCGCGAAGACGCAGGCAATAATCCTATGGCTCTCACCGGTGGCGGCAGGACGCGGGTGATTACCGACGGCACCATCGAAAAAGGCGGCGTGAATTTTTCACATGTTCGCGGCGCAAAACTGCCAGCATCAGCCACGGCCAACCGCCCGGAGCTTGAGGGGCGTAGTTTTCAGGCGATGGGCGTCTCACTAGTTATCCATCCAGAGAATCCCTACATTCCAACCTCTCATGCCAACGTGCGTTTCTTCGTTGCCGAGAAAGAGGGCGAAGAGCCAGTCTGGTGGTTTGGTGGAGGCTTCGACCTGACGCCTTTCTACCCGTTCGAGGAGGATGTTGTGCATTGGCACCAGGTGTCTAGAGACCTGTGTGCTCCATTCGGCGAAGATATTTACCCCAAGTACAAGAAGTGGTGCGACGAGTACTTCTTCCTGAAGCATCGGAATGAAACCCGTGGCGTTGGCGGCCTCTTCTTCGATGACCTGAACAGCTGGGATGGCAAAGTCGACTTTGAGCGCAGTTTTGCCTTTATGCAGGCAGTCGGCAATGGCTATATTGATGCTGTTGTACCCATCATAGAACGCCGTAAAGGCACAAATTGGGGCGAGCGTGAGCGTAAATTCCAATGCTATCGCAGGGGACGCTACGTCGAGTTCAATCTGGTTTTTGACCGCGGCACGATATTTGGCCTGCAAACCGGTGGACGTACAGAGAGCATCCTGATGTCGATGCCTCCTGTCGCGCACTGGGATTACGACTGGAACCCTGAACCGGGCAGCCCTGAAGAACGCCTTTACAAAGATTTTCTGCCTCACCGGGACTGGGTGTAGTACCGGCAGCAGTAAGGAGACGCAATGACCGACCTCTATGCAGTAGTCGGCAATCCGATCTCGCACAGCAAGTCACCTGATATTCAGAATGCCTTTGCTGAGCAGACCGGTGAAGACTTATTTTATAAAACGCTGCTGGCGCCATTAGATGACTTCGACGGCGAAGTCAGGCGCTTTATCGCGCACGGAGGCAGCGGATTAAACGTAACGGTGCCATTCAAAGAAAATGCCTATCGCTTAGCCAACGAACTAACCGCCCGTGCTAAACGCGCAGAGGCCGTTAATACACTAAAGAAGATGCCTGACGGTACCCTGCTCGCCGACAATACCGACGGTGCTGGTCTGGTCAGAGATCTGATGATTAACCACTCGGTGATTCTGGAAGGCAAGCGTATCCTCATTCTCGGTGCCGGTGGCGCAGTCCGCGGCGTGCTGCACCCCCTTCTGGAGCAGCAACCGGCTGGGATCGTTATTGCCAACCGCACAGAGTCAAAAGCACAGACGCTGGCAAACGACTTTGCCGACCTCGGTCGTATTTCAGCCTGTGGCTTCAGCGATATTGAAGGCAGCTTTGATCTCATTATCAATGGTACATCCGCCAGTCTGGCTGGCGAAATGCCTCCGATACCGGTTTCAGTTATTCACCAGAACACGACGACCTACGACATGATGTACGGCAGCAGCATGACTGTCTTTAACCGATGGGCCGAAGAACACGGAGCCCTTCGCACCATTGATGGCCTGGGCATGCTGGTCGAGCAGGCGGCTGAGGCATTCTATGTCTGGCGCGGAGTGCGCCCGCAGACTGCCCGGGTGATGCAATCGCTACGGAATGAACGTCGCCGCTGAGTCATTCGCTGTCGTACTTTGGACATAAAAAAAGCCCGGCTGCCGTATGACAACCGGGCTTTTTATTGGCTAACGCTTATCGGATATCCTGAAAACCGATCGAGTACACGGTCGTGGTTCCGCTGACTTCATTACCGACTGCAATAAAGTGCTTACCTTCACGGGTGAAGTACTCAATGGACTCAGGGCCGAGGTCGCCTGCATCAACACTGTATGTGTCGTTATCGCATTCAGTCCCATCAACCACAGTGCAGACAGGTGCATCAAAGTCGCGATTATTCAGGTAGCTCTGATACTCAGGGTCAGTTGGATCAGTAATGTCGAAAACCATCACACCACCCTGACGCTCTAAACCAACAAAGGCAAAGAAACGATCTCCGATCTTCGCGACTTCAATCGCTTCTGGTTCAGTACCTTTGTCGTCAGAGCGGTTGTCGCCTGAGTCGTTCTCGTCGTTGGTCGAGTTAAAGTCCTCAGGGTCTACATCGTATACTTGCTTGGCAATCACATCGCCACTGTCATACACGAGATCGCCGGCTGCATCCCAGATTGAGAACGAACGAGCACCAAAGGTCACGATGTCATCAGCGGCAGCGTATTCCGCCTGATCAGTCGTTACTTTGATACGCTTCAGCTGGTCATTGTCGTCCAGAGCCGCCTTGAGAGGATGTGCGTCAGCCACCAGCTCTTCGATGTCACCACCACGGGCTTCATCAATCCACGAGATGCAATCGTCTTCTTCGTTGGCGTAGGCATCAGCATCTTCATCGTCACCCCCCGGTGCGAAGTCATCGCCATCCCATTCATGACCGGCAGCATCACAGGCCTGTTGAGTCGTCTCGTAGATATACTCGCGGCCATCACCTTCGTTAGCGGTCAGGATGTACGTTTCGCCATCAATTTCAACACTGACGATGGTATCCGGCATGTAGAGACCAACCAGCTGTTCATAGCTGTCGAACTGACCGGTACCATCATCCTTGTTGGATGCATCCAGTTCGTTTTCAGAAGCAGGGCTCCATGACTTCTTACCCAGACCTTTCATGCCTTCAACCGTCGCGTTAGCAACGTCGATAATCGCGACTGCGTTATTTTCCTGCATGGCAACCCAGGCTACGGTGCCATCAGAGTTCAGCGCCAGATATTCAGGTTCCAGATCCTGAGCCACTGTTGTACCGGCAGGCCCAGGAAGTCGTACATCCGCCGGAACTTCATCCGCGCGACTGCCACCGACATTAAAATCAGCAAAGCTAACCTGAGATACCACAGCGTCGTCAGGACCAAAGCCATTCTTAAGGTCAACAATGGTGACAGAACCTTCAGGGTCATTGGTGTAATCGCCACTCGGCTCACCTTCGTTAGCCGTCAGAATGTAGCGGGCGTCTTCACTGAGAGTCACCATATCCGGCAGTGCGCCAGCAGTGTAGGTGCCAATCAATGCCAGAGTGTCTGAGCGATACAGAGCAATCAGACCGTTGTCCTGCTTGGTATCTGCTTCAATCGCCACAGCAACAAGGCCCTGTTTCGCCGATACGCTGTTAGCTGCGCCAATTTCAATACCTGCGGCAGTCGCAGCGGCAGAGAGATCAATGGTGCCGTGCTTAGCTGGCGCGCTTGTGGTCTGCGCCAGAGAGAGCACATCAACGGTCGCATCTTCGGCATTCACTACGTAGAGCTTGTCCGAGCACTTATCGTAAGACACGATTTCAGCCGACGCGGTATCAAACTCATTGCCTGACACGTAAGTATCAACAACTGACAGTTCGAGGGTTCCCGATACCGAGGTGTCGGTTGCTGTCGTTACTGTTTCACACTCGATACCCAGATCCGCCAGCGTTGGGCTATTGTTGGTCTCATTGCCAGTATCAGTGTTGTTACCAGTGTTGGTATCTGTGTTTGTATTGTCGTCAGCGTTATTGTTGCTGCTGTTATTATCGTCGCCGCCGCAAGCTGCCAGAGTAGCTGCGAGAATCGCAGGTACAATGATCTTCAATGCGGGTGCCGTCAGTGATGTTTTCATGGTCTTCCCCAGAGTCACATATTTATCAGTGACGCAGGATGACCGAGAATTATTTCAACTAAGTGACAGGCGTATGGTGATAACTCTCTGGCCTGCACTGCTACTCAGATTTATGTTACGGAATAAAAAACGGGAGCCTGTGCTCCCGTCTTTTCAATCAACTATCTGACCAGTCGTGCTTATTCAAACGAGCCGTTGTGGTAGATTTCCTGAACGTCTTCGAGGTCGTTAATCAGGCCTGCGAAACGCTCAAACTGCTCAACATCGTCACCGGCAATCGGGTGCTCCATGGTCGGCAGGTAGGTGATTTCTTCGACTTCAAAATCGATGTCCGGATTCATTTCCTGCAACGCCGTTTTGGTTTTGAAGAATTCCGTCGGTGGCACCAGTACGGTGATCATGCCATCTTCACACTCGATATCAGATACATCGACGTCGGCCATCATCAGTGCTTCGAGGGCCGCTTCTTCGTCGTCACCGGCAAATACAAACATGGCGCGGTGGTCGAACATGTGCGACACAGAACCCTGTGTACCCAGTTTGGCCTTGCACTTAGAAAACACACCACGAATCTCACCGAAGGTGCGATTGGCGTTATCGGTTAACGCGCTGATCAACACCATGGCACCACCCGGAGCAATACCCTCATAGAGCGCTGGCTGGAAGTCTTCGCCGGTTCCACCACTGGCTTTATCCAGTGCTTTATCAATCACGTGCGATGGCACCTGATCTTTCTTAGCGCGGTCAATCAGTGAACGCAGCGCCAGGTTGCCCGATGGATCAGTACCACCGGCCTTCGCCGTTACGTAAATCTCACGGCCATATTTGGAATAGACTTTCGTTTTAGCAGCGGCCGTCTTGGCCATCGACTCTTTACGGTTCTGGTATGCGCGACCCATAGGAATTGCTTCTTGCTATCTGATGGAAAACAGCGATTGTACCCGCCAGAGAATGGATTGTCAGTTTTCTGGGGCGCCACGTGAATCACGCCCGACCGCGGTAGGGAAGGTATTTGTACGACCGGCCAGATAGTTCTCACGAAAGACGCTGAAATACGAAGCCAGGTTCGATGCAGCACGGTCTTGCCCGAGACGAGACAGGAGTGCGATCGCGACTTCTGCGGTGCCAAGCTGATGATCGCGCGCAGCGACCCTCAGGCGGTATTCAGAGAGCGCCTGAGACTCTACGGCAATTACCGGAAACCGGTTAAGCCAGTCACTGCGGAACATCTTACGAGCCTCACGCCAGGTACCATCGAGAAAAATCAGCAAAGGTGTGCGCTTACCTATGTAGTCACGTAAGCGCTGATCATCGGACATATGGCGCTCTGGCTGTGCGTATTCATAGGGAAAGACCACGAGAGGGGCATAGCCCGGATCAGAAAGCAGAGCCAACATCCCCGCATCAGGATCTGTCCTCGTCCATTGGTACGCATGATTGTCTTCCAGCACATCAGCAATCAGGCGGCCGGTATTACTCGGTTTAAAGACCTCGCCCTGATAATAGATCAGGCACAATGCAACACCCTTCATGGGTTCGGGCCGCGCAGCACAGACACACAAGCGCGACGCAAGAAGACAGTCCTCACAACGGGATAACTTACTCCCACGGGCAAGAAACTCGCGCCGGGAAAGTTCCTTTTGCTTCTGGCGAAGCCGCGTGACGCTGCTCTCTAGCATCTGTTTGCCACCTGCATTCTGATCATTCGACATCTCTGACAACCCGCCTGCCAGTGGGCTCAACGCCCAAACACCGCGGCACCTGAGGCTGCGAATTTTCTGCGAATCATGTTGAAAACTCCAGTGCGTCAAAAAGAAAGCGGAACAAAATCTATCTACGCCAATCATATCTTGTACAGTATTTGTCTAGCTTTTTTTAGCTAAGGAGTTTCTCATGGCCGCATTAGACCAACTACAGAATGATCCAAAAGCCACGCTGTGGAATGCATTGAAGGGCGAAACAGCCGTTATGTTGGGGATTGAAGGTGTTACCGACTTTATGAAACCGATGGCGGCGAAGCCCGATCTCGACACTGAGACCATCTGGTTTTTCACGGATAAGCGTAGTGGAACCTTTGGTCAACTCAGTGGTGAGCCGTCTGCACGCATTTGTATCAGCGACTCACGAGAACATTTCTGGGCCGATATTCGGGGCAGCATTAAAGTCGTTAATGATCCTGAGGTCGTTGCTAATAAATGGTCTGTTGACGTCGAAGCCTGGTATGACAAAGGGAAGCGCGACGACAACTTACAGCTTATGGCTTTTTCGCCCGAAAAAGCTGAGCTGTCAGCCTCGACCGTTAACCCGATCAGTTTCAGCTGGCAAACCGCGAAGGCTATTCTCGGTGATCAGGACAGACCTGACATCAGCGAACAGAAACAGATTACCTTTTCATAATACAGTAGCCAAAACAGCGAGGCAGGGCGTGGACGCCCTGCCTGCCCAAATAACAGCACCCCGTCCCTACACAGGAAAGCTCCCTACACAGGAAACCGCCATGGCATCCCCCGATATTTACCAGGATTATCTCGAAAACTACCACCCTCATGCCGAAGAGTTTCATCAGGCGGTGAAAGAAGTCTGTGAAGACATTACCGAAGAATATGAAAGCAGTGAGGCCTATGCCGAGTGGAATATCATCGAGCGCCTGATCGAGCCCGATCGCATTATTAAATTCCGGGTCAGCTGGGAAGATGATAAAGGAAAGGTTCATGTGAACCGCGCCTGGCGTGTTCAGTTCCACAATCTGCTGGGTGCGTATAAAGGAGGATTGCGCTTCCACCCAACAGTCAATGAAAGCGTGCTTAAATTCCTTGGATTTGAGCAGTGTTTTAAGAACGCATTAACCGGGCTACCCATGGGCGGAGCCAAAGGTGGCTCGGACTTTAACCCTAAGGGAAAAAGTCAGCGCGAAATTATGCGCTTCTGCCAGTCATTCATGCGTGAACTGTACCGTCATATTGGTCCGGACACCGACGTACCTGCTGGCGACATAAACGTCAGCAGTAATGAAATTGGCTTTATGTTCGGCGAGTACCTGCGCATTAATAATCGCTGGGAAGGGGTACTCACAGGAAAGACACCTGGCTTCGGTGGCAGTTGTGGACGCGAAGAAGCCACAGGTTATGGTGTAATTTATTTCCTGCGCGAGATGCTGAAAGCGCACGACGATTCTCTGAGCGATAAACGTATCCTGATTTCTGGTTCTGGCAACGTTGCTTTGCACGCGGCTGAAAAAGCGATTTCTGAAGGGGCTGTCGTTCTCACCTTGTCAGATTCTGGGGGCACTCTGTTTTTCAAAGACGGAATAACAGAGAAAGAGCTTGATGCTATTAAATCTTTAAAACTGGATAAGAATGGTCGCCTCAGTGAAGCATCGGCAGGCGAATACCAAGAAGGGAAAAAACCCTGGGGCATAGAAAACGCCGACATTGCATTGCCGTGCGCGACCCAGAATGAACTGGATGACAATGACGCTGAAACATTACTGGGCAATGAAGTTCGGATTCTTTGCGAGGGTGCCAATATGCCCCTGACAAACGGCGCCCGCAAGCAATTCCTCAATGCCAATGCTTTGTATGGACCAGCCAAAGCAGCCAACGCTGGCGGTGTCGCCGTCTCGGGGCTGGAGCGTTCACAGAATGCGGAACTGACAACCTGGCCAATCTCGCGCGTTGACGAAGAATTGAACCGCATCATGAAAGAAATCCATGAGCGCTGCATTCAACACGTCGAGAAAAAAGACGGTGTTTATCCTTACAGTCGAGGCGCCAACGTCTATGGTTTCAAGAAACTAGCGGGCGCTATGATAGCTCATGGGGTCGGTTAAGCGACGGCTCGGTCTCCGCGGCATGAAGTAGTGGTCCATTCAGCGGCACAGTTAATACAAGCTGCCAGCAAGCCGCACCCTGCTCATCATGTTGCTTAACAGAAATCTCACCGCCAATCGATTGCGCCCGCGCCTGCATACTCTCCTGACCCAAGCCCTGTGTGATGCGGGGCATATTAGCTGGGTCTGATATTTTGCAGTAGTTGACCATGCTGATCAGTAGCGCCTTGTCACCTACCGAAGCTTCAACTGCGACGCTTTTACTCCCTGCGCGCAAGGCGTTACTTAACGCTTCGCGAAGGATGCGTTCAAGGTGGTAATAGCTGTTTCTGGTCAGTTTTAAATCGGGAACATTATGCGTCCACGACAGTGGAACGTCGTAATCCAGACACCTCGCTTCCGCCTCATCCTGCATCGATACACACAGGGCCTCAAGACCATCGGGCGCGTCGAAGCTATGGTTCAACAGATTGCGTAAATCTGCAATCGCCGAACGAACAAGAGGCTGTTCCTCGGCAGGACTGCGACGCAGAATGGTCAGTAGTTTTGCACCCATATCATCGTGCAGATCACGGCGAATCCGTTGTCGTTCAGACTGGACTCCGGCTTCATGTGCGCCATGAGAATGGTCGATAAGATCATCCAGTGCACGTATCAGCTCTGCGGTACGGTAGTCATTGTCGTTCAGGTTTCTTGCTCCCTCGAAGGGGTGCAATAACTCTACATAGCGCGCGTCTCCGGATTCATCCGCGGCCGTCAGTTGCAAAGCATTTTTTGCAGGCTTAGCGCCAGAACAGACTTTCATGTCCAACGGCGAAAACACGGTTCGGAACGCATCCGCTAAACGCTCTTCGCGACTCAGATAGCGATCATTGACCAAGCCAGGTAACGAATCCCGCAGCCAGTGGTCCAGTTCTCCGCGGTGCCCCGGCAGCAGCCTGACAAGAAAAAGCTGACGCACAGGAAAATACAACCATCCGACCAGCGCCAGAGATATCGCCAACGTCTCAGGACCACTACGCGACAGCAGATACGTGAGCAGGATATCGACCATAAGAATGGCCATACCACCTGCGATCCAGCCCCAGACTTTTACGTACCATGGGTCGAGATCAAACACCCGGTGACGAATGACCGCAAACAACATTCCGAAATACATAAACAGAAAGGTCACTAGCACCATGGATTGAGACGCCAGTGGTGCGCGCCCCATCAACATGGGCACGATGGCGGTTATCGCAAATACGCCGGTTCCGGCGACGACCGAGATAAAAATCCAGCGCACCTTCGTGCGCTCCTCGCTTTCTGGCGCACTTTTCAACCATTGAACAAATAATCCGACCAGAGCAGCAAGCAGGGAAGCGCCGTAAGGTAAATAAAACATCACCGCCGTCTCAGGATGCACTGGGTAAAATTGAGCACTAAAAGTCGATAACAGCGGCAAGCTGAAAATGGCCCAGGCGAAGCGGGAGTTAAACAGAACTGACGGGTAGTTCCAGAGAAAAGCAATCAGCCCGGTTGCAAATAGCGAAGAACCCAGATGGTTCATCATGGAGGCTGCGAAAAACAGATCACCTTGTATGAATAGGTCGCGCGTGCTGTATACCGCTGCAAATAAGCTTGATAGCGCGAATCCCACCCCCGTAATCACGAAGGCAATACGGCCAGGTCGCTCGCTTTTATCAGAGCTTAACAACAACACCAGAAAGCAGATCAGCGCTGCAAGAAACCCGCTGAAGGCCTGAATCCAGAAATCAAATCTGAGGTCGGCCAGTGTTCTCTGTCGAGGGGATATATCGATCAGGCGACCGTCGTCCAACGCCAATGCAAGTTGATCCGCAGTCAGCCAACTTGAGACCGATCCGACCTGCGTCAGCACCCGCCGATAGTCTTCAATCAATGGCAGGCTGTCGGGCTCTTCAATCAATAACTCAGGGGAGGCTGGAATACGCGAACCAGAGACACCTTGATGCACAAATGCAGTCACCCGTGCGTTTTTTACATTATCGTCGGAATAGAAAACAGAGCCTTTCGTTGCTTCAAAAGAACCACCCGCCTCTGGCAAAGACAGTGCAGTAAAAACAACCATCAGGAGAACAAAAACGGGAACCAGAACAGACAACATAGCCTGAAAGCGGAGACTCATACTTACTTTCCATCAGAGCGGACTATCGACTTTAAAACGCAGCTGCAGAAATTGACACGACTAAATAGGTCAGGCGCGTTCAACAATGCTGAAATTGTTCATTCAGTATTCGTCTGCTAAGAAAAAAGGGCCCGAAGGCCCCTAAAAGAACGAAGACGTTATTCTCCGGCGACGAAGGCTTTCAGAACCTCGTCATTGGTCAAATCAATCGCCTGCGCCACGCCGCGTGCATAAACAACCGGGTCGGCGTTGACGGTGACTTCAGTAACATCGGACGAGCCACCGCTCACCATGCCTAACAGACTACTGAATGCATTGGCTGCCTTTTGGGCGCCTGACGTCGTATCCTCGGTTTCACCGAAGGCACCTCCAATGATCACTGGCGTCTCAAGTTGGGCATATCCGGCCTTGTTGCTGAACGTGCTTGAGACCCCCTTAACAAAAGTAATACCCGATGTTGGCTGAACATTGATCGCTTGCCCCAAGGATACTTCTGCACTGTAGGTGCGCTTACCCGTGTTGTAATCCATTGAGCGGTCAGTCTGGCCCGACAGATTCGCGAAATGGACTCGGTAATTCGCCGTCAGAATTGGGTATCCGAGATCACCGGCCAGCTCTGCCAGCTTGTACGGTGCTACTGGATTCGGTGCCGAAGGGTAGCCCTTATACACAAGCAGATCTGTTCCGGCAGGCGTAAAAGTCAGAGTTTTACCCTGATCGCCTTTGAAAAAAGAGCCCACTGCTGAGGGCTGGTAAGGTGTTTCCAGTTTATCCATGCCACTCCAGGCTTTGCTGGAGGTAAGGTCACTGTAATTACGAATTGTGTAACCCTGCGCTTTAAGCTTACTGACAAAGCTCTTGTAGGCCTCATCGGTGATGGCCTGCATCGTCTCCTCAGGTACACCCAACAATTCAGACTTCAGAATAGCTTTTGCGTAAGCCCTGTCCTTACTGAACATTGAGCTTTGGGAGGTCGCTGACGCTTTATCTTTTACGACAAAGGTTACAGAGAACTGTCCCAGGTAGACTTCTTTGCTGTCTTCCATTTTCTCCAGGTTGTCAGTCACAACCTCAATTTTTTTCTCTTCGGCTTCGCCGCCACCCATGCTGGCACACCCGCCGATAGCGAGAGTCAGTGCGATGAAAGGAACTGCTAATGTTTTCATGATTATTTCCCTGTTAAATAGTGCAAAAATTCTAGACTTAAGCTCACTAGCAAAAACCCCCTGTTTATGGGGGAAACTCATCTTTTTATGGGTCAATCAGGCCCATGTTGACCGCCTTTATTGCCGCCTCGGCCCGATTAGAGACTCGTAGCTTCTGATACAGAATTTTCATGTATCCCGAGACGGTATTCGGCTTCAGTCCCAACGAGTCAGCGGCCTGTTTAACACTCAGTCCGTTCGCTATCAGGTGTAAAACATCCCGTTCCCGGTTGGTCAGCTGAACCTGCTCGTTGCGACATGGGCGAAAGTATTCAAGCACCTGCAGCGCGATTGAAGACGATAACGGTGGTCGCCCACCCATGATTCCGCGAAGCGAAGCCGTAAATTCATGGTCCGCTTCATCTTTAAGCAAATAGCCATCGGCACCTGCCCGTAACGCAGGAAACAAATGATCAGCGTCATCGAAGATGGTGGTGACGACACAGAGAGTCTCGCTCTTTCTCTCTTTTATCTGACGGATGATGGTCTCGCCGCGACCGTCGGGTAACCCCAGATCAATCAAGGCAAGGTCTATGGATGGCAACACCAGATGCCTCATAGCGTCTTTTATCGATGCCGCATGATGCACCACAATGTCAGGAAAAATGTCTTCTAACCGCTGTTTCAGCCATTCGGCAACGTCAGGGAGATCTTCGACAATCAAGGCTGTTTTTATCATTCAGAGATGGCCTCCTTATCCCAATGTCATGCGCAATCTCAAGTGGGCCAGTAAGCCCTGCTTAGCAATCCTATGAATCCTATCCAAACCCATAAACAGGGGGTAGCCACACTTTAGGACCCCCCTGAACGTGGGTGCCGTATTTGCCTTCATGAGAGTTACCTTTTCGGGCTGATATAAATCCCTTTTCTGAGGCCACGTTTATGGAACGTATCGATATGGAACGCATCGCGCTCGCGGGAATACTCGCTGGCTCTTTGCTACTTAGCGGCTGTGGTAATTCTTCGGGGTCAGGCTCTGATGCCGAGCCAACACCCAGTACGCCCGCGACACCGGAAGCTCCGGTCAGCACTCAAACCGTATCCGGAACCGCAGCCATTGGCGCCGCGATCACCGACGGTACGGTCACCGCGATCTGCGCGGATGGCAGCACATTTACCGAGTCAGTGACGACCGACGCCAATGGCAACTGGTCGGGTGAAGTGGCCAATGGTGCGATGCCCTGTGCGCTGCAGGTAACTGGAGGAAATCCACCGGTGACTCTGCACAGCTACGCCACGGCGGCTGGTACGGTAAACATAACGCCACTGACAGACCTGATCATGGCGTCAGCGACCGGTCAGAGTCCGGCCGACTGGTTTGCAAATTTTAACGGCACCGCGGTGGACACATCGACGGCGTCCACTGATCTTCTGAATTCGTTTGCCGCCAAAGGCTTCGCTATCCCTGCCACTGGCAATCCAATGACGACGCCGTTCGCAGCGGATGGTTCTGGCTGGGACGGCCTGCTCGATGATATTGGCGAGGCCATCGACAACGATCCGGCGATCGCTGATTACGATGCCCTGATGACACTGGTCAAAGATGGCAATCTGGCGAATTTACCGGCACCGCCACCCGCTGAGATGTTCAGCATCAGCGGAACCATTTCGGGCGCCACCGGCACAGTCATCTGGGAAACACTGGTTGCTGGCAGCATCGTTCAGGATGGCGGCGATACCAATGGCGCTGTGACCTTCTCACCGCTTGATGGCATTACCGAAGGCAGCAACTGGAGTGTCGTAATTAATACTCCTCCGACCGGTCAGAATTGTGAAGTAACCAGTGGCAGCGGCACCCTGACGGCGGATATCAACAACGTTGAAATTGCCTGCTCCGATGTCGTCACCTCACCAACCACTTTCAGTATCAGTGGTAACGTCTCCGGTGCTTCAGGTTCTGTGACCTGGGAAATCTCCAAAGACGGCGCTTTCTTTAACGATGGCGGCGCCAACAATGGTGCAGTTACCTTCACCGACGCCATGGCCAGTGGCAGTGTCTGGGCAGTGAGCATCAACAGCGCACCGTCCGGCCAGACCTGCTCAGTCACGAATGGCAGCGGCACTCTGTCGGCAGATATCACCAACGTCTCTATCACCTGTTCAGACATCGTTGTCGGCCCGACTGACTACAGCATCAGCGGTACCGTGTCTGGCGCCTCAGGCAGCGTCGTCTGGGAGCTCTCGAAAGACGGGAATTTTTTCAATGACGGCGGCGCTACCAACGGTGCGGTCACTTTCACCGCCGCGATGGCCAGTGGCAGCAACTGGGCAGTGACAATCAACACCTCGCCTTCAGGCCAGACCTGTTCTGTCAGTAACGGCTCAGGCACGCTGAATAGCAATGTCACGAACGTTGCCATTACCTGTGAAGATGAAATCGTCACTCCACCACCCACGCCGGGCGACGCCCTTTATGACTTCTCTGGTCTGAATCTGGACCCTGAGCTACCCGCAGGCTTTGCGCCCATTGCCCCGCAGGCATCGCCGATTGATCCATCAAGCAATATTGCGAGTCTTTACGCGCAATTAGCGACTCAGCAGCAGGAAGCCATATTTGCCCCCATCCCCGCTGAGCACACCCGCACAGTGACCAGTGTTGTCACTGGCAGTTACTACGAAGTGACTGAAGCAACGCCGACTCAGGACTGGCTGCGAATCAGCAACGTCAGTTTCGGTGCAGATGCTACCGCAGACACCAGTGACGATTACATTACAGCCTACACCGTGTATCCGTTTGGTTACGCCGGCGTGTCTTACAGCTTTGACCACCCGGGCCCTGATGGCGAGTGGTACACCGCAGATGATATTGCAGGTTCACGCAATGGCGGCGCAGTGGTTGCCTTCCCTCAGGGGACGGTTCTGGAATTTGAAGGGGCCAGTGAAGGCGCGATCATGAGTATTCCGTGTCTGGATCCGGGCTCGGACGGCATCGCCTTTACCGAAGACGATTCTCCCGGCTGCCCACTGGGGTATCAGATCATCGTGATTGATGGCGAAGGTAACCGTGGTCAGGTAGTTACCTACAAATACAGCGGTGCCGACGGTGTCTGGTTCACCGATGACGATGTCGTCGACAGCTACACCCTGGTCAGCACTGACCTCAGCATTCCGCAAACGGTCACTGCCGTTTACGACGACGAAGGTTCCGATGGCATCTGGTTCACGGAAGACGATGTGGTCGATACACACATTCAGCAACTGTTGGGCGACAACTATCAGCCGCTCTACTCTGCCACCTACAACCTTGCGGGCAGTGACAGCAGCTGGTTTACCAGCGACGACAACGTCAGCGGCTATGGTTACTACGGTTACAACGACAACGATGAGTTGGTAATCATCGCTAACCACGGTGGTGCGGGCATCGATGGTGAGTGGTTCACTGGCGATGACTGGGCCTCGGCTATCGTGTCGCTGAAAGACGATAACGGCAATGAAGTCATTGGCGCGACGCTCACCGGCATGGGCCCGGATGGTAAGTGGCTCAGCGGCGACGAAACCCTGTTCGGCTACAGCTACCGCGTCTACGACGATGAAAGCCGCCTGCTCCAACGCGCCGATATGTCTAACAAAGGCGCCGATAACCTGTGGTTTACCTCAGATGACCTGCCCAGCGCGTCATACAACTACTGGTCGCGTGAACTGGATGCCGAAGGCCGTGTATTGCAACAGCTGTACTATGATCCGGCACTCGCGGCACCCGGAGACCCGGCGTTCAGCGCCAGTCAGATCAACCGTTACACCATGTATGCAGACGACTTCTCGACGAGCGTGAGTGTTTACAGTGATGCCTTCGGCGCAGATATGCTGCCTTTAACGGCTGACGACACCCTGAGTTATCCCTATACAGTTGCAACGGCCACAGGCTACAACCAGTACAATCAGCCGGGTCCGGATGGCGAGTGGTTTACCGCCGATGATGTCCTCAGTGGCTACGTGAACCAGACCTACGATGGCAGTCGTCTGACCTTTGATGAACGCTACGACGCCAGCGGCACCCTGATTTTTTACAGCGAATACACCGAGCTTTCGCCGACCTCGTATCGTATTGAGGAGTATCAGCTCAACGACAGCGGCATCTTTGAGCTCATAGGCTACCGCGAGATCGACGAAGACGCTTACGGCAATCCTCTGTGGACCACCTGGTTCAACGCAGCCGGTGAGATCAGCAACGTTGATTACACTGAGCGCAATTCTGATGGCCTGATCACCCGCCAGGGCTGGGCGTACTCCTCGGGGGCCGACGGTATCTGGAAAACCGAAGATGACTTCACCTATTACAGCATCAGCGAATACAACGCTGCAGGCGAGCTGACACTGTCTGCGAGCGAATACCAAGGCAGCGATGGCCTGTGGGATTCCGAAGACGATACTTACTACATCAGCGCTATTTACCTACTCGAAAATGACGCTGACACCTTGGCCATCAATATCGGCTTCAGCCCGGCCTCGTGCGCGGACATTTATGCCGGTAGCGGAGATATCGCTGTTGAAGTACGCGATGCTAATGGCACCGCACTGGCCGATGCGATCGTCATGCTGAACAACAATGACAGCACCGCTACGACCGATGCCAATGGGTCGGCCTCTTTCACCGGGCTGTCGGGCGCTCAGGATGTTCACGTCTTCAAAGACGGTTACGGCTACGAGAGCTTCTACTGCGTATCTCCGGGAATGGACGTCACGCTGTATTCACAGGTCGAAGAGCTGGGTGTTCTGGCGGATCGCTCCAAGCTGTCCTTCTATAACGATATCAGCAACAATTTCGTACTGGTGCTGCTCGACGATAACGGTAAGCCACTGCACGAATACGATCGTTTTGACAGATCTATTACTCAGGCCCGCTATTCCTATGCCGACCTCTATTTTGATCTTACTCCGGGTAGCGAAGTAACCGGCAACCTGTGGGCATTCAAAGTAGACAACGGCGTGATTACCGGGGCGGAGGACCTGGGCAGTCAGACCTTTACCACCATTGCAGAAAATGAAAACCCATTGGTCACCGAGCGCGAACAGTTGTCGGTCAACTTTACCGCCACAGATCTGGTAGCCGTTGCGCAACAGGGCGTGACCACCGCACCGGTGCAAGGCTACTTTGACTCGGTTGCCACGCTGGGCGGCTTCCTGGGTCTGGGTTTCGCCTACGACTATGACACCTTCGGTTATACCGCCAAACTGCCGGGATTGGATATCGACCTTCCTGAAGTAGCGCTCTCAAATGCCGCCAGCTCAGAAGTGTGGGAGTTATGGCTGCCGGGTAACCTGCTCGACCGCTCTGGTGACCTCCTTATCAACAGTCTGGAAACCGGCATAGCCAACCGTCCATTACTTGAAGATCAGACCGACAGCAGCGGCAACCCAGTACTTAGCTGGACACCTGTCAGTGACCGTGTCGAGGGGCATACCGACCTCAACACCTTGGTATTGCGGACCGCGATGAACGGCGTCGGTTATCAGACCGCCTGGACAATTCACACTCCGGCGGGCGAGTCTTCCGTGACACTGCCATCGCTGCCTGCGGGTATGACGGACGTCATGCTGCCAGAGAGTGACTATTCCATGATTCTGGAGGCAAGATCATTCATCGGTATGGATTACGATGAGATCGTCGGTACTCTGAACCTGCATGACATCGATGACAGCATCGCTACCGAAGTACTGCGCACCAGCGTAACGGAGTTTGAAGCTCCGCTGCTGATGCGTTGATGCGAACCAGCTGAATCGGTAAACACAGCAACAAAAAAAACGGGGCCAATGGCCCCGTTTTCTGTATCTGATACCTCAACTACCTAAAAACAGTTGAGGGACGGTATTCTCAGGAATACCCGATCGCCAGCGGTATAAAGGCAACGATCATCAGTGCAGTCGCCATCGTCACCAGCGGCAGAAGAATTTTCTCATGGCGATACCAGAAGTTCTCTCCTATCACTTCTTCTTTCGATAACCGGACTTCTTCTTCGCCAACCACCTGACGTGTTAACAGGTGGTTGAGTGCTACTGGCGGACTCAGATAACCAAGTTCAAAGGCCACCAGCGTTACCATCCAGAAGTGTACCGGATCAATACCCGCCTGATAGGCGATGCCTGCGATAGACACACTCACCAGCACGACCGCGCCGTATGGGTCCATGATCATGCCGATGACGACCAGAATCGATACCAGTACCGCCATCGCCAGCCATACAGAATTGAAGTCGACTGGAATGTAGGACATCAACTCAGCGCGCTCGACCACGCCACCGAGGCTCATCGACATGCCCATCAGCATCAGCAGCGCACCGATGTGCACAATCGCTTCAGTAGTCGACTCGCGCAGCGTTTTTTCCATGCTGTCGCGGCCGTGCTTCAGATCAGCAAACGAATTTGCCAGACGCTCTTCAACATAATCAGCGTTCATATTTTCACGCTGAAGAAGGCCTTTTTCCTGAGCAATGCGCTCATAAGCAATAATCGCCAGCAGCAGCACAGGAAGGATGATTGGTGCAGAAAACTCATCGAGATACGCATCCAATAGCAACGCATAGATGGCCAGGACAACGGCAATAATAATGACGTACGGAATCAACGGACGCAGGGAAGTGAAGAACTGCGACCAGGCATCATTACTGAAATTCGCTTTACTCGACTCGCCCTTGCGGGTGAGCAAAGCATAGAGGGCAAACAGAGTCGTCGTCAGCAAGAAGACTTTTACCCCCCAACCAAACAGCTGGTCTGTGGTCACTTCTTTGTTGAGCGCCGCAACAATGACCACCAGCAGGCATGGACGCAGTACCACACCCAGCGAACCAGACATGGCAGTCGCTGCCAGCGCTAACTGTCGACGCGTGCCGGCGCGGCGCAGCTCCAGATAAATCAGACCACCTACCGCAATGACGAAAATACCCGAGCCGCCGGTGTAAGCCGTAGGCAGTGCCGCGAGTATGACGAGAACGACCGCAAAGATCTCTGGCGCAAGATTGAAAGGCCGGAATATGTTGAACACCTTCTGTGCCATATCGGTTCGCTTCAGCAGCATACCGATCCACACGTACAGACCGACGTTCAGGAACAGCTGCGACATTTCCATCATCTGATTGAGGTGAATCGCAACACCCGCTGGGTGACCGCTGAGAATGAAATAGAGGCCCGTACCGATCGCCATACTCGCATACAGAGGCACCGACAACTGAGCACGGAGGAAGCTGCCCCCGGGCTTGGCATCCTCCGGAATCACAAAAAACTGATAAATAGAGATAAATATCGGAGCCGCAAAGCCCGCAATCCACATCCAGTGCAGAACGGCGTGCTCTGTCGGCACATCAACGCCGGCAGAGAAGGCGATATTTTTGAAGTTCCAGACCGAATCAAACAGAACCGCAAACGCAATGCCCTGAGCCACCGCTGCAACGCGGTAGTCCATTACGGTTTCCATGGGCTTCAGCGCAATATGGTGACGCCGGAACAACGCGGTACCGCCACAAATCAGTACCAGTACCGCCAGCAGAATACGTTCCGTGGACAGACCAATTTCACCCAGCTGAGAGACCGCCAGTTCAATTGAGCGGAATACCTCAACGCCCGTCGTAATCTGATCCATGTTCTCTGCATAGTTCTGATGTTTCAGCTGACAACTCGCCTTGGATGCTGTCAGAGACTGGCGAAGTACCTCTGGGTCAGGTGGTGGAGCAGCGAACAGATCAAACTCATCCGCCGGTGGCGCAGCCTCTATGCGCTTTTGAACCTCAGCATCAATGTCCATCTGCGGGTCGCAGGTAGGCTCAACCGGGTCCTGACGCAGCTGGAAATACCCTTCCCATACCGACTCACCCAGTTGCAGAAGCTGACCATGCACCGTATGGCTGGTGTTCAGCAGAATAACGAAAACTAAAATCAGAAAGGCAGGCAGCGCCATCGACCATTCAAGCGCCGCATTAACATTGCGTTGGTTGTGCATCAGAGATTGCCCCGGAAACGTATTTTTATTTTTTTTTTATGATGGATGCTGAACCCGCTGTACTGGTCAGCATTTATACAAACGCCAGTAAGATCTGTTTTTTATAGACACATGTCAAGAAACTTTACCGAACGGCAAGCCGCTGGCGCACAATGCGTAGTGCCAGACCCAACACTTATTCACCTGCACACTTCAAAATAAACGGGGCCATTGGCCCCGTTTTCTATTGCTTATTAAGCAACTCAAAATAAGCAACTAGCAACTCAGCGGCTTACCACCACTTATTATTGCTGTAAGTCGCTGGGTCACGCAGCGGCTGGCTTGGACCACGCGCTGGAGCAGTACCGTCGATCAGAGATTGCATATAGTCGTGTGCCATGTGATAGCGCGACCGCGACAGCCACCGAATCTAATAAGAGATACTTTAGATACTGCTCCGCGGAGGCGAATTCGATGTTAACTTTGGGTAGATAAGCAACACAAAGATCAACCGGAGCACATGCAGAGCTTATGGCATCGCATCCAGCTTTTCATCACGCTACACTCTAAAATCATTCATTGACATATTATGTCTAGACGTCTAGCCTGACATAATATGTCCTTGGGCATTTTAAAAAGGAGAAAACATGCTTCAAGTGAGAGACTTGGCAATCAAACTGTCTGATGCCAAATGGGAAGGCCGTAGTTTTGACTGCCTACCAATGCCAGGAGAGAGCGGCGTTCTTCAGGTCACATTAAGCGACCAGGAGGAGATTCCGATTTACATCACTGCAACAGATACGCAATTGCTTTGCATTTCATATCTATTCCGCACTGACGAACTCAAGTCAGAAACGGTTAACGAGTTTAACGAGCTCTGTCTGCAACTAAACGTATCTATCCCACTTTCCGCTTTTGCGAAAGTTGGTGAACAGTACGTCTTGTTCGGGGCACTATCTTTGCAATCAAGCTTCGACGACATAATGCAGGAAATCGTGACACTAGGCGAAAACTCTGCCGAAGCACTTGAAGCGGCTGAACCATACCTGGCCTGATACCAATCAAAGGAGAGTCTCTATGAGCATTCTGAAGAAAATCTTTACCGCTGTTCGTGGTGGCGCCCGCGAAGTTGGCGAAGCAATTGTGGACGCCAATGCCATCCGCATACTTGAGCAGGAAATTACAGATGCCCGAAACAGCTTAGGAAAGGCACGTGAGAATCTGACCGAGGTGATGGCAAAAGAGATGCAGACCAAGCGTGAAATTAGCACTCTATCTCAGAAGATTACAGAGCACGAAGACTATGCTTCTCAGGCTATGGAGAAAGGAGACGAAGCTCTGGCGATCGAAATTGCTCAGAAGATTGTCGAATTGGAGGGAGAGAAGTCATCCAAAGAAGCTATCTTGGAGTCGTTTACTCAGCATATTACGACACTGAAGGCCCAAATCAATCAAGCCGAAGGTACCATCGCCGAGAATGATCGTCAGCTACTCATGGTGAAAACAACGGAGAGCGTTCAGAAAGCCACTATGTCGGTAACTGATAGCATGTCGTCCAACAACTCCAGCATGAGCAACGCAAGGGAATCCTTAGAGCGCATTAAAAAACGCCAGCAGGAGCGTTCAGACAAAGCCGCAGCTTCTGCAGTTCTCCAGGCAGAAGCCGGGAATGATCTTGCAGCAAAGATAAAAGCAGCTGGTCTCAGTGACAGTAGTAGTTCCTCTGCAGAATCTGTACTGGAACGTATTCGCGCGAAGTAAATAACATGAGTAAAAAATCCAGATGGGACAAAGAAAAGGCTGCGGTCGCGTCGATACAAGTGGCCTTTGACCTTGGTGTCGAGACACAGATGGCCATCAAACGACAAGCACTGGAAGAGCATATGTCCCCATCGGATTTTATCCGCAAAGCCCTTGGTCTTGAGTACCGTATTCGTCCGGTGAGACCAAGGCTTACTCTTTCACTAAACGACCATGACTTCGAAGTTCTCGCTAGACTTTGGGGAATCGATGAACATGATCGTTTAAGAATAAAAGAAGAGGCCGCTCTGCGGCTGATCAGGTTCGCAAACAAAGAAGAATCTGAATCAGATAATGACTAATCGTTCTCCAGATTTATCGAATAATGATAGAATCCGGCACCTGCAACATAGTTAGGGAACAACCCATGTTGAAAGCGCTCCGCTCCATATTTCGCTCTTATAAAGACCAACCATCCCCCAGAACTCTCGAAAGCCCATTAGACCTAAGGCAAGGTGACATGTTTCGCTTTGACGAAGATTACTCGCTACCTGTTGAGCTTCGAGGAAAAACGTTCAAAGTGGATAAGGTCGCGACATACTTCTACAGTGGCCCCGGGGTCCCTGAATACGCTATCAGAGGAGAAGACGGCACCCGTTTGTTTCTCTCTGTTGAAGATTTTGACGGTCAGGAAGAGATCGTAGTTTCGCGCAAACTCAAGCGCAAACAAGTAGAAGACTTTATTGGCTGGAAAGCAATGAAGGCCCTGACGAGAGACGGCGCCTCTGATACATTTACGGTTAGTAGACCGATTTCTGACTGGACAGCTACGGAATACGAAAATCGAGTATCCGGTGCCAACGCAACCTACACTGAATGCGATCTTCGCGGCTTAGACAGTCCATCCAGCTGTGAAGCACTAAGCTACTACGAGTTCTACTCTGCTGATGAAAAACACTCATTCGAAATCGAAGTCTGGGAAGGCAATGAGTACGAAGCCTGTGTTGGAATCGTACGCCCTTTCAGCGATATAGCCGAATACTGGCCCGGAGCCTAACCAGACACGGAGTAAGTCTGTTGTTGTATTTTTTCCAGCGACGAAACAAACAGTCACTGCATAAATTATCCCGCTTATCTCAGCGCAGCGCGAGACGAAAAATCGCTGTACTGCTGCTTCAGTTAACCGGAGTGCTCTGCCTACATACCGCGATGATATGTTGGCTGGAAGGCATCTCTCTGAAAGACAGTATTTGGCTAACCCTGACGACAGTGACAACCGTCGGTTATGGAGATATGTCCGCTGAAACAGATGAAGGGCGTATAGCAACCGTCATCCTGATCTATCTGTTAGGCATCTGGATGCTGGCGCAACTGGCCAGTGAATATATTGACTACCGCTCAGACCGGAAAGACCGGATCATCAAAGGCCAATGGAACTGGAGTTATATGGAAAACCATATTGTTATCATCAACGCCCCGGTAAGAAATTCACAGATCTACCTGGAAAGACTGATCAGCCAATTCAGGGATACTCCTGCGCTGACAGATAAGCCTATCTTACTAGTGACTGCGCAATATAAAGACGGACTCCCCCGTACCCTTTCAGACCAGGGGGTTGTTCTGAAATCTGCAGACACCACCCGTGGGGAGTTTTTCGACGATGTAGCCGCTGCAAAAGCCAGCCATATCGTCTTCATTGCCCGTGATGAAAGTGAGTCATCGTCAGACAGCGTAACGCTGGATCTTCTGGATCAATTGCCAGCAGCTGAACAACAGCGCCTTATTGTCGCGGAGGCCGTACTTGATACAAACGTTAGTCGGTTTCAAAGACTTGGCGCGAACGCAGTACTTCGCCCAGTCAGAGCATATCCGGAACTCCTTGCGCGGGCGCTGGCTGCACCCGGGACTGAGCAAGTACTTCAGGATCTTTTCGGTTACTTCGGCTCATCAATTCACAGATACGATGCTGCTGTACAAACCAGCGAATGGAGTAATATCGTCTGTTCATTGGCGAGCAACGGTCTTGGTATCGCGATGGGGTATATCGACCAGGCAGGTGAAGTAATCAATTGCCCTAAACAAAATGAAAAAGTCGATGCTCAAGCCATTCTCATTATGGCCAGGGACAACGATATACCTTGCCCGGACGCATTGAAAACCTGTTTAAACTCTATCTGAAGGACACCAGAAAATGGAACATATAGAGGCAATACTGCCTTCGCTGATGATACCAGTCAGCTATCTCGTATTATATTTGGTAATTTTCACTGGCGGGAAGTACCTGTTTTCTCTGATAATCAGGTACAGCATTTATAAAGAAGTATCAGAGAATCAGAATTCTGCTGTCTCTATTGCTTACGCAGGCTTTTTGACGGGATTAACTATTGTATATATAGGAGCTTTAACGGGTCCAACTCAAGGCTATGTGACAGACATGATCAATGTCACCCTTTATTCAGTATTAGGTGTCTTTCTTCTTTTAATCTCTCGTCTGATCAACGATAAACTGATTCTTTCTCAGTTCAATAATCGCGAAGAGCTCATCCGCGATAAGAACGATGGCACCGGCGCAGTGTTATTCGGATCTTACATAGCTTCAGGTCTGGTTGTTGCGGGGGCAATTCATGGCCAGGGTGGAGGTATTGATACAGCAATTGCATTCTTTGCACTCAGCCAGATCGCATTGGTTATATTCACCCGAATTTACGACTTTATCACTCCATACAGAATTCACGATGAAATTGAAAACGACAACCGCGCTGTAGGGGTTGCGTTTGGCGGTACTCTTATTGCACTCGGTGTACTGCTTATGAATGGTGCTTCAGGTGCATTTATATCCTGGGAAGTAAACCTAGAAAAATTCGCTTTCTATTCCATTGGTGCATTCGTGATTCTACCTGTTTTCCGGATTTTTATGGATAAAATTCTTATCCCACAGTATGACCTCAGCAAAGCCTTGTCATCAGATAAGAATCTTGGTGCCGGCATTCTTGAAGCAATCATGGTGATCTGCTTCTCCATTGTACTCAGTGCAGCACTTTAAGAACGAAGGAATAAGTAACATGATAAGGAATATAGTCATCATCATAGCTTTTGGTGTTATTTGCCTATTCTCTGCATTGATCATGGCATTTAAGACAGGCAAACCGTTAGAGCAGACGACGACACCGCCAAGTGTTGTATTTGGCCCAATAGAAACCCAAAAGGCTAATGAGGTTGTAAACATCAGCTTCCGCAAGTCTGTCCCCTTAGGCACGTGGACCTCTATCGACGTCGATGTAGAAAACGAGAAGGGTGAATACCTGTTCGGGTTCGGTGATGAACTCTGGCATGAATCAGGCTGGGATGCTGACGGACACTGGCAGGAGTCTAAAACAAACTACGATATGGATATAACGTTCAAGGAACCTGGGAAATATTTCTTCAATATCGAAGTTCAGGGAAGTACGCCAACTCAAACCAAGCGAACTCTTACTGTTGTTGCCAAAAAGAAAATAGGCAGTTCCCTTCCTTTTTTATTAGCCGGAATTGTAGCCATTATCATCGCTGCTTTTCTATTTTGGGTTCGAGAAAATATGAGTAATTTCAAATGATGTTCAGTAAATTTCGCTTACGTCAATCCGGGTCGGCTCTCCTTTCCGTTCTTCTGATTATTGGCTTAACTGCTATGTTTTTAATGCTTCTACGAATGAGCACTAGTGGCTGGGGATACACGGGATACGCTGGATATCACCGCGGTCCCTCTTTCTGGTACTGGGGCGGCCCTTCTGTCTATACCGGCCCCAGTGTCCGTTCAGGCAGCGTAAGCGGACCAGGCAACACCGGCGGTGGATACAGTGGCGGAAAGTAATCTTCCAAAGCCTTCAGAACACGAACGCAGATATATTCGTGTTCTGATATTTGCCACCTTTATAGCCGGGCTATGCTCCATCATTTATGAGCTCCTGATTGCCACAACTGGTGCCTACTTTATTGGCGATAGCATTCGTCAATTTTCCTTAGTTATAGGATTTTATATGGCGGCCATGGGTATCGGATCATTTCTTTCTCGCCTGATCCCTGATGAAAATCTGCTACATACGTTTATTTTTATCGAAATCTTACTGGGACTGATCGGTGGCCTAAGCGTGCCGCTTCTATACTTTTCGTTTGCTTTTTTAGATATATTTCAACTTTCAGTTCTTGCATTGACGTCTTTGATTGGTTTGCTAATAGGCATGGAGATTCCTTTCTTGAGTCGACTGATGAGCAAGCATTATTCCCTCAAAGACAATATCTCAAACATTCTCTCAGTCGATTATTTCGGCGCTCTAATCGCGACTTTATTATTTCCGTTCCTGTTACTGCCTTTTCTCGGTGTATTCCGAAGCTCACTCACGTTCGGTCTCATCAATATGTCGATAGGCTTTGCTGTACTCTATATTTTTTCAGATGCGCTCAAAGTTCATCGTAAAAAAATTCTGCTCACATATAACATCCTAGCCTTCAGCATCCTTCTGCTGACAATAATATATGCAAAAACAATCATGAGTAGCTGGACGACACATATGTATGAAGACAGGGTCGCATACGCTCATGAGACCCCTTATCAGCAAATTGTGGTTACCAAGCGAAGAGATGATCTGAGGTTATTTTTAAACGGTAACCTGCAGTTCTCGTCTGTGGATGAGCACCGCTATCATGAAGCTTTGATTCACATTCCCATGTCAGGCTGTCGCTGCGAGCATGTTCTGATGCTCGGCGGAGGTGATGGCCTCGGAGCCCGTGAATTGCTCAAATACCCTCACCTTAAATCTATTACACTCGTGGATCTTGATCCTGCAATCACTACTCTTGGCAAAGAGAACCCCCTTATTGTCACTCAGAACAAGGCATCACTTCTGGACCCGAGAGTTTCCATAGTTAATGAAGACGCCTTCGTCTTTGCTAATAAGCTCGACAAGAAGTTTGATCTTATTATTGTCGATCTTCCAGACCCCAATAATACCGCGCTAGCTCGACTTTACAGCCGCGAGTTCTATTGGCTATTGCAGTCTGCTTTGGCAAATAAGGGACGGTTCGTCACTCAGGCTACCAGCCCCTATTTTGCAAGAGAAGCTTTCTGGAGTATCGAGAAGACTCTCCTTAGCTCAGGCTTCGAGAATGTGCTCCCCTATCACGTGTCGGTTCCTTCATTCGGAGAGTGGGGATTTCTAATGGCAAGCCAGTCACCTATCGTGCTGGACGGCATCCCTGAAGACATTTCAACGCGCTTTCTCACTGACGAACTTATTCCTCTTGCTCAGGTATTTCCAAAGGATATAGGCCGCCTCTCGGTAAAAGAAAACACACTCGATTCTCCCGAAATTCTTCAATACTATCTCTCGGGCTGGAAACACTGGCGCTAAGAACTTCACTGGATGATTTGTTCATAATCACCCACATGTAAAAAACGGGGCCATTGGCCCCGTTTTCTATTGCTTATTAAGCAACTCAAAATAAGCAACTAGCAACTCAGCGGCTTACCACCACTTATTGTTGCTGTAAGTCGCTGGGTCACGCAGCGGCTGGCTTGGACCACGCGCTGGAGCAGTACCGTCGATCAGAGATTGCATATAGTCGTGTGCCATGTCACCGAAGTCACCGCAAAGAGCCAGAGACTCATCAACAGCTGCCTGGAAGTGCACACCTGCCCACACACGGCTCTGGCCACAATCCTGCTCGAACTCACTCCAGGTGTTGAACACGAGAGTAGTATCCGCTGCTGGCGTCAGACCAGGCTCGATGCGTGAAGAACCCGCAGGATACTCAACCGGGAAGCCCAACATGTCGTCGCCCAGGAAAGCACGCGCTGACTGAGAGTGCGCCGCACAGAAACAAGAAGAGGCTGATGGATACTCAGGGTGATCCGCTTCTTCCATGTAAGCGCGCCACTGGTTCGCAGGCAGCATTACAGTGCCTTCACCCGGACCGCCCCAAGCTTCAACGGGTTGATCGCCGTAAATGTGCTGAATCGCAGAGAATGGACGAACGCCGTCGTACTCAGCTTTTTCCTGCCATACGAAAATACCGGCGTCGAACGCTGCCATGTTAGTCAGGAAGTCCAGCTGGATAAACTCAAGAAGAGACAGTCCACGCGACTGAGCGGCGAACACTGCAGAGAAACCCAGTGAGAAAATCTTGTTATCAAACAGTTCTGCTTTCAGCTTCTGCTCTTCGGTCAGGTTCGCAGACGCAACCAGAACTTCATCAGCCTGTTGCTTGTACAGATGCTTGAACGGCGCGAAGCTGTTCGCAGGCCAAGGCACACTGAAGCGCTCCGGATCATCGTAAGAGTATGGCTCAACGTTCGCGTACTGAGGTGTAACGAACTGTTGAACTTTGTAGAGCCCAACGCCTTTACGTTGAACGTCTGGCTGCCACTTTGAAGGACGCTTCAGATCATACGCAGTGTTCTTTGGCTCATAGCCTGTGTAGTCGGCATACGGCTGTGGGTGCACATCTTCATTGATCCAACCAGCCTGGTTCATACCGTCATTCAGACGACCTTCTGCGACTGCTGCACCAGCAACGTTACCGATACCGACCGGGGTAGTCAGGTCAGTACTGGTGTCATCCGGGTCCAGGCCTGCTTCAACCAGCATTCCACGCCACTCTGCAGTACGCTGTGGTAGCAGAACTTTCAGGACCTGATAAGAGGCGTACAGAGTCGCGATGTTAATGTTCTCGTTGTCTACGCTCTCAGACGCTGGACGGTTAGGAATACGTGAATACACACCTACCGCCGTTGGGTGGTATGGCGCAGACGCGTCGTACCAGGCGTTCGTAACCTGAGCGGTAACACGCAGAACCAGAGTCGCATCACCTGCAGTCGCTGAAATATCCTGGAAAATTGCTGGTGCTACTTTAGAAATCACCAATTCAACTGGCGCATTGCCAGTCTGCAGGTCGTAAGCAGAAGCCTGATTTACAGCAATGGAGAGCAGAGCAGACGCAGCAAGAGCAAGCGGACGCCCCTTTAAAAGAGGGAGTTTCATAAGATTTTCCTTATCTGTTATTTAGAGTTTGCACCCAATACCGCGGGGTACTTCCGCACGGCAGATAAGAATATGCGCCATTTTCATTTCTGATTCATTGCGTTTGTCGGGTATTGCCATGACATAAAAGACAGGTTCAAGACAACTTGAGCCTTGAAAAAATAAATGTCTCCAAGTGACCCAAGGAGGAGCGCCAAATGACAGCCCCACCGAAGACATTTAGCGACACAAAATAGCCACGAGACTTACTCGGACTCAATATTATTCATCAGAGCTGGATTTTTACTGATTTACGAGCAAACCAAGGGAACTTTATTGATTTCACAAAGGTGACGATGGTCGGTCAATAATCGAAGCCTTCCGCCATGTGCTTATCCTTCAACTTGACGTAGTTCTCGGCGGTGTAGGTGAAGTACTTCCGCTCTTTCTCGGTAATTGGTCTCGCCTTTTTTGCCGGGGAGCCCATATAGACAAAACCACTTTCGAGCTTCTTGCCGGGCGGCACCATAGCGCCCGCGCCAATAATGACTTCACTCTCAACAACAGCACCATCCATGATCATGGACTTCATACCGACCAGAACCCGATCTCCTATCGTGCAGCCATGTAGCATGGCCTGATGCCCGATAGTGACATCATCACCGATGATCAGCGGGAACCCACCTGGGTTGTAATCAGACGCGTGAGTAATGTGCAACACAGCACCATCCTGAACTGACACTCGCGAGCCAATACGAATATGATGCATATCGCCGCGAATGACGGCAAAAGGCCAGACTGAGCAATCTTCGCCCATGCGCACATCACCAATGATGACAGCGGTCCGGTCAACGAACACAAACTCCCCCAGCTTAGGGGCGGTTTTTTCGAAAGCACGGATATTCGGACGACGGATCATTCAGGGCCTCATTCTCAGCGGGTAATTGATTCGGGATTACGTTGGCTATTGTTAGCTAAGCTTAGCACTCCACGACACATCAATCTTCGATCCTATAGAGATGGAGCAATAACCCCAGATACGGAAACTCAAGATACTTGAATTTGCGCCCTGAACCCCAATACTTAAAGCATCGTTAACGAAACTTTTCTCGCTCACGGAGCCTTCTGTTTATGTCGAACCCGCTGCTTCAGCCTCATCCTCTGCCACCGTTTTCATCGATTGACGCAGAGCATGTGCTGCCCGCCGTCGAAGAGCACCTGAACACCAATCGGACACGCATCAGCGAGTTACTGGGTCAGTTCGCCAGTGGTGAGGCAACGCCGACCTGGGAAACGCTGATCGAACCGATGGACGAATGGCACGACGAACTGAGCAAGGCCTGGTCGCCGGTCGGCCACCTCAATGGCGTGCTCAACAGCGATGATCTCCGCGAAGCCTACAACGCCTGTCTGCCGCTGCTGAGCCAGTACTGGACGGAATTCGGCCAGAATGAAGACCTGTTTAAAGCCTATGACGCGCTGAAGAACAGCCCGGAATTCGACAAGCTGAGCAGCCCGCAGAAGACAGCCATCAACAACGCTCTGCGCGATTTCCGCTTATCCGGCATTGATCTGCCCGCCGACAAGAAAGTGCGCTACGCCGAAATTCAACAAAAGCTGTCAGCGCTGACCAGCAAGTTCAGTGAAAACGTGCTCGACGCCACCGCCGCCTGGACCAAACACATCACCGACGTGAGTGAACTGGACGGCGTGCCGGAATCAGGTCTCGGCCTGCTCGCACAGCAAGCTCAACAGCGTGACCTCGACGGCTACGTGATCACCCTCGACTTCCCGTCGTACATGCCGATCATGAGCTACTGCACGAATCGTGAACTGCGCGAAGAGCTGTACACCGCGTTCGTCACCCGAGCCTCCGACGTTGGCCCGAATGCGGGCGAGTTCGACAACAGCCAGAACATGAAAGACATTCTGGCGCTGCGCTATGAGCTGGCCACCCTGCTCGGCTTTGACAATTACGCCGAATATTCTGTCGCCACCAAGATGGCAGAATCCGGCCAGGAAGTGATCGACTTCCTCAACGATCTGGCCGCCAAAGCCAAGCCACAGGCCGAGCGTGAATTCGCCGAGCTGAGCGCCTACGCCGCCGATGAACTGGGCCTCACCGATCTGAAGCCGTGGGACGTGACCTTCGCTTCAGAGAAGCTGCGTCAGGCACGCTACAGCATATCGCAAGAGGACATTCGTCCTTACCTGCCGGTCGATACCGTCATCAAAGGCATGTTCGAAGTGGTCTCGCGTTTATATGGCGTTGAGTTTGAAGAGCAGAACGAATTCGATACTTACCACCCGGATGCGCGCTTCTTCCATGTAACGAAAGACGGCAAACAAATCGCCGCTTTCTATCTGGATCTTTACGCCCGCTCGAAAAAACGCGGCGGCGCCTGGATGGACGACTGTCGCGTGCGTCGCTCCACGAAAGACGGTGTGCAGCTGCCCGTCGCCTATCTGGTCTGTAACTTCAGCCCCGCCGTGGGCGACACCCCAGCGCTGCTGACCCACGATGAAATGACCACCCTGTTCCACGAGTTTGGTCATGGCCTGCACCACATGATGACCGAGATCGATGTCAGCGCCGTGAGTGGTATCAATGGTGTCGCCTGGGATGCAGTCGAGCTCCCAAGTCAGTTTATGGAAAACTGGTGCTACGAGCCGGAGGCCTTGGCCTTCCTCTCTGGCCACTACCAGACCGGCGAGCCGCTACCACAGGAACTGCTGGATAAACTGCTCGCCGCAAAGAACTTTCAGAGTGCCATGGGAACCATGCGCCAGATCGAATTTGCTCTGTTCGACTTCCGCCTGCACCGCGAATACAGCGACAGCAACCCGGTCACCGCTGAGCAGATTCTTGGCGAAGTCCGCGAAAAAGTGACCGTCGTTCCGACCGTCGAATTTAACCGTTTCCAGCATGGCTTTACTCACATTTTCGCGGGCGGCTATGCGGCAGGCTACTACAGCTATAAATGGGCCGAAGTCCTGAGTGCTGACGCCTATTCACGCTTTGAAGAAGAAGGCATATTCAACAAGACGACGGGCGAGAGCTTCCTCAAAGAGATTCTCTCGCAGGGCGGTTCGCGTGAAGCCGCAGAACTGTTTGAAGCCTTCCGCGGCCGTAAGCCATCGGTCGAACCGCTGCTGCGCCATTGCGGGATCGAGATTGAGGATGCCGCATGACGGATTCAGATAACGCGGGATTCAAACCGACCCGCCCGCGCCGCTTTATCGCCGGCGCGGTCTGCCCCAAGTGTTCAGAAATGGACCGCACCGTGATGTACACCAACGACGACGGCGACGAAGTCCGCGAGTGCATCAGCTGTGGCTACAGCCAGACCAGCAAAGAACAGGCACAGGAAGATTCGCAGGCAAATACCCTCGCTACCGAACTGACAACCAGGGTGACACCGATGGATGGCAAAGCACTGCTGGATGACGACGTAAAACCGCTGAAGATTATGGGCTTAGATAATACCAACGATCAGTGAAGTTAAAGACCGCATCACACTTTACTAAAGTCGTGATTAGCGTTCAGGATTTTTCGGGCTAGACTGATGTCATAAAGCACAGATCACAACAACACCCTAACGTAAAACGGGCATTGAGGCAGGACGCCGCAATGCCCTTTTTTTATGCAGTTTTGAAAGAGTCAGCGGATCGTTCAGAATACGTAGCTTATGCCCACCCCGACTTCTGACTCATCGTCGATTTCGTCGGACTCATTATCTGTAGCGAAGACGTACAGGCTCACGTCATTACCCAGGTCATAGGTTGCCCCCAGGCTCGCACTGGTGCTGTTTTCAGCAACGTTATCAGAAGCACCATATTGCAGTTGCACAGCCAGCTCTGTATTGACGGTAACTTCAGCAGACGCCAGCCAGCCGGTGGTTGCGTCAGTTTCTGCCAACACATCACGATGCTCCCACAGTGCACCCAGCGCTACCGGGCCAAGAGGGTAACGAAGCACAAGGCGAACAAGATCAATGTCGTCACCCTCGACTTCGGTGTCATAGGCGACACCAGCAAACAGATCGCCCTGCTCGTAGGAAAGCGACATCGAAGCCCCGTCGCTACGGCCCTCTTCGGCTTCTTCAGTATCATCACTGCCGGTCTCGTAGCTGACATGACTGATACGCGCCGTCAGGCCATGCCACTGCGGTGAGGTGTACATAAACGCATTACTGATATCGACATCGCCGGTGCTGATATAACGGGCTTTGTCACCGCGCAGGTCGGTGAAGTAATCCACACCTTCGCCCAGAATGTTAAGGGGCGTCGCGAAGTAACCGATTTTGAGTTTCCCGGCTCTGCCCATCAGGCCTACGTACCCTGCGCTCAGGGTCAGTGGGTCCTGTTCGCTGTTCCCGCCAGACGAAGCGACAGGCTGATCAGGCATGATCTCGTATTCAAGCAGGAATTCGGCCGATACGCCGTGGTTTAATTCACGTTGCTCTGTTGCTCCTATCGCTGAACCATTGGAACGGATGTTCGCAAAAGATTCGCCATCTTCGGTAATTTACTGGCGCGACATATTTATCTCGCCATAAAAATCCAGCGCCTGCGCCGAGGGAGCCGTAGCCACCGCAATGCCTACAGCAATCGCGCGTGTTTTGTTAATTCTTGTCATCTCTCGATCTATTTTGATTCAGTCACGGTTGGTGGTCAGAGGTTATTATCCTGTGCCCAGCGATCAAATTCGGGCATCACTCTCGGTAAGCCTGTGCCGGTCACCAACATATGATCCTGTTTGTACAATTCAACAAATTTTCCGTGCTCAAAACGCAGTGCAGTGGTCTTACCGATCGGAGTACGAACGATTCTGTCATCGGTGCCAGAGATGACGAGCACAGGTGTTTTTATACGTTCTGGATACACTTTACTGGCGCGTTTTTTATCAAGAAACCACATTGCCATTTCAAAGTACGCTTTACCAGATTCAGCTCTCAGCTGCACAAAAGCATCGCGCATCAACTGTTCATCCTGCAGGTGACCCGTACTCCAGACAAAACTCTCCCATTCTGGCATCAGGGGTTTACGCCAGAAGCCCCAGCGCGAAAAGTGATGTTGAAACGTACGCAGCATTGAAGGGTAAGCAGCAAAAATTCCAGCCGCGGGGGCGGGTGAAAGCAGCATAAGCCCTGCATGATCGACTTCCTGAGCGATTAACTGCGCGATCAGGCCGCCCATTGACCAGCCAACAATAATAGGTGGCTGATCCAGCCCCTTAATCAGCTCGATGAAATCATCACGATAGTCCAGCAGGCTGTTGTCTTTCATGGCCAGCGCACCTTCCAACAGTGGCAAGTCATGATGACGCAGAGGCGGCGCATGCACTTCATAGCCACGTTCCTCAAACGCTTGTTTCATATCATCCCAGACTTCGGGATAACAATAAGTGCCGGCGACCAGAACAACAGGTGCTTTGGTTGTTATCTTGGGGCTAGACTCAGAATTCGGCATCGACCTTATCTCTCTGTTGTGTGCTGGCTATAAATTAACAGAGCCATTATGTGCTGTCCCGAACAAATGCGTCCAATACGGGTGGCAGCTTGGCGCGGGTAGGTTACACTCCTGAGTGTCGATGAAGGAGAACTGTTTTGATAGCCTGGCGACTGTTAATCCTGCTTTCAGCTCTGGTATTGGTCCAGCTGGCTGGCTGCGCAACGTATGGAAGCGGTGTCCAGCAGGCACTGACGGCTGTTGAAGAAGGTGATTACGCTAAGGCGGCGACACAGATTCAATCGTCCTTGTCTGCCGATGGCAAAGATCGCCTTCTTTATAATCTTGAGCTGGGCGTTGTCCGCCACCTTGAGGGTAACTACGCCGAGAGCAACCGCCTGCTTGAAGACGCCGCCCGCATTAGTGAAGCCCTTAAGAAGAAGCAGCTTCGCGACAGCCTTATGGTCATGATGAGTAACCCGCGCAACGCTGATTATGCGGGTAACACTCATGAAGAAATGATGATCTATTACTACAAGGCCCTGAACTATCTTGCGATTGCCGGGGAGTTGCCTCCCGGTAATGCTCGCCTTGATGCCGTTGAAGGCGCGCGCATTGAGTCCCGCCGCCTACTGCTCCGCTTACAAGCCCTGCGCAACAATGAGGGCTCATACAACCAGTACAAAGACAAAGAAGAGCGTACCTTTTCCAAGGTAATGGACGTGTTTTCTGTGCTCGTCGGAAATCTGGTCGATACCGACGACCTGACCTACCGAGATGATGCACTGGCGCACTACCTGACCGGCGTTAGCTTCGAAATGAACGAAGAATACGACAACGCCCGTATCAGTTACCTGAAAGCCGCTGAAAGCTATGAATCCGGCTATTCAGAACAGTTTCAACTGGGCAATGGCATGGCTCAGCAAGCCTGGTTTGATGTCGCCAGAATGATGCGTAGAAGTGGGTTCTCAGATAACGAAACGGCGCAGGTGACGAAAGGCAAACTCTCAGAAACGCAACGTACGTTGCTGGACAGCGTAGCGGATAAAAGCCAACTGCTGGTTATTGAACACAAGGGTCGTGTCCCTGAGAAAAAAGAGCTGAACCTTCAGCTCTCGATCAACCCGAACCTTCGGGCTCTGGAGCTGCAGCCGTACTTTTTTGAATACTCGCAAGAAGAGATCAATTGGTTCTACCTGCTTTATGCCGACAAAATGTTCTACGGCCTGGTCGCCGACTATCTCAACGCCACCCGTAACTTCCGGGTCGATTTCTTCACCAAGACCATCTTTCTTGGCCCCCTGTATGACACTGCCGAAAGCATGGGGCTGACGAATGCTATCGGCAGTTCTCTCAGGGTGGCTGTTCCTTATTACGGCCGCCCTCTCGATTACGGACAAAGCCTGCTGACCATTGATCAACAGACCTGGGCTCTGGATCCGGCTGCTAGTCCACAGCTGATGGCTATTCAGGAACAAATGAAAAACGCAGGCCCGGAAATAAGAGCCGCTCTGTCACGCGCCGCAGTAAAAGCCATCACCGCAGCAGCGATTGGCTCACAAGATTCTACGGGCATTCTGGCCTTTGCAGGAAAGCTCGCAGCTCAGCTCTCAGACGCCGCCGAAACCCGAAGCTGGCTACTCCTGCCCGGCGAAATACAGATCAGACGCTTGTTTCTTGAGCCAGGCGACCACACACTGACTCTTGATTCTCACCTGACTGATAATAACCGGCAGCAGACCCAGAAACAGGTGTCTCTGAAGCCTGGTGACATTCAGCTCTGGACGGTGCGGACCACAGGTGCCAACCAAGCTCGTAAGGCATTGCCAAAACAGAATGAAACGACGCCGGAGACAACCCCTCAAGACGGAACTCCGGCGACAGACTCAGCTCCAAAAACCGATAAACCGACCCGAAGACTGCCAACGAAGGAATGAAATTATGTTAAACCCTATTGCCCGATTCGCTGCCCTGACCATGGTCGGAGCCGCTGTACTTACCGCAGGCTGCGCCACTAAGGTGAGTCGCGTTGATCCCGCAGAAGAAATCGCCTTGTCAGATCAGTGGAACAACAAAGACTCGGAGCTGGTCGCGACCGAGATGATCAACGATATGCTGTCGTTCCCTTGGGTGTCTGACTTCGAGCTGGAAAACAACGAGCGCCCGACCATTATCATCCAGCGCATCGCGAACAAGTCGCACGAACATATTGCCGTTGATACCTTCGTTAACGACATTAAGCGTGCCCTCCTCCGTTCTGGCAAAGCCGACTTCGTTGTTGCTGGCGAAGAGCGTGACGCCGTCCGTGACGAGCGCCGTGATCAGGAGCTGAATTCAAGCAACGCGAAAGAAATGGGCCAGGAAGATGCAGCTGACTTTGCGCTGTCAGGTTCAATCAACAGCATCGTTGATGAGGCGGGTAAAAAACGCGTAACTTTCTATCAGGTGGACATGAAGCTGATCAATATGGAAAGCAATCGCGAAGTCTGGAATGGTCAGAAGAAGATCCAGAAGCTTCAGGAACGCTGAGTTAACCCAGGTTTCTGAGCGTCCACAAAAAAGCCTCGCTGGTGTGACCAGAGAGGCTTTTTAATACGTACTCAAACTCGATCAGAACAGTATGCGATACCCGGCACTCACAGTCTGAGCATCGCCCGAGAAGCGAGTCAGCATCAGTTCAATACGCTCATCCGCCGATACCTGGTAATCCGCACCCAGAGCGTACGAAAATAGCCATTCGCTGTTACTTTCTACATTCAGTCCACGCTCACCTTCAGCATCAATCTGACTGCTTCCTAAGCGAACAACCGACCCCCAGCTATTGCCCATCGCCCAGGCCGGACGATACTGACCAAACACCGACCAGGCCGAATAGCTGATCGCTGCCGTATTTACGCTGGCTTCGCCAAGATTGGTGTACTGAACCAGTGCACTCCACTCTGGCGAGATATGCCAGGCCGCATTAATGAAGGCTGAGGCATCGATGTAATCTTCTTCGGTCGGCTCAATATTCAGATCCGGTGAGAAGCGGGTAAAACCAACCCCGCCTCCGACACTGAATTGTTCAGCATGGGCCGGTGCAACCGCAGCCAGCGCCAGTAACACAGCCACTGCCTGACGACGAGCACGGGCAGTAAACGCCAGGATCGCGACCATCAACCACCAGAAACCCTGGCTCATCGAGCCACCCGTGCCAGCCTCGACATCGGTTCCCGGATTGTTAGACACATCCAGGCGGTCCGGAATACCATCGCCATCACTGTCGAGATCAGCATCCGGCGCCTGGTCAGGCTCTTCTGCTACCGGCAGTGCAATTTCGCTGTCGATATCATCGCGGATACCATCATTGTCAGCATCATCATCGAGGAAGTCAGCAATACCGTCACCGTCGAGGTCACTGAGTTCTCTATCGTCACGTACACCGTTGTTATTGGTGTCGGTGCCGAAAACAGTACCGTTTACTTCAGCGTCCACACCGTCGTCGATACCGTCAGCGTCGGCATCTTCACCTGTGAAGAAATCAAACTGACTGTTTTCTTCACGATCAGGGATTCCATCGCCATCGTCGTCGTCATCCAGGTGGTTCGGTATACCGTCACCATCAAAGTCGCGCAGTGAACCAAAGGCACCAATGGCGTTATCAATCACATCCATCAGGCCGTCACGATCGACGTCGGTGGTGCTATCGAGACGACCATCTTCATCAAGATCCAGTGCAGCACGGATGCCAGCGAGAATCAGATCGCGATCCACACCATTACTGAACAGTTCGAAGAAATCTGGCTCGCCATCGGTATCTGTATCCGGCAGCAACGCAAGGTCAGAAATCAGATCCGAAAGGTTATCCAACAAACCATCTTCGTTGCTGTCGCTATGGCCGGCCTCGACCAGATCAGAGACACCGTCGTTATCAGAATCCATGTCCAGTGAGTTGATCAGGCCATCCTCATCTACATCCACCAGGTTATAGCTATAACCTTTCGATGCCGCAGCAGCGACAGAACCTGGCGCGACAGGTGTTACAACACGGGCCTGATAATAAGCGATCAGCTCGGCTGGCGTATCGAGGGCGTCGTTCACACCATCGTTGTTGTCGTCTGGGCCGTTAGTCCAGTCATAGCGGTGGTCATAAGCATCGAAGAGATCACTGATACCGTCGGCGTCATCGTCAGGCAGAGAAGCCAACAGGCGGCCGTACTCCAGATTGTCGCGGATACCGTCGCTGTCAGCATCGACATCATTGCGGTCAGCGATGCCATCACGGTCCGTATCAACACCGTCGTCGCCTTCGAACAGATTTGGCAGGCCGTCGTTATCGTCGTCCTGACCTTCCATGATCACGTCGATCAGGGCTTCGATTTTTTCTACCGTATCAACGCTCTCACCCGATACCTGATTGGCAACCGCACGATTGAGAATTGGCAGAATGCGTGTCAGTACCTCATCAGAAATACTGTCGACGCCCACCAGCTGATAATCTTCCAGTGTTGGAACCTGTGCCAGCGCGTCGCCAACGCTATTCTCAATGGTATTGGCGGCGTTCTCTTCGCGGGTGATTACGGCGCTTGATGTGGCCGTGGCCATCTCAAGAACACCCAGATCGTCAGTGAAGAACACAGACACAGAGATGACCTTACCAACGTCGCCTGCGGTCAGTTCATAACCCGCCGTCGAACTCACGGCATCAACACCACTGAGCCAGCTGTACGTATAGGACGCTCCCGAAGTACCGTTTACATCAGACACAGACATGCTCAGTACTTCACCGACAACCGCATCACCGAGAATCACAGCCTGCGAAGGCGTGTTAACCGTGACCGACAGGGCCACAGGTAGGGTATTGGCAAAATCGTCACTCAACGTCAGCGCAACTGGAAATACACCCGTCACGTTAGTTGCTGGCGCAAAGCTGAGCGTCTGCACATTATCCAGTAACGTCAGACTGACCCAGTCAGGATTACCGGCCTGCAGAGCAAACACCGTGTTGTCACCGGTAGCGTCTGTGGCACTCAGACCAAAAGTCGCAGTGCTTTCATTACTGATCAGAAGCTCAGTCAGACCGGTATACACGGGCACGCTGTTCACACTAGCTACCAGCGCTGCGATTTCTTCAGAGGTATCCAGCTCCTCGCCAGTACGTGCCTGAATCGCCGCCTGATATTTCGCATTGTTAGCTTCGATCGCGCCGCTGACACCGTCAACTGCATTCAGCTCGACATGCGTGATGCCATTCGGCAGACCTGCCGCCATAGAGATTGCTGTGACTTCCGCATCCAGTACTGTGATTGTCAGCGTCTGCTCCACCACGTTAAAGCCATCGGTGACTTCGATAATCGCATCGAACACGCGTCCGGTTTCGTTTTCCGGCGTGCCTGACAGCCTGCCTGCGGTCGACAGAATCAACCATACAGGCAGGTCCTGATCCGCTTTAAAGCCGAAGGTCAGGGAGTCGTTGTTGCTGTCGGTCGCTGTGATGGTGATGCTGGAGTTTTCCCCTTCGAGGAAGGTGAACGCCGCGCCCGAGGTGAACACAGGCACCGAATTCACGTTCGCGACCATGGCCGCAATCTCAGCCGGAGAGTCCAGATCTTCAGGGCTCAGACTCTCGATGGCCGCCTGATAGGCGCTGTTGTTCTCAGGCACGGCATCCGTCACGCCGTTGACAGCGTTCAGTTCAACGCTGGTGATGATGTTCACGCTTCCTGCTGCGGATGAAATGGCGTTGACCTCAGCATCAATCACGGTCACTTCAATCGTCTGTTCAACCACAGTAAAGGTATCGCTGACCTGCACAATGACATTGAATACCCGGCCGCTTTCGTTCACAGGCGTTCCGGTCAAAGCGCTGCCCGAGATGGTCAGCCACACAGGCAGTTCCTGACCGGCTTTGATGCCGAAGATCAGGGCGTCATTGGCTACATCTGTCGCCGCCAGCGGGAAGTTAAATGCTTCGTTTTCGAGAACACTTAAGGTATCTGCAGAGATAAACACAGGCACGCTGTTCACACTGGCCACCAGAGCCGCGATTTCTTCAGGGGTATCCAGCTCTTCGCCTGTGCGTGCCTGAATCGCCGCCTGATATTTCGCATTGTTGGCTTCGATCGCGCCGCTGACACCATCAACTGCATTCAGCTCGACATACGTGATGCCATTCGGCAGACCTGCCGCCATAGAGATTGCTGTGACTTCGGCGTCCAGCACCGTAATGGTCAGCGTCTGCTCAACGACGTTATAGCCATCAGTGACTTCGATCACTGCGTCGAACACGCGTCCGGTTTCGTTCACTGGCGTGCCAGACAGTGCACCGGCTGCTGACAGGTTCAGCCATACGGGCAGATCCTGACCGGCTTTAAAGCCGAAGGTCAGATCGTCACCGTTGCTGTCGGTAGCTGTGAGAGTATTGTCAGAGTTTTCACCCTCAAGGAGGGTAAATGCCGCGCCCGAGGTGAACACAGGCACAGAATAACGAGATTCAAGTACAGACACTTGAGCTTCCAGCGTATCCAGCTGGTCATTCACCATCTTGATAGCTTTAACCTGAGCTTCGAAAGGTAACTTACGAAGCTGACCACGTGTCACCAGGTCGAGCTCGTTAATGCCCTCGGCAAGGTTGGCGATCCGACGTTGCGACTCGGAGTTACCTACCGATACGGCTTCGGCAACCCGGGCGCTGTCATTACCGAGGATAATAACGCTGGGAACTTCACGAATATCCGGATCTTCGTTATCCGAAAAGTCACGCTCCGCCTTGACCCCGAAGACCAAAGATTTTTTCGTAACGGCGATAGGATTGGCCTCTCCAACGTTAAGGCACCTCTCTGTACCGTCTGCGTCATAAGACACACGATCAAACATAGTTGTCTTCGCTGGCTGTCCAGCAGGTATAGGCTCATCAAGAGGAGTTACGTTTGGGATGTAGAACTCTCCTGAAATTACGGTAGCAGTACATTCATAGTCAGGTGCACTGCCATCACTCAGGACAAGACCTTCCGTGAAGCCACCCTGCCCTACAACAAACTCGATATCGCCGCCGTTTATGGTCTCATTCGCCTCTAGCTTCCAGTTATTACCTCCAGAAAAATTGCCATAATAACCCGCCCCTGGATTCGCAAAACTATACAATTCTGCACTCGCAGTTCCATCAACCAGACTGAGTCGGACATTATTCTCTCTCAGGATGACAAGGAAGTCCGGCCGGCCCGGAGATGGCTGAGCAAAGGGAATATCGGGAAAGCAGTCCATGCCACTGCACAGACCGCCCTGAACGATGAATGTGTCCGGCTTAATGACATCTGCAATTACCAGCGCAGACGGTACTGCGCTCGCAACCAGCAGAAGTATCTTTTTAGAAATATGCATAGTTATCTTCCGGTCACGGCTCCAGTGCAGATACACGTGCGGAAAGTGCGCTCAGGCGGGCGTTCAACTCACTAAGGGCCGCATCAAGTTCGGCGGCCTCTGCTTCAACATCCAGATTGCTGACCACATCCTGAGCTGTACGTAAGTTAACTGCATCAGTATCAGACTCTGCATCCGCTACAAAAGTGACACGGCGCTGAGCAGACTCGCTACCAACAGATATGGCATCTTCTACCACGACAGACATGGTACCAAGGGCGACATCCCCCTCTGGCGAGATTTCAAGTACACGACGACTGTGCGTCGTATCCTCAATAAAGAAGCTCGCAGCACTACCTGCTACTTCGTCTGATACACCAATCTGCCAGTCATTGCGCGGGAAGGCACCTGAGTTACTGGTATCCTTGAAATAGATCTGAGGAGAGTCGCCTTTGACCTTCAAGGTTTCAAATGAAAACTGTTCACCATCCTGACAGTCCACACCGATACAGGCTCTTTGTGTAACGACAAGATTTTCATTAATCACCTCATCAGCTACTGCACCGCCCGCCGCGCTTAAAAGCAGCGCACTTACGAAATACTTTTTCATCAGGATGTCCCTTTGGTTAGCCAATTGTCGTCGCAAGACATTAAATTGGGCGAACAATTGCCTAATAAGTAACCACTGTCAAGTAATGTCTAATCTGCGTAACCGATTGTCACTGATGTTAGCTTTTTGCTCATGTGGGATATTGCGCTGGGTTTCACGGTCAGATAAGTCACACACTCTCTTTGTATCGGGGTACACTCTGCAGAACCCGATCGAACTGCTGCTTCAAGGACTCCACTCGGACTGTTAATGATGACCAGACACCTCACCACTTCATTACTCCCTCTCACCCTCGCGATCAGCCTTTTGAGCGGCTGTAGCTCGCTTTACGAAAAAGGCGATTCCGACGTTATTCCGGATAACGTTAAGCAAGTGGAAAGCCTGCCCAGCTGGGTAACCAACCAACCCACAGATAAAACAAAGGCGTATGGCGTCGGCTCTATGGAAGTGTATGGCAGCCCTGATCAGGCATTAAAACGTGCCACAGATTTTGCCCGTGCGGATCTGGTCAGTCGCCTGAAAGTGACTATTTCTGCAACCAATTCCAGTCGCATCAATGAGTACACAACCGATGGCGAAACCCGCCTTCAGAAAAATATTTCCCAGACCATCAGCAGCACCATACCGACTGTGACACTGGACGAAGTCGTCATCCGTGATACCTACGTCGACGACAACTACGCCTATGCGCTGGCCGAGCTGGATCGTACCGCTGCGGCAAGTCGTATCAAAGGGCAGCTACAGGAAGTAGAGACCGAACTAGAAATGATGAAGTCTGCTCAGGTGACTGGCACCGGTAAGCTCGAGCGCTTGCAGCAGCAGTTACCTGCGCTAGCTCTCTTTGCTCAACATGACCAACTGGCAGAGCAATACGCGTTTGTCGCCACCAGCAGAACCCGACCACAGGCCCCGCAGGCTTTGCGTGATTATCGTGATGACATTCTCGCTGCCGTAAAAGAACTGGATGTTCGTCTGGTGCTGCTCGATGACGGCGCGCGTATCATGCGCGGTGGTTTGTTTGAGACTCTGACAAACCAGGGGCTTCGCCTTGGCGAGAGCGACACCCCTGACCTGAGTTTTGAAGTCAGCGCCAACCTCGACAGTCAGCAGCAGGATGGAAATTACTACGTTTTCGCCAACGCGCGGGTCAACCTCAGAGACAGCAGTGGTAAGGTTTTAAGTTCTTTTTCGGATAAGGCACGGGGGGTCTCTGGCATTCAGCAGAACGCCCTGAATAAGGCGTCAGAAAAGTTGGCTGAGCAGCTGTCAGAAGAACTGGCAGCCACTCTTACTCAGCGCCTGCGCTGATTGATCAGGCGGCTTGCGCTGCCTCAGTGACAGCCGCTGCCGCGTTACGAGCTTCGAATTGCTCGGGCGTCATCAGCGTCGCGTTGTTCTCGTCCCAGATAATGTAGCGCATTGAATGTGGTACATCCTTAAGGGTCAGACGGGTAACACTCTCGAATAATGCACTATTCTGCTCATGACACTCACGCAAACGGTAATTTGGAATGCGTGCTGACAGGTGGTGGATGTGGTGGTAACCGATGTCTGCGGTAAACCAATGCAGAATACGAGGCAGCTTAAGGTAGCTGGTGCCCGCCAGCGCAGCCTGGTAATAGTCCCAGCCCTCGGTCGGTGACGCATAAGAATTCTCAAAATTATGCTGAACCGTGAACAGAATAATTCCTGACGCACCTGCTAATGACAAAGCCACGATAAACACCGCGGCAAACTCGGCAAAGCCAAAGGTCATTGAAGCCAGTGTCCAGATCGATAACAGAGCCAGATTGTTAGCCGTCATGTGGCGAAACTCCTTCCAGTCCGCCCAGTAACGCGTGCTGTACTCAGAAGCTTTTTTGCCCTTCAGGATATGCGCAACCAACCCAAGCGTACCCTTGAACCAGGTAAAACGTGGGTTGAATACAAAATACAGAAAACCCGCGAGCGGCCCCATGAACAACTTGCGTTGACGAGCATAACTGCGCTTCTGCTTCGGCGTCAGCTCAGAATATTCCTCTGTCGACAGAACCGTAAGCGGACCACGGTACTTCTCCCAGTTACCATTGGTCGAGTGATGATAGTCATGATGTCTTGACCATACGTACTGAGGAACACCGCACACGACGCCAAAAATAAAACCTGCGATTTTATTGGCTCGCGGCGATTCATACAGACAGTTGTGACCGCAGTCGTGCAACATGACAAATGCACGCAGCAAGAACAGAGTCAGAAGTAACACGATACCTGAGGCAAGCAGCATTGAGACATCAAGGGCAGCAATACCGGCGTAAGTCAGAGCGATAACAGGAAGAAGCGTGGACAACGTCTGTGTCAGTGCAATACGGTTATTACGGACTGCGTAGCGCTTAATCAGGTCGTTTTTTATTTTTCTGAGCACCTGTGCTCCGGTATCGGTCTGCGTCATACCGCCCCCTGAAAATTATTACAAAACGGAGACAGTCTAGCAGAACAATACGTTTCTGCAGCGGAACAATGTAAGCAAGATCAACTTAGCTTCAGGGTGGCTCGTTTAGGTACATTTGCTGACCGCCGCCTGTACGCAGCGGATCAGCTTTTCCGGGTCGATGGGCTTGGCGATATGGTCGTTCATTCCCGCCGCCAGGCACGCCATCTTATCGTCATCCATGGCGTTAGCAGTCATGCCAATGATGGGGATCTCAGGCATTAACTTGCGAATCTCCCGGGTCGCGGTATACCCATCCATAACAGGCATCTGCACATCCATCAAAATAAAGTCGACCGCCGGCTTAGCCGCCATTCTATCTACCGCTTCTTTCCCGTTTTCTGCGATCAGTGTGCTCACACCATGTTTACTGAGGAACTCCTGAACAATCATCTGGTTTACTTTGATGTCCTCGACGATCAGAGCGCATTTACCCTGAAGTTGTCCCCAGCCTTCATGACCTGCCCTATCATCACTAGCTGCATCCCCAATCGGTAAATGCATATACGCCAGAAATTCACTGCCTTCGTTCTCAGTACTGTTCACCAGAATATCGCCTTTCATCATGATGGCGATCCTGCGGGATATACTCAGACCGAGGCCGGAGCCTCCGTAGCGGCGGCTGATCGAAGCATCCGCTTGTCCGAAAGCAGCGAAGATGTGATCCATTTTATCAGCGGGAATACCGACACCACTGTCGGTCACGCGAACCTCCAATTTCTCATCATCTGCGCAATAGCTGATGTTCAGATCTATGTAACCTTCACGCGTAAACTTAAACGCATTACTCAGGAGGTTGAGGATAATCTGCTCGATTCTCAATTCGTCACCGATAAGTATTTCAGGTACATCGTTCGCCAGTTTAATCCTGAAGTCCAACGCACTTTCGTCAGCGATATGATCAAACAGGGCCTCCATCTTCCGAACAATGCGGCGCATACGCACACTGGATTGCTCGAGTTCCATATTGCCGGATTCTATCTTTGCGTAGTTCAGCGTCTGATTAATCAGGCCGAGCAGGGTGACCGAAGCGAGATCCGCTTTCTGCAGGTAACTCTCCTGTACGGGCGTCAGTTCTGTATCAAGAACCAGCTTAAGGAATCCGTTGATCGCATTCAGCGGTGTACGTAACTCATGACTCATGTTGGCAAGAAACGCGGATTTGGCGTCGCTCGCCGCATTCGCTCGCGATACAGCGTCACTTAGTTCGGCCGTTCGCAATTCAACCTGCCGCCGAACCGTTTCAATCTGCCCCGTCGTTGTCAGAACAAACACCAGAAATAAAGTCGCAATCACAAACCCGCCGGTCAGGATGACATAACTGGTCCAGTCATTACGTCCATATATGTAGTTCTCTGCAGGAAATATCTGTAAGTGATACTTACGTGTGCCGAAATAGGCGTCGTAGCTGTGCATTGGTAGGTTGGAATGCGCCTGCTCAGCGGATTCATAAATGGGCTGACGCCCGCCGTCCGTCACATCATATAGGTTAAAGTACAAACCGGCCTGACGAGACTGAAAGATGCTTTCTCCGAGAATCCCGCTCACTTTCAGAACGCCGCTTGCGTACCCTACAAGTTCTTCATCGTCATCAAGATCAAATACGGGCATATAGAGAAGAATGGCCTGCTTTTCTCCTGTCTCTTGTGCCAGAACAATCGGGGCCGTCGCGACAGGCACATGCTCTATTGCAGCTTTATCGAGCGCGGCTTTACGCTCAGCATTAGCTCCAAGGTTCAGGCCAAATGCCCTGCGATTTGGCTCAAATGGGTAGATATATAAGACCGGGTAATATCGATCCTGATTACTGGCCTCGACCAGGCGACCGCCCTCTGCAAACTCGGTGAATGTGAAGCCCTCGAAGCCACGATCTCGATAAAAAGCTTCCCAACGCGCACGCCCCGCATTATCAACGATCTCCGTCCAGCCAACGCCGAAGAAGGCGTCATCACGAGACATCACACGTTCCGAGAACCGCGCAAACTCCTCGGGCGTCACGAAATCACTTGCACTGAATAATGCCGCGTAAGCGATCAGTTTGTTCTCTGAAATAGTTAACCGAGCATCAACGAGTTGTGACAGCTCATCAGCTGAGGCCTTGAGATCACTGACGATCCGCTCCCGGTTAAAACCAACGGACTTATAGAAAAGTCCGAACACGGCAGCAAGAATCAACAGTATTGGCACCATCACCTTAATTTTACGATCACGACTGTAGATATGTTCAGGCGCAGCCAACACCATAATTACAGGCGTCACCAAGAGCGCCCCTATCGCGTCGCCGGCCCACCAGGTGATCCAGTTAAACGCCAGCCGTTCAGTGACGATAAACTCATTAACGTACAGCGTAATATTGCCGATCGTTGTGCTGACCACACAGCCAAGCGCGACGACGACGAAACAGAACCGAACCAGGTGAGACAGTTCATCCCAACGGCTGCGGCCTGGCAGATAAGTGCGGTAAAGCCAAGCCCCGAACAGCCCCTGCAGCGTTGCACCAGCCCCCATGGCGATACCAGAGATAAGGGCAGTTGCAGACAACTCATTCAGTGCCGACGTGGTGGTGTACAGGTTGGCCCAAACGGCGCCTGCCATAACACCGGTGAAAGCAACAGTTCTGCTGAAAAGAAGAAAAGAGGCCAGGGCTACACCTGCGGCTGGCCAAACAGCGGCGGCATAATCTGGAGGGATTGCGAGCGCTGAACCCAGTCGGGCGAAAACAAAATAGGCCAACGCAGCAATGAGAAATCTGACGAAGTACATACCACCGTCCAGGAACATAACTTTTCAAGTATAGACAGAGATTTGAGGTTGGCCTTCTCTCGATCAGAAGCCAATGGAGCTAGCCCGTTAACAGATGGGTGGATGAATGCCATATATAAACTAGTCTCTGAAGAGCCCAGTCGACCTACCCCTGACGTCATCACTCGCGCGAATGGCGCAGCTGGATAAGGCATTTCAGGTCAAACCTGCAAGTCGCGACTTGGTACGCAACTTGTCTCGAAGTGACGTCTGTCGTCTCATACCACTGACTGAAGATATCCGTTATAGTTGGTGGCTCGGCGACAATAACAATAATAGGAAGCCCCCGATGGCAGAAAAAGACTACATTGCCATGTGGTACCACGCGCGTAAGCCGTATGGCATCAACGACACTATCTACTGGGGTTGGTACGACCCAGACACCAACAGCATTGACTGGCAAACCTGGCAGCACGCAGATGCTGATGGTATGGCAGGCTTCGCAAATATTCTCCGCCCGATGGGCTACCCCTGCTCCCCGCTTCCTGTCTGTAATGAAACCAAGGTTCCGGGCTGGCGCGAAATCATTAAAGCGAAAAAAGAGTTCCCAACCGAGGAAGGCGAGAAAGTCGTAAACTGGAAGAAAACCTACGAATACTCCAAAAATGACGTGTTCACGCCTGAAGTCGCCTGCCTGACTGAGGACGAAACAACCCGCCTGAACCAATGGTGTAAGGAGCACAAAGTGGCTCCGGGCAGCCTGGTCTACTCAAGTCTGAGCAATATCATCGCTGAACGTATGGTAAAAGGCGACAAGCCCTTTTACTGGTTTTATCCTATGAACGTGCGCGGTGCCACAGGCATTAAGACAGAAAGCTTTAACCAGGTGTCCGGTGTCTACATGCTGACAGATCCGGTATCCACTCCCGAAAGCTGGCAGTCACAGATGCGTCAGCGCTTTAAAGCCAAGCAGCACTGGGCCAACTGGAAGCTTGCTAATATCGGTAAGTACGTGGGTTACGCGGGTGTAAAACTCATTTATCGACTCACCAGTGGCAAACAGTTCTACATGGGCAATTGCTCCAACATGGGCTCTTGGCCATTCCCCGGACAGGACAACCCACCCAAACAAAACAACCTCCGTCTGATTGCAGTGGCCCCTGGCACAGCCAACTACCCGATTTCCGCAACAATGACGGAGTGGTACGGCCAGCTGACACTGACCTTAAAGATGCACCCTCACATCTGTCCTGACCAACAAACGGTCCGCGATATTTCTGATGCATGGCGCGATGCGCTACTGACGAAAATACAATAAGAAAAGCCCGCGACTGCGGGCTTTTTGCTGTCAAAGGGCGGCGACTAACGCCTTATTGGCTATTGCCGTAGCGTTGTTGCAGCGCCTGGATCCGCACATCCAGTGGTGGGTGCGTCGCAAACAGGGCTGAAAACTTACCCTCTCCTCGGATGCCGAAAGCGACCAACTCACCCTGCAGTTCACTGGGTTGCTCATACGTTTCTTTTAAGCGCATCAGCGCGGACGCCATGGCCGCAGGGCTCACCAGTTCGGCACCCGCCTGATCGGCACGGAACTCACGACGACGGCTGAACCAGGCAACGATGGTAGAGGCCAGAATGCCGAGGATAATCTCAGACACAATGGTCGCCACGAAAAAGCCAATGCCCGGTCCATTTTCATTCTTAAAGATCGCCTTATCGACGAAGTTACCGATGATGCGCGCGAAGAACATAACAAAGGCGTTCACCACGCCCTGAATCAGCGCCAGCGTGACCATATCGCCGTTCGCTACGTGGCCAATCTCGTGGCCCAGAACGGCTTTCACTTCATCTTTGCTCATTCGTTGCAGCAGGCCCGTAGAGACCGCCACCAGCGCATCATTTTTATTCCAACCCGTGGCAAACGCGTTCGGCGCATCCGACTGGAAAATACCAACTTCCGGCATACCGATTCCGGCTTTATCCGCCAGTTCTTTCACTGTACTGACCAGCCACTGCTCGCCAGAATTGTGCGGCTGATCAATGACCTGAACCCGCATACCGCGTTTCGCCATCCACTTTGAGATGAAAAGCGATACGAAAGAGCCCGCCATACCGAACACCAGACAGAAAATCAGCAGCGACTGCAGATTCAGGTCGGTGCCGTTCTGCTGAAAGTAACTGTCTACGCCCAGCAGGCTCAACGTGATACTGGCAACCGCGATAACCGCAAGGTTGGTCGCCAGAAAGAGGAATATACGAAGCATCTTTATGCTCTCCGCTAATCAAGTAAGGGTCTGACAGAGGTTATGAGGGTTTTACGCCCGCATATCAATAGATAGTGAGTGTAAAAAAAGGTGATGACAGTGGTATTGACGCTTAGTTACCATGCGCCATACCCAGGGGGAGGTTGCCACAAGCAGCCTGAGATTAGCTTCGAGCTTAAACCCCGGAACCTGATCCGGTTAGTACCGGCGTAGGAATGGGAAGGCAGCCTTCACCAGCTGCGTGACATTTCAGACACTGTTTATTCAGTCCGCTACGCGACAGCCGGGTCTTTGTTTACCAGCATTTGTAAGGTTTACAGGAAGACCCATGACACCAAAAACTCTACGCTCGCCACTGGCACTCGCCATTCTCGCAGCGGCGACGCTGGCCAACGCCGACGTCGAACTTACCCCCGTGACCGTCGAAGCCGATTTTCGTCAGACCGATGTTCAGCAGATTCCGGAAGCCGTGACCGTTGTCGGCAGCGACGACATCAACGCCCGCAGCGCCGAACATCTGGAGCAGGTGCTGAGCTTCGCGCCGAACGTGAATTATTCATCGGGTGCGTCTCGTGGACGCTTCTTTCAGATTCGCGGTATCGGCGAGCGAAGCCAGTTTATCGACCCGGTGAATCCGTCCGTGGGTCTGGTGATCGACGGTATCGATATGACCGGCCTTGGCGGCGCTGCCACACTGTTCGACGTGAAGCAGGTGGAAGTTCTCCGCGGCCCACAGGGCACACGCTTCGGTGCGAATGCGCTGGCTGGCATGATCAACATCCGCTCCAACGATCCGACCAAAGAAACCGAGGGGTATCTGTCGGCCCGCGCTGGCAACTACGACAGCTACGGCTTAGGCGGTGCGGTATCTGGCAGCATCAGTGACTCTGTTCAGGGGCGTATTGCCATCAACGGTTACCAGTCAGATGGTTACACAGACAACATCTGGCTCAACCGTGATGACGTTGAACAGATCGATGAAATAGTGGCTCGCGGAAAGCTGGCGTTTCAAGTCAGCGAAGATACGGATCTTGGGTTAACTTACCTCTACGCCGATATCGACAACGGCTACGATGCCTTCAGCCTCGACAACACCCGTGAGACCTACTCTGATGAACCGGGCACTGACGCACAGGATACCCATGCGTTCGCTCTGAGCTCAGACACCCAACTGAGTGATGCGCTGATTCTCCAGACAGAATTCACCGGCAGCTGGTCAGACATTGAATACAGCTACGACGAAGACTGGGCTTATGGCGAGTACATCTGGCTCGACGATGACCCTGTTTACCAGCCTGATCCGTGCGATACCACGCAAGGGCCATGTCTTGCTGACTTCGACGGTTACAGCTCGTTTGATCAGTACCTGCGTGATTACGATCGTCAGTCTGCGGATGTCCGCCTGATGTCTGGCACCGATGGCCGCATCTTCGGGAACACCACCGACTGGGTTGCTGGCATCTACGCTATGCAGCGCAATGAAGATCTGACCCGTAACTACACCTACCTTGAGTCACCGTTTGAAAGCGAACTGGAGACCACCTCCACTGCGGCGTATGGCGAACTGAGTACTCAGTTGTCGGAATCGCTCCGTCTGATCACTGGTTTACGTGTTGAAAACTGGACCAATGACTACCGCGACAGCGACGGTATTGAAGGCAGCACAGATGAAACACTGCTGGGTGGCAAGGTAACTCTCGAAGCCCTCGTGTCGTTTGATCATCTGGCGTACGTCTCGCTGGCGCGAGGATATAAAGCAGGCGGCATCAACACCGATCCGGATATCTCTGAAGCCAATCGCGAATTTGATACCGAATTCAACAACGCGTTGGAACTGGGCCTGAAATCGTCGCTGCTCGACAACGATCTGAAAACCCGTATTGCCGCGTTTTATATTCAGCGCAAAGACCAGCAGGTGAAAAGCTCATACGCCGTGCTGGATACCAATGGTCAGCCTGAGTCGTTTCAGGATTATTTGGCAAACGCAGCCGAAGGGCGCAACTACGGCATTGAGCTGGAGTCGGACTGGAACCTGACTGCACGCCTGAGCTGGTTGCTGAGTTACGGTTACCTGATCACCGAATTCGTTGATTACACCTACCAGACCATCGTCGACGATGTAACACAGGAAATATCAAAAGACGGTCGCCAGCAGGCACATGCACCTCAGTACAGCGTTTCCAGTGCGCTGACCTACGCGTTGACGGATGCGCTGTCATTCCGTGTAGGCGGAGAAGCTAAAGACGCCTTCTATTTTTCCGACAGCCATGACGAACGTTCTGAAGCTTACGTGCTCTGGAATGCCCGTATCGCTTACAGTCAGCCTGCCTATGAAGTGGCGCTCTATGGCCGTAACCTGACCGATCGTGATACACAGGTGAGAGGATTTGGTGGTTTTGGTAATGACCCACGTAAAGGTTATGCAGAAGAGCCTTATTACCAATACGGCGAGCCGCTGACGTACGGCGTCGAAGGCAAGTTCTACTTCTGACAGTGACAAAGCGGTGGGCAATGCCCACCCTACTTGCATGTAAGGTGCGCACCGCGCACCTTTAACGACGTCTACATTTCATCCGGAGACCACCATGGAAATATCTGTAGAAATAAGCAAATACCCTCTGGCTGACGACTATCTCCCGGCGATAAAAAGCTTTATTGATCGCCTGAACACCATCGACGGTCTGACCGTAGTTACCAATACCATGAGCACTCAGGTATTCGGTGATCATGATCTGGTGATGAATACGCTGCGTGATGAAATGAAGCTGAGCTGGGAAACCTACGGCAAAGCGATTTTTGTCTGTAAATTTATCGGTGTGAATCTTGATCCAGCACTGAAGCCGCACGGTTAATCCGGTACGTAATACCCATACTGCGCTGCAGAATATGATTCGGACGGTGGGAAGTTACCGAAATCAGATGATCAGCGGGCATCTGTGCCATGGCAGGAGCTGTTCCATACAGCTCTCTGCATTTCCGCCATCCCTGGCGGTCAGACGCACAGCTGAGCATACATGGATGTACTTGCTGCGTCCCGATGATCACTTATTGCGGTAACGACATAACATGGAATTAAGGAGCCTCTATGCTCGACACCATACTTTCAGGCGCGATTGAATACGCGCAGACCATGAGTCACTGGGAGACCACCGCAGTGCTTCTCGGCATTGCGTATCTCGTACTGGCCATGCGTCAGAGCCAGTGGTGTTGGTACGCGGCTTTCGGTAGCACAGCGATTTTCAGCTGGCTGTTTTTCGACGTATCGCTGGTGATGGAATCCGCGCTCAACGTGTATTACCTCGCCATGGCGGTGTATGGCTGGCTGGCGTGGCGAAATGGTTCTCCAGAGTCACCTGACCTACCCATTCAACGTTGGAGCCTTCAGCAACACGGCATGGCTATAGGTGGCGTCGTACTTATCAGTCTCATGAGTGGCTGGCTGCTGACCAACAATACCACTGCCGCCCTGCCTTATCTCGATTCGTTCACCACCTGGGGCGCAGTACTGACCACCTGGATGATCACCCGCAAAGTGTTGGAGAACTGGCTCTACTGGGTCGTGATCGATGCGGCTGCGATCTACCTCTATATCGACCGCGGGCTTTACCTGACGGCGGTGCTGATGGCCTTTTATGTGGTGCTGGCCGTGGGCGGTTACCTGCTCTGGCGCAAAGACTATCAGACGCAACAAGCGTCTCCGCAGGCTGCTTGAAGAGTGTAAATGTGATTTCTGAGGAGATTCTGGCTGAGTGGCATAAGTGGGGTGTGACCTCACGCCCTGAAAAAATTCAGCGCATCCCAGGCGGATTAACGAACCAGAACTTCCTTCTTTGCAGTGACGGTGTCGAACTACTCCTGCGCCTGAACAACAAAGCGACATCCCTGGGTATCTACCGCGAGGAAGAGCTAACGATCCACCAGCAGATGGCCAAGGCTGGACTCGCCCCCAAACTCAGATACCAATCGGCTGAACTTAACTACTGGGTACGTGATTTTATTCCCGGTGAGTCCCTCAATGCTGCACCATCGATAGATGAACTCAGGGCAATTGCGCAGATTCTGGCTTCCGTGCACTCGCAGCACCCCACCATCAACCTCCACACTCTCGATGTTCAGGCCGCATGCTCCCAGTATCTCGCCCAATGCGATGGCAATTCAGAGGCTGTCATCCGACTTAAAAGTGAGCTTGCGAAGCTGGCTCCCTTGCCTGCCGAAGAGGCCTGTTTATGCCATCTTGACCCATTGCCCGCAAACTGGCTGCGCGACATAGCAGGCAAACTCTGGCTACTGGATTGGGAATACGCTGCCATTGCCCACCCCGCTCTCGACTACGCGGCCCTGCAGCTCCAATTACCCGAGAATATGCAGGCTTCGTTTGAATCTTTCATACCTGAAAATTTCCGTGAAGTGATGCCAGACGCCCGCGCTCAGGTTCAACTGCTTGATCGCTCATGGCGCCTGGCTCATGCGTCCGAATAAGCCCCTCTTTGTAACACTTTGTTACATCACAAGCATGACTTAACAGTCATTCATGCCTAGCGCGGCCTAAGTTGGTTGGATTACGCCATATACAGTGAAACATTAGCCTCTGATAATTGAACGCTCGTTGCTTCAGTGAAGTCAGCCAATGAACATGAGTACCAAGCGATGCTATCAATTGCTGGGCCTGCCAGACGGCAGCTCACGTACTGCTGCTCGTGAAGCCTACCAACGCCTGGCGCTCGCCTATCATCCCGACCGTAATCCCGGTGCCGGTGAAGTTTTCAGTCAGATATCAGAGGCTTATCAGGTACTGAACAGCTACTTTGATAGCTTGGAGCAGGACATTCCTGAAGATATTTCAGGACTGCCAGGAATATGCCGAGAAAGAAGAGGAAGGCGAGGTCACCCGACCGACCGGCGCTTTGAAATTATTCTGGAAGGGAGCTACCTGGGCACCAGCGTCCGCCAACGAATCTGACCTGGTCTCAGCCAGCGCTTTGAGGGAGAGGCACTTCTCACCGAAGTACCTTTTCTCTTCGCTATTGATTGTCAGTTGTTACCGTAAACAATTTTATATTTTAGCTTGTCGAACCACTGCGTACTGAGAAGTACCCGCATCCACCATTGAATTTTAGCGCTGGGGCCGACCAAATAGCGTGGCTTAGGTTTTTTTGCTGCCAAGGCTTCAAGCACCGTATCAACAACCATTTCAGGTTTCACGGCCTTATCGACGCTCTTGCGCACGGCTTCTTCCGAGCGTTTTGAGTCGGCTTCATAAAACTTACGGATTTCATCAGGTTGGCGCGCTAATTTTTCATGCACCGCCGAAAATGTCTTTTCCCACAACGGGGTAGCCACTGCTCCCGGATTAATCAGAACCGTTTCAACACCAAAACGGCGCAGCTCAACTCTGAGCACATCGCTCAAACCCTCAATTGCATACTTAGACGCTACGTACGCACCGGCAAAAGGCCAAGCAACTAAACCGGATGTCGAACTGACATTAATAATCCGCCCTTTGGTCTCACGTAGGAATGGCAACAGGCTGCGGATCATACGTGCTGTGCCGATCAGGTTGGTTTCCATTTGCCACTGGAGATCGTCATCACTCTGTATTTCCAGAGGGCCAATCACTGCGACACCGGCGTTATTAATCAGGGCATCAACGTTAATATTTTCATTCCGCAGCAGCTCTACTAACGCACTAACCTGTTCGGGATTACAGACATCCAGTGCAACAGGTCGTATGTTGGCATGCGCATTCCCCAGACGATTCAGGTCTTCCTGCTTTCGGGCACCTGCGAAGACGGTATATCCCTGACCCGCCAATTGCTCAGCCAGAGAAAAGCCAATACCCGTAGAAGCACCTGTGATGACAATCGCCATTATTTTTCACTCCACTTAAACTGACTGCGGAAAAAAGGTCGCGGCATTACCTGCAACGCACGGGAAACCATACGAATCTGCCAAGGGAAAACATAACGCATTTTCCTGCGCTTAATTGCCCGGGCAATTTTTCTGGCCGCCCGTTCAGAGTCCATTAGAAATGGCATTTTTTCGAGATCGGGATGCGTTGCCCGCGCCAACGGCGTATCGATGTAACCCGGCATAATCGCCGAAACAGAGATGTTCTGATCGGCGTAACGGAGTGACAGGCTTTCACACAGCATGTTCACCGCCGCCTTAGAGGCACAATAGGCTGGCGTCTGTCCAAAACCGTTCAGGCCTGCGGCACTGGAAAGAATTGCGATTGAGCCAAACCCTTGTTCCTGCATCATCGGCAGCGCACCTTCAACAGAATTGAGTGCACCGCGCAGATTCACATCCAGAATAAGATTAGAGCGATCAAAATCCAGCGGACGCCCCTGAACTGGCGATCCATCATTCACGCCTGCCGCAGCAATAAGAATATCGAGCGAGCCCTGAGCAAAACCTCCAATAACCTGAATGCAGGATTCTCGCGAGGTCACATCAAGTGAGTAGAATTCAATAAGTTCGGGCTGATCAGGAAAGGCGCGGATAAAGTCATCGTGACTGCCGCCACATACTCCGACCCGATGGCCGTATTTCAGATAGTATCTGGCCAGAGCAGCACCGATACCCCCAGTTCCCCCGGTGATGAAGACGTTCATATCATTCCCTGTTTGTCTTTTTTTAGAAGCGGCGCGATTTTATAACTGGCCTGAATAGCGGGCAAGGACACCAGAGAAGATTTGCAGTTACCGGCGCAAAGTATCCTTTTTGGCAAGTTGTTTTGTGCGGCCGGACTTAGCCAATTAGCCGGACAGGCGCGTCTCATCCAGTATGGCGTGCACACATTTCAACTTACCGACCACGACAGAATTAATCACGAACGGATAAGCATCCGCCAATCCCATACTGCGGTTCAGCGCATTCAACTTGACGCTGAACTCTCCCCAGCAGTCGATCAGCCGCTGAGGATCACAGACGCCTTCATCCTGCGGCAGTGTCAGCCCAGCGTATTTACCAAAGTTGATCAGATCCCAATCCCGCGCTGTTTCCAGCGTGTCGAGAATGTGCAGGTAATGAGCAAAGGTCTCTGCCCAGTCTTCCCAGGGATGCATTGATGCGTAGGCACTGATGAAATTGCGTCGCCAGCTCTGGTCTTCCGGATCACGGGCGTAGTGCTTATCCAGAGCCTCCTGGTACGAGAGATCAGGATCACCAAATACTTCACGAAATCTGGCCAGCCGCGCGTCATCGGGCTTCACCAATAAGTCCCAGTAAAAATGCCCGATTTCGTGGCGAAAATGTCCAAGCAGCGTGCGGTACTGTTCCCCCATATCAACACGCATACGATGGCGTGCCACGTCGTCCGCTTCAGCAAGGTTAATCGTAATGTCACCCTGAGCGTGCCCGGTAAATACCGCTGCGACGTGGGTCAGGGGCGTACGAAAATGATCACGAGCATCACTATCCGCCATAAAATGAAAGCTGAGCCCCTCAGAGGACTGCCGCTTATCCGGTATAGGGAGCCTGAGTTCATCCAGCGTAAACAGCAAGCGCCGCTTGGCGACCTCCAGATTACCCCAGAGTTCAGAGTGGCCATCAACGGACAAATCAGGAATGTTGTCATTGAAGTGGCAGGCGAAACACAGCGCGGGCTTTGCCCCGATGCTGTCAGCAGGAATCATGGCATTGCAAACGCCATTCGCGCGGTTCGCACAAGGAACGTAATCACGGCCCTTGTAATGAAAACCGCCGTCCTTATTTTGATCGAACACCAGCATATCGCGCTCTTCAAAGCACCAACCAACCTGACGCTGGCAGCTCAGACACTGAGTGTTCTCAAAAAACAGCGCAACAGGCTTGCCGTCACCAGCAGTGCAGTCACACGAAAAATAGCGCATAAGACGTTCAGCCTTCAGGTAAGGAATGAGCGCGATGCCAACGCAGGCGATCCCGATATTCCGTAGGTTGTTTATGCGCAGGGAGCTCTTCACTGCGACTTTTTGCCATACGGGCGGCAAGCAAGCGGCTCAACCAGAAACGCAACGCAGCACCGCGTAATACAAGATTCCAGTGCAGCCGCTCTTCTGCACTGAGCGGTCTGACCGAAGAATAACCGCCGACCAGCGCATTGAAACGCGCTTGATCCACAGAGCCATCCGGTTCAGCACACCAGTCGTTAGCCACGATCGCCAGATCATACAACCAGGCACCCTCGCAGGCGTTATAGAGATCAAGAATTGCGGTCAATTCATCGCCATTGAACAAGGCATTGTCATGAAACAAATCCGCATGAATCCAACCATGAGGGAGCTGACACCACTGAGGCCGTTGAGATTGCTGAAAGGCCAGCTCGTCGGCTAATAACGCTTTGTCATCGTCATTAAGATCCGCTGACAAATCCGGCGCAATACTCTGCCACCAGTCATAACCCCGTTCGTCCTGACGTGCATCGGGCAAATCACGGGATGCCAGATGAAACTCCGCCAGTTCGCGACCAATGGCTTCGCACTGAGCGGCTGAGAGCTGCTTAGGATGAGACCCAGCAAAGCGTTGGCACAAAATCGCCGGTTTGTTCTTCAGACCGTGCAGCCAAACACCCTCGGCATCATCCACCGGACTGGGAACACACAGATTTTTAGATCCGAGGTGCCGGGAAAGACGCACGAAATTACGTACTTCATCTGGCGCATGATGCTCAAACAGAGTAAGTACATACTCACCGGCAGACGTTGTCACTGCGTAGTTTGAGTTTTCAATACCGGCACTGATGGGCGAAAACGCCACCAGTTCGCCGACATCGTATTGCGATAACAGATCAGAGAGTTCTGCCGCTGAGAGAGAGGTATATACCGCCATAATAGATCAGCTTAGCAATTCAGCGATTGGTGCCATCACCAGCGAAACAGTACCCACTTAGGCACCCGCATATTCGGTGCATCAGTGCGCTCAAATTCTTCAGCTTCGCTTTGAGTTGGCGTGAGGTAATACGCCGGGCCGACTTTCGGCTGTACCTTGATCTCAACGATCTCGCCGTTTACCCGGAACTCATAATACGTATTGTCACCATCATTGCGGATGGTCACGGTTTCGCCAACAGGGTCAGCGGCCATTGCGCTCGCGCAGAAAAGGCCCGAGATCAGGCCAAGGATCAGAGTTTTCGGCATCTTCATGGTAGACTTCCCGTCCAGTTTTACGTCGTTACGGCCAGTGTACCTGAGGGGCGCGGCCAGCGTCAGTTTTCCTTTTTAGAAAGCTACTTTTTAGAAAGCTACTTTGACTTCAGGGCCGAACAAGATGTCTGAGACAACAAAACCTGTGATTCTCGTTGATGGGTCGTCGTACCTGTTCCGTGCGTTTCATGCGATTCCGATGCTGACCAACTCCAAAGGTCTGCACACCAACGCCATCAAAGGCGTGATCAGCATGGTCAAACGCCTGGCCAAGGATTACCCCGAGTCTCAGGTTATCGTCATTTTCGATGCCAAAGGCAAAACCTTTCGTAACGACATCTATCCGGAATACAAAGCACACCGCCCACCGATGCCCGATGAACTGCGCGAGCAGATCGAACCGATTCATAACATCATCCGCGCCATGGGCCTGCCGCTGTTGATTATCGACGGTGTCGAAGCCGACGACGTGATCGGCACTCTTGCCGCACAGGCGTTAGATCATAAGCAGGATGTGATTGTCTCCACCGGCGATAAAGACATGGCCCAGCTGGTGAACGAACACGTCTCCCTGATCAACACCATGAATGACGTCTTTATGGACGTTGCCGGCGTAAACGAAAAATTCGGCGTACCGCCAGAACACATCATCGACTACCTTGCGCTCATGGGCGATAAAGTCGATAACATTCCGGGCGTACCGAAAGTCGGCGAGAAAACCGCCGTCGGTCTGGTCGCTGGATTAGGCTCACTGGAAGATATTTACGCTAACCTCGATAAGGTCAAAGAACTAAGCTTCCGGGGTGCAAAAACCCTTGCTCCTAAGCTCGAAGAACACAAAGATCAGGCCTTCCTGTCGAAAGAACTCGCGACCATTAAATGCGATGTTGAACTCGAACACGGCCTGACAGAAATCAAAAGTACCGAACCCGATCAAGAAACCCTGCTCGGTTTATTCCGGGATATGGAATTCAAAGCCTGGATTGCTGAACTTTCTGATGAAGTGGGTGATGAAGTCGCAGCGAAAGTTGCAGCAAGTGCTGCTAGTTCCTCTGCCAAATCTTCAGCTGCAACAGCGTCTGAAAATGATGACGAAAAGAATATTCCAACGCCTGAAGTTTTTTCCGGCAAAGGCGAATACGAAATTATTTTTGAACAGACCGATCTGGATCATTGGATCGAGCAATTAAAATCCAGCGAATTGCTCGCCTTCGATACCGAGACCACATCGCTGAATTATAAAGACGCTGAAATCGTCGGCGTCTCGTTTTGTGTAGAAGCCGGCAAAGCCGCTTATGTGCCACTGGCACACGATTATGCAGGCGCACCAGACCAACTCAACCGCGATGCGGTACTCGCGCAGTTAAAGCCGATTTTAGAAGATAAAGATCAGAAAAAAGTCGGCCAGCACATGAAATATGATGCCCATGTGTTAGCGAATTACGGCATTCAATTAAAAGGCGTTGAATTCGATATCATGCTCGAATCCTACGTACTGGATTCGGTCGCCACCAAACACGACATGGACAGCCTGTCGCTGAAATACCTTGGCCACAAAACCGTTAAATTCGAAGACATAGCAGGCAAAGGCGCTAAGCAGCTGACCTTTAACCAGATCGGTATTGAAGAAGCCGGCCCCTACGCCGCCGAAGACGCTGACATCACCCTGCGCCTGCACCAGATGCTGTGGCCGCAACTTGAAGCGCGCAAAGCACAGGCGAAAGTTTTTAAAGACATCGAAATGCCCGTCATGCCGGTATTGTTCGAGATGGAAGAAAACGGTGCCTTAATCGACGCTGAAAAACTCCACGAACAAAGCGCCCAGATCGAACAGCGCCTGCAGGAATTAGAGCGTGCTGCTCACGACAGCGCCGGTCAGGTATTTAACCTCGGCTCACCAAAACAGTTGGCCGAAATCCTGTTTGAAAAACAGGGCCTGCCAGTCGTTAAAAAAACCCCGAAAGGCGCACCGTCTACCGCAGAAGAAGTGCTGCAGGAACTGGCCGAAGAATACGAACTGCCACGCCTGATTTTAGAAAACCGTGGGCTGGCCAAATTAAAAAGCACCTACACCGACAAGCTGCCACTCATGATGAATAGCAAAACCGGTCGGGTGCATACGTCCTACCATCAGGCCGTTGCAGCGACCGGACGTTTATCCTCGACTGATCCAAATTTACAGAACATTCCGATCCGCTCAGAAGAAGGCCGCAAAATCCGCCAGGCGTTTATCGCACCCGAAGGCTACAAACTGGTCGCTGCCGACTACAGCCAGATTGAACTGCGTATTATGGCGCATTTATCGGCTGATAAAGGTCTCGTTAGCGCCTTCGCTGAAGACCGCGACGTTCACCGTGCGACTGCTGCTGAAGTGTTCGGTGAAAAAGAAGAAGACGTCACCGACAACCAGCGCCGCAGCGCCAAAGCGATTAACTTCGGTCTGATTTACGGCATGTCCGCCTTTGGTCTCGCCAAACAGTTAGGCATTGCCCGCGGTGAAGCGCAGGACTATGTGAACAAATACTTCGAGCGTTATCCGGGCGTGCGCGAATACATGGACAACACCCGCGAACAAGCGAAAGAACAAGGCTACGTTGAAACCCTGTATGGTCGCCGCCTGTACCTGCCCGACATCCGTTCATCCAACGGCCAGCGCCGCCAGCACGCGGAGCGGACGGCGATCAACGCGCCGATGCAAGGCACCGCCGCCGACATCATCAAACGCGCCATGATTCGTGTGCACGAATGGCTGCCCGTCTCGGGCTACGATGCCAAACTGCTGATGCAGGTACACGATGAACTGATTCTTGAAGTACGCGAAGATCAGGCCGAAACCTTTGCGGTAGAACTGAAAACTCAAATGCAATGCGCAGCGGCGTTAGACGTGCCGCTCATTGTGGATGTGGGTATCGGGGATAACTGGGAACAGGCGCATTAAGCGCCTGTTTTTTTACAAAAAAATCTTCGCTAAATTCTCTTCAAACACAACACCACCAAGATTCTCTTTGGTAGCAATATCTCTGAATTCAGCACTGCACATTAAAAAACTATTATGTGCAAACCCTGGTTTAAACAACGCCTTCCCTGATATTTTTTCGGATTTCAGAGTAAGTGATTTAGGAACATGAAGAGAATCCTCTGAGTCTATCTGGAACTTAGATTTCTCAGCATCAATAGCATCACCACCGATACTATCAAGACAGTTAAAAAGCCAGAAATCATCTTCCAGCGGCAAGAACTCCCCTGTACCTACCAGAAAGCTCTCTAGTGATGACTTAGCATTAGCGCTGAGCACCAAACACGAATAGTTCCAGATAGAAATATCGGGCACTTCGTTGGTTTTGGTATCAGATTCAAATGTCACTGATACTGGCTTCCAATCATCTTTTAAACGATCAAGAAGTGTTTCGTTCTTTTGCGAGAACCAAACTTTGACACCGTCGAACTGCTTTCGCATCGTTCTGAAATCTATAAAAGCTTCATGGTAACTTTTTACATTATTCAGCAAGCGGAAGGTTGTCATAGGGTTCGTTCCATTGTCCTTTGGGGGGCATTACTTCTTCTGGATAGCTAGCGTGTAAGAGATCACTACGTGTTGCCAGCAAACGCGAGCGCATAACCTGCTCACTGAACACACCGGCAAATCGGATATTTAACCATGCGTAATAATTATGGCGATGAATACGGCTATGAGGCACCGCTTTCGGATATGGCTGTTGCCCTGTGTATTTCGTTCTTGATGGCAACCAACAACCATTATGGGCATCATCAATGCCTATCTGGAGTTCGGCAAGCAATGCCCGTAGTTGCCAAGATCGAGTGTCGCCACCTGCAATGATAGCATGCGCATGCCAATAGGGACTTGGCCTCGCAAAGCCTTCCGCACGCATATGATCTCCCAATTTCTGGGAACAGTGCTTTTCATCCTCGAGTTCATCTACATCTTTCCCCAAGCATTCCTGACGGTACTGCGCAAGACTTGCTTGCACCTGTGCAACCGCTTGAATACGCCCACGCTCATGCTGCACAAAACGGCGCCAACGTTCAGGATCTTCTTTTAATTTGATATTCTGAGCTAAGCGAGCTTTATAACCATTTAAGGCACGCTCTAATGAAGTCTGAAGCGCGTATGGCACGTCTTTCTGCGGTTCCATCCTAAGTTCTTCCTAGATGCCTATCCATTAATGTCGTGCTACGCCAACACGAGACCACTGCAATCATATGACCAGCCTTCGCATCTATCAAATAAATAGTGTCATTGATTCTTAGGGCTAGCCCAACGTTCTTTATACTGCGCAATCGAGCGACCTAAGTGCGCGGAGTTGTTTGCTGAACGCAGCAAATCTAGTGTTTCCATCAGGCTGTTGTAGTAATGGTGGGACATCACCACAACATCAGCTTCGCGAGAACGATTGATGACGATAGGCTCTGCCTCATTAACAACTTGATCGAGTACGCTATTAAGATTATCCCGTGCTTCGGTAAAAGAGATTGTTTTCATAAGGCCCTGCGCTGATCGGTTAATTATTCACGCCGTTTTTAGTGATCTGACGGTATCTCACTCGTCGTATTCTGCCGCCCCAGCACTCGCATGACCTCAACGTGGTCATTATTCATCTGATAGTAGATACTATCCGCACCACATACGCTGCGCCGATAGCCCGACCGGACATGATCAACCATTGGGTAGATTAATGGATTCTCTGCGATAGACTCGAAGCGATCAATCAAAGCGTTGTAGTACTTCTCGGCCTGAACGTCGCCAAACTCCCGAACGCCACGCCAGTAAATCCGCGCAAGATCCATCTTCGCTTGTTTACTTATTTTATAGGTCATCCCGTCCTAATCCGCTTTTAATTTCCTGCAGTATTTCTGCCGGTGTCTGATCTGTGAACCCGCTGCGTTCACCTTCAATAAGACGCGCCCGAATCCACTCAACTTCCCGTTGGGCTTCCTGTTCTCTTAGCTGGCGCTCACGAATCAGCTCGCGCAGCACTTCGCTTTCATTACCGTAATGTCCGGCACTGATCTGGGCTTTGAGCCAGGCGTCCTGCTGATCGGTGACGGTAATGCTCTTTTTGACCATGGCCATAAAGATTACTCCAATGCTCTTTTATACTACTTGGTAGGATAATAGGGCACAAAAAAGCCGGTCGCAATGACTGCAGACCGGCTTTGTAAGCACAATACTTGAAGAGAGCGTTTAGCTGATCTGCGGAATAATCTCTTCCATCACGCGCTCTGCATTTGCAGCGATGGTCAGGGCAGGGTTGGCCGCACCGGCACCGCCCGGAATCGCCGCACCGTCGACTACGTATAAGCCTTCTACGCCGTAGACTTTACCGCTGAGGTCACAGGCACTGCCCATGGCAACACCACCGAGTGGATGCCAGGTGCCGAACCAACCTGCTTCGTTCAGCTTACCGCCACCGCTCTGCACCATTTTTTCCATGGTGTGAACGAGGGCGTTGTGAGACGTTTCGTTGGCGTCACGATCCCAGTTGAGTTTTATCTTGTCGGTCCAGCGATTGTAGGTCACGCGGGAATTCTGATCGGGTACCACCATGCCCATCTGCAGTTGGGTATAGTCGCCGACGACTGAGGTCGGTGAGTGCATGTAGCCGGTGATTTTGTAGGGGTTTTCGGTGTCGAACGCGGCGATGGATGGTGGCCCACCCTGAATCGGTGCGGTCGAGGTGTTAATGTCGTTGCGGCCCATGAGTTCGTCGCCGTTGGTGCCCCACTCGGCACCGACCTGATCGTTCAGGCCCGGTATATCGCCGCGTGCTTTCGCCCGCACCAACAGACGTGTGGTGTGCAGTGAACCCGCACCCATAAAGAGGTAGTCGCAATCAATGATGTGCGTGCCGGTGATTTTGCCTTTTTCATCCAGCATGTCACAGGTAACACGGTAGCCACCGCCGCTATTGGCGTGGATATCTGTGACCAGATGCTGGGTATTGATGGTGACGTTGCCAGTGGCTTCAGCATCGGCCAAATAGTTACGGTCGAGGGTGTTTTTCGCACCGCTGTTGCAACCGAAAACATATTCGCCGACGGATGCGTACTGAGGCCTGGTGCCATTAAGTTCTTCGCGGATCACATCCCAGTCGAAGCTGACGTGGCTGCGCACAATTTCAAGGCCTGCGTCTTCGGCACTTTTAATGAACTCACGCTTGGCGGTGTAGTTGGGGTGATTCAGTACGTCATCCGGAATCGGGCCGCCACTGATGCGATCCAGCACGCGTGGATAGTAGATCTGGTCCATGTCTGTGTATGACAGCATCGGCAGAGCGTCTTCAAACGCGGCGCGCTTAGGCTGCAGTAACACACCACCATAAACGACCGAGCCACCTCCTAAACAAGCACCGCAACCGACGGCGATGGACGAATCGACAAAATATTCCACCATGCCCATTGAGCCCGGAATCAGAGAGCTTGGGTTGGTCCAGAGAACAGTGTCGTTGAGCTTCAGCGTCGAGAAGGTTTCGGTGACCGTGGGGTAGCTGCCTTCACCCTCATATTTCCAGTGTTTACCGCGCTCAAGCAGCATGGTCTGGATACCGGCTTCGGCGAGGCGCAATGTGGCTACAGAGCCGCCAAAGCCCGAACCAATAACAAGTGCCTTGGTTTGAGAGCGGGTTTTGCGGCGGAACCAACCTGCGTTTGCCGTTGTGGCACTTGTTGCTGCGACGGTGACACCGGCAGTTGCAGAGGTCTTTATGAAGTTACGACGGTTTAACTTAGCCATAAGTCACCTGTTTCTTATTTTATTGTTTTCTGAAGTGTGCAGAAAAGGCGAGAGCTGGGTCAACATTAAAACAACGCGAGGCACATGAAGTCCTGTTTTTGTCCCCTCATAAGCAGCAAAACATGGATAACTGAGCAAAGGAAAAGGAAAACCAGCGGATGGCAGACAAAAAAAGGCCCAACAGCCATTGGGGGAAACTGTCGGGCCAACTTCGGATCATTGGGGGAAGTACCGAAGGAAAAAGAACTACCCTTAGCGCTTAAGCGACCTCAATCACACTTAACCGCAGGAGGAATACTTTAACTATAGACGTTATTTATGTTTCTGCTGTGCGCACGATCACTTTTTTAGACAAGTTCGTAATATTGTCTGTGTTTTTTATACACAGCGCTCCTGCATTCTTATATGGACAAATTTAGGACTATTCGTGCCTGGCGACCTGCAAATCCAGCCATATCGGCTTCTGTCTTGTTTTGCCGTAGTAAATACAGAGGTTTAAGCGTGACACTGATCACACTTGACTCACCAACCAGGTTGGGTGGGTATTAATAAAAATAAAAATACACAGGGGTCTTCTATGTTGAAAAGTCATTCTGGTAAGGCGGCTCTGGCCGTTGCTCTCGCCAGCCTTTCAGTTAGCGGTCATGCGGCCGAGCAGTGCAATCCGACGTCCACTGCAACCTGCGCTATTCCTTTCCCATCATCTTACTGGATGGTTGATGATGCGATGAGCCCAACTGGCAAGACCATACAGGTCTCCAACACCATGATTCGCCCGGAAATTCTGGCCCAGCTGCCAGCCGACGAGGGCTTCACACCAGAAGGTATATTCAATGGTGCAAGTGGTTTTTCTGCCGCCAGTGCTGCTGTTTTCGAATTCAATAGCGCACCAGACGCGGCCACTCTGCCTGAGAATGGTGGTGCTGCCGTCGTCGCCATCGATCTTACAACCGCTAGCCGGGTTCCAGTTCGCGCCGTAATCAGTGAGTACTCACAGTCCGATAAGGTGAACGGTACTGCACACGTCGTTGAGGTTTATCCTCAGTCTCGATGGGAGTACGGGCACGAAATCGTAGTCGCGATCACGACAGATCTGGACTTAGAGTCGCCAGAAGCGGGCTTGGTATCGAAAATTTTGTCTGGTACCGCAGATCAACGTGCCTATACCCAGGACCTGATCTCCACTCTGACAGCGAACGGTGTAAATCCGTTGAGCGTACGTAACGCCACCCGTTTTCTCGTACGCGATCGCGCAGAAGTGATCGACCCAGTTTTCAACGCCGTTGCTGACGTTCGCGATCGCGAACATCCAGTGCGTAATCTCGACGTCACGTACAACTACACCAACCGCAACGTTGCGGCGCGCGTTGAAGGTGAAGTTCTTATTTACAACTACCGGATGAAAAACGGTACTAGTGATGTGGATTACGACGCCGAGCCTATGGAGCAATGGGTTGAGTTCCGTCTGACTCTACCCGCAGCGTCGCGCGATGGTGCTGCGCCAGTTGCTCTGTATGCGCATGGTCTGGGCGCCAATAAAGAAAGTGATGGCGTGGTCTCTACCATGAATGCTGAAATCGGCGTTGCCACCTTCTCAATTGGTTTTCCAAATCATGGCGCACGCGGTGATGCGGATGGTGGCTACGTGTTAGCAAACGTCAGCACCGATAAGCTGGGCATCCCAGTGGGTATGATCAACCAGAACGCAATCGACTTCGCATCAGCACATCGTGCGCTGGAAACCACGCTCTCAGACATTGACGTGGTTGGCGAGAAAAGCTGGCGCAGCTGGTATGGCAACAAAGCCGATGGTGTTGCTGACATCGACTCAACTCAGGTCATGATGCAAGGTACCTCGCTTGGTGGCGTACTGGGTTCCACCTATGGCGCGATCAGCCCGACGATTAAAGGCGGCGTTTACCATGTCACTGGTGTCGGCGTGACCAGTATTCTGGCTAACTCGATTCTTTGGGTCCCTATGTTTTCAGATCTTGTGCCTTCCGAAGCTAATGGTGCAGAAGCCATTATGCTGCGCGGTGCAATTCAGCAAACCCTGGACCACGGTGACTCGATCAACTACATAGATATGTTCCGTCACCCACAGCTTGGCAATGAGGCTCGCCCTCTGATGCTGACTAACGGTGCGGGCGACACGATCGTACCGAACTCGAGCAGTGTGGCTGCCGCTAACCTGGCCGACCTGCCTATTGTTGGTGAGCCGCTGTTTGATATGCCAGATGTGCGTGTTGAGAGTGACTTTGATGAAGGGGGTTACGGTATCCGTCACTACAAACCGGTTGTCGGAACCGTCCCTCTGATCTGGGAAGGTGAATTTGCAGAAGAGGCATCAAATGCCTCTGCGCACCTGATTTTTGCTCGCGCGTCGGATCGCCCTGATCAACAGGACTTCATTAAGCGCTTTATCTTTAAAGACTGAAGACTCAACCATTAAAAAAGGAGGCGAAAGCCTCCTTTTTTGTTGCCTGACTACAAATTTACTCATTCCTGAGCAAGAAACGGCGCATCCAGCCAGCTCGTCAGTTTATTCTGAAGTATCTTCAAACCTTCACCGTTGTGGCTCGAAAAGGTCTGTACCGTCACCAGGTCTCCCAGATCAGCCACTGCTCGCTGAACTTTCAACATGGTACTTTTTGCCGGGCCCCGTTTCAGCTTATCAGCCTTCGTAAGCAAGATATGCACAGGCATACCCGCTTCAGCCGCCCAGTCGAGCATGGCGTTGTCAAATTCCTTTAGCGGATGACGAATGTCCATCAGGAGGACCAGCCCGCACAGCGCCTGACGACGATTCAGGTAGGTTTCGAGCTCCTTCTGCCACTCGTTCTTTGTCGCAAGAGGGACTTTCGCAAAGCCGTATCCGGGCAAATCGACCAGAGCCAGCTTGGTTTCTCCCAATCTGAAGAAGTTAATTAATTGAGTCCGACCGGGAGTTTTACTGGTGCGAGCCAGCTTCTTATTCCCCGTCAACGTATTGAGGGCGCTGGATTTACCGGCGTTGGAGCGCCCGGCAAAGGCCACCTCACGGATGATATCCGTAGGGCATTGGCTCAGTTTAGCGGCGCTCTTTTCGAACTCGGCGTTGGTGTAAATCAAGGTTTCCTGAGCTGACATAGGGTATTGGTAATGACCGTCCGGAAAATAATGGTATATAATGAGCGCCCTTCAGCGCAGATCCTATTCTATCATAGAGGGATAATTCTGAAGTGGTGTGTTTGTCGGAAACCTGTGGCTATAACTGAAGAGAGAAATCAGACCATGAAAAAACTGACACTACTCGCGGCCCTGACCGCCACTTTGAGCGCCAACGTACAGGCGTTTGATGTTGAATCCAAATACACTCAGGCCTGTGCAGCCTGCCATAAAATGGCAGTCGCTGGTGCACCTAAAGCGTTCGACGCTGAAGCATGGGCGCCGCGCCTTGAGAAAGGCATGGACACTCTTGTACAGAGCGTGACAAATGGCCTGAATGCGATGCCTCCAAGAGGTCTCTGCATGGATTGTACTGCTGATCAGTACAAGGCTTTGATCGAATATATGTCAACGCCGAAATAATCGTACAAGTAACTAAGAACTATATCTGAAACTGGACCTGATGATGAAAAACCTGTTGATTAGCCTCATTCTGTCTGCCGGCCTCGTATCCGTCGCCCACGCGGGTGATGCCGAAGCTGGTAAAGCGAAATCTGCTACCTGCGCCGCCTGTCATGGTGCCGACGGTAACAGCATGGCGCCGACCTTCCCTAAAATCGCTGGCCAGGGAGAGCGCTACCTGATCAAACAGATCACTGATATCCGTGATGGTAATCGTCAGGCTCCAGCAATGATGCCTTTCGTGACCGGTCTGTCGGATGAAGATATCGCAGACTTGGCGGCATACTTCACCGAGCAGGCACCTACTGCCGGTGGCGCAAAAGAAGAGCTGGCCGAACTGGGTGAGCGTATTTACCGTGGTGGTATCGCTGAAAAGAACGTACCTGCGTGTCTGGCCTGTCATGGCCCTGCGGGTAAAGGCGTTGAAGCTGCTGGCTTCCCACGTCTCGCCGGTCAGCATGATGTTTATACATCAATGCAGCTGACTGCGTTCAGCAACGGCGAGCGCACCAATGATGGTGACAGCAAAATGATGCGTGATATTGCGTATCGCCTGCATGCTAAAGAAATCGAAGCGGTTTCTTCTTACATCCAGGGCCTGCGTTAAGCAGAGAAAACAAGAAGGTGGCCTCGGCCACCTTTTTTTATGCCCGCATTTTCTACAATGTCAGCCAGATTGACAAAGCTTTGCGCAGCCAGTCTGGCCGCACGCGGGCTTTCTGGGCAGAATAAAAACTATCTTACATACTCAATTGGGAGCGATGATGCTTTCTTCTTTCAAGAAATGGATGGCAGCAGCCTTAGTAACAGTCGCATCGGTCGCATCTGCGGCAGATTATGAAGCCGGAAAGCACTACCGTGTACTGGAAAACCCAGTCGCAGTAATGCAAGACGGGCAGATTCACGTCGAAGAAGCCTTCTGGTATGGCTGTTCTCACTGCTTCAGCCTGGAGTCAGTCATCGTCCCGTGGAAAAAGACTCTGGCTAAAGACGTCACCTTCTCTCGCGTTCCTGCCATGTTTGGTCGCGCCTGGGTTGTTCATGCGCAGCTATACTACACAGCCGATGCCTTAGGTGTGCTGGATCAGGTACACAGCGATATCTTCAATGCGATTCATCTTCAGAAAGTACGCCTTCTGACCAAAGAAGAGCAACGTGACTTCCTGATGACGAAAGCCGATGTCTCGGCTGAAGACTTCGATAAAGCCTACGAGTCATTCGCCGTGCGTTCGAAAATGACACGTGGCGATAAGCGTGTACGTGCGTTCGAGATCAGTGGTGTACCAACATTGGTAGTTAATGGTCAGTACATCGTTGATACCAGCTCTGCCGGTAGTCAGGAAGATATGGTTAAAGTCGTCGACTACCTGATCGAACAGGAACGTAACCGCTAATCGGCTGTGCCTGAGCTCACCTCATTAAGGGCGTTCACGGAGCTACCCTGCTCTCCTGAACGCCTGAGATTACTGACCTTCAATATGCAAGTCGGTATCCGTACCGGCGGTTACCATCATTATTTGCTGCGCAGCTGGCAGCATTTCCTTCCCTTTCAGGCTCGTGAATCGGCGTTAGATAACATCGCGGACCTTGTCCGGCCCTTTGATCTGGTTGCCTTGCAGGAAGCAGACGGAGGCAGTTGGCGCAGTGGACGCCAGAATCAGATCCAGAGCATCGCTGAACTTGCTGGCTTTGAGCATTGGCACCATCAGGTGAACCGCAATCTTGGGCGTTTTGCCCAGCATTCCAATGGAGTGCTCTGCCGCAACCGGGCCTTCAGTGTTGAGCGCCACCCGCTTCCGGGCTTACCGGGCCGGGGCATGATGATTCTGCGTTACGGTGACCCCGAAGACCCGCTGGTAGTCGCAGTTACTCACCTGGCTTTGCGTAAGCAAACGCAGTTCAGCCAGATCCGCTATCTGGTTGATGTGCTCGCTGATGCGCGAAAAGTCGTCATCATGGGAGACCTGAATCAGGAGAGCGAATGGCTTCTTCAGCAAAGTCCTCTCAAAGGGCTGAACCTGCACCCCATCGCAGATGAACTCCCCACCTACCCTAGCTGGCAACCTGCGCGCGGAATTGATCATATTCTGGTCAGCGACAATATCCCCCTTCATCGGATTGCGGTCATTGACCATCCGCAGTCCGATCACCTGCCTGTGGCTGCAGAAATAGGGCTATAAAAGTCCGAATCAACCCAGCGGACTGTCCAAACGCGACTATACTCAAGTAACAACCATCTGAGAATCGTCTTCGGGAAGTAGCATGGCGGTAACAAAGCAGGGACCCTCCGATCTTCAATGGAGGGATAAGTACCTGACCCTCAATGAAAAATACGACAAACTCAAACTTCAGGTAGGCACCAGAAACGAGCAGCTGCGGCGTGGGCTGGTACTGGTATCACTGCTGGCAGAAGGTCAGTCGGCACCGCTTGATCAGACTCTGGCAGATCTTCGGGAGTCGATGCGAGGCTCCACCAGTGATCTGAACAAAACGATGAATACACTCAATGGCCAGATCAAAGAATACGATCTGAGCCAGGCCGAACATTCCGCGGCACTCGCCGAGAAGATCAGCCTGATGGCTGAGAAGCTTTGTCACTGCCAGATACCCAAGAAATTAGTGAGTGACGTTCGTGCTTTGCGGAAGGCTGCGCCAGAGGCTCTCAATGACTGGCAGGGCTATTCCCACCAGCTTGAGGGCTGGGCGGGCGTACTGGCAACACTGGTAGCGCTCGATGAATCCTCAGACGATAGTGCCAAAGGCCCTTGGTGGAAGAAGGTATTTTCAAAAGAGAAACCTTCACCTGACGCGGTCGAAGAGGCCGATTCTCAATCCGTTTCCGACGATGTCGCCGACAATGACGAGCCCGCGGAGCCGGGCTTCTCTACGATTGCTAGAGAAGTCGCCAGTGCATTGAATGGCCTGATATCACGCCTCGTAGTGCCCGAACGATTACACCAACGCTCTGACGAACTACAAAAAAGACTGGATGACGGGCTGCACTGGTATGAGTTTGTCAGCGTACTCGAAGATACCTCTCAGTTTTTACTCGACTGTCTGGGCTCTGGGCAAGAGGAATTCGAACGATTTCTGCATAGTCTCGATCAGCGCCTTCAAGCGATTCAGACCATGGTGTCTGACGCTAATTCAGGTCAGGCCGACCGCGAAGATGCACGTACGAGCCTCGAGACCATGGTCAGAGACCAGATTGATGATATTCGCGGCGTAGTGAATGGTCTCGGAGATCTCGGGGAGTTAGGTTCTAGCGTCCGGGACCATCTGACGACGATTGTCCGTGCCATGGAGCACTATCAGGAAGTCGAGTCACAACGGGAAGCTCGTCTGGCAGAGCAGCTTGAAGTGCTGCAGAACCGCCTCTCGGAAATGGAAGCCGAAGCCTCTCAGGCGCGCCAGATCATTGAAGATCAGAAAAAACGGGCAACCCTCGATCACCTGACCGGGCTCCCCAACCGCGCAGCCTATGAAGTTCAGCTAGGAGAAGAGCTGATGAAACGCAGTCGCGGTGGCCGGTCACTCTCTTTTATCATCTGCGACGTGGATCATTTCAAGCACATTAATGATAACTATGGCCACATCGCCGGCGACAAAGTCCTGCAACTGATCGCCAGCACGCTGAGGAAGAACCTTCGCGATACCGATTTTATCGCACGTTATGGCGGTGAAGAGTTCGTGGTTCTGCTACCCGGCACTCAGGCTGATGGCGCCGCCGGAGTCGCAGAGAAGCTACGCGCCAGCATCGAAGCTTGCCCGTTTAACTTCCGCGGAGAGCGAGTGTCCATCACTATGTCATTCGGTATCAGTGAATTTCGCGCTCTGGAATCCACTGAGATGGTCTTTGATCGGGCAGATAAGGCACTTTACGAGGCCAAAAAGTCTGGCCGTAACCGCGCGGTGATCGCCTGAAACTAAAAGCCATAATGAAGGTGCAACTTTGCCAGCCCAGCAGGCATCAGATATAGTTCGCCGCTGGAATTCTGGAAGGTTTGAGTATCATGTGTGGAATCGTTGGTGCCGTTGCACAGCGCGATATTGTTGAGATCCTGCTCGAAGGTTTACGTCGCCTTGAGTACCGCGGATACGACTCCGCTGGCGTTGCTGTCATCAATGAGTCACAGAACCTCCGGCGTGTACGCCGCATGGGAAAGGTGCAGACACTGGCAGACGCGATCGCCGAGTCACCGACACCCGGTGGCACAGGGATCGCTCACACCCGCTGGGCCACCCACGGAGAACCTTCCGAAGATAACGCCCACCCGCATGTATCCGGTGATATCGCCGTTGTTCACAACGGTATCATTGAGAATCACGAAAAGCTGCGAGAAGAGCTTCAGGATCAAGGCTATACCTTTACCTCCCAGACAGACACAGAAGTCATCGCCCACCTGGTAGAACGCGAGCTACGTGACTCAACCAGCCTGCTGAATGCGGTAATGGCAGCCAGATCGTTACTTGAAGGCGCGTATGGCATGGTGGTAATAAACCGTACAGATCCTGAGCGTATGGTTGTTGCGCGCTCAGGCTCACCCCTGGTGATCGGCCACGGCATTGGTGAGAATTTCATAGCCTCCGATCAGTTAGCCCTGCTTCCGGTTACCCGCAAATTCTCCTATCTGGAAGAGGGAGATGTCGCAGAAATCACCCGCACAGCAATCCGTATTTTTGATGCGGGTAATGAACCAGCTATCCGCGAAGCTCACGAGTCTGACGTCGAGCATGACGCTGGCGACAAAGGCGAATTCCGTCATCACATGATGAAGGAAATCTACGAGCAGCCGGTTGCGATCGCAAACACACTCGAAGGCCGCTTAGTAGCAGGAAAACTCAACCTTGAATCCCTCGGTGATCTGAGCAACATTGACCAGGTTCAGATCATTGCCTGCGGCACCAGCTATCACGCTGGTATGACCGCTCGTTATTGGATCGAAGAGCTTGCAGGCATCGCCTGCAACGTCGAGATCGCGTCGGAATTCCGCTACCGCAAGTCAGTCGTACGCCCTAATAGCCTTCTGGTTACAATCTCACAAAGCGGTGAAACAGCCGATACGCTTGCCGCGCTGCGACTCGCAAAAGAAACCGGCTATGGCCGCACGATCACAATTTGCAATGTGCCCGGTTCATCCCTCGTCCGCGAATCGGATATGGCTCTGCTCACCCGAGCCGGCGCTGAAATTGGCGTCGCCTCAACCAAGGCCTTCACAACTCAGCTGACCGCACTGATGCTTCTGACGGCGGGCCTCGGACGAGCTAATGGCATAAACAAAGACAGCGAGGACCGTATCGCTGAGGCTCTGCTGAAGCTGCCAGCGCTGATTGAAAAAGCGATCAGCATGGACAGCGCAATTAAAGATCTGGCCGAGAATTTCGCCGAGAAACAGCATGCTCTGTTTCTTGGCCGTGGTGATCAGTATCCGATTGCGATGGAAGGCGCCCTGAAGCTGAAAGAAATCAGCTATATTCACGCTGAAGCCTATGCAGCAGGCGAACTCAAACACGGCCCGCTGGCGTTAATTGATTCAGAAATGCCGATCATCGTCGTGGCGCCCAACAACGAACTGATTGAAAAGCTGAAGTCGAATATTGAGGAAGTCCGCGCCCGCGGTGGTGAGCTGTTTGTTTTTGCCGATGAAAAACTCAGCATCAGGCCCGAGAGCAATATGAAGGTCATGAGCGTACCGCACTGCGACGATATCATTGCGCCTGTGGTATATACGCTGCCGCTGCAACTACTAAGCTATCATGTCGCCGTTATCAAAGGCACTGACGTGGATCAGCCACGGAATCTGGCCAAGTCGGTGACGGTTGAGTAGCAAAGACATCAAAACTTCCAGCTCAGCTCACTGTTCAATCTGAATTGCCGGTAGTCTGCTACCGGCAAGTTCGAATGATACTCATCACCACCGATATCGCCTTCAAATGTGAAACCACGCCCAATAGCCCATTTAAGACCAGCGGATATACGTAACCGGTCGTCCTGACGCCGCTCACCTATTTCAGACCAAACGGCTTCATAACGTCGACGTTCCAAACTTCCTTGCAAATAATACTTCACTTTGCCTGAACGTAGCTTCCAGCGCAGACGAGTGTTAATCGCATCGTATCCAAATGGCTCTGAGCGGGTATCCTCATGACGGAATACAGTCCGCAATGAAAGGTAGTTAAGAGTACGGTTGAACATCCAGTAAACGGTGGCCCGACCACCGAGCTGGGTTGCATCACGTTCAGGGTAGAGCTGAAATCGTTTATCCCCAATGTCCAGCTGTCCACGAACATAGAGACGGTCAGTGAAAAAGTACCCCCAGGCCGGGCTCAATCGGCGAATGTGCATGAAGGTCTTACCCTCCAGATCTGCACGGGCGATAAGACCAACCAGGTCTGTTGTATGCGCCGCACGGTTGTAGCTGGCACGAAGATAGGCAGAATGGATGTCGGTATCGAACTCTACTGCTTGCTGCCAGCTGGTCGCTGAATAGTCATATCGAGCCTGCCAGTCAGGACCAGCGCCCTTACTCGATTCCCAACCGACAAATGCACTTTTCGCCAACGCCCAGTCACCGGAGTTTTGGGTCGTGGTGTCAGCCTCTGGGAGGATATTGCTGTCATACTCTACGGCCAGGGAGATTCCAGCTTCAATGCTTGCATATGAGGTGAGCGGAAGACCAAACAATCCGACGAGCAAGAGGGCGATCACAACCGTGATAGCCCTCTCGTAACAACCTGACACTAGTGCCCTCACTGATGGGGAAGCTTCGGCTGGTTAATCGTCGTCATGACCTTCACTATCGCCATCATGATCTTCGTATTCATCATCCTCTTCACCATCAGTAGCAAAGACAATCGAACCATCAAAAGTCCCCTCGACCTCAAGATAAGTACCGTTCTGCAAAAGGCTCAGATCCAGTCCCACCAATGCTGATGTATCGACGGTAATTCCCAGCATAGTGACCGTACCTGCAGAAGCATCGATAGATTCTACCGGAGCTGTAATTTTGACCTCGCCTTCATCATCTTCGCGTTCAAGTTTCAGAGCCCGAAACGTTCCGTCACTTTCGATGGTGAGACGCAATTCTACATAATCACCCGTTGAGATTGAGCTCAGATTGAAGTAATACTCGTCATCCCGCTCATCGCGAACCCGGGTACGCGTGTCGACCGTTGCAGTAATACCCATGACAGAGATCGTACCATCACCAAGCGCAGTCACCGGTCCTTCAAGCTCAAGCTTCACTCTCGCTTCAAAATCAATCTCCTGAGCTACCAGCTGCCCCGAAGCATTGAACTCGCCTTCTACTTTCACTTTAGCATTGAGTGACAGATCCGATACTGAACCATCGTCGAACTTGGTTGAATTACTAAAAAGCACTTCGGTACCGCCGACTGTCATAACGCCAGCATCGGAATCCAGCGCCGAGATAACACCGTACAGCTTAATGTCACCATCGTAATCATGGTACATGTCTTCCTGCTCTATTTTGGCCGCTACCAGAACATCGGAGCTGAGTTCACCTTCGACCTCTACCAACATGCCATTGGCCAGAGCGATTTCATCTAATTCCAGGGTAATAACACTGCTGTAATCAACCTGCAGGCCGTTAATAGAGAATGTGTTGTTTGCTTCGTTGAGTGAGCTGATCGTTCCGCGCAATTCAATTTCAGTCTCACTTTCAACCTCAATAAATGAAGCCAGGAGATTCCCCGCACCATCGCGAATGCCACTGACTTCCAGATACTGTCCAACGCTGATGGTATCAAGCGAGACGCCTCGATAAACGGTCATGGCATCCGTTAGAACGGTCTGCCCAAGAATCACCAGAGTCCCTGCCGCCGCATCTACCGATACAACCGGGCCACGAATGTCAGCATCATAACTAATACGCGTAGCCACACCTTCAACCCCGTCGTCAGAGCCCTGAACCACGACTCGCTGTCCAACTCTTAACTGGCTCTCTACACCCACCTGATCATTAATCTCAAAAGCGGTATCCGTGCTTGAATAGTGCACACCATCAACAATGACACTGCCAAAGCCATCGACCGTCCCAACAACCGTGCGATCTGCTGCTGCAACCGATGTAGAAGGCGATGATGAGGATGAGGAGCCACCTCCACCACCACAAGCAACCAGTAGGCAAGAGGAGGATAGCAGCAGCGCAGGAAATACGACTTTATTGTTCATAACATTACCTCGTTTGTGTCGTGATAAGCAGGCCCATAAAATTTTGGTGGCCTGTTGTACCGTTAAACGAGGGTTTCCGAAGTTTATTCCGTTATTGAGATGCTATTTTTGTCAACACTGAGTAAGCCGTAGCCATAGACCTCATCAAATCCCGGCAGGCCCAGGTCAATGGCGGACGACTTAAAATGCTGAAGAGGTGGCCCTGAAGCTAACACAGCACTCGCTAATGCTGCGGCAACAGACGTGCCGGCCTTTAATACAAAGCCTCCCTGTTCATCTGCGAGCCGAATACCAACACCCGGCGCAGAGAATTGCACATGCTTTCCCCGCACCGCTCTTGGATATATTTTCATATGCTGATCGACAGCGGTCACGGCAATAACACCGGCCTGCGCTGCAGGGTATCGCGGAAATGCTGCAGGGCCCTCATTTCCAACGGAAGCAACAACCCGAACACCACGATCAATCAAGAGAGTCAGAGCAACTTCCAACATACTATTCGGCGGCCCCGATAAAGACAGATTAATTACGTCGGGCTCACTAGCCGACAGCCAGTCGAGACCTCGAATCAGGTCGGCAGCTGACGCCAGAACCAACCCTCCGGGCGTTTGGCCAAACACGGCCGCATTATAAATACGCGCGTTAAGAAGCACGCCACATGTTGCAGTGAATACAGACGCCATTGCTGTCCCGTGCGCGTATACACTCTGAGCCGCTGAAGGATAGAACACCTGCTCGGTAACGGCCGTTGAATCGAAACATTCATGTGACTGCTGAATAGAAGAGTCCATCATTCCAATCACCAAAGGTTCAGCCGACAACTGCTCTATCCCCATCAAAGCCGCGGCCTCTGAAGTTGAAAGCGCCGACGTCGCCGTTTCTGCGACGTCATCCAGAGTGTAAATATGATTCATTTCCGCAGAGGCCGGACGCTCGTCACTACCGTATATAACCAGTAACTGCCCCAGACCATTCAGTTTTTCTACCGCCTGAATATCGGCCCCTTGCTCCAGCGCTTCCTCCAAAGACGCTTCATCCATCAGCTCAATGAATTGTTCAGGGATGGCAAGGACCTCAAGATCATCCAGCCGCTCATCCAGCTCCGCCAACTGATGCAGCCGGTCTAGTGTGTCAGGAAAAGTCTGCTCCAGGCGATCAGCCATACGCTCTTCGAGATCATCTTCCAGGTCGTCCTCAAAGTCGTCGTGGTCTTCCTGCTCTTCAAACATATCTTCGAGGCGATCTTCCAGGTCATCATCTATTTCACCCGATTCCTCGAAACGACTTTCAAGGCGCTCTTCAATCTCTTCTTCAGCATCTTCCGTATCATAGTGATCCTCTTCCCAGTCTTCCTCACTATCCTCCGAACGCTGCTCCATCCGCTCTTCAATTTCAGCGTCATTATCGAAGTCATCATCACTGTCGCCGTATGAGGCTATGCTGATAAGTGCCAACATCAGAAACATCGGAAACAAGTCGAGTCGTCTCAAAGTAATCACCACAGAACGTTATTCATCTGTTTACTATAACGAACATATTGAAAAAATATTTCACCACCGGGGAATAAAACGAAAGGAACATCGTTAAGTCATATATGAAGGCTCAGGAAACAGAATTCCGCCAGCAATTGCTGAACATGCTGCCAAAGCTCAAGCGCTACTGCTACGCCCAGACGGGTGAGAAGCACAGCGCTGATGACCTCATGCAATCAAGTGTGGAAAAAGCGCTGCGCCGATGGCAGCAATACCAACCCGGCACCGAGTTTGAACGCTGGATGTATCGCCTGTGCCGTAACCACTGGATCGATACCATGCGAACAGAAAAAATCAGCGATGAGCTCAATGACGATATAATGGTCGCCAGCGACGTCGAGAATCCGGAGCAACAGGCGTTAACCCAGGCCGCTCTGAGGCATATGCAAATCCACTTCAACGCCTTAAGTGAGGGGTTAAGAATGGTGTTGTATCTCGTTGCTGTCGAAGGGCGCAGCTATCAGGAAGCCGCCGATATTCTCGATATTCCTGCAGGGACCGTAATGAGCCGCTTAGCTCGCGCGCGCAAGCAACTAGCCGAAGCCAGCCAACGTTGAGGTATAACGATGAAGAGCATCTCTGAAGAAACCTTATCTGCCTACATTGATGGTGAGCTTTCTGCAAACGAGCATCTTGCCGTAGAAAAGGCACTGGTTGATTCACCAGAACTGCGGGCCGAGCTGTACGCTCTTAAGTCAGCTGATGAGATAGCGCGGGCAGCATTCATCCCTGTCGATGAAGCCCCTATGCCCGCCGGTTTAGAAGCCTTAATAAGCGGCGAATCAGCAGAGCGAGCAGACAATGTCGTGCGGTTAACGACGCGCTCACAACAGCAGCCTCGACCGAAGGTTATGCGACCTGCCGCCATTGCTGCAAGTGTTGTTCTGTGTGCCGTACTAGTGTGGCAGACAGGCCTGGAGTCTCCTGCGCATCCTGCTCAACTGGCCGTCGCGCCGGCGCTCACTACAGAGCAATCCGGCTACGTCGAGCACGGGAACGATTGGCGCATGGAGATTGTCGCCACCCGCGAGACGACTAATGGTGATATCTGTCGGGATCTTATGCTACATACCCCAGAGCGCTCGACTGGATATAGCGCCTGCCTGCACTCTGGTGAGTGGCAATGGCAGCAGCATCAGTCCACTCCGGGCTACGTCACTGCCAGCGCGGACAAACCCGTAGGAGTAATGACAGCGGCAGAGGAAAAAGACTGGCTTGAGCGTCAGTGATCAATCCCGGGCCAGCAACGCCAGGGTTGCCTGTTCATCGGTGGACAGTAAGCCATCCGGCTGCTCACGGAGCTGCTTACGCAGATTCTGGATCGTTCTGCCTTGCTCATAAGCTTTGATGATCGCCGGGTGAATATAGCTCTCGCGGCAGATTGCCGGCGTATTCCCTAAACGCTCTGCGACATTTTTCACCGCCCGGACGACTTCCGATTTAGTGAGTTTCTCCTCGTCCTGAGGGCCAGCCTCGGCAAGCGCGACAGCCATTAGCAGAGTACCAGCCCAGGTGCGGAAATCCTTTGACGTAAAATCCTCACCCATGATCCGGCCAATATATTCATTCAGATCCGACGATGTAAATTTCTGACGCTCACCATCGGGTAAAGTCACGTCAAACAACTCGTAGCCGGTCATTTCCTCAAGTTCATAAAGAAGGTCACAGACGGCATCATCCTCAATTATCCGTCGCTGCTCCTGCCCGGATTTCCCCCGGTATTCAAAAATCACCGCATCACCCTCGATCGTCATGTGACGGTTTCTGAGGGTGGTCAGCCCATGGCTTTGATTCTTTTCGGTATAGCGTTGGCTTCCGGGTCTGAAGAACGCCTCGTCCATCATACGCACCATGCCAGCCAGTACTGCATCAGCATTTACTGGTCGCTGATTGATGTGTTGAGCCGTCACGCGGCGCATCGTTTCGAGCTGTTCGCCAAAGCGCAGTATCCGCTGGAACTTACGCTCCGCCGCTTCAGCCGCCCAATCAGGGTTGTAGATATATTGCTTTCGCCCTTGCACATCACGACCTGTCGCCAACACCTTTGCGTTTCTGTCGGTGTTTATTTCAACCTCTTGCCACGCAAGTGGTATGGCCAGAGACTTCACCCAACGTTTGAGGCTGGCATTACGAACCGTCTCGCCTGATTCATACTGAAATGTGAAGGTTTTTCCGTACGGTTTCCGATAAATACACGTCGCCATGAATGAGCCTTTCAGGGTTTATGGCATTGTATGCGCTCTTGCCTGAAAAGGGCACGCGAGTAACAATGCCTGAGACCAAACCGTGGAAAATCACATGTTAAAGATTACCAGCCTGACCTCGCTATTTATTTCCTCGCTATTTGTCAGCGCACTTGCTGTTGCCGAACAGTCAGACGCAGAAGACGCGATTCCAGAACCCGTTATCGTACTGACTGAGCTGACCGGCAACATCATCCTGAAAAATGGAGAGTTACCGGAAACATTGCTGCAGCTGCTGATTGAGAATGAGTCAAACGAAAGCTATTCCGGAACCCTCGGCTTTGCAGGCGCAGAAGCCCAGAAAATCACTGTTTCGTCGGGCGAATCGACAACTGTGTCACTGCCTACAACACCGCGCCATGCAGGCAAGGCCAATCGGATTCAGAAAGCAGAAGTTGATCTGTCACTGCTTCTTAATGATGCACCAGCACCCGCCATCAGTTCCGTCGATATTGATATCAAGATACCAGAGGCCGCTTTCCCGATTATTCGCTCAGAACCGCCGGCAATGGAAAAGTCAGCGGAGGATGAATTTCAGTACGAATATTACGCCCGGTCTCAGCAATTGCAGCCGATCAAGTTCACCTATAACCCCGGCCCGGTAAACCTTCAGGTTCGTAAAACCGTCTACCCCATTCCCATTGAGGCAGGACCAGTAGAGATCAGTATTGAAGTGGTCAATCATGGCTCTCAGACGACTGGCGAGCTGACGCTCCGGGATGCGCTCGACGACGAAGATTTCAGCGGCGCTGGCGATAACTTCACCCGCTTTGTAGCGGAAGACAGCACGGATTTAATTTGGGAACGAACGCTTGAACCGCTGTCACCCGGCGAGCGTCGCCGGATTAATTACACAGTGACTGCAAAATATGGGGTCGGCGATAAACAGCTGCCCGCAACGACGGTCATCATGGATGATGGGCTGACCGGGCTGAGCAATAAAGTCTGGCTGCCAAAATGGCATTAAACATTTCCTTTTCAGCGCCCGATCACGAAAATTCTCTAACGCCTTTGTTGTACGTAGCAGAGGCGTTACCCCATTGTTCTTTTTTGTAGCCGCACACCAGTTACTAAACTCTTGTCGTGTTAGACAAGTCACCGCCACAGGCTAAATCAGCTCAGCCTGCTTCACTGTACATACTTCCTCCCACACCGAGAATTTACGTATGTTCAGACAACTCATCCCAACAGGTGCTGCTCTTGCAGCGATTTTAATTGCCAGTGGCTGATCCAGTAGCAGCGGTAATTCTGACGACTCCGACAACAACGACGCCAGTGGTAATGCCTCCCTTGAAGGGAAAGCTGCAGATGGTTACCTGGCAGGTGCACGTGCCTGCCTGGACTTAAATAATAATGCGAGCTGCGACGATGGCGAACCGACGACTACGACAAGTGCGGGTGGTGGTTATACCCTCGAAGGCGTCACGCAGGAGCAGATCGCAAATTCACCTATCGTCGTTGAAATTATCGTCGGCGAAACCATCGATGAAGATAACCCTGGTGAAACCATTGATAAGACTTACACCCTGACAGCACCCGCTGGCTCGGCGTTTGTCAGCCCGCTGACAACTATGGTGCAGAACGAAATTAAAGAAAACGGACTAAGCCCCGATGAAGCGAAAGCCAGTATCCAGGCAAGGCTTGGGACGGAACTGGACCCGACTGAAGACTATGTCGCTGGCTCCGATGACGGTACCAGTGGAGAGGAATTTCAGCGGCTGCACAAAGTTGCACAGGTCACTCGTGCTGTGATGCAGAAAAACATTGAATTGGTGAATACGGTTGTCGACGAAACCGGCGTTTCTCAGGAAGACCTGACCGCCTTAATCGTAGAACAGGTGCTTGAGGCACTGGACGATATTCAACAAGCGATTGAAACGGCAGGAGATGGTTTCAACGCCGACGGTCTGGCCAGCTCTGACGAACTACAAGGCACCCGTCTCGATCCAAGCAAGGTGGAAGAACAACTCGAAGAGCGCCGCGACCGCAGAGCAGCCACCGCCGCAAATCTGGCTGCGTTGCTGACTGATGGCGACGGCCTCAACTTCTTCGAAGCGTTTGAAGAAGAAGGCGCGCTGATGTTCGGTTATGGTAACGTGCAGGCAGACGGAGAAGGCGTCATATCTATCACGCAGTATGGCTACGATACGCTGGGCGGAAGCTGGTCAGCCATGTCAGACGAGGGAAATCAGCAACAGGATTGCCTGCTGGGTAATGGTGACTGGCGTTGTTTTGCTCAGGATAACGAGACTATTTCTACCGATGCCAATAACGTACGCATTCTACGCGGCGGTCTGAGCTTCGCTGAAGAAATCATTTCCGGCGAGCAGATCAACCTTCAGGACAAACGCATTGCTGCCTACCTTGAGCATGAATATCAGGCAGTCATTGACCCGGCAGCAACCTTCGACAGCTCCGCTCTGGGCTACCTGCTGACCTTCACACGCAGTCAGGATACGTATGAGCTGTACAAAGACAATGTAGAGTCAGTCGGCGACTGCTGGGATGGAGAGGTTATCGAGGGTAATACCTGGTCTCCGACCGATACCTGGTGCAACAACGTCTTCGTTCATACCGGAGATGGCAACCATGAAACCGATGGCGATGCAGCAACGTCTCTCTCGCAGCTGATCAGTGCAACCGCCGCAAGTAACCCACAGTATCGTGCCGACCTGGGAGGCATTGATCTGTATGGCGATGGCAATCAACACGTTGTAGAGCTGGTTTCTGGTGGCACAGCGAATCTGTATCGCCTCGAGCGAAGCAGTATGGGCGAATCGGAAAGCCTTATAGCTGCAGGCTCAACAAGCTGGCGCCTGTCGACGGTGGAAACAAAAGAAGTGCTGGTCATCGATCTACCAGCGGATATCGCACTGCGCAGTGATTACGATCGTGGCGCGAAGCCTCTCCTTGCCGTCGTTGATGGCTATGTCCGTTCGGGCGAGATGATGCCAGCCGGAGGCCGTAGCGATAAGCAGTGGGTATTCAACGGAAACGCACGGGAGCAGATCAAAACAGCGTTCGACTACACCTTGCTTGAAGCGCTCGCCGCCTGTGACATTGCTGAGAATGAAGACTCATCCTTCGCCGACTTCGATACCGCAGCGACAAACTGCAGTGCGGTATCTTTCACCTCAGGGGACATCGCGGGTAAATCGTTCTTCTTCGGGGACGGCGCCTTCAGCTTTACCCAGGACGGTAATGGTCTCTATCAAGGTGAAATCAATGACGGAGATTTTGTTTCTCTCGGCTTCACCTGGACCATCAATGGCGACGGTTACCTGATTCTTAATACCCAGCACACAGATGACGGTGTCACTCAGTACTTGCGAATGAACCTTGCCAAGGTTGAAGCGAACGCTCGACAGATCAGCGTCGTCAGTTTCGGTCAGGAATCTGAAGACAACAACGCACTGAGTAGTTCAACCGGTGAGGTCAATGGTGAGGTGTGGGATGTCCGCTAGACGCTAGCTGACACCTTGACCTACGGATAGCCCCAGCAACGCTGGGGCTTTTTTTATGTCTGCTCAGCTATTCCTAACAGCCTTCTTCATCGCCTTCTCTATCGCCTTCTTTACGGACGGAAGTCTTCTACCGTCAGTGATCTACCCGACCTCAGGCCTTTGCTCTCCGTATTTTTGTGTGCCCTTTTATTATCTGACAGCTGAAGCCTCTGTAACGCCACCAGCAACAGACCACCGAGATACGCTGTAGCGAATTGCTGTGCCCGGTGCTGCCTGCACTCGCGTCGCAAACCAGCAATGCAATCTCTGAATACAGTCTTTCAATACGCTAAAAAAGATCGTCGATTACAACCAGGAGGCCTTCGGCAAGCTCAGGTCACTCAGAGAGAAAAACGAAGGTACAAAGAAATTAAAATAGAGAGAAATTAAGATAGAGGGAAATGTGCACAAAAAAACCAGAGCCGCCGAATGCAGGTCTGGTTTTTATGCAACTGAGTTACAGGGCTATTAATAACGGAATTGTTTCAACGTCGTCTGTAATGATGCCGCGAGCTCAGAGAGGCGGTCAGCTGACGCCCGCGTTTCATCGGCAATAGATAGTGTTTCCGTACCGATCGCATTGATCTGTTCAACACTGCCTGTCGCTTCGCATACCGCCGTATTCTGCGTCGCCGCGCCAGAAGATATCTGTTCATTCAGCTCAAGAATGGTCTTAACAGCATCAGTGATCTGCCCCAGCGATGAAGCAACCTGCTGGGATTGAGCCACACTCTCCTGCACCTGATCCCGACCGTCCGTCATAATATTCATGACCTGAACCGCATCTTTATTCAGCGTATCAAGAATGCCCCCAATCTCTGCGGCTGACGCTTGCGTTCTGCCTGCGAGCATCCGTACTTCGTCTGCTACTACCGCAAAACCACGGCCCTGTTCGCCCGCGCGCGCGGCCTCAATCGCAGCATTTAATGCAAGCAGGTTGGTCTGTTCAGTGATCTCACTGATGACAGTCAGTACACCAATGACATTTCGGCTGGTTTCGGCGAGGCGCTCCATGGAAGCCACACCGGACTCTATCTTTTCAGCGAGTCGCGACACACTTTCCGCCGACATATTCACTTGCCGCTGGCCTTCACTGGCTTGCTCGCAGGCGATCTTGGCTGAATCAAGCGCATGATTAGCCGACCCCGCAGTATCTGCAAATGAATGAGAAAGTTCTTCCATAACGGTCGCCACTTGCCCGGTTTCGTTCGCCTGACGCTGAATCGCATCACGACTCCGCTGAGCAATCGTAGTGGTGCCACTCACAGAACCTCCCAGCTGATCTGCGACTTCACCTACGGCTTTTACCGTTATATGTAAGCGATCTATAAAGCGATTAAAGTGAGAGGACAGAACGACAGCTTCTTTAACTCCGGTCACATTAAGGCGGCGGGTAAGATCGCCTTCACCAGAGGCAATATCATTCAGCGCTCCGGCGACCTGATCCAGTGGTCGCGTAATAAATCGGGTAATCACTAGCGCAAGTACCAGCAGAACAACGAGAACCACAATACTGGTGATCACGCTGGCTGTCGTGATACCACTGATGCTGCTGTCAGCTGCGAGTAGTTTTTCCTGGGTATCCAGTCTGACTTGTTCAGTGCGCTGTGACGAAAGCTCTGCAACTTCAGCAATCAATGCCATCATATGAGTACTTAGTGCTTTCAGCTCAGAGCTCATACTGATGTGATTTTCGCGCAGACGACGAAGCGAATCGTCACTCGAAAACAGAAGGCTGGATACGGCTTCTTTTTGAGACTTGAGCGCTGCTACTAACTCAGCGAGGGCCTGCGTCCCTTCCGTTGCGACGGTGAGTGAATCTAATGAGTTATCTATCCGTTTAAACAGCGGCACAGCGACATTTTTTTCAAGACTAATCAGACCAGGCAGATCATTAATGGTCTGCATCTGAAAGGAAACAGACCCAAGACGAGCAGCACCTTCTGAGAGCTCCACTGATGTCGTAGCCACCGTCTCACCGTTTCCTTGAATAAAGGCAAACAAGTCTCCAGCCATTCCTTCCCAGTCGCCTTCAAAGGTATCTTCCACGCGACCGAATTGTTTTTTTAGTGCACGCTTCTCGCGCTTTACCATCAACGAACTTTTGCCTTTCAGAGAACCCGAGTCGCGTTGCATCGCAAAAATCTGTTTCTCAATCTCTGCAACCTTGTCGGCCATCAGGGTTTCATTAGTTAGGAGGGCCCCCTTCGTTTTATGCAGTTGGCTTTCGGTATCTTTAAGCTCGACGATGAGCTGGCGAAGCTCAGGCCAGGCCACCTCGCCCTCATCCATACCCAGCGCTGCATCCTGCGCCAGGGCGTCGGTCGAGTCCGCCGTTACGACACTCAGCGCTTGTGCCAGTATCTCTGAGTTCAGCTGCTGCTGGTCAACCAATGCAAGTGACTGCTCAGTTTCATCGGTCATGTTTTCACCGACCCCTGTCGCCACCTGACCCAACCAGAATGTCATGGCCGATACGATGACAACAGACACCAACGCAATGGCTGACAAGGCAGTCAGCAACTGACGAATCGACAGACTCAAACGTGTCATAGGTTACCCCGTTCCAAATAAATGAGTGTCACTAGAGCTGAGTATCACTTGAGCTGCGACCACTCCAGCGACTCATACTTGCCATTACGGATGATCGTTGGCCACACCTCATGACTCGCCTGGTGCTTATCTTTTGCGAACGACACGGGCACGCCGATGCCGACATCAAGATCAGACAACCCTTCAATGCCATCAATCACTGACTCCCGGTCGGTCGCGGCTGCGTTCTTCAGGCCCTCAACGAAAATCTTGGCTGCCAGGTAACCCTCAAGGGAAACGAAGTCTGGTTCAGCGCCTTCACCATGAGCGGCGAGATCTTTGCGGTATTGGGCAACGCCCGGAAGGTCTGATGCGTAATGCGGGACTACCTGGGTGACGATCACGCCTTCGGCATCTCCCCCAAGTGCTTTTAACAGCGGCAGGCTGCCAACAAAGGAAACGTTCGCATAGACGACATCGTCCAGGTCAAGCTTGGCCTGACGGATAAATTCAGCGCATGGGGCGTAAGCGCCTACCATGATGATGGCTTTCGGCTCGGTATCAGCGTCGAGAATGGTACCCAGCGCGCCTTCCACATTGGTGGTATTGCGGGCATAGCGACCGTGGGCGAGGCTGTCAGTATCATTGAAACCACGGGCTTTCAGGGCTGCTACTGCACCGTTATAGCCAGCATCACCGTAGCCGTCGTTCTGGGTAAAAAAGGCAATTTCTTCGGGTTTGATACCCGCACCAAGAAGGCCGTCAACCATCGCGGCGGTTTCTTCTGCATAGCTTGCGCGATAGTTAATGACGTAGCGATCAGGTGGAGACTTGCGCAGAACCCCAGCGCCGGTATAGGCACCAAAGAGCAGGGTCTTTTTCTCATTCGCGATGGGAACAGTCACGATGGCTGTGGGAGTGCCGACATTCCCCATCACAGCAACGACGCCTTTTTCATCAATAAGCGTGTTCATATTTGGCGCCGCCCGGTCCGGCTCGTAGCCATCATCCAGCGCGACTAACTCTACGTTGTGACCGTTCACACCACCCGCGGCATTCACACTCGCAAAGTAGCTTTCAATACCCGTTTTAACGCCATTTCCCAGCGCCGATGCAGGGCCAGTGAGCGCCGCCGACATACCAACTTTTATAGTTTCTGCGACCGCGAGTGAGGATGTTGCCGCAACGGCAGAAGCAAACAACATGCGAACAACAATTCTACGCAAGCGGCGTAGGCTTCGTAATGGACGCACTTTCATAATCTGACTCCAGACGTTTTGATGGGCTATCCATTGAGTATAGAGAGCAATCCGGAATCATCGCTGCGATCAAGCATTCTTAGCAGGCCAACACGACTTTCCTGTCTTTAATGCCTGATATTCATTGCCGCCCTGCAAGCAACACTGAACAAAAAAGCCCCGGGAGTGACTCCGGGGCTTCTTCGTTTTGCATCGGGCAAAAGGAACTGTCAGAACAGATTCATCAGGCTATCCAGCGTATCCTGGCCTCGTTTCTTAGACTCTTCCGGGGACGTTTCTGATTTCCCTTCCCACTCAATGTCGTCGGCAGGCAGTTCATCAAGAAAACGGGAATGCGTGGTGTCCGTTGCCTCTCCGTATTGTCTTCGTTTGCCGGCATAGGTAAGGGTCAGGGTGCGTTTAGCGCGAGTAATCCCTACGTACATCAGGCGGCGCTCTTCCTCGATCGTATCCGCTTCAATGCTGTTGCGGTGAGGCATCAGCTCTTCTTCCATGCCCATGATGTATACGTGAGGGAACTCCAGGCCCTTCGACGCATGCAACGTCATCAGCTGTACCTGATCATTTTCATCTTCTTCGCTCTGTTGCTCGAGCATGTCGCGCAGAATAAGCTTACCCACCGCATCTTCGATGGTACATTCATCGCCCAGCTCATCAGCCTTATCGATCATTTTCTGGATCTGATCAACCAGGAAGTAGACGTTTTTCATGCGCCGCTCAGCCTGATGCGGTGTTCCGGAATTCTGGTGCAGGTAGCTTTCATAATCGATGTCATCGATCATTTCTTTGATCGCCGCCACCGGATCATCGGTATAGGCATTGCGAGTAATCCGCTCCAGCCAATGTCCAAAGCGACGCAGGCGATCAAGAGCTTTCGGCATCAGTGCCTGTTCAAGCCCCATTTCGGTCGTCGCCGCGATCATACTGATATTGCGCATGGCAGCGTATTCGCTGAGTTTCTCAATCGTACTTGGCCCGATTTCACGTCGAGGAGTATTCACAACGCGCAGAAACGCGGCATCGTCTGTTGGGTTAATCAGCAAGCGCAGATACGCCATGATGTCTTTAATTTCATTGCGTCCGAAGAAGGACTGACCTCCGCTCAACTTATACGGCACCTGATACGCCTGGAGCTTCATCTCTATCATGCGTGACTGATGATTCCCCCGGTAGAGCACCGCAAAATCACGATAAGTGCCGCCGTAACGGAGGCGGCGCTCGACAATCTCGGTCGCAATACGCTCGGACTCGACTTCGTCGTTCTTGCACTTAAGGATTTTAATCGGGTCGCCGTACCCCTGGTCTGACCAGAGTTTCTTCTCAAATTCGTGCGGGTTGTTATCAATAACGATGTTTGCCGCGTTCAGAATCAGGCCCGTTGAGCGGTAATTCTGCTCCAGCTTGATGAGCTTCAGCGACGGGAAGTCTTTTTTCAGCAACGACAGGTTTTCTGGCCGTGCACCACGCCAGGCATAGATCGACTGGTCGTCATCCCCTACCACGGTCAGGCCATTCCGGTGCCCTACCAGCAGCTTGACCAGCTCATACTGCGACGTATTGGTGTCCTGATACTCATCCACCAGCAAGTAGCGAATCTTTTTCTGCCAACGGGTCAGAACCTCGGGGTTATCTCTGAATAAGATAGTGGGCACCATAATCAGATCGTCGAAATCGACCGCGTTATACGCTTTCAGCATGCGCTGATAAACGCTGTACGTCTGGGCCACTAATACTTCCTGAGGACTGGCGGCTTTGTTGATCGCCTGCTCAGGAGTGATCAGATCATTCTTGAGGTTGGATATTTCGTTCTGAACCATATCCAGCATATCGCCGTCGTCACCGTGCTCCCGGTGCATCACGTCGCGAAGAATACCTTTGCAGTCATCCTGATCGAGGATAGAAAAACCTGATTTATAACCTGTGGTAGCCAGTTCCTGACGGATAATACCCAGCCCGAGGTTATGGAAAGTCGAGACGGTAAGCCCACGAGCACCACCGCGGCCGGTAAGCTGCATTACCCGCTCTTTCATCTCTTTCGCGGCTTTATTGGTAAAGGTTACCGCCGCAATATGGTGCGATTTGATGCCACAGGCGTCGATCAGATAAGCGATCTTACGGGTGATCACACTGGTCTTGCCCGAACCCGCACCCGCGAGCACCAGCAAGGGGCCATCAATGTACTTGGCGGCTTCTCGTTGACGGGGATTGAGCTGACTTAAATCGACCACGGACATACCTCTGAAACAGGCCGCTGATTCTACCAGTATTTACCGCAAAGGAGACACCACTGCCGACAAGGGAAGAAACAAAGTCAGGGGTGAAAATAACGTGCCAATCGAGGCACATTTCCGGCCATTCATTCGCGAAGCCCTGCTCTCTCTTCTATATGTCATAGAGCGGATTAATTTTGGGGTACACCGTTTCAGGATGAGCCAGAGAATGGACACCGAGCAACCGATGCTGCTGGCGCTGGGCACTGACAGCCCAATGCCTGATTTTCTGACAGACTGGCTGTGTCAGGAGTCAGCGCAGCAGAAAAACGTGATTCGTACAGGCATGCTGGATGCGTTTATTCCCATCCCGAACGGTCATATGGTCGTGATTACCGTGCCCCATGGTGATCCGGAGCAACGCGATCGGGTTCAGGAGGTGACTCTTCAGGTGCCGACGCTACTGATCGGATTCGCAGACGAACGGGCCTTCTACCCTGATGCCTGCGTCTGGATCGACGCAGATCACCTCACACCTCACGCACTCAAACACGGATTGACTGAGCTCAGAGCCTGCGTTGCTGGTCAGCTCCGTCCATTACTGGCGCGCCAGAACTGGATGCTGCAGTGTCGCAGCCTTCTGGAACGCAATTCTGACCTGATGCTGCAGCTCGTGAGCTGTCGCTGGCGGCCTGCTGCCTCCGGCGATAGCGCTGAAATCCGCTTTGACACCCAGCAATCGTTTGAACATCAACTGCGGGCAAGCGCTCCCGCCGATGCACTAATAGGGAAGCTCCTGGACGATCAGTTTGTGATTGTCAGCCAGAATAAAAAGCATCTTTCAGAAAAGTGGGTCCGCTCTCACGATGATGATACAAGCTTTCTGTGGACGGCTTTTTTGAGTACCCCGGTACCACTTCACTCATACGATGAACTGGGAGAAGCGTTGCAGCACTGTGTTCGCGAGATTGAGCGCAGCCGCATGATGTGCAGCAGAATCGGGGGGCGCTCGCTGACAGCGGACGAATCTGTGGTCGTTAAAGACCTGATACGCGCTCTGCGAAATAAAGAATTTTACCTCGAATTCCAGCCACAATTTGATAGTCACACAGCGACGATTGTTGGCGCAGAAGCCCTGCTACGCTGGCTACATCCAGAGCTGGGTATGGTGCCGCCTACGGCATTTATACGGGATGCCGAAATGGCCGGCTTGATCCGCACCCTGGGAAGCTGGGCCCTGCGTGAAACCCTGCGCGTCTGGCATATACTCAACGACCGTGGCATCAATATCCGGATGGCGGTGAATGTTTCTTTTCCCGAGGTAGCTGACCCTGATTATGCCGACAAGGTTCTTGACCTGTTGGATGAAACCGGTGTCCCCGCTGCCAGCCTCGAACTGGAGCTCACCGAAACCGCGATGATGCTGGACGCCAGCGTATCTTTGAATAACCTGAACCGCTTAAAGCTGGCAGGAGTCCGCATTGTTCTAGACGATTTTGGTACTGGCTTCTCGTCGCTTTCTCACCTCAGCGACCTGCCAATTACCGGCATCAAACTTGACCGGGCATTTGTGACGCCACTGAACCACGACGACGAAAACTCAGCGCAACGGCATATAGTCGCAACCATGCTGGATCTTTCTAAACGCCTGAAACTGGAAACAACGGCAGAAGGGATTGAAGACCAGAGCTGCCTTGAAGTGATCCATTCACTGGGCTGTGATCGTGTGCAGGGCTACTTTTACGCTCAACCTATGTCCGTCGACAAGCTCATTGAACGCGCCTGCGTTCAGGAGTCCGTTCTGGTCGACTACGCATCCGGGCAACAAAGCCTCTTCTGAAAACATCGACCAGCCAGACGCAAACAGAATTTACTGTTGAGGCGTGTCTTCCGGTGGCGGCGGCACGTCTTTAGGGCCAAAAAATGCCTCACCGTCAAAGGGGCTTGGCGTACTCACATGGTAGTACGACATCGCGCCCACAAAGGCGCCGATAACCAACAGAAATATGACCAGCTGCTTATTCACTGAGATCTCCATAGTTGCTCAGTCTGTAATATCAGTCTGGCACGTCACCGGTGTTTCGCAAGAAGCTTCATTGATACAAAACAGCCAACATAAAAAAACGGGGCCAAGGCCCCGTTCATTCTTTCGCTGCAGATATCAATCTGCGCGCTTTTCAGTTGGTAACTTAAGGGCCACAGGGCTCGTCTTACCTATAATGACTATTGACTCGACATCTCCCGCAGCAACGGTCTGATTAGTAAGCCCCGGCACAACAGCAGGTCCAGCTTTTCCCGAACCTGAGTTAACGATGCGAATGTCGTATGTATCAGGCGCAAGAGTAATGTAATCAGTGTCATCGCCTTGGCTCACTCCAGTGGTTTCGTACGCTTCCTGGCTACTGTCAGCAGACTCATAAATATAAACATCCGCTGAATTCACATCAGTGGCGACTGATGCATTGACCAAACGGATATCCGCGGAGTCAGCCTGCGATGCCTCGCGCTGATCAGTCAGGAAGATACGTATAGCACTGGTAAAATCGTCATTACTGCCACTCGCAACCAGTGTGTAGGATTCCCCTCTCTCAAGCTCAAGCGATGTTGATAACCCAGATGGAGCATCTGCTAAAGCGGCGTCTGCAGCGGTAATACTGATTGGCAAAGAGCCCGCGGGGAATACAAGATAACCGGAATCTCTGGTGTAACTCATACCTTCTAACGGAGCATACAACTCACCTTCAACATAGACATCAATATCCTGATTATCAATGGCATGAACAATACGCAGTTCGCTGGTGTTATCACGAACAGCAGTCGCTGAAGGACCAGACCACACCAGCAGAGAAACCGGAGAGCGTCCTTTATCGCTATTCACTGCTACAACAATCGCGTCATCCGTAACACCTACTGAGCCTGAATCATAAATAACGTCCGAAGATCCATCCGCAGTTACCCGAATCTGATAAGAGCCATCTTCAACACCTTCTATAATTTGATTAGTCAGATAAGAAAGTGCATCCACCTGAGGCGTCGCGCCGAGATCAGCATCCGGTTCAGAGACGTATACATCAACATCAGTAGATTCGGCGGCTGGCGCAGCGTGCAGCACACGCAGATCAATGTCTCCGTCGGTGACTACATCGGTTTCATCAAGAACCGTAATATCCAACGCACTGGCCTGATTCACTGCAACCGCCGCGTAGTATGCGTTTGAATTCAGACTCGCTGCGTATGAAGCGGCGACCGTGTCCGTGCCTGCAAGGCGCAGTTCGATATTCGCATTACCATCGGATAACTTGAGATAACCAGTACCATCCTGAAAAGCCACGTCACTGAGCTGAAGTTCACCATTGACGTAGACATCGACGGCTTCGGCATCAGGTGATGCATGTAAAATACGTACGTATGCATCGCCATCGTCATCAGCACCACAGGCAGCGAGACCAGCAATGCTGGCGGCAATCGTCAGTTTTTTGAGCAGGCTCATAGGTTTCTCCGGATAATTATTATTCTTCAACCTGAGCACTATACCAAACAACCTGTGTCAGGCCATCCGATAACGGTCAAGAGCCCGAAAACCAATCGCTTCCATCAAATGTTGGCGCTGAATGCTATCCGATTCGGTAAGGTCTGCCAGAGTGCGCGCAACAGTGAGCAGACGGTGGTACGAACGCGCCGACAGGTTCAGACGCGCAATAGTATCCAGCAACCAGAGCTGATCAGTTTCTAGTAGCCGACACACATCGTCCCGTTGTTGCCCCGACAAACGGGCATTCGCGCACCCCTGCCTGCGTATCTGGCGCTCCCGCGCAGCCATCACGCGATCACGTACCGCAGTACTCGGCTCCGAAGGTGGCGCCTGCTGCAACAGAGCTGGAGACACAGGCGGAACATCGACATGAAGATCAATCCGATCAAGAAGCGGCCCCGATGTCTGCCCCTGATAACGACGGATCTGATCCGGCGTACACTGACAGCGCCCGGACGGATCGCCATAGTAACCACAGGGGCAGGGATTCATTGCAGCTATTAACTGGAAACTGGCGGGATAGGTGACAGAGCGATTGGCACGGCTGATGACGATTTCGCCACTCTCCAAAGGCTCCCTCAGCACATCGAGCACTTTGCGGCTGTATTCGGGCAGTTCATCGAGAAACAGTACGCCACCATGGGCCAATGAAATTTCACCGGGCTTGGGGTTCCCTCCACCACCAACGAGCGCAACACCAGAAGAGGTATGGTGAGGAGCACGGAAGGGCCTCTGCCCCCAGCGACTTTGCCAGTCGCCACTGTGGTGGCTGATGGACGCAACAGAAGCTGCAACCAGGGCTTCATCATTACTCATCGGTGGCAGAATTCCGGGCAGACGAGACGCAAGCATAGTTTTTCCGGTACCCGGTGGCCCGATGAACAACAAGTTATGTTGTCCTGCCGCGGCGATTTCTAACGCGCGCCGGGCACCGATCTGGCCTTTCACCTCAGAAAGATCGTTCGTCAGACGAGAAGTACGCACAGGTACATCCTCCGCGGTAACTTCCGCCAACGGCTGATTATTGTGCAGCCAGTTACAGACTTCAGAGAGCGAACCTGCGTGCAGGATGCTGCCCTCATGGCAGAGAGCAGCTTCGCCAATATTCCCGGTCGGGACGACCAGTGTCTTTCCTGCATGCGCAGCGCGCAACGCCGTCGGCAGGATACCCGTCACCGGGCGTAACTCGCCCGACAAGGTTAACTCGCCGACAAATTCATAGTCAGTCAGCTTCTCTTTCGGTATCTGCTCAGAAGAGGCAAGAATTCCCAACGCAATCGCTAAATCATAACGTCCACCTTCTTTGGGAAGGTCTGCTGGCGCAAGATTGATCGTGATGCGCTTTGCCGGAAACTCATAGTGACTGTTGAGAATCGCACTGCGTACCCGATCTTTAGACTCTTTGACCGCCGTCTCGGGTAAGCCAACCAGACTTAAAGACGGCAGACCACCAGAAAGGTGCACCTCCGCCTGAACCAAAGGCGACTCAATGCCCACCTGAGCACGGGTATAAACTGTAGAAAGTGACATCGGGCCTCCTTGCCGCTGTGTCCAGCTAGACTATAGAAGTACCCAGGTAACGACCATACGAAGAAAGACTGACACCTTTACTGCCAGTCACGTATCCTTTGCATCTGAAGTCCCGGCTGCGCCGTATTGAAGCAATAGAACCAACGAAGATGCACACACAAAGAGAAGAATTAGACTCTGAGTGTGGTTTGTAAGGAACGTACTGTGAACCGGCACTATCTGATATGTATTACGCTGAGCCTTATCCTGACTGGGTGTGGAAGCAGTGATAGCAACGAAGACGATGAGACTATGACCCCTGACGTTTCGATAGATAATGAGTGCGACTCACGCAAAACCAGTTCAACCGTCGCCGGCCTTGCCGCGACCTTGCTGAGCACAGCTATCCTGACTGGCTGTTCAGATGGAGACTCAGGTTCAGGACACACCGTTAGTGGCACATTATTTACAGCTGGGCAGACGGTCATCGACTACGACATCAATGACATCTACAGCGGCTCTCTGACCAACGACGATCCATTCAATGGCCAACCCTTGCCAAACGTGGTCACAGTACAAGGATTTGCTTCGAACACGCCGACCAATGCCGTGGCAGCGGGCGATGCGGAGTTTGAACGCTTCGCTAACGTAGCAGATGAAAGTGACTACTTTGCTGTGTCATTGCAGGGAGGTCAGCGCGTGGTGTTAAACGTCGTGGATTACTACGGCAACAATAATCCCGACAGCGCGTACGCGGGTGATCTGGATATGTATCTGTATCCAAACTCTGGTGGCGATCCAATCCGCAGCTCGCAATCTGAAACTAACCGGGAAGAGTTTTCTGTCCCCACAGATGGCGACTATATTCTGGAGGTGTTTGCCTACAGCGGCATCTCCAAGTATGTACTGCAAATTTTACCGACCAGCAATAGCATTTTACCTGTCACTTCAAACGCCAGAACTCATAGGCAATCGTTTAAATCTGGCGAAGCAATCGTACAGTGGAAAGACAGTGCGGATACTGCCGCGACCTCAGCCTTATCAGTCAGAGGCCATCGGGTAGAAGCGACCAGTACCGCGAAAGATCGTCCGGTCAAACTGAAACTTGATAGAGCGGCATCCGTTCAACGCCTGTCGGCCAGCAACGGGCAGGATCTGAGCGTATTCACTGCTGGCCGGGATACCCTGACTACCATCAAAGCACTGAACCAGCGTGACGACGTCGAGTACGCCGAGCCTAACTACATTAGATACGCTACCGCGACTCCTAACGACAGTCTTTATCGCTCACCATTTAACTATACTGATATACGCCTGCCGCAAGCCTGGGATCTGACCACCGGTTCATCCTCCGTGATCGTTGCCGTGATCGATAGCGGGGTATTCCTCAACCATGACGACCTGGCCGGCAAACTTGTATCAGGCTACGACTTTATCAGCGACCCTTCTGTCAGTCGCGATGGTGACGGCATTGACTCAAATCCGGATGACCCTGGAGACAAAACACAACTTTCCGCAAGTTCATGGCACGGAACACACGTAACAGGTACAGTCGCTGCAGCTACCAATAACCAAAAGGGAGTTGCTGGCGCTGGCTGGAATACACGAGTTATGCCTCTGCGTGTGTTAGGCCTCAATGGCGAAGGCTCGACCTACGACGTACTTCAGGCGGTTCGCTATGCAGCGCGGCTGAGCAATGACAGCGGTACTCTGCCATCGTCCCGTGCCGACATCATCAACCTGAGCTTAGGCTCCAGCTTCCGTAGCTCTGCGGAGCAGGATGCATTCACTGCGGCCCGTAATGCCGGGGTCATCATTGTGGCAGCAGCAGGTAACAGTTCAACGAATGAGCTTTTCTATCCAGCGTCCTACGACGGCGTTATTTCGGTCAGTGCCGCGGCCCCAGACAGAACACTCGCGGACTATTCAAATTTCGGTACGCGCATCGACGTCAGCGCTCACGGAGGAGTTCGATCAGACTTTGATGGTGACGGCCAGTCCGATAGTATTTTAAGTACTTTTGTAGATACAACCGATGGTACTCGGAAAAGCGGTTATGCCCTTTTAAACGGAACCTCGATGGCAACGCCACACGTGGCCGGAGTACTGGCTTTGATGAAAGCCGTTGATCCTACACTGACCCCAGCCGAAGTAGACTCCCTTCTGAGCAGTGGCAGCATCACCGACGACATCGGTGCCGCTGGCCGTGACGATCAATTCGGGCACGGGCTTATTAATGCACTGAAAGCAGTGCAGGAAGCCAATAACCTGGCCGGTGGCGGCAGCGTTCCGCAGGTTCCTGTTCTGGAGAGCGATCCAGATAAGCTCCAGTTCGACTCGGGCTCTTCGCTCACACTGACATTGGACAACGTCAATAGTGAAGCCGCTGACCCTGCGATCGCGACTGACGTCAGCGAAGACTGGTTGAGTATCAGCCCGAGTAATGTCGACAGCAATGGCTTCGGCGAATACCGGGTGACCATTGACCGCACTGACCTCGTCGATGGCATCTATGAGGGTCTGATTCGTTTTACACCGGATACTGGCAACAGTCTGGATGTAACAGTCACCATGCGGGTCGGTGACATCGTCGCCATTACAGATTCAGCGCCGCAGTATGTCCTGCTGGAGGACTCTGAAACCGCCGAAATCGTCGCAGAAACGTTGGTAAATCCAGATGGCAGCTACGCGGTTACCGACGTTCCCGCAGGGAGTTATCGAATCATCGCGGGCTCAGACATTGATGTAGACCTCTTTATTTGTCAGAACGGCGAAACCTGTGGCGGCTATCCGGACTCTGTCACTGAAGAAGTTGTCGAGGTTGACGGAGACGTGACCGACATTGACTTCGTTGTCAGCCTGATCAGTGGCATTGATGTCAGTGATGATGGTGGACTTGGGATTCTGCGTGCTAACCCGTCAACAGGCCATGAAGAACCTGAGCCAGCTGATAGCAGCACGAAAGACGAAAGCGACAACAAGCCTGTGCGCTCAGTAAGTCGTTAACCCATACTCCCTTCCGCTCAATCAATAAGGGCCGCAAATGCGGCCCTTTCTGTATTCATCATTAATAAACGAAGCTCACTTCTGCTTCTGCAGCGCTTCTTCACGACGACGCAGATCAAACGACGCCTGCTTCACTTTCCAACGGAAGAGACCACCCAGCCAGCGCTTGATGAATACGGCCTTACGACCGATCGGATGCGGGTTACAGATCATTTCGCCTTTCATCAATGATTTGTAGGCACGATCCGCGACTTCACTGGCATCCAGCTCTGACTTCTCGAACACCTTGTCGACGAACTTCAACATCGAAGGATCAGACGTCTTCATCGTCTTATTCAGATTGGTACGGAAGAAACCCGGGCACAGCGCCGTGACCTTGATGTTATACGCGTGCAGCTCGTAGTACATGGTCTCAGAGAGTGCGATCACACCCGCCTTAGTCACATTGTAGGAAGCCATCGACGGCAGAATCATCAGACCGGCAAGCGAAGCAGTATTCATAATGTAACCGCTGTTCTGCTTTTTCATCACAGGGGTAAAGGTACGACAACCCAGAGCGACGCCTTTCAGGTTGATATCGATGATCCACTCCCACCAGGCCCACTCGCCCGCGTCAATGCGGTCGCCAGTGGCAACACCGGCATTGTTAATCAAGACATCAAGGCCACCCCAGCGCTCTTCGACATCAGCACGCAATGCATTCCACTGATCTTCAGAGGTGACATCCAGATAAGCCGTCCAGCCTTTACCACCGGCTTTCTCTACCAACTTCAGAGTTTCAGTCGAGCCCTCGCTGTTAATATCTGCAATACAGATATCGGCACCTTCTTTAGCGAAGCGTAGTGCCAGTTCACGGCCAAGACCGCTGGCCGCACCTGTGATCAGTACTTTTTGCATGATGATAAAACCCCGTAAGTTGTTGTTATTTTTTCTTGCGGTAAATGCTGCCCTTTTTCATTTCAGGGTCAACCGTTGTCTTAAAGCGCTTGTGTAACCACAGATACTGAGAGGGGTGCTCCCGTAACTGTGTTTCGATAAAGTCATTCGCCATTTGGGCGTCAGCTGCGTCATCACCACTCGGAATCGGTAAAGGATCATGCACAGTGACGGTATAACCCGAGTTGTCATCCTTACGGAAGTAGGTCATTGGCATCACCAGCGCCTTGCCTGCTTTCGCTATTCGGGAAGTCGCCGTAATCGTCGCCGCCGGGTGGCCAAAGAAATTTACGAAGATGCTGTTCTTACGGCCGAAATCCTGATCCTGGGCGTACCAGAGCACGTTGCCCTGACGTAGCGTACGGATGAATCCGCGAATGTCTTTGCGCGTCAGGCATTCATCGTACAAACGTCCGCGATTTCGCTCCATTACATAGTTCATCACCGGATTATCCTGCGGGCGATAGCTCACGCTCACACGTTGTACTGTACTGACCAGGCTGCCAGCGAGATCCAGCATGGAGTAATGAGCACCGAGCAACATCACACCCTGACCGTTATTCTGTGCCTCTCGCACCTTATCGAAACCTATAAAATCCGTACGGGCGGCCAACCACTGAGGATCACGGAACCAGCCCATAAAGGTTTCCATCAGACCGATGCCGTTGTCGATAAAGATCTGACGCACCAAAGCATCACGCTCCGCAGGAGTTTTCTCCGGGAAACAGATTTCCATATTTACTTCGGCAATTCGGCGACGGCTGCCCGCGACTTTATGCAGGAGCAAGCCAATCCCTTTGCCGATTCCCAACTGCCATGAAAAGGGCAATCGGGTCAGAAGCGCGAGCAATCCTACGCCCAACCAGATGGGCCAGTGCTTAGGGTGGAGCGGAGCTTTCAGCTGCTCCGCGCCGCCTTGAGATACTTCAGCCATTCAGCCAGTCCAGATACGCGTTAACGCCCTGTTCAACGGTGAAAAATTCGTCGGTGTAGCCAGCTGCACGCAGATTCGAGATATCCGCTTCGGTGAAGCTCTGGTATGCACCTTTCAGATGGTCCGGGAACGGAATGTACTCTTTCTTGCCATCGGTACCTTTCGCGCCATGCCACGCAACGACGGCATCTGCAACGTCATTGAAGCTCTGACATTTACCTGTTCCCAAATTGTAAATCCCCGATGCCGCTTTCTGCTGCCAGAACCACAGGTTCACTTTCACTACGTCGCCTACATAGACGAAGTCACGGCGCTGCTCGCCAGCACCCCAGCCTTCGGTCTCGCCAAACAGCTTGCAAACGCCGGCGTCCTTAATCTGGTTATTGAAGTGGAAAGCTACTGACGACATAGAGCCTTTGTGCTGCTCACGCGGGCCATACACATTAAAGTAACGGAAGCCCACAACCTGACTTGGAAAGCGGTTATTCGGGTAGGTAGCCTGCAGCTGACGAACGTATTGGTCGAACTGCCACTTAGAGTAGCCGTATACGTTGAGAGGCTTTTCATGAGCACGCTCTTCCTTGAACACGTCGCTGCCGCCGTAAACCGATGCGCTGGAGGCGTACAAATATGGAATCCCCTGTTCGAGGCAGGCATGCAGCAGAATCTTGGAGTACTCGTAGTTGTTCTCCATCATAAACTTGCCATCCCACTCGGTAGTGGATGAGCAGGCACCTTCGTGGAAGATAGCTTCAACATCGTCCAGCAGGCCATCATCAATCTGTACGCGCTGGATAAAGTCATCCTTATCCAGATAGTCGGCAATATCGCAATCGCTGATGTTATAGAACTGGCGACCGTCGCTCAGGTCGTCCACCACGATGATGTCGGTGCGCCCCATCGCGTTCAGGGCTTTAACGATGTTGCTGCCAATAAAACCGGCACCGCCTGTTACGATAATCATGCTTCTGTCTCCTGAATGCGTTTAACAATGGCCGTGGTTGAGCAGTTGTCTTTAAAGCTCAGGATGATCACGTCACCACCGTTTTGCTGTACACACTGACCACCAGCAATCTCTTCTATGCGGTAGTCACCACCCTTCACCAGAATATCCGGCAGCACCCGACAGATCAGGCGCTCCGGGGTATCTTCAGTAAAAGGCACCACCCAGTCCACGCTTTCAAGGCCAGATAACACAGCCATTCGGTGGTCGAGTGGGTTAATTGGACGTGCCGGGCCCTTCAGGCGAGACACAGATTCGTCAGAGTTCACCGCGACTAATAAGCGGTCGCCCAACGCTTTCGCTTCTTTAAGATACTGCACATGACCGGGATGAATGATGTCGAAACAGCCATTGGTCATGACCAGAGTTTCACCACGTTCACGGGCCTCCTCGACCAGTACCATCAGCGAGTCTTCATCAAACAGGCCAGCACCCTGCTGGCTGTCCTGACGCAGCTCACGGCGCAACTCTTCGGTTGAGGCCGTTGCGGTTCCCAGCTTGCCGACCACAATGCCAGCAGCAGTATTTGCCAACAAAGTAGCCTCTTCAAAACCCGCACCGGCGGCCAAAGACGCTGCCAGAACAGAAATCACGGTATCACCGGCACCGGTCACATCGTACACCTCGCGGGCGCGGGTCGGCAGATGGAAAGGCTCAGCGTCGCGACGTACCAGGGTCATGCCCTTTTCACTGCGGGTCACCAGTACGCCTTCGAGATCAAACTCTTCGACTAGCGCACGGGCTTTTGTAACCAGCTCCTCATCCGACGGAGCCGGGCCAACCACGGCCTCAAACTCGCTGAGATTTGGGGTAATCAGGGTCGCGCCCCGATATTTCTCGAAGTCCGCACCTTTCGGGTCGACCAGAACCGGAACATTCTGCGCTTTCGCGGCTTTAATCAGAGGCTGAGGATCTGCCAGAGAGCCTTTGCCGTAATCCGACAAGATGACTACACCCGTATTTTTTAAGCGAGCTTCAAACGACGCTTTCGATGCGGAGATATCCACCGCATGAAAGGCATCTTCAAAATCGAGACGAATCAGCTGCTGCTGACGGCTGATAATCCGCAACTTGGTGATGGTCGGATGGGTGTCGTGCCTTTGGAAATCACAAGTAACGCCGGCATCCTGTAACAGACCTTCAAGTAGTTGGGCGTTGTCGTCTTCTCCGGTTATCCCAAGGAGGTCAACCTGTCCGCCCAAAACCGCGATGTTCAGCGCAACGTTGCCCGCACCGCCTGCGCGGTTTTCTGTGTCCTGAATTTTCACCACAGGTACAGGTGCCTCGGGAGAAATGCGTGACGTCGGGCCACCCCAGTAGCGGTCGAGCATAATGTCGCCGAATACCAGAACCCGGGCTTTGTGAAAATCAGGGATAGTTACATCCATCAGGGGAGTCGCCGGTAGATCAGAAAGCGCGCAGTTTAACATAGGCGACCTCTGATTTGTGCTACTATCCGGGCCCGACATTCAGTACCCGGACGCACTGTGGCACGACATCTTTACACCCTGATCTACAGCCTGTTTTTACCCATTATCATCGCCCGACTTTGGTGGCGTGGACGCGCGAACCCAGGGTACCGCCAGCGTATCGCTGAACGCTTCGGGTTTCTACCGCACAGACCACGCCCGGGAGGCCTGTGGGTGCACGCGGTATCTGTCGGTGAGACGCTCGCCGCGGCTCAGTTTGTAAAACAGTTCATGGTACAGAACCCCGATACCCCGGTGATCATCACCAGTACTACCCCTACAGGCTCGGAGCAGGTCAAACGCATCTTCGGCGAGCGGGTCTTTCACATGTACCTGCCCTATGACCTGCCGTCCTTTATCAATCGTTTTATCAAGAGCATTCGCCCCGGCGCTTTGGTCATCGTAGAAACCGAGCTTTGGCCCAATCTTCTGGCGTGCTGTGATCAGCATGATCTGCCAGTCGTACTTGCTAATGCCCGCATGTCAGAACGATCCGCCCGTGGTTATGGAAAAGTGCCTGCTCTGACTCGTCCGATGCTGCACAGCCTGAATATCGTTGCCGTACAAAATCCCACTGACGGTCAACGTTTTATCGAACTGGGTCTTCCAACCGGACGACTGAAGGTTACGGGCAGCGTAAAATTTGATGTCACCCTGCCAGAGGGTTGCCACCAGAACGGTACTGCTTTGCGCGGGCAATGGGGAGCAGATCGCCCCGTACTCGCACTCGCATCCAGCCATCCGACCGAAGACGAACAACTGCTTGATATCTACCCAGCGTTAGAGAAAGCCATACCCGACCTTTTACTTCTACTGATTCCACGCCACCCAGAACGTTTTGAGCCAGTGACCAATGCTGCCCGTAGCCGCCACCTACGCGTGCATCGCCGTACCAATGGCAACGTTTCAGGCGATATTCAGATTTATGTTGCCGATACCATGGGCGAGATGCTGAATATGCTTGCCGCAGCCGATGTCGTCGTCATGGGCGGAAGCCTTTATTCTGGCGGCGGCGGTCACAACCCGATTGAGCCGGCGGCACTCGGCAAAGCCACCCTGATTGGCGCTGATCACATAAACTTCACCAGCATCGTCACTGAACTGACCGACGCCGGTGCTATGGCCGTGTGCGAAAGCATGCCCGCATTGCAGGGTGAAGTGATTCGCTTATTAAATAACCGCGATGCGCGCGAAGCGATGGGCCAGAAAGGGCTGGACGTGGTGGAGAGCAATCGTGGAGCGGTAGAGCTGCTGCTGGAATTGGTGAAAGAGCAGTTGTAGAACCAAGAGTAATTGGTACAACGGTGAGTTACGCCGCGTCGAATTCAATCGGTTTGATGCCCTCAAGATCCACCGTACTCCTTGCCACCCATAAATCGTACTGGTCTTGCATAGCTAGCCAGCTTTCAGGGCTTCGCCCAAGCGCTTTCGACAATCGCAGTGCCATTTCAGGACTTATACCACTAGTCCCTTTAAGTAATCTCGATAGCGTTGATGGTGCAACCGCAAGACTGGCTGCTAACTGCCGGGAGCTTATGCTATTTGGTTCAAGGTACACCTCACGAATGAACTCTCCGGGATGAGGCGGGTTATGCATTGTCATCAGTGATAATCCTCATAATCAAGAATATAGGCATTGCCGTCTCTGTACTCGAAAGTAATACGCCAATTGCCATTGACCCAAATAGACCAGCGCCCCCTGGCCTTGCCCTTCAATGAATGAAGTTTGAACCCAGGGATATCCATGTCGTCAACTGAAGTGGCACTATCTAAAGCAGCAAGCTGCATGCGCAACTTGCGAGCATGCTCTGCCTGTATACCCGAAGTACTACCCGTCGAGTAAAACCGCTTCAGTCCTTTGTGGCGGAATGATTTAATCATCGTCAGAGTGTAGCGCGTTGCGCATCTCGCAACAATCCTGCTGTCGTATAGACAGGTACAAATAGAAAACGCCCGCGCTAATATCAGTCAACGCGGGCGTTTTTGTTGTAAACCGGTTTAAGAGCGGCCTTACTTCATTAACACCTTCACATAATTCGGCAGCGCGAAGCTGGCCACGTGTACTTCCGGGTTGTAGTAACGGGTAGCGAAACCCGCCGCGTCATAGCGAGCCTGAATCTGCTCGGCGGTCTGTTTGCGCAGTGACTCATCGTCCGTGGCCCAGGCCAGTGTCATAAACCCACCAGCGTAAGTCGGTACTGGCGCAACATAGAAGCTGGCGTCGTTATAAATCTTGCTCAGACGCTGGAAAGTGTTGGTCACTTCATCGCCCTGCATAAATGGCACGCCATTCTGAGCTACCATAATGCCGCCTTCGTTCAGGCACTTCTTCTCATCGGCGTAGAAGTCAGAAGTGAACAGCACTTCGCCCGGACCAATAGGGTCAGTCGAGTCAGAGATAATCACATCAAATTTGTCAGTGCAGTTGGCGACAAAATCTTTGCCGTCGGCGATCACGATATTGGCTTTCGGGTCGTCGTAGGCACCGTCGGAGTGTTTCGGAAAGTACTCTTTGCACATATCGATGACGCTCTGGTCGATCTCAACCTGAGTCACGTGTTCGACATTCTTGTGGCGAAGCACCTCACGCAGGATACCACCGTCACCACCACCAATGATCAGCACACGCTTTGGATTCGGGTGCGCCAGCATCGGCACATGCACCATCATCTCGTGATAGATAAACTCATCTTTCTCGGTGGTCTGCACCACGCCATCGAGCAGCATCACACGGCCAAGAAACGGCGTCTCAAAGATCTCCAGATGCTGATGGTCGGTTTTTACTTCAAACAGCAGATCACTGACAGTGAAGGACTGGGCGTAGTCGTCGTAAAGGCGCTCGCGGACGAAATTGTTGGCACTCATATGGGGTTCCGAAGAGAATATTTAATCGCGAATTATAACTGCCACGTTTAGTCCAAGCCACAAATGAGAACAAGATCAGGAGCGTCATCCGTTTGTAGCAAAGAGTAAATTTACATGTGTTTACTAACGCTAAATCGGCAATAGAGATAGAGTTTTTGGCGCTGAATAACAGCGAATACGCAAAAGGATTGCATATGAAAACAAGAACAATTGCTCTGGTCCCCCTGGTCGTTGCCATGTTTGGCTGCGGTGCAGATGACGACTCTAAAGACCCGACGGAGCGTATGTTGAGTCTGGACGAGCTGGAAGAGGCTATTCCAGTTGCTGCGCAAGGCACTGATACTTCACTCACAGGTTTGTGGCTAGTGCAGTTTACCTCACGATTATCTATAGATAGCTCAACCGAAAACGACGAGGCAGGAGAGCTGCATTACCTGCACGGCCGGCAGGCTACTCTTATCACCGAAACAGAGAGCGGTTTTAAAACCAGCTTCTGCGGAAGCTATGCGTTTCACGGTGATATTAACTTCTCAAGAGTGCCGGGGGCAGACGGTACGTCTTATTCCGCGGGGCTTGTTACAGATACTACCCACTTCAACCTCAATATTAGTGACAACCTTGAGATAGAAGGTGAGCTAATGATACAGGTAGATGACGACGCTGTCGGAGAGTATCAACTCCTTGGAGTAAAGCTCAGCGATGCCACAACATTTGCTGATGCCAGCAGCGAGCTGGATATCAGCGCAAACCTGATACTTGAGGGTGAACAATATGAGTTCTCCGAACTTGGCGGTATTCTGACCTGTATAGGTAGTGGTGCGGGTGGCGCAAAAGATTATGAAAACGACCAAGAAACTACGGCATATCACTCTGGTCTAAGTACAACTGGAGGCGCTTCAACAGCAGTGAGCTTTGCATTAAGCGAGCTTGAATGTCCTTTAGGTATTAATAATAACGGTGAAGAAGTATCGGCAGCTGCATGCGATGGCATAAACGCGGCAGAAATTAAGGAAAGTCCGTTCGATGACAGCGAAGTGATCCTTGATACAAGGTTCCGCGTTGAAGCCGAGGATAATCCTCAGAGGGTTTTTGAGTTTAACGCCAGAATTGGGCTTCCCGAGGCTTGATAGTCAAGTTGGGACTTCCAACGAAAAGGCCAGCAATGGCTGGCCTTTTCGTTGGTTAACCACCGTAAGCGATTACTGCTCAAGCCCCGCAATAAAGGCTTTGAGGTCTTCAGCAGTCTGCTTTGGCGCTTCCAGCTGAGGCAGGTGGCCAATACCTTCCATCTTGATAGTAGTCACATTCTGCATCAGCTGTTCGAGAACATCCGTTGCACCAACGTTCAACACACGGTCTTCAACACCCCAAACCAGAAGGGTCGGTGTCTCAAGGCCAGTCACACGTTCTTCAACACTGTCCGATTTGATCTGATCAAAAATATTCTGTTCAAGCTCGAAGTTGTCGATACGCTTTTTGGCCATCTGATCCAGTACGAAACCCGGCACAAACGGCGGCTCGCTCATCACGATGTCAAACACGTCGCGGAATTCATCTTCGGTTTTCGCCGTCAGTGGGTTTTTACCCGTCTCTTCAACAATAGTCATGACTTCAGACTTAGGAGCAGACCAGACACCGCCGGGATCAAGCAGCCAGAGGCTTTTCACTTCTGCTGGGTACAATGCAGCGTAGGTCATGGCAATGTGACCACCCATTGAGCTGCCCCCCATATGGATCTTACGGTCCAGGTTCAGTTCACTGAACAGCTCATGCAGGCGCTTCGCCTGTGCGGTCGGCGTGTAGTCAGCCGGGTTAGGTTTAGATGACTCACCAAAACCAATGTGATCAGGCACGATCAGGTGGAAATCTTTCAGATACGGAGCGGATTCGGTGAAGTTATCTTTGTCAGCGCCAAAGCCATGCAACAGAACTAGCGTGTCAGCCTCTGTATTTTCTGATTCAAGGTAAACGTAAGTCAGGCCGCTGGGCAGAGTAATTTCTTTCTGTTCCAGGTCTCCGAGACCACGTTTCACATCAACCAGAAACGCTGCGGTACCCGCTGGGGCAACCATAATGGTGCCTGTTATACCTAAGACTGCAACCACAGCCAGCGCGGCTATTGCTTTCACTATTTTCATTATTGCTCCTCTGAGAGTCGGTCATTCACTTATCAACAGGCAACATAGTAAGGTCTGCCCACCATGATGCCCGTATCCTTTCCGGCCTGATTACGAATTTCGTGGCTCGTTTTGTTACATTTTAAGCCAGTCGTTTGAGGGGACCTTCCTGTACCTTCTACTTATGCCGGCCTCAAAGCCGATGTATTCGTACACCCACACGTCGAATTCAGAATCACTTAAGGTCTTCGCTTTTGCCTTACGCCGTCGATATTCGTGAGGCGGAGGGCAAGAAACTGAGCAGCCCTCGTACACATCAAGATAGGCAAGAATACTGTCATCCACGCGGTAGATATCGCCCTGCACGGCTATTGATGACAAGCTGTCTGATACGCGCTCTGGCGCCAGCCATCCAGGATAGAGCCCCAGACTGATTAACTGACCGGGCAAAGTCGCAGCACCTTCATGACGGTCTTCGGTCAAAAGTTCTCGCGCCCGATCAGCTCCCGAGATATTTCCGGTGCCGCGTGCGGCGGGCCTTAAGCTGCCGTAGACAAACAGGTAATCGCCTTCCATTTCTTGATATCTGTGACAAAATTGACAGAAATCGTACCGGAAAACGCTGAATTTGTGACTCCCTCCTCAAATTAACATCCTTGTCATTAAGGGCCCGTTTTCATCCCCCGATGGATTGCTATGGTAGTTAGCCGATTCACTGAATTCCAACGGCAAGGAGTTGTTATGCAGACCCGGCGCTCAGTACTCTCTACCTTGATCCTTGCCTCTGTTGCCAGCATCAGTGGGTGCATGAGCGATACTTCAAATGCAGAAAGCGCACGGGGAGATAGCTCGCCAGCAGGCGTGTGGTTTGTGCAGACAACGATGAACGACCTGATCAATAGCTCTGGTACCGATATCAGCACTCAGATGTCCGGTCGGCAACTTGTCGTGCTGGAAGAGATTGGGCACGGAGAATTCCGGCTTCACGACTGCACATCCAACTTCACCCCCCTGACACTCAGCCAGCGGGCCTCCCAGCTACACGGAGCCTACTCTCTGACCGACAACAACTCCACCAGCCCCTACAATGAATCTGGCTCCCTGAGCATCACCCTGGACCAGAATATGCTGCGCGGTCACTATAAGCATTTCGACCGAAACCTCGACGGTTCATGGGACAGTGAGCAAGCTGCGTATTTCGAGGGGCACAAGGTCAGCGCCGCTGAAACCTTGGAGGCACTCAGTCAGGCCGAGATTGATGACATTCTTGGTGGCGAAGCAAACCGCTCTGCAGCGGTCGCTCCCCTGGGTAAAACCTGCGCTGGCGTCGCAACCATTACAACGGACGGTACGGTCAGAACATCCCCATCAGCGCGCACAATTGCGGACCTGCTAAGACCGGAACACCAGCCCGACCTTGTCATTGCTTCAGAAGGTGGGCACTGACTTACTCAGCCCCCTGAACCTCCATCGAATCAACATTCTGGAAGCCACGCGGTAGCTTGTTTCCGCGGCGGCCACGCTCGCCCTGATAGTGTTCAAGATCAGAGAACTTGAGTTTCAGGTGACGCTTGCCGGCATGAACCAACAGGGTATCCCCTTCTTTAAAAGCCAGCGTGGCAACCATCAGCTCTTCTCTGGCGGCCGCCCGGGTGCCGTTGATGTTGATCATCTTGTTGCCTTTACCGCGCGCCATCTGTGGGAGATCAGCCGCAGGGAAAACCAGCATCCGCCCTTCATTACTCACCGCAGCAATCCAGCTCTTATCCGGTTCGTCGATGAGCGTAGGAGGCAGCACTTTAGCATTGGTCGGCACTGTCACCAGTGTCTTACCGGCTTTGTTTTTACTCTGCATGTCAGCAAGAGTTCCAATAAAGCCGTAGCCCGCGTCGGTGCTTAACAGATAGCGGTCATCATCTTTGCCCATCAATGCATTGGTGAACAGGCTCCCGGCGGGAGGATTCAGCTTGCCAGTGAGTGGCTCACCCTGCCCTCGAGCAGACGGTAACGTGTGCGCCTGCAAGCTGTATGACCGGCCGGTATTATCAAGGAAAATAACACTCTGATTCGATTTCCCTTTAGCCGACGTAAGGTAGGCGTCACCCGCTTTGTAGCTCAGGTTTGCGCCATCAACATCGTGACCTTTCGCAGCCCGCACCCAACCTTTCTGCGACAGAACAACCGTCACCGGATCAGCAGATACCAGCTCCGTCTCACTAAAAGCTCGTGCCTCGGCACGGGTAACCACGGGAGAACGACGTTCGTCGCCATACTGTTCGGCGTCTGCAGTAAGTTCTTTCTTAATCAGAGTTTTCATACGACGTTCAGAACCCAGAGTTTTCTCGAGCATGTCGCGCTCTTTCTCCAGCTCATCCTGTTCGCCACGAATCTTCATTTCTTCGAGCTTGGCCAGATGACGAAGCTTTAACTCAAGAATGGCTTCGGCCTGAATATCTGAAATACCAAAGCGCTCCATCAGTACCGGCTTTGGTTTGTCTTCCGTGCGGATAATATCGATCACTTCGTCGATGTTCAGGAAGGCAACCAACAAACCTTCAAGGATATGCAAACGCGCCAGTACTTTATCCAAGCGATGCTGCAAGCGACGACGCACCGTACCGGTACGGTATTCCAGCCACTCACTGAGCATGGTTTTAAGATCTTTGACCTGCGGGCGACCATCAAGACCGATCACGTTCATATTAACGCGATAGTTCTTCTCAAGGTCAGTCGTCGCAAACAGATGCGCCATCACTGCGGCGGTATCAACCCGGTTGGACTTAGGCACGATCACCAGACGGGTTGGATTCTCGTGGTCTGACTCGTCACGTAAATCCGTGACGAGAGGCAACTTCTTAGCCTGCATCTGCGCTGCAATCTGTTCAAGAATCTTGGCGCCAGACACCTGATGCGGCAGCGCCGTAATGACGATATCACCGTCTTCAAGGGTGTAGACCGCGCGCATTTTGACGCTGCCTTTCCCCGTGCGGTACATCTTCTTGAGATCTTCGCGAGGTGTGATGATCTCGGCTTCTGTCGGAAAGTCCGGCGCCATGACATGCTCACACAGAGCATCAATATCGGCTTTCGGTTCATCCAGCAGGCGAATACATGCAGAGGTCACTTCGCGGACATTATGCGGCGGAATATCCGTCGCCATGCCCACCGCGATACCGGTCGTACCGTTGAGCATCACTGTCGGCAGACGTGCTGGCAGTGTTGCAGGCTCGTCCATGGTGCCATCAAAGTTCGGCTGCCACTCGACCGTACCCTGACCGAGCTCGCTCAGAAGCACATCAGCAAACTGTGACAACTTAGCTTCGGTATAACGCATCGCAGCAAAGGACTTCGGATCGTCCGGCGCACCCCAGTTACCCTGACCATCGACAAGCGGATAACGGTATGAGAACGGCTGAGCCATCAGCACCATGGCTTCATAACAGGCGCTGTCGCCATGTGGGTGATACTTACCCAACACATCACCGACAGTACGGGCCGATTTTTTGTACTTAGCCGTCGACTTCAGGCCAAGTTCGCTCATGGCATAAATGATCCGGCGCTGTACCGGCTTCATACCATCGCCCACATGAGGCAGTGCGCGATCAAGAATGACGTACATGGAGTAATTCAGGTACGCATTCTCGGTGTATTGTTTGAGTGACTGACGTTCAACGCCATCATCGGTATAACTGATCTGATCCGTCATAGTATCCGGTTGTCTGCTCGAGGCCCGTCACAGGGCCGTGTTTAAAATATTCTGCTTCTGACTTAACAATTAAACTGCGTTTAGGACTACGTTTCGGAATAGTGCCTGAGGAAATCGTCCGCCGCCATAGGCCGGCCGTACAGGTATCCTTGCAACCATTCGCAGCCAAGGTGTCTCAGGGTCTCGCCCTGCTCTTCATTTTCAACGCCCTCAGCCACCACTTCAATGTTCAGGCTATCGGCCATGGCCACTATCGCGCGGGCGATCTCGTAGTCGTTTTCCTGATCGTGAATGTTACGCACGAACGACCGGTCGATTTTCAACACACTGACGGGCATCTCTTTTAGCTTGCTCAACGAAGAGTATCCGGTACCAAAATCATCAATTGAAAACTCGACACCCAGCGCCCGAAGCTGGTGAATCTGGTTGTTCACCTCGGTCATGCCCGACATCATTAACGATTCGGTCACTTCGAGCTCCAGCCAAGCGGGCTCGAAACCGGTTTCTTTCATAATGGTTTCAACCGTTTCGGCGAAGCGACTGTTGATCTGCATGGCCGACACATTGACGGCAATTTTATCAAGTTTCATTCCCTGCTGACGCCAACTCATGAACTCAGCGCATGCGCGTCGTAACACCCAGAAACCGAGTTCCCGGATCAGGCCACTGCTTTCTGCCAATGGAATAAATTCATGCGGAGAAACCTGGCCGCGTAATTCATGAGGCCAGCGGATCAGTGTTTCGACCCGGCGAGGGACTCGCTCTCCGGGCCGGAACTGCCCCTGAAACTCGAGGCTGAACTCTTCATTCTCAACCGCATCTCTCAAGTCCTGCTCCAGCGACAACTGACTGCTCTTATGAGCCGACAGTTCCTGTGAATAGATGCAGCTGCGATTGCGCCCGAGCGCTTTGGCGTGATGCAGTGCGGCATCAGCATGTACTAGCAGAATATCACTGTTGTCCCCATGCTCAGGGGTCAGTGCAATCCCTGCGCTGGCATTGATACTGAGCAAATGGCCCTGCAACTGGTAAGCACGTGCTAAAGCTTCGAGAAGCTGCGTGCACTTGCTCTCAACGTAGGCTTTATCCGCCTGCGTCAGTACGACGACAAATTCATCGCCACTCAAGCGAGCACAAATATCACTATCTCGCAGATTACTGCTCAAGCGGTGAGCAACGTCACGTAGCAGCAGATCACCGACCGTATGGCCCAGCGCATCGTTCACTTCACGGAAACGGTCAAGGTCGATGAAAATTACCGCCAGCGACTCATCATTGCGCTTTGCCATCTGCAGCGCAAAGGTCAGTTTTTCATGCAGCAGCGCTCTGTTGGCAAGCCCGGTCAGAATGTCATGACGCGCCTGATACTCAAGTTTCTTCTGCTTTTCGCGGGTTTCCGTAATGTCACGGCATGTAAGAAGCACACCGACACACTCCTGAGTGTCACTGAACAGAGGCTGGCGGTTTATCTCGAGCAGTACCTGTTCACCATCCGGCCCAAGCAACCATTCTTCTGAGCGTATCGCACTGCGTCGCTCAATGGCTTCAACATCGCGCTGGCGCATCCGCTTAGCACTCTGCACATCGAAGAAGTCGGTATCACGCTGACCTTTAATTTCATCAGCCGGACGACCAAGAAAACGACTACCCGGCCCATTACACAGGCGATAGACGCCGCGCCGGTCTTTGTAGAACACCATCTCAGGCAGCGCCCCGAAAATGTTGCCGAACAAGGCGGTATGCGCACCCAGCTGACGATCACTGCGCGCGCGTAGCTGGCGCTGCTGAAGCAACAGCAGCACAGTGAATACTGAAATCATGGCCAGCAGTAATACGGCCAGAATCAGATCAAACGGCTCAGCAGCAATCCCATCAGCCATAGCAGGCAAGGGTGCCAGCAGCGCACTGCCGGCTATTGTGCTGGAAACAGTGGAGCGGTGAAAAATCAGAGAATCTCAACCTCGTTGCCGTGCGTCTCTAACCATTCCTTACGGTCAGAGGAGCGCTTCTTCGCCAACAGCATATCCATCATTTCATTGGTGCCATCCCCCGGCTCCAGCGACAGCTGGACGAGACGTCGGGTATTCGGGTCCATCGTGGTTTCACGTAACTGCATCGGGTTCATTTCACCCAGACCTTTAAAGCGCTGGACGTTCACTTTGCCACGCTTATTTTCGGCTTTAATGCGTTCAAGAACGCCCTGCTTTTCACCTTCGTCTAACGCGTAGTAGACATCTTTACCGACGTCGATCCGGTACAGCGGCGGCATCGCGACATAGACGTGACCATCCGCCACCAGCTTGCGGAAGTGACGGACAAACAACGCACACAGCAGAGTCGCGATATGCAGACCATCGGAGTCTGCGTCGGCGAGGATACAGATCTTGCCGTAACGCAGGCCATCAAGGTTATCTGATGCTGGGTCAATCCCAAGAGCAACGGCGATATCGTGTACTTCCTGCGATGCCAGAATTTCTCCTGACTCCACTTCCCAGGTATTCAGAATCTTACCGCGCAGCGGCATGATGGCCTGAAACTCGCGATCACGGGCCTGCTTGGCAGAACCACCCGCCGAATCACCTTCCACCAGAAAGAGTTCCGTGCGTTCGCTGTCCTGACCGGTACAGTCGGCCAGCTTGCCCGGCAGAGCTGGGCCTTGGGTAATCTTCTTACGTGCAACTTTCTTGGATTTGCGCAAACGCGACTGCGCACTGGATATCGCCAGTTCGGCCAGGCGCTCGGCATCCGCGGTATTTTCATTCAGCCAAAGCGCGAAGGCGTCTTTCACTACGCCCGAGATAAAGGCTGAGGCTTCACGGGAAGACAGACGCTCTTTGGTCTGACCCGCAAACTGAGGGTCCGCTAATTTCGCAGACAAAACATATGAGCAGCGTTCCCAGAGATCATCTGGCGTCAGCTTGATCCCGCGCGGCAACAGGTTGCGGAATTCGCAGAACTCACGCAACGCGTCGAGCAAGCCAGAACGGAAGCCATTCACATGAGTACCGCCCTGCGCGGTCGGGATCAGGTTAACGTAGCTTTCCTGCAGCAGCTCCCCGCCTTCGGGCAGCCAGAGTACGGCCCAGTCGACACCTTCAGTATCACCGCTCATTGCACCTGTGAAAGGCTCTTCGGGGATGGCTTCCCAGCCGCTTGTCGAGACTTTGAGGTAATCTTTCAGGCCATCTTCGTAATACCACTCAGCACTGTCTTCAGCGTTAGGGGCATTGAACTTGATACGCAGCCCCGGGCAGAGAACCGCTTTAGCACGCAGGTTGTGCTTGAGTCGTGCAACAGAAAACTTGGGAGTATCGAAGTATTGAGGGTCCGGTAAGAAGCGAACGCTGGTACCAGTGCGCTTCTTACCACAGGTGTCTACCACCTGAAGATCAATCGCTTTATAACCGTCTTTAAAACCAATACGCTGGACCTGACCGTCGCGCCAGATAGTGACTTCGAGCACCTGCGACAGGGCATTGACGACAGAAACACCGACACCGTGCAGACCACCGGAGAACTGGTAGTTGTCATTACTGAACTTACCCCCAGCATGTAACTGAGTAAGAATCAGTTCAACGCCCGAAATACCATGTTCAGGGTGAATATCCGTTGGCATACCACGACCGTCGTCGAGCACAGTCATTGAGCCATCTTCGTGCAGCGTCACTTCGATCTTGCTGGCGTGACCTGCGAGAGCTTCGTCCACCGAGTTATCAATCACTTCCTGCGCCAGGTGATTCGGGCGGGTAGTTTCGGTGTACATGCCCGGACGCTTACGGACCGGGTCCAGACCACTCAGGACTTCAATCGATGAGGCGGTGTATTGCTTTGACATCTGTTCCCCTGTCAAACCATGAATTGCAGTAATGTCCGGAGTATACCGGGGCGTGGGGGAGTCTGCCTACCAGAGGCGACTCAAGTGCCCCAGCATCTGAGGCACCCGGTCGATAAAATGCTGGAAACTATGATCCCCGCCGCCCTCCAGCCAGCCCGGACATTCGCGGTAAAGCTCAGCAGCATGCCGGTAATCGAGAGTTTCATCGCCTGTCTGCAATAGCAGCAGCAGATTCTGCGGATTCTGAACAACGGGCGTATTGAGCGCTTCAAGCTGATGCAGGTGCGCTTCTTCGAGCAACAGTGTTTCGCCCGTATGGTAGTGAGTGTGCTCGCCGAGGTAATGCCTGAACAATTCGAACGGCCGGACCGCAGGGTTGATCAATACAGCAGGGACATCGTGTTTTTCGGCTAAAAAGGTCGCGTAAAAGCCACCCAACGAACTGCCAACAATCCAGACCCGGTCATGCTTCTCACGCAATTCCGCCAGGGCCTGCTCGGCCAGTGCAATGGCATCCTGGGGAGCGAAGTGAATAAAAGGGGCGTTAATGGAACCGAGCTCGGGATGTTCACGGAACAGAGCCATCATCTGCTGGGCCTTCTCGGATGCGGGTGAGCTGAGAAAACCGTGTAGATAAAGGCAGCCGCTGTTTTGCACAGAGGCCGGAATCAGCATATCAATATCCTGTCTGGGTACGATCTACCGCAAAGGATACATGGCTCAGGCGTTCAACGCCCGTGCTGATACGCCCATCTTTGTGCAGCTCTAACCAGCGGAAACCGGGCGCAGCCTCATCAAGACTGAAACCACTGGTCTGCGGCTCAAACTGTATACAGGTTGAGGGCGTGGACATCAGGCGCACGCCATTCACGTAACCATCGCAGCTCTGATGCACGTGCCCCCAAAGCACACCTTTGGCGTTGTCATGAGTACTCAGAATTTCCATCAGCGCCTGACGGTTGCGCAAACCGATGTTGTCCATCCACTCGCTATTCATCGGGATCGGATGGTGGTGCAGGCAAGCGAGCGTATGCAGGTCATCCCGCTCCGTCAGAGCACGTTCGAGCATATCCAACTCTTCCTGCCTGAGCTGGCCAAACACAGCACCTTCCACCTGAGAATCGAGCATCACAATCTGCCAGTGTTCGCTGCGAATCACCTTATGCAGATGATCCCGCTCACGTCCGACTTTCTCAAGGTTGCGGGGTTCGTCATGATTTCCGGGAAGCCAGAAGACAGGAGCACCGAAGCGGGCCATGGCATCGTCCAGCAGGCGGTAGGATTGTTCGCTGCCATCCTGAGACAGGTCGCCTGTGACCAGCATGGCATCGGCCTGAAACGGAAACGCATCCAACTGAGACAGAACGGCATGCATACTGTCGTACGTGGGTACGCCCAGCAGCTTACCACCGATATCCCCGAAGAGATGGGTATCGGTCACCTGCACGATGCGCAATGTCTCGGCGGATGTCAGTTGGAACACGTTGGCCTCAGTGTGAATTTCAGTGGGCTGAGACTATATATTAGACGTCTGTCAAAGCCCCGAACGGAAACCCATCACATATCGGAATATACGGGCCAATATACGAAAAAAGTACCAGCCCAGGCCAGAGTGGCCCGGCTCAACACACTTAATTAAAAGGTCGGCGTAAAACTGAAAGGCTGCTCGACATGCCCGTGCTGCAGACAGTGCTCGAGCCAGTCGGCAAGAAACTTATTCAGCTGAATTTTTTCATCGGGCATGCGCATCTGAGGATTGGGGTATTGATACCGCCCCTCAAATTTATGCTGGTTCTGGTAACTCAGCACCTCGGCCATGCTGGCGTCGTGGTACAGGCGCACATTCATGGAAGGAGGAGTGACCCACTCCGGGCTCAAGCCCTCCTGCTGTACGGTCAGCATCGTGGTGTATGGCTGCACCTCGTCGATCCTGATCCGCACCCGGGCACTCTGATCACCCATCCCTGTGATCGCAAACGTGCGCTCACCGCCTTCGTCGGTCTCAGGCAGCAAGCGAAGGAATCGCAGGTAATTCGACTCGGCAACGGAAGCCATTTCCTGCAGGTCAGGGACGTAGCGTTTACGGCGCAAGCGTTCTCTCCGGAGTAAATATCAAAGACACAACACCTTAGCAGGACGCATGAAGATTTTCCTGATCAGCGCCACTACCGGCAATGTCAGACATGACTGAAGACGCCCTCAAAAGAGCGCATGTGTCGTCCTGAACGCTGCCTTTAAGCAGTCACTGAGGCGTGATTAATCTTCAGCCATTGTAACGCCATAATGGTCGCCGCGTTGTTGATGGTGCCATCCTCCACACCGCGATAGGCATCGTCAAACGGCACCACAAATGCACGGATGTCTTCATGTTCGTCATCAAGACCATGCAGCCCGCCCATGCCTTCACTGTCGATCAGTCCACAGAAAATCGCGACCTTTTCGCTGGTACCGCCTGGGGACACCCAGTAATTGCACACAGGAATCAGGCGGGTGGGCACGGTGCCAGCCTCTTCTTCGGATTCACGCAAGGCGACGTCCTCAGGCGTTTCGCCCTCTTCCACCATGCCCGCGACCAGCTCAATCAGCCAGGGAGAACGTTCATCCTCAAGCGCCCCGACGCGAAACTGCTCAAGCAGCACCACTGCATCTTTTTTGGGATCAAACAGCAGGACACAGACCGCCTGCCCGCGCTCGAAAAGCTCACGAGTGAACGGCCCCATCCATTCGCCGTTAAAGCGTTTATGGCGAAGGGTGAGCTTTTCCATGCGGAAGAACCCCTGATATGCGACTTCTTTTGCCTCCACGACGACATCGGCGGCTGTCATGGGCGATGGGAAAACGGACATGCTTGACCTATCTATATATCTATACAAGAATATTCGAATAAACACCGGCAATACTGACTGTTCGCTCAGTAGCAACAAAGGTGAAACTGAAAGCCGGATAATTTCTGTTAGACTTGGTGCACCTCCGGAAATTCCAGGGGCACCTGAGAGCATTTTATACCTTCTCCTGGGAAAGGCACCTTTATGAAAAAACTGCTTACTCTGACATCTGCAATCCTGTTGCCATCGGCCGTTATTGCTGCAGATCTCAGCACCATATACGACATGGCCGCCAGCAACGACCCACAAATTGCTGCTGCCCGCGCCAGTCGCGAAGCAGATGCATACAACGTCATGATCGCCCGCGGCGCTCTGCTGCCACAGGCAGAAGCCAGCTACACGCACACTAATGTCGAAATCGAAATCGACGGTGTAAACGGACTGGTCACTGATTACGAACTCGGCGCATTCTCGGTTACCGCCGGAATGTCACTGTTCAACCTGAACAGCTGGTACACCTACAAGGCAGCTCGCGCTGGTAACGACAACGGCATTTACGAGCTGCAAATGGCCGAACAGCAACTGCTGCTTCGTACGGCGGAAGCCTACTTCAACGTCCTGCGTGCCGAAGACAACCTGTCGACTGCCGATGCTGAACTGAAAGCCGTGCAACGCTCACTGGAGCAAACTAAGCAGCGCTATGACGTCGGCCTGACTGCAATTACCGATGTTCATTCGGCGCAAGCCGCTTACGATCTGAGTTATGCCAACCTGCTGGGCCAGCAGGCAAACCGCCAGATTCAGTACGAAACGCTTGAGCAGCTGACAGGCCAGACCATCAGTGATGTTGCTGCGTTGAAAGGCTCGGTGGATATGAATCGTCCAGAGCCTGCCGATCCGAACGCCTGGGTTACTTCCGGCATGGATAAATTCCCGGGCCTGCGCATGGTGGACTCACAACTTGAAGCCGCTCGCCTGCAACGCAACGCCGCACGTGCAGCGCACCTGCCTACCGTAGAAGTTTTTGCTAACTATGAAGACGGCGATCAGGCCACAACCATCACCGAAGATCCTGCTAGCGCCACCCGAACCGCTTATGGCATCAAGGTATCAGTACCTCTGCTGGCCGGTGGTTCTCTGTATGCTCAGACCAAACAGGCTGCTCTGAATTACGCTGCCGCTGACTATCTGCTTGAGAACGAACGACGCACAGTTCGTCAGAATATCCGTACTCTGTACCTGCAGGTCCAGAATGATGTTCTGAACATCAAGGCACGCCAGCAGTCGATCCGCTCTGCACGTAGTGCACTGGATGCGACCCAGACAGGTTATAAAGTCGGTACCCGTAATATTGTTGAAGTGCTCGACGCACAGCAGCAGCTGTACGGTGCAGAGCGTGACTACGCAAACGCGCGTTATGACTACATCATCAACCTGCTGACCCTGAAGTACTACGCAGGCACGCTGAACGAAGGTGACATCAATATGCTGAACGGCTGGCTGCAAGGCTGAACAGCTTTCAGTAAGACACCAACCAGCGTGAAAAAAGGGGCCTTGGCCCCTTTTTTCGTGTTCGTTTACTTCCCCCAGTAAAGACGGGGCGTCTGCCCCCTGTTATCCCGCGCCGCCACTGCTATAATCGCCAGTCTTTGAATTCGCGCAAACCACAGGAATTATCACCGTGAGTGAGAGCCGCCATAACATCAAAACCTTCCAGGGCCTTATCGCTGCCCTGCAGGAATACTGGTCCGAACAGGGCTGTGTGATCAACCAACCGCTCGATATGGAAGTCGGTGCCGGTACCTTCCACACCGCTACCTTTCTTCGTGCCATTGGCCCTGAGAACTGGGCATCTGCCTATGTTCAGCCAAGCCGTCGCCCGACCGATGGCCGTTATGGTGAGAACCCGAACCGTCTGCAGCACTACTACCAGTTCCAGGTGGTTCTGAAACCTAATCCGGTAAACATTCAGGAGCTCTACCTCGATTCGCTGCGTGCAATGGGCGTTGATCCTCTGGTGCACGACATCCGCTTCGTTGAAGACAACTGGGAATCTCCAACGCTGGGCGCCTGGGGTCTGGGTTGGGAAGTCTGGCTGAACGGTATGGAAGTCACTCAGTTCACGTACTTCCAGCAAGTGGGCGGCCTTGAGTGCTTCCCGGTGACTGGCGAAATCACCTATGGTCTTGAGCGTATCGCCATGTACCTGCAGGAAGTCGATTCTGTTTACGATCTGGTCTGGACATACGGCCCGGACGGCAAAGCCGTGACTTACGGCGATGTATTCCACCAGAACGAAGTCGAGCAGTCGGCGTACAACTTTGAACACGCGGACGTAGACTTCCTGTTCACTGCGTTTGATCAGTACGAAAAAGACTGCGCTCGCCTGATTGATGCTGGCTTGCCTCTGCCAGCCTACGAACAGGTTCTGAAGGCATCACATACCTTCAACCTCCTCGATGCCCGTGGCGCCATCTCTGTGACCGAGCGTCAGGGCTATATCCTCCGCGTCCGTACTCTGGCGCGCTCAGTTGCTCAGGCGTACTTCAACAGCCGTGCAGAGCTGGGCTTCCCACTGGCTGAAGAAGCCAACCGTGCTGATGTGCTCGCCAAGTATCAGGCCGAAAAAGCCGACCGCGAAGCAAAAGCTGCCGCTCAGGAGGAGAAGTAAAATGAGCCAGTCTAATAAAGATTTTCTGGTAGAGCTCGGTACCGAAGAGCTGCCACCAACGGCGTTAAAGTCGCTGTCTGACGCTTTCACTACTGGTGTTGAAGCCGGCCTGACCGACGCTGGAATCAGCTTTGGCGACGTGACCAGCTACGCGGCACCGCGTCGTCTGGCGATCACCATTGAAGCGCTACAGACCGAACAGGAAGACAAAGAAGAAACCCTGTACGGCCCACCCGCCAAGATCGCCTTTGATGCCGACGGCAAGCCCACCAAAGCGGCAGAAGGGTTCGCTTCGCGCGCGGGCGCGACCGCCGCTGACCTGCAGACAGCCCCGGATTCGCACGGCAAAAACGCCGGTAAGCTGATGATACAGCGCACGATTAAGGGCAAGCAGACCAGTGAACTCCTGGGTGACATCGTCCAGAACAGCCTCGACAAACTGCCGATTCCTAAGCGCATGCGCTGGGGAGCATCGCGGGTTGAATTCGTGCGTCCGGTTCAGTGGCTGGTCATGCTGCTGGGCAATACCGTCGTCGACGCCGAAGTGCTGGGTCTGAAAGCGGGCAACACCAGCCGTGGACACCGCTTCCATGCGCCGGGCGAAGTGACCATCGCAGAACCGCTGGCGTATCAGGAAACCCTGCGCGGCGCGTATGTAATGACCAGCTTTGCTGAACGCTCCGCTCTGATCAAAGAACAGGTCACCGCCGAGGGTAAGAAACTCGGTGGCGAAGCCATCATCGATGACGACCTTCTTGATGAAGTCACCGCACTGAACGAGTGGCCGGTGGCATTGGCTGGCTCGTTCGATGAAGACTTCCTGCGCGTTCCGCCAGAAGCGCTGGTGTCTTCGATGAAAGAACACCAGAAATACTTCCACGTGATGAAAGACGGCAAACTGCTGCCTAATTTCATTACCGTGTCGAACATCGAATCAAAAGATCCGGCGCAGGTGATCTCGGGTAACGAGAAAGTGATCCGCCCGCGTCTGGCGGACGCCGCCTTCTTCTGGGATACCGACCGTAAGCAGAAGCTGGAAAGCCGTTTTGAGAAACTCGAAAACGTCGTCTGGGTGAATAAACTCGGTTCGATTGCCGATAAAGCCCGCCGCATCAGCGCACTGGCGACCCGTATCGCCGGCGAAACCGGTGGCGATGCTGCACTGGTTCAACGCGCAGCGCAGCTATGCAAAAACGACCTCGTCAGTCAGATGGTCTTTGAATTCACTGACCTGCAGGGGCTGGCTGGTAAATACTACGCTGAACACGATGGCGAACACGCTGACGTTGCGGCGGCCATGGTCGAGCAGTACATGCCTGCTTTTGCCGGTGATGAACTGCCTGCGACACAAACCGGTACCCTGATCGCACTGGCCGATCGTCTCGACAGCCTGGTTGGTCTGTTTGGCCTTGGCCAGATTCCGACCGGCTCGAAAGACCCATTTGCCCTGCGTCGTGCATCACTCGGTGTACTGCGACTTCTGGTAGAGAAAGAAATCGACATCGACCTCGGCACCCTGATCGACTGGGCGCTGGCATCGGAGTGGAAAACCGCACCTAAGGCCGACACCAAAGCCACCCTGATCGAATACATGCTGGATCGTTTCAGCGCCTGGTACGCGGATGAAAACATCCCGACCGGCGTATTCCAGGCAGTACGCGCTCTGGGCGTGACTAACGCACTCGACATTAATCGTCGCGTTAAAGCCGTGTACGAATTCAGCAAGCTCGATGCCGCCGAATCACTGGCCGCCGCGAACAAGCGTGTATCCAACATCCTCGCCAAAAACGGCGGCGATACAGTCGAAGCCAAGGTTAACGGCGAACTGCTTTCGCAGAACGAAGAGCAGGTACTGGCCCGCGAAATCGCCGCCAAACAGCAGGCACTTGAGCCATTGATGGCCAACGGTGACTACGCTGCCGCGTTGAACGAACTGGCTGGACTGCGCACTGCCGTCGATGCCTTCTTCGACAACGTGATGGTGATGGCCGATGACGACGCCGTGAAAGACAACCGCTTGGCACTGCTGAAGCAGCTGCAGGGGCTGTTTATCGGTATCGCGGATATTTCGGTGTTGTAAGCGTACTTCGCGCTACTAACAAGCCCGACATGTAGAAGTACATGTCGGGCTTTTTTGTTTAATAAACAGACATCTGTCACAGCGTGACTATGGCCTGATCCGGCCCGCATTGTTACACTCGGATCAATTCAGGATTATCTGCAACGGACTATGTTTAAGCGCCTCTTTGCCTCTCATAAAAACCCTTATGTACCGGGTCTGGATAATCCAGAGCGCGTCTCTGTGTCTCTTGCTGGCTGCAAGCTGGATATCACGCTGCCACCGCACTATTCCTCAGCGGGCTTTGACGCCGATGTTGAGCCGAAAGATATCCCTAATATCCACGAGCGTTCTATCTACGACTACGGTCACGAATACGAAGACAATAAGTTCAGCTACGCCAACTGCATTCGTCGGAATTGGGAATTTTTTGGTCCAATCTGGAAGTTTGATTCCATTGGTATGACCGATTTCCAGGTTACGTCATTGAGGGTTGACTGCCTTCCAGAAGGAATGAGTTGTTTCAACCCCGCCATTCTGGAACAAGTGGTCATGCGCTACTTGTATGAAACAGGCCCTGCAATGCCTGATTATGGCCGGAAACTCGCACCAGTAAACTGGCAAGTTGAGATCAAGCAAGGCAACCCATGGATACTGTTCGAGCAACATAAAGACCTACCTGCTGACAAACCAGAAGAGCATGAAGACTCTAATTTCAAAGCCTTCGCCGTGACTGCTCTGGACGATCATTACATCCTGTTCTTACGCTTTATTAATTTCGGAAGCATGCCAGTTGCAGAATCAATCGAGGCTGCAAACAAAGTCCGGGATCTGGTTATCGGTAGCATTCACTGGCAACTGAGTGATCACGCCGAGGAGCGAAAGCAGGAGGTCATATCCAAGTACCCCAGTACCTCTATTACTCCCGATCGCCAGCCAGCAATCTGGAGGTATCCAGCAAAATGGCGTGACGGAATTGCAAGTCAGGGCGAGACGCGTGCCGTCATTCTAGAACCAGGCGACCCCGCACCCGAATTCCATATTGAACCATTACACGGAGAGTAGTTATGACAGTTAGTAAGGCCGGATACGCTCAGATATTCAGTAGCCATGAATCTGGAATCGCACACAATGTGCACATTCCGGAAAGCCAAAAAGCATCGTGGGAGGCAATAAAGAACTCCCACGTCGGTAACTACTATGAAACCACACTTTTAAGAGCGGTATTACGCCTGGCCGTTGGAGATAAAACGGTCGCTCCCAAAGCGAGCATCGGTGCATTCAGCTTCTCGTACACGACCAGTGCTGACCGGAAAGATATATTCATCAACCTGATCAGCTTTAAAAATGATGCTCACATTTCAGCCAGAACCCCGGGTATTTACAAGCCACGGTGGGAAGGTGATAGTTGGGAAGTATCTGAAAGCTCAAGCCCTTCTACTGCAATGGATTTAGATCACGCTTGGTCAAATAATGCTCATGTCGCTGCCATTTCAGGAAAGTTCGAAAACAAAGAGCGAGCTGGGCGAATGATGGGTGTTCATATTGAAAAAGCCTACATAAAAGGCAGTAACGCACTCTCAGATGCTCGCCAACGAGGTAACCATTATTCCCTGTTTTGGCTGAACAACGAATTCACCAGTAAAGAACATATTCAAAGCCTTGTCTCGATGATTCAGCATGCGCAGAAGCAGAGTAAGAGCATGAAGTGGCTGATCCACGGAGAAGGCTGCGGCACATTCGTACAGGCACTGCGCTTTATCAAAGCGAACCCAGTTGCCAGCGATATCATCACTGCGCAGAAAGGTATGGGCAATCAGGATGTTTTCTTTTCAAACCCTCGTGGACGCCACACGAGTAAAAAAGATCTGGAAGCGATCTGTAAGTCCGTCGGTATGAGTTTTGTCGATGTGAACCTTAATAAGAATGATGTTCTACATAATCCAGACGCTCGCAACGATGCACTGAAAGAAATTAGTAAAGCGGCAGGTGCGGTTGCTTTCACCGGTGCTGGCGCTCACTTTGCGGGTGAAGCCGGTGTCGAAAGTGTGCAGAAACTTGTCGAGCTGGCGGCTTCAAGCCCAGCAGGTCTGGGTTCTGCACTGGCTATTGCCGGTGGCGTCGTAGTTATTGCTGGTAAAGCCGCCAGCCTGTGCGGAATGGCACGCAATATAAAAGGAGCAGCCTCTTCAACGTTCGGTGCTGGCAATCAAAACTGGGCATCCTGAAGTAACCTAATAAAAAAGCCCGACCATCTATGATGGCCGGGCTTTTTATTTAGAGTGAAATTAAATTACTCCGCTTTATGTCCAACACCCGCCGGATAACCGCGACGGATTTCTTTCATATGAATGCGGCCTTCAACCGGATCGTCACTGTGGTCCTGCCACTGCATCCACTGGGTCAGTGAAATAGACAACTGAAGTGAATAATCCAGAGATATCCAACTGGTGCGTCCGCTGTCATAAGCGGGTACGCCCTCGCCCATAATATTGACCGGGCCAGAGCCTGTTTCGACGGTCATGTTGAACGGTTCAGCCGCCGGTGTATTCGCAAAGTAAATGCTGTCTATTTCTGCGAAACCAATGCCGTTATTCACGGTGGCTGCTGCACCGCTACGATCTTTACCCACAGTCGGGTTAGCCGCATTTGGCGTGACGCATTCTTTGGTCAGTGCAGAAAATTGGGACAGCAGTGGCGGAGTCGTCAGGTTTTTATCGGGCACAGACGCCGTACCGTGACACGACATACACGAGCTGTTGGCGTTATCCGCCGGGCCGTTCAGACGATAGTTACAACCCAGGTGCCCCATCTGTTTCATCACATCATCACCGCCGTATTTGTTCAGTTCATCAACGGTATCCCAGAAGATAACTTCCTCCTGAAATCCATTGATTTTCACATCAACCGGGTGATTGTAAGCAAGCTGACCTTCAGGTGGCGTGTCGTTACCCCACATAACACCGAGCAGTGCAATTCGCTTCCACGGGTCTTCAACGTCGGCTTTACGCTGGCCATCGGCGACAAAGGTACCAAATACCCATTGCGTACCCTGGGCACGGCTGTCTTTTACCGCGAAATCGAATTGCAGCAGGGTGACATTCCCCCACTCAGAAGTGCTGCGTGGACACTGCTGGCTTTCTTCGATCAGCGTACATTCTTTGCCGTTGGCGGGCGTGCAGCTACAGAAAGTCGGGTCAGAGATGTTCGCGTCCCAGCTCGGCAGATTTTCCATCACGGGCAGCAACTCAGGGCTGAGCGTGTTGAACAATGGCTTACCAATGACCGCGCCTTCGTCAAAGCTAATATCATCCTGCGGAATCTTAGCGGTCCCATCCGCCTGCCAGACAGTACCCAGAGTGTAAGCAGCCGTGGCATTAAAGAAACCCACCGCCCACATGGTGCTGGCCTTGTCACCCTGAGGGGTTGAGAAGGTCACTGGTGCTTCACGTGTCAGGCCGTGCGTAAATTCACGTCCACTCGCGGGATCATAGGTTTGATATGGAATGTTGTACCAAGGGCGAACCTTGTTGTTACAGACATCCCAGTCTTCAATACCTGCGCCCTGATTAACATTGCCTTCCTGGATATACTCCATCACCAGCCAGCCATATTCGTATGCCAGCTTCGCTTTTTCTTCCTGAGACGTGCCCTCTTCGAATAACGCATCGAACTTACTGTCACGCCATTGCTGGCTTGCCGCGTCGTCCACCGGAGAGCGCGGGAAATCATCCGACAGCTGATACACAGGCCCTGTCCAATCAGCCGGAGGAACGTTACTGACTTTCTGACCGACCCATTGATCCTGAAATGCCGGGTCCTGCCAATAACTTGGATAAGTTCCAGTACAGGTGCCATTCCTGGTTGAATCGATGATTGAATCGGTGGTTGCTACGCCTTCTTTCGGGGATTCTCCGCAAGCTGCCAGCAATAACGCAGAACTGCATGCGGTCACTGCCATAAGCCGTTTTATCATTGTTATATCCATATCCATCTTCCTTTATGACGTGATGGGGGTGTGGGGACCATGAGGTTAGCAGAAGGAGGCTTACTTTATAGCCGGATTCGTAGCTAGCCATGTGTCGGGATATGACAGTGGCGACAGACGTACGCCATCAGATAGCCCATGACCATAAGTGTCTAATGCCGTCACGACCTTGCGACTTCCGTTATACTCCAGGCTTTGTTTAACCACGGCCCGGAGCTTTTCTATGAAACTCATCATCCTTGATCGCGATGGCGTCCTTAATCAGGATTCCGACGCTTACATTAAGTCGGTTGATGAGTGGATTCCGCTGCCGGGCAGCGCAGAAGCGGTAGGCAGGCTGTGCGACTCAGGCTACACCGTCGCTGTAGCCACTAACCAGAGCGGCCTGGCGCGCGGTTACTTCTCGCAGGCCGACCTTGATGCCATGCATGATAAAATGATCAAGCTTGCGGCTGCTGAGGGCGGCGAATTTGCGCATATTGCATTCTGCCCGCACGGCCCAGATGACCACTGCGACTGCCGTAAGCCACTGCCCGGCTTAATTCATCAGATCGAAGATGCATTGAAGGTATCAGCAGAAGGGGCCTGGATAGTTGGCGACTCCATCCGCGATCTGGAAGCCGGTGCGGCGGCGGGCTGTAATACCGCGCTTGTACGAACCGGTAAAGGTGAGAAAAGTGAGCACAAACTCACTTCTCACCCTTCACTCGCTCAGGCTCCCGTGTTTGACGACCTGGCCACGTTTGTTAATTGGCTTATCGCCAATCAACCTTAGTTGCCGACCGGTTCCCACGGTAGGGTGCCCGGCGCAGCCTCAATAAAGTTGAGGTATTGCTCAAGGTGGTCAACCAGGTCCCGGATCACCTCTTCTTTGCTGCACCCAAACAGGTCGTAGCCGAGTGAACCATGGCTCAGGTGCACATCGGCACGCCAGAAGGTCGCCGACTTTGCACCCGCTGGCCGATAATCCGGGGCGTCATGCTCTGTGGCTTTTACCTGATAGAAGAACTCATCCACGCCCTCTCTGACAAGCGACATAGAGACCTCCCCTATAGCACCGCTGACGCGCACGTCCCAGCCATGAGAACGTAACTCTTCACTGACTTCTTCCAGCGCCGGTGTGACAACGCCTTCGATGTATTTCTCGACCTTATTGGCACCGGGGAATTTCATCATGCCATTCAGGCGTTTACGCCAGTCGCCTCCCTGGCTGTGTGGACGCACAGGTGTGATTGCGTTAATCGAACTATCCCGGTGCCCTTCGATGACCAATGCACGCCAGAGACCAGCAACCGCCAGCAACATAATGATGCCAAACGGTAATGCACTGACGATCGTCATGGTCTGCAATGCACTTAAGCCGCCAGCCAACAGCAAAGCTGCCGCTATGCCCCCCTCAAGGAAAGCCCAAAACACACGCTGCCAGACCGGTGTCTCGAGCAAGCCGCCAGACGCCAGTGAATCAACCACCAGAGAACCCGAGTCCGATGAAGTCACAAAGAACGTAATGATCAGGAAGACCGTAATGATCGACAGGAAAAAGGACATCGGCAAGCGATCATAGAATTCAAACAGTGCCACGGCATGGTTAGATTGTACTTCGCCAATCAGCGCCTCTTTGCCCTGCTCCATAATAAGGTGCAGTGCGGTATCACCAAAGATGGCGAACCAGAGGAAGGTGAACAGAGTCGGTACCGCCAGTACGCCGAATACAAACTGACGAATAGTACGGCCACGGCTGATCTTCGCGATAAAGAGGCCCACAAAAGGCGCCCAGGCAATCGTCCAGGCAAAGATAAACAGCGTCCAGTTACCAATCCAGTCACTGTGTGTGTAGGCCTGCATGTTGAAAGTGCGCTCGACAACACCACCCAGATACGCCCCGGTGTTCTGCAGCAAGGTATTAAGAATATGAACGCTTGGCCCCACAGCGAAAACAACGGCCATCAGAAAAACAGCCAGCCCCATATTCAACATCGACAGGTTCTTAATCCCCTTATCCATACCCGCGACTACAGACGCCGTCGCTGCCAGAGTAATCACCGCAATGGCGATCACCTGTACTGTTGTGCTTACCGGAATCGCTGGCCAGAGATAATTAATACCTGCATTGATCTGAGAAACGGATAAACCCAGCGTTGTGGCAAGGCCGAACATAGTCCCCAGAACAGCAAAGGTATCAACAATATGCCCTGCCCAGCCGTGGATTCGATCACCAATCAAAGGATACAGCGCAGAACGTACAGATAAGGGAAGGCCGTGCCTGTAGGCGAAGTAAGCCAACACTAACCCCATGAGGCCATAAATACCCCAGATATGCAGACCCCAATGAAAATACGCAATCTGCATGGCTTCTTTTGCGGCGGGCACAGTCTCTGCTGCCCCGGCCGGAGGCGTCGAATAATGGAGTACGGGCTCGGCCACACCAAAGAACAGCAGTGCTATGCCGTAGCCCGCTGAGAACAACATGGCGAACCAGGCGGGAAAAGAATACTCGGGCTCAGCATGGTCGGAACCCAATCTGATATTACCCCAATTACTGAAGCCCACCACCAGAATAAAGATAAGAAAGATCGCCGTCGCTAACATGTAGAACCAGCCAAAGGTCTGAGTAATCCAGCCCAGCATACTGCTGAACAGATTCCCTGCTGCTTCAGGATTGCTGACCGTGCCAATAATCAGCAGGGCCGCAACAATGATGGTAGGCACAGCAACAGGCATGAGTAATGTTGCCTGCAGGCCTTTTCGTTCGAGATTCATTCAACACTCCGGTTTGTAGGGTCCAGGGCACCCCTCTCAACGCGGAGTGCCATATAACCCTGACAAAGCCGGCGCCAGATAGCAAATCGCTACTTTTCAGCCGATCGCTTTCGCCGTACTCTGGGATAAGTGCTGTTCACACTCCTGAGGGGTAAACGATTGCCTGAGACCACTGCTCGCTCTGAATTACTCGCCGCCTGCCGCACCATCATCTTTATGGTCTGGATGACCTTACTCACGCTTATCTGGATTTTGCCTGCTCTGATTATTTCACCATTGATGGACCTGCCCGCGCGGCATCGTCTCATTGGCCGACCATTCTGTATTGCCTGTGTCTGGTCCGCTCGCCTGCTTCTGGGCCTGCGCTGGAAAGTCATCTACGAAGGTGAGTTACCATCACGGCCTTCCATTATCGTGGCCAAACACCAAAGCAGCTGGGAAACCTTTATGCTTCCCGCGTTGTTACCACCGCAAGTCCAGGTCATCAAAAAAGAGCTGACACGAGTTCCAATTTTCGGATGGTATCTCGCCATGATGGGGCCAATCACAATCGATCGGTCGCAGCGCACAACAGCACTCAAAGAGCTTGTTAAGCAAGGTACAAAACGACTCAACAACGGCTTTCATGTGTTGATATTCCCCGAAGGGAGTCGTGTCCCCGCAGGCGCACGCAAAGCGTTTTCTAAAGGGGGCAGCATGCTCGCCAGCCGCGTCAAGGCGCCTGTAATTCCCGTGGCTCATAACGCCGGAGACTTCTGGCCAAACCACCACTGGATACGTTACCCCGGAACAATCACATTGGTTGTAGGGGCTCCACTTGATAGTAAAGACTTACCAACTAAGCTGCTTCATCAGCAATGTGAGGAGTGGATAAATCAACGCGTCGACAACATTTCTGCAACGCCATTTGACGGTACTGTTATTACTGAACTCACCAGCGGAAAACGTTTCTGATAACTGCAACACTCTGCATGATATGATGCTCAACGCTATTCACCAGGGGACATACAAGGGGGCGTTATGGTGATTGAAGTGGGTGGTATTTTTGGCATTCTGATTCTGATTGGCGATATCTACGCCATCCTTAATACCGTTCAGGCGCGCACGACTCTGGGCGTTAAAGCTGCCTGGATTGCAGCGATCCTGTTACTGCCGGTTGCAGGCCTGATCGCCTGGTATTTCTTTGGGCCGCGCGAGCCGAAGGTCGGCTGACCGACCTTCGTTTTCTGCTCTGCTCAGCGGCTTAATTATCGCCGCTGTCTGAACTGGAACTTGCACTCGGAGTGCCCGAGCCCTCAGCATCCTTTATTGCCCGTTCTTTACCTGCGGCTTCTTCAGCACGCTTTTCCACTTCTTCGACTAAGCGAACATTCGCATTCGGCGCCTTGCCCTGCTTATCTTCACCGAAGTAGATAGTCTGATGTGGGAATGGGATTTCGATATTCCGCTCATCAAAGGCTATCTTCATGCGGCGATTAAACTCACGGCCAACATTCCACTGCTGAATCGGCTTGGTTTTGATCCGTGCCTTAATCATCACCGCGCTGTCGGCAAACTGGTCAACACCCAGCACCTCCAGGGGCTCCAGAATCCGATCCTGGAAGTCTTTGTCTGCGCGCAAGTCTTCATCCACCTCGCGCATGATGGCCACCACTTCATCCGTGTTCTCACGGTATGCCACACCCACATCCATCAGGTAATAGCTGAAGTCTTTGGTCAGGTTGGAGATGATCGACACTTCACCGAACGGAATCGTATGGACAGTACCATCGAGGTCGCGCATCTGAATCTTCCTCAGCGTGATCTTCTCAACCAGCCCAAAGTGATCATTAATCTTGATGACATCACCGATCTGCAACAGATCCTCAAAGACGACGGTCAACCCGGTCAGAAAATCCTTCACCAGAGTCTGCGCACCAAAACCGACAGCAATACCCAAGACACCGGCACCGGCCAGTAACGGCATAATGTTGATACCCACCTCTGAGAGAATCACCATCACCGACAGCAGTGACAGAGTAATCAACAGGATATTGCGGATAATTGGAGTGATCGTCTGAAAACGCGAGCTGTTGAGGCGCTCGTGGCGGAACATTAACGACTCCAGTAAGGCATTCACACCCTCCCAGATCGAAGCAAAAACCAGCGCAGCAAGCGAGATCGACAGTACAGTACCTAACAGGCTACCCAGCCCTGTCATACTCTCTTCACCAAAATACACCGCTACGACGTCGAGTGCTGCATAACCCACCAGAATCAGACCGACCGCATAACCGATGGCACGCTGAATAGTAAAAATGGAACTGAAGCGTTCCTTATCCCAATGCAAGCGCTTACGTATACGCTTCATGCGCTTATCCAGAAACCGACTCAGGTAACCATTCAGAAAAATACCCAGCAACACCAATAAGGTAGTTACACCGAACGCCAGCACATCACCAATGATGTTCTCGGGCAGCCCATAGCTTTCGGTCAGTGCCGTGAATTCGCTCAATACCCCAGAACCGGTACTATCCAGCCCAAAGACAGACGCCAGCTCGGGCTTCTGTTCTGGCTCGGCCTCAAGCATCAGCTCAAGTTTCTGAATCAGGTCCTGCCGCTCTGTTTCACTTTCGAGAGTACCAATCAGATTTTTAACCGCTTCTCTGTCGACCGCCTTGCCATCGCTGGAGCTACCGGATGACGCAGGTGAAGCAGGCACTGCCCACACAGCACAGGATGAAAGTAACAACAGGCACACAGCCAGTAGACGCATAGTGTTCTCCAACAAAATTATGAACGTATCGACCAGTGAATCGGCGCGGGGTTCACCCCGAGTGGCCATAATGCCGCTTATCTCAGGCTAACAAGTCATTGTGACATGCCGGCGATCTTGGCTATAACTGGTACGAGACTTTAACTATCTGCGCAGGAGAAGGCCATGACTACCACCGCCGAGATCAGCATGCCCCAGACAGAATCAACCAACGGCATTGAAGTTCGACGTATGGATTTCAGCTTCGATCAGGTCGATACCATGGACTGGTACCGTGGCAATCCGATTCTTACTGCGTTCATTGCCGTGCTCTCGGGCACCTTCCCTCCGGGCGAGCAGATGTTTATTGAATCAGTGCGTCACTACAAAGACCGCGTGACTGATCCGCAATTACTTGAGAACGTTAAAAACTTCACCCGCCAGGAAGCTCACCATACCAATCAGCACAAGCTCGCCAATGAAAAGCTGGAATCGCTTGGCTGGAAGGCACAAAACATCGAAAAACGCGTCGAAAAAGCGATTGCTCTGCTCAACGCCAAGCGCTCAAAGCGCGAGCGCCTGGCGGCAACGGTCTGCCTGGAGCACATTACAGCTATCGTTGCTGAGTATGTACTTACTCACCCCAAACAGCTTGAGGGCATGCACCCTTCCATCAAATACATGATGATCTGGCACGCCATCGAAGAAATTGAACACAAGTCTGTCGCTTTCGATGTGTACATGGCCACCGGCGGTCAGCGTAAGACCCTGCTGCGTATCATGCGCGCCATTGCAGTGCTCTTCCCTACTCTGACCATGGGTCGCACGATTTACCTTCTTTGGGCGGCACGACGGATGCCGAGCTGGGCACAGACCAAAGAGGCGTGGGGAATGCTGTTTGGTGAAAACGGCATGTTCACCTGCATTAAAGAGCCATTCAAAGATTTCTACCGCGACGATTTTCACCCGGAAGATCACGATAACCGCGAACTGATCGAGAAATGGAAGGCCGAAATAGAAGCCTATCGCGCAGCCTGATCAACCCGAAAACCGGCCCTACTCGAGAAAGAACTTGGCTCGCTGCAGATAAGCCTGTCGATCAGACAGGCCGTTGTAACCACCATTGACCCGGCGTGTAATACCCAGCAGATCATCCTGATCGGCTTTCTCCTGCAAATGCCGGGTGTCCCAGAACCAGAGACTCACCTTCAACGCATGTTCTGGAGTGGACAAGAGTTCAGGCCAATCTGGCTGGGACGTATCTATTCCAGCGTACTCGGCATACTTCTCGTAGTTATAACGCCCTGTCAGCTGAATCAGACCGCGTCCCTTAAAGCGTACACCATCACCGGGTTCCGTATTGCCCAGATCCGAACGCCCCTCGTAAGCCTTACCTGAAGCCAGCTCTTCTGTGTAATAAAGCGACAAACTCTCATGTCCGATCTGAGCGAGAAAATGTGCCAGACGACGGGCGCCAGAGACACTTTCGTCCTGTTCTGAAGCGCTCTGCATCAGTGGATAATACGTTTCAATTTTTGACAGAGGTGCCGTCGGCATCACCGCTGCCAGACAATCACTCGAGAACGCCTTCGGTTGAAGGTCTTTCAGAGTACGCAATGTACGGCCGTTCGGATCAACCCGCCCATCAGGCCGGTTAAGCCCCACAGCTCCGCGCTGAAATGCATCAATCACACTGATGGTTGCCGGGCCAATCAGGCCGTCAACAACCAAGGGTTTCTCTGGACTCAGAGCCTGGTTCAACGCCGCCTGAACGATACGCACGTCAGACTTCATATTTACGCCCTCAGCGCCAACACTGCATTGAATGCACATACGACAACTCCTTTGCTTTAAAAACCCGTTGAGCGGCCACACAAGCCCACCTGCTTGTCTTCATCATTACTGAGGAAGGCGCTTTTCTCAATGGCTAAGGCATGTCCTCACGCGCCACTGCGGACGTTGTCGGCACAACCACCGACCGCATTTTGCCGTAGATGTGACTTTGAGCCGAATAAAGCCTATTATTCGGCTCATAGTATGAGCCGATTATATCGCCTAATCGGCTTATCGAATAACCAGATTGAGATCGCACTATGCAACAGCGCTGGATATGGCAGAACAACCAATGGACCGAATTCTACTGGGACAACAACGCTCTCCAGCCGCTGCTGCGTGAGTGCCACAAACGCATTGGTCTGCTACAGGGCAAACAAAGTGTCAGCGCCAACTCCGACGACCAGGCCTTAGACACACTGTTGCAGAATCTTCTGGCATCGTCAGCCATTGAAGGCGAGGAGCTCAACGCAAGCTCCGTGCGTTCATCTCTTGCAAGACATCTGGGCATCAGCGAAGCAGAGCCCTACCCCGTCAGTGATCGTTCGGAAGGGTTAGCTGAACTATTAATAGACGCGCTCACGAATCTGGACTCGCCCATGACGCAAGAGCGCCTGTGCTACTGGCAGAAACTTCTCTTTCCTGAGTCCGAGTTATCAATTACTCAGAAAATCAGAGTCGGGCAGCTAAGAGGCCCTGAACCCATGCAAGTTGTCAGTGGCCGACTTGATCGCCAGAAAGTGCATTTCGAAGCGCCCCCCAGAGATGGCCTTGAATCACAACTCCAACGTTTTTGCGACTGGTTTAACCAAGATGCTAATTGTCAGGACGCTGATCCGCTCCTGCGAGCTGCGACTGCACACCTCTGGTTTGTAACCCTGCACCCGTTCGACGACGGCAACGGCCGCCTGACCCGGGCAATAACCGATATGGCTCTGGCTCAGGCCGATGCAAAAAGTGTCCGGCTGTTTGCCATGTCAGTTGCGATACTGAATAAGCGCTCCGAATATTACAACGCTCTTGAGACGGCTCAGTGGTACCGCGACCACGAACGGGGATCAGACATCACCGAATGGTGTCAGTGGTTTCTCGACACCCTGCTGACCTCAGTCGACAACGCCATAGACCAGATCGACCGAACTATCGCTAAAGCCCGCTTCTGGCAGACCTTTCGTGATACACCACTGTCTACAGAACAGCGTAAAGTACTAAACCGTCTGTTAGACGGCGGATCAAAAGGATTCGAACACGGTATCAGTGCAGCTCAGTACCAGAAGGTCGCCAAGGTGAGCAAAGCCACGGCCACCAGGCATCTGGCTGACCTTGTGGCAAAAGGATGTATTCAGAAGTTACCAGGGGGTGGCAGGAGTACGAGGTATCAAATAGCCCTGTCACTTTCGTAAAGATCGATAGGACACTACCGGGGAAAGATATAGCTGTATCAATAGAAATACCGAAGTGAAAAGCAACAGCCCAATAAAACCTCCAACGTTTAATACAACCAAAAGACCTACCCAACATAGCCAGTAAATAGGCCCGATAGGGAAAGGCAGGTCGTACCCAGAGACATAAGCAAGTTTACAGTGGGGGCACCTGACACCCCCGCCTTGCTTCCAGCGGAAGTTCAATACTCCAATTCTATTCCGCATACTGTGTTTGCAGCGGACGCATCTCCCGAAACTGACTTCCATTTTTATACTCTCCTTGCTCAATAAAAAGCCCCAGCTGACACATATCAGGCGGGGCTTTTTTAGAGACGTTCTCTGAGCTTGATCTCAGCGACCTCTCTGTGTTCCACGTGGAACACAGAGACACAGCGGATCAGAAATCCAGATTTGCGACGTTCAGTGCGTTCGCTTCAATGAAGGCACGACGCGGCTCTACGTCGTCTCCCATCAGGGTAGTAAACATCTTGTCGGCGCCAATGGCGTCTTCGATGGTTACCTGAAGCATACGGCGGGTCTCTGGGTCCATGGTGGTTTCCCAAAGCTGTTCCGGGTTCATCTCACCCAGACCTTTGTAGCGCTGAATGTTAAAGCCTTTCTGAGCTTCGTGGAGCAGCCACTTAACCGCATCCCAGAAATCGTCGATCATGTGCACACGCTCACCACGCTGAATGTAAGCGCCCTCTTCGAGGGTATCGGCCAGCTTCTCACTCATGCTGGCAAGTTTGTTGTAGCCGTTACCACCGAAGAAATCGACATCAAGAATATAGTCACGCGCCATACCGTGAGTGATGACCTTAACGTCAACGTTGTAGTTATCGCGCTCTGGGTCTTTAACAGTCGCGACCTCAAAGTGTGAGCCACTACGACCAGCATCCGGAAGCTGTTCTCGCAGTTTACCTACCCATTCGTTCATGGCGGCTTCGCTGCCCATCATGTCCGTGGTTACGCGTGGCAATGTCAGCATCAGATGCAGGATCTCTTTACGGACAACGTTCGACATACGGTCGACTGTTTCCTGTGCAGAGCGATACTGATCTACAATCTGAGCGAAAGCTTCGTCAGAGATGGCTGGAGCGCCCTCAGATGGGTGCAGAGCCGCTTTCTCAAGAGCGATGTGAGTGAGGTAGCTCTCCATCGCTTCTTCGTCTTTAATGTACTGCTCTTGCTTACCACGCTTAATCTTATACAGCGGTGGCTGAGCGATATAAACGTGGCCACGTTCAATGATTTCAGGCATCTGACGGAAGAAGAAGGTCAACAGAAGCGTACGAATGTGCGCACCATCGACGTCAGCATCGGTCATGATAATAATGCGGTGATAACGCAGCTTATCCGGGTCAAACTCTTCACGGCCGATACCGCAACCCAACGCGGTAATCAGGGTGCCGACTTCAGCCGAAGATAGCATCTTATCGAAGCGCGCTTTCTCGACGTTAAGGATCTTACCTTTAAGAGGCAGAATCGCCTGGCTCCGGCGGTCACGGCCCTGCTTCGCAGAACCACCCGCAGAGTCACCCTCCACCAGGTAGACTTCAGAAAGAGCCGGGTCTTTCTCCTGACAGTCTGCCAGCTTCCCCGGTAGACCTGCGATATCGAGGGCACCCTTACGACGGGTCATTTCACGAGCCTTACGCGCTGCTTCACGAGCGCGGGCGGCATCAATCATTTTGCCAACAAGTTCTTTGGCCTGCTGCGGGTTCTCCAACAGGAAGTCCTGGAACTGACGCCCCATTTCCTGCTCGACAGCAGGCTTAACTTCGCTGGAAACCAGCTTATCTTTGGTTTGGGAGCTGAACTTAGGATCAGGTACTTTCACCGAGATAATCGCTGTCAGACCTTCACGGGCGTCATCACCTGTGGTCGATACCTTGGCTTTCTTATCCAGGCCTTCCTGGGTGATATAGCCATTCAGAGAGCGCGTCAGAGCCGCGCGGAAGCCTGCTAAATGGGTACCACCGTCGCGCTGTGGAATGTTGTTGGTATAGCAGTGGATGCTTTCCTGGAAGCCATCATTCCACTGCATGGCTACCTCAACACCGATACCATCATCGCGTTGTTCAGTAAGGAAGTGAAACACTTCGCTGACCGGCGTTTTGCCCTCATTCAGGAAGCCGACAAACGAACCAAGACCGCCTTCAAACTCAAAAACATCTTCTTTATCCGAGCGCTCATCCTTCATATGAATGCGCACACCAGAGTTCAGGAATGACAGTTCACGCAGACGCTTGGCCAGGTAGTCGTAGCTGAATTCTGTTTTGGTGAAGGTTTCTTTCGACGGCAGGAAGGTCAGTGCCGTACCCGTAGTGTCTGAAACACCGACTTCCTTCAGTGGATAGTCTGGCACACCGTGGGTGTATTCCTGTTCGTACAGCTTACCGCCACGACGGATGGTCAGTTTCACTTTCTCAGAAAGCGCATTGACCACTGACACACCTACACCGTGCAGGCCGCCTGATACCTTATAAGAGTTATCATCAAACTTACCGCCAGCATGCAGTACCGTCAGAATAACTTCCGCGGCCGAGACACCCTCTTCTTCGTGGATCTCAGTAGGAATACCACGGCCGTTATCGGAGACAGTAATGGAGTTATCCTGGTGGATAACAACTTCTACCGTGTCACAGTGACCAGCGAGCGCCTCGTCAATGGAGTTATCGACAACCTCGAACACCATATGGTGGAGGCCGGTACCGTCATCGGTATCGCCGATATACATCCCTGGACGCTTCCGTACCGCATCGAGGCCTTTAAGTACCTTAATACTGGACGAATCGTAACTCTGATCACTCATTCGGTGCATTCCTCTAATTTGCCATGTTCCACGTGGAACACTTTACTGGCGACTGGCTGCCAGACATCGGTTAATTTTTCTTTGTCGATGCTGGTTATAAAGACCTGACATTTTAAATCTTCCAGCAGTTTGCATAAAGCAAAACGGTGCTTTTCGTCGAGCTCAGACGCAAGATCATCCACTAAATAGATGGTTCTTCGGCCGCTCTCCTGCTGAAAGAGAGATCCCTGCGCGATTTTAAGCGCAGACACTACAGTTTTCTGTTGCCCCCGAGACAATATCTCAGAAGCTGGTTGTTTATCGCACTTAATGCGAAGCTCGGCCCGATGGGGGCCTGACTGGGTATATCCAAGCGTCATATCGCGCTCTTGCTGACGATTAAGTACGTCAGCTAGGCGGGAGTCTTTCTCCCAGCCTGGATAGTAAGCCAGTGTGACAGATATTGAAGGATCTAGCTCGTTCAATATTCGTTCAAATTCTGGTTTAAAGCGCTTCAGATAGGCCTGGCGTTCATTATCAATGTGTTCCGCTGCTTCGATGAAGCCAGCGTTCCAAACATCGAGCCATTCTTCCTCTTTCTGCTTAAGTACAGCGTTCCTTTGCTTGAGGTGCTTTCTGAAAGTTTTCCATTGTTCCATGAAACTTTGTTCCACGTGGAACACACCCCAATCAATAAACGCTCTGCGCTCTTCAGGAGACCCTGACAACAACTTGAATGTGTTAGGTTCAATGATCTGAACAGGCAACCAGTGTGCAGCTTCAGCCTGACTGGTCAAAACAGAGCCGTTCAGCTTAAGAAGATGATCCCCTGCTTTCAGGCGCAGTGATTCCATCTCACAATCACCCATGTCGGGATCTTCAATGGAAAAACGCATTTCCATTCGATCGTTATCATGAGCAAGTACGTGTTTAAGCTGATTAGTACGGAATGACTTGCCGGAGGCCATCACAGCAATTCCTTCGAGAATGCTGGTTTTGCCAGAGCCGTTGTCTCCGTATATAAAATTGACGTGGGGGTGGGGATCAAAGATCAGTGGCTGCAGATTGCGCACACCACTGATCCTGAGATGCCTGACTGGCATAAATCAGAAACGCCTGAGACTACAGACGCATCGGCATAACAACATACATCGCATCAGAGCTGTCTGGCTCTTCGATCAATGCACTGCTGTTTGCATCTGACAGAGTAAACTTAACCTGTTCGGTCGAAATAACGCCAAGAACATCTTGCAGGTAAGAAACGTTAAAGCCGATCTCAAGCGCGTCGCCCTGATACTCAACCGCTGTGGTTTCTTCTGCTTCTTCCTGCTCTGGGTTGTTTGCAAACACCTGAAGCGTATCGGTACCCAACACCAGGCGAACACCACGGTACTTTTCATTAGAAAGAATCGCAGTACGGTTAAACACCTGACGCAGATCCGTACGATCAGCCAGAACCACGTTATTACCGCCCTTCGGAATCACCCGGCTGTAATCCGGGAACTTGCCATCAACCAGCTTCGAGGTGAAGGTAAACTCTTCAGTCTGAGCGCGCAGGTGATTAGCACTCAAAGACAGGCTTACGCTGGCTTCTGGATCAGTCAGCAGCTTCGCCATCTCCAGTACACCTTTACGCGGCAGAATGATCTGACGGGTTTCAGCAAGGCCAGATACTTCAGTAACACAGGTCGCCAGACGATGGCCGTCGGTCGCTACAGCGCGCAGGCTGTCTGCAGTGACTTCCATCAGCATGCCGTTCAGGTAGTAACGAACATCCTGCTGTGCCATGGCAAAGCTTGAGCGATCAATAATGTGGCGCAGACTGGCTTGTGGCAGAGAGAACGACTGCTCGTCGGCGATCGCATCCACATTCGGGAATTCAGTCGCAGGCAGTGTTGAAAGCGTAAAACGCGAACGACCCGAGCGAACATTAACGCGCGCTTCGTCCTGTTCGATCTCAATTTGAGCACCGTCCGGCAGAGAGCGACAGATATCCATCAGCTTCTTCGCTGGAACCGTAATCGCACCTTCCTGACCAACTTCATCAAGAGTGACCCGGCCTACCAGCTCAACTTCAAGGTCGGTACCTGTGAGCGACAGTTGCTGACCTTCAATTTCAAGCAATACGTTTGAAAGTACTGGCAGAGTCTGACGCTTTTCTACAACACCTGCTACCAATTGCAGTGGGCGCAGAAGGGCTTCCCTGGATATTACGAATTTCATGGTTCTCCACTCGGTCCGGAGCCTGAGCTAACAGGCGTTAGGTTGTCAGTAAGCGCAGCAGGTTCTTATAATCTTCCCGCACATCAGCACTGGATTCCTGCAATTCTTTAATCTTACGGCACGCATGCAACACAGTCGTGTGGTCACGCCCGCCAAACAGCTCGCCTATTTCGGGCAGGCTGTGATTTGTCAGTTCTTTGCTCAATGCCATAGCAACCTGGCGAGGTCGCGCAATCGAGCGTGTACGGCGCTTAGATAATAAATCAGACATCTTGATTTTGTAATACTCTGCGACCGTACGTTGAATATTTTCAACACTGACCTGTTTATCCTGGAGCGCCAGCAAATCTTTCAGCGACTCTTTAATAAAAGGTAAGGTGATTTCACTGCCCGTGAACTGAGCGTTTGCAGCGACACGTTTCAGTGCCCCTTCCAACTCACGCACATTCGAACGAATTTTCTGAGCAATAAAGAAAGCAGCATCATCCGGGAGATTCATACCTGTCTGCTCGGCTTTCTTCATTAAGATAGCAACACGGGTTTCTAATTCAGGCGGCTCGACGGCAACCGTCAGACCCCAGCCGAAACGAGACTTCAGACGCTCTTCCAGCCCAGCGATCTCTTTCGGATAGCGATCGCAAGTCAGAATCATCTGCTGACCACCCTCTAACAAGGCATTAAAGGTATGGAAGAACTCTTCCTGAGAGCGCTCTTTACCGGCGAAAAACTGAATATCATCAATCAGTAGGGCATCTAGGCTGCGATAGAAGCGCTTAAACTCGTTAATCGCACCCAGCTGGAGTGCTTTCACCATATCCTGAACAAAACGCTCAGAATGAACGTATAGAACACGAGCGTTCTTGTTCTTGGTTTGTAAGTAATTACCAACCGCGTGCATTAAGTGAGTCTTACCCAGACCAACACCACCATATATAAAGAGTGGGTTGTACGATCCGCCCGGATTGTCAGAAACCTGCTTCGCCGCTGCATGGGCTAACTGGTTCGACTTACCCTCAACAAAGCTATCAAACGTAAAATTCTGATTCAGGAAACTCTGATGCTGCAAGCCACCTTCTACCTGCACCTTTCTTTTGGGGGGTGGCGTCGGAGCCACAGGCGCAGGTTCAGAAACCGGATTTACCACAGCAAGCTCCGCCGCTGATGGCGCAGTATCTTCGGCGAAAGCCATTGGCTCTGCATTATAAGAACCACCCAATGGGGCAGTTTCAATTTTTGATACTGGCTCTCTTGGTGCGGCAAAGCTCATCGTGTCGTCTTTTATAGAACGAGGTTCTGGACGAGGCGGCGGTGTTGTCGGACGCTGAAACATAGGGCGTGACTCACCCGCCACTATATTCACGTGCGTGAGCAAGCCGCCATTAAGATCTGAAATGATTTCCTGAATGCGTTGCAGGTATTTATCTCTTACCCAGTCTTTTACAAACCGGTTAGGCGCACTCAGAACAAGCTGCCCATTATCAGCGCTCGCGGTCAGAGGACGAATCCATGTGTTGTATTGCTGTGCGGGTAACTCATGCTGCAGATACCCCAGGCAGTCTTCCCACAAACCCGTCACATGCACCTCTGATCCTGACGTAGAAATAAATAGCTATAAAGAAGACGGACATACTACCCGAGGAAGTACCGGTTATCCACAGAAATACGTCATTCTGATGAACAAAGTTACCGCCTGATCTGTGGATAAGTCTCTTAACAGCTTGTCTTTTAAGGGGTGAATGAAATTGTGAACAACTCGCGATCCGGTCATCACTGTGCATAACCCATGATTTCGTCCACCAGATGAACCCAACTTCCAGACAATGTTTACCGGGCTTATCCGCAGAGTTATTTATGAGATAATCAATTGAAAATTAAAGGGTTTTTCGACTTATCAACAGAATTAAGCGACCGTTTTAATAATAACTTCAGATTTCTTCTCTTCTTCATCACACATCATCAGTACTTAAAACATAAATATTCATCAGAATGACCGGTCTTCAGGTTTTTCAGAAAGTTCATAAACAAAGCTATCTTGGCGTTGCTTTAAACGTTTCTTTTGCATACAATTCCCGCCCCTAAAAATTGCCCTGACTGTTGGGCTGTTCACACTAACTGGGTGATGATATGAAACGTACATTTCAACCAAGCGTACTGAAGCGCAAGCGTACTCATGGTTTCCGTGCCCGCATGGCAACCAAAAACGGCCGTCAGGTTCTGGCTCGTCGTCGCGCTAAAGGCCGTCACAGCCTCGCTGCTTAATTGCTGTAACTGATCTGCGCAGAGAGAAATATGCCGGATACGTGCTTCCGTAAAAATTTACGGCTGCTGAAACCGGCAGAATTCAAACGTGTTTTCGATAACACGGCTCTGCGTGGTAGCACGCCTCACCTTCTGGTACTGGCTGCACCGAACGAACTTGACCGACCTCGTGTCGGTTTTGTTCTGGCGAAAAAACAGCTAAAGCTCGCGGTCGATCGCAATCGGGTAAAACGCCTGATACGTGAGTCATTCCGACAGCATCAGCATGATCTCGCCAGCCATGACTTTGTCATATTGGCACGTTCGGGCATCGTTCAGCTGGACAATCAGCAGATTCGTGAGATGATCGACAGCCTCTGGTTCAGACTGAAGAAACCCCATGGCAAACACCAAGGCAGAAAACGCAAACCGCGGCGTTAATCCCGTGGCCAGGATTGCCCTGATGCTCATTTCTGTTTATCGGTACGCCATTAGTCCGATGCTTCCCAGCCGCTGTCGGTTCTACCCCACATGTTCTTCTTATGCCGAAGAAGCTATACGTCGCTACGGTCTGATCCGTGGAGGCTGGCTTGCACTTCGCCGCATTGGCCGTTGTCATCCATGGGGTGGTCACGGCGTTGATCTGGTACCAGATCTGGAAACACATACTCATTCCACTCATTGTTGCCAACGGAAACCCTGATCATGGATATCCGCCGTTTAGTCATATATGCAGGTCTTGCGATCTCCTCTTACATGCTGATTCTTGCCTGGAATCAGGATTACGGAATCGAGAACGTTACTACCCCTGTTGCTGAAACCAGCACAGAGTCAGCACCAGAATTTGGTTCTGATACCCCAGACATGTCAGAAGCTGTTGATGCTGACGTTCCTGATGTCAGTGATCAGCCAGCAGTCAGCGCCGCTGATATGCCAGAAGTTGCTGCCCCCACTGGTGATGTCATTACCGTACAGACCGATGTTCTTAATCTAGAGATCAACCCTAAGGGTGGCCAGGTTGTGTCGGTTCGTTTACCTAAGTATTCAAAGTCGATTAAGCAAAAAGACGTTCCGTTTACCCTGCTTGAAAACAGTAACGCACGTCTCTTTATCGCACAAAGCGGTCTGGTTGGACGTGACGGCATCGACAAAAACAACGGTGCTCTGTACAGCACTGAAAACACTGAATACACGCTGAACGAAGGCGAAGACACACTCGAAGTCGTGCTGACTCACCAGTCTGAAAAAGCCTACGTAGAAAAAATCTTCACCTTTACGCGTGGCGAATACCTGATGGATGTGCGTTACAAAGTACGCAACATCTCGCAGGAGCCATGGCAGGGTGCGTTTTACGCACAGCTGAAGCGTGACGGTTCTGATGACCCTTCCCAGTCAAGCAGCATGGGTATGCAGGCATACCTGGGTGCGGCACTGACCACGAGTGAAGAGCGTTATCAGAAAGTAAGCTTCGATGACCTCGAAGAAGGCAAATTCAAAAGCGTTGAAGAAGGTGGGTGGGCTGCCATTCTGCAACACTATTTTGTATCAGCCTGGATTCCGGCACAGGATCAACAGCACACCTACAATGGTCGTTACGTTAAAGGAAACTATATTTTTGGTTTCTACGACAACTCAGTCAGCGTAGCGCCAGGCGAAACCGCGACCATGGGTGCTCAGCTCTACACTGGCCCTAAGATCCAGGAACGTCTGGAAGAAATCGCACCAAACCTGAATTTGGTGATCGACTACGGCATCCTCTGGTGGGTGGCGCAGCCGTTGTTCTGGTTGCTGGATAACATCCATGACTTTGTTGGCAACTGGGGTGTAGCAATCATCCTGCTGACGGTTCTGATTAAGCTCGTGTTCTTCAAGCTGTCGGCGATGTCGTACCGTTCAATGGCGAACATGCGCAAAGTGGCGCCGAAGATGGCCGAGATCAAAGAGCGTTACGGTGATAACCGCGAGAAACTCGGTCAGGAGATGATGAAGCTCTACAAGACCGAGAAGATCAATCCACTCAGTGGTTGTTTGCCGATTTTGGTTCAGATGCCGGTGTTCATTGCCCTGTATTGGGTACTGATGGAATCGGTAGAACTGCGTCAGGCGCCTTTTTTCCTCTGGATTGAAGACCTCTCGATCAAAGATCCGCTGTTCATCCTGCCATTGCTGATGGGTGCGTCTATGTTCATCCAGTTTAAGCTGAACCCAACACCGCCAGATCCTATGCAGGCGCGTGTTATGCAGCTGATGCCAGTAATCTTTACCGTATTCTTCCTGTGGTTCCCTGCAGGTCTGGTACTGTACTGGGTAGTGAACAACGTACTCTCGATTGCACAGCAGTACGTCATTACCAAACAGATTGAGAAGAGCTGACGCTCTGACCAATCTTAAAAAGGCGCTGCGGCGCCTTTTTTGTTGCCTTAAAATGAGGTCGCTGGCAATTCACCCACTATTGTAGGGTGGGCATTGCCCACCAATTTAAAAGGGCGCTGCCCATAACCAACGGATACTAATACCGCTGGATACATCAGCAGGACGCGGCAAGCACATCCATGTGCGCTCAGTTATGCCATCCATGGCATAAATGCCTGCTTCATGCATCCAGAGGTATTTAACAAAAGGCCAGACCATGACCCAGGTACACCAGGACACCATTACAGCCATCGCAACCGCCCCAGGGCGTGGCGGTGTCGGCATTATCCGCGTGTCTGGTGAGAAAGCCTTACAGGTTGCACGACAAGTACTGGGGTACGAGCCGAAACCGCGCTACGCGCACTACGGGCCGTTCAAAGCCGAAGATGGCACCGTACTCGACGAAGGCATCGCTCTCTTCTTCCCGAATCCGAATTCCTTTACCGGCGAAGACGTACTTGAATTGCAAGGCCATGGTGGCCCTGTGGTGCTCGATCTTCTGCTGAAAGAAGTCGTTGCACTTGGCTGCCGTATGGCCCGCCCCGGTGAATTCTCAGAGCGTGCCTTCTTAAACGACAAACTGGATCTTGCTCAGGCCGAAGCCATCGCTGACCTGATTGATTCTGCCTCAGAGCAAGCCGCACGTTGTGCGCTGCGCTCCATGCAGGGCGAATTCTCAAAGAAAGTACATGAACTGCTCGATCAACTGATACACCTGCGCATGTACACTGAAGCTGCGATCGACTTCCCTGAAGAAGAAATCGATTTTCTCTCTGATGGCAAAGTCGAAGCCATGCTCACCGAAGTAGAACAGGCGTTAGAGAAGGTACTACGCGAGGCAAATCAGGGTGCCATCCTTCGTGAAGGCATGAACGTCGTCATCGCTGGGCGCCCGAACGCGGGTAAATCTTCATTACTCAATGCCCTCGCTGGCCAGGACCGCGCCATCGTCACCGACATAGCCGGTACCACCCGCGACGTACTGAAAGAACATATCCACATCGACGGTATGCCGCTGCACATCATCGACACGGCGGGTTTGCGTGATGCCCCCGACGAAGTCGAGCGCATTGGTATTCAGCGTGCCTGGGACGAGATCACCAAGGCGGATCGTATTCTGCTGATGATCGATTCAACCACAGACGAAACCGACCCTGAGAAGCTCCTGCACGCCCTATACGATGAGCGCGGCCTTGAACAACAGACCGACGACCTGCTCGCCAGCGGACGCGTTACCGTGATTCGTAACAAAGCCGACCTCTCGACCGAAACCGTTGGCCTGGATACCACCGAAGGCTCAAACGCGAATTACCCAACTATTACCCTCTCAGCGAAACAGAACGCGGGCGTCGATACCCTGCGTGAACACCTCAAAGACGTCATGGGCTACAACGCCGCGAACGAAGGTGGCTTTCTTGCCCGCCGCCGCCACATTGACGCCCTGAATCGAGCCAAAGACGCCCTCGCCTACGGCCGCCAACAGCTTGAAGGCATGGGCGCAGGCGAACTGCTCGCCGAAGACTTGCGCATGGCACAGAACGCACTGAACGAAATCACCGGCGCGTTTACCGCCGATGATCTGTTGGGTGAGATTTTTGGAAGCTTCTGTATTGGGAAATGATCAGATATCAATTTCCCGAACTTCTTCATAGAGGTGCTGGGAGTCTCTGTAGATATTGTTAATACGCCATTGAGAGCGTCGCTTGTTGTTCTTCGGGTTGTCCGGATCAAATTTGGGTGCAGGATCCAGAAATATGACACCACTGGCGATTGATCGGATCATTCGCTCAAGGCTGGTTCTCTTGCACCAAAGAACCTGATTTCCAAAATGTACCTTGCGCGTATAACCGGCGTCATACTCTTCCTGAATTTCGTTGTCGGTTACTCTCGCGGGCACATAAACAGATTCGTTATGCTTTACGCCCCAGTTATTCAAAAGTCTTTCGGCAGACCAGCTGGCGGCAATATTTTCATCGTCATCTGCGAGTACAACCATAAGGTTCTCTAACTGATGTGCCAGCGGCTTGTCAGGATCATAATTTTCCAGCCCTTCCGATTCTGAGCCTTTTGGAGTACACAGTACGCGAAGAGAAAGCCCTGACTTCTCACTGACCGATCCAGCCCTATGCAGGCCTGTCAGGCGATACACGGCTTCTTTTTCGTATCCGTACTTCTGCATAAAGTCAGAGAAGCTCTGTGAATACAGTCCGCCGTCTGGTTCAGGCGTAAACAGAGTTAGTTTTTTACTGGTAAAACACTTCAGTTCTATTCCAAAGATATCTCCATCTTTGGAGGCATTCGTTCTGATACCTAATTCGTGTTCAAGTGTATAGCCGTGAACTTGAGTACCTGTAAATGGAACGGTGTTTCCGTTAGCATCTAGTCGGCACCCTTTAATACTTTTACTGCCGATACGCTGTTTAAGCAGAGTCAACAGTTTATGAGATTCGGCTTCCTGTTCAATTTCGAGTACCCGACAAATTTTAGAGTCTGCGAAGAAAGGAAGCCCGAGAAATTCTTTCTTGAACTCTGGAGTAGGTGAAACAATCATTACCGCTATTGCTTGACCCTCAATCGTTGCACCAATAGCGAGGTATCTCTCTATACTAGGGTTCTCTTTAGTGAAATCTACAGACATTGATCTTGGCATCAGCCCTGTTTCTGCTTTGAAACCAGAGAGTCTTACTTCGGGGTATTGAGCGTAGAGAACGCCTTTGCAGGTTGGAACCCTATGAAGGCTCTGGTCTGTGCCCAACCACTGAAAATCATTAAAAACAGCGGACAGTATCTTAGTCCCTTTGATGCTTCCTTTACGTTTATTACTTTGACTCTTTTCCCGTGTGGAAAATGTCATGTCAAAAATTGCATTGAGCAGGCTTGCATCGTGATGGAAGTAGATCTGCTGTTTGTCGTTGTTATTACGGCCAAGTTTTTTAATCAGAATCCGTTCACAACCATGCTTCTTAAGAAAGGACGAGAGCTGATCTACAGAGTATACATCGACGTGATCCAGCACGTTGTACATCGTAAAAATCCTTATTACATATTGGTAAGTAAGCGGGACAGAAAACCAAAATCGGGGTTTTCCGGCTCTCCCACTAACATGGCCCTGTCGAGCCCATTGTTCATTGCTTCGCAACTGGTTTCGGGTAATAAAACGCAAGCGTGACAGGCGGCCTTATTGCTATGTTGCGAGCCACGATGTCCCATATCCTCTGAGCAAACAGGATCTGCGGAGCACCATGATGCTGTGTCGACTGCTCGACGGATGAGAGGTTCAAGCAGCTCGGGTTGTCCCTGTCGAACAAGACCACCAAGACTTCCATCAGCATCCCCAGAAGCGGTATAGATCAAAAGTGCCGCCATCGGAGCTTTAGTATCGCTGGAAACGTAGAGCCTTTCTTTGAGAGCAGCAGATGAATAACCGCACTCAAATACAAGCTGTTTAATAAGTATGTGTGACAGCGTATGAACAAGAAGGTAACGGGCTGCCCAGCGCCAGTTTCTGTCAGTCAGCTGATCAGGAGCATTAAGAAGGTATTGGTCGGCCATATTTGCAACAAAACTGCTATCTAGACGCTTCTGTAACCACTCTGAATGATCATCTAACCATCGATTAACATCCCTGTCTTTCAGCTCAATATATATACCTTCTCCATAATTCTTTACAGCCGGTAGCCACTGACCTGTTTCCGGGGGAGGGTTTCTGAACAGTGTATGAATTGCCGATTCTGGCATGTTGTCCAATGGCTTCTTCGAGCGGATCAGCCGATCAAATCCGTAAAATACACGGGTTTCTCTCAAACGCTCTACGCGATGAATTTTTGAGATCCAGCCTGAAAATTCATCAGGAACTTTACTGCTTATAATTCTGAGTTCATCAGGATTTACAGTGTGAGCCGCGCTTAGAATTGTGAACTCTGAGCGTCTGAACGCCAGTTCGGCCGTATCTGAAGTAGTAGGAGAAATCTGATCGACGGCTTTCTGGCCATTGGATAAATTTTTTAATGCTTCGATAAGCTCTGCATCGCTGTAATCAGCTACCAGATTATCCAGGTTGCCTTTGACTAAAATCAGAGCCTGCTCTTCACCGCCAAGCTCTAGACTCGCTTTGGCTAAATTCAGTAAGGACTCATTTTCCTGAAAAATTAATGAAAGTTCTTTGGCTCGTTGATCCTGACCTACGTATGGTAAATATATCGAGGATATCGATTTTGCCATATAAATATTAGATTGATTGATCAGGGCGCCTACAGGCTTACGATCGCACGGTTCATAAATATTACCTAACCAGGGCCTGTTACCTGTGCAGCTAAGGTTGGCTTTACTGTAGAGACCCGAAGATTCAACCTCGGATTTATCATCGCTCAATTCATATTGCATTGCTCCCTGAAGATCTCTACCCTTATTGCATCCTTTGCAATGAACTTTGACAGAGCCAAGATCCGGGCCGCCAGCATCATGCAGAAACAGCTGGTCTGATCCGGAGCAGGTACAGCCACTCCATTCCTTCCACGGAAAGTCTGAAATATGTCCATTTTCACATACTGAGATAAATCTTACCGGTTGCCACTGCTCTCTATTCGGTGATCTGGCTTTCAGCATTCTAAGCCTGGATTCAAGATTAAACTGCGTCAGTCTTCCGGATATCTTATCCACGTACCACCGGGGAAACCGGTGGATACCGATTTCCAGTTGACTGATTTCAGGATCATCCCGATCATATATGTACTGAGGTGGTTGATAGAAAAGCCCTACTTTTAAGAGCTCAGAAAGGCGAGCCTCGCTGATGAGGTATTTGTTTCTGACAGCATCAGATATCTTCGAGTCTCCTGGCTTTTTCAACCAGAAATCCAGTCCACAGACAATATTAGATTGACCATACTGGTCGTTATACAAACTACCCGGCCCAAAAGGAGCAATAAGTTGTCCTGTACGAATGTCATTGGCCATTCTGATCACCTTCTAATTCCATATAGCGCTCGTTGATACTAAATCGAGCTGTGCCATCGACATTACGCATGCTACTGAGCACATTGACTCCCGCTTTTTGCTGAGCAGAAGATGAATGAGCACCAGGCCATAAAATCAGGTAATTGCCGTCCCGTTTCTGTGGAAACTCGTGCCACATCAGCGGGTTCATTCTTCCCTTGCGGAGAAGTTCATCGTGTACCTGTTCAATGACTTTTACAACACGATCTGCCTCCGCTTCCTGTTGTTCGAAGAGAAGCTCGCAACGCTCAATCAGAAAATCCTTTGCGTCTTCAATGGTAGACTCGTAGTGTCCAAATGTTGCACCGGGATGATCTGAACGGTACTGCTGACGAGCCCAGAGCAACATGATTCCTGCCGCAGCTCGTTTAACCGTTTCGATTGAGAATGGCGTGGCTGAGGTGGGTTCAACCTGCTCGTATAACCGCTGGTGATAATTCTGGAAATGCTCGAAGTGAGATAAATCCCGGCTCTTATTCGGGTTGTACATCATCATGATCAGTCCCGGGCGATCCCACCAACGACGACCCACGCGGCCGGATACCTGAATATATTGAGCTGTTGATTTTGGCTGGCCAACAATCGCCATCAGTGAGAGCCGATCAATATCTACTCCGACCTCAATAATGTTCGAAGCCAGGCAGGCGTCGACGGGCTTGTAGGTATTAGTCAAGGGCCTGGACAGTTCATCCATCAACTTAACCAATTCTGCCTGGGTGCGGCGGCTGGTCAGTTCTTCAATTTTGTTCAGATACCGCTTCTGGTTGTCCTCGACGTTGTAGCGATGCATGAAGTCTTTCATACGTGCGGCTATATCAGAACTAAACAGTGTTCTGGCACCACCCAATTCCCGTAAGCTGTTATAAAAAGCTAACAGGGACCACCAGGCGTCCTTGCTGTCATCAGGCATCAGGCTTGACCGGAATAATGCAGCAGAGAACGCCCGCACCTGGGTGGTGAGGAAAGATTTATAACCAGTTGCATTGATGCCAAGATAGAGGCGGCCTTGCTTCAAATTCCCATTGGCTTCTCTGGCATAACGGCCAAAGAAAGAATCGCTGATATCAAGACCAGGATTTGGAAATAGCTGCAACTGATCTTCATAACGGGCATATATGGCCTTTGTTTGATTCATTGCACCACGGATGGTTGCTGTTGATGCGATGACTTTAGGCCGGACCGGATTACCCTTAATCTCCTGAGTACAAAGGCGCTCGATAGCAGTTTCATAGAGGCCATATATTGACCCCAATGGTCCAGAGATAAGGTGGAATTCGTCCTGGATTATAAGACCCGGTGGCTCAGCGATACGTTCTATGGGACCGTTGGTTTCTGGATAGTGCCTGAGCCCAAACAATGTACCGGCTTCTGGTTTAAAGGCCAGCATTGCGAATTTATCAGCCGTGCTGATAAACATACTGGGAGGGTTCTTATAGAGTGCTTCGTCAATCACTTCGATAGGCAGGCGGGTATCGATCGCACCGAAATGGCAATTCACATCGGAACACTTCAGATGCGGCTGCTTACTTTCAATTATTCCTAAAATGGTATTGTTCTTATGTGTTTTTACTTTCACGAGACCAATTTCACTGCGACACCATGGGCACTCAGTGATCACTAAGGGGTTACCCTTCGTTTCTTCTTTCTTGAATTTTCTTATTGCAGCAGTAGCGTCTTTCCACTTGTTCGGAGAAGCATCCCGTCCAACCCAGAGGCCAAGGGTAAAGGGTTTAGTGCCAAGATCAGTGTCCACGCTGTATGTACGGATGTATTCCATTGAACAGATAAGACTGGCAGCGCGTTGAAACTGCTGGGTCGTCAACATGCGCAAGGTGTAACGCATAAAGACATTCGTACCGTCTTTCCGTAGTTCGCCATGTTTTGGAGGTTCCAGCCGCTGAAGAAACATATAGAAGGCAGCAACGCCTAAATAAGCTTCAGTCTTACCACCACCAGTGGGGAACCAGATGAGATCAACAACCTCTCGGTCATCGGAGAATGGATCCGTGAAGCCTTCGATACTCAACAAGAGGAATGCTGCCTGGAAGGCGCGCCAGTATTTTTCAGAAGTCTTGGTTGAATCCTGCCATGCTTCATCCGGGTTCAGTGACGAATCTGGTGATTGAGCGACCGGTTCAGCTGTTTTATTTGAAGCTTTCAAAGGCCGTTGTTGGATGTCTTTTGTGGCTGTCTGTTGAAACCACATGGCTTTATTTGCAAGCCTGAAAGCGTTTAATGGATCGGTATTACCCGCCAGGGCTTCAAGTCCACTCTTCATTCGCGTCAGGCATCTGTTGCAGCCGTCAAGGTGCCTTTCCGCGGTTTCGCGGTGCTGGTCATTGAAGCCTGAAGTTTTTTTGCGCTCGTCATTGATCCATTGTTCATAGGCGTATACAAGAGTCTCAAGCGAGGCCCATCCAGGGTCACTACTGTCAGTATTCTGGATGTTCGCGAGGTCTCTCATGGATAGTTTCAGTTCACTGCCATTTACGATGATATCCGGGGTCATACTCGGCAGCTCTACTGCGGGCATACAATCGGCCGTGATCATCATTGGCGTCTGGCCTTCATCGGCTCGCCAGGTGGCTGCGCACCCATGACCAATGGCCCAATTGGCTGAGTTTCTGTATAGCAGACTCAGGGTTTTCTCATCATCGTCCAGATTTCTATGCTCTCCACGACCTTGTGGATATTCTGTAAATGACGCTCCATTACGTGCTTCGACTTCAAAGCACGCCTGATACAGTGTCTGCTCGATGACTTGACGATAAGACAGGTTCGTAGCGACCTGGCTGTTACGGAGTACCACAGTGATTATCCGCTTGCCAAATGAAGAGCGGGAATAAAGATCCAGTTGTAGCTTTATGCCGTTACTAAGGTTTATTTCTTGTTTAGTAAGTCGTCGGGTGAGTAATTCTGGAACGTCGAACGTGAATATCTGTTCAGTTTGTAGGGCAGGTCTACGGCGCCAGGCATCACTTTCAACTGTTGTGCCATCACTAGCTGTTGTTACAGTAGTGCACCTCTCGTACACCCCGTTCACCAGGAATGGTTCGGAGTCCGGCTGCTGCCAAAACAGGCGTTTTTCGATGGGGATGCGTATGAGAATTTCGCCTTCGCTGCTCTCATCAATGCAGAAGCTGACACCCATAGTTGAAGGTTTGTAGGCATCAGAACCATTAACTTCGAAATCTTCGTCGTCAGCTGAATATACTGGGGCTGCTTCGTCCCGTGAGTATGTCTCGCTTTCTGCATCTTCATTCTTCAGGGCATATGTTCCGGCATCTGGAGCGGTATTTCCAACCACTGAATTGTTTCCGTCGTCAGGGCGTTCTGAGTCCCAAGGTTTTTCGTCCGAAGGTGGCAGGTAGTTCCCGGGGTACAGCAGGCCTATACCGTAGCGCTGAGCAGGGGTCTCTCTCCGGATGACCTCCTGTAGATGGTCCTGGCCTTCTGGTTGCCAGAACACAGATCCCTTCAACTTTCCAGGAGCTGGTAACTGGCAGGTGGACGATGAATTAAATTCAACTTTGAGTCCGGGGTAATCTTCACCTACTGGCCTTGAAGGCCCTATCATTTCAGATCTCAGAAATTCAATTTCCTGAGCACGTTCATTATTCATTTCAGATCCTTCTGGTTAATCCAGTTCAGCAAGTCTTGTTTGCTATCTTCACTACACAACACAAACACCTGTTCTGTTGCCCTTGTAATAGCTGTGTAGAAAAGATTACGGGTGACGGAAGTGCCGCGCAGGTCGACATCCGTAAGCAGAATCACTTTGTTCTCAAGCCCTTTGTAGGCATGAGCAGTTGTATATTGTACATAACCAGGGCGTTTGGTCTCGGATGCAGCCTGCAGGTTTATCGTGCTCTGGTTCTGTAGCTCTGTGATACAGGACTTAGCGGCAGATCCATAGCTCAGTAATGTGATATCTTCGGCTTTGAAGCCGTTCTTTATGGAAGCTGAAATGAAAGTGTCTATCTTCCCGATCTGCTCATCTATGTTTTTGTAAGTTGCTAACTTAAAACTATTTAGGCCGCCGCCCGTTCGCATATAGCCACTATAGGTATCATCAGAGGCATCTGATAAGGAGATAGCAAGATTCCCTACAGCAGAGTAATTACGGCAGTTCTCACCCAGTTTCCAGCAAGCGCTGTATCTCTTGAATTGGTTCAGTGTGTTACTGATCAGATCATGATCGAAAGTAAGAATCTGATTCTGAAAATCGCCCATCAACATGCAATGACCGCCATTGAAACCACCTTCAATTAACAGGTCCACGGTTTCAAAGAGATCTGGCCGCCCGAGAAAATCCTGGGCTTCGTCTATTACCAGGTAGTCGAACATTGCTTCCTGTTGCCGTTCAGGGTTGGTGAGTGCATCCTGGACTTCTGAAAGCATGTCATCCCAGAACGAAGTCGGCGCTTGTGCAGGGATATCAATATCGAACAGATTGAGCAGAACTGAGTTTACAGGCCCAGCGATTAGCAAAGGGTGATTACCTTGTGACACCTCGGATTGTGCCCATTTACCTACAAGATTATTGAAAGTCAGAAATGCAGTGCGTAACCCTTGCTCTGCTTTTCTGCGAGCTACCTCAAGCCCAATAAGGGTTTTACCAGTTCCGGCACCACCTTCAATGATAATTCTTGAGTTCCACTCGCTAAGCTTGAGCACCGGAGTCTGTTGTACCCGTAACTTCGCTTCCAGTTCATGGGACCGGGCTGCCAGTTCTTCTTCTTTCTCTGGCCGTCGCTTTCGGATAGGAAAGCAGTATTCAATAAACTGCTCGATCATTACAGCTGATAGAGGTGTGTCTAAGGGTTTTACCTGGGGATCTGTATCGATAAGTTTCTGGGCCATATTTTTCAACCCAGCGCAGAATTCGTCTGGGTGCTGCAGACTCCGGAAGCGAGTTCTGTCCATTACTTCGAAAGGTTGAATAGAGAGGTTTCTTGGAACAGTAAAAGGAGCGTTAGGGAATATGCAGCAATGAAGAACCGGAACATCTTTCCACATGGCAAGACCTGCGGAGATACGTCGTTGCAGGGCGTAACGACCATCCATTGCCTGCTGGAATGGAGACTTCTTCACCCTTTCCGGATACCAGGATTGTCCGTCGAAGCCTATCTCTCGGTGTGATTTAACTTCAACGCACAGAAGACCAACATCTGGAATGATAATCAGAAAGTCAATTTCGGTACGCTTCATCCGGTTAAAGGGAGCGAGATCCAGCGAATGAATCACCGTCCAGTCAGTGGTTGCTTGCTGTATTTTTTCATAGATAAGAACTTCGCCAGGTGGACTTTTATCCTGATCTATAAAGGCCGGGATTATACGCATGTCGCCTTATATTCCTTGTTCTGTATTGCTCTGTATTGTTCGGTCTGTTCCTTATCAATAAGCTTTGAGAGCATCTCTTCTGGTGCATAGAATCCTCTATCGATATTACTTACTCTTCGAAATACAACATGTCCTGTCAAACCGGTATCTTCTGGCATTGTGAATTCGTAAAAGTCTGTATTAGCGGATAATATATCGATATATGAATCCATGCATTTTCTCAGCTCATTATAAAGTTGATCTGCGACAATCCTATGGCTTAGTTGACCGTTTTCAATGCTACGGCTTTTATAATTACTCAATTCAGCCCAGGCGTTTTCTGCAATTGATAGACGAGGATCTTTTAAATCATATCCGTACCATATATCCTGCCGAAGAACCGATTCAATAAGGGCTATGAAATGTGATTTTCTTTGAGGGGCATTGATTCTATATTTATCAAAAGTAGACCAGCTTTCAGCGGCTTTATAACGATCCTGAAGTGCTATGCCTGCGAGTACCATCTTTAATGTAACAGCACCTGGTAGACGACGAAGTTGCCGATGAAGATCTGATTTCCATATCTTTGCCATAGGATAATCTTCAGGGTTGATCTCCTCTTTTCCAAGATCGACCTCGATACTTTGATCAATCCAGAAATCACCACTCCTTATTTCCTTTGCAGTTAATTGTAGAATTTCAAGACCGCAGGAATGGTTACGGAATACAAGTTCACGATGCCCCTTCCGGAATAGTGCAGCTTTGTTCTCTGAAAGTAATATACGTATGCAATTTATATCCGAACTTGCCTTAGTAGAGTAATTCTCTGCGTCGTTTAAGAATTCGTCATCAAGTGAGGAAGTGTCAGTATCACTATATTCTTCGGCGTGAGTACTATCCGAAACAGTTCTCGTTGTGAGTGGCATCAGCTGCAAATAATTAATATCTGAATTTATTGGATCCTGTGCCAACTCGATTTCATCTGAAGTACGGTCCCAACAGAAACGGATTAGTTTTCTGTATTTTGGAGCATTAAGTATCGGAGGCGCTATTTTTTGCATTCCCTCCATACGAAATGATCCGATTCGGAACAGTACATCGAATGGCTGAGCCACGCGATATTCTTTTAATCCTGTAATAAATTGGGTATCGGTCAGTTCTACATCATCATTAAGAAGTTTCTGAAAGTTGGCTATTTCTCGGCTTCGACATGCAATTCTTATACGGTCTACTCCAAACTCTGAAATTGTATTGATGACCTGTCTTCTAAATTCATCAATGAGAATCGAATTTCCTGACCGCCAATTAGTATGTAGTTCTTCGACTCGGTTTAATAACTTTCTGGTTTCTTCTCCGTATAACCGACCAACTTTTTCTTTATCTGATAGTAGAGGATGTGAAAATAGCTGAGAATCGCCATGCCACGGTGTATATCTTAGGCGAGCATACTCTATTCTTAGTTTGATTGCCGCTTCACTACCTTGGCCGTCTTCTTCTGGATCATCAAGATCGAAAGACACCTGTTTGAGTAATTTACATAAGTACGAGAATAGCTCTGATTTACATAACCATAATTCCTGACTGACATATTCTTCAGGTAGTTTTCTCATATCCGTCATATTCTCTCCATTGATCTGATCTGGATATATGGAGACTGGAAACATACTGGTGGGGGAATCTCATGATAGTAGCGCTGTCTATCCTGAAGGAAGGCCTCGAACTCCTCCAGAGCCGCACGAGAGCCGGATCTGTTAATGACTCCTACAATACTTGCGCCTGAAATATCGGAAAATATGTTCCAAGCACTAACAGTCTCTTTCGTGCCTTGTGCAATTATTACCGAAGGATCTTGATAAAAGGCATGCTCTTCAAGTTGCCGTTCTCCTATCAGGGTGACACGGCTAATGGTTGATTTACTATCGTCTCCCAGCATTAACAGGTCAGCCATTGAGATGTAGCTGCCATCAAAAGTAAAACAAGATTTTCTTAGTAGATCCATATAGTTTGAATTGTCACCTGCTGAAGCGGAGACAAGAATATGCTCAAGAAAGGAGGAGGTCAGGTTCTCTTTTTTGATTAATTTTAACCCGACTGGTAGTGATTCCATTACTCCGACTAGGGAAGGATCAGGTTGCAATGAACTTTGAGGAACCGGTAGTCCATTTATTTGCCAGTCAGATGCATAGGCAGACATTATCCATGATTTTAGCGATTCATTTTTCTTCTTGCCTCTGGACCTTTTCTGTCCAGTAACAATAATACCGGTACTATCTACCTCCTCTGAAAAATAATATTGCTTTTCTGGATCGGTATGCTTCCGGACATGCCATGCCTCTAGCGAGCTATTCCGGGAAGTAAGTACTTTCTCTCGAGCTGATAGCAAAAAGGAGAAATAGTTATTACACAGATTGTCATCTGCTCGTTCGAGAGAAGCTCGCAGTGCTCCTAAAGCTATAAGAGGCGCGATAGAGGATTCAAAAGGTGATGAAATCAGATGGATCTTCTTTGAAGAGACCTTTTTATCATTTACCAAGGTGTAACCAAGGCGTATAGATTTTACCACCCAGTCGGGCAGGTCCTCAAATAAACATCCTTGTTCGTAATATTTCATATTTCCTACCGGGCTAAAGCACTACTTATCCATTTGACTTTACCTGGTGCATTACTTCAAGTACCTGTATCAGCATTTACTCTATAAGGCGCTTGGTTACGAGTTTGGCTACTGCTCGGAATACAGGAACCACGACAGAGTTACCAAACTGTTTGTATGCCTGCGTATCTGATACAGGGATGACAAAGTCATCCTGATCGGGGCGACTGAACCCCATCAGCTTTGCACACTCATAGGGAGTAAGCCGTCTGGGGCGATTCTCCAGGTTCTTTCTGTTATCAAAGCCCTTTTTGAAGTCCCAGCCTCGATCAACGAGTATCTCTGATCCGTCTTTGTAATAACGTGCAGACAAGGTACGCGCGACATCATTGGGGCCGACAAGGCCGAAACCGAAGCCATTACCCTTTTCCTTATGCTTTATCGCATAATTGTGGAGGTACTCCCAAAGCTTTGGAGTCAGTGTGTATTTAGCGTCTACATCCTGATCAAAGATGTCACCAAGGGTGATCTTCTTTTTAGGGTAGTATTTGCGAATATCTTTCAGTGTGAAGCCTTCATGGATGTTCAGGTCTTTGCGGAATCCCACAAGAACAATCCGCTCACGGTGCTGAGGAACCCAGTTTTTTGCATCAATCACTTTAGGGTCTTTGGGACCTTCGTGATCTGCATCAGCAACCCAGTAGCCAAGCTCATCAAGGGTTTGCATGATGATCTTGAAGGTTTTGCCTTTATCGTGGCTCTTAAGATTTTTTACGTTCTCAAGAATGAACGCCTTCGGTTGCTTTGCCTTAATGATACGTGCGACGTCGAAGAAAAGGGTGCCTTGTGTATTGCACTCAAAGCCATGAGCACGCCCGAGAGAATTTTTCTTTGAAACTCCAGCGATAGAAAATGGCTGACATGGGAACCCGGCTAACAGAATGTCGTGGTCTGGAATCATTCTGTCGATATTCTGATAGGCCTCTTCTTCGGAGACGGTCTCGTCAGAGGACAGCGTTACGTCTCTGATGTCCTCATTGAAGGTATGGTAGTCGCCATGACTGTAATAATTTGCCTTGTAGGTGCGCGCAGCAAACTTATTCCATTCGCTGGTGAATACGCAAAGACCATTCTCATCTTCAAATCCTTTACGGATTCCACCAATACCCGCAAACAGGTCGATGAACCTGAAACTCTCTTTCCCGGGGATAACTTTTTCTTTCGGAAGAAGGCCTTTAAGAGCTTTGAATTCCTTAGCGCTGAGGCGAGGTTCGGATTTACCTTTGCTCCATCTATTGATGGTTTCTCTGCACCAGTGCCCAGGAGTCACAGAGTTGAGAAAGTCTGCGATTGCTTTCTGGTCATAAATTTCGAGAAGTTGACCCAAAAGAGTGGTATCAGATATGTCATCATAGCCTTCTGTGATGAATGCGAGTTGTTCAGTGGCCATTTTTATCTCCAGGTCAATTGTGTGACATCATATCACTGATTCATTCCATTCGGGAGCAATATGTCAGACGTCCACTCCCCAGCTACCCGCAGTCGCAATATGTCGGCTATCCGGGGTAAAGATACAAAGCCGGAAATGCTGATCCGGCGGGCCTTGCATGCTCGTGGCTTCCGGTTCCGTCTGCATAACCGGGCACTGCCGGGGTCGCCAGATCTGGTGCTACCTAAGTACCGTGCTGCAGTCTTTGTTCATGGCTGCTTCTGGCATCGTCATAACTGTCCTATGTTTCACTGGCCATCATCCCGCGAAGAGTTCTGGCGGGAAAAGCTGAATGCCAACTACGAGCGCGATGAGCGTAATATCAACTTACTACTGAATGCAGGCTGGCGCGTTGCTGTGGTGTGGGAGTGCAGTCTTCGCGGTAGACAAAAGAAAAAACTGAATACTGTAATCAATCAACTCTCCACATGGCTCAGGTCTGACCAGCACTATTTCAGTATGTCGGGTGATTCCTGACGTAATACCGGGTTTCGAGCCAGTCGTTGATGATATTCATCACTCGTATAAATTGGTCGCACACTCCCTGTACGTCCAATTCTTCCCAATCGTAGAAATTACCTGCTTTCGGTATCGGATGGTCTTCATCAAGTAGGTATATGTTGGCATCTACAACGTCGTGTAGCTCAGAAAAAGTTTTAACATTTTCTGGCTGTACGCCTCTACGCAGATCTTCTTTGATCCATTCGATAGCAATAGCGGCGCGGTAGCGGATTACGCTTTCCAGTGTGAGTTCACCTCTGAGGCCGATGCCGTGGTGGAATGTGCGGGTTTCTTCAAGAACGGAAATTGCCTGGTTCGTTTCCATGATTTCAGGTCTCTTTCAAATACTGGTTAAATAAACAGTATATGCAGGTTGCAGATAAGTAAAGTTTTTTCTGTTTATTTATACATGTGACTCATAGTCCGTGGAGTCTCCGGTGTTCAACTGACACACTTAAACTCTTCAAAAGGAGGGTTTTTCAATGCGCTATTTCTATTTGGTTGTAGACGGTTTTGGCCCAATCGCTGGCCATATGGAGGAGGTCGCTAAGGGGCTGCTTTGCGACTACATATATGATCAGGGTTATGAGGTATCCGATTGTTTTATCGCGTTCGAGGCAGGTACTAATGAGACAGCTGCGAAGATATACCTTGAGGCTTTTCGGCACATGAGAACATGTCTTTACGGCGAGTTTCAGGACAGTGAGTACTTTGATGTCGTAAGAGTAGTCAGTTCTATTACCGTACTTAACCTTAAAGTTTCCTTTAAGGATAGGTCATTTCATCTACCAGGCCCTAGGTAAGCTAAATGATCTTATTCACCGAATTTAAGTTGCTAAAGGGAAGAGTTATTCCTAACGGTATTGCGCAGATACTTTTGAAGTCCATCGGCGGAAGATTGTACGGAAGCATAGAGAGCCTGGTGATGCTTTGAAGTCATAGAAATTTACTACATAAGATGCAGAAAGCTAATTTCATTAGGATTGTGGGGGGAAGTATTGCCCGCCTTTTTCCGTGACTAAGAGGATGCCAATGCTTTCAGGCGTCATTTTCCTAAGTTCACTAAAACCTATTTTAAAAATATGGAAATTTTTAAAACTTACTCTACCGGGTTCAGTAGAAGCAGTGATACAGAATTCTTTCTTCCCTTCCGCTTTGGTTAGAACCGGAGAAAATTCATGTTCATCTTGATTCACTACGTATACGATATTTTGGGTCATACCTTTTCCCTACAATTTTATTTGTTCTGATAATTTTAAACATCCGATCTCTATAATTCTATCTTTATAAATATTCAAGTCATCGATTTCTGGTTGAGAAAGGTTGAGGGAACTAAAATATCGTTCTATTGAGGAATAGAGTATTGACACTGATGATTTATTTAGTGATGAAAAATAAATAGGATTTCTAGAAAATAGTACGGCTAAAGCAAGTATATTTTCGATTACAGATTCAATGTTTTCTTGCGATTCTTCTGTTCCTAAGAACTCACTAAGTTTATTAATAAAAACCGTTAAATTTTTATCAGGGTCCTCTTCAATGTATTTCTTGACCCATCCTTTCGTTTGTGCAAAGTAAGCGTGTTCGTGGGTTTCTCGGTTACGAGAAAAATACTCGTCTTTACCTAGAAAAAACTTAACGGTTTCATTATTTTGAACTGCAGTTTTAAATAAATTATTACTCACTGTAATTTTTCCACATAAATATTATCGACTTTGGACAAATTATCGATATTGTTATTGTGTACAATATGTTCACCACCTGACATAGTGGCTTCAGATGTGCCGGCTTTTGTGTACCCTCCAGGTATCCACTCGCCTTCGTAAGCTCCGCCTTCATTGCCTGTTGGAATTTTGTATTCGAAACGAGGATCCTTTGGCATAGTTTTTACGTAAGCGATCCTGGAATCTTCGAGCGTTACGTTTTCACCAAGGTTTAATCCATCTCTGAGTACTTTCCAATCGCCTCCACTGGCTTTATATTTCTCAATCAGTAAATCCATTTCGGAGCCTAGGCCAACGAACTTGCCGTCAGGAGAAAGAGTTTTATATTTAGGGTTGTTTATCCAATCTTCAATGACAATAATTCCAGCCCCTTCATTCTCAAATTTTGCGAGATGTTCTGATATGTACTCTTCTGGTAGATATTCAGCTGGATTATCAGGTCTATTACCTTGTTCTAGGTTTATGATCTCATCAAATTTTTCTTGAGTCATTGGGACGTTTTCAGGCACTACAGCATTTGCCGTGTTTTTCGGCTTACTCACCTCCCCCGTCTCCGCCCCATGCGCATCGGTTTTCTTAACCGAACCATCGACGGATTCCAGCTTGCCTGGGCCGGTGTTCTTTCCATTGAACGCTTTTTTACGGTTCTTAATGCGTTTGGTTGCTTTCGCAAAGTCAGCTAACAGGTCACCGACTTTGTTGAATTTACGCACCAGGTGCATTTTGCTGCCTACGGCGGCCACCACGCCTGCACCACCAGTGACGGCGGCGACGATGATGGTGAGTATCAGCTCAAAGGCACCTGAGCCTGCGACTTCGGTCACTTCGATGCTGTGTTGCGCCTCGGCGTAGTCTTTCACGAAGCGGTATAGAATGTCGCGCAGGGTCTCGTCATTGAGCACCAGATCGGTCATGGCGATGGCTTCGTCGATCTGTTTCTGGGTGATCTGGCTAGGATCGAAGCCGATGGCTTCAACGAGTTCGCGTTTTTCGCCGCTCAGGTAGGTTTCGGCGTAGGTATCTGCGAAGTTATCCGACTCCCATGCGTCACGAAGTGCTTTGGCATGGTGCTGCATTTTTACGAATGGGTTGATGACGTCGCTGAGCTCTTTTACCTGCACTGCGAGGCCCCAAGCGGATGAGCCGATGCCAGTCATGAAGGCGCCTGTGTAGATCAGGCCTTTCATCACGGTGGACTCTTTGTCGATCTGGCGTTGGTGCATGGCGGCTTCGCGCCGTTCGCCTTCTACGATCTGACGCAGGGCGTTTTCAATCTGTACGCGCAGGAATGGGCGATCATCGGGGATTTCGTCGTCGACTGCACGAGCGGTATCGACCTTTTCGAGCGTCAGGTAGTTGGCCGCGATGGCTTTGGTCAGCGCTTGTCGCGGGCATGACGGTCGGTCATCCAGCTTTGACAGTACGTCGAAGTAGAAGTGGTTAAAGCTGTCGTCGATATTGCTTGTGCTGAAGTGGCCAAGCAGCAGTTCGGCATCAAAGTTGCCACCCGTGCAGAGGTTTTCTGGGTGGTACAGACCGGGGCCTGAGCCGCGTCGGAGTCGGTAACGGTTGCCCTGAAGGTCTTCTAGTTCAAAATCGGCCATGACGCTGGGATATCCATACTTCCGTGTGAGGTTCCGGGTTCTGGCCCGGTTGCAGCGAGTCTAAAACGGGTGTCTGTCAAAGGCAAATAAGGTAAGACATTGGCGGCCACATTGAGGTGGCCGCCGAATAGGTTTACACCGCTTTGTAGTTGTCGTGCTCGGCTTCCCAGCCTTCGAGCAGTTCGCGGTTGTCGTGCTCCCACGGATGGAAATCACGACGGTAGTAGTCTTTGTATTCTTTCCAGATGGTCGGGAGCAGCGCTGGCGATTTCCAGTAGAAGCGGAACGCGGATTTCCAGGTCGACCATTTGAAGAGCTGCTTATCTTTCCACAGGAAGTATGCCTGCACAGTGCTGAGGCGCATGATGAAGGTCATAGTGATGGTGGCCATGTGGAAAACCCGCTTCCAGTAGCCGCCGCCTGCCGCTTCATACACGTCAAAGCAAACGCCTTTGTGCTCGGTTTCTTCGACGGCGTGCCATTTCCACATTTCGCGGATGCGTGGGTCCATTTCATCGGTCAGCTCTTTGTTGGTGAGCATCTGGTGAGCAAGCATGGCGGTGAAGTGTTCAACCGCACAGGTGATGGCCAGGCGATCTTTGGCTGGCATGTGCTTTTTGATGAACAGGCGCACGGCACGCTCTTGTGCCTCGACTTTGGTGGCTGGGTAACCGAGTGTGTCGAGATACTCACTGAGCATGTGGTGCTCGTTGCCGTGAATAGCTTCTTGTTTGATAAAGTTTTTCACCTGCGCTTTGAGGTGTTCATCTTTAACATGGTGTTCGTTGTCACGAACGGCATCAATAAACAGGCGCTCGCCCTCAAGGAACAGGCACGACAGTGCGTTCATCAGGGTACTTTTGAAGGCATCGTTGCCATACCAGTAGCGCGGCAGGTCTTCGAATTTAAATCCGAAGTCCATTTTACGGCCATGAAATTCAATGCCCGCGCTTACTTTGCGGGCGGTCGCTTGTTTATCAGTCATAGTTTTATACGGTCTTATAGTTATTGTGGTCTGCCTGCCATTCACTCAGCAGCTCACGGTTGTCGTGATCCCATGGGTGAAAGTCGCGGCGGTAGTAATCTTTGTAGTCGCTCCAGATGCTCGGGATCAGCCCGGGCTTCTTCCAGAAGAAGTTGAAGCCTGATTTCCAGGTGGATGGCTTGAACAGTTTGCCGTCTTTCCACAGGAAGATGCCTTGCACGATGGCTGTGCGCAGCAGGAACATCCAGGTGACATTGAACATGGCGAAGACGCGCAGTGCATAGCTGCCGCCTGTCTGCTCATATACGTCGTAGCATACGCCTTTGTGTTCGGTTTCTTCGATGGCGTGCCATGTCCACATTTCTTTGAAGCGTGGGTCCATGCCTTCGGTAGCCTCAGGGTTCGTCAGCACCTGATGGGCAAGAATCGCCGTGAAGTGCTCAACCGCGCAGGTAATGGCCAGACGGCGGCGCGCCGGCATGTATTTGCGCATGAGCTTTTTCTCTTTGCGCTCAAAGTCTTCCACTTTGGTCGCCGGATAGCCCATAGAATCCAGATATTCACTGAACTTATGATGTTCATGCCCGTGAATAGCCTCTTGTTTGATGAAGCTCTTCACTTGCGATAGCAATTTTTCGTCTTTGACCAGATGCTGGCTGTCGCGCACGGCATCGATGAACATACGTTCGCCTTCCAGGAACAGGCAGGAGAGTGCGTTCATGAAGTGGGTCTTGAATGCGTCGTTATCGTTCCAGTAACGAGGCAAGTCTTCAAAGTTGAAGCCAAAGTCCATTTTTCGGCCAGGAAACTCAATATCAGCGCTGATTTCGCGTGCTGTCTTGCTCATAAATTACCTGCCTTACTGCGGTTAGCTCAGTAGTTATCTGTGCATTTGATAACCACGATAGTCGCTGTATAAGTCTTGTGACAGGTGGAGTTCGGACAAAGTTGCTTAATTTGATGTGTCGTTTCAAGCCATGAAAAGTAATAAAAAGAGTCAGTAGCTGCTGAGAGAGGCAATCCAGCTACGCGCAGCGTGCAGGTGTCGCGGACTATCACTGAGGCGGTCGAAGAGTAGTGAGCCCTCGAGTGCTGAAACGATAACGCAGGCGAGCTCGTCTTTTGGGATGGGCAACAGGCTGGCTTTCTGCAGGGCGTCTTCGACCCAGCGCTCCATGTGCTCCAGGAAGGTATTCACAGCGCCAAGGCTGGCGTCGCTGAGCTCATGAGGTGACGCGGCGTAGGCCAGGCTCATGCATTGGCGACGGTGTTTATGATAGCTCTCGAATACATCAATCAATGCACCCAGCCGCTGCCGTGGCCGATGGGTGCCAGCAGTGGCCGCATCCAGTTCACTGAAGAATTTGAGGTCGTAGTCCTGAAGTAGCTCGGTAAGCAGTCTCTCGCGGCTCTGGAAGTGATAGTGCACAGAGCTGGATTTGATGCCTGCGGCTTTTCCCAGTTCACGAAAGCTGGCGGCCGCCAGATTCGCTTGTTGAATCTGGTCGATTGCAATGTGTTTCAGCTGGGCGCGCGTCTCGGACATGGTGCCTCCCTGTCTCCTGTTCTTTACCGGAAAAATCCAGCAGATGAACTAAGCTTTGATGAGATTGACTCGATCAGGACTGACCATGTTACGCGTGCTTATTTTCATACTGCTACCTCTGTTTGCGACTGGCTGCCTGGAGGAGGAGGAATCAGACGACATTGTTAACGATCAGGGAGATACCGTCTCCGATCCGACATTACGACTGAACGGTCTGTGGAATGGTCAGCTGGATCAGGCAGGGGCGCTGAGGATGTTGATGTATAACGGTAATGTGTTTGGCTTCGATGAAACCATTGCCTTCTACGGTACGGTCGCACTCGATAACGACAGTGCGACCGCCACGATGACCCTGAGCGGTTACACCTACTCGAACAGTGATACTGCTGCCAATCAGTTTGTTGCTGGCGGAGCACCGGAAGATTTTACCTTGTCGGGTTTGCTTTATCCCACTACTACGACTGATGACACTCTGGTTGGTGATTACGACAGCGATACTGCCCCCGGCGGCTTTGCTCTGAGTAATGACGGCACCTGGGATACGAATTCACGGCTGGCGACCTTGCGCGGCAAGTGGACGTCGACCGGCTATGAGCTTTACCTGACAGAGGTAGGCGATGAGCTTTCATTCCGTGAGGTCAGTGTCGCGACCCCAGCAACAGGTTGCACGACGCGAGGAACGATCCGGATTCTCAATGAAGAGGTTAACCTCTACACCGTTCAGCTGTCTGAGCGGAAGAACTGTCCCGGTTTTAATGTCACCAATGCCCCCGGTTATGCCACGGTGAACGCTAATGGTGAGCTTGAGCTGTTTATCCGGAAGGAAGAAGAGCTTTTGTATGCGCGTTACACCCCGGCAACGGCGACTACCGACACCACGACTGAGACGCCAACAGATGAAACAACCGACGAGACTGCCGAACCCACCGAATAGTTGTGAATAAGTCTGTAGAAAACCTGAATAAAATTTCAGGAAAAGATGTTTAATCTTCAGAATAACTAAAATATCTGATAAACCACTCAATAAATATCCACATTAATGTACAGGGTTATCCACATTGATAACCCTTGCTATTACTGGGTTTTATCAAATTATTCCTGATCTGTGGAAATCTTTATCCCGTTCTATACAGCGGTATTTTGTGCTGTGAATAAACTCCTTGGTTAAAATTCAAACAGTATCTATCGGCTGGTGTGTAGTGGTGTTACAATGCGCGCCCTTTTTCATCTGCCCGGCAGATGTGAACAACTGAATTGAGGTGTGTTGTGGATTATCCCGTTCGTTATGACGTGATTGTTGTTGGTGGTGGCCATGCAGGTACGGAGGCGGCGCTGGCGTCGGCGCGTACCGGCGCGAAGACACTGCTGCTGACCCACAACACCGACACCGTGGGCGTGATGTCATGTAATCCGGCGATTGGCGGCATCGGCAAAAGCCATCTGGTGAAAGAAATTGATGCCCTCGGCGGTGCCATGGCGCGCGCTACCGACAAAGCCGGTATTCAGTTCCGTACGCTTAACAGCCGTAAAGGTCCGGCCGTGCGTGCCCCCCGTGCCCAGGCCGACCGCGCGCTGTACCGCAGTGCGATCCGCAATATTGTCGAAAACCAGCCGAATCTGGATATCTTTCAGGCCGCCTGTGATGACCTCATCATGCAGGGCGACGGCGTTGGCTCGACCGTGGCGGGCATCGTCACCAATACCAACATGCGTATTCACGCGACCAGCGTGGTGTTAACAGCCGGCACCTTCCTTGGCGGACTTATCCACATTGGTATGGAAAACCACTCAGGTGGTCGTGCCGGTGATCCGCCTGCGATTGCCCTGGCGCAGCGTCTGCGTGAAATGCCGTTTAACGTCGGCCGTCTGAAAACCGGTACGCCTGCGCGTATTGACCGCCGCTCTGTGGATTTTTCTGTGATGCAGGAGCAGCCGGGCGATACGCCGCTGCCGGTGATGTCTTTTATGGGTTCTGTGGATGAACACCCTGAGCAGGTCAGCTGCTACATCACGCACACCAACGAGCGCACCCACGACATTATTCGTAATAATCTCGATCGTTCGCCGATGTTTGCGGGCGTGATTGAAGGCGTCGGCCCGCGTTACTGCCCGTCGATTGAAGACAAAGTCACCCGCTTTGCGGATAAGACCAGCCACCAGATTTTTGTGGAGCCAGAAGGCCTGAACAGCAACGAGCTGTACCCGAACGGTATTTCGACCTCACTGCCTTTTGATGTGCAGCTGGATCTTATCCACAGCATGGCCGGCTTCGAAAACGCCCACATTACGCGCCCGGGTTACGCTATCGAATACGATTATTTCGACCCACAAGATCTCAAACACAGCCTTGAAACCAAGTTTGTGAATAACCTCTGGTTTGCTGGCCAGATCAACGGCACCACAGGTTATGAAGAAGCCGGTGCTCAGGGCCTGCTGGCCGGTGCCAATGCGGCGCTGCGCGCTCTGGAGAAAGACGCCTGGGTACCGCGTCGTGATCAGTCTTATATCGGCGTGCTGGTTGACGACCTGATCACGATGGGCACCAAAGAGCCGTATCGTATGTTTACTTCCCGAGCGGAGTACCGTCTGGTGCTGCGCGAAGATAACGCCGATTTGCGCTTAACCGAAGTTGGTCGCGAGCTGGGCCTGGTTGATGACGAGCGTTGGGCCGCGTTTACCGCTAAGCGGGAAGCCATCGAGACCGAAGCTCAGCGTTTAAAAACGACCTGGGTGCAGCCCAATACCGACGAGGCCAAAGCGCTCGAAGGCATGGGTGAAGCGGCGATCGCGCGTGAGTACAACCTGCACGACCTGCTGAAACGTCCGAAGCTGACGTATTCTCAGGTCGCGAATCTGAAAGGTGAACCCGTCAGCGATCAGCAGGTTGCCGAACAGGTTGAGATTCAGGCGAAGTACGATGGTTATATCGCCCGTCAGCTGGAAGAAATCGAACAGCTGCGCCGCTATGAAAACACCCTGCTGCCAGAAGACCTCGACTACGATGCGATCGGCGGCCTGTCGAACGAAGTGAAGCAGAAACTCAATACCGTACGCCCGGCCACTCTGGGTGTTGCGTCACGCATTTCCGGCCTGACTCCGGCAGCGATCAGTCAGATTCTGATTCATCTCAAGAAGCGCAATCTGGCAGGGAAGATGAGCGCCTGATTCCCGGTTGGGTTGAAAGTGTAACCAGACAGGTTACAATGCTGTGAGAATAAGGATATTCGATGGCAATCAAGAGTTTTAAGAGTAAAGCGCTCAAAAAGTTCTGGCAGGGCGATGTCAGCAAGGTGAAAGCCGACCATGTGGATAAGATCAAAGACATCTTGTCCGTCATGCATGCTTCGCATCATCCGCAGGATCTCAAAGCTGTGTTTCCTTCGTTTGAAGAAAAGAAAGGTTCCGGCGCGGGAGTTTTTTCTATTCAGGTGAATGGCAACTGGCGAGTGACGTTTCAGATCGAAACCGATGGTGCCATTCTTGTCGACTATCTTGATTACCACGGCAAAAATATCAGAGCGGTGAAGTAATTATGTCAATGAATGCAGAGCCTGTTGCAGGACCAGCTTTTCAGCCCTCCCATCCGGGCGAAATTTTTAAAAACCAGATTTTGAGTCGTTATGACTTATCCATTTCTGAAGCTGCCCGTCGCTTGGGGGTTTCTCGCAAACACCTGACGAACTTCTGCAACGCACACGTGCCTTGCTCAACCGACCTTGCCCAACGAATTGCGGCCGCGACGGACTCAGGCATTGCCATGTGGATAAACTTGCAGGCGGCTTACGACACATGGGCAGCTGAACATAGGGAAGTACCAGACGTTCAGTCATTTCTGTGAATCAGCGTTGGTTCTGGGTTTGAAGCGGTCAGAATCCCCTCTACTGCGACTCCAGCAGGTCGGTTAACACCGGCGGAATAAACTGCCGCTTCACGGTGACTGCGTAGAAATTTTCGAACACATTCGGCAGCGTCATATGCACCTTCAGAGTGCCTTGCTCAATCTCATCTTTTACAACAACCGTGGGCAGCACAGTCAGCGCGCCGGTGTCCCGCGCGAGCAGGCGCAACATGGCCATGTCGTCTGCTTCTGCGAGGATAGCCGGTTCGTACTGCCAGCGACTGCAGAAGCCATCAAAGGCCGCGCGCATTTCGGTATTGGGTGCCGGTAGCACCCAGCGCATGTTGCTGTAACCGTCGGGAAATTTCTTATTTTGCAGATCATCTGGGCCGACAATAGCGACCGGCTGTTGAGCTAGTAGCTGACTTTGCCAGAGGTCACTTTGCCCTTCGTTGACCACGTTGGCGTTGGTCAGAATCAGGTCGAGTTGATGGTTGCGCAGACCATTGAGCAGGTTCGCCATGCCTTGGGCGTGCAGACTGAAGCGCACATCCCGGCGCTCTATCAGGGGGGTAATAAAGCCCTCAATGAAGTTACGGGACATGGTGGATAACACACCAATACGGAGTTGTTGCACCTCTGGGGTAATGCCCCGCTTGATCAGGGCTTCAAGCTCTTCTCCACGACTGAATATATCACCGGCGTAAGTGAGTACACGCTGACCCGCATCAGTCAGAACCAGTCTGCGGCCCTGCCGCGCAAACAGTGGCGTGTTCATGCTCTCTTCCAGTGTGCGTATCTGTGCGGACAGCGCCGACTGCGATACGTGAAGCTGACGCGCCGCTTCAGTCAGGTTGCCCAGCGTGGCAACTCGCCAGAAGTAATACAGGTGGTGATAATTCAGACGGCTCATCGGGGGCAGTTCTCTGTTGGCGGTCAGTGGACTGGTTGTCTTCGTTCATAAAAAGAGAACGATGTGTGAGTTTATATCTATTTTACATGAATACCTTCGCGGCTGGATACTCTACGCACATCTGAACAGGAGGATGCGTACCATGAGTATTTCCCCTCTGCTGGTTTCTGTAATGGTAGTAGCGGCAATCCCGCTTCTATTGCTGGCAGGAGCCTCCCTCGCTAGTTTGCAGAGCCGGTCTGTAACAATCACTGAATCCATGCGCTGGCAGTGTGCCTGGCGTGCATCGCAGTTGGTGGCTGTATTTACTGCGTTACTGATCGCCGGCGTCGCCTGGTATGGCAGCCCGGAATTGCCTTTCTTCAGTATTGACCCCCTGAGACTGGCGCTGTTGACCTTACTGTCGGTGATGGCGTTGGTGGTCGTGAAATTTTCGCGTCGCTATCTGGCATCTGATCCCGGTTTTGGCCGCTATCTGCGCTGGTTGTTGCTGACGCTGGCGGCTGTCGCGCTGGTGTTCATCAGTGATCATCTGTTGTTGTTTGCCGCAGGCTGGACTGCGATCAGTCTGTCACTGCATCAGCTGTTGATGTTTTTCCCAGAGCGGCCGCGCGCGGCGCTCGCAGCGCATAAAAAATTCCTGCTTGCCCGCGTCGCGGAGGCCTCACTCATTGCGGCTTTTTACCTGCTGTATCAGCAGCACGGTACTGCCATCATCAGTGATATCGTCGCGACGTATCAGGTGCCGGTGACGCTCAGCTGGCAGGAGCAGCTTGCGGCAGTTCTGATTGCTGTGACGGCGTTGATTAAGTGTGCGCAGTTGCCGATGCATGGTTGGCTGATTCAGGTCGTTGAGGCGCCGACACCTGTGTCGGCGCTGCTGCATGCGGGGGTTATTAATCTAGGTGGCTTCCTGCTGATTCTGTTTGCGCCTTTGTTTCTGCAGGTGCCGGCGGCGCAATGGCTTGTGTTGATTGTAGCGGGTCTGACGACAGTACTGGCTGCGCTGATCATGACAACGCGCATCAGTATCAAGGTACGCCTGGCCTGGTCGACCAGTGCGCAGATGGGCCTGATGCTGGTTGAATGTGCACTGGGGTTGGTCGAACTGGCACTGCTGCATCTGCTGGCTCATTCAGCCTACAAGGCCCACGCGTTTCTCAGCACCGGCTCAGAGGTACAGGCGCATGTTCGTCAATCTATGGTGTCTGTGGTTCCGCCGACACTGCGTCATTGGGCGCTGGCTCTGGTCGCTGCCTCGGCAATGACGTTGGCTGCCTGGTGGGCGACTCTCTCCCTTCACGCTGTGTACCAGCCTGTGAGTGGCTGGTTGTTACTCGCACTGGCTCTGACGGTCTTAGTGGCTGTTCGCAGTGCGGCGACCGGTTGGCTGGGAAGCCTGGTGATCGCAACGGGCGTGACCAGCGCTTACACACTCCTGAAAACGGGCCTGCACTTTGTCTCTGAGCCACTGAGCTCCGACCTGTTACCTACGATGTTCAGTGCGCCGGACCTCTGGGCACTCGGACTGTTCGCGTTGCTCTTCGCTCTTTGGTGGGCATTACGCTGGCGTGCCTACTGGCGCTGGGTACAGAAGTTATCGACTGCGCTGTTCGCCGGTCTGTATCTGGATGAATGGTTTACCCGTACCACATTGATGATCTGGCCAGCGCGGTTACCGCAACGTGCCAATCCGAAGAAATCGATTCAGCTTAAAGAGTATGAGGAGAAGGTGTCATGACGGTACAGTCCAGTTCGTTTCATTTCGAAGCCATGTTCGCTGCAGTCGAGGCCGCCGGACAGAGTATCGCCCCGGTCTGGCCACTGGATCGCTCCATTGCTGTGAACCCGGTGTGGGAGCAACGCAGCGAGCATATTTCTGAAGTTGCCGCAGAGCTCGGCGCGCTGGGAGGCATCCGTTGCCTGATGCCGGGCGATTATTACCTCCGGCTATGGCAGCGCAGTGTCATAAAAAATCGCCACCTGGTCGCGGCGGCATCAGATCAGGGAGTCACGGCGACACCTGAGGATCTGCTTCAGGCATTGAAAGCACCGCTGGCCTCTGAGCACTGGCAGAACGTGTCTGACTGGCTTGATGAATCTCCTCAGCGGCAGAATAAGATGGCCTGGCGTGATGAGATTACACACCAGATCAGTCAGTTTATGGCGGACTATACCCAGTCAAAAGTGCAGACCGGTAATCAGCCGCACTCTCAGGTTAAGCCTCTGTATCAGGCATGGGTGAGCCAGGCCCGGGCTGACAAGGGCATTACCATCCTGATGGGCGAGCCTGGCCTGGCCCGCGCTTTTCAGGAGCTGCCAGATGATCCGGGCGCATTGATTCTTGCTGCTTTCTCAGAGCTGGGGGTCACGTCGGCGCATCAGGCAGAGCAGTATGCAAAGGCCTTACTACTGGATATCAATGGCTGGGCCTCGCGGCTGTCGTTTGAGCGTTGGGAAGCTCGCCTTAATGGGCAGGAAGAAGATGCCCTGCCACAGCTGGTCGCTATACGTCTGGGGTGGGAACTTGCCCTCTGGCGGCACTGGCAATGGCGTCATCCGCAAGCGGCCAAGCGTCTGCAGGCGGCGTGGTTCATGCAACTGCCTCAGATTGGTTTATTGAAAGAGCGTCATCGCTACAGTCAGCAGTTACTTTGGGTATGGCAGCGTGCTGCAGAGCGGGCGCGTCAGGAAGAAGAGCAGCGTTTACTGCGCTCGCCGGCTTTAAAAGCGGCGCCGCAGACCAGCCTGCAGGCCGTTTTTTGCATCGATGTTCGCTCGGAGATCATCCGGCGCGCACTGGAGTCGCAGAGCCCGACGATTACTACCCATGGTTTTGCAGGCTTCTTTGGCTTGTCAGCGGCCTACGCACCTGTCGGAACAGGCCTGAAGCGGCCACAGCTGCCGGGGCTTTTCAGCGCTGGTTTCAGTGTCACCGAAGGTGGCCATGAGGCTCAGGAACTCGGTCAGGTCCGGGCGGTTCGTCACCAGCAGCAGGCCGCATGGAATGATTTCAGTCGCGGTGCCAGCACGGCATTCAGTATGGTCGAAGCGTTAGGGCTGACCTACGCCGGTAAGTTGTTAAAGCGGACGTTTGGTTGGCAGCGCGATGATCATCCGGTGAATGACCTGGCGACGACGGGTCATTGGGACCTGTATCAGGGCGAGCGACCGCTGACGATTTCTGAGAAAGCCGATATCGCGGGCCAGGTGCTCAAGGGTCTCGGCCTGCGTCGCCTCGCGCGTTCGGTCATGTTGGTTGGCCACGGCAGTCATACGACGAACAACCCGCATGCGGCAGGTCTGGACTGTGGCGCCTGTGGCGGACAGACCGGGGCCATCAATGTGCAGGTCGTAGCACAACTGCTGAATAACCAGGCGGTCCGGAAGGCGCTGGCAGAGCGTGGGCAGCGGATTCCTGATGCCACCCACTTTTATGCGGCGTTGCACAATACCACCACAGACGACCTCGACTGTTTCGGTGAGCTGCCGGAGGACGTTGGCCAGTGGCTGAAAGATGCGACTCTGCTGGCGCAGCGTGAACGTGCCGGGAATCTGGGCCTGAAAGATCAGCCGGCTTTTAACAACCCGGATGCTCTTGACCGCGAAATCAGAAAGCGCGCCGCAGACTGGTCTGAGGTTCGTCCTGAGTGGGGATTGGCAGGCAACAGTGCGTTCATCGTGGCACCGCGCAGAATGACCCGTGGCGTGAACTTCGGTGGCCGGGCGTTTCTGCACGACTACGACGCCTCACTCGACAGCGACTTCTCGATACTGGAAGCCATCATGACAGCACCGATGGTCGTGACTCACTGGATCAACATGCAATACAACGCCTCGGTCACCGACCCGCTGAAATTTGGCAGCGGTAATAAGTTGCTGCACAACGTAGTTGGCGGTCACCTCGGCGTGTTTGAGGGCAACGGCGGGGATCTGCGGATTGGCCTGCCTTTCCAGTCGGTACACAACGGTCAGCGCTGGATGCATGAGCCACTGCGGCTGAGTGTCTACATTGCGGCACCTGAAGCCGCAATCAGCGATGTGATTGATCGTCATGAAACGGTGCGGGATCTGGTCCACAACGAGTGGATCAACCTGTTCGCGCTGCGCGATAACGGCTTAGTCAGCCGTTGTGCGCCGCACGGTTGGGAGGAGGTGATCAATGACTGAGATGGCAGAGAAGCGCCTTACCCACCTGCAGATGCTGGAGGCTGAGGCCATCCATATCATTCGCGAAGTCGCTGCGGGGTTCGATAACCCCTGTATGTTCTACTCGATTGGCAAAGACTCCACCGTCATGCTGCATCTGGCGCGGAAAGCGTTTTACCCCGGCAAGGTCCCCTTCCCGCTGCTGCATATTGATACCACGTGGGAATTTGCTGAAATGGCGCAGTTCCGCGACCGCCTCGCAGAAGAGCTTGATCTGAATGTGCTGGTGCATATTAACGAGGAAGCGCTTGAGCTTGGGGTACACCCGATTGAATCCGGCTCGGTGAAATACAACGACCAGATGAAAACGGTGGCGCTAAAGCAGGCGTTAGATAAATACGGCTTTGATGCCGCCCTGGGGGGTGCCCGCCGCGACGAAGAAAAGTCGCGGGCCAAAGAACAGGTATTCTCGGTGCGCACGCCGACGCATGGATGGGACCCGAAAGCTCAGCGGCCAAGGTAGTTGATGCGACGGCATTGGAAACCCTGTTGGAACGCTACCCGGCTCAGGGCTGGATGGTGCACTCGGAAGCGGGTGTTCACAAAGGCCTGATGGATCGTGAACAGGTTCTGGCGCTCTGCTCTGAGTGGCACGCTGCCAGTGCGGATATGGAAGGCCACTGGGAGTTGTGTATTGAATGCCCTCCGCAAACAGAGCGTTGGCAGGCCGTTAATGATCGTCTGCGCCGGGCAGCCGCGCGGTAGAGTACTGCTGATCTGTTGTGTCGTGGGCTCCAAGAACTTAAAAAAAGGATGTGTGGCAACCGACAATCGGATTGCGCAGTAAAGTGCTCATTTTGTGATATTTCTGGATGTAATGATCAATATATTGCACATTAACTCTTAGTATCGTATAAATAGTGCAACTTAGTGCGCATTCATTATGGGCAGAATATGTCACGACTAACGCTTCAGACCTATCTTGGTGGTGCCTGGCAGGACGCCTGTGAACTGTATTTCAGTGACCCTGATGCTGGTCGTCATGGTGCTGTTACGCTGGAATACGACGCCGGGTATGTTGCACGCTTTCAGGGAAATCCTGCGGCGCGGGTCAGCGCCCGCTATCCGCTCGACTTTTTCCCGCATGAAACGCCTCACTGGCCCGCATTTCTTTTGGACATCGTACCCATGGGCGCCGCTCGTCGTTATTGGGGACAGCAGCTTAATTTGCCGGACATCGAGCAGCCAAAGTATGACTTCCAGTTGCTGGCTGAATGTACCCGAGCTCCTATTGGCAATCTGCGTATCAAAGAAAGCGTGACAGAAAGTTCAGAGCTTCCGATGATTGGTTTCCAAATGTCTGACGTGCTCGAACAGGCGACAGAGTTTCTTGACTATGCCCGCGCACAAGGTGCGGCTGTAGGGGGGGCAACCGGTGCTGGCGGTGATGCGCCTAAGTACCTGCTGACTCGCGGTGCCGATGGGCTTTGTTATCCGGATGGCTCGCTGCCAGACAGTCAGGCGGAGGAGTACTTTCTGGTTAAATTTCCTCGCCGCAGCTCCCGCCAGGGGCGCTCTCTGGCCAGCGACAGCCTGATTCTTGAAACCGAACACGCGTATTACAAAGTGGCTCAGCGGCTAGGTTTCGATACGATTTCGTCAACCATACACATTGAATCAGGCCAGCCAGGAAGAGAAATAGCCAGCTTGTGGATGCCCAGGTTTGATCGGGTTACAGCTCATGGAGCAACAGAGCGATTGGCGGTCGAATCCCTGTATTCTTTGTCAGGTGTGATTGTTCCGGGCGCGACAATTCATCATACGACGTATCTTAAGGCGCTTACCCATCTCTGGAATGAATATGCCCAGAGCGATGACATAGAGAATATGGTGCAGGAGTACCTGCGCAGAGATCTGTTAAACGTGGTTTCAGGCAATAGCGATAATCATGGGCGAAATACATCCGTAATGCGCCTTAACTCCGGAATCTGCCTTGCCCCGGTCTACGACCTTGCCCCGATGGTGCTGGATGAAGCGGGCATTACCCGTACCAGCCGTTGGAGCAATGACAACGAAATTGGAGGCAATTTCCGCTGGCGGGAAATCTGCGACGAAGCGGCAGCGGCAACACATCTTGATGGTCAGCGCCTATGGTCGGGGTTGCGCGATTTTGCCTTAACACTCTTCGATTTACCTGAGTATGCGAGTGAATTCGGAGTGCCTGAACAGGTGATGGATTACGAGCTCCATGCACTCAATCTGAAAAGAGTACCTGATCGTCTGAAACAGTGGGGGCTGCTTTGAGAGTTGACCTGAGAGCACATTTGTCATGACAAAGAATCTCCCTGATTTTAAAGCGATGACGCGTACAGAAGTGCTGACCTGGGTTGAACGCTCTGTCTCAACGGGCGAATTATCTCTGGGCGGTGCCATACGGGTGCTTCGCCGTCATATCGCACGTCAGAATCAGGCTGACTTTGCAAAGCTCTGTGGCCTTTCCCGCCGGACACTGGTAGCGATCGAATCCGACGAAGGTAACCCGACGATTCAGACGGTTAACCAATTATTGAAACTGTTTGGACTGCAGCTTGGTTTGGCGAGGCTTTACCGGAACTCTGAGCATGAGCAATAAAGCCCACACGCAGGCGCCCAGCCCCCAGACAAAGGTGGACGCCAGTGTGGCGCCCATGTGAATGCCCGCTTCTGCGACAATGGGGCCGAGCAGTTGTGCGACACCATACAGTGCGATCAGGGCGGCACTCAGGCGTGGTCCCTGATGAGGATGAATGGAGCGCGCCAGCCGTTGCGTCAGGAACACGGCGCCTAAAAAGCTTCCACCTATCATCGCGGCACAGATCCACAGCCCGCTGACCTGAAATGGCAGTACCAGTATCGCCGCGATGGATATCGCCTGAACGGCGTAGTTGAGAATCAGGGCGTTGCGGTCGCCAAGCCGGTTGCCCAGAGAATTCCAGACGAAAATTGAGGGAACAGAGGCAATAGCGGCGATCAGCCAGGGACTGGGGCTGACGTCGATGCTCCACTCCTGTGCAACTGCAGGCAGAAAGGTCATCGGCAGAATGTAGCCAAGGCCGGCGCCAAAATACGACAGAAACAGCGGCGTGCTCTGTTTGTCCCAGAGGGCTGAGTGGTCATCCCGGCTGACAGGTGCATCGCCTGAGCTGAGGCGGAACAGGTAAACACCGGACCAGAGAGCCAGGGGAATGCTGATGATGGCCGCAGGTATCCAGCGGTCGTTGCCCTGTAACCAGATCGCAGTGCTTTCAACGATCTGGTTGCTTAACAGCAGACCAGCTCCCACACCCAGATACATCAGGCCGCTTAACGTCGCTTTGTTGCGGGCGGCGAGCCACTCCAGCACCAGCGCCGGAGCAAGCACAAAGACCACCCCATTGGTAATGCCGTTGCCTAAACGCAGACCTGCCATGTACGGAAAGTAATCGCCACCCACTTGCAGCAGCGTGATGACTGCGTTGCCGAGCACGCCGGTAAGCAGGGCACTCCGTCCCCAGCCATTCTGATACGCTAACAGCGCAATCATGGCGCCTGCGAGATAACCGACGTAATTCCATGTAGCCAGCTGTGCTGCTTGCTGAAGCGTGAGTAAACCATCACTTACTAGCAGTGGAATCAAAGGGGTATAAATAAAACGACCAAACCCATGAACGACGATCAGGGTGGTGGCGGCGGCGACAAGAGGCCAGAAGGGGCTACGGGCTGACATGATGGTCCTCGTTACTGAGGCCGACAGTATATAGATGCGGCTCAGGCTGGGCATCCCGACTTTGGATGAACACTCTGTTCTTTATCCAACTCGACGACGGCGTAATTCGTCTCAGGATAACGGCATATCGAACCGAGTGGCGCATTTGTGTCATCGGAGAGTAAGTATCCCTGTGCTAAACAGGGTTTTTCGTAGCGGGTCACATTTTTTCGTCAGGGCCACTGCTATAACATCGGGCGATTACAGGAACTGAGCGGACACAGCGCGGGACAGGGTATGAATCTCCTAAAATTGCTGGCAGTCGGAATGGCCATATTCTGGCTGGCCGGGTGTGATAAAAACTACAGCGGCGAGCTTGCCGATGACGGCTATAACGCCGCCGGGCATGCACATTATCAGCAGATGTGTGCGTCCTGCCACGGCCTTGATGGCAACGGTACCTCTGTCGGCCCCTCTCTCGTCGGTTGTGCGACCTGCTCTTCTTTTTCGGTGTTAGCAGATGAAATCAGCCGCACGATGCCCATTGGTGATGTCGAAGCGTGCGTCGATGATTGTGCCTCTGACACCGCCGAATATATTCTTTATGCGTTTAACGGGCAGAACCTGGCGGATGCGCTGGCCACTATTCAGGGTGTGGAAAACCAGTCGGCTGCGCTGACGTTGCGCAAAGCATCACTTCAGTTAGTGGGCCGCTTACCTACCGGAACTGAGTTAGCTCAGGTTGCGGAAAGTGCGGATACCGGGCTCAGTACCTCGTTGGACGCTATGCAGCTGGAGCCGGGTTTTTACGACAACCTGATGGGCTTTTTTAACGAACAGCTTCTCACCGATAAGTACCTTTCAAGCAACCTGAATGAAGGCGGCATCAACCTGCTCGACAGCGACGATTACCCGAATCGCAAATGGTACAACGATGTGTATGCCGCTGATGAGCAAAGCAGCATTCGCCGCTGCGTCCGTGATGTCACGAACGACTCAGTCGCCCGTGAACCGCTGGAGCTTATCCGTTACGCGGCGATAAATGATCTGCCCCATACCTTATACATGACCGCCGACTTTATGATGGTGAACTGGTACAGCCAGCAGGTGTACGAAGCGGAGCTGATTCAGTCTGACGAATTCAGGCAGCTGGCCGAACCGGTATGCGATGAAAATGGCGTGCAGATTTACTACGACCCGAGTGACTTCCGCCCTGCCCGCGTCACCAAACAGCTTGAGTATGAGCTGGGCGGTATTCCCCATGCCGGTGTTCTGACTTCGCCGATGTTTCTGAATCGCTACCCGACGACCCGAACGAACAGAAACCGTCACCGTGCGCGTATCGTGTTCGATTACTTCCTCGATACTGACATTCTGGCCATCGAGGGGGATCGCCCTGAAGACGGTATTGGTTCTGGTGTCAGCAATCCTACTCTCCTCGACCCGGCGTGTTACGCCTGCCATCAGGTCATGGACCCGGTGTCTTCTTCATTCCAGCATTGGACAGACCGTGGTCGATACATCGTAACGGGCAGCTCTTCGGTGAATGATTGGGATGGTTCGGATATTGAGCCACCGGGGCTGGGTGGTAAGCAGGCACCCCTGTCAGGGTCAGAAGGCCAGTTCCGTACTTTATTGCAATGGCTCGGTAGCGAGATTGCAGCCGATCCAAGATTTGCCCGTGCCACGGTACGCACGCTCTATGAGGGTATGATCGGCCAGGAGGTACTGCCAGCGCCGGCTGCCGATGCGTCAGACGATGAGAAGCTCGCGTATAACAGTCAGCGCGCCATTCTCAACAGTGTGGCCGACGCCATGGTTGCAGATGGTTGGGATATCAAAGCTGCCGTCAAAGCCCTGGTCATGAGCCCCTACTACCGTGCGGCGAGCGTGGATGCGGAAGAGCTGGCGGTGAACGATCATATCGGTGCCAGTCAATTCATCAGCCCGGAACAGATGCAGACTAAGTTACAGGCGATTTTTGGTTTTGGCTGGGATGAGCTGCGCTGGGAAGACAACCGCATTATGTATGGTGGGATGGACTCGGACAGTGTGACAGAGCGAATTCGTGAGCCGGGCGGCTTAGTTATTGCGATCCAGAATCGTATGGCGACCGAGATGGCATGCCGTTCAACGGCGTATGATTTCCTTAATTCGCCCTCGCAACGTCGTCTCTTTCCGCACGTAGAGGTCGAGACGCTACCTTTCGACCTTGAGGGAGTGGCCAACCCCTCAGCCGTTGATCGCATCAAAGAAAACATCCGCTACCTGCATTGGGTACTGCTGGGTGAGGACATCTCTGCGGGAAGTGTTGAAGAGCAGGCGACGTATGATTTGTTCCTGGCGGTACTAAGTGAAGGCCAGACCATGCTGGCCAACCGCGAGCAGTATGATCCTCAACCGAGTGACTGGCTTGAGTGGGAGTGCCGGGCACGTTGGATGCGTCAGGCGGACGGACGCACAGATGGCGACCTGCCATCAGAAGAACGCATTGAGCAGGACGAGTACTACAGCATCCGTGCCTGGATGGCGGTGCTGACTTATCTCATGTCTGACTACCGTTTCGTGTACGAATAAGGAGGCCGCAATGAAACGTCGTAATTTTCTGCAGATGATGGCGGCCGCAGGCCTGACTGCACAAGCACCCTTATGGGCGCCAAAAGTACAGGCAGCGCCACCCGACCGCTTTTTGATTGTGGTGAATGCCAGTGGTGGCTGGGACCCGACATCGATATGCGACCCTAAGGGGCTTAATCAAGCCTACCAGGATCGATCAGACCGCTACGAAGGTTCTACCAATTCGGTTGACCTCGACAGCAATAAAACCTTCGGTAATATTCAGTGGAGTGCGATTCCTGAAGGGGTCTCTAACGACGAACTGGTGCGCCAGCGTATTAACGACCAGTTTGATGGCTTCTTTACGACCTACGGTAATCGCCTGACGGTGATCAATGGCATCGATACTGGCACTAACAATCATGACACTGGCAATCGCTTTGTCTGGTCTGGTAACGATGAGACCGGCTACCCCAGTCTGGCTGCGTATTTTGCGGCATCTGTCGCGCCAACCTTGCCCATGGCGTATATCAGTAACGGTGGGTATGACTTTACCGACTCTCTGGTCGCCCGAGCGCGTGCCAGCAGCGCCGGGTTTGTCAGTGAAGTCGCTGACCCGAATAGCTATTACGATGATCGTGGTTTTCACTTTCGCACGGCTAACCGTGGAGTGGATCAGTATTCTCACATTGAGACGGCGCAGCGAGCACGGATTCAGCGTCAGCTGGACAGCGAACAGCTGCCATTAAGACGGAAACAGCTCCAGCAGTTGTTTGGTATCCGCAATACCGACAGTAACCTTGGCGAGCTGACGGTGCGCCTGGATGATCTGCAGGCCAACGTACTGCGTGATGATCACTGGAATACCAACCGTGCCAACAGTCTTAAGAGTCAGGCCGAGGTGGTGGTTGCATCAATGGCTGCAGGCCTGACCGCCAGTGCGAACCTGAATGTAGGTGGGTTCGACACCCACGGGAATCACGACGCCAATGCTTACCCTGATCTGGGCGATCTGCTGGAAGGTGTTCACTTTTTGATGGTTGCGATTGAATATGCCGGTATCGCTGATCGTACAACCGTCGTAATGGGCTCTGACTTCGGCCGTACTCCCTATTACAACTCGGGCAATGGCAAAGATCATTGGCCCGTCACCAGTATGATGGTGCTCAAATCGGGGAGTACCGGAGGCCGCGTGTTTGGCGCATCGACAAATGAGTTTATGGCACAGCCGGTGAACCTTACAACTGGGCAGCCGGATGCCTCGGGCCAGACTCTGACGCCACAACATGTGAACCGGGCCATACGAAATCTGATGGGCGTAGGCAGTACCTCACTGGCTGACAATTACCCACTTAACGTACCTGACTTCAGGATATTTGGATGAAGCCGCTGCTGTTTACAGGTCTGCTGTCTGTGTTGTTACCTGTTCTTTCAGGCTGCTCTGCCGTTGAGCCCTGGGACCGCGGGCGACTCGCGCATGATGTGATGGCCTGGGATACCGACCCGTTGAAAGCCTCACTCGATAATCACATTCACCATTCTAAGGAAGGCTCGTCCGGCGGGGGCGCAGCGGCAGGAGGCGGCTGCGGCTGTAACTGATGAAGAAAACTATGAATTCTCTGGCAGCCCTGGCAGCGGCAGCGGCGCCACTTGCCGGACAAGCCGAGCCAGTACCCACCGAGCAGGCAGTAAGCTATCGGTTCAGCCAGTATCAGGAAGCCGATATACCTGAGTCGCGAACCTTTTCTGACGAAACGACGCGGTACAGTATTGATATTCACCAGCTCGGCTATCGCCGGCCATTAGCCGGTCAATGGTATCTGAATAGCGAACTGCAGTACGAGACGATGTCAGGCGCATCGCCTATGCAGACATACAAAAACTCAGAAGGCCAGAGTGCCGTGCTGATGAGCGGTGCCAGCATTGATGAGAGCAGGATTGACCTGAAGCTCGCTCCTACCCGCTACTTCGAGGATACTGTTGATGGCACCCTGGGCGGTCTGCTGGCGATCTCGACCGAGAATGATTATGACTCGGTGGCCGTCGGCGCTGAAGGTTCCCTCAACCTGATGAATAAACACACGACCCTGATGGGCTCGCTGACCTTGTCATATGACGTACTGGCACCGACGGATGAGTTTCTGTCAGAAGCCAGGCGCAGAGCTGACGGTCGGGTGAAACGTAGCGTTTCTCTCTACGAGGGCGTATCTCAGGTGATCAATAAGAATCTGGCTCTACAGGTCGGCGCTGGATTTACCCGGCTCTCCGGTTACCTGTCTGATCCTTATAAACTGGACGACCACCGCCCCGGAGAGCGCTCTCAGTATCTGATTGATGCGCGGGCGCGCCACTACTTTGCGGTGGGTGGCGGTGCTGCTTTGCACCTGGATTATCGCTTTTATACCGACAGCTGGGGCATTTATTCCAACACGCTGGAAACCCGTTGGGCGCAGGCACTGAATGCCGGGCGCTTCAGTTTTAAACTGACCCCTTCGTTACGCTACTACCGGCAAACGCAGGCCAGTTTTTATCGGCTGACGCCTGCTGAAGCCGGTGAGTACAGCAGTTCGGATTACCGATTGTCTTCCTACGGCGCGTTTAACGTCGGCCTTGCAGCGAGTGCGGGTTATGGGCGCTGGCAGATCAGTGGGGACATTCAGCAATATATGTCATCCGAAGATATGATGTTGCTGCAGACGCCGGACGACGAAGCTCCGGCGCTGGTGGACTATTCAATAGTGAGCCTTGGGATTGAGTACAAAACACTCTGACGCCAGAGCGACCTATCTGGCACATGAGTTTCGTGCCATGGCGTCGCCCTGCTGCTTCCATCTCCCGGCCGGCACACCAACTGATGTGATCCACGCCATGGAGGCAGAGGTCCGTCGTATCGAAGCTAAATACAGTCGCTATCGTGATGACAGCGTTCTTTCTGATATTAACCAGCGCGCAGGTCAGAAAGTGGGCCTGGATAACGAAACGCTCTGGTTGATTAACTATGCCTGTGCCTGCTTCGAGCAGAGTGATGGCCTGTTTGATATTTCTTCTGGGGTTCTGCGTCAGGCCTGGGATTTCCGCGCAGGGCAGTTACCTTCAGAGGCCACGCTGGCGCGGTTACTCCCGCGGATCGGACTAAGCCGCATTGAAATATCAGAGGCGCACCTGACGATGCCGCCTGATATGGAGCTGGATCTTGGCGGTATCGGTAAAGAGTACGCAGTCGATGCCGCCGCCAAGATCGCTCGCGAGGCAGGCATTAACCGCGGTGTGGTCGATCTGGGTGGCGATCTTTGCGTTCTCGGGCCGCATGCAGATGGCAGCCCCTGGCAGTTAGGCGTCCGTAATCCGCGTGACACGGAAAGTGCAATCGCATCATTGCCCGTATATCAGGGCGGAATGGCCAGTAGTGGGGACTATGAACGCTTCTTTGAAATCGACGGCAAGCGATACTGTCATCTTCTGAATGCCAGAACGGGATTACCGGTGGAATACTGGGCATCGGTGACCGTCATTGCTCCGTCGTGTCTTCTCGCTGGCACGCTCTCAAGCATCGCGATGCTAAAGCAAGAATCTGGAGAAGACTGGTTACGCTCGCAGGAGGTCAACGCTTTGCTTATTCGTCCGGATTTATCATTGCTGAGTCTGACTGATCGCTAACCTGTGATAAACTCGCGGCCTTTTCCTCTTCCTGAATAATCCGGCAATGAGTACATCTGAACAGCAGCTCCGCGCGGGCGCAGAGGCCCTTGGTATCAAGGTCTCCGACAATGAGTTTGCGGCCCTCCTCCACTATCTGGCGCTTCTGCAGAAGTGGAACAAAGCCTATAACCTGACGGCCATTCGTGATGAGTCCGGCATGGTCGCTTTGCACCTGCTCGACAGCCTTGCTGTCCATCCCGCTGTTCAGGATGCGGACAATATCATCGACGTTGGTACTGGACCTGGCCTTCCGGGCATCGTTCTGGCGATTATGAATCCGCAGAAACGATTTACGCTGCTCGACAGCAATGGAAAAAAGACTCGCTTCCTTTTTCAGGCAAAGACGTCTCTGTCACTTGAAAACGTTACTATCGTCAATGACAGAGTCGAGGCATATCATCCCCCTGAACCTTTCGATATGATTGTCAGCCGTGCCTTTGCTTCTTTGGCCGACATGACTGGCTGGTGTCAGCATCTGCGGGCAGAACATGGTTGTTTTCTGGCCATGAAAGGGCAATATCCACAGCAGGAAATAGATGATCTGAAAGGCCAGTTTGAGGTTACTCAGGTCACCGAACTTCGAATACCGGGCGTGGATGGCGAGCGTCATCTGCTACGCCTGCTACCGGTTGTCTCATAAGGATCAAACAGCGTGACTCACATTTTTGCTATTGCTAACCAGAAAGGTGGTGTTGGTAAAACGACGACGGCAGTCAATCTGGCGGCGTCGCTGGCAGCGACCAAGCGCCGGGTGTTGCTGATTGATCTCGACCCTCAGGGCAACGCCACCATGGGTTGTGGTGTGGATAAGTACGAAATCGAACGTTCTATGTACGACGTTCTGGTTTCTAACTGCAGTGCCGGGCAGGCATTAACCCCGGCGCCAGAAGCCAATTTCGATGTACTTCCTGCAAATGGCGATCTGACGGCAGCGGAAGTCGAGCTGATGGAAGTCAGTGGCCGTGAACAGAAGTTGAATAACGCGCTCAGGCCGCTGCTTCCAGAGTACGACTATATCCTGATCGACTGCCCGCCGTCGCTGAATATGCTGACACTGAATGCGCTTGTCGCCGCGCAGGGCATTCTGATTCCGATGCAGTGTGAGTATTACGCACTGGAAGGACTGAGCGCACTGATGCAGACCATCACCTCGATTCAGTCTGGTCCAAATCCGCAGCTCGAGATTACCGGTCTGATCCGCACCATGTACGATCCGCGCAACAGTTTGACCAAAGATGTATCTGATCAACTGACAGAGCACTTTGGCGACAAGCTGTTTACGTCAGTGATTCCTCGCAATGTACGACTGGCAGAAGCGCCGAGCCATGGCCTGCCGGTGTTGATGTACGATAAGGCATCAAAAGGCGCTTTGGCTTACCTGGCGTTGGCAGGCGAACTCAACCGGCGTATGACCGCGAGCAAATAATTACCGCCCTGTGGGCAGATGGAAACGATAGATGGCAACAAAGAAAAAACGTGGCTTAGGCCGTGGCCTTGATGCACTGCTGGCAAGCTCCAACAGTGCGGCAGTGCCTGTCAGTGAGTCTGTAGAAACAGACGAAAGCGTCAGCGCATCTGAAAGTAGTGAAGTGCACTCAGCGACAGCGAAGGAGAGTGAACTGCGTCACCTCCCGGTTGAGTGGATTCAGCCAGGCCGCTATCAACCACGCCGCGACATTCAACCAGAAGCTCTGGAAGAACTGGCCGCCTCTATTAAAGCTCAGGGGCTGATGCAGCCAATCGTGGTGCGTCCATTGCCAGAGCAGACTGATCGTTTCGAGATTATCGCCGGTGAGCGTCGTTGGCGTGCCAGTCAGCTGGCGCAGCTGGATCGGGTCCCCGCGCTGATCCGTGACGTACCCGACGAAGCCGCCATCGCTATGGCGCTGATTGAAAATATCCAGCGCGAAAACCTGAATCCGATGGAAGAAGCGATGGCACTTCATCGCCTGCAGCACGAGTTTGAACTGACTCAGATGGAAGTGGCCGAAGCCGTAGGCAAAAACCGCGCGACAGTCGCCAACCTCCTGCGTCTGATGAATCTGAATGACGACGTGAAGGTATTACTTGAGCACGGCGACATTGAAATGGGCCATGCCCGCGCCCTGCTGGGTTTGCCGGTTGAGCAGCAGAGTAGTGCTGCCGCTGATGTTGTGGCCCGGGCGCTTACCGTGCGTCAGACCGAAGCGCTGGTTCGTAACCTGCTGGATGGCAAAGACCAGAAAGCCGACAGCAAACAGCCGGTGAACCCGGATATTCAGCGCCTCGAACGCATGTTAGGCGAGCGCCTCGGGGCGAAGGTTGCTATTCAGCACTCTGCCAAGGGCAAAGGTAAGCTGGTGATTAACTACACCAGTCTTGATGAGCTCGACGGAATTCTCGATCACATTCAGTGAGTCGCACCGTCGGGCTGTCCTAAATGCCGTGCCTTAACTGACACATCGCTGCAGGCGAGCCTCTGATTACTAGACTGTTAGTAACAGAGGACTTGCCTATGAAAATTCTGATTTGCAGTACCCTGCTGCTGTCGGCAGCCGCGCTGGCGACACCGCGCCCCATGATGATGCTCGATGATTCATCCCTGAGTAATACGCGGGTTGATTACCTCACCGGGCTGGAGCAACAGCGCTCGAACGAAGAAACCGGCAAAGAAGAGTCGGAAATCGGTACAGCGCCGAAGCCTGATGTGCGCAGCGAGCTTCCTGTGGTGACTCCGGCATCTATTCCTACCTCAATACCCTTGCCAGCGAAAGGGGTTTCTGTGCAGATCACCCCGCGTTAAATACGGTTATAAGGGGTTGATTTCTGCAGTCAGCCCATCATCTACGGCCATGTCGGCCCTGTCTTACAAATATCTCATTGATTCGGCCTGCTTGCTGTTGATGCGCGGGGCCGTAGCCCCTATAATCCTCGCGCCCTGAAAATGGGTTGCTCAAACAGAGCGTTGCAAATTCAGCATCAAAGAAGTGGAGCACAGGTTGTCGTCGATACCGCGTCCACCGGTTTACAGGATCATTATTTTACAGCTGGTCCTGACCCTGATAGCTGCAGCTCTGGCCTGGATTCACAGCGATGTGGCCGCCAAATCGGCATTGCTCGGAGGACTGACATGCGCCCTCCCGAATGCCTACTTTATTTGGCGAGCGTTCCGCTACACCGGTGCAAGGGCAGCCACTCAGGTGGTGCAATCGTTTTACCAGGGTGAATCCTGGAAGTTTGTGCTCACAGCGTTGTGTTTTGGTGTCATCTTCCAACGCGTTGAGCCTCTGAATGTTCTGGCACTGTTTGCTGGTTTCATAACAGTGCAGCTGGGGCACATTGCCTCAGCAAGAATCGCCAATTTATAAACCTTAAAATCTGAGAGTGTACGATGGCTGGTAACTCCCAAGAGTATATTTCGCACCACCTTACGAACCTGACCTATGGCAAGCTGCCAGCGGGCTATGTTCGTGAAAACGAAGACGGCACAACCACTGAGCTGACTGAAGCAACCTGGACTTTCGCTCACGGCGGCGCTGAAGCGTCTGCAATGGGTTTCAACGCGGTTCATGTTGATTCACTGGGCTGGTCTTTTGGTCTGGGCGCCCTGATTATGTTCCTGTTCTGGCGCATGGCTAAGAAAGCGACCACAGGCGTGCCAAGCGGCTTCCTGAACTTCGTTGAAATGATTGTTGAGTTCATCGACAACACCGTAAAAGAATCTTTCCACGGCCGCAGCGCGCTCGTCGCACCGCTGGCTCTGACCATCTTTACCTGGGTATTCATGATGAACTTCATGGACCTTATCCCGGTTGACGTTCTGCCTACTCTGGCCATGGCCGTGGGTATCGATTACATGAAGGTCGTACCGTCTACTGACGTTAACGTCACACTGGGTATGGCAATCTTCGTATTCGCTCTGATGATCTTCTACTCGATCAAAATCAAGGGCATTGGCGGCTTCGTTGCTGAGCTGACGCTGCAGCCATTCAGCGCTAAAAATCCTGTCGTTCAGGCCATCTTCATCCCAGTGAACTTCTTCCTGGAGATCGTTGCCCTGATCGCTAAGCCTATCTCTCTGGGTCTGCGTCTGTTCGGAAACATGTACGCCGGCGAGATGATCTTTATTCTTATCGCACTGATGTTCTCTGCGGGTATTGCACTGGGTCTGATGGCTGGTGTTCTGCAGTGGGCGTGGGCGGTATTCCACATTTTGGTGATCACACTGCAAGCGTTCATTTTCATGATGTTGACCATCGTGTATCTGAGCATGGCGCACGAAGATCATTAATTTTTAAACCTTAAATTCACTTAACTAACTTAACTTCTATTTGGAGAAAATTATGGAACAAGGTCTGGTATTCCTGGCTGCGGCTCTGATGATTGGTCTGGGTGCTCTGGGTACAGCTATCGGTTTTGGTCTGCTGGGTGGTCGTCTGCTGGAAGGTACTGCTCGCCAGCCTGAACTGGGTCCAATGCTTCAGGGTAAAATGTTCCTGATCGCTGGTCTGCTTGACGCCGTGCCTATGATCGGCGTTGGTCTGGGCCTGTACCTGATGTTCGCAGCTTAAGGGTTCATTTCTTAACGAACTTCCTTAATCAACGAACATGAGGGCTCTGGCGTGAACTTAAATTTGACTCTGATCGGCCAGATCATCACTTTTGGCGTCTTCGTGTGGTTCTGCATGAAGTTTGTATGGCCTCACCTGCTGACGGCTATGCAAGAACGCGAAAAGAAAATTGCCGATGGTCTGGACGCAGCTAACCGCGCTGCACGTGATCTGGAACTGGCTCAGAAAGAAGCCGCGGACCAGCTGCGTGAAGCAAAAGAGAAAGCTGCTGAAATCATCGAACAGGCGAACAAACGTGCTAACCAGATCGTGGACGAAGCAAAAGATAATGCTCGTTCCGAAGGTGAGCGCATCGTAGCTGCTGCTCAAGCTGAAGTTGAGCAAGAGGCAAACCGCGCTAAAGAAGCTCTGCGTAAGCAGGTGTCTGAACTGGCAGTAGCCGGTGCAGCGAAAATCCTTGGCAAATCAGTAGATGCATCAGCTCACGATGAGCTGCTGGATACACTGGCCAAAGAGCTCTAAGCGAGGTTTTCCATGGCTGAATTAACAACTCTCGCTCGGCCATACGCAAAGGCAGTGTTTGCTGAAGCAAGTGAGAAGAGTGCACTCGATGCCTGGTCTGATGACCTGGCAGTCCTGTCGGCTTTCGCAGCCGACGCCGATCTGGCGAAGGTACTGGTGCATCCTTCCCTGACGTCTGAACAGCAGGCACAGGCACTTATTGACGTATGTGGCGACAAGCTGAACGAAGCAGCCAAAAACCTGGTGGCCGTATTGGCCGAAAACAAGCGTTTGGCATTACTGCCTGAAATCGCTGAACTCTATGAAGAACTGAAGGCAAAACTGCAGAATGCAGTGGATGTTGTCGTCACTTCAGCATACGAGCTGAGCGATGCCCAGGCAGAGAAACTGGCAGCTGCCTTAAAAGCCAAATTGCAATGTGACGTACGGGTAACCAGCGAAGTCGATGAGTCTCTCATCGGTGGCGCTATTATCCGTGCCGGGGACTTGGTTATAGACGGTAGCTTAACTGGCAAACTGTCAAAGTTAGCCGAAGCGATGAAATCCTAGTTTGAGGGACGATTCATGCAGCAACTGAATCCATCTGAGATCAGTGAAGTAATCAAGAAGCGTATTGAAAGCCTTGATGTTACTTCTCAAGCCCAGAACGAGGGCACCGTCGTATCTGTATCCGACGGTATCGTTCGAATCCACGGTCTTGCCGACGCTATGTACGGTGAGATGATTGAATTTGAAGGCGGCGTATTCGGCCTGGCAATGAACCTGGAGCGTGACTCTGTTGGTGCAGTTGTACTGGGTGACTACAAAGGTCTGGCTGAAGGTCAGACTGCGAAGTGTACTGGCCGTATTCTTGAAGTACCTACTGGCAAAGCATTGCTGGGTCGTGTGGTTGACGCACTGGGTAACCCAATCGATGGTAAAGGTCCTATTGAGACTGATACCACCGCTCCTGTTGAGCGCGTTGCACCAGGCGTAATTGCACGTCAGGGTGTTGATCAGCCTCTGCAGACTGGTTACAAAGCTGTTGACTCCATGGTTCCGGTTGGCCGTGGTCAGCGTGAGCTGATCATTGGTGACCGTCAGACTGGTAAAACGGCGATGGCGATCGATGCCATCATCAACCAGAAAGGTACTGGCGTTAAATGTATCTACGTTGCCGTAGGTCAGAAGCAGTCTTCTATCGCTAACGTTGTACGTAAGCTGGAAGAACACGGTGCCCTGGAGCACACCATTATCGTAGCCGCTGGCGCCGCTGATCCTGCAGCAATGCAGTTCCTGGCTCCATACGGTGGTTGTGCGATGGGTGAGTACTTCCTGGACAACGGTGAAGACGCTCTGATCGTATACGATGACCTGACGAAACAAGCCTGGGCTTACCGTCAGATCTCCCTGCTGCTGAAGCGCCCACCGGGCCGTGAAGCATACCCAGGTGACGTATTCTACCTGCACTCACGTCTGCTTGAGCGCGCATGTCGCGTAAACGCTGACTACGTTAAGCAGGTCAGCGGTGTTGAAGGTAAGACTGGCTCACTGACGGCTCTGCCGATCATTGAAACCCAGGGTGGTGACGTATCTGCGTTCGTACCTACGAACGTGATCTCCATTACCGATGGTCAGATCTTCCTGGAAACCAACCTGTTCAACTCCGGTATCCGTCCGGCGATGAACGCGGGTATCTCTGTATCCCGTGTAGGTGGTGCTGCACAGACCAAGATCATCAAGAAGCTCGGCGGTGGTATCCGTCTGGCGCTGGCTCAGTACCGTGAACTGGCGGCATTCGCACAGTTTGCATCTGACCTTGATGAAGCTACCCGTAAGCAGCTGGAGCACGGTAAAGCCGTTACTGAACTGATGAAACAGGGTCAGTACGCTCCAATGTCTACTGCGGACATGGGTCTGTCGATTTTCGCTGCTACTGAAGGCTTCCTTGAAGACGTTGAAGTGGCCAAGATCCAGGCATTCGAAGCTGCTCTGCTGAGCTACGCCAACAGCGAATACGCTGAACTGATGGCGAAGATCAACGTGAAGGGCGACTTCAATGATGAGATCGCGGCAGGTCTGAAAGAGTGTATCGAGAAGTTCAAGAGCACTCAGACCTGGTAAGTCCGGTGCTGGCGGCTTCCTGAAAAGGAATCACCGCCAGCTGGATTCACTCAGTTAAATAGGTTGCACTATGGCAGTCGGTAAAGAAATTAAAGAGCAGATTACGAGCGTAAAAAGCACGCAGAAAATTACTTCAGCAATGGAAAAAGTTGCCGTAAGTAAAATGCGTCGTGCTCAGCTGCGCATGCAACAGAGCCGTCCATACGCGGATAAAATCCGTGATGTGATCGGTCACCTGGCGAATGCGACATCTGAATACCGTCATCGTTATCTGCAGGACCGCGACGTCAAGCGTGTTGGCTATATCGTGGTGTCTTCCGACCGTGGCCTGTGCGGTGGCCTGAACAACAACATGTTCAAGCGCCTCGCCCAGCAAGCCGGAGAGTGGAAAGAAAAGGGTGTTGAAGTTGATTACTGTGCAATCGGCTCAAAAGCATCTCTGTTCTTTAACAGCTTCGGTGGCAATGTTGTCGCCTCCCAGTCTCACCTGGGTGACGCTCCAGAGCTGGCCAGCCTGATCGGCTCGGTGAAAGTGATGTTAGAAGCGTATGACGAAGGTCGTATCGATCGTCTGTACATCATTTATAACCGTTTCGTGAACACCATGACCCAATCGCCTGAAGCGGTGCAGTTATTGCCACTCAAGGCACAAAAGGACGAAGAACTGAAAGGTCACTGGGATTACATCTACGAACCAGACGCGAAAGAGATCCTCGAAGGTCTGCTGGTGCGTTACGTAGAATCTCAGGTCTATCAGGGTGTAGTAGAAAACAATGCCTGTGAGCAGGCTGCGCGTATGCTGGCGATGAAAAACGCCACCGATAACGCCGGCAACATGATCACCGAGCTGAACTTGCTGTATAACAAGGCTCGTCAGGCGGCTATCACCCAGGAAATTTCAGAAATCGTCAGCGGTGCCGCGGCTGTATAAGCCGGGCAGCGAACAGGTTTTAAGTTAAGAGGAACCGAAAATGAGCGGACGTATCGTACAGATCATCGGTGCCGTCATCGACGTGGAATACCCACGCGAAGATGTACCTAAGGTCTACGACGCCCTGACCGTAGATGGTACTGAGACAACTCTCGAAGTTCAGCAGCAGCTGGGCGACGGTATTGTTCGTACCATTGCGATGGGCTCAACTGAAGGTCTTAAGCGTGGCCTTCCAGTAACTAGCACTGGCGCACCTATCCGTGTACCAGTAGGTAATGCAACTCTGGGTCGTATCATGGACGTTCTCGGTCGCCCGATCGATGAATGTGGTGAGATCGGCGAAGAAGAGCGTTATGAAATTCACCGTGATGCGCCATCGTTCGATGAGCAGGCGAACAGCAATGATCTGCTGGAAACCGGCATCAAGGTTATTGACCTGATTTGCCCATTCGCTAAGGGTGGTAAAGTAGGTCTGTTCGGTGGTGCCGGTGTTGGTAAAACCGTAAACATGATGGAGCTGATCAACAACATTGCGAAGGCACACTCCGGTCTGTCTGTATTCGCAGGTGTTGGTGAGCGTACTCGTGAAGGTAACGACTTCTACTACGAGATGGCTGAGTCTGGCGTTGTAAACCTCGACGACAAAGCACAGTCTAAAGTAGCAATGGTATACGGCCAGATGAATGAGCCACCAGGCAACCGTCTGCGTGTAGCACTGACTGGTCTGACCATGGCAGAGAAGTTCCGTGACGAAGGCAAAGACGTACTGCTGTTCGTTGATAACATCTATCGTTACACCCTTGCTGGTACTGAGGTATCTGCACTGCTGGGTCGTATGCCATCTGCGGTAGGTTATCAGCCTACACTGGCAGAAGAGATGGGTGTTCTTCAGGAGCGTATTACTTCTACTAAGACTGGTTCGATCACCTCGATCCAGGCCGTATACGTACCTGCGGATGACTTGACTGACCCGTCTCCTGCGACCACCTTCGCGCACCTTGACTCTACTGTTGTACTGTCACGTGATATCGCGTCTAAAGGTATTTACCCAGCGATCGACCCACTGGATTCCACCTCTCGTCAGCTGGACCCACTGGTTATCGGTAACGAACACTACGACATCGCTCGTGGCGTTCAGGGTGTTCTGCAGCGCTACAAAGAGCTGAAAGACATCATCGCGATTCTGGGTATGGACGAACTGTCCGACGAAGATAAGCAGCTGGTTGCCCGTGCACGTAAGATCGAGCGTTTCCTGTCTCAGCCATTCCACGTGGCAGAGATCTTCACAGGCGCGCCTGGTAAGTACGTGTCTCTGAAAGAAACCATCCGTGGTTTCCAGGGCATTCTGAATGGTGACTACGATAACCTGCCAGAACAGGCGTTCTACATGGTAGGTACTATCGACGAAGCCATCGAGAAAGCCAACAACATGTAATGGGCGGGCAGGCGCTGTACTTGTGCAGCGCTCTGCCTCCTCTGAACAGAGGAATAGAACATGGCAATGACCGTCCACTGCGATATCGTCAGCGCTGAAGAGAACCTCTTCTCTGGTCTGGTCGAGCGAGTAATTGCTGCAGGTGCTCTGGGTGATCTGGGTGTTGAACCTGGTCACGCAGCCCTGCTGACTCCGCTCAAGCCGGGTCCTGTCCGCATTGTTAAGCAAGGCGGCGAAGAAGAGATTGTCTACGTCTCTGGCGGCTATCTCGAAGTACAGCCAAATTCAGTGTCTATCCTGGCCGACACCGCTGTTCGTGCAAACGACATCGATGAAGCCGCGGCACTGGAGGCGAAGAAACACGCTGAACAGGCGATGGAAAATCAGGGTGCAGACTTTGATTACTCCCGCGCAATGTCTCAGCTTGCTGAAGCGGCAGCGCAGCTGCGTACGATTCAGCAGATCCGCGAGAAGCTTGGTAAACACTGAGTTTTTGCGGTACAGAAAGCCTCGCCTCTTGCGAGGCTTTTTTTTGACTACTGAAACGCAGCTTAGCTGCGACCGGCGTACAGTGGTTATCAGATCCGTGAGAAGCTTGGTAAGCACAGAGTCATCCGGATCAGAAATAACCCGCTGAGGCGGGTTTTTTATAGCCGGACTTCCGAGGGCTGCTTGGTACAATTATTTTTATAGCCAAGGCTTACGGATTTACGACGTTTTACTCAGGGAAAATAAGGAAATAGAGCTACAATGAAAGAATATGCACTGGTGCCGGCTCTGGCGCTCTCACTTCTTTCTCCACAGCTTTTTGCTACTGAGGCAGACAAACAGTTCTATATCGGAGCCAACCTGGGCGTCGGCTCAGGTGAAGAGACTATCTCGATTGATGGTGATGAGGAGGACTACGATACGGATATTTCAACTATGAGGCTGGCAGTAGGCTTTATCGTTGATGAAAATGTTCGTATCGAGGCTTCATACGGTGGCTATGATCTGGAATTTGATGACTTTGAAGATTCAGAAATCACAACGTTTGAGTTTGACGGCTACTTACTTTTTCCCGCCGATGGGGTAACACCTTACGTTACCGCTGGTTTGGGCCTCGCGACCTATGAAGATACGGGAGACGTGCTTGAAGGTGATGATCTGTCAGGTGTTTCTCTTCAGCTAGGTGCTGGCATTTCAATGCCCGTAAGTGAGGTAGTGGAGCTCGATGCCTCTTATCGTATCAAGGTAATCGGCTGGGAGACGGTCGAGGTCTTTGATACTGAAATTGAGACAAGCCATTCAATGGGGCTCTTCACCGTTGGCGGCAGAGTATTATTCTGATCGTTTCAAGAAGCCCCGCATACACGGGGCTTTTCACTGTATCAGGGGTACTGGCTAACCGTGTTTTCACTATTTTCCTGATACATACGCTCAAGTACGGAGTATGAGGGTTTTCGTTCGTCCCGGGTCCGGTAGCCGTGATCATTTTCTTCCCACCAGCTACTGAGAAAACGACGGCGGTCCATTTGCCAGCTACAGCTACGGTAGTTATCGAGTGGCATGACGACACTCTGACGTATCTGGTGTTTGTCAGTGTAACTTATTGGCAGGTAGGACATTAATGGTGCATCAGCCTCCGCATACATCACCACCCAGAAATTAAGGTCCCCTCCAGGAGGAACTTCAAAATCCCGCGCGAGAATGTGTGAGCTGTCCTCCAGTGATCTAGGGCCATAAGAGGCCTGATCTATTGCTTCGTCCGCTCGCGTCAAAAGGATTCCAGTTGCGAGCGCCGCTCCCGCACTCTTGCTAAGCTGAGAGTCCGAATTCAGCCCTATTGAGGCAATCTTCAGAGCGGAGGACGTCATCAGAACTTCATTAAGTATTTCTCTTCGTTTGCGGTTTATCGTCGCTTTAGCCCATGATTCCAGGCGGTCACCAGTCATAATCTCAAACTGAGTGGAGGCATAAGGAAGTCGTATAGCCGTCGATGAGACTGTCTGCCATTCCGAGCTGGGGTTAACGACGGCAATGCGCAGGTAACTGAAGTGATCATTGCAGAGGTCTCCCTCAAAGCGTGCAGACAGTTCCAGTTCCGCTGAGTCATGCACCTGGGTACCAGGCGTTCCGTAATGAGGCCCTCTCGCGCAAGCGACGAGACCAAGAATAAAAACGGCAGTAACGATTAAGCGCATATCATTCCCTGAAGGTTTGCTAAAGCTTTTTAATATGCCATCGTCATATGACTTATTTGTGAAAACTTAGCGTCTTCAGGCCTGATTGCGCTTGCTCAGAAACTCGCTGAAAGCCTCTTCCAGCTTGTCGTATTCATCCTCAAACATGTGCTTATATTTCTTCAGCGTATCCATGTGCCCCTCGCGGGCTTCGGCTTCCAGGGTTTTGCAGATATGTTGCAACCGCGTCGCCGCAACACTGGCCGACGAGCCTTGCAGGAACTTAGCGAGCGACACGACCTCTGCGGTATCAGTCCGCGCCAGCGCGCTCTTCAATTTAGCGACTTTTTCTTCACTGGCTTCATGAAATACATCAATTAATCTTCCTAGTCGCTCTTCCTGATTACTTACCAGCTTCATGACGGTTGGCTTATCCCACACGGGGTATATATCCAGGTCAGTGCTTTTTTCAACCACCAGCTGCTCTACAGGCTGATATTCGGCAGAGGTGACGGCTGACATCCATTGAGTCAGTGCTTTCCGCAGCTCTTCGTTATCAATCGGTTTGGCTAAATAATCGTCCATACCGGAGAGCAGGCATTTCTCACGATCTCCTGCCATAGCACTTGCAGTCATTGCGATGACAGGGATTCTGCAGGCACTATCGCCGGCATATCCCCCGCGAATCTGGCGAGTACACTCATAGCCGTCCATGGAAGGCATCTGACAATCCATAAGGATAAGATCAATCAGGTGGCCGGAGCGACGCAGCATATCGATGGCTTCTACGCCATTTCCGGCGGAAACGACTTCAGCGCCAAGGTGACGCACCATTCCCTCTATTACCGCCAGGTTAATCTGGTTGTCGTCAACCGCGAGAATTCTTCGCCCTGCCAGGGCGGCAGTTTTACCGCTGCTCTCCAGATTGGAACTTTTTTCGTCAGCAGATCCTGTTTTTAATCGGCGAACCGCATACTCCAGTTGCACCGGAGTAATGGGTTTCGATAAACGGAAGGCTCCATGCAAGTCGGGAAGTTCGATCTCTGTGCGCTTTACGTGAGGCACGGTGATGATGACTCCAGCGACGTTTTCATGAGGTACGAAGTTTTCGGCCAGAGTGGCATCAATGATTATGTAGCTACCTTTCCGGATATGCGCATCAGGCCGTGGGTGACGTGAGCTGATTGCTTGAGCACCCCAGCTTTTGAGAAGTTTTACCAGGTTTGCCGCTGAATCATCGGAGCGGTCAATGACATGGAAGTTGAGCCCGGAAAAATCGGGGTTTTGTTTTTCAGCTTCTGAACCTACTGCCAATTTCTGAACAAAAGTGGCTGTGAATTTAGTGCCTGATCCTTTTTCGCTCTGAACATCCAGTCTGCCACCCATTAACTTACAGAGTTTATTGGTAATAGTGAGTCCCAAGCCTGTACCACCAAATTCTCTTGTTACCGCCGCATCCTCCTGAACAAAGGCGTCGAAAATGGTTGGCAGTTTTTCTTTGCTTATACCGACACCGGTATCCTCTACTTCGATGCTCAATGTGGTGCTTTCTGCGTTTGTATTCTGCGTAGTCAGCCGTACAAGAATATGCCCTTTCAGCGTAAACTTGATCGCGTTATTAATCAGGTTGGTGAGTATTTGGCGGATACGGTTTGCATCACCGGAAAGCGAAGGTGACTGTACTTCTGAAACATCGAGAATGATCTCCAGACCTTTTTCTGACGCCGGGACTGACATGGATAGCACCAGATCTGAGATCAAGCGATTGAGGTCGTAGGGGATATTATCAATATCGAGTTTTCCTGCTTCGATCTTTGAAAAATCGAGGACATCATTAACGATCGCTGCCAATAATTGTGAGCTGGTATCTGCAAGATCAAGATACCGCTTTTCCTGAACTCTGAGTTCGCCGCGGCGAATCAACTGAAGCATACCAATAATGCCATTAAGAGGTGTCCGGATTTCATGGCTGACATTAGCAATAAACTGGCTCTTGGCGCGGCTTGCGGACAGTGCCATATTTCGTGCCTGCTCGAGTTCTTCGGTTCTCTGTTCGACGACGGCTTCGAGGTTAGTGTTTAAATCGCGGATTCGTTGTTCTGCTCGTTCCTGTTCGCTGATGTCCCGAATGATTGCAGAAACACCGATGGCCGCTCCCTTGGCCGTTTTGATGGGTGATACGCTGAGTTGGGTGGTCAGAGTGTGCTGATTTTTTGAGACAAGAGGTACGCGTAATGTCTCAGGTTGACCACCTTCAGCAACGCTGGCGATCACTTCTTTGACCCATTCCTGATGCTCGCCAGTGGCAAAGGTCTCGGTAAAGTCACTGTTTTCAATCTGGCGGCTGCTATAACCCAGGATGCTGGTTGCAGCGCTGTTCCAGCTTGTTATGGTTCCGTCCGTGCGCATCCCTATGATGGCATCCGTTGAGTCATCCACAATGGCACGGAAGCGTGCTTCGGTATCACTCAGATTTAAGGTTTTACGTACCTGCCGCTGGTAGAACAGGAACAGCACACTCAGTACGAAAGAAACAACTAAGGCGGCGGCGCTGAACCGCAACGTGTCTGAGATCGTTTGTTGCTGGATAAGCCGCGTTGGGGTCGCTATGGCAACCTTGATAAACCGATCACCATTGGAGCCGGGCATGTTCAGCTGGCGCTGCGTCAGGTAGTAGTGCGCTCCGTCGCTGTTTGCTGATACGAGTGCGGTACCGCGGTGAATAGAGTTTTGCTCTGCGCTGTACAGGTCGCTCCAGAGCGTGGCGTTTGCGAATTCAAAGCTGAAGGCCTCTCCCGATGTGGGTGACACAAGGATATGGCCATCGTGATCGTACAGGTACACTTTGCTTGTATTGGCTGCCAGGTTACTGAGACGAGACAGCAGGAAATAGGCGTCAAAGTTAAGAACCAGTGCGCCGAAAAGATGGCCATCTTGCGCATATATCGGCATGACGAGTCGGTAAACTGATTGATGTGGATAGGAAACGCGCCCGTATTCTTTATTCAGTTCAATATCGGATAGGTAGAAGTCGTTGGCTCGGATATAGGGCAGTATTTCAACGTAATCGCGGCCCCGCTTCTCCTGAAGTTCGGTACTGTTTGCAACCCGGGTGCTGCTGCCGGTGCGCTGCACACGAATAATTTCCGACCAGTTGCCGTCATTGATCAGATAGCGCGCCTGCAACGCGTGAGCGTTATTTTCAATGTAAGCTTGAAAGATGGTTTCCAGACGGGCTTTCCATTGTGCCTGCCGGGTATTGTCGAGCGGATCGATACCGCCGTTGCCTGAGGACCGCACTATGCCATGTATGGGTGGAGTCGCATAAAGGAAGCGTAGCTGGTGATAGTCCCTTTCGAACTGCTTGGCGAGTTCATCGATGATGGCGCTCTGCTGCTCGCCTGAAGCCTGCTGATACTGATCAAACACGCGCTGTTCAGACAAGTAGTATTGGCCGACTGTCACGAGTGTGAGCAAGAGAAGCAGGCCGAGTACCATGGTTTGTGGTCGTATATAGGCAGCTTGCTGCTGTTTGCTCGTGTGCCTCAGAAACATGGGGCTGCCTCTCGTGAACGTTGGCCTGTTCTCAAGGTTTAGTTCAAAGAGGCCAATATTCAACTCGATACTATGTGTGTCTCCTGACAATCAGGACGAGACTCGGCTATCAGAACGGCAGTCTCGTCAGCGCTTATCGGATAGCTTGTTGAGCAGCAGGACAGGCACGAGGCCGATAACGACAATGAGTAAAGATGCGGTGGAGGCCTCGGCGATGCGCTCATCGCTGGCCAGCTTATAGACGCGGGTCGCCAGCGTTTCAAAATCGAACGGGCGCAACAGCAAGGTAGCGGGTAGCTCGCGCATACTGTCGACGAAGACAAGGATGCCCGCTGCCAGTATTGAGCGGCTCATCAATGGCAGGTGGATACTTTTCAATACGCGCCATGGAGTCGCTCCCAGGCTGCGAGCGGCTTGATCGTATATCGGAGGAATAGCTTCCATGCCACTGTTGGTCGAGTTGAACGCCACGGTGAGAAAGCGCACGACATAAGCATATACAACGATGGCAACCGTACCGGTCAGTAGTAGCCCAGTCTGAATATCAAACTGCTCGTCAAAGAAGGTAGCGATGGCGCGATCGAATTGCGATACCGGGGCGAACAAGCCTACTGCCAGCAAGGCACCGGGTAGCGCATAACCCAGTGTTGATAGTTGGATAGAAAGGTTCACGGCTTTGCTGTCAGTCAGACGCTTAGCGTACGTCAGGACAAGCGCGATGATGACAGCGGCCAGTGTCGCTGACAAAGCCACTTGCAGGCTATTGCCGATAAACCCGGTAAAGCCATGTCCTAGCAGTGGATCACCTGTGGTCAGTGCGAAATACGCGAGGGTGCCACCAGGGATCAAGCTGCCCAATACGACAGGCAGAACGCACAGTAATGTCGCGCCTGCTGCTACTAGGCCTGTCAGCTGGGTGCGCTGAAGGTTACCGTCGCGGGCGATGGCTTGAGCCTGAGACGGGCGCCGGTTGTACTTTTCGATCACGATGAGCAGAACAACAAAGCTGAACATGACCGCCGCTAACTTCAGTGCCGCAGCCTTATCCCCCATTGAAAACCAGGTTCGGAATATGCCCGTCGAGAAGGTGGGTACGGCGAAGTAATCAACCGTGCCGTAATCCGCCAGCGTTTCCATCAAGACCAATGCTAGGCCACCCACTAAGGCGGGTCGGGCTGCTGGTAAGGCGATGCGCCAGAATGCAAAAAACGGACTGGCCCCCAAGGTGCGCGCTGCATCATAAAGTGTCGCCGAGCGTTGGATAAAGGCCACACGAACCAGTAGGTACACATAGGGGTACAGCACCAGACTGATAATGAAGGCCGCACCACTCAACGAGCGTATTTCAGGAAAGTAATACTCACCAGCATACAAGCCAGTCAGGCTTCTGATCAGGGTCTGCACCGGGCCACTGTAATCCAGCAGATCGGTATAAACATAGGCGACGATATAAGCAGGGGCGGCGAGTGGCAGCATTAACGCCCAGGTCAGAATTCGACGTCCGGGGAACTCGGTTGCAGCGGTGAGCCACGCCGTTCCCACGCCAATTACAGTGGTATAGAGCGCGACCTGAACCATCAGGAGCAGAGTGTTACCTACGTATCCGGGCAGAACGCTACTGCTGATATGTGACCATGTTGATGTCGTTGGAGCGAACAGGGAGGTCAGAATGACAATAACGGGAACAAGCGTAAAAACAGAAATAAGAAAACTGCTGATTAGCCAACGCCATTGCGTCTGTTGGTTTTGCATGCCGGCTCTAATATTACGCGTGAGGTTGGTGTAGTATAAAGAACCATTCGCATATGTGACACCTGTTATTCGAGCCCGCCTGTATGCCGTTAGTTTTTTCTCAGATAAGCCACAGTTACGGTGCTACTCCCGTACTTCACGAGCTGGATTTTGCCGTCGAGCCTGGTCAGATTACTTGTTTATTGGGGCCATCGGGCGGTGGCAAAAGCACCCTGCTCCGCCTTGCCGCTGGGTTGGAGAAAGTTCAGCGTGGTGAGATCCACGTGGATAATGAAGTGCTGGCGAATGATGGTCTGCACCCGCCCCCGGAAGCTCGCCCGGTGGGGCTGATGTTTCAGGAGAATGCACTGTTTCCGAATATGACAGTGGCAGAAAACATTGCCTTCGGTATTCGGGATCTGAGCCGACGCGAGCAGCAGGAAAAAGTGAAAGAGCTTCTCGAGCTGGTTGGCTTGGACGAATATGGACAGCGCTATCCGCATCAATTGTCTGGTGGACAGCAACAGCGAATTGCACTGGTGCGTTCATTGGCACCGGAACCAAAAATTCTGCTGATGGACGAACCCTACGCGAGTATCGACATCACGCTGCGCCGGACATTACGGGAAGCGGCTCGCCGTACTATCAAAGAAAAAGGTACGACGGCCATTCTGGTTACTCATGATCCTGACGAAGCAATGGAAATGGCAGACAGCATTGCCGTGCTCGATCAGGGTGTGATTGCGCAGGTCGGGACTCCGCAAGAAGTGTTTGAGTCACCCGCGACCGTGGCCGTGGCGACACTGTTCGGCGGGTCTCAACGACTGGCTATTACTGCAGCAGATGAACATGGGTTTGATACTGCGTTCGGCAGAATTCAGGCAGAGGCTGAGCGATTGAGTAGCTATCGCGACGCACACACCCTTGTGGTCAGGCCAAAAGGATTAAGTTTGAAAAAAAATGAAAAGTCGGACGTCGTTATTTCCGGTCTCAGATATATTGGCCACGATTGGCTGGCTTTTCTTACTAACAACAATACGCCATCTGCAACTGAGCCATTGAGAGTACTGATCGATGATGTGAGTCAGTATCAGCTGGGGGATCGCGTGGATTTGATCGCGAACCAGACCGGCGTCTTTCTATTTAAATAAATCTGGAGAACGTATGATTTCTTTTAGCAGAAAACTGCTAGCCAGCACGATGGCTGTAGCACTGAGCCTACCTGTGTTTGCTGCTGACGTGGTGAATATTTACAGCGCGCGTCACTACGACACAGACATCGCTTTGTATGAAAACTTCGAAAAGCGCACAGGCGTGAAGGTCAATCTGATCGAAGCACCAAGTGATACTCTGATTGAACGAATCGTTAACGAAGGCAAATACTCTCCAGCCGATATTCTGGTAACGGTCGATGCGGGGCGCCTATTTCGCGCGGAGCAGCGTGGCATTTTCAGTCCGGTAGAATCAGACGTGCTGGATGCTCGTATTCCCGCTCACCTCCGTCATCCGGATGGCTTGTGGTACGGCTTGTCGAAGCGTGCGCGAATTATTATTTACAACAAAGAGCGCGGTCTGCCTGAAGGCCTGAATTCCTATGAAGATATGGCTGACCCAAAGTTCAGCAAGCAGATCTGCGTTCGTTCATCATCTAACATTTACAATATTTCATTGCTGGCATCATTGGTTGAACACGATGGTGAAGAAGCCGCAGAGGCGTGGGCACAAGGGGTGATGGATAACCTGCTGAAGAAACCACAAGGCAATGACGTTTCTAATATTCGTGCAGTGGCGTCGGGTGAGTGTCGGATCAGTATCGTAAATACCTATTATGTTGCGCGTTTGCAGGCTGAAGGCGATGAAAGCGTGAAAGCGGTGGGTGTATTGTTCCCGAATCAGGAAGAAGGCGGATACGGAGCACACGTTAACATCAGTGGTGCGGGTGTATTAAAGCATGCACCTAACCGTGCTAATGCAATTGCATTTCTAGAGTACCTGACGGAGCCTGAGGCACAGAAGTATTTTGTCGAAGCAAACCACGAATATTCTGTGGTTGAGGGCGCGGAAACAGACTCCGTACTTGAGGCGATGGGAGACTTCAAAGAAGACACCATTAATGCAAGCGCCTTGGGCGAGCATCAGGTGACGGCAGTTAAAATCTTTGACCGCGTGGGTTGGAACTGACCACCGGCACAGGAAAACTGATCGCAAGATCAGCCAGTCAAAGGGCGCTCAATGAGCGCCCTTTTTCGTTGTGACTGTTATTGCTGTCTTTGCTTTATTGGGTATACGGATTTAATGGTTGATGGGGCACCTTCACCCCATCAATCTGATACCACCCTCAGATGGTTGATAGATCGACTCCGTAGTTGAGTTCC
>PBQA01000021.1 GCA_002724925.1 Oceanospirillaceae bacterium
AATAGGGATCTCGAAAAAAGTAATACCCCTCTGGAGGCCACAGATGGCGGGGCCTCCAGAGCACTTTGTCGTTTTTGGACGGAAAATCCCTAGAACCCCTTTAACGTGGTTAAAGATCAGTGATTCCATGACGCTTCTGCGAATGCAGAAGCGCACTATTCGGCCTGGACGGCCCGCCGGAGTAACCACCTATGAGTCCGCACCGGCGTTGGCGTTCGGGCAAGCGGTGCGAGCCGCTCGCCTGGCTCAGGGGATTGCTCAGGATGAGTTCGCGGGCTTGGCGGGGATCGCGCGCTCGCACATGGGCAAGATTGAGCGCGGCGAGCACATGCCGACACTCGCTCTCATTCTAAAAATTTCCCTGGCTCTCAAGATCAGCTCGGCCGAACTGATGAAGGCCACGGAGCGCAACCTCTACCTTCAGGGCGATGCGTGACGCCGGATGTGGCGCAGGCGCCGTAGCTAATCGCTCTTTGGCGAACGCAAACGCTCGATGAAGCGCTCTACGGGTGCGGATAGTCCGCTACCGCCTTCGGGCCGAAGCAGGTAGGTGATGATGACGGCCGAATCGAGCGCCAACGGCCGGATCACCACGTCGGGACGTTGACATGCCGCGATTCGGGTCGCCGTTGCGAAGCCGATGCCGTAACCAGCTCCGACCAACGTGAGCATCATGTCCAGCGACGAGACATGCTCAACGATGGTGGACTCGCGCTCCAGGGGATGTAGCAGCCGGGTCAATTCGCGGCAGTAGCCCTCGCAAAGCTGCGGATCGCACATCACCAGCGGGTAACTCACGAGTTCACGTAGCGACACTTCCTTGTGGGCCAGCAACGGGTGCCGGATCGGCACGGTCACCACCAGCGGGTCCTGCCAGATGGGCTCCGTCACCAGTCCGTCGCCGACGTCCGCGGTGTGTGCGAAACCGATCGCGAAGTTGCCGGATCGCAGCCCCCGCAACTGTTCCGCCAGGGTGACCTCGGAGAGCCGTATTTCGATCTCCGGCTCCTCCTGGCGGCACAGGGCAAGAAGTGCAGACAGCCGCGGGTCGATGGCGCCATCGGAGATGGCGATGCGCACGCTGCCTCTTAGGCCTGCGGCGATCGCCCTGACGTTTTCTCGTGCCTGCTCCAGGTTGGTGAACAGCCGGCGAATGTCCTGAAGGAAGGTGGTGCCCGCTGGCGTCAACCGCGTCCCCCGCCGATCGCGGTCAAAGAGCAGCACCCCCAGCTCGTCTTCCAATTCCTTGATCGTGCGGGACAGCGGCGGCTGCTCGATGTGCAAGCGCTCCGCAGCACGGGTGAAATGCAGCTCTTCGGCGAGAGCCACGAAGCAGCGCAAATGACGAAGTTCCATGGGCACGTCCTTCAGCAATCCTGGTCATTGGGTTGGCCACGGCGCATTGCTGCCGAAGTGCGCTTAGAGGGGGCGAGGTAGTGCTGGGTCCCTCTTCAGGGCGAGGAAAAAGGCCATCGGTGTATCTGAATAAGAATACATATGTTCATGTATTAACTCAAGTCAAGGGCGGTACCAACTGTTTCGGAACGTGACGCCGAAGCCAACCCGCTCAATGCTTGAGCGGCTAAGGCAGTACTGACGCCAAAGTAGCGCGAGCCCACAGAGGGGCTCGCAAGATGTAGGACCGAAGGCGCTCTGCCTTCATGGAAAGGCCCAAATCAGGCCGGGTTGATTTCCAACGAGCCACGGTTGATCTGGTCGCGTTCCATCGACTCGAACAAGGCACCGAAGTTTCCTTCGCCGAAGCCCTCGCGGTAGTTGCCCTTGCGCTCGATGAACTCGAAGAACACCGGGCCAAGCAGCGGCTCGGAGAAAATCTGCAGCAGCAGGCGGGGCTGGCCGCCTTCGGTCGTGCCGTCGAGCAGAATGCCACGCGCCTGCAACTCGGGCACGGGCTGGCCATGGCCGGGCAGGCGCTTTTCCAAGTTTGCGTAATAGATGTCGTTGGGGGCGGTCAGCAGCGGGATACCGGCCATCTGCACGCGGTCGAGCGCATCGAGTAGGTTGTCGCACAGCAGGGCGATGTGCTGGATGCCCTCGCCGCTGAACTGCATCAAGAATTCCTCAATCTGGCCGCCGCCCTGGCGTGCTTCCTCGTTCAGCGGGATGCGGATCAGGCCGTCCGGCGCGCTCATCGCCTTGGAGGCCAGGCCGGTGTACTCGCCGTTGATGTCGAAGTAGCGGATCTCTTGGAAGTTGAAGAACTTCGTGTAGAAGTCGGCCCAGTACGTCATGCGGCCGCGATAGACGTTGTGCGTGAGGTGATCGACGATCGAGAAGCCGTGGCCTGTGGGACGGCGGTCCACACCGGACAGGAACTCGAAGTCGATGTCGTAGATGGACTTGCCGTCCTCGAAGCGATCAATCAGGTACAGCGGCGCGCCGCCGATGCCCTTGATCGCCGGCAGGCGCAACTCCATCGGACCGGTGGGAATATCCATCGGCTGCGCGCCCAGCTCCAGCGCGCGGTGGTAGGCCTTGTGCGAATCCTTGACGCGGAACGCCAACCCGCAGGGGCTGGGGCCGTGCTCCCCTGCGAAATACGCCGCCTGGCTCTTGGGTTCGCGGTTAACGATGAAGTTGATGCCGCCCTGGCGGTAGAGCGACACGTCCTTGGAGCGATGCCGGGCCACCTCGGTGAAGCCGAGCTTCTCGAACAGCGGCTCCAGCACGCCGGGCGTCGGCGAGGCGAACTCGACGAATTCAAAGCCGCACAGGCCCATCGGGTTGTCAAAAAGGTCGGTCATTAGGGGTGTCTCTCTTGGGTTTGGGGTGGAAATCTGGACACCCTAGATGGTAAGAAAAAGCCCACACATCATTTCTGCAAAATAAATTGCAAATAGACTTCCTGACGCCTGATTCATGCGTGGTGAAATAAATGAGCACAGAAATATCCCTTGATGGTACGGATAGACGCCTTCTAGATGCATTGCAACGCAATGGAAGGTCCACCTTCGACGAGTTGGCCGAGCACGCGAGCCTGTCGTCCTCGGCCACGCTGAGGCGGGTGCGCCGCCTCGAAGAGGCTGGCGTCATCGCCGGCTATGTGGCCCTGGTGCATCCAGAACGCATCGGCCTCACGCTCACGGCCTACCTGAACGTGCGACTCGAAAAGCACTCCGACTCGCACAAGCGCAATCCCATGGACGTGTTCCGCGCGTCTGTCCAGAACTGGCCAGAGGTTGTGGAGTGCCATGCGCTGACCGGCGACATGGACTATATGCTGCGGGTGGTCGTCAGGGACATGGCTCACTACTCCCGCTTCGTGCTCGACACGCTGCTCAAGCACCCCAGCGTGCAGGACTGCAAGACCAGCTTCGTGCTGGATCGCGTAAAGAGCACCACGGCCTTGCCCCTATGAGCATTCGGCCGGTTGGTGTGGCGGGGATGCAAATAGCGATTGACCTTCCAACGGTGGCAAGGAGCACACTTCAAACACCCCAACCCGAAAGGAGTTTTCCATGCAATTCCATCTCGAAGACATGACCTGCGGCGGATGCGCCCGCACTGTGACGAAAACGATCCAAACGATCGACCCCAACGCCAAGATCGTCACGGACCCGCCGACCCGCCGTGTCGAGGTCCAGACCTCGGCCTCGCAAGAGCAGATCGCCGCGGCCCTGAGCGAAGCTGGCTTCCCGCCGCGCGCGCAGTAACACCGCGTCGTGGCCGGCCTGCACACAGGACGGCCGATGCGAGCACGTGCGCTGCGCCGTACCTGGCGCGGCGCTCAGTGCATCCCAAGGTAGGCGACCTTGGCCCACATCCACAGGGCCATCGCCACCATCATCAGGTTCTCGGTCAGGGACACGAAGCCCAGCGGCACGTTGCTGTCCCCGCCCACGCAGGCGCACTTGAGTTCCCGGCGATCGACATAGACCGCCTTGAAAACCGACACGGCCCCGACGGTCCCGATGAACAGCGCCAACGGAATCGACACCCACATCCCCACGCCCGCGACCATCAGGACACCTGCGATGGCCTCCGCGAACGGGTAGAAATAGGCATACCGAACCCAGCGCTTGGCCAGCAGGTCGTAGTTGAGGAACATCGTCGCGAAGCCGTCCACGTCCTTGAGCTTCTGCAGCGCCAAGAGACACATGGCAAAGGCCACGAACCACTCTGCCGCCTGAATGCTCCAGAGCTGGCCGAAGGCCGCCCAGCTCGCCGCCAGCGCCATCGCGGCCGCCATGGCGAACAGCGCGATCACAGGGGTGTAGGTCACGGCGTTCTTGTCCTTCACGGACATGCCGAAGAATTTGCGCAGGTCGTCGTAGCCGCCCACGCGCCGCCCGTTTATGAAGACCTGGGGCGTGGTCTCGACGCCATGCTCCTTCTTGAACGCATCCGTCTGCTCGCGGCTCGCCAAGTGTTTGTCCTCGACCTCGTAGCCCTTGCGGTTGAGCAGATCGAGCGACTTCAGCCCGTAGGGGCAGGTATGGCCGGGCATGACCATCCGGTAGAGCGTGGCTTGTTTGGGCGCAGACATGCTGGACTTCTCCTGTGGGACTTTTCATGGGCCGGCCGCAGCGCCGACTATCACGGATTGAAGGACTTTGACGACATTTCCAGCCTAACCGGCGGTGATGCAAGGGGGTGTAGGAATCTGGCTCGCGGGTCGGTCGTCAGGCTGCAATGCCGTCAGTCCTCCATCTACCAGAGCAACCCTGCCGCAGGCCGGTGCGCCTGAGGCAGCACGCAGGCTCCTAGTGGTTCTCCTTGGCATGGTTGATCGTGTACTTGGGGATCTCGACGGTCAGGTCTTCGGTCGCAACGATGGCCTGGCAGCTCAGCCGCGACTGCGCCTCCAGTCCCCAGGCCCTGTCGAGCAGATCGTCCTCGCACTCCTCGACCTCGTTGAGGGAATCGAACCCCTTGCGCACGATGCAGTGACAGGTCGTGCAGGCACAGCTCATGTCGCAGGCATGCTCGATCTCGATGCCGTTGTCCAGCAGGGCCTCGCAGATCGAAGTGCCGGCTGGCACGTTTAGTTCGGCGCCCTCGGGAGCCAGTTCAGGATGGGGCAAGACGGTGATTTTGGGCATATCTCTCCTGGCTGCTCAGTGCGCACGCGGCTTTTTTCCTGCTGCGCTGGCTCGCGCGCGGCGCGGTACGGCGCCGGTGCGCGCTTCGGGCTCGTCGTCACTGGTATCGGGCTGCTCCAGCGTGTGCAAGATCGGGCAGTCGGGCCGTTCATCGCCGGCGCAACACCGGATCAGCGCCTTGAGCGTCGCGGCCATCTCCAGCATGCTCGCGATGCGCCGATCCAACTCGTCGATGTGTTGCTGGGCCAGACGCTTGACGTCAGCACTCTGGCGCGACTTGTCATTCCACAGCCCCAGCAAGTCCGTGATCTCGGCCACCGAGAAGCCGAGGTCGCGCGCACGCCGGATGAAATGCAACCGGTGAACGTCGTCTTGGGTATAGGCGCGGTAGCCCGAATCGGTGCGGTCAGCCGGAGGGATCAGGCCGATCTGCTCGTAGTAGCGGATCATTTTGGCCGAGACCTTCGAGGCCTTGGATGCTTCACCGATGTTCATGGTGTTCCTCCTTTCTCAATGAGCGGTATCCGCCGCCAGCGGCGGCTGGAAGCGGCGCAGGCGCAGCGCGTTGCCGAGCACGAACACGCTGGACAGCGCCATCGCGCCAGCCGCGAAGATCGGCGATAACAGGACGCCATAGGCGGGGTACAGCACGCCAGCGGCCACCGGGATCAGGGCCGTGTTGTAGCCAAACGCCCAGAACAGGTTCTGGCGGATGTTGCCGATGGTCGCCTTGGACAGCGCGATGGCGTTGGGCACGCCCTGCAGGTTGCCCGACATCAGCACTACGTCGGCCGACTCCACCGCCACGTCGGTGCCGGTGCCGATGGCCAGGCCCACGTCGGCCTCGGCCAGCGCCGGGGCGTCGTTGATGCCGTCGCCCACGTAGGCGATCTGGCCGTGGCTGGCTTTCAGCCGGCGCACGGCTTCGACCTTGCCCTCGGGCAGCACTTCGGCCACCACCTCGTCGATGCCCAGTTGCTTGGCGATGGCCTGCGCGGTACGCGCGTTGTCGCCGGTGATCATCGCCACCTTCAGGCCGAGCTGGTGCAGCGCGGCAATGGCCGCGGGCGTGCTGGACTTGATCGGGTCGGCGACGGCGATGATGGCGGCCAGCCGGCCGTCGATCGCGGCGTACAGCGGCGACTTGCCCTCGTTGCCCAGGCGCTCGGCCGTGCGAGCGAAACCGCCCACGTCCAACCCCAGCTCACGCATGAAGCGATCGGCACCGACCTCGACACGCGCGCCGTCCACGGTGGCGCACACGCCCATGCCCGTGACCGAATCGAAGTCTGTCATCGTCGGCAGCGCGATGCCACCTTCCACGGCCGACTCGACGATGGCGCGTGCGATCGGATGCTCCGAGCGCGATTCGACAGCGGCGACCTTCGCCAGCACCTGGTTGCGGTCAAAGCCGTCGGCAATCTCCAGGTCGGTCAGGACCGGGCGGCCCTCGGTCAGCGTGCCGGTCTTGTCCACGGCCACCACCTTGGCGTCCTTGAGCAGTTGCAGGGCTTCACCCTTGCGGAACAGCACGCCCATCTCGGCGCCCCGGCCCGTGCCGACCATGATGGAGGTCGGCGTCGCCAAACCCATGGCGCAAGGGCAGGCAATGATCAGCACCGCCACGGCATTGACCAGCGCGAAGGACAGCGCGGGCGACGGGCCGAACACCAGCCAGACCAGGAAGGTCAGCACCGCGGCCAGCATGACGGCGGGCACGAACCACAGCGTCACCTTGTCCACCACGGCCTGGATCGGCAGCTTGGAACCTTGCGCCTGCTCGACCATGCGGATGATCTGCGCCAGCATGGTCTGACCGCCCACGGCGGTGGCACGCAGCGTCAGCGCACCCTTCTGGTTGACGGTGCCGCCGACCACGGTGCTGCCTTCCGCCTTTTCGACGGGAATCGGCTCGCCGGTGATCATCGACTCGTCCACGAAGCTGCGGCCCTCGGTCACTTCACCATCGACCGGCACGCGCTCGCCGGGGCGCACTTCCACGATGTCGCCCTGCGCCACGTCGTTGATCGGGATGTCCACGATGCGGCCGTCGCGCAGCACGTGCGCCTCCTTAGCCTGCAGGCCGATCAGGCGCTTGATGGCCTCGGAGGTGCGGCCCTTGGCCCGTGCCTCAAGAAAGCGGCCCAGCAGGATCAGCGCCACGATGACGGCTGCCGCCTCGTAGTACACGTTCACCGTGCCGGCCGGCAGCAGACTGGGCGCGAACGTGGCGACCATCGAATAACCGAAGGCCGCGGCCGTGCCGACCGCGACCAGCGAGTTCATGTCGGGACCCAGGCGGAACAGCGCCGGGAAGCCCTTCTCATAGAAGCGCCAGCCCGGAATGGCGAGCACCAGCAGGGTCAGCACGAACTGCAGATACCAGCTCTGCTGGATGCCAATGGTGGAAGCCACCCACTCGTGCATGCCGGGAATCATGTGCGAGCCCATTTCGAGCACGAACACAGGCAGCGCCAGCACGGCGGCCAGGGTCAGGTCGCGCTTGAGTTCGGCGCGCTCGGCGTCCTTTTTCTCGGCAGCTTCCTCGTCGGCCTGCATGCCTGTATCGACCGGGCTGGCCTCGTAGCCGACCTTATCGACAGCAGCAATCAGATCCTGCACGGATGCTACGCCACGCACGGTAGCGCGCTCGGTCGCCAGATTGACCACAGCCTCAGTGACGCCCGGCACCGCCTTGAGCGCCTTCTCGACGCGGCCCACGCACGAAGCGCAGGTCATGCCTCCGATCGCCAGCTCGATGGTGCCCTGAGGCACGTCGTACCCTACCTTCTCGATCGCCTGGATCAGCGCCATGCGATCGACAGGACGGTTCAGGCGAATGTCCGCTCGCTCGGTGGCGAGATTGACAGACACGCTTGCCACGCCCTCGACCTTGACAAGGGCGGCCTCGACTCGGCCGACACAGCTTGCGCAGGTCATGCCCTCGATGGGCAGGCTGATTGCCGCTGCTTGGGCGCCAGCACTACTCGTTGTTGCCATGCTCATGGTGTGCTTCCCATAGTTGAAATTCGACATGGAGGGAGCTTAGGGTTTACCATCGTGGGAAGGTCAAGCGCTTTTTCGGATGCTGTCAGGTTTCAGAAATGACCCGGTGCACGGGGAACGGAGGCCTTGCCTGCCAGGCTCGCACTGGTTCTTTGCTGCGCGCGCCTAAGCGGCCGCTGCCTTGTCAATTCTGAAGGGCGAAAACAGCCATTCGAGGTTAGGAAATATTTTAAAAATGAATACAAGTAAGCCATTCAGTACCCCACCGAAGGGTCCCAGCGCCGATTTGGAATCGCTGTCACAGAATGACGTGACCATCTTGGCTGAGACATTCCGCCTCCTGGGTGACCCGTCCCGGCTGAGAATCATGCTGTGCTGCATGAAAGGCTCTTCCTCGGTCGGGGACATCGCTGAAACCCTCGAACTCTCGCAGTCGCTGGTGAGCCACCACCTGCGGCTGCTGCGCGGTGCTCGCCTGGTCAAGGGCGTGCGCCAGGCCAAACAGATCTTCTATGAGGTGGCGGACAAGCACGTGAACCAGGTGCTGCTGGATATGGCCACCCACATCGCGGAAGACCACAACGACGAGTAACTGTTGGGCATAGCATGCCGTTGCGGCGTGGCCTACGTTCCATGGCGATATGCGCCCCACCGCCCGCAGCTGCGTTCGGTGAGGTGGTTTGGATGCCGCTTCCGATCAATCAGAAGTTGAGCGCGCGCTTGTCCACGGCCAGCGAGGCCTCTTTGAACGTCTCGGAGAGGGTCGGATGGGCAAAGCAGATGCGGGCGATGTCTTCGCTGCTGGCCTTGAACGCCATGGCGATCACGGCCTCGGCCACCAGTTCACTGGCCTGCGGGCCGACCACATGCACGCCGAGTATCTCATCAGTGGCAGGATCGGCGATCACCTTGACGAGGCCCGGCGTGTCGCCCAGCGCACGCGCGCGGCCATTGGCCATGAACGGGAAGGAACCGATTCGATAGGCGGTGCCCTGCTCTTTGAGCTGCTGCTCGGTGCGGCCTACCCAGGCAATCTCTGGGCTGGTGTAGATGACGTTGGGGATCGTATTGAAATCGACGTGACCGTGCTGGCCGGCAATGCGCTCGGCCACTGCGACACCTTCCTCTTCCGCCTTGTGCGCCAACATCGGGCCACGCACCACGTCACCGATGGCCCAGATGCCGGGCACACTGGTGCGGCATTCATCGTCCACCAGCACGGCGCCGCGCTCATCCAGTTGGAGTCCCACGGCGGCCGGATTCAGGCCTTCGGTGTTGGGCACACGGCCGATAGCCACGATCACTTTGTCTGCCTGCAAGGACTGCGTCTGGCCCTGGCTGTCGGTGTAGTGAATAGTCACGCCAGCCTCGGTTGCATTGACTTCGCGAACCTTCGCACCTAGTTCGATCTTCAGGCCTTGCTTGTCGAACGCCTTCTTCGCCTCCTTGGCGATGGCTTGGTCGACGATTGGCAGGAAGCTGGGCAAGCCTTCGAGGATCGTGACATCCGCCCCCAGGCGGCGCCAAACGGAGCCCAGCTCCAGGCCGATCACGCCGGCACCGATGACGGCCAACCGATCGGGCACGGCCGCGATGTCCAGCGCGCCGTCGTTGGAGAGCACGACCCGCTCATCGAACGGTAGGTTGGGGAGTGGCCGCACGTTGGAGCCTGTGGCAACGATGATCTGCTTGCCCACCAAGGTAACAGCCTCATCGGCGGCGACGCTCACCTCGAAGCCACCATCGACAGTCCTGGTGAAAGACGCCAGGCCGTTGAAAAACTGGACCTTGTTTTTGCGGAACAGATAAAGGATGCCTTCGTTGCTGGACTTCACGACCTGATTCTTACGTTCCAACATCGTGGTCACATCCATGCGCAGATCACCCGTGGAGATGCCGTGCGTGCCAAAGTGGTGCTTGGCTTGTTCAAAGTTCTCTGACGACTGCAGTAGCGCTTTCGAAGGGATACAACCGATGTTGTTGCAGGTGCCGCCAGGTGCTGGCTTTCCGTCCTTGTTCTTCCAGGCATCTACACAAGCGACCTTCATGCCTAATTGGGCAGCGCGAATGGCCGCGATGTATCCGCCTGGGCCGGCACCGATAACAATGACGTCGAAATGCATTTCCATGATTTACATCTCCAAAGTTTTTGAGGAAATAGTGAGCGCCTATGTCGCGCCTTTTGTCAGGTGGTCGCCAGATTACAGCTCGTTCCCTGACGATCACGTTGAACACTACGGCAGAACGAACCGGGCGCTCGCGGTATTGCCCCCACGTTCGACTTGGACGACGGCCTTCGTGCCCTTGGCTGCGGCGAAGGTCCCGCTGCCTTCGAGGCGGCTTCCGTCCGCGGCAGGCGTGAGTTGCACCTCCTGCTTTTGTGAGCCGGTCAACAGTGTGAGCTTGGCTTTGGTGTTGCTTACATTGACCTGCTTGCCGTGGTCGCGCAGGTAGAGTTGCGCTGCTGCGGGCTGAACGACCAACTCGTAGTCCACGTCCCGGACTTCGGTCACGACGCCACCATGCAGCGGCTTGTGGTCATGCGCGTGGTCATGGTCGCCTGCGGCGAAGGCGGTGACGGATGCCAGGGCGAGGGCGGTGCCAGCCGTGAGGGAACGAAATCGAACAGACATGAAAGCTCCTATAGGGTTACGGTGGTTGAAATCGGGTGACAGAAGGCGTTGCATCAGAATGCCTCCGCGTCGCGGTCGTCCAGCAGGCGTTCGGCAGGCTTGCGGCCGAACAGCCAGAACATGGCGGGTGTAAGGAAGGTGTCTAGCAGCGTGGAGCTGACCAGCCCCGAGAAGATCACCACCGCGACGGGGTGCAGGATCTCAGTACCGGGTCGGGACGCCTCGAACAGCAGCGGGGCCAGCGCGAAGGCCGTGACCAGCGCGGTCATCAGAACCGGGGAAAGCCGTTCGAGCGAGCCACGCACGATCATCTTCTGGTCGAAGTCCTCGCCCTCCATGCGCATGAGGTTGAGGTAGTGGCTCACCTTCAGGATGCCGTTGCGCACAGAAATACCCGCGAGCGTGATGAAGCCGACCAGGGCGGCCACGGACAACGGCTGGCCAGACAGCCACAGCCCCAACACGGCGCCGACCAGGGCCAATGGAATGTTCACCATGATGAGCGCTGATAGGGCGACCGACTTGTAGCGCGTGTACAACACCACGAACATGAGCGTCAGGGAGACGATGGACAGCAGGCCCACCAGTCGCGAGGCTTCCTCTTGTGCCTGGAACTGGCCGCCCAGCGTGATGAAGTAGCCTTCGGGCAAGCGCACTTCTTGGACGACGCTGCGTATGTCGGCCACTACTTCGGACAGCGGCCGTCCCTGAGCGTTGGCCGACAAAACTATGCGTCGACGGCCATCGTCGCGGCTGACCTGGTTGGGGCCGTCGCTGTCTTCGATGGTGGCAAGGCGCGACAACGGGACCCGACCCATGGGCGTGTCGATGAGGATGCGGCTCAAGCCCTCAATCGACCGCGCCTGCTCGGGCAGGCGAACCACCAGCGCGAAGCGGCGGTTGCCCTCGATGACCTCGGTGATCTTTTCGCCTTCGACCAGGCTTTGCAGCGTGGACAGAATTTGCGGTGCGGCCACGCCGTAGCGTCCCGCCGCCGCATAATCCACGCGGATTTTGATCTGCGGCGCTAGGACCTGCTTTTCGATCTCCAGGTCAGCAAGCCCCGGAATTCCGGCCAGCTTGGCGCGCAGCAGATCCGCCTGCCCGCGCAGGACGTCCAGGTCCTCGCCGAACACCTTGATGGCGATCTGCGAGCGCACCCCCGACAACATGTGGTCGATGCGGTGCGAGATCGGCTGGCCAATGCCGATGGAGCCGGGCAAGTGAGCCAGACGCGAACGGATGTCGGCGGTGATCTCCTCCATGGAGCGCTTTAGCTCCGAGGCGGGCAGCAGGCCCACGTCCAGCTCGCTGACATGCACGCCTTCGGCATGCTCGTCCAGCTCGGCCCGTCCGCTGCGCCGGCCCACGTGCTGCACCTCTGGCACCTGCGCGACCAGCAGCTCGGCTTGCTGGGCAAGCGCCGAAGATTCGGCCAGCGTCACACCGGGATTCAGGCGCAGGCCCACCAGCAACGTTCCTTCATTGAACGGGGGCAGGAACGTGGTCGGGAAGAATGGCACCGCGGCGACAGCCAGTGTGACAGCCACAGCGGCCATGCCAAGGGCGGCACGCGGCCGCTGCAAGACCCGCTGCAGGCCGCCCTGATAGCGCGTCTTCAACCAGGCTAGAAGCCGAGTGTCGCCATGGTCCAGCGTCCTCATCTTGGGCAGCAGGTAGTACGAAAGCACCGGAGTGACCGTCACAGAGACCAGCAGCGAGGCCAGCGTGGAGACGATGAAGGCGATGCCCAGCGGCACGAACAAGCGCCCCTCCATCCCCGGCAGCGCGAACAGGGGCAGGAACACCAGCACAATGATCATCGTGGCGTAGAGAATCGCCGAGCGAACCTCCATCGAGGCCCTGGCAACGATGACCAGGGGCGTCAGCCGGTTCTCAGGGTGGCGGGTGCGGTCCTCCTTGAGCCGCCGCATGATGTTCTCCACATCGACCACAGCATCGTCCACGAGACCGCCGATGGCGATCGCCAGCCCACCGAGCGTCATGGTGTTGATTGATAGGCCGAAATAGTGGAACACCAGCCCGGTCACGAAGATCGAGGCAGGAATCGCGGTCAACGCGATCACCAGGGGGCGCAAAGTGCCCAGGAAGAAGAACAGGATCACCGCCACGAAGACCGATGCGCCGATGAGCTTGCCTTGCAGCGTGCTGATGGACGCCTCGATGAAGTTGGCTTGTCGGAAGGTCACCTGTGGCTCGGCCATGCCAGCCGGCAGTGAGCCCTTCATGTCCGCCAACGCTGACTCGATCGAGCGGGTCAGTGCAATCGTATCGGCCGTGGGCTGCTTTTGGATGCCCAGGATCACGGCTGGCAGGCCCTCGAAGCCTGCATCGCCGCGCTTGATGGCTGGCGCAAACTGAACATCGGCGACCTGGTGGAGCAGGATGGGTTGGCCCGCACGCACCGCGAGAGGCAGGTTACGCAGGTCGTCGAGTCGGGACGTGCGGCCCAGGTTGCGGATCAGGTACTCGCGGCCATTGATCTCCAGGAAGCCGCCGGAAGTGTTCGCGGAGAAGCCCTTGAGAGCCGCATCCAGATCGGACGCAGTCACGCCCAGCTCTGACATTCGCGTGGTGTTGGGCTGGACCTGGAACTGACGGACCTCGCCTCCGATCGGGATGACTTGGGCAACACCAGGTATGGCCATCAGCCGGGGGCGTAGCACCCAGTCCGCGTACTCGCGAGTGTCCATGGCCGACAGCGGCGGGGCTGCGTTCTTCTGCCCTGAGGGCTTGGCACCGATGGGGATTGCAATCTGCATGATCTCGCCCATCACTGAGCTGATTGGCCCCATAGTGGGCGTCACGCCCGGGGCTAGCCCTTCCTCCATGGACGTCAGGCGTTCGGAGACCATCTGGCGCGCCCGGAAGATGTCGGTCTTCCAGTCAAATGTCACGTAGATGAAGGAAAGCCCGGCGCTGGAGACCGAGCGCACGCTTTCGACGCTGGGCAGGCCGTTCATGGCCGTTTCGAGCGGGAACGTGATGAGTTGCTCGACTTCTTCGGCAGCCATGCCGCCAGCCTCCGTCATGAGAGTGACGGTCGGCTTGTTGAGATCGGGAAAGACATCTACCGGCGTGCGCGTCAGGGTGAACGCGCCATACGCCATCAGCACCAGCGCCCCGATGATGACCAGGAGCCGGTTTCGTAAGCTATTTTCGAGAAGCCACTTGAACATGGAATGGTGCCCCTCAACGAACTTGATTGATCAGGGACGCGCCCTCGACAACCACGCGGTCGCCGTCCGCCAGGCCCGAAGTGACAGCGATGGATGCACCATCCAAAGGAGTGATGTTCACGACACGCGGCTCGAAGCGCTCGGCCTGGTCTTTGACCCAGACGATGTTCTGGTTGGCAGGGTTCTTCATCAGCGCACCGGAAGGCACGCGGTAGCCAGGTACCGTCGTCGCCTCTTGCACGAAGACCACCACCGGCATACCGACCGCCAAGCGCGAGAGGCTTTCGCTGGTGCCCTTGAACAGCATGGGCAGGGCCTGCTCGCGCAGGCTGCTGGCGGCACCGACGAAGCTCAGCGGCACCTTCTGACCGCCTACTGCGAGTGCAGCACCGGCCAGGTTCTGTGCCATTGCCGGATCGTAGGCAAGCGCCTCGATGCGCAGTTGGGTCGGATCGACCACCTCAAACACCAGTTCGCGCGCATCCACGACCTGCCCGGCAACTGCGGGGCTGGATGCGATGACGCCGCTGACTGGGGCCTTCAGTACGTCCCTGCCGGCGAGGCCCCCGCTCAAGGCGCGGGCGCGTTCGGTCAGGCTGTTCACTTCGCTTTCGGCTGCTTCGATCTCCTTGCGGGGCACGGTCTCCGACAGCTCGCGCAGCCGGGCCAAGCGCTTCTGCGCGAGCGCTTGGCCCGCACGCAGCTCGGCAACCTGGGCCATCTGGCCTGAGCGCTCCAGCACACCGCTGGCCGGTTCGATGTAGGCCAGCACCTGGCCCTTGCGCACGGATTGGCCGATCTGCGGCAGACCATCCGGCCCGGGCACCAGCCGGCCCATTACCATTGCCTGGACCTTGCCGCCTGTCGTCGGGTCCATGATTACTTTGCCAGCCAGTTCATGGCTGCGGGCCAAGGGCTCCTGCTTGATCAGCTGGGTGCGTACACCGATCTGACGTTGCGACGGTTTCGGAAGAAACACGCTGCCATCAGGCTGGCGCTGGGGGCCATTGGAAGACGCAGCCGGCGCTTCGTCGCCGTGGTCATGGCCGTCGTGAGCGAACGCGGGAGCAGCCAGAGCCAATGCAGCCGCCATGGCCGTCGTCATTAGGAAACGGAAGTTGCGCTTCATGCTGCACCTCGCAGTGCACCGTTGGTGCGTGTACGTCTGCGCAGCGCCCACGCTAGGACACCGACGCCGAGGACTGCGGCACCGCCACCTAGTACGACCACACGGCCGGATGCGACGGCATGCTCGTGTTCGGCGTCTTCGCTATGAACATCGAGAACGCCCGTCAACAGGTCCGATTGGCCCTGCGCAGTAATAGTGGCCATGATTGAGGTCTCGCCATCGGATAGCGGCTCAGTCAGATCGGCCTCGAACTCTCCAACCCCGTGTGAGCTGACCTTTACCTGTTGACCACCCAGCTCGAGGGTCAGCTCGCCATCGGTCACCGGCCGGTTGTCGGCAGCATGGTCGAGGTAGAGTGTGAGACGCTGGCCGTTCAGCACACCCACCAGTTCGAAGTCATCGGAAACTGCGGCAAAGCGCGGAAGCGCGGCCGCTGCGGGGGCAGGAGCGGCTTCGCCATGGTCATGGCCGTCGCCGGCCCACGTTGCGCTACTGCCAAGCAGGAGGCTGGACAAGGCAGCTGCACGCCAGAAAGAGGATTGCGACATTTCTAAGGTTCCAGGATGGTTGAGCGCGCGCCGATCAGCGCGTGCCGGAGATGTCAGTGAAAGTCTCGGTCGGCTGCGGCAGCGTGCCTTGTGCCTGCAACAGGGACGAGATGGCCGCGGCATGCTCCACCTTGGCGAGCAGCGCCGCGCGCTCGGCCTCGGTGGCCTCCTGCTCGATGCGAAGGCGTGTCGGCATGTCCGTCTCGCCCATCGCGAACGACTTTTGGTAGAAGGTGCGCGTTTGTTGGGCTAGTCGCTGGCGCTCCGAAGCGGCCTGCATCTGGGTGCTGGTTGCCAGTTCGCGCGATTGGGCAGTTCGAATTTCCGAGAGTAGCCGGGTGCGCTGGGCCGCGAGTGCCGACTCAGCCTCCAGTGCCTGCGCATTGGCGCTGGACAATTGCTCGGTATGACGGCTACCCGTACCGAAGGGAATGCGCACACCCACCGTGATCGTCTGGTTGTAGCGTTCGCCGTAGCCGCCCCGATCCCGCGTGGTCGCCAGGGTCAGTTCGGGGTTGGCGTACTTCTGATGGGACACCAGTTCCGCAGAGCGGCGGGCCGCCAGCGCCTTGTGCTGCTTGCGCCAACTCGTCCGCGCTGCGGGTGCGATCCTGCGCCGCCACCAATTCGGCCTGGGCACGCTGCCATGCCCACCATGCCTGGCGAACCTGTCCGGCCGTGCGTAGCTTGGCGGCCAGCATCCGGCTGGATAGCGCGAGGCTTTCCGCGTCCGCCCAGCGTGCCGACGAGGCGCGCTCACCAGGCATCCAAAGGGGAATAGCCACCCCGACTTCATATTCGCGCTGTCCGTTGCGGTTGTTGAACCGATCAGTTTTGGTGGAGGCTTCCAGCGCCATCGGACCTGCCACCCAACTGCCGGCCGTCTCTTGGCGTGCTTGGGCGGCCTGCTGCCAGGCGCCTTCTCCAGCGGCTTCTGGCTGCCGCTGCCAAGCTGACTCCCACAATTGGGCGACCATGTGGCTGTCTGGTCTGGATGGGACGTGAGGGGCGGCTACTGGCTGGGCTAGCACGGTGCCGGCCCAAAGCGTGGATACCGCCCATATCCATCCCTTGCGTATGTCTTTGCGAAGCATTCAATTCTCCATCGGTGTTGCATCAGTACTTACCCCCGGCTGGGTGTTCTCTTTCCGAGCAAGTGCTTGTCGTTGAAAAGCCACTGTTCACTGGCTTAGATATGAACAATTGTATATCTATTCATATGAATGGGAAAGAAAACCTTACATCCTTTGAGCACCAATCGCCTTAGAGAGGGCGTCGGGCGCAAGACATCGAGAGGCGAGGTGGTGCTAATCCACTGCGCAAACAGCTATGCAGACTCCTTGAGCATATCCCCCGGGGGGGGATATGATTGCTGCATGAAAGAGATGCACAAGCACACCAGCCACCCAGATCTCGTGAAACGGCTCAAGCGCGCCGAGGGTCATCTGCGACACGTCATCGGGATGATCGAAGGAGAAGAAACCTGCCTGGACATCGCTCGCCAGCTCGCTGCGGTGGAGAGCGCCGTCACAGCGGCCAAGCGCGTCCTGATCCATGACCACATCGACCACTGCCTATCTCATGATGAGGACTCCGTTCTAGCCGAAATGAAGGCGCTAACCAGACTGCTCTGAGGTCTCTCGATGCTCTCCGTCCTAAAGAACCGCACCTACCGCCACCTGTTCACCGCGCAGGTGATCGCACTCGTCGGCACAGGCCTGATGACGGTAGCGCTCGGCCTACTTGCCTACGAGCTGGCCGGGGCCGATGCAGGTGCGGTGCTCGGGTCGGCGCTGGCTATCAAGATGCTGGCCTATGTGGGAGTCGCTCCAGTCGCACAGGCCTTCGCCGACCAGTTCCCGCGACGGTCATTGCTCGTAGCGCTGGACCTGGTACGAGCGGTTGTCGCGATCTGTTTGCCCTTTGTCACCGAGGTCTGGCAGATCTATCTGCTGATCTTTGTCCTGCAAGCGGCATCCGCCGGCTTCACGCCGACTTTCCAAGCCACTATCCCGGACATCCTTCCCGATGAAGAGGACTACACGAAGGCGCTGTCGCTGTCCCGGCTGGCCTATGACCTGGAAAGCCTGATTTCCCCGATGCTGGCTGCTGCGCTGCTGACCGTCATCAGCTTTCACAACCTGTTCGCGGGAACAGTGCTCGGTTTCCTCGTTTCAGCCGCGCTCGTGGTCAGCGTGCGGTTGCCCACAACTATTCCCGGACCGCGCCGCGGCATTTGGGATCGCACGACCCGCGGCACACGCATCTATCTCGCTACGCCACGCCTGCGGGGCCTGCTGGCGATCAGCTTGGCCGTCTCGGCGGCGGGCGCCATGGTGATCGTGAACACGGTGGTTCTCGTGAAGGCGCGCTTTGGCCTAGGCGAGGTCGAAGTGGCGTCGGCACTGGCGGCATTCGGAGGCGGTTCGATGGTGGCAGCCTTCGTTCTGCCATCCTTACTGGAAAAGGTGGCCGACCGAACCGCGATGCTCACCGGCGCTACCGTACTGGTCGTGGGCACGGGGATCGGCGCACTGCTGCCGAGCTATGCATTGTTGCTGCCGCTGTGGTTGATCATCGGCTTTGGCTACAGCGTGGCGCAAACGCCATCCGGCCGTCTTCTGCGCCGCTCGGCCCATGCCGAGGACCGTCCTGCGATCTTCGCGGCACACTTCGCGCTGTCGCACGCCTGTTGGCTCATCTGCTACCCACTTGCCGGCCGCTTCGGCGCGGTCATGGGCTTGCCATCGACCTTCATTGTCATGTCCCTGGTCGGCTTGGCCGGCGTGGCGCTGACGCTCTGGCTGTGGCCGGCCAGCGACCCTTCTGACGTGGCGCATGACCACCCCAGCTTGCCGCCGGATCACCCTCATTTACGCACACACGCAGACCAAGGCAGGCACCATCACCAGCTGATTCTGGATGACCTGCACCGTATCTGGCCGAAAGGATAGGCACATTTTCTCGTTGCGGCATCACAACGCATGGCTTCGGAGGCTGAGAAGGGTGAGCGAAAATATATCACATGAACACATATTCATGTGTTATATTTCGCCATAGTCAAACACTCAACCAGCAGAGGCGCCCATGTCCCAATCCAATGCACATGACCATGGTCACGACCATGATCACGACCACACCCCCACAGTGACGAGCGCCAACGAGCGCAAGGTTCTGGTTTCCTTCTTCCTGATCTTCGGCTTCATGCTCGTGGAAGCTGTCGGCGGCGTGCTGTCGGGCTCGCTAGCCCTACTTGCCGATGCTGGCCACATGCTGACCGACGCCGTGGCACTTGCCCTGGCTTACGCTGCCTTCCGATTCGGTCGCCGCGCAGCCGACAGCAAACGCACATTCGGTTACCTGCGCTTCGAGGTCATCGCCGGCTTCCTGAACGCCGTGACCCTGTTCGCGATCGTCGCATGGATCGCCTACGAGGCGTGGGAGCGGCTGCAGGCGCCGCCCGTCATCCTCGCCGGCCCGATGATGATCGTCGCCGTGCTCGGCTTACTGATCAACGTCCTCGTGCTGTGGATCATGACCCGCGGCGAAACCGATCACGTCAATGTGAAAGGTGCCATCCTCCACGTGATGGGTGACCTGCTCGGCTCTGTCGGCGCCATCGTTGCAGCGATCGTCATCTACTTCACCGGCTGGACTCCGATCGACCCCATCCTGTCGGTTCTAGTAGCGGCGTTGATTCTGCGCAGCGCCTGGAAGCTCCTGGCCAAGTCGATCCATATCCTGTTGGAGGGTGCGCCAGAGGACGCTTCGCCGGAAAAGGTGGAACAAGGCCTGATGAGCACTGTGCCCGGCCTGGCGGCTGTCAGCCATGTTCACGTGTGGCAACTCACTTCCGGTCGCACGATGGCCACGCTACACGTTCGACCCAACGTGGACGAGGAGGCGCGAGCTGTGGTCAAGCGCGTCGAGGCGGTGCTGCGAGAGCAGTTCAGCATCGAACACGCCACAGTCGGAATCGACTGGAACTCGGAGGCTGACGAGAACATCTGCAGCCTGCAACCCACGACAGGCCGTCAGGACCACAGCGGCCACGACCACAGTGAGCACAATCATGACCATGACCACTCCGCTCCCGGTCACAAGCATTGAGGCCGTGCTAGACGGTTCGCAGTTCACTTGAGGGTTTGAATCCATGACATCCCGCAAAACCACCAGCGCCGCTATTGTGCAATGTTCGACCTCTAACCACGGCACGACCACTGATGTCCTCGCACTATCGCAAAGTGACGTCGCTGTTCTGGCAGAGACCTTCCGCCTGCTGGGCGACCAATCGCGATTGAAAATCCTGTTGCAGTGCATGCGCGGATCGGTCGCAGTGGGCGACATTGCTGGCTCGCTAGACCTGTCGCAGTCCTTGGTCAGCCATCACCTGCGCCTGTTGCGCGGCGCGCGCCTCGTGCGCGGCGAGCGCCAAGCCAAGCACATCTTCTACGGCATTGCCGACCAGCACGTCAGCCAGGTACTCCAGGACATGGCGGTTCACATTTCGGAGGACAGACACGACGATTGACTGAACATGTGAGTGCGCGCCGGCCTACGCCTTCAAGGGGTAGGCTTTTTTTGGCTATCAATCTAGAGAGACACCGGCGCGCCTTGCTGAATGCCTAGAAGACCCCAAGCAAAAAGCACTCTAAAAATAAACACTTGAACATATCTTCATGTGTGTTATTATTTGTCTACGGGGTATCCGAAAGGCGTAAGGACCACGCCATTATTTTTAACGTCAAGGAGTATTGACCATGTCCAAGAAAATTCGCTTTGCTGTTCTGCTTTCCGCACTTTTTGCTGCTGGAGTAAACGCTCAACCGTTCGCCGCAGATATGACACGGCAACAGGTCCAGGAGGATCTGGCTGCTTGGAGGCAATCTGGGCTGGAAGCGTTGTCTCGCGGCGAAAGCGGCCCGGATACGTTCAGCCCTCAATACCAGGCTGCCTTTCAGCGCTACTTGCAATTGACCCAAGGTGATATGTATCAGGCGCCCTCAGCAGGAAAGACTCGTGCTGAAGTGATGGCTGATTTGGAACTGTGGAAAATCTCCGGCATGCACGCGTTCACCTCGCGCGGAATCACCACCGCTTCGCACACCCAAGCCTACCAACAAGCCTACGAGAGCTATCTCCAGCTCAAGCTGGGTGCGGCTTACAAGGCTCCGGTGGCATTGACTCGTGCTCAAGTAAAGAGTGATTTGGCAGATTGGCAGGTTGCGGGAATGGCTGGATTCTGGGCTGGTGAGCAGACGCCTGATACCTATAGTGATGCCTACCGCACCGCATTTGAAACCTACCAGATGCTGCGCAACAAAAAATGACTTAATGGCAGCTGCATAAAGCAGCGGTCGGATGGTTCAGCCAGAAAGAGATTCTTTCTTTTTTTTGAATAAACATACAAACAAGTGTTCATGTGTTTGCATAACATTCCGATCGCTGATTTGTGCGTCCTGCCACGGCGATTACTCAGAGAACCAGGAGATTGATATGTCTTTGGAAACATTGGACGGCACAGGAGCGCAGGACGAACAACTGGGCTTTCGGGTCGAAGGTATGGATTGCGCCAGTTGCGTCGGCAAGATTGAAACAGCGCTTGGTCGAATTGATGGCGTATCAAATGTACAGGTTAATTTTACAAATGAGACGCTGACGTTGACGCGCAGCACAAGTAGCCGAAATACTGCACGCGACATTGCCAAGAAAATCCGGTCCCTGGGCTTCGACGTGCAGGCACTGCCCGCGTCGGAAATGTCCGCAGCACCTGCACCGCGCCATGCGGCCCACGCGCATGACCACGCCGGCTGCGGCGGCCACCATGACCATGGGCATGGCCATGCTCACGGCCATGCCCATGACCACGGTCACGATCACGGGGCCTGCAGCGGGCATGACCATGCGCCGGCCTCTGCCTCCCGTGGAGCACCCAGCACGCCCCCCAACGTGTCCATGCGCGTCGAGGGCATGGACTGCGCCAGTTGCGTCGGCAAGATCGAAACGGCGCTCGCTCGCATGGATGGCGTGTCCGATGCCCGCATAAACTTCACCGCAGAAACGCTGGAATTGACGCTCGCGTCTGGCGGCCCCACGCAGCTCGGCCACATCGAGAAGACCATCAAGAGCCTGGGCTTCGGCGTCTCCGACGTGCGCCGCCATGATGGCTCAGCACCCGCGGCCCCAGCAGCAGCATCGACGGCGCGCCATCAGCGCTGGTGGCAGACGAAGAAAGGCAAGCACGTGCTGGGCCTGGGCGGCCTGATGGGCTCGGCCTACGCGATCGCGCAGTTCGTTCCTGGCTACGCTGAATGGATCTTCGCCGCTGCGGTGATCGCGGGCGTGCTGCCGTTCGCTCGCAAAGCCTTCGCGCTGGCTGTGTCAGGCTCGCCGTTCTCTATCGAAACGCTGATGGTCGTCGCCTCGCTGGGCGCGCTCGTGATAGGCGAGGCCGAGGAAGCTGCTGCCGTGGTGTTCCTGTTCGCGATCGGCGAGCTGCTGGAAAGCGTGGCCGCCGGCCGCGCGCGCGCCGGCATCAAGGCGCTGGCCTCCCTGGTGCCTAAGACGGCGGTACTGCTCGATGCCGCGGGCGGGCAGCGCGAAGTGCCCGCCGCTTCCCTGCGCGTGAGCGACCGCGTGCTGGTGCGCCCTGGTGACCGGGTGCCTGCGGACGGCAAGATCCTCCGCGGTGAAAGCAGCCTGGACGAGTCGCCTATCACCGGCGAGTCCGTACCGCGTCAAAAGGCTATCGGTGCCGACGTGTTCGCCGGCTCCATCAACGTCGATGGCGTGCTCGAAGTACAAGTCGAGAAGACGGCATCGGACAACACCATTTCTCGCATCATCCAACTGGTGGAGCAGGCGCAGTCCTCCAAGGCGCCCACGGCTCGCTTCATCGAAAAGTTCAGCCGCTACTACACCCCTGCCGTCATGGCCATCGCGGCGTTGATCGTGGTGGTTCCGCCACTTGCCATGGGTGGCGACTGGGGTACCTGGCTGTACCGCGGCCTCGCACTGCTGTTGATTGCCTGCCCATGTGCGCTGGTGCTCTCCACACCGGCGGCCATCGCCTCGGGCCTTGCGGTGGCCACGCGACGGGGCCTGCTGATCAAGGGTGGCAACGCGTTGGAAACCATCGGCCGCGTGCGCGCCATTGCCTTCGACAAGACTGGCACGCTGACCGAGGGCAAGCCGCGCATCACCGAGGTCCTGCCCTTCGGGCTGTTCAAGCATCAACAGGTCCTTGCGCTTGCCGCCGCTGTCGAGTCCGGCTCAAACCATCCCTTGGCGAAGGCCATTGTCGCCCATGCCAAGAGCCTGGACGTGGCGATTCCCCAGGCCACGGGCGCATCGGCCATTGCCGGCAAGGCGGTGCGCGCCACCGTGAACGGCAGTGCGCTCGCTGTCGGATCGCCCGCCCATGCGGAACAGACGGCCACGCTGACAGCCGCGCACCGCAGGGAAATCGACAAGCTGGAGGATGGCGGCAAGACCGTGGTGGTCCTGTTCGACGAAGCCAGCAAGAACGTTCTGGGCCTGCTGGCCCTGCGCGACGAGCCCCGCCGCGACGCGCGCGAAGGCGTGGCCCAGCTCAACGCCATGGGCGTGCGCTCGGTCATGCTGACCGGCGACAACCGCCGCACCGCGCAGGCGATCGCCGGCAAGCTGGGCATCGAGTGGGAGGCCGAGCTGCTGCCGCAGGACAAGCTGCGCTTGGTCAACGAGATGAAGCGTGATGCCAAGGTGGCGATGGTCGGCGACGGCATCAACGACGCGCCGGCCCTGGCGACCGCCGACGTGGGTATCGCCATGGGCGGCGGCACGGACGTGGCGCTGGAAACCGCCGATGCCGCGCTGCTCAAGAGCCGCGTCACGGACGTGGCCCACCTGGTGGCCCTGTCGCGGGCGACGATGGCCAACATTCACCAAAACGTCGTATTCGCCATTGGCCTCAAGGGCTTGTTCCTGGTCACCACCGTGTTGGGTATCACCGGCTTGTGGGTTGCCGTGCTGGCCGACACCGGCGCCACGGCCCTGGTCACGCTGAACGCACTGCGCCTGCTGCGCTTCAAGGGCGCGCCGGAGGCCAACCACGGCGACGACGCCGGGCGTCCCACCACCTTGTCCGTGCCGTCTGCCCGCTGAGGCAACAAGAGGGCTTGACCTTGCCGTCGTTGTAACGCCTAGCCTCCACACAAATGTCTGCAGAGCGCTTCGGAAGGGCCGGAGTCCTGCATCCAAGAAAGGGTCACTTCCATGCGTAAAAAATCAGAATCATTGTGGTGGCAGGCGTCATCGCAGCCGTCGGGGGGATAGCGATCGCTGCCCGCGACGCCAAGGACGAGGGCAAGGCCGCGGCGCCCCCGGCGGGCGCGCCGATGGCGCCGCAGGTGCCCGTGGCCGAGGTCATTACCCGCACGGTCGCGCCATCGGCCGAGTACACCGGCTTCCTGGCCGCGCCCAAGACCGTCGAGCTGCGCTCGCGGGTCGGCGGCGCCGTCGATGCGGTGAGCGTTCCCGAAGGTAGCCTCGTGCGCAAGGGCCAACTGCTGTTCCAGATCGACCCGAGGCCGTTCCAGGTTGCGCTCGACACGGCCGTGGCGCAACTGCGTCAGGCCGAGGTGCTGGCCAGCCAGGCCCAGGCCGACTTTGACCGCGCCGAGCGCCTGGTGGCGACCGGCGCCGTCGCGCGCAAGACCTATGACGATGCCGCCTCCGCACGCAACGCGCGCCAGGCTCAGGTGCAGGCGGCTAAGGCCGCCGTTGCTGCGGCTCAGCTGGACCTGTCCTACGCCCGCGTCACTGCGCCCATCGCCGGGCGCGTCGACCGCGTGCTCGTGACCGAGGGCAACTTGGTCAGCGGTGGCGGCGCCGGCGCGGCCACGCTGCTGACCACGATCGTATCCATCGACCCGTTGCACGTGTACTTCGACATTGATGAGGCCACCTATCTCAACGTCGTCAGCCGCTCGCGGCCCGCTGCGGGCGCCGGTAGCAAGGCTTCGCTGCCCGTGCAGGTCGGGCTGACCACGGACAAGGGTTTCCCGCACAGGGGCGCGCTCGACTTCGTGGGCAACACCATTGACCGAAGCACCGGCACGATCCGCGCGCGCGCCGTTGTGCCCAACCCGGATGGGCGCATGGCACCCGGCATGTTCGCCCGGGCCAAGCTGTCCACCGGCGCGGCGCGCGAGGCCGTCCTGATCGACGATCAGGCCGTGGGCACCGACCAAGGGCGCAACTACGTGCTGGTCGTGGGCGAGAACAACCAGGCCCAGTACCGGCCCATCGAACTGGGGCCGGTGGTGGACGGGCTGCGCGTCATCAACGGCGGCCTGCAGGCCGGTGAGAAGATCATCATCAAGGGCCTCGTGCGCCCCGGCATGGCGGTCACGCCGCGCATGGTGCCCATGCAGGCGCCCGCGGCACCGGCCGCCGGCGCGACCGGCGCGACCAAGGCTGCGGCAAACGCTCCGGCTCCCGCTGCGGCGCCTGCCAAGGCCGGTGGCGCGGACCCCGCCAAGGCTGACGGCGCGGCCGGCTCGGCGGAGGCCCGCAAATGAATTTCCCCCGCTTCTTCATCAACCGGCCGATCTTCGCCATCGTCCTGTCGGTGCTGATGCTGATCGCGGGCGCGATCAGCTATTTCCAGCTCCCCCTGAGCGAGTACCCCCAGGTCACGCCGCCGACGGTGCAGGTCACCGCCAGCTATCCCGGCGCCAACCCGCAGGTGATCGCCGACACCGTGGCATCGCCGCTGGAGCAGGCGGTCAACGGCGTGGAAGGCATGATGTACATGCAGTCCCAGATGTCCACGGACGGGCGGATGGTGCTGACCATCTCGTTCGAGCAGCACATCGACCCCGACGTCGCGCAGATCCAGGTGCAGAACCGCGTCTCACGCGCGCTGCCCCGGTTGCCGCCCGAGGTCCAGCGCATCGGCGTGGTCACCGACAAGACCGCGCCCGATATTCTCATGGTGGTGCATATGCTCTCGCCGGGGGACCGCTACGACCCGCTGTACGTGTCCAACTACGCGATGCTCAACGTGCGCGACGAACTGGCGCGCCTGCCGGGCATCGCCAACGTGATCATCGGCGGTGAAGGCGAGTACGCAATGCGCGTCTGGCTCGACCCCGAGAAGGTCGCATCGCGGGGCATGACCGCCAGCGATGTGGTCGCCGCCATCCGCGAGCAGAACGTGCAGGTCGCAGCCGGCTCGATCGGCCAGCAGCCGAATGCGTCGGCCGCCTTCCAGGTCAGCGTCAATGCGCTGGGGCGCCTGACCACCGAAGAGCAGTTCGGCGACATCGTGATCAAGGCCGGCGCCAACGGCCAGGTGACCCGCCTGCGCGACGTCGCACGCCTGGAACTGGGCTCGGACAACTACACCATGCGCGGCCAGCTCGACGGCGAGAACGCGGTCGGCCTGCAAATCCTGATGACGCCCGGCTCCAATGCCCTGGACACGTCCAGCGCGGTGCGCGCGACGATGGAGCGGCTGCAGGCCAAGTTCCCCGAAGGCATCGAGTACAAGATCGCCTACGACCCCACAGTCTTCGTGCGCGCCTCGCTCCAGTCCGTCGCCGTCACGCTGCTGGAGGCCATCCTCCTGGTGGTGATCGTGGTGGTGCTGTTCCTGCAATCTTGGCGCGCGTCGATCATTCCACTGATCGCCGTGCCGGTCTCGCTGGTCGGCACGTTCGCGGTGATGCACATGTTCGGCTTCTCGCTGAACACGCTGTCGCTGTTTGGCCTCGTGCTCTCCATCGGCATCGTGGTGGATGACGCCATCGTGGGGTTCTAGGGATTTTCCCCTCTAAAGTAACATAGAATGCTACAGGCTTTGTATTATATAGCCTCCAGCTGTGGGTTACTTTCGTTTCCAAGCTTA
>PBQA01000022.1 GCA_002724925.1 Oceanospirillaceae bacterium
GAGCTTGCAGTGCGGCTTCCATGTCGAATGTTGGTTTGGTCATGTGTCATCTCTCTTTTGCATAGGATAAAGAAATGACACAGAATTCTGAACACTACCGCGGCTAGACGCTCATATTGACTTGTGACTGGCTGACACAGAATTTTGAACGCCCTCGAATCTTCCCATCCAGACCCAACTGCGATTCCGTAAGCTGACATAAAAATCTCAGCATCGTCGTCAACTTTTGACAAAGCAGATTCAACGAGGTGTTGAGCACGTGGGGAACCTATTGATTGAGCTAATTTAGCTACCCTAATTAGAGACTGAGGATTAGCATCGTCTCTACCCTTCCATTCTTCTTCAACAAAGTGATGAAGACTTTCCCAATCTCCAGAAGAGATGGCTATGTTAACAAGAAGTTCTTTATGTCTATCTTTAACTTTTGAGTCTTCAATTAACTCCAGTTCTTTCTTGGCGTCTGAGAATCGGCCAAGCTGATAATAACTGACCGCCATCAATCCTCGAAGTTGATCGGACTGACATACAAAGTCAGAATTTTCATTGAGAAATTTCAATACCTCATCAGGTTGCTTACAGTAATGTATCGAAAATGCCAAACTGATTGCATCTTCTAATGATCGGGTTCTTTCAAATAGATCCAATGCATAACCATGCATTTCTTCCCATTCAGACAGGTTTTCTAGTTTCTTTACCAGAAGAACGAGATCTGGCAACTCGTTTGTTCTATTAAATTGCTCCTTATATTTACCAATTGACTCATCACCACATGACTCGGCGATAATATTCTCAAGCTTTAATCTTTGAGCTTCAGGCAATCCATATTCAATCAACTCGGTCAAGCAAGACGATGCTGCATCAACGTCACCACTTCTGGATAGCGCTTCAATTTGAATTGAGTCGATATAAATTCTGTCTAGGCATTGGTATAGCTGGTCTTTATACTTCCCTACATATTGAGCGACATCCTTGGGGGAATTTTGCTCAAACGCTAAAGCTAACCGGCCCAGTGCAATCTCTGTAGAGATTCCTCCGGAACGAACAATACTTTGCTGTATTTCTGATTCAAACTGTTTTAGATCGATCGGAATCCCAAATTGTAGTGCCAATGGAACTCTTCTAATTTTGTGGTCTGAATCACTCAGGCTTGCTTTTAACTCATCTAAAGCATCAGTCCTTAATTCGGTGTCTCTTAGACGCAACCAAAGATTATAGTCACTTGCGATATTTGCAGCTTGACTACAACCTGAATTTTCTGCCGCCTTGCTACACAACAAAAAATTACGAATAGCCAGCCTGCGACTATTTAGAGAAACATCGTCATCAAACAATCTAATTGATGCATCTAAAGGCGGGTGCCTCAATAAAGCACTTCTTAATTCTTCTGGAGCAGCTTTAAGCAAATTTGATAATGCGGCACTAAAGTACAATACAGGCGTTATTTCAAAGTCTTGACTTACAAGCTTCCCTACACAGTCAAATGCTTCATCCCAGTTTCCAGCATCTAATTGATGAGATATGAATAAAAACTTGCCATCAGAGTCTAGATCAAGAAAGTCATGCCCTGCACTTTTCAGCCATTCAATACCCTCTGCGGGGGTATCGTGGTGAATGACCACTAAGAAGCAAGCCGTAACTGACTGTAAAGTGTCAATTTTCGACAAAATTGACAGCGCTAACGATCTATCACCTTCTGAAGAGGCAATGAAAGCCTTAGCGATAGAAACCTCTTCCGACCCTGAGTGTTTCTCGGCTTCTTCAAGAGATTTTTTAGCAGCAGCTATATCCTTATATGCAAGAACCCTTGAACACCAAGCTAAAGCTATACCCCTTACTGGATCAGCACTTGCGGAATACTCCCCATCCAAAAGCTTATGACAAAACTTCTTTGCCCGGTCTGCAGGCTCTACTTCTCCTACAAAAAATCGCGCTGCCCTTAAGTCCAATAATTCCTGTGCTATGGTCTTTGAAACAATGTTTTGCGGGTAGGAGTTTAAAAAATAGTTGTACTGATTGTTTCCATCACCTATTTGAGCCCCTTGAACATTAAGAGGGTTGCTTCCATCATTTTCAGACATAACTAATTCCTGCCCCCTCAACTTGGCTAAAATTTATTAATTTGCGTGTTATTGTCCCCTATCTGAACCCCTTTTCCGCCTTGAACAGTTACATTGTATTTGCCAGTATCGAAACCGTTCTTATCTAACAGCTCATATAGCGCCTGAGCTTTATCAACAAGCTCAGCCGAAGGCTCAGGTATGGATTCAGACAATTTCTTTTCAACTGGCACCTGAAATGTTTCGGGATCATCCTCCAAATTAGATATTAATATATTGGCTTCTTGCTCCAGCTTACTGTCATTACCACTAACTTGGTTGTTCCAATGATGAATAACCAAAGTTCTTAAACCAGAATATGCGTCTTTAACTGCTTGGCTAGCAGTATCTTTTAACGCGGCAGATGAGCCCGCCACTAGTGCGCCAACTATCATCGAAATAGGTTCCATGGGGAATTTCCTCTAAAATTTATACTAAATCCCTCCGACACGATCATAAGACTTCGAAACTTCACGCAAAGGGGGTCTACGACACTGCTATTTATAAATGGGGGGTAACATCTTGATATTCAACCCAAAACAATGTCAAAAGTACTTCTTTAACCTCTCAAACGCTACACGAACAGCCAAACCATAAAGGCAAGCAAAGGGCAGGATGATAAAGGAGGGATTTAAACTATATGGAAGGCCAATATAGATCACACAGGCCATAACAAATGCAGGCATGATAGATCGTTTGGCCAGGTTAAAGACGTTGCTGCTTTCCCTGCCACCACCCCAGCGCCTGAGGTCTCGTTCTACCAAACCATCAATCGCCCCAACTAATCCGGTGAGTGCGAAAACCGGTAACGAGAATAGAATCAACGTCAACCGGATAACAAAGGTCTGCGAGACATAACCTGCCGCTAGAATATAGCTATCATAGCGGCTATAGAGCCCACTTGCCCAGTCTGCAACCGCTGAAAAAATTCTACCTGAGTCGTTTGGTGGCGTTTGCTTGACGCCCATCAACGCTACTTGCTGATCGATCCAGCGAACAGCCCGCTCTGCCTTTACAGAAGCTAGGCGTTTGTAATTCACAGACTGCTGCTGGAGGTGTTGGTTGAGGTAGGCCTGATCGGCTTGGAATATTTCTTTGGCGTGGCCATCTCTCTGATCTGGCCAGAAATACACCATACCCACCCACTCGATGAAAATAGAGAGTATCAGGCTAATTATTAACCAGGCAATTAGCTGCGTAGTGCCAGAGAGCAACCTGCCTATGAGACCGGGTTCTTTTCTTCTGGGGGGCTGATACTGCTGTGACTTGGCCATGGGCTTATCAGCCTTGCCTATCGACCATAATAGCTCGGCCAGTCCACGACTGACGTATAACTGCGCCGCATATGCTGGAGCATGTCGCCTAAATCGTCGGGCAGCTCCTGATCATCCATTTTGGACGGCATGGGAATTCGGATTTTCCACAGTTCACTGCCTCTAAGCAGGACGAATGCCTGCCCTTTGGGAAGCGCCACAATATCAGCAGGTGAAATCATGGGCACGCGGCTAATGCTTACCCGGTCCTGATTATTGGAGGTGAAACCAATACCCGCAGAAGTATCGACATTGTCGGTGACACCGGAAACCGCCATGATTTCGCTGACACTCACCTCGGGTAGCTGCTTGGTGAACATCTCACAGGTCGCCACCTCTTTCACGCCCATGATCAGCATAGTGCCGATGTTGCCTGCCAACTGTCCGGCTTTCGCTTCGCTACCCAGCTCGGCAATCGGGTCGCTCCAAGTCTGTGTGTACAGATTAAGTTGGTAACCAGCCCCGCCGCTTTTATTAATCAGCGTCTTGAACTGCGGCCCGATCAAGTCGGAAAATTCGTCCCCGTGAATCACAATATTCGGTGGTTTCTTGGTGTGCTCGTTCGTATTACTGGGCGCTATACCATGTTTATAGATATGACCCGCCAAACTGGTCAGATCACTGAACATGGAAGCGCCCACCGCACTGGCTACTTCTGGATCGGTGAGTGCGTCCAGCCCCACATAGACGACTGCGTTAGACCTTATTGCTTGCGCCCATTCCAACACCGGGCGTTGGTCGTCGGTGTTCGCCTTATCGGGTGCCAGGATAGAAGCGATGTTGCCGGTGGTTAGCTTTTCCAGGAAGGGCTTGATGGACACCGTGATTTTCAAGAAATACTCACGGTCATAGCGAAAAGCAGACATTAGCCCTTCTAACACCTGATCGAAAGTCGCATGGGTATTGAGATAGCGCACCATTGCCAGTGCCTCAGGGTCTTTGCCCTGATCGATCCTTGGCAACGACTTTATGTTGATACTGTCTTGCAGCTCCCCCAGCTCATCCTGCCAATCCTCCGGGCCATGCTCTGCCAGCCAATGACGGCCATACAGAATCAACAGAGCATCGATATCGGTGATATAGCGACGAATTTTGAGGTAATCCGGTGTTTCACCCATCGCCACCAGCGCCACGGCAATGACATTGATGAATTGCCAGGCGAATTCTTTAAACGCACTGGCCTCACCTTCACCCGGCAACTGGCTGGCGATTCGCGTCGCGACCTCTGTAATCCGCGAAAAAGAACCAATGGCGTTGTACCGGGCACTCAGCTCGGGATAGCCCAGATGAAAGATAATGAGTTGACGCCCTGCTTTCTGGGCTTCGACATAGATGCGCTTTAGATAATCGGCATCTCCTTTCGGGTCTAACACGATGACACAGTTGTTGCCGCGTCGAATATCCTGGGTGGTCAGCACTTCGGCCAGCCGGGTTTTGCCATGGCGAGTTCGGGCGATCACCACCATATGTCCGACCCGGTCACTGAGCGGCATTGTGGCATTGGTTTCCCCTCTGATCCCGACGCCGTGTATGACGGCATCGCCCCCAATGGCTGGCGGGGGACGGACGGGATTCAGAGGGGAATCTAGTGCAGTCCATCGCATGATCGTTCGCAATAGGGGCGTATGCTCCCATTCGATCTCTTTGCGACGAACCCATTGTTTGATGGCGCTGGGCTGCAGATAACGTTCAGCGCGTTTATCGCGGGCAGCGTAGAGTCGTTCGGTGTGTGTCTGGTTCCAGCGAAAACCCCGCCCTAAGAACAATACCGATTGACTCACCGGCACTTGAGAAGAAGACATGACATAGCGTGGGCTGCGCTTGAGATGACGCTGGTATTGAATCACACGCCAGGCCTGACGACCGCGCCACACACCGATCCCACCCAAACACCCGGCGCTGAACAGGGCAACCGATGGGGTCATCATCAAAGTGTGTGGTGCAGCTAACACGATCCCCGCACAACTCAACGCCACTATCGCCGAAGACAGTTCCACAGGGGGCGCAATAACACCTCGACTTCATACCGGTCGGTCACTGCTCCCAACCCTCCTTTGATAGCAAGATCGGGTAGTGACTCAGACCCAGCTTAGTGGCGAAACCTTCGGCTGAAGCGGGCACCAGACGAAGCCCTTCCGCGATAGTCAAAACCGCCTCAATCTCCTGGCGATCCCTCGCCTCAATCAATAGGCCAACGGCTCCGATACGGATAAGCAGCTCACGCTTTTCAGCCAACCAGTCTCGCGATTTCTGATCAGACCCCACCAAAAACAAGGGCCGCTGCAAGTAGCGCAATGCTTTTGGGGTGACTGTGACCTTACCCGGCTGCATTGAAGGTGTGGTGATCGGCAGCTTGAACGGCAATTGGCGATTCGCGTCCTGAGCAGTGGGCTTTTCTTGTGGCGCTCGTTTCGGCAGATAGGGCTCAAGCGGTAAGGTATCGCCTGAGTCATAAATCACGGTTAGTGGTTCTCTGGCGTGAGCCCCTAAACACAACAACAGGCACAGCAGTCCGAATAGCCCTCGCATTAGAACCACTCCCGCCAATACTGCCTTACACGCTCTCGGTAACGCTGAGCGCTGTCGAGCGATTCCGCGTCCTGGCCGGGGTCGTGGTAGCGCGCTACCGCCTCCCACCAGTCATTAGTCTGCTCAAACTGCTCGTACAGAATCGTGGCTCCAGCACTGAGGTTCTTAATAGGCACCAGCGATTCGTCAATCGTGGCAAACCGTTGCCCGTGCCAACGCCAGTTAACTTGCATCAACCCGATATCAACTGACTGCCTATTTCGGATAGCCTGGGAAACTCGGTGAATTGCATCTTGCTGGGATTCGCAAAAGACGCTTTGGCCATCGATATTCAACGCCCAGGGCCACGGTACCCGCTCACCGCGATAATGCGTACCGCTTTCTGCCATTGCTATCGCATAGAGAATATCGACAGGGACTTGATGGCTCTTGGCAACTATTAAATAGGCCACTGGCACTTCTTCCAATGCGACCGCCGCCACTGATTGCATCAATGTCACCCCGGCGATCCACGGTTTAACTAAACATGACCTCATCAAATAAGGCTTCATAACCCTAAACTCTCCCTGCTCAACTGAAAAAAACGTCCATTACGCTTTAAAAAGATCGGCATGGTATCTACCGGTGAAACTGTGGATTGACTCTTCAATCGCTGGAGTAACCCCTCATCACGGTTTAGTGTGAGATGCCGTCCATTGAGCCAGGTCGTTTTTATCGCGTGGGCATTCGCCCATGCTCTAACAGCCCCATCATCTTGAGCATCGCGGACGTACACATCGACACCGCTTTGTTGAGTGCTCGACAACAAACCCATTAATCGGTTAATCACCGGCAAGCACTCACGGCAATTTGGCGGTACAAAAAGAAGCAGACGGTCTCCATCAACAAAGCGTTTTTGCGCTAATCGTTTCGCGTCCTTCATTGCAAGCTTCTGTTGTTGGTGCGCAAAGTAAGGAGCCAACAAGCGGTGATCTAACATCTTTGCATTGGGGAACAGACGTTCGAAGGCAGCGCGGTAGGCTTGTTGAAATCTCAACGTGCGCCCGGTTAAATCAAATTCCTGTTGCGCATACAGCTCGGCGTAACGCTGTTCTTCCTGCGGAGACTCTGCAAACATCCCAAGTGCTAACAATGGATCAAGGTCGGGATTCCATTTTCCTAATGGGCCACGCATTAAATCGAGATAACGCTGATACTCTTCTTGATCTAATCCCCACCGTTTCGCCAAGGTCTGTAATTCAATCGTTCGGCTGATCGGCGTTTCAGCACCAGGGGTTTGTGATGTGTGTGTTAAAACCTCATTCGTATCCGCAATCGCTGCGCCGGAAATAGACAAAAGTAAAATCAACCCTATTGCTAAAGTACGCTGGTGATTCACGGTGTCACCTCACGCTGAATCCATAGACGGTAGTGCTCGTCAACGAGCTGACTGGCTTCAAATGCGGTTGGCAATGTTTCAGGATTAACAGGCGGTAGTTTCAGCATCGCACCAGCTAATAGATGATTCATATTGTCATTGGCAAACGCATGGGGATTCGCATGAAAGAGGTAAACCAGAACCTGGTCTATTGTCATGCCTGGGAGATCGAGCTGGCTGGCGATGCGGCTTAAAATGTCACCCCGCTGCACAGGACCGTAGCTTTGACGATCTTGCTGCGCGGCTGAAAGTGCCCCCGGCTCTTTCGACGGCAATGAGTTTATTTCCTTCTGATCCAACCATTGTTGTTTGGCGATCTCCATCTCTTCAGCAGTAGCAAATTGACCAAACCCTTCACGCAACTGATAGCGCACTGAGCGCTTGACTGGATTGATTAGAGGTCGAAAGCTTTTCCCGCCCAAGGTGGTCAAAGCATCCATTAACGTCATTGATCCCAAATTTCGATGCGGTTCGGGAAGTGTCAAAACCAACAAAAGGTATTGTTCATCTGCCTCATGAGAGTCGTCTAATTGAAAACCATAGGGCTTCAACAGGAAATCCAGCGCCCCTCCTACTGTGGTAATTTTCTCTGGTACTCGTAGATCGACAATGCTTTTCAGCAGGTCGGTTTTTGCAACCTCAGGCCCCACCTGAACAGTGAGATAGCGACTCTCAAAAATACGACTATCCGTCGTGTCCGCAGTGTCTGCCTGCACCGATAACGGATAAACGAATACTACTGCCAGTATCGCCACCCACCTGCCAATCGCTATCTCTCGCATGAATACCACCATTCATCCAATCATTAAAAACGGTCACCAGATTAGAGGTGGCAGCTTGCTAGTGGCAGCAAAAAGCTTTCACGGGCAAAAGAAAGAATAGGATTGATCGATTTTCAAGGAGTGAGGGAGGGAGATGTAAGAATGATAAAGGCCTGACGGGAGTCAGACCTTTATCGTGGGTTACTGGGCAAAAGCCAGTTGATCATTAACTTCTAGTCGCATAGCCGGTGTTGGCTGCCAGTGCTTCAGTACTACGAGGGTTTCCCACCGTACACTTGTGACACCTATCATCGACGTTTCTGTCAACTGACCTTGCAGCTGTGTTAACAACGCACGGGTACTGTAACTTTCTGAGATTGTGCCTTCGGCACTGATACTCAGGATATTTTCCTCAATGCCTATATCGATATAGCCTGCATCGACAAACTCGGTTTCTCGCAACTTGCTGAGAACGGATCGCACAACAGCATTATCGGCATCTGCTTTGAGTTTTACTGCACCTCGCATTTCCAGGTACTCCATCATCTTTCTCCTCATCGTTGAATGAACAAGAGAAATATGTCCCTACGGGAAATCATTTCTCCCGTAGGGGTGGTATAACTGGCTAACGTATCAGCAGTTGCTTGTAACGTTTTCGGGCCATACCGATTGATTGGCAGCGTAACTGCCGGGTACTATTGAGACTGCAATAGCCACAGTGTGATTCGTCATGAGGTTTCAGCGTCAAGGAGGAACGCAGGCATGAGCCGAGTAGTCCTTGATGCGATTGATCATTCTCACCCTCTCAAAGGGGTTGCAGTGCTGCTGCAACCCCTGCTACCGGCGAGGGCGGGAAGGCCCAGCGGCCAGGGCAGCGCCCGTTGAGCGTAACTCCTGAATGATTGCTTACCGCCCGAGATACACCGCCGTGATTTGCTCACGCTCATGACCGAGCTCCTGAGAAATCGCCCAGCGAGCCACCTGATCATTCGCGCGTTCTTCTTCAGTGAGTTCACTGCTAGATGGGCCACCACAGGCGGGTGCCTGCTTTCCGGTGAGTTCGTAATATCGCTCTTGCGCATAGCGGTGACGCAAACCATGCAACTTGGATAGCCCTGCCTTTTGCGTCTCACGTTCATAGAGGCGCATTTGCTGAACATACATCAGGTGGGATGGAATCAATGAACCTTTCCCGGCTACCTATCGTGCCCGCCGGAGAACATCCCGCTGCTCGTCGGTTCGAATAGGAATTTCTCGTGCCCGCCCTCCTTTACACCAGGTAGATTTCAAACGAATGTAGGTATTTCGGTCTGCGTAGTCCGGACTGAACTTAATTGCTTCTTCCCGCCTCAGGCCAAAGGCTTTTTGCAGTTCCAGGCTGATTCTTAAATGTGGATCGCTGATTTTTTCGAGCAGCTCCTGATCCAGGTCACGCGCTTTCGACACGTTAGTGACAAAGACCCGAGAGTCAATGCCGTAATAGGCATTGTCCTTAGCAACTACATTTTGCTTACCGATTTTTTCAGCCCACCAACGCAACGCTGCAAGACGATTTTTGATCGTACCGGGAGTCAGCCCTTCTTCGAGGTATTTGGTGACCAAAGCATCGACATGCTTAGGCTTGAGAGATTTCGCCTCCATTCGCCGATAGCCCAATTCATTAAGATGATTCGCCATCGTTTGTAACAACTGAAAGCGTTCAGCTTGTGTGGCGCGACTGCCATCTTGATTGCGCTGACATAAATCCTTTAATTGATAATTGAGATCTTTCACAGACAACTCCTCGTCGAGAATTAAAGCGTGTTCACATTCTCGAAAAAGAAGATATGCTGAGTCGTTAGTTAACCTTTCAAGGCCGAAGGAAATAATCTTCAAGTATTTATTGATGCATCAATCTAATGCCAATCAGCCGACAGCTAAGTATTACCGGCATTGAAGCAAAAAAATTGATCGTGCGTTATAGATAGCTTCGTTTGTGTCTAATCGTTCCGGTCAGGCTTGTTGTCCGTTCTTCGCCTAAGACGACTGTTCTGAACGGACAAATTGCCCTATGGAACAGACGTGCGACCGTTCAGAACAGTCGTCTTCAAGCTGGAACAGTGCGGTGTTAAAGTTTCGGTCAGTGTTTATGACTGTCCAGCCACCACAGTGGATGGAGAAGCAATCTCAAAATCAGATTGCTAACGTCACGGGACACCACTCCCACAAAACCTGAATAGCGGCATAACCAACAATGCCAATTCCCGGATGGGTACGACAGGGTTTCGTTTTCACGCTTTAGACAGTACTACTACTTTCATTTTTTCTTTTGCCAGGCATTTCTCCTTATTTATCTATACAACTAAGTGATAAGCCACTCATCGCGGTTGCGTGAATCAACTTGAAAAGCCCTTTCGAGCCGGTTTGCTATTGAGAGTGCAATAGCCACACATTGAGGTTTTAGTATCCATAAAGTGAAGAGAAAATACCCTGATAATGCTTTCGGCATGTCAGGAATATTTATAGAGATCAGTATTCATGGGGGTTAGCGATTTATCGTACCCCACGTCACTGCATTTGGTTGCAGTGACGTGGGCCTTAAACCTCAGGAATAAACTCTCATATTCCTCACCTATATTTCTTCTATAGTGCAATGAGTAATTCCGAAATTCTGTTTTAATGCTGACCTAACCGCCGATTTAATGGTAGCTCGATCAGTCCCCCTTAAAGATAAATGTCCTTCAAAAAACAACCTATTTTCATCCAGCTGCCAAACATGCACATGCTCTACCTGATCAACCCCTTCAATATCATTCAAAGTACATTTGATGTCATTAATACTGATCCCCTCCGGGACTGCCTGCATGAGAATCAAAATGCATTTTTTTAGCAATACTATACCGTGATAAATGACGTAGACAGATATGGCTATCGTCGCAATAACATCCACGATATACAGCTGATAAAGAATAATCATGACACCGGCGACAATCACTGCAACAGAAGCCAGCGCATCGGATACGTTGTGAATAAACGCCGCTCGAATATTCATACTTTCCCTAGCCCCAGCAGAATAGGTTAGAAATGCCGTACCAATATCAATAACCAAGGCAATACCAGCCACCCAAAACACTATCCAACCATCAATAGGTGTCGGATTAAAGAATTTGTTAAAAGCTTCATAGATCAGATAAAGGCCAATGACAATTAACGTTGTGCTATTAATGAGAACACCCAGAATCTCAGCGCGCTTATAGCCATAGGTCATGCTCTCATTCGCATTCTTATTGCCTATTTTTCTAGCGATTACAGCAATGACTATTGCTCCTGCATCACTCAAATTATGCAAGGCATCTGCAACTAGTGACAAACTACCGGATAACACTCCCCCGACAACTTGAGCCACTGTTAGAAAAATATTGATTAAGACTGCGATGGATAGTTTCCGGTCTACCCCGTGCTCATGACTATGCATTCCCATTTTTCTATTCCTTTTGCTTTAATATAGGCAGGTGATGGAGCGCCAACAATCCAAACAGCAGTACTGCAGACAGCACCGGTAGTAGTAACATTTTGAAAGCAACAGCAAGGCCCACCGCAGCTGTTGCCCAAATCGTTGCGGCAGTAGTCAAGCCGCTTATCTTATCTTCAGACTTAAAAATAATACCAGCTCCGATAAAACCTATTCCTGATACCACCTGAGCCGCGATTCGGGTAGGATCAGGCGCATCAACATGCATGGACACTAATCCGAAAGTGCAAGCTCCCATAGAAATAGCTGCATAGGTTCGAATACCGGCGGAATTTTTATGTAACTCACGTTCCAGCCCAATCAATGCTCCTAAAAAACCTGCAAATAGTAATCTACCGGTCATACTAAATTCTAAAGCCCAATCCAGTTCAAACATTGAAGCTCCTTTAAAAGATAACCACCACTCCGCAGCTTGTTAAACGATTAATCCTGCTCGAGTTTTTCAGCTTGTAAACTAATTTTTTGATACACACCCAAGCCAATCATTAGAAATACCGATGTAATAATTAAAATTGCTGGGTAAATCAACAAAGTAATGTCTGCTGTCCCAGCCTTCAAAATATAGATCAGGCCCTCAATCCCAACGACGATCGAAATTATAACCATGATTTTGGTGAGTGCTTACCTGGCCTCTTTAGGGGAATGCAATTTTTTACTACGAACAACTTCTTCTTCAATCATGTATTTAGCAACGTCCAGAATGGCCACCGAAATGACTATCGCACCTACAGAACTGAGCATCTTAGAGACAAAACCATCGCTCAGACCATCCACAGTTAATACATGAGCCAAAACTTCATAAACAGACCACCCCATAATAAGCAGAGCCATTAAAGTCAATGCAATGGCAGCGACAAAGTAAATAAATACAGAAATACGTTCAAATTTTTTATCTATACCCATTTCATTCCCCTTGGCCCAATACCGGGTTCAACTAAAAACCGCCGCCCCAAACCTTCGGGTGCGGCGGTATAGCCTCTATATAACGTAATTATCCGTTACACTTTTTCACGCGCATGCGCCAACCGATACAGGATAGGTAGCACAAACAAGGTCAGTATGGTTGACGATACAATACCGCCAATCACAACCGTTGCCAGCGGTCGTTGCACTTCTGCACCGGTACCTGTGTTGAGCGCCATAGGCACAAAGCCCAGACTGGCAACCAAAGCTGTCATCAGAACAGGGCGTAGTCGAATTAAAGCACCATCGATGACAGCCGAAGCCAGGTCGCCCCGCTCATGCCAAAGATCGCGGATAAATGCTAACATCACCAACCCGTTCAAAACGGCGACGCCAGACAGGGCGATAAATCCTACCCCGGCAGAAATCGACAAAGGCATATCCCGTAGCCAAAGTGAAATAACACCACCGGTCAGGGCCAGCGGAACGCCGGTAAAGATAATGGCTGCATCTTTAAACGAATTAAACGCCATCACCAATAAACCTAGAATAACAACCAAAGTAATTGGCACCACTATCGACAGACGCTGAGTGGCCGACTCCAGTTGCTCAAAGGTCCCACCGTAATCCAGCCAATAGCCAGCTGGTAGATCGACCTCTTGTGCAATACGGGTTTTAACCTCTGCAACAAAGGAACCGAGATCTCGTCCTCTCACATTGGTTGTGACCACAACGCGGCGCTTGCCGTTTTCACGGCTGATCTGGTTAGGTGCTGGTGCGATATCCAATGTCGCCACCTCAGAAAGCGGCACATAACCGCCATTGCGCAAGGGCACAGGCAGCTCGCTGAGTCCATCCAAGTCCCTGCGTATAGACTCAGGCAGACGAACGATCAATTCAAAGCGCCGGTCACCTTCAAAGATCAGTCCTGCTGGCTCACCACCGATCGCCGCTGCCACCAGGTCTTGCACCATCATCACATTCAGTCCATATCGGGCAATCGCCAAGCGTTTGGGCACCACCGACAGCATGGGTAGACCGGATACCTGTTCTACTCTCGCATCGGCTGCCCCCGGCATGGATTCGATCACGGTTAAAATCTCTTCAGCTGATACCTCCAGCTGCTCAAGATCATCGCCAAACACTTTAATCCCCAAATCGGCACGCACACCAGAAATCAGTTCATTGAATCGCATCTGGATTGGCTGTGTGAACTCATAGTTGTTACCCGGCAATTGTTTAACCGCCTCCTCAATCTCCCTGACCAACTCCGTCTGAGTCATCGTCGGATCGGGCCATTGATCGCGCGGCTTCAGCATCACAAAGTTGTCGGCTACATTGGGCGGCATGGGATCGGTAGCCACTTCAGGAGTGCCAATTTTGGCAAACACCTTATCCACCTGAGGGAACTCCATAATCCGCTCCTCCAGCTGAAATTGCATACTGACAGCCTGCTCCAGGCCAGTACCGGGTATACGCATAGCGTGCAGAGCAATATCACCTTCCTTAAGTTGCGGGATAAACTCAGAGCCCAGTGTTGTTGACAACCAACCGCTGAGAACTACCAGCGACAACGCCGCTGATAACACCCACCAACGCAGTTTCATCGCTCCTTTTAATGCCGGCTCATATACGGATTTAGCCGCGCTAACAACACGGTTTTCCTTTTCACTGATATTACCCGTCATAAACACGGCAATGGCTGCAGGTACAAGCGTCAGCGATAGCACCAAAGCCGCCAGCAGTGCCATGACTACTGTTGCCGCCATAGGGTGGAACATTTTCCCTTCTACACCTGTGAGGGAAAATAGTGGTATATACACTACCGTGATAATCATTACACCGAACAGGCTAGGCCGGATGACCTCATTAGTCGCTTCAAACACCAACTGCAAGCGCTCTTTCAACGGCTGCTTACCACCGTTACTGCGCTGCGCTTCAGCCAAACGGCGAATCGCGTTCTCAACAATGATCACCGCCCCGTCCACGATCAGGCCAAAGTCCAGCGCACCCAGGCTCATCAGGTTCGCCGACACGCCAGCTTTAACCATGCCTGTGATAGTCGCCAGCATCGCTAGCGGAATCACTGCGGCTGTAATCAATGCCGCACGGATATTACCCAGCAACAAGAACAACACCGCGATAACCAGTAACGCCCCTTCCACCAGGTTTTTCTGCACGGTACCAATGGCTTTATCCACTAGCACGGTGCGGTCATACACAGTGTCCAACTTGATACCGTCAGGAAGAGTTTTCTGTATCTGCTCCAACCGCTCAGCAACTGCAAGGGCAACAGTCCGGGAGTTTTCACCCACTAACATCATAGCGGTACCCAGTACGGTTTCTTTGCCATCGCGGGTAGCAGCTCCGGTGCGTAATTCCTTGCCGATCGCTACACCGGCAACATCAGCAATTTTTACAGGCACACCGTCAATGTCTTTGATGACGACTTGCTCGATATCGACAATCGCCTGTAGCTGCCCTGGCGAACGCACCAACAACTGCTGGCCGTTACGTTCAACATAACCGGCTCCACGGTTGTTGTTATTGCTGCGAAGAGCATCACCAATGTCGTCCAACGATACACCAAAAGCCAACATCGCCTGTGGTTTGGGCGTAACATGGTATTGCTTATCATAACCACCGATGGTGTTGATCTCGGTAATGCCTGGCACAAGTGCCAGCTGCGGCTTGATAATCCAGTCCTGAATTTCCCGCAATGCCGTGGCATCGTAGGGGCTGCCGTTGGCCTGTACCGCACCAGGTTCAGCTTCCACCGTGTAGGAAAATATCTCGCCCAAGCCGGTCGCGATAGGCCCCATCGATGGCTCAAGGCCTGGCGGCAATGAACTCTTGATAACGCCCAGTCTCTCATTAATCAGATTGCGGGCAAAATACAGGTCGGTTCCTTCTTCAAACACCACCGTGACTTGCGACAAGCCATAACGGGATAGCGAGCGAGTATAAGAAAGATTGGGGATACCCGCCAAAGCAGTCTCAACCGGATAGGTAATACGTTGCTCAGATTCCAGCGGGGAATACCCAGGTGCTTCAGTGTTAATCTGCACCTGGACATTGGTGATATCGGGTACTGCATCGATGGGTAGCTGTTGGTAGCTCCAAATACCAGAACCTAACAGCACCAGTATCAGGGCTAGCATTAACCAACGCCTCTCGATCGAGAGGCGCAAAATTGATTCAATCATGATTACGTCCTCTTAGTGATCGTGGGAAGCGCCGGATTTTTCCAAGTCGGCTTTGATCAGATAGCTGTTTATGACAACATATTCGTCACCAGGCTTCAGTCCATCCAATACCTCAGTAAAGCGGCTGTCACTGCGACCCAGTGTGACCGGTCGTGCTTCGTAGCGCTCACCTTCTTTGACAAAGACAACCGTGCGGTTTTCAAACGTTTGTAAAGAGCGATTGTCCACTCGCAGGGAGGCTTGTACTTGCTCCACGCTCACCAGACCTTGTAATAACAATCCAGGAGTCCAACGTCCTTGCTTATTATCAATAGCTGCCCGAGCCAGAACAAACGGTTGACCACTGTCGCTGGGAATCAAGTGTTTGATCGTGGACGTTGTTTGTTCAGATTCCACTGACATGGTGACCGGCTGGCCTAAGGCGATACGGCTCATCTGGCCAGGGAATATCTGGAACTCCGCCCAAACCTGATCAAAGTTAGCAACCGTGAACAGTGCCCGCTCCTCCGTCGCTTCACCCTGTGAGGCATGACGAGCCGTAATAATCCCTGAAAAAGGCGCCTTTAAAACATAGCGCTTGAGACTTTCATTCGATTCCACCTCTGCCAACTTTTGCCCTTTTTCGACACGCTCGCCGATACTGACGTTTACCTGTGTAATCGTACCGGGAAAGCGTGCACGAATATGACTGATACGCCCCGGGTCGGCAATCACCCGACCATAGACGGTCAGCGTCTTGTTGATTTCACCAGGACCTGCAACGGCGGTGCTAATACCAGCTTTGCTAGCCATCGCGTCAGCAATTTCAACAACGCCTTCTTGATCTTCTAGATCACCCCCCTCATGACCATGCTCCTCATTCTCTTCTTCATGACCCTCTTCATGGTCATCCCCCTGATGCTCTTCATGGTCATCTCCCTGATGCTCTTCATAATCCTGCTTTGCATGGTCATGTGACTCATGCCCGTGTTGCGCATGGTCATCACTTTCACTGTTGGCAACCAGGCTCACTGTGAGCAACGCTACAAAACCGATGACCAACCCCAACGAACCCTTTTTTTTCAAAATACAAATATTCATTATTTAGCTTCCTGGAAATTGGTGAAAGAATATTGCTCTACCGTCAGCGGTTCTGCGGTAAGTTGTTCAATGTCCGCGCCATAACGCAAAGCGGCGGCGGCGGCATCAATCAAGGTTCGACGCGCACTTAACAACTCTTGCCTGGCAGACACATAATCGACATAGCTATAACGTCCACGTTCATAAGCCTGCTGCGTTCCCTCCAAGGCCTGCTCCAGTGCAGGAACAATGTTCTTACGTAAATCGTCTACGGTGTGAATAGCCTGCTGCCGATTGCTATAAGCGCGATACAGTTGCGCACGCATCGCCAGCAAAGCAGCCTCTCGCTGTACAGAGATCACATCACGAGCGGCTGTGGCTGAACGAATCGCTCCGCTATTTCGACGTCCGGAAAACAAAGGGACGGAAAATCCTGCAACAACAGCTGTGTCATCCGTTTCCTGAAACCGCCGCAATCCAACCGACCAGTTCACATCGCTACGACTCTGGGTCTTGGCCAACCGTAATTCGGTTTCCTTTAGTCGTTCCTCTGCAGCAAAAACCTGAATCGCCGGGTTCAGCTCAACACGTTCATACAGCGTTTCGAATGCCACATCCTTACTAAAACGGTACAAATCACCTTCAGCCCGATTAAAATCCGGCCTTGTCTCTCCCCAAAGTGTACCCAAAGCTACGTTGAGGTAACTCAACTGTTTCTTTTCTGCTGAAACCGTAAGGTGAGCCTGAGCTGCGGCTGCTTCGGCACGCTTAACTTCAGCATCCGGTGACGCGCCAGCCTTAGCCCTTGTTTTGACTGCCACCAATGCGTCCTTCGCCAGCTGATCCGCTTTCTCCGCCAAAGCCACTCGTTGCTGTGCAGCTAACACATCAATGAAACGGCGCGTAACCTCACCCGATAAATCCAAAGCGTCTGCTTGCCTTTGAGCTTCAAACCGACTGAAACCACGATTGACAACCTCGACTCTCGCATCCCGCTTTCCACCCAACTCTAATGCTGATGACAATGAGATCGTCAGCTCCGCCTGGTCAAACCCATTAAAATCGCCCGAACCCGCAAAGTTCTCGGCCCCAAAGTCCAGTTCATAGGCTGGTCGGAGCTCGGCCGTAGCCAACTCGCCTTTCAGCGCTTGCTGACGAAAATCAAAAACCTTCAAAGACGGATTCTTGACCAGGGTACGTTGTATCGCAGTTTGCAATGTGATTGTGTTCTCTGCTGCCTGCAATGAAATAACGGGCAGCATCAGCAAACCGATTAGGGCAAAGCCGACTCCTAACCTTTTTCGGTTGCTTCGGGGCGCAACTACGGCCCCATGTTCAATACTTAGCATGGTATTAATCCTACATAAGCGTGACAAATCAGGGCATCATCGCTCTAACGGCGATAAACCCAATAAAAGACTGTGCGTAGGATTAGACTTAGGGAGGACGGCCTAGCGAAGAAGAAATGTAATTAGGCTTAACACTGCTTAGACTTAATAGGCGAACTTTGCCTTTCGCAGAGACATGACTGAATGTGGGTGTGACAATAGAATTGAAATGGGGACAATGATTGTGGTGGCAATCTATCGAATCTGCTGAAGACAGACCTGCATCTAATTGGTCTGCAATACTATTACCATCTTCGGTATCGGTAAAACTGTGATATATCCCTTGTGGGTCTGTATCTGAATGATGTTCCTCATGAGAGTCAGCCACAGCCAACACTGACTGCAGAGCAATCAGTACGACTAACATGTAAGGCACCCATTTTCTCATGACACATCTAATAACTGTTAAAGGACTTTAAAGAAATAGCTCGACCACTTACGACAAACTAAACTTTTTTTAGTTCATCATATATTACCTAATTTGTCAATTTTAGCCCTATCATGCACCTACTCTTAGCCTTTATTTTCATACTAGAGGTTACTTACAATCAAAAGTCGGCTCTCATCTAGCCCGGATTTCTCATAGTGCTCCAACAACCTTCGCAGACCAAGCCTGGTAGTGCCAGATCCGAGTGGTCATGGTCGAAGTTGGCGATTATTTAGCC
>PBQA01000023.1 GCA_002724925.1 Oceanospirillaceae bacterium
AATAGGGATCTCGAAAAAAGTAATACCCCTCTGGAGGCCACAGATGGCGGGGCCTCCAGAGCACTTTGTCGTTTTTGGACGGAAAATCCCTAGAACCCCAGAAAGGCACGCCGTTGACGGCCGGCACGATGAGTGTCCCGGTGCCCACCAGCGGCGCCACCTGCTCGGCGAGCGCCGGCAGATCCTGCGACTTGCAGCACAGAAAGACGATGTCCTGGTGACCGAAGCTCGGCTGCGAGTCGGCCGTGACGGGCGATGCAACGCTGCCGCTCGCATCGTCCAGCCGGGCGCCGTGGGTGCGCAGGTTTTGCAGCGTGGCACCGCGCGCCAGCACGCTCACCCGATGGCCGCCGTGGCCCAGCCGCGCGGCCAGCGCGGTGCCGATGGCACCGGCTCCGGCCACCGTGATGCGCAGCGAGGCGCCCGGCGTCATGGTGCCGGGGCGCTGGCGCCCAGCTGGTGATAGGCGCGGTTGAAATAGGCCAGGCCGTTCGAGCGCTCGCCGTTGAGACGGATGCCGCGCAGCTCTGCGAAGAAGATGCTGTGCGAACCGACCTCGTGGATATGGCTGATCTCGCCGTCGAAGTTGACCAGCGCGCCTTCGAGTGCCGGAGCGCCGGTGGCGAGCGCCGACCAGGGCGCCTGCTCGAAACGCCGGTCCATGGTGACGTCGCGGTTGGCGAACAGCGCCGACACCGCCTGCTGGTCGGCGGCCAGAACATTGACGCAGATGGTGCGGTTCTCGACGAAGAAGCGGTGTGCGAAGGAGCTGCGGTTCATGCAGACCAGCAGCGTCGGTGGCTGGTCGGTCACGCTGCAGACGGCGGAGGCGGTGAAGCCGGCCAGGCCCGCCGGGCCGTCGGTGGTGATGACGTTGACGGCGCCGGCCAGCAGGGCCATGCCATTGCGAAAGTCGGCGATGGGAACGGGGGTGGTTTGGTTCACGGTGTGTCCTCTTCAGATGTCCAGCACCAGCCGGGCCGACTTGGCGCGCGAACAGCACGTCCTCGAACCGGTGGTCATGTCGGTTTTCCTGGGTGAATGTCAAAGGTAGCCGGGCAGGGGCTTCAGGCCGAACAGCATCGCGCCGGCGTTCTGGTAGGTGATGTCGCCCATGTAGGCGTGCTGGGTCACCACCAGGCTGTCCTGCACCTGGGTGGCCAGCGCACAGTCGCGGTAGATGCCGGTCATGCCGGCGAGCATCTGCACCGCCCGGGTCACTTCGGCGCCGGTGCGGGTGGCGTGGGTGGACGACAGGCGCAGCATGCTGACCTGGTCGGGCGTCGGCGTGCGGCCCTGCAGCAGCAGGTTCCATACCTCGTCCATGGACTGGTAGAAAAAGGCGCGGGCGGCGCGCAGGCCGGCTTCGGCGCGCGCGATTTCCATCTGCACCTGGGGCCGGTCGGCGGTACGCGGCGCGCCGGTGACGGAGGTGCGGCCGGTGGCCAGGTTCTTGAGCTCCTCGATCGCGCCGCGCGCCACGCCGAGCGACACCACGCTGAGCACCTGGGCGGCGAGCGACAGGCTGGGGTAGCGGAAGATGGGCGCGTCCATCTGCGCCGGGCTGCCGCGCACGAAAGTCCAGTCCTCGGGCACGACGACCTTGTCGACCACCAGGTCGTGGCTGCCGGTGCCGGCCAGGCCGATGACGTCCCAGTTGGGCTGCACCCGAGCCCGCGACGCCGGCATGACCGCCATGCGGGGCAGGGGCTGGCCTTCGCCACCGGCCGGGATGATGCCGACGCCGACCACCGTGGCGCCCATGCAGCCGCTCGAGAAGCTCCAGCGGCCCGAGACCTCGAAGCCACCCTCGACGGCGGCGGCCTGCTGCGGCGGGAAGATGCCGCCGGCAAACACCACGTCGGGCGTGTCGGCGTAGATGGTTTTCAGCGTGGCCGGCGGCAGCGAGGCCAGGTGGGTGACCCCCGCGCCGAAGCTGGCGACCCAGCCGGCCGAGCCGTCGGCCTGCGAGATGCGTTCGACCAGCTCGCAGAACTGGCGCGGCGAGCGCTCGTCGCCACCCAGGCTGCGGGGCACCAGGGCGCGGTAGATGCCGTGCTCCTTGAAGCTTTCGATGATGTCCGGCGAGATGAATTTCTGCCGGCCGAACTCGGCGCTGCGGGCGCGGATGTCGATCAGCAGATCGTCGAACGACTGGTGCGCGGCATTGCCTGGCACGGTGCGTGTGGCGGAGGGGGCGCGTTCGGGTGCGAGGGTCGGCATCGGTGTCTTCGTTGTCATGATCTGGTCTCCTTGGTCGGCGGAATCAGGCGGGCAGCACGTCGAACCCCAGGCGGGGAAAGTGCAAGTGCAGGTCGCCAGCCTGCGGGTCGTGGCGGTGGATCACCACCTGTGCGTCGCTGGCGGCCACCAGCGTGCCGTGCACCGGCACGCGCGCGTTGTCGTCAGGGGTCACCACGACGGCGGCGCCTGGCTTGAGACCGCCCGGGTCGCCGTCGGGGCGCAGGTGGGTGACGGGCGCGGGGTGCGCGGCCGCCGCGGCCGCCAGCGCTTCTTCGGGCGTCATCGGCGTGACATGCCCGTGACCGATGGCCGCCAGGCGGTCGTACCAGGCCTCCAGTCCTTGCAGGCCGGCCAGCGCATCCACCTCGGGCGGCGAGTTCTTGCGCAGCAGGAAGGTCGTCTGCCAGCAGGCCAGGTCGAGCACGCTGGGGGTGGGACCGAACAGGAAATCGTGGCCGCGGACACGCGCCGCCGCCAGCGCCGATTTGAGCCAGCTGTACTGGGCATGCAGCACCTGCAGGTGGTGCGGCAGTTCGGGCGCCATCGCCGGCTTGCTGATGTCGATGCCCAGAAAGCCCTCCTTGCGGTCCTTGATGAACTCCGGCGGCAATGCGTCACCAATGTAGTGCACCAGCACGCCGATGGTGGGGATCACGACCGCCCGCTCCCATGCAAATGCCATGCCGCGCGCCAGGCCCTCGCAATCATTCGGGTACAGCGACGGTTCGGGTTGCAGGCGCTCCAGCGCGGGCAGGATGGCATTGGTGTCGCAGTAGATGTCGGCCCCGATCTGCAGCACCGGGATTCGGCGATAGCCACCGGTGAGCGCGGCCAGCAGGGGACGCGGTGGCAGCGGCGCCACATCCACCGATCGCCAGGCGATGCGCTTGAGGCCCAGGGTAGTGCGGATCTTTTCCGAGAAGGGCGAGAGCGCGTAGTTGTGAAGAACGATGTCGGTCAAGGAATTTCTGATCATGATGATGCCTTTGGAAAGAAGGGGAGCAGGGAAACGCTCAAGCGCGTTGGGCCATCTGCGTCTCGTTGGCGGTTTCGCCGTCGACGCGGGCGCGTTCGAAGCGGGTGTGGAAGTCGACCAGGTCGAACTCGACGTCGTCGAGTGCCCGGAACTCGGCCTCCGACATTTCGGGATGCTCGTGGCCGTACCAAGCGGCGTACTGGGGCAGATCGGACGCGTAGGCCTTGAAGTAGGTCGAGTAGGCCCGCAGGCGCAGGCGCGGCCGTTGCGCGTCGAGATCGAACTCCATCAGGCGCAGCCAGCCGTCGCCGATGCCGTCGATCACTGTGGCGTCGGGGAAAGTGCCGCGAAGCGACTGCTTGCGGCCCTGGTAGTCGCTGAGGAACTGGAACACCTGGTTGCCGTGCTGGTTCGGGTCGACGCGGTGGCGCACGCCATGGAAATGGCCGTTCAGCACCGCCAGGATCTGGTCATGGCGGGAAATCAGGCTGTCCCAGAGCCGGTCGGGGGTGTGGCGCTCGGGGTCCAGGCGGGACAGGTCCAGGCATTCCGCGGCTTGGCGCTCACCCCGGGGATTGAGGAACTCGTGGATGGACACGATGGTCGGCACCCCGGGAAAGGCCTGCAGAACCGACTCGGCCCAGTCGACCACCTCGCCGTCGGGCGACATCTCCAGGCCCAGGTGCAGGAAGCGGTGGGTGCCGCCGGTGAAGATCTGGGCGCTGTTGGCGCCCTGCCGGAACGAGGAAACATACCAGGGCTGGTTCTTGAAGAAAGGCGTCTGGGCGCCGAAGTTGCGCGTCCAGTTCTCCAGCGAGCCGCAATGGATGCTGCCCACGCTGGCCAGGTCCAGGCGGTGCAAGTCGATCGCGCCGGGCTGCGGGGGGTAGTCGGCGTCGGCCCACATGTGATCGTGGTCATGGTTGCCCGGGACCACGGAGAAGGGCAACTGGCCGGCGAGGATCTCGTAGGCCGTCCTGACGGCGGGGATCTCGATGTTCAGCACCTGCTCCGGCGCAGGCGCCACGTGGTCTGCGAGCAAGGGGCTGACGATGGACCGGTGGCCGCGCCGCGCATGAGCTGCGTCCACGTCCGCGCTCATCTGGTGCTGCCACATGTCGCCCAGCGCGGTGGCGAAAGCGATCTCACCGCCATTGCCCACCGCGTTGCGGGCGATGAAGTGCATCATGTCCCAGAGCAGCTCGCGCGCGTTGAACGGGAAGCCCGCCGCGCGCTGGTTGCGGTAGCTCACATAGTTCTGCGTGTCGGGCACGACGGCGACGGTGAAGCGGGTGTTTTTACGAGGTGCAATCTTGCTCATCTAGAATCGCCTTCTTTGGTACGGCGGCCATCAAGCGTGGGAGCGCTCTGATGACCTCAACTGTGGTTCAAATGTCGTTTAGAACGGTTGTACAGTAGCGTCGAATTGTGACGTTTTTGTGAAAAAGCAGTACGGCTTGCAGAAAATCCTCGAATTTACGATAGGTGCGAGGGTGATTAACGGTCTCTTCTGGGTGAGCCTCACTGACTAGCAGCGATTGTTTCTGTCTCTCTAGAGATCATGAAACAACTGTACAGTGTTGACTTGCCGGTTTTCAGTTTGGATAGGGGGTAGTGGTGGAAAGTGTCGCGCAGGCGGATCGCCTCAAAGCAGTTGCATTGGAGTTCGCGTGCAAGCATGGGTTAAGCGCCCTGAGTGCCCGCTCGCTAGCTGGAGAGGTGGGTGGGAGCCCCTCTGCAGTGAACTACTACTTCGGGGGGCGTGAGCGCCTTTTGAGTAGCGTGTATCACGACGCCATGGAGTGGTCGCAGACAATCAGGAGCGGGGCCATTTCCAAGTGCGTCGACGCTGCCCCGACCTGGGCAGATCTTCCCCATGTATTCTCCAGTGTTGTACAGGCCCGATTGGAAGAAGAGCGTGGCCTATCGATGCTTCTGCAAGAGCTGGAGCAAGAAGCGGTAACAGGGCGTGAACCCTCGTTGCGAGAATTGGCAGCGGAAGAGGTTGATCGTGAGTGGCGGTTCTGGATGGATTTAGCGGCTCGCTTCGGGTCTAGCCTAGAAGAGGCCACCGTTTGGACCGAGCTGGCGCTGGGCTTGACCGGATTACTACTGTGTGAGCCGAGCCCTGCGGTGCGCTCCTCCTGGATTACCGGCCCTGCTGTTCGGCTGCATCAACGTATGGGAGGACAGCAAATTATCAGGCTTGAGCGCCGTGACGAATTAGTCGAGGCGGATGACAGTGCAGCGGTCACGAATGAGACGGCCAAAGCAATCCTTGAAGCTGCGCTCACGGTTGTCGCAACGAAAGGGGCTGACCATCTTGTCCAACGAGAAGTGGCGACAATGGCGGGCGTTTCACTCGCAGCTGTGACGTACTTTTTTCGGACCAAACAGGATCTGATCTATGCGATTTTCAAGGAGCTGCGCCAGAGGCTTCGCGAGCGTGTTCGGGCATTTGAGAGCTATTCAAAGGGGAGCACGGGAGATGGCCCTGCGCTAATCAGTGATCGAGAGACCCTCACCGGGTTAGGGTCGCTTAATGCATTGCTGCGTGCGGCTGCTCGCGACAGCTCTCTGGCTCCTATTGCTAGCGAAATCAGGCAGCTAAGAGGCGTTGGTTCGTTCGTCATGTTATCGAGGAAAGGACTGTCTGCCGACTGGCTGGACTCTTACCTCTGGGCCATGCTGATTTCGGGTCGGTTTAGACAAGTTTTGCTACGCGACCCGACAGAACAGATCGGGGCTGTTGAGCAAACCGTTGCCACAACCCTGCAGATTGTTTTCAACCACCAGAAATGATCGCTGACCAACTGCCCAGTCGAACCACTTCGACGATTCTGAATACGTGTTTAGACCGGCACCGTGCTTAGCGTCGTAGCAAAGCGAAACGCTCAGGTGACCAATGGCCGCTTCTTGCTGATTGCTGCCTTTGGCCACTGGCGGCTACGGGGCGAAAGCGGTCCGACGTGACTGACTTCCTCAGGACGTGATGCTGCCATTGGGCTCAACAGCAATCTTTGGCTTGCCCGCGAATGATGCGACGCGGTGTAATCACACTGCCATAAGCCCTCGCCCCCCCTAACGCTTGATGCAAAAGCTTGCCACCATTTGGCGCAATTCACCCGATCTAGCATCCATCATTTTGCAAACGTCCAAATTCTGCTGTTGCCCCACTTGGACATGCTGATTCAGCGTAGCAATTTCGCCCACTTCGCGACTGATCGACTCGACCACCGCGCGTTGCTGATCCGTGGCGGCAGCTACGGACTGGTTCATTTCATCGATATCGGCCAAACGATCGATTACTGCATCAATACCCCTGCAGGCCTGAGCAATGACGTTGACGCTGTGCTCGGTGTGCCGATGGCTGGCAACCATTGAGGCAATCGACGCTTGGGCGCCGACTTGAAGAGATTCAATCATTTCATGGATCTCCTGGGCCGACCCCTGGCTGCGATGTGCCAATTGCCGCACCTCGTCCGCCACTACCGCAACCCCCCGGCCAGACTCCCCTGCTCGCGCAGCCTCAATGGCTGCGTTGAGTGCCAGCAAATTGGTCTGTTGGGCAATGCTGTGAATCACTTCGAGGATGCGGCCGATGGCCTCGGTCTGGCCGCCTAGTTGCTCCATGCTCGCGCGGGCAGTTTCGACTTGGGCCGCAAGCGCATCAAGTGCCATGGAGCCCTCGCGGAGAACAAGTTGCCCGTGCTCGGCCTGGCTGCGGGCTGCGGGCTGCGGCACTTTGCACTGAAGCATTGGCGGCGTTACCGGCGATTTCCTGTACAACGGCACCCAACTGCTCGATGGCAGCGGTAACGGTGTCGCTGCGCTGCACCAGCTCGCTTGATTGGCGCAGGGTAGCTTGGCTGGCCTGGACCAGGCTGCGCGCACCTTCATCGACGCCGACACTGCCATTGGCGACCAGCCCGATGGTGCGCTGCATGCGTTCGACGAAAAGGTTGAAGGCCTGAGCCAGCTGGGCCAGCTCATCTCGGCCAGTGGCAGGCAGGCGCTGGGTAAGGTCGCCTTCACCGGCAGCGATGTCCTGCATGGCGACCATCATGCGCAGCAGCGCCTTTAGCAGCAAACGCAGCAGCACACCGAGGGCCAGCATCACCAGCAGCACTGACACCAGCATGGCGATCAACGCCGAACCGCTGAAGTCGTGCAACTGCTGGTAAGCAAGGTCACGATCCACTGAGAGCCCGACATACCAGTCGGCACCCGGCAACTCCGGTACCGGGACGAAGGTATCAATGCGGACCAGGCCATTGACCTCGTGCTCTTGCAGATCACGACTGACTTGCAGGGGTTGCGCCGAGTCCAGTTCGTTGAGACGACGGTTGATCAGGTCAGTCTGGGGATGCACCAGAATTTTCCCGGCACCATTGACCAGATAGGCATAGCCTTTGCCCTGCAGGTCGACGCTGCCGATGATCTGGACCAAGGTATCGATTGGTATTCCCGCACCCACCACGCCAAGCGACACGCCGGCACGCACCACCGGGGCAGCGGCGGCCATGATCATTTCCTGGGTAGCGGCATTGACATAGGGCTCGGTGAGGACGCTGTCGTTGCGCGCCTGCACACGCTGGTACCAGTCACGCTGGCGGGCATCATAGCCGACGGGCATATCCTGCTGCGGGCGAATGCTGAAACTGCCATCGGCGCGCGCCAGATACACCATGTTGAAGGTTTTTCTCAGCACATCCTGGCCAAGGGCCTGCTCGACGGCGACCTCACTGGTATCGGTGGCCAAGCGTTGTGCCAGGCTTTCGACCAGTAGCACTCGTCCGCCAAGCCAGTTGTGAACGCTGTCGGCGGCTAGGCCACCAACCTCGCGCAGCTGGCTTTGCAGCTCTCGAGCCAACAGGCGCTTCTGCAAGATGTAGTTGTACAGGGTGAACGAAGCGAAGGCGCTGACCACGACCAGGGCAGCGGCCAACAAAATCTTGTAGCTGAACTTCATCATCAAGGCCCTAAAAAGGGCCGCGCAGTAAACCCTGCGCGGCCAAACACGCTCTACATTCGCGGCCCCAGGAGCGCGAGGACGCGAATGTCGGCAGAGTCTCAGGCGACCCGCTCCCCAGATACAGTTCGCTGACTTGCGGGTCGTGCATCAGTTCCCGAGCATTGCCGGTCAACGCCACACTGCCCATCGACAGCACATAGGCGCGGTCGGAGATGCGCAGCGCCTCCATCGCGTTCTGCTCCACCATCAGGATGGTCACGCCTTCCTGATCGCGGACCTGCTGGATGGCTTCGAACACTTCCAGCAGCACTTTGGGCGACAGGCCCGCCGAGGGTTCGTCGAGCAGCAGTAGGCTGGGCCTGGGCATTAGCGCCCTGGCCAGGGCGAGGATCTGCCGCTCACCACCGGACATGGACGCCGCAGGTGCGTTGAACTTCTTTGCCAGGATTGGGTAGGCCGCGCACAGTTCATCGATACGTAGCTGGTTGTCTTGGGGGCGCTGGTAGTGCCCGCCCACGTGGAGGTTTTCGCGGATGCTGAGGCTGGCGAACACGTTGTCTGTCTGCGGCACAAAGCCAAGCCGGCAGCGGCGGATCTTCTCATGCACCGGTACCCGCGACACGTCCTGTCCCTGCAGCAGGACCTGCCCCTTGCGCGGCAGTAGGTAACCAGCGATGGTCTTGAGCAAGGTGCTCTTGCCGCAACCATTGGGGCCCAGCAAGGTAACGATTTCCTTCTGTTCGGCATGCAATGTCATGCCGCGCAGGATGTCCACCTCGGCGGTGTAACCGGCGAAGACGTCCCTCACTTCAATCATGGCGCGTTCTCCTCGAGGGCTTGCGGGCTGTGACGGCCACCCAGGTATGCCTGAATCACCCGCGCGTTGGAGGCCAGTTTGTCCGGCCTGCAACTGGCGACAATCTCGCCGCGGTCCAGGACCACGCAGCGGCTGCAGACATCGCGGATGAAGTGCATGTCATGCTCGACGATCACCAGCGTCATGCCTTGGGCATTGAGGCGCTTGAGCGCTTCTACCAGGTCACGGCGCAGATTGGGGTGCACTCCGGCGGTAGGCTCATCGAGCAGCACCAACTCGGGCTCGCCCATCAAAGCGCAAACAATGCCCAGCAGTTTCTTCTGCCCACCCGACAGCGCCGAAGCCGGCAGGTCGCGCACAGGGCTGAGCAGCAACTCATCGATCAGCCGCTCGGCCTTGGCCCGCGCCTGTTCCTCGGCCCGGCGCAGCGCCGGAAGGCCGAGCAGAGTGGCGAGCACTCCGTGCTGACGAGTGCAGGCTGCCATCGCCACTTCGATGACCGACATCTTGGTGGGCATGGAAGGCAGCTGGAAAGTCCGGGCAATGCCGTGGCGGACAATACGGTGAGCCTGCAAGCGCTCGATACGCCGCGCTCCCAGCGCAATGGCGCCGCCATCCACCGCTTCAAAACCGGTGATGCAGTTGAGCAAGGTGCTTTTACCGGAGCCGTTGGGCCCGAGCAGGCCGACGATTTCGCCGCGCTGCACGTTGAAGCTCACGTCACGCAGCACCTGGTTGCCGCCAAAGGCCTTAGCTACCGATTGCACGCTGAGCAGGTATTCGCGGGACGTACTCATGCAATCTTCCTTACTTTTTCAGGGATCAGGCCTTCACTGCGCCACATCAGGCAGGCCAGCAGGATCGCGCCGATCAGGCCCAGGCGCAGAGCGCCGGCAAGGTCGGAGTCAAAGCCCAGGTAGTCCTTGGCGAACGGCACCAGGCTGTAGGCGGCCTGTACCAGGAACACCCCCAGCAAAACGCCACGCAGGTTGCCCAGGCCACCGATCATCAACATGGTCCAGAGCAGGAACGTCTCGGAGGCGAGTAGGTAGTCGGGGCCGACATAACTCATGAAGTGGGCGTACAGCGAACCGGCGATGGCGGTTAGCGCAGCGCTGGCCATGATCGCCCGCGACTTCAGTGAGGTCAGGTCATACCCCATGCAGGCGGCCAGTTGGGGTTCTTCGCGCATCAGCCGCAGGGCACGGCCGAAACGGCCATCGGCAAGGCGCTGGCAGAGCAGCGTGGCGATCCCCAGCAGCGCCAGCATCATCAACAGAAATGCCACGCCGTCGAACAGCGTAGGGATCGCGCCGATGCCTTGCGCACCACCGGTAAGCCAGCCCTCGTTGGTCGCCACCACGCGCAGGATTTCGGCAATTGCCAGGGTGGCGATACCCCAGTAGTCCGAAGCCAGCTTGCGCCCTAGGCGGGCCACGCACCCGCCCAAACCCATGGCAAGAAGAACACCAAAGGCCATGCCGAGCCATGGCGAATAGCCAGCCTGGACCGCGATGCCGGTGCCGTAGGCGCCCAGGCCGGCGAAGGCGATGTGGCCGAAATTGAGCAGGCCGCCATAGCCGGCCTGCAGGTTGAGCCCCAGAGCCATCAGGCCATAGAGGCTGGCGAAGGTCAGCGCGGAAACCAGGAAATCAAACACGGCGCACCTCCCGGTCGAACAGGCCGTAGGGCTTGAACAGCAATGCCAGTAGCAGGATCAGGAAGGCCGCGCCGCTGATGTAGGAGACCGGCAAGAAAGCCATTTCCCGGCCCACCAGCCAACCGAAATTCAGGTTGGTGAGGTTTCGGTGAAGGCAATCAACAAGGCTCCGGCGACCGCACCCATAGGGTTGCCAAGGCCGCCGAGGATGGCCGCAGCGAACACCGACAGGAGCAGATCGTGCCCCAAGTTGATGTAGGCACCGGTGGACAATGACAGCAGGCCGCCGCCCAGGCCGGCGATGGCGCCACTGGCGAAGGTCACCATCAGGATGATTCGGGCAGTATGCAGGCCGCTGGCGTTGGCCAGTGCCGGGTTGCCGGCCAACGCGCGCATGGCTCGCCCCAGACGGGTCCTATTTGTCCAAGCTCGAAACCGGTAGGTCGAGCATCACGCGGGACAAACTTGAGCAGCTTAGCGAGCGATTGGAAATGAGCCCTTTGACGCTGGTGGCTTTGACACTGAGCGAAGATACTGGCCTAACGGGAAACGACTTGCTCGCCAGAGCACGGAACGAGATCCGAGCGCTTGAGTCGGAAGGTCGAATTCCAGGACTACAGGCAACTCTGGGGGAAGACTCAACTGCGCGTCCTTCGCCGGCCAGCCCTCGCAATTCTCCAGGGGAAATGACTCCACGCGCTAAGTGCGTACTCCAAGCGGAGCTGTCGTTCTGCGATTAATGCCACGCCAGCCTCTCTGGTATTTGTTGCAGTAATTGTAAGCGTACCCGAACTTGCAGGTGGGTTACGCCTCTCCATAGATCAACTCTGGCCTTACCCCTCACGCCGACCTCGGCAGAAAGCGAAAGGGCAAGAATCCATTTAACTCGTGCGTCAGCTCACTCGCGCAGCAATGGTAACGACCAGAGATTGCTCTGGAGCCCGCCATGAGGACGTGTACCTTCGCATTGCTTGTGATGTGTCTAGCAACATTCCCAGCTGTTGCACAAGAAAGTCGCGAGCGCTCAGATCTGGGGCTCATGCAACGTCAGTTCACTGTCCTCGAACAGTTGGCCAATCGCGCGGTAAGTAGCTCAGACGATGCCACTGGAGCGCGCTATCGCTTCGACTATCTGAGGTTTGCGACGGATCTCGAACGAGTACGTGGAGGTATCCAAAAGTACTTGTCGCCCTCCCGCGCGCAGCCAGCTGATCTGGTCGAGTTAACCGGTAAATACCGTATTGAAGCGCCCAATTCGAGCCACTCCAATGAGCATGACTGACGCGCAACTCACAGCATTCTCCGCCGTTGCCGGGTTCACCCCGCAACTGAGTTCGGTGCTGTGGCGCTCCTCGGTGCTGGTGTTGGCGTTGCTCTGGTGCACCTGGGCCCTGTGGACTGGTTACCGCGGCTGGGCTGCCGGCAATCTCAATTTCGGTGCACTTGGCGGCAGCACGCTGCGGTTGGCCCTCGCACTCATCGTGCTGATGTTTTTCATGCTGTCGTAACTTGGAGGCTTTGCCATGAACCTCTCTCGTCGTTGTCACCTCCCCCTCGCCCTACTGCATACCACCTGTTCAAAATTGATGGTCAGCGGCTCGGTACTGCTGAGCTCGACGCTGGCCTGGGCTGACCTGCCCACCATGGAAGCGCCTTCCCGTGGCGAAGGTTCGGGCCTGATCGACACCATCAAGAACTACGCCTACGACGGCGGCATCCTGCTCGGTCTGCTGATCGCCACCCTCGCCTTCTTAGGTGTGGCCTGGCATTCGCTCACGGTCTATGCCGACGTGCAAAACCAGCGCAAGACCTGGAAAGACCTCGGCGCCGTGGTCGGCGTCGGCGCATTGCTGGTGGTGGTGATCCTGTGGTTCCTCACCAAAGCCGCGACCATCCTGTAATGGTCACCATGTCCGATGCCCCTATCACCCTCCCCGACGGCACGCTGACCTTCCTGCCGGAACGCCTAAACCGTGATCCGGCCGTCCTGCGTGGTCTCACCAACGATGAGATGTGGGTAGCACTAATTGTCGGTGCCGTACTGGGTGTGGTCCTCGGCGCGCCGTTGGCGGTGGTCACCGTGTCCATCGCCACCCTCCCCACCTGCATGTTCCTGTGTATGGCGCTGGTGTTGCTCGGTGGCGGCAAGCTGCTGCGCCGGGCCAAGCGTGCCCGCCCCGAAACCTGGTTGTACCGGCGACTGCATTGGCAACTGGCAGTGCATTGGGGCATCGGCACTCAATACCTGATCCTGCACTCCGGCCCGTGGACAGTCCGGCGCACGCGCCGGCCTGCGAGGGCCACCCCATGAGTCGCTTCCGCAACAAGGTGGATGCGCAGCAGGCGCACATTTTTAGTCTGCGTCTGGCAGTGGCGATCCTGGCGCTGCTGTGCAGCGTGCTCTGGTATGGCTGGCAGTCTGCCCCCTCCGAACTGACCATTCATGTGCCACCCGACCTGCGCTCCGGCAGCACACGCAAGTGGTGGGACGTGCCGCCCGAGAACATCTATGCCTTCGCCCTGTACATCTTCGGCCAGCTCAACCGTTGGCCCACCGACGGCGAGGTCGACTACCACCGCGCCATCTTCTCCCTGCAGCCCTACCTGACACCGGCCTGCAAGACATTCTTTGACGGCGACTTCGAATACCGCAAAGCGGCCGGTGAACTACGCGGCCGCGTGCGCGGCGTTTACGAAGTGCTGGGCCGCGGCTACAGCGATGATCCCGACCTTCGGGTGAAGCAGTTGGATAACCACAGCTGGCTGGTGAAGCTTGACCTTAATGCCGACGAATACTACGCCGCCGAACCGGTGAAGCGCGTGGTCGTGCGGTATCCCCTGCGTGTGGTGCGCTTTGACGTCGACCCTGAGCACAACAAATGGGGCCTGGCCTTGGACTGCTACGAAGGCACACCGCAGAAGCTGACGCTGCCTGGAGGTGCATGATGATGCGTGTTTTGATCCTGATTCTGGTCACGTTGGCCGGGTGGTGTTCAGCTGTCGGCGCCGTCGAGGTCAAGTACTGGGACCGCCTGCCGCTGGCCGTCCCGCTTACGGTGGGCCAGGAACGTATTCTGATGCTGGATGAGGATGTCCGCGTGGGATTGCCGAGTGCGATCGCCAGCAAGCTACGCGTGCAATCGGTGGGTGGGACGGTGTACCTGCGTGCGTCAGACGCCATCCCCCCTACCCGACTGCAGCTGCAGTCGCTGAAGTCGGGGGACATCATCCTGGTCGACATCGAAGCACTCGAGAGCAGCGAGACATTAGAGCCGGTCAAGATCGTTGCTCAGGCCCAGGCACCAGACGTGGACACAACGAAGGATGCAGCACCGGCAGCGACGCCGGTACCGGTTGTGCTGACCCGCTTCGCGGCCCAGAACCTGTATGCGCCGCTGCGCAACGTGGCGCCCTTGCCTGGTGTGCGTCGGGTCCCACTGGGCGACTTCTCTGGGTTCAGCACCCTACTGCCGACCGAGCACGTGGCCATCAAGGGGCTCGCCGCCTGGCGGCTGGGTGATTACTGGGTGACGGCGGTGAAGATCGTCAACCGTGGGTCGGCCAAGGTCACGCTGGACCCGCGTCACTTGCAGGCCACGCTGTATGCCGCCACCTTTCAGCACGAGTACTTGGGGCACGCCGGCACACCTGAAGACACCACCGTGGCGTACCTCGTCACCCGAGGCGGCGACCTGAAGCACGCACTGCTGCTGCCACCGCCAGCGCCGGAGGCTGCCGATCATGAAAGCTAACGGTTTGCTGAAATGGCTGGTACCGGCGGTCCTGCTGGGGATTGTGCTGATCATCGGCAAATCCTGGGTGGCGGCGCCAGACGCTGAACCTGCCCATGATCCCAAAAAAACAGGTATCCGGCTTTGCTCATGGGAATGCGGATCAACCAGAGCGCGGCCAGGTGTGCGGGGTAAAAGGCATAAAAGGCCCACTTGAGGCGGGGCACTCGCAGATCGAGGCGCGAGGCGACGACGATCAGGGGCAAGGCGGCCAAGGCCCAGCCGTTGCCGTTGGGAATCCACAGAGAAGCGCAGGCGAGAACAACGGCCGCCGCGCTGGCCCATGAGGGGCGCTTGAAGAACCACCAGGAGGCCAGCCCGAGGGCGACGGCCATCCACCAAAATTCAACCAGGGCACCGCCAACCAGGATCAGGACGGCAGCAAGCCAGAAGCTGGTTGCCCCGCCCTTCTCTACCAGGTACAGCGCGCCGGTAATCAGTAGCAGCGTGAACAGCACATTGAGAGGCCACCACCCGCCGGCGAGGCCGCCCAGGGCGACGAATGGCACAGTAGCAATGATCCCGAAAGCTGCCAGGCGAAGCATCGTGCGGACGTGTGCCCCGCGCTCGAAGGCGCCGGGCCGGGCCAGGTTGTACGCCAGGAGGATGACGAAGATCGGCAGGCAGAGCCGGCCGACCTCAAAGGCTATTGGAAGCGTGGCGTTGAAAAGGTACTTGTTGACATGATCGACAGTCATCAAGACCAGCGCGACCCATTTCAGGGCTTCTACCGAGCCATCGGCAAGGTGCGGGGCCTTCATTGTCCGCTGCCCTCGCTTTCGGTTCGGAATGAAATGCGGCGCGGCACATACCCGGTCAGGGTGGCCCCTTGGGCCGCCGCTGCCCGTTCCTGAACTGGCTGCGCTGCCCGAGTTTGAACCGGCTGCGCGGGCCGCTGGGCCGTGGTTACAGGCTGGCCGCCCTCTTCCAGAACGTCCCGAGTAACGAAATGCTCATCAAGCCAGGCGGCCCACTGCCCGGCCTTCTGCATTAGGTCGGCGCGATAAATCGCGTTGAACCTTGGCGTCCTGGAGTGGTAGTTAGCCGCTCGCGTCCAAATGTCGCCACTGTCATTGAGAATATGGCCGCGCAGTCTCCAGGCGGCCAGGTCATAGGAGTAGCAACCGGCGGCAGCAACATCGTCCGCCGTGATGCCGTAACGGGCCAAATCACCAAGATAGGCCGTGTTGAACTGCATCGGGCCAACGTCATGCGTGCCGTTCGTGTTGCGTACCCACTGCCCCGGCTTGCCCCCCTCTTTTTCAGCGACGGCCAAGACGATGTTCGCGGGAATCTCATACTTCACGGCGGCGGAAATAGCGCACACGACGCGCTCTTGCTCCATCGGCGGAAGATCAACTATGAACGGCAGCATGACGTTTTCCCTGTTCTCAGAAACCAAATGAGCGCATGCGCCCGTATTGGCTGTTAATGGTTGAAGCCCATCCAGAATGACTTGGGCAGCTATTCAGAAAGCTGCCTCTGGCGCTTGCTGTTCGGCTTGGGGAGAATTTCCCGTTTTTGAACTTGATGATGCTGAAATAATCACCCACAGCACCGCTACAACCACTTACTACGCCTGCACCTTGCACCATGCCGGCCATGCAAAGAACGGTTTTGCACGCATCCTTAGCATGGGCTGGCTGGATCGAAAGAATTGCTGTTACAGCTATAAGCGCAAGTTTCCGTTTCATATCACTCTCCTAGCCCGAATTTCTCATGAGGGGATAAAAGAAAGCGGCTGAAAGTGTTAAAATTTCAGGACCTTACACCATCAATCAACACCAACAACC
>PBQA01000024.1 GCA_002724925.1 Oceanospirillaceae bacterium
TCCGGACTGAATGACCGTCTTTGTCTTCTCATTGAACACCTCGTTATTAAGTGTAATGCTACCACTTAAAACAGTGTTCGGGTTTAGTCTGCCACTACATAATGCCGATATAGTGGCCATTAAACAGAAACTCTTAAGCAGGGCAATGATGGATTATGCGTCTCTTTAATTTCTTTCTTATAGGTCTGTCTTTTCTCTTGGCAGGCTTTTCTTCTTTTGTATCCGCTGCGCCTTCGGTTCAGGTCGTCTATCGAGGGCTTGATAGTCCGTGGGGGATGGCTGAGATTGCTCCGGGTAAACTGCTGGTCTCTGAGAAGGGGGGTAACTTCGTTCTTGTTGATGTGCAGTCCGGGGATGTACGCGACATCGCTGGTGCCCCTAAGGTTGTAGCGAATGGTCAGGGTGGTCTGCTCGATGTGGCTGTTCCGCGTGATTATAAAGCCGGTGGCTGGATTTATTTTACCTACAGTGCTCCTGTTCAGGGTGAGGCTGCGACTGCACTTGCGCGAGCAAAGTTAAATCTCAAGAGTGGTATGTTGACCGACCGCCAGACTCTGCTGGTAACTACCTCGATATCAGACACCTCCCGTCATTTTGGCAGCCGGATAGCGTTTGACGATGATCATGTGTTTTTTACTGTCGGTGATCGCGGTGTCCGTGAAAATGGTCAGGATCTCAGAACACATGCTGGCACTGTGATCCGGTTAAAGCGCGATGGTTCTGTGCCTGAGGATAATCCTTTTATTGAGTCAGGGCAGGGGCTGGATGAAATCTGGTCGTATGGGCATCGCAATGCTCAAGGCATTACTTTTGATGCAGAGGGGCGTCTGTGGGTTATTGAGCACGGCCCTCGGGGTGGTGATGAGCTGAATCTGATTGCTAAAGCTGAGAATTATGGCTGGCCGGTGGTTTCTCAGGGTAAGGAATATTGGGGGCCTTTTGATGTCGGCGTTAAGGAGAAAGATGGAATGCAGCCAGCGGCAAAAGTTTACGTGCCGTCGATTGCGCCGGGGAGTCTGATCTCAGTCAGAAGCGACAAGTACGGCTGGAAAGGTGATTTGTTGTCTGGGGCGCTCAAGCTGACGCATCTGAACAGAATTGTTATGAAGGACGGTAAGCCTGTAGATGAAGAACGTTACTTTGAAGAGCGTGGTCAGAGGCTGCGTGCGTTGCTTGAAGATAGCGAAGGTGTCATCTTTATTGCTACGGATGCCGGTGAGCTGTGGCGTCTCGACTAACAAAAAATAGGATAAGCCAAGGAAGGAGCTCTCGATGGTGGGAAACCAGTGCCTGATATGTGATTGTTTTGTTGCTCCTGCTCTTTCCGTAGATCGGGACGTTGTCTGTGCTGATGTTCAATGTCGGAGATTGCATGATCAGCGTTTAACAATGGCCCCGAATCTTTATGCACCGTATCTGGCATTTCAGAAATCTCTTATCCGGGAGCGAAGGTCTGCAGCGGCTGCGAATAGAGCGAAAGTTGCTCGTATCATCAGTGATGAGGATGAGGAAGGCCGTCTGGCATTGCAGGAATACGTCACGGCTAGCGGCCGGAGTAAAGATATCGACCTGATAACTTTGCCGTCGGTGCCTCAGCATACAGTCCCGTTAAGCGAGGAACGAAGGAAGAAATACATCAGGCACCTTGAAACTGAAATGGCAGAGGCAGTAGGGTGTGAAGATGTTTCTGAACTACCCCATGATCAGCACTACACTCTGATTGATCGCCGGATCACTCAGGATGCCTTTCTGGCAGAGAACCCTGAGTTGGCAAGGCGGTCGGATGCCTTTTGTGAGATCTGTCGTGGCGGCTGCTGTATGAAGGGCGGCGACAGCGCTTATGTCTCTGCTGTTATGTTAAGGCGTCAGTTGGACGCTGACCCTGAATTAACTCCTGAGAGTTTGTTGTCGGCTTATATTGGTAGTATCCCTGAGACCGCTATTGATGGTGGTTGCATTAATCAAGGTGAAGCCGGGTGCGGATTGCCGCGTGATATGCGTTCGGATGTCTGCAATCACTTTCTGTGTGAGCCTGTCCGGGATTATCAGGCTAAGTCCGCAGAGACAAATGCTATTTCTGATGTTTTTGTAGTTCAGCGCAGTAATCACCAGTGGAATCGTTTTGCATCAGAGTCTGCAAATGCTCTTGTTGCGTGTTATCTGGTGGACGATGTGGGCTATCACGAAGTGAGCAACGCGCACGAAACTCTGATCGGAGAGCAGGATGTTAGTCGTCGTGAAAAAGGATAAGTGGAGCGACGTAAAAAAGGGCGCTTAAGCGCCCTTTTTTGATGTGTAACTTCTATTGCGATTACTGGTCGTGCAGTTCTTCGCAAGCGAATAGGGTGTTCTCAAGCAGTTTGGCGCGAGTCATTGGGCCAACGCCGCCGGGAACAGGGGTGATGTGTGATGCGCGCTGTGCCGCTGCATCGAAATCAACGTCGCCAACCAGTTTGCCGCTGTCCAGGCGGTTGATGCCTACGTCGATGACGATAGCGCCGTCTTTCACCCATTCACCTTTAACGATGCCAGGCTTACCGACGGCTACAACAACGATGTCTGCCTGTCGTACGTGGCCTTCAAGGTCTTTTGTGAAGCGATGGCAGGTGGTCACTGTGCAGCCTTTCAGCAGAAGCTCAAGGCCCATAGGGCGACCGACAATGTTTGATGCGCCTACGATGACTGCATGCATGCCGGTAATGTCCTGGCCGGTGCCATCAAGAAGATCAACCACGCCTGCAGGTGTGCATGGGCGCAGAAGAGGCATGCGCTGAGCCAGACGGCCAACGTTGAATGGGTGGAAACCATCGACGTCTTTGGTTGGATCAATACGCTCAAGAATCTCGTCAGATTTAAGACCTGCCGGTAGCGGCAGCTGAACCAGAATGCCGTCGACGTCGTTGTCGTTGTTGAGTTGGTCGATAAGATCGAGCAATTCCTGCTGACTGGTTGTTGCCGGGAGGTCGAATGCTTTGCTGTTTATGCCTACCTGCTCACAGTCTTTGCGCTTGTGCGATACGTAGACCTGAGATGCTGGGTCAGTACCAACCAGAATGACGGCGAGGCCGGGAGCACGCTTGCCTTGCTCAAGGCGTGCATCAACACGCTCTTTAATGGATTCGCGCATGGCTTTGGCGGTGGCGTTGCCGTCAATCAGTTGTGCGGTCATTGAGTATCAACCCTAACAGTAAGCTGTAAAGCGCGCGATTTTCTCATGCCCGGGCCGTAAAACAAAGGGGGGCGGGGCGGACTTTCATCAGCCTGGTGAGAAATTAACCGAAGCATTTGTTTTTAAACATTTTTTTGAAAAACCCGTTGACGGGAAACTAAGCCATCTATAATATGCGCATCCACTTGAGGGGCTCAGCTTTTTAAGTTGTTAGATCGGGGTATAGCGCAGTCTGGTAGCGCGCCTGGTTTGGGACCAGGATGTCGGGAGTTCGAATCTCTCTACCCCGACCATTTAATCTCTCGGATTAGATGGACATGCGCCCGTAGCTCAACTGGATAGAGCATCGGCCTTCTAAGCCGAGGGTTGCAGGTTCAAGCCCTGCCGGGTGCGCCATTTTAATGGTAGCTCAGCAGTCTATGTGGTGGCCGTAGCTCAGTTGGTAGAGTCCAGGATTGTGATTCCTGTTGTCGCGGGTTCGATCCCCGTCGGCCACCCCACTTTCTCCCCTTCCTCTTGTTAGTCTCTTAGCCCTTTGGGGCGTATCTTCTTTCGTCCTTTCTGGTGGTTTTAACGTATTGCTCCTTGGGCTATAATCCGCGACCTTTATTTATTGACGGTTGGCCGGAGGCTTGCCGTTCCCACGAAAACTGATATGAGAGGCATCTATGCAAGTGTCCATTGAGACAACCTCTGGTCTTGAACGTTGCATGACCGTTGGTGTACCCGCTGCGGAAGTAGAAGCGCAAGAAGTTGTAGAGTTGAAGCGCATCGCACAAAGCCAGAAAAACCAGAAAACTCCTGGCTTCCGTACTGGTAAGCCTCTGCCTCCGAAAGTTCTGAAGCAGCGCTTCGGTAAGCAGGCTCGCCTGGAAGCTGTATACAACCAGATGCAGCAGACTTTCTTCAAGGCGGTTCAGGAGCAGGAAATCAAACTGGCAGGTATGCCTAAGTTTGAGCCTACTGTTGATGAAGCAGGAAAAGATCTCGAGTTCAAAGCAGTCTTTGAAGTGTATCCAGAGATCGCTCTGGCTGGCTTTGACAGCATCAAAATCGAGAAGCGCAGAGCTCAGGTTACTGACGCTGATCTCGACACTATGCTTGAAAATCTGCAGAAGCAGCAGGCTAAGTGGAACGAAAGCGAAGAAGCAGCCGCTGATGGCGATCAGGTTGTTGTAGATTTCGAAGGTTTCATCGACGGTGAAGCGTTCGAAGGTGGTCAGGCAAATGATTACAACCTGACTCTGGGTTCTAACTCTATGATCCCGGGTTTCGAAGATGGTCTGGTTGGTAAGAAAGCGGGCGAAGAAACAACACTTGATGTTGCTTTCCCAGCGGATTATCACAAAGAAGACCTTCAGGGTAAGCCAGCTCAGTTCAAAGTGACTGTTAAAGCGGTTAAGAAGCCTGAAATGCCAGAGCTGAACGAAGACTTCTTCAAAGGTTTCGGTATCGAAACTGCTGACCTGGAAGAGTTCAAAGTTGAGATTCGTAAGAACATGGAGCGTGAGCTCGGTCGTGCGATTCGCAACCTGACCAAACAACAGGTTATCGCTGGTCTGCAGGAAAACAACGAAGTTGACGTTCCTTCTGCACTGGTTGATCAGGAAATTGATCGTCTGCGTCAGCAAGCTGTTCAGCAGTTTGGTGGTGGTCAGCAGATGGATGCTAGCATGCTTCCAGCTGAGCTGTTCAAAGAGCAGGCAGAAAAACGTGTTGTTATCGGCCTGCTGATGAATGCAGCGATTGAGTCTGCAGATCTGAAGCCGGACGAAGAAAAAGTTGAGGCGCTGATTGAAGAAATGGCGTCCGCTTACCAAGAGCCAGAACAGGTTCGCGAATACTACAACAGCAACCCGCAGCAGAAAGCTCAGGTTGAAGCTCTGGCCCTTGAAGACCAGGTAGTTGAGAAGGTTCTTGAGTCTGCTCAGGTAAGCGAAGTTGAGTCTAACTATGAGGAAGTCGTGCGTCTGGCTAACCAGCCTGCGTAAGAACTTACCATTCAGACCTGACTTTCAGCCGAGACATGGCTAAACTGAAAGACAGCCGCTATCCTTTAAGGATAACGGCTGTTTTTCTTTTTACTCACGTCAGGGAGTGCAGGGTCGAATGTTTGACTCCATGAAGCAACAATCAGAAATTATCGATAACGCTCTGGTACCAATGGTGGTAGAGCAGTCCGCGCGCGGCGAGCGCTCTTACGACATCTACTCACGCTTATTGAAAGAGCGCGTCATCTTTCTGGTGGGTCAGGTCGAAGACCATATGGCTAACCTGGTCGTAGCTCAGCTGCTGTTCCTTGAGTCTGAGAACCCGGATAAAGATATTCACCTTTACATTAACTCACCGGGTGGTTCGGTAACTGCAGGCATGTCGATCTATGACACCATGCAGTTCATTAAGCCGGATGTGAGCACTATGGTTATTGGTCAGGCGTGCTCGATGGGCGCATTTCTGCTGGCAGCCGGTGCCGAAGGCAAGCGTTACAGCGTGCCGAATTCACGAGTGATGATTCACCAGCCAAGCGGTGGTGCTCAGGGTCAGGCAACTGACATTCTCATCCATGCTCAGAACATTCAGGACACAAAGGACCGTCTGAATCGCATTCTTGCGGAACATACGGGCCAACCGCTGGACAAAGTCATTGCGGATACTGAACGCGATAACTTTATGGATGCAGAAGCGGCGAAAGCCTACGGTATTGTCGATGAAGTCCTGACAAAACGGGCATAACGAAATATTCCGCGTTAATTCTCTCCGGCGGCTTGAAATTGCCGTCGGAAGCATCCATCTTTGAATAAACAGTAAGTAAGACGACGAGGCAGTCGAATGACCGACGAAACAAAAGGCAAAGGCGACGACGGTAAGCTGCTTTACTGCTCTTTTTGCGGTAAAAGCCAGCATGAAGTCCGTAAGTTGATCGCCGGGCCTTCGGTGTTTATCTGTGACGAATGCGTTGATTTGTGCAACGACATCATTCGTGAGGAAGTACAGGACGCCGAAACAAAAGGGAGCTCAGACCAGTTGCCGACTCCGCAGGAGATCAAGGCGACACTGGATGAATACGTCATTGGCCAGGACAAAGCGAAGGTTGTGTTGGCCGTGGCCGTTTACAACCACTACAAGCGCTTGCAGCATGATGGTGGCAAGGCTGGCGTAGAGCTTTCTAAAAGTAATATCCTGCTGATCGGTCCGACGGGTAGTGGTAAAACGCTGCTGGCAGAAACGTTGGCGCGACTGCTGAATGTACCATTCACAATCGCTGACGCGACGACGCTTACGGAAGCGGGTTATGTGGGTGAGGATGTTGAGAATATCATCCAGAAACTGCTTCAGAAGTGTGACTATGACGTTGATAAGGCGCAGCGTGGTATCGTGTATATCGATGAAATCGATAAGATTTCACGTAAGTCTGACAACCCTTCGATCACACGCGATGTGTCGGGTGAGGGTGTTCAGCAGGCATTGCTCAAGCTGATTGAAGGTACGGTTGCATCGGTTCCGCCTCAGGGTGGACGTAAGCATCCGCAGCAGGAGTTCCTGCAGGTAGATACGGGTAATATCCTGTTTATTTGTGGTGGTGCTTTTGCTGGACTCGACAACATCATTCGCGACCGCTCTGAGAAAAGCTCAATTGGCTTCTCTGCCACTGTCAAAGGCAAAGAAGATGAGAAGGCCGTCGGTGACGTGCTTCGTGAAATTGAGTCGGGTGACCTGGTTAAGTTTGGTCTGATTCCAGAATTTATCGGTCGTCTGCCGGTTGTGGCAACGCTCGATGAGCTCGATGAAGATGCACTGGTACGTATTCTGACTGAGCCTAAGAACTCGCTGGTTCGTCAGTATCAGCGTTTGTTCGAGATGGAGGATGTCGAGCTGGAACTTCGTGATTCTGCCTTGGATGCTATCGCCAAATTGGCGATGGAACGCAAGACGGGTGCTCGTGGTTTGCGCTCGATTCTGGAAGCCGCGTTATTGGATAGTATGTATCGTGTACCTTCCGAAGATCACGTTGCTAAAGTCGTCGTGGAAGACTCTGTGATTCGCGGCGAGGCAGAACCTCTGATCATCTATGAAAGCAATGATGTTGGTAAAGTCTCACCAGATGACGACTGATCCACACTTTTAGAATTGCTTTACAGAGAAGGGGCCGATTGGCTCCTTTTCTTTTTCTATCCCCTTGTAATCCTCTGTTGCCATCCCCAATATCAATAGTGTTACAGATACTTTGAACAGGTTGTAAATATGTCACAGCAAAACCTTCCGTTGTTGCCTCTTCGTGACGTCGTGGTGTTTCCAGCGATGGTCATTCCTCTGTTTGTCGGACGTGAAAAATCGATCAACGCACTGCAGGAGGCAATGGATGGAGATAAGCGCATCATGCTGGCCGCGCAGCGCGATGCCGCCGACGATGCGCCTGTTCTTGAAGGTATGCATGAGACCGGTACGCTTGCGACCATCCTGCAGCTGCTGAAGCTCCCTGACGGTACGGTGAAAGTACTTGTGGAAGGTGATGTTCGTGCTCGCCTCGACAATCTGGTCGATGCCGGGGATATGTATCGCGGTGATATTACCGTTGTCGAAGAAGAAGACCTGAGCGAGCGAGAGAACGAAGTTCTGCTCCGTTCTTTAACAGGTCACTTCGAACAGTATGTTCAGTTGTCGAAAAAAGTCCCGAGTGAGGTTCTGTCGACAATATCCAACATTGAAGATGCCAGTCGACTCGCTGACACCATTGCTGCCCACCTTTCGCTCAAGCTTGAAGAGAAGCAGGACGTTCTGGAAGTTCTGAACGCAAAAGATCGTGTTGAGCACCTGATGGAATTGATGGAATCTGAGATTGACCTTCTTAAGGTTGAGAAGCGCATACGCGGTCGCGTTAAGAAACAGATGGAAAAAAGCCAGAGGGAGTACTATCTGAATGAGCAGATGAAAGCCATTCAGAAAGAACTCGGCGATATGGAAGACGGCTCTAATGAGTTTGAAGAGCTGACTAATCGCATCGAAGAGTCGGGCATGAGTAAAGACGCCCGTGAGAAAGCTGATGCCGAACTCAAGAAATTGCGCATGATGTCACCGATGTCGGCAGAAGCATCAGTGGTTCGCGGTTATCTCGACTGGCTGATCAATATTCCGTGGAAAAAACGTAGCCGGGTTAATAACGACATTACCAAAGCGAGCGAGATCCTCGATGCTGATCACTTTGGTCTCGAAGAGGTGAAGGAGCGAATCCTTGAATATCTGGCCGTCCAGAGCCGCGTGAAGAAGGTGAAAGGCGCGGTGCTCTGTCTGGTTGGGCCTCCAGGTGTAGGTAAGACGTCACTGGGTAAATCCATTGCCCGCGCGACCAATCGTAAGTTTGTAAGAATGGCTCTGGGTGGCGTTCGTGATGAGGCAGAAATTCGCGGTCACCGTCGCACTTATATCGGTTCTATGCCGGGTAAGCTCATTCAGAAAATGTCCAAGGTTGAAGTGAAGAACCCGCTCTTCCTGTTGGATGAAATTGACAAGATGGGTATGGATCATCGCGGTGATCCGGCATCGGCACTTCTTGAGGTGCTTGATCCGGAGCAGAACACGGCATTCGCTGATCACTACCTTGAAGTAGATTACGATCTGTCTGATGTGATGTTTGTCTGCACATCGAACAGTATGGATATTCCAGGTCCGCTGCTGGATCGGATGGAAGTTATTCGTATTCCGGGTTATACCGAAGATGAAAAAGTTAACATTGCTCGTCGTTATTTGCTGCCGAAGCAGATCAAGCTGAATGGCTTGAAAGATAGCGAAATTGAGGTGTCTGATGAGCGCCTGCGCGAAATTATTCGCTACTACACTCGCGAAGCCGGTGTACGAGGCCTTGAGCGCGAAGTAGCGAAGCTGTGCCGCCGGGTGGTTAAGGCGAATATGCTCGATAAGTCAGATGTGCAGCGCGAAATCAGTGAAGAAATGCTCCAGGACTACCTCGGAGTGCGCAAGTTCTCTTACGGCCTTGCCGCGTCTGATAATCAGGTAGGGCAGGTTACTGGCCTCGCATGGACGTCTGTGGGTGGTGAGCTACTGACACTCGAAGGTGCTGCGACGCCGGGTAAAGGCCGTATCGTGAAAACCGGTAAGCTGGGCGAGGTGATGCAGGAGTCGATTCAGGCGGCGCTGACTGTTGTTCGTTCGCGGGCTGCGGGTATGGGGATCGCGGAAGATTACTTCGAGAAGCACGACCTGCACATACACGTGCCTGAGGGGGCGACACCGAAAGATGGCCCGAGCGCAGGTATCGGCATGGTCACGGCTCTTGTGTCTGTTATGACGGGGATTCCGGTCAGGGCAGATGTTGCTATGACGGGTGAGATCACGTTGCGTGGCAAGGTACTGGCGATTGGTGGGCTGAAAGAAAAACTTCTTGCGGCGCATCGCGGTGGAATTAAGACGGTCGTCATTCCAAAAGAGAATGAAAAAGATCTGAAAGACATTCCGGATAACATTAAAGCAGATTTGCAGGTGCTTCCTGTGGACTGGATTGATGAAGTTCTTGATGTCGCATTGGAGAGCAAACCAGAGGACGTGATTGGTGAAATTATGACCACTGATGATGCGAACACTAAAAAAGATGACTCAGGTCGGCCAAGTACCCACTAAGGCCGCTTGACGCTCTTGGGGGTAGTTGGTATAAATCAACGCTCTCAAGTTTCTGTAGCGATCATCCAGTCGCACAACAAAACTAAAGATATGGATGCAATAAGGGGATAAGTGTGAACAAGTCTGAATTGATTGATGCTATTGCGGCTTCTGCTGATCTGCCAAAAGCAGCGGCTGGTCGTGCTCTGGATGCCATGATTGAGGCAGTGGGCGGTGCTCTGAAAGAAGGTGATCAGGTTGCTCTGGTTGGCTTTGGTACATTCCTGGTTAAAGAGCGTGCCGCTCGTACAGGTCGTAATCCGCAGACTGGCGCTCCGATCGAAATCAAAGCGGCTAAAGTACCTGGCTTCAAGCCTGGTAAAGCGCTGAAAGACGCTGTCAACTAAGACACCGTTTTAAGGGTTAGGACCGGTAGTTCAGTTGGTTAGAATACCGGCCTGTCACGCCGGGGGTCGCGGGTTCGAGTCCCGTCCGGTCCGCCAGAATAAAGCGCATCCTAGATGCGCTTTTTTTGTGTATAGTGCTGTTGCTGACGATCAGCTCTTATAATTATTAATGCCGCCTGTCGCGGTAGGCACTAAGCCCGGAAGTACCGGGCATTAGGGAGGAAACATGCTACAGACCATGCGTAATAATGCGCAGGGCATCATCGCCAAAATCATCGTAGGTTTTATTATTGTTGTTTTCGCACTTTGGGGTGTCGAAAGCATCGTAAATCTGGGCGGTGGTGAAAAACCCGTAGCGACGGTTGGCGACTACGAGATCAGCCGCGTTGAAGTGCAGCAGAAAATTGCTGAACAGAAAAATCAACTGCGCCGCCAGTTTGGCGACCAGTATGATGAAGGCCTGTTCAACGACAAGTTTCTTGAACAGTCTGCGGTAGAGCAATTAATTAACGAGAAGGTTGCTCAAACTCAGGCCGACAAGCTGGATCTGTATGCTGCAAAAGGTATTATCGATCAGATGATCGTAAATACACCGTCCTTCCAGACGGCTGGTGAGTACGATCCTGAACAATTTAAACTGGTGTTGCGCATGAACGGTTATTCCGTTGCTCAGTACCGCGCTATGCTTGCCGATAGTGTTCGTCAGAACCAGGTGCGTGCAGCCTTTATGCTGTCGACCATTGAAACTCCCTTCGAAATGCAACTTCGTCAGTCTCTTGAAAACGAACAGCGGACATTCTCTTACGCGTCTGTGTCGGCTGATCAGTTCAAGGATTCTGTAGAAGTTCTTGACGACGAAATTACTGCGTACTACGACGAAAACATTCAACGTTTTATGACGCCAGAGCGTGCGCGAATCCGCTACGTTCTTTTGTCTCGCGATAGCATCGAAAACGCGCAGGAAGTCACTGAAGAAGATCTCGAAGTGGCGTACCAGGATTATGTTGCTGATATTGAGCAGACTGAGCAGCGTGAATCTGCACATATTCTGTTCCTGACTGAAGATCGCTCAGAAAGCGAAGCCATTGAACTGGCTGAGGCAGCTCGCGCTCGTTTGGATAGTGGTGAGTCTTTCGCGGCTGTTGCGGCAGACTTGTCAGAAGATGGTGGCTCAGCCGATATGGGCGGCTCTCTGGGCGTGAATCCACGCGGTGCGTTTGACCCAGCGTTTGATGATGCTCTTTATGCTCTGGAAGAAGGCGGTGTGTCAGAGCCGGTCGTCACTGAGTTCGGTGTGCATATTATTAAAGCTGTGTCAGTGCAGTCGGCAGATGTACCCGCAATGTCTGAGGTTCGTGATGAACTGGTCGATATTGTGAAAGCGGAGAAGGCCGGCTTCCTGTTCGCGGAGCGCAGCCAGGAGCTTGCGAATTCGGCCTTTTCGGCAGAGACTATTGAAGAGCTTGCAGCAAGTTCAGGTCTGGAAGTTCAGACCAGCGATTACTTTACCCAAACAAGCGGTCAGGGTGTTGCTGATTCAGATCAGGTTCGTCGCACAGCCTTTGAAGATAACATGAAGCTTGATCGTGAGCTGAGTGATCTGGTGGATATGGAATCTGGCTCTATGGTGTTTGTCGTTGATGATTATCAGGATGCCCAGCCTAAACCACTTGATGAAGTACGTGGCCAGGTCGTAGCTGCGCTTACCAGTCAGAAAGCCCTTGAGGCTGCTTCTGATAAAGCAAAAGCGATTCTTGAAGGTGTTGCAGATGCTGAATGGAATGAAGCTACCACCACATTGCGCCAGTCAACGGAAGCGCCTCGCGTAGCACAGCAAAAGGCGTTCTCTCTGGCTGAAGGTGAGTCTGATGTCGTGTCTTCACCCGTCGGTTATACCGTCGTGAAGCTGACATCTGTAGATCGTAAGTCCTGGGACGATATGGCTGTGACCGAAGAGCTTAAAACGGCTGTTCGTAACCAGTCCGCTCGAGACGATATGGTTAGCTATCAGGCATGGTCAAAGGCGAACACTGAGATTGTTCAGTGATTTGTATCTTGTCCTGAATAAGAAAAGGCAGCCATTGGCTGCCTTTTTTATTGGTCGCTGAGCGTGGTCTGGAATCAGTCTTCCATCTCTTCCAGGCTCATTGCGCAGGTATTGAACCCGCCATCAACGTAGATGTTCTGCGCTGTCACACCCGATGCCATGTCTGAACACAGGAATACGGCTGTGTTGGCGACTTCAGCGGCCGTGATGTTTCGCTTCAGAGGAGCGCGTTCCGCATTTTTCTTGAGCATTTTGCGGAAGCTCTTAATGCCTGATGCTGCCAGTGTTTTGATTGGTCCTGCAGAAATGGAGTTGACCCGGATACCGTCTGGGCCAGTTGAGCCCGCAAGATAGCGGACAGACGCTTCCAGAGAGGCTTTGGCGAGCCCCATGACGTTGTAGTTCGGCAGCGTCTGCTGAGAACCATGATAGGTGAGGGTCAGCATGGCGCCATTTCGTCCCTCCATCATGGGTTTTGCATGCTTGGCGAGTGCTACGAAGCTGTATGAGCTGATGTCATGTGCAATGCGGAAACCTTCGCGACTAGTGATGTCGAGGTAGTCACCATTAAGTTCTTCTGCAGGCGCGAATCCAACAGAATGGATGAGAATGTCGATGCCGTCCCATTGCTGCTTGAGTGAGTCGAATACGCCTTGAATATCCTCGTCCGAGGATACGTCACACGGAAAACAAAGATCTGAGTTCCATTCTGCCGCCATTTTTTTTACACGGTCGCCAAGCTTGTCGCCCTGGTAAGTAAAAGCGAGTTCGGCGCCTTCTCTGTGAAATGCCTCTGCAATGGCATAGGCGATAGAGTGTTTGCTGGCTACGCCAACAATAAGGGCTTTTTTGCCACTGAGTAGACCCACGATAGGCTCCTGTTATTCTGTTTGTGTCGTATTGTTCGTTGCGGGATAGCGTATGATTACCGGCTCTTCGTCGTCATCCCGATCTGGCCTGCCCAGAACGCGCGCTCTTTGACGCCGGTCCAGGCCGATATAACCGCCACTGTAAATATCTGACGGGGAAAGAAGATTTCCCTTCTTCTCTCCGGGCTCGGGGAGCGTTACCCAAGGCCAGCAAGCATATTGATAATAGGGAATGTCGTATAGAGCGGCAATATGGAGATTGCTATCGTTCGCCGTCAGATATTGAAGATCGTTAGCGTAACTCTCAGGGGATTCAACCGTATTAGTCTGCGGGATAGCAATGACGGCCGCTTCAAAAAAACCAGTGCGAATCCGGGATTTGAATATGCGCGCCGGTACCTGTGAGTAGCCAGCCTGTCCTGCCCACCTGAGTGTTGGCGCAGGGCTGAAAATGACGTCAGCGATCAGCTCTTGCGGTTTCTCTCCATTGATCGCGTCGCGGACCTGTTCTGTCAGAAGAGAGAATCGACGCTTATCAAGGCTGCTCGAAGCAATCAGCAACACCTTTAATGCGGGATCTGCATCGCTGACGATGTGAGTGATGTTTTTAGTATCAAGAAGCGCTTTTAGCCAGGCGTCTGGCATGTCTGACCTGGCTGTTGTGCTTATGCAGTCAACCTGGCCCTGAATAAATTGATCAAACCTGTCAGGGGAGGCCCTGTGTATGATCAATCGACGAATACTGAAGCGGTTGCTCAATGCCGGGATGTTGTCCCCCCACCAGTCTGTATTTCTCTCAAGACTCATGGTCGTATCATTCAAGTCGACGGGTAAGTATGGCCCATTAACGGGAGGTAGTGCATCGGCCCCCAGTCCGGCTGCGTGTCCGGGCATGATCCGCAGCCCAAACAAGGCGGCAGGTGCCTCGTCATAGTCTGTTGAATAATGTAGTGCAAAGTGCTCAGCATCGTATTGGGTGATGCCGGTCAGCATTTGATCGATGAGCTGACGCTGGTAGGGGGTTCCGGATGTCAGTTCAGAGAGGTAAAAGAGGGTGTAGACCACGTCTTTTGTGGTCACGGGAATACCGTCACTCCAGATGGCGGATGGATGAAGGCGGAAAATAATCCGGTGTTTCTCAGGTTCGTCGTGCCAGCTCGCTGCTAATAGGGGCGGTCTTAGCCCGCTGCGATCAGGCTTTCCTGCGAGCGGAACATAGAGGTCGTCGAGCAGGTCGTCTGACGGCGCTGAAGGCAACCGCTTCCAGTTTTTGGGAATGGTCGCGGCGAGTGTTGTGAACGCACCCGCAATTCTCATTGCGGGCGTTGGCTTTATGACGTCAATGACAGGGAGCTCAGGGAGTGTCTTTGCGTCTTCGGTGAAGACGTCCAGAGCGTATGTTGTTGAGGCACTCAGAGTCGACCAGAGCGCCAGTATGGCCAGAGCTGCTCTAGCGAATGACATCTACATACAGCGTCAGGTTCTGGCCGGGCTTGAGATAGCGTCCACCCAGCTTGCTGGAGTTCCAGCGCTTAATTTCAGAAACACTGACATTAAACCGTGAGCCAATGGTGCTGAGGTTGTCGCCGCTGCGTACTTTGTAGTACACCTTGCGAACTTCTTCGCGCTGACCGTTAGATTCCGTCGTCCAGATCGTCAGCTTTTGGCCAACCTTTAATGGGTCGCCGGGGGCCATGCCATTCCAGCGGCTCAGCTTGTTGACTGAGGTATCGTACATGCGGGCGATTTTCCAGAAGCTATCCCCGTTCTTAACACGGTAATCAACGCGTTGAGAACGATTCGATGTCTGACCTGCATTCTGTTTGCGGGTCAGGCGTTCGCTCAGGCTGAGTCCGTACTCTCCGCCGGCCTTTAGCGCAGACGGAATAAGCAGCTGTTGGCCTGCGTAAATGGTGTCTGATCGTAACTGGTTGGCACTGCGGACAACGTCTGCGGTGATGTTGTGTTTACGCGCAATCGTGATCAGGCTATCGCCAGAGCGTACGGTGTAGCGTTGCCACTTCAGTCGGGCGTTCTCGTCGAGGTTTGCGAGGTTGTCGAGATAAAGAAATTCCTGTGTCGCTGGGATCAGAACTTCATGCGGTCCTTCAGGATGCGTCGCCCAGCGATTGAACTGGGGGTTCAGGCGATATATTTCATCCAGGTCGGTGTTTGCAAGTTCGGCAACCTGTGACAGATCGATCTGTCCGCCTGTTGGAACAACGGCAAAGTAAGGAGCATCTTCGACGTCTTTCCAGGCGATGTCATAGTTTTCTCTGTTCTTCAATAAGTAAGAAATTGCGACTAGTTTTGGTACGTAAGCCCGGGTTTCTTTGGGTAGGTCGAGGCTCCAGAAATCGGTATCTAAGCCCTTACGCTTGTTTTTTCTGATGGCCTTTCTTACGGTGCCAGCGCCTGAGTTGTAGCTCGCGAGAGCTAGCATCCAGTCGCCGTCAAACCGACCAGCGAGATATTCCAGGTAGTCGAGGGCGGCATTGGTAGCGCTGCGGATATCCCGGCGGCCATCGTGCCACCAGTCCTGATGCAGACCGTAGGCGCGCCCGGTGGATGGTATGAACTGCCAGACGCCAGATGCGCGACCATGGCTGTACGCGAAAGGGTCAAAAGCACTTTCAACCACTGGCAGAAGTGCCAACTCACCAGGAATTTCACGTCGTTCAACTTCGCTTGCAATGTAATGCAGGTAGCGACGCGCGCGATCAGACACCTGCTCAAGGTGCCTCGGGTGTTTGATGTACCAATCCATATGGCGTTTCACACGCGCATTCGATGTATCGAGTTCTAACCCGAAATTACGTACTACCCGGTCCCAGGAGGTTGCCGGAGACAGAGGCTCTGTGACCTCATCTTCAGCCTCTGCTTCTGTCAGGGTATCTATCGTGATATCTGTCGTGGCTTGACTGACTGGCTGATCTGGCGCGGCGCCGGCGATCGTGTCTTCGGAGGCAGGTTCGTTTTTCGGGGCGATGGAACTGCACGCTGACAGGACTGCCGTCAGCAGGCATACTTGCAATAACTTCATACAACTGGTGTCTGACTACGTTTTTCTGTCAGTCTATCAGCATAATCCATGCCCGCAAGGCGAACAGTGTCAAATGAAACACGGCCACAGAATAAAAACTCAGGTTCAGAAGCGGTGGTTAAGCCGCAAGGACACACAGCGACTGATGGCGCTTGAAGGTTCCTGGCTGGAAGAAAGGGTCTCACACCTCCGAGGGCGCCATTTGCTGTATGCCGGCGTCGATACTGACCCTAAGTTCCTCAGTCGCAGCAGAGCGGACCATACCTTTCGGGTTGGGATGCCTTGGCAAAAAGGTTTGGTTGACTGTCAGGCTCGAATCGACAATACGCATTGGCCTTTCCCCAACGAGACGTTAGATGTTGTTGTTCTGCAGCATGCGCTTGATATGACAAACCGGCCACACCAGCTCGTGCGGGAGGCAACCCGTACGCTGGTCTCTGGTGGCTATCTGGTGGTCGTTGGCTTCAATCCCTACAGTGCCTGGGGTGGTGCCCGGTGGCTGCGGACCATGTCTACGGAGCTGCCCTGGGTGTCCAATCCGGTCGCGCCATTGCGCTTATCAGACTGGTTAATGTTGCTGGACTTTCGGGTCGAAAATGTCACTACTGCGGCACACCTTTGGCCTATAAAGATTGGCTCGGAGGCCCTGAGTCGTCGCGTTGACCGGGTTCTGGCGGGCAACCGGATCTTTGCGGGTAATGTGTATATTCTGGTTGCACGTAAAACAGTAGCGGGCATGACAACGATCCGTTCAGAGCGTAAAGTGCGCCGCGAATCAAAGCTGGGGTTTGCGATTCCAGCAACCCGAAAGCCAGTATCCAGAACAAAAGGGTCAATGTAAGTCATGAAGGTAGAGTTGTTCACCGATGGTGCGTGCAAGGGGAACCCTGGCCCTGGTGGTTGGGGCGCACTGTTAAAATACGGCGCAAATGAGAAAGAGCTGTGGGGTGGTGAAGACAATACGACAAACAACCGCATGGAGTTGATGGCAGCCATCGAGGGGTTGAAAGCGCTGACTCGTCCTTGCCAGGTCATTCTGACTACAGACTCCAAATACGTGAAACAAGGTATTAATCAGTGGCTGGCCGGGTGGAAGAAGAACGGTTGGAAGACGGCGTCAAAGCAACCTGTGAAAAATAAGGATTTGTGGCAGGCTCTGGACAAAGAATGCGCGCGCCATCAGGTAGAATGGCACTGGGTTAAAGGCCACGCCGGTCACGACGGAAATGAACGTGCTGATCAACTGGCAAATCGTGGTGCAGCAGAGGCAGTTAAATGAGACAGGTAGTACTTGATACGGAAACCACCGGTATTGGTGATGGTCACAGAATCATCGAAATTGGTTGTGTTGAGGTTATTAAACGCAAGCTGACCGGACGGCATTATCACGTCTATATCAATCCTGAGCGACCGATTGATGAAGAGGCGGCGGAAGTTCATGGTATTACTAATGAATGGTTGATAGAGCAGGGCGCGCCCGTGTTCGGTCAGGTGGTCGATGACTTCCGCTCGTTTATTGATGGTGCTCAACTGGTCATTCATAACGCGCCGTTTGACGTTGGCATGATGGATGCCGAGTTCTCGCGACTGAATATGACGCCAACACGGGATTTCTGTGGCATTCTCGATACTCTCGTGATGGCGCGCCAGATGCACCCTGGGGCGCGTGCGAGTCTTGATGCCTTGTGTAAGCGCTACGGCATTGATAACTCGCATCGTGAGCTTCACGGAGCGTTGCTCGATGCTGAGATCCTGGCCGATGTTTATCTGATGATGACAGGCGGCCAGACTGACCTCGCCCTTGGGGAGGACGAGTCAGAGTCAGAGGTCGTAGAACTGGATCTTGGGGACATTAATATCGATGCCGCGGCGTTGAAGGTCGTAAAGGCCACTAATGAAGAAACCGCAGCTCATGAGGCGTTTCTGGATTTAATTGATAAGAAAAGTGAAGGGGCGCTTTGGCGCCGCTCTTAATAATAAAAAGCTGAATAGTGAAACTGAGAAGGCGAGCACGGATTTATCACCCGGTCAGGTTATGTTGAATTATGCCGCTTCTTCGGGATATCGGTGCGTCTGTCTGCCAATAGGTGAAAGCACTCATCACTTCGGTAGAATCCGCCAGAGCGACTAATCAGTGATAAACAAACCGGCAGCAGCATCGGCCGGACAGGAAGACAATAAAAATGGCAGATTTACCTAGCGCAGAAGCTTCAAATCAGTTTGCATCGTCGTTACACGTCGTGCGCAGAGAGATTGAACACGCGCTGGACCATGCAGCGGTTCAGCTGGATAACTACAGCAGCGATGGCAGTGAAGAAACCATCCGCGCTTTCCTCGAAGAAATCCGGCAGCTGCGCGGCACGTTTAAAATGCTCGATTTCCGCGCAGGCGAACGCTTGTGTGAAGAACTGACCGAGACTATTCGTCGATCACTCAAATCCGGTGTTAATGAGGGCCTTCTTGAAGCCAGCACTCAGGCTGTGGTGTATCTGAAACGATACATTGAGTTTGTGATTACTGGTCAGGATGTTGCACCTTCTTTGTTGATACCCACGATCAATCTGGTACGTCGTGAGCGTGCCGAGAAGGGATTGCCTGAAGGCTATTTCTTCCTTAATAACTTACGCCCCAAACTGGATCAGCCGTCTGCGTCTGCCAACCGTACGGTAGCGTATCGTCGCGTGCGGCAGATGCTGCAGTTGGGTTTGTTGGGTCTTATTCGTGGCTCAGGTAAACGAGGTCCGCTGCAGGTGCTGGTCAGGGCAGTAGAGCGGCTTGAGCAGGCTGCCAGAGGCACACATGGCTGGGTTTTCTGGGAAGTGGTCTCGGGCGCCCTGGATGCATTGCAGCAGGAAGATTTCGAAGTGACGTCGCAGCGTATATCGCTGGTCGGGCAGCTGGACCGACAGGTCCGCAAACTTCAGGCATCAGAAGGGGGCGCGTTTAATGAACAACCCTCGGATGCGCTGCTGAAAGAATTTCTATACCTGGTCGCGTTGGCGCAGCCAGAATCTGATCGGCTGAAGGTGCTGCACAGCAGCTTCCAGTTGACTGATCACGTTCGTGAGCGGGAGCTGCGAGTCACCCGTAATGATTTGAGTGGTCCTGATCAGTCTGCGTTGGTGTCTTTTGCTCGCGCACTTCAGGATGAAATCGAAGCGCTGAAAGATATTATTGATCGTAGCCAGCGAAATCCAGAGCTGGCCGCTGAAGACTCAGAGCTGATTGAGCGACTGGAGCGCATCTCCGACACGCTGATTATGGTTGATATGAACCCAACCGCTGAATTAGCCGACGGGGTCATTCGCCAGATTCGCTCGGGGCAGACAGATATTGAAGGCCTGGCGGACGATATTATTCGCATTGAGCAGGATGTTCAGGCAATTGTTCAGTCTAATAGCCTGAAGGGCGCTCAGGTTATTGATCCGGTAACGCTCAAAGAAGCAAACATTGCTGTGGTTTCTGAGTCCGTTACTGCTCTTGTTATGGTTAAGAGAGCGGTAGCTTCTTACGTAGATAGCGGTGATAAGCTGCACGTTAAGAACGTGGGCAAGAGTCTGCGTGATGTCAGTGGTGCTGTTATTTTTCTAGGTAAGGCAGACCTTCGCTCCATGTTGCTTGAGCTTGAAGAGTTCGTCGAGCATCAGGTGATGGATTCGAGAGTGGCACCTTCGGCTCAGGATATGGATGCATTTGCTGACGCGGTAACTGCAGTTGAGTACTATCTGGATACTTATGATTCACCCGCTTCCGGAGGCAGTGATGCGTTGCGTATGGCCGAAGAAAGTATGGTGCAACTGAGAGCTGGTCATGTTGCAAACTAGTCTGACACTTATCAGTAGTGTCGCTATTTTTATCGCGGTTGTTGTCGCACTTTTTCTGTGGGCCAGAAAAGGATGGTTCAGGCAATGGCTGCGCGGTACAGCGGGCATGGTGCTGATTGCTGGTGCGATATGGTTGGGGCTGGTTGTCTGGGATCTGGCGAGTTATCGCTCTGCAATTCAGGAACGACCCTTGGCGACAGTCAGTATTTATGAGATTGAGCCGCAGGTGTTTGATCTGACACTGGTTGATTCTGAGGGTGAAGAAGAGCGTTTCGTTGTGAAAGGCGACCAGTGGCAGCTTGATGTTCGTATGCTTGTCTGGACCGGCCCGCTGCTTGCCCTCGGTAAAGAGCCTCTGTATCGCTTTGACCGACTGTCTGGGAGATATCTGAGTCTTGAGGAAGAGCGTAATTCACCGAGAACGGTCTATGGCTTCGGAGGCTCCGAGGGTTTTGATATCTGGAGCTGGTTGCGTAACTACGATCTTTGGCTGGACGCTGATTTCGGTAGCGCAGTCTACATGCCTATGGAAAACGGAGCGGTCTTCAGTGTTGTCCGCACGACAAAAGGTTTGGTTGCCCGCCCAGTGAATGACGTTGCAGAAACTGCTGTCGCTAGTCAGTGGTGAAACAAAAAGCAGAACAGAGATACAAAAAGAGATACAAAAAAAGCGGCCTGAGGCCGCTTTTTTTCAATCTGGCAATTATTAAGCAGGGAACAGTTCGCCCAGCTTAGTGGCCAGCATCATGTCGCCTTCAACTTTCAGTTGGCCAGACATGAATGCCATCATACCGTCCAGATCACCATTAACGATGCCCTGAAGTGTTTCGCTGTTCATGATCAGAGTGACGTTAGGATCACCCGCTTCACCCTGAACAACTTCGCAGGCGCCGTCTTTAACGATCAGGTGGTAGTTGTCCGCATCTTCGATGTTGAACTGGAAAACCAGGTCCAGGCCTTCAGCGGCAGCCGGGTTGAATTTAGCGTTCATTTCATTGATGAATTCAGCAGCAGATGACATATCAATATCCTTCGGTTACTTACGTATTGTTCTACGGCGGCGAAAGTACTGCCGTTGATTCGTGCCTGTTCAGGCCTGTCGACACTCTAAGTGGCCCTCCAAAAGGTGTCAACGAAATTCGAACGATTGTTTGAATTTCAAACGGCGGTGACTTCTCTTGCCTGACAGAGCTTGCGGCCTGCCGGGTTTTCGTTATGCTGGCTTTTCCCAAATACAGGATTAAAGGATATCTGAGTGGAGTTTATTGCAGATTACGGCAGCTTTCTGTTGAAGACCGTCACATTGGTTGTGGCCATTTTGGTGGTCGTCGGTGGAATGATTGCTCTCGGCAGTCGACAAAAAAAGTCGGGGTCTGAGGGTGAGCTTAAGATTCGTAAACTCAATGAGCAGCTTGAAGACTACAAAGAGCAGCTCGAGAGTGAAATCAATACAGAAGCAACTCTGAAGCATCTTGAGAAAGAGCGTAAGAAAGAAGAAAAAGCCAAACAGAAGGCAGAAAAGAAAGCGGCTTCTGCCGGTGCAGATGCGTCGAAAGAAACCAAACGTGTCTACGTTATCGACTTTGACGGTGACATCAAAGCGTCTGATGTTGATCTTATGCGTCGCGAGATCACAGCAGTGCTGACCATGGCCACCAAAGACGATGAGGTCGTGATTCGTCTCGAAAGTGGTGGCGGCATGGTGCACTCGTACGGCCTTGCAGCGTCACAGCTGAAACGTATCCGCGACAAGGGCATACAGCTCACTGTCTGTATCGACAAAGTGGCTGCCAGTGGCGGTTACATGATGGCGTGCCTTGCCGATCGGGTCGTTGCGGCGCCTTTCGCGATTGTAGGGTCGATTGGTGTTGTTGCTCAGCTACCGAATTTTAATAAGCTCCTGAAGAAAAACGATGTCGATTTCGAGATGTTCACTGCAGGCGAATACAAGCGCACAGTGACCATGTTTGGTGAGAACACCGATAAAGCGCGGGAGAAGTTTCAGTCCGACCTGAACGATACTCACGTGCTGTTCAAACAACACGTAAAACAGTTTCGTCCTCGCGTAGATATCGATGCGGTTGCTACCGGCGATATCTGGTATGGCCAGCAGGCACTCGACCAAAAGCTGATAGACGAAGTAGGAACAAGTGACGACTATCTTGTCTCAGCATGCGAGCGCGCGGATGTGTATACCGTCGCATATGAGTATCGCCGCTCATTTCAGGAACGCATGGGCTTTGCCGCCCAGGCTGGATTTGAGCGTGCTGTTACACGTGTGCTGACCGCTGTTCAGAATCAGATGCAGACGAAGGGGTAAGACGATGAGTTTTTTAGCATATCGGGTAGTCGAAGCGGATAAGAAATTTGAAGCGTCGTGGGTTGAACAAAGTGATGCTGACTTGCCAGAAGGTGATGTTCTTATTGAGGTGTCTTACTCCTCGGTGAACTACAAAGACGCGCTCTCGGCCAGCGGTAATCGCGGTGTGACCAAAGAATACCCCCATACGCCAGGCATTGATGCTGCAGGGGTTGTTCTTGAAAGCAGCGATAGTGCATTTGCCAAGGGTGATGAAGTCGTCGTTTTCGGTTATGACCTCGGCATGAATACGAGTGGTGGTTACGGCCAGCATATCCGTGTGCCAGCGGCTTGGGTGCTTAAGAAGCCAGCAGGCATCTCGGCGGCAGAAGCAATGGCATGGGGAACTGCAGGCTTTACAGCCGCCCTGAGCGTACAAAAGCTTGAACGCGCAGGTATCTCTCCAGATCGCGGTCCAGTACTGGTTACGGGTGCTACTGGCGGTGTTGGCTCTGTGGCGGTCTCTCTGCTGTCTAAGCTTGGCTACAGTGTTGTTGCGCTTTCCGGTAAGGCAGATAAGAACGACTGGCTCGAATCTCTGGGTGCAAAACGCATCGTAAGCCGTGATAACGTGCTGTCACTGAAGGGTAAGGCGATGGCGAAGCCTGTCTATCAGGCTGCGGTTGATACGGTCGGTGGGGATATGGTGTCAGCCATATTGCCGCAACTGATGCCTGAGGGCGCTGTGACAACGTGCGGTATGATTGCCGGAGTTAAAGTGGAAGCGAGTGTGTTCCCGTTTATTCTGCGTGGCGTCAGCCTTCTTGGTGTGGATTCTGTTGAGATTCCACGAGCGGATAAACAGGCGGTACTGGATAAGGCCGCAGCCGATTGGAAGCTGGACAGCCTTGAGAGTATGACGACTGAAATTGGCCGCAAAGAACTTCCGGACGTTCTTGCCCGGATCATCAAAGGTGAAGGCGTCGGCCGCTATCGCGTCAACCTGAATAAAGACTGATTCAATCGCGTCTCAACCTATCGCTGATTGCGATTGGGTTGGGGTAATTGAATACAACAATATAGCTGGACAGAACAAACGTCATAATCGCCGTTGCCTGTACTAGCAGTGAAGCGCGCTCGCTAAGTAGCGCGCTCTCAATTGCGACAAAGACCACCAGAAGCGAAAACTCACTGATTTGCCCGAGACGGAAACCCACATCCCACGCAAGCCGGGGTGTTTCACTGAAACGGCCAAGTAGCAGCCGGAAGGTCAGTGGCTTCAGAATCAGTACTGCGGCAGCGAGAAGTGCTGCTCCCAGAAGTACATCCTCAAGCATTCCCAGATTGACCCCTGCACCGAGAGTGAAGAAGAACATCACCAAAAAGAAATCACGCAGTGGCTTGAGGCTGATGGCCATGAACTGCGCGATAGGGCTGGTTGCCAGAGTGACGCCCGCAATAAATGCACCGATTTCCTCAGACAGGCCAACATAGGCAGCACCTTCAGCGACGGCCAGGCACCAGCCAATCGCCATGATGAAAAGATATTCCTGATAGCGGTCAAAGCGCTGGATCAATGGTAAGAGAAGATACTTAACGATCAGGTAGCAGCCGCCAGCGAGTATTGGCAGTGCTATAAATGGCTGCCAGACCGGATGCTCGGAATCGCCACTCATTACGCCGAGGAGAATAAGGGTGAGGATGGCGATCATATCCTGAATCAGGAGTAAGCCAACCATCAGTTCGCCGCTATGTTTGTGGTGTAACACAGTGGTTGGCAGGAGTTTGAGGCCAATGATCGTACTGGAAAACATACACGCAAGCCCGACTATCACAGCGTCCATCATGCCGTATCCCAGCAGGTGGGTAATGCCTGCGCCGATGCCGAAAAAGACCAGTGAGCTCAACAATGCCACTGACATTGCTTTCTTTAATACAGCAAAAAGGGAAGAGGGCTGCATGTCGAGCCCAAGCAGAAACAAAAGAAATATGATGCCGATATGAGCCATGTCAGTGAGCTCATCAGGGTGCTCAATCCAGCCCATGCCGTATGGGCCTGCGATGGCGCCGAGGGCAATATAAGCAACGAGAATAGGTTGGCGAGTGTAGAGTGCGAATGTCGCGAGAACGAGCGCTCCAGCGAAAATAAGAAAGAAAGAAAAAACGATATCCTGTGGCATAACTCCCCCAAATGTGACTTAAGGTTAAGTCACATAAGGCAGGAGCGCCACAGAAAAGAGAGCCAGTTTTAGCTCAGGCGGCGTCTGAACAGCGGGCGCTGATCATTGACGTCATTCTGGTAAGGGTTTGTGAAGGTTGAGAAGGCTGCAATGGCATCCTCAACAATTTGATCTTCACGCAGCGCGTAGGTGTCGAAGCCGCAGCGCTTCATGAAAAACACCTGATCAATCAGAACGTCACCCACAGCACGCAGTTCAGCTTTATAGCCGTACTTCTCACGTAGCAGACGTGCGGCGGAGTAACCACGGCCGTCGGCGAACTTAGGGAAGTCGATCGATATGCGGGCAAAGTTGTCTGCGTCTTCACCAAACAGGTCTGCTGTCTGCTCGCTTGATACTGTCAGTTCAAGCGACTGGCCAGTTAAAGCGTCTTTCTCTTCCTGCCATTGCTCAAGGGTGACAGATTTGAGTTCTGTGTCCTGAACAGGGCCCTGGGTATTAATCAGGTTTGCCATAGACAGCCTCCTTAAATGGGGTGTGACCAACGCGGCGGTAGACTTCGAGGAAAGATTCTCCGTCGTTACGCTGGTCTACATAGAAATCGAGAATCTTAGCGATGACATCTGGCATCGCTTCGCGTGCGAATGACGGGCCGAGGATCTTGCCCAGAGAAGAACCGTCCGCATCGTTACCACCAGAGTTGCCACCCAGCGATACCTGATAGAACTCTTCACCTTTCTTGTCGACACCCAATACGCCGATGTTACCGACATGGTGGTGACCGCAGGCGTTCATGCAGCCCGAGATGTTCAGGTCGATCTCGCCCAGATCCCAGAGGTAATCCAGATCTTCGAAGCGCGCCTGAATGGCTTCCGCAACAGGGATCGACTTAGCATTCGCCAGTGCACAGAAATCACCGCCAGGGCAGCAGATCATGTCAGTGAGCAGGCCCAGTGTTGGTGTGGCCATACCCAGATCTTTCAGTTTCTGCCACAAACCAAACAGATCAGTCTGCTCAACATCTGCCAGTACCAGGTTCTGGTTATGCGTAGAACGTAGCTCACCGAAGCTGTACTCGTCAGCGAGATCGGCTACTTGATCAAGTTGCTCAGCGGTGATGTCACCTGGTGGCGTACCAATCTGCTTCAGTGTCAGCGTCACTACAGCGTAACCAGGTTTCTTATGACTGCGGACGTTACGCTCCATCCAGCGAGAGAATGCTTTATTCTCGTTACGTGCTACTTCAAGCTCTGCCGTCGCATCAGTCAGTGTTTTGTATGCAGGGTCAACAAAGTGCTGTTTAACACGCTCAAGCTCAGCTTGAGTCAGCTTGCCTTCGCCATCTTTTAAGCGATTGAATTCAGCGTCAACGAGCTCGCGCATGCGATCAATACCCAAAGCTTTTACCAGGATCTTGATGCGTGCCTTGTACTTGTTGTCACGACGACCGAACTGGTTGTAAACGCGGATAGTTGCGTCCAGGTAAGTCAGCAGGTCTTCTTCTGGCAGGAAGGCACAGATCTCTTCGCCCAGAATTGGGGTACGACCCAGGCCACCACCGACAAGTACTCGGTAACCGATTTCGCCAGCGTCGTTCTTGACGATATTGATGCCGATATCGTGCATCGTAATTGCCGCACGGTCCTGGCCAGGCACTGCATTGACTGCGATCTTGAACTTACGCGGCAGGAATGCGAACTCCGGGTGGAAGGTTGACCACTGACGAATGATTTCGCAGTACGGGCGTGGGTCCACGATTTCTTCTGCAATAACACCGGCGTACTCATCAGTCGTGGTGTTACGGATACAGTTACCACTGGTCTGCACGGCGTGCATCTGTACTTCGGCAAGGTCCGCAAGGATCTGTGGGCACTGCTCCAGCTCTGGCCAGTTGAACTGAACGTTCTGGCGCGTCGAGATGTGTGCGTACCCTTTGTCATAAGTGCGGGCGACATAAGCCAGCTTACGCACCTGAGCAGAGTTAAGTGCGCCGTAAGGCACTGCGACACGAAGCATTGGTGCATAGCGCTGCACATAAATGCCGTTCTGCAGTCGCAGTGGCAGGAACTCTTCTTCAGAGATCTTACCGTCCAGATAGCGCTCCATCTGACCCTTGAACTGGGCGACGCGCTCGTTCAGCAATTGCTGATCGTACTGATCGTATACGTACATAGTGATCCGGTTGCAATAATTGGAGTTATAGAAATAGGGGCGCACTTTAGCCTGAAACGGCTTATCTGAAAATCAGAAAATGCGAATATTACTAATCGGTTTTACAGAACGTTTTACGGGTGCAGCTGCGAATTCACAGGCTTTTAAAGACAATGAGACACACGTGCCCCAAAGAAACGATTGTTGATAGATAGGCGCAGTGAAATCGCAGAGAATGAGGTGACTGGATACCACAATAATACATAAGGATTCCCATGAGCAGCACGCATAAACCGTCTCAGAACAACAAATCTACAAAAGCCGGTGAAAATTCATCAGGCATGACTCGTCGGGCATTTCTAGGTCGTTCGGCGATGACCGCTGCTGCCACGGCAGGTGCCACTACCGTGAGCCTTGCAGTAATCAGCCCGAAGGCAGAAGCCGGTTGGTGGGATGTGTTTGAACCTGCTACGCCTCACACTCCCGTCAGTATTGCGCCATATTACACGGCAATCACGGTGGGTACGGGGTATGGCTCATCGGTAACCGCATTGCGCCTCGGGGAAGCGGGAATAGATACCCTGATGATTGAAATGGGCCAGCTTTGGGATCAGTTGGCGTCCGACGGCAAGGTGCATTGCAACATGATCAATGCAGATGCTCGATCTATGTGGTTCAAAGACCGTACAGAAGCACCCGTCTCGAACATACTCGGTTTGCCATTGGTCGATCGCAATATTGATCGCTATCCGGGGGTTTTAGATACCTTGTCTTACGACAATATGAAGGTGTATCTCGGGCGCGGTGTAGGCGGCGGTTCTCTCGTCAACGGTGGCATGGCGGTAGTGCCTAAGCGTGCGTTTTTTGAAGAGATACTACCGGATGTTGGCGCTGACGATATGTACGACCGTTGGTACCCGCTGGCGCAGAGTATGCTGCACGTTAATAGTGTCACGGATGAGGTGTACGAATCTGATTACTATCAGTTCAGCCGCATGGCTGAAACGTGCGCGCACAAAGCCGGGTTCCAGACCTCCGATGTGCCGAACGTCTACGACTTTGATTACATGGCCGAAGAAATCGCCGGCAATGTCGAGCCCTCCGCGACCGCGAACGAAGTCATCTATGGCAATAATCACGGGAAACAAAGCCTGGATAAAAACTACATTCCGCAAGCTATCGGGACCGGCAATGTCACGCTGCGTACCATGACACGAGTGGCCTCGATCACCCAGGGTGCGAATGGTGTTTATACGCTCCAACTGGAAACCATTAATGTGGCAGGCGACATTGTCGAACGACTCAGCGTGCAGTGTCGGTACCTGTTTTTAGGAGCGGGTACGATGGGCACAACGGAACTTCTGATGCGTGCGAGAGAAACCGGTGCGCTACCCGCACTCAGCGATGAAATCGGCCAGGGCTGGGGCAATAACGGCAACTTTATGGTGTCGATTGCCAACCCGTTGTGGAAACTTACCGGCGCTAAACAGTCAGGGATGCCGGTGCGTGGAATAGATAACTGGGATGACCCTGAGGCCCAGGTGTTCGCTGAAATAGCGCCGTTTCCGGCGGGTATCGAGACCTACACAAGTCTGTTTCTGGCGATTACTAATAACCCTGAACGGGGGTATATGACCTATGATGCAACTGCTGACAACGTAAGGTTGCATTGGGGGCCGGATCAGTCGCAGCCTTCCTTTGATGCTGCGAAGAAAGTATTCGACCGCTACAACAAAGCGAACTACTGCCACTACCGACGAGGACTGTTCGAGGGCAATCAGCCGTACGCCGACTTCTTTACCTATCATCCGCTGGGCGGCTGCCTGCTTGGCAAGGCAACTGACCTTTATGGCCGATTGAAGGGGTACGACAACCTTTATACCGTTGATGGTTCGCTGATTCCGGGGAATGTGGGGGTGAATCCATTTCTGACGATTACTGCACTCGCCGAAAGGAATATTCATAAAATCCTGAGAGAAGATTTTTGATTGTTGCAGAGAACCGGGGGCGCTGGTCGTGACTGCTTAGTGCAATCCGACCGGGCGGGCATCAAGAATCAGACGTTCCGGGTAATCGGTGAATACCGCCTGAACTCCGGCACGATACATTTTCTGCGCGGTTTCAAAATCATTGACGGTGTAGCAGGCCATGGGAGTTCCGGCTTCATGAATATCTTTGATAACGGCTTCGTCATAGAAGTCGGCCGCAAAATGCAGCCCAGTGGCGCCGACTTCCTCCAGACGATTGAACCAGTCACGGGGGATCGCCTCGACATTCAGTGCGCGGGTATATTCAGGCAGAAACTCCCGCGCAGCGTAGAGAGCGTGGACGTTAAAGCTCGATAATAGAAGGGTGTGTTCGAACGGCACCTGCTTTAAGGCTTGTTTCATCGCCCAGACGGTTTCCGTCTCGCGGCCTATGGTCGGTTTGATTTCAATGTTCAGATTCAGATTGAGCTGGTTTGCTAGCGCCAGAAGCTCTGTCATGGTGAGGATTTTCTCGTCTGAATTAAACGGCGAATACCAAGTGCCTGCATCCAGAGACTTGAGCTCGGCCAATGTTTTCTGAATCACCAGGCCGCGACCATCGGTGCAACGATTTACGTCGGAATCGTGAAATACAACAGCAACGTTATCAGAACTGATCGTGACGTCGACCTCGACCCATTCGGCGTTCAGGCGTGCCGCTTCGCGGATGGCTGCGGCAGTGTTTTCGGGTGCATGACCGCTAGCGCCGCGATGAGCGATCACCGGCTTCATCTGGGTGTAAGCCGAGGGGATGATGTTAATTCTGTTCAGCGGCATATCAGAAGCTCAGAAAGCAGTAGATTTTCCTGTACGCTAAACCGCCTTGCCGATTCGGGCAAGTAATAAGTCGTGAGTCAGGTTTCTGAGTGCGCGCCACTTTGTATTTGCTCCATGTTTCTGCGCGCAGATTACCACGCTTTGTGCTGTCGCCATGGGCCTTCAGACCCGGATGTGCGACCAGTGCTTGCGGCTCCAAATAGCCCCGTAGATTACCGCGAGCGACATACGCTGGCAGGCCTGCAGAATCCAGATGCCCGTGAGGCCATAGCCCAGATACGGGCCTATGCACCATGCCAGTGGCAGGAATACGATCCACTGCATCACCAGGTTGATTTTGAGCACCTGCTTACTGGCACCAGCACCGAGCAGTGTTTGATTGAATATGATGGATGCCACTTCGAATGCGATGGCGAAACCAAGGATGCGAAGCGGCCAGGTGCCTAATTCAATCAGGGCTGGGTCGTTGGTGAATATGTTTAATACCGCCTGAGGCGCAACCCACATCGGCAGACCGAGGATGGCCATAATCACCACGGATACTCTCAATACATCCCAACCCCAGCGATGGGCGTTTTCTTTCTCTTCTGCGCCTAATGCATGGCCGACCAGGCTGGCGCCAGCAATACCCAAGCCGACTGCCGGCATGATCAGCATCAGCGACAGCTGTGTCAGAATATGGCCTATAGCCTGTTCCTGGGTGCCTATCAGACCGATGATCCAGAACAGTACGCTCAGACCGAGAGCAAACAGTGTCTGACTGACCGAATTCGGGATCGCCAGGCGTACCAGTTGGCGGATGGTGTGGCGGCTGAGGTGATACAACTGGCGGAAGCGGGTATCGAGAGCAAAGGTGCGCCAGTAAAAGAGGGTGGCGGCAAGTACCAGAGAGGCCGCGGAGCCCATGCCGGAACCTACAGCGCCGAAACCTTCCCAGTAGGTTGTGCCGAGCACCGTCAAGCCAAAGATCAGGAAGTAGCTGAACACAATATTGCTCAGGTGCATGATCAAGGCGATCTTCAGGTATACCGCGCTTTCGCCGATGCCGCTCCAGAAGCCCCGGAATACAAAGGTCATGCCGACAAAGGTGAGGGCAGCGGTGCGCCATGAAAAGTACTCAGACGCTACTGCAACCACGGCGGCATCGTCGGTGTAAAAACCTATGTACTGCTCGGCGAAGGCCACAAACAGTATCGTCGAGGGGACTCCTATCAACAGAGTCAGGAACAGGCCAGCAAATAAGGGCTCTGTGGTTCTGTGGTGGCGTTTAGCGCCATAGTGCCGGGCAACTATGGCCTGCACGGCGGCAGAGAGCCCCATCATCACCGAAACGCAGAGGAAATTGGCGTAGCTGCCAATGCCGACACCCGCGAGGGCGACGTCATTCAGCTGGCCCACCATGGCGGCGTCGATTAGGTTGGTGATGCTTTGCGACAGCATGCTGCCGATGATTGGAATGCCGATCACCAGAATGCGATTAAGCCGCGCCAGTTCGACGCGGCTTAATCTTGACAGCAGCAGGCGGCTGAACTGCATATCAGTTCAGACCCTCTTAGCGATCGTAAGACAGGTTGGGCGCCAGCCAGCGCTCCATCTGCTCCAGCTCCATATCCTTACGGGCGGCGATGTCGGTAACCTGATCCTTATCGATCTTACCAAGGCCGAAGTACTTCGACTCAGGATGCGAGAAATACCAGCCGCTGACAGATGCCGCTGGCGTCATGGCGAAGTTTTCAGTCAGAAAAACACCGGTGTTAGCTTCACCGTCGAGCAGAGCAAACAGTGTCGCTTTCTCTGTGTGGTCCGGGCAGGCAGGGTAGCCTGGCGCTGGACGAATGCCTTGATACTTTTCCTTGATCAGAGCTTCGTTGTCCAGTTGCTCATCGGCTGCGTAGCCCCAGAGATCTTTACGAACGATTTCGTGCATACGCTCAGCGAACGCCTCGGCAAGTCGGTCAGCCAGCGCTTTCATCATGATGCTGTTGTAATCATCGTGGTTGGCATCAAATTCGTTAGCAAGTTTTTCTGCTTCGATGCCTGCGGTCACAATAAAGCCGCCCATGTAGTCTTCCACTGTTTTACCGTTGACAGTACCTTCTGGCGCAACGAAATCGGCCAGCGAGTAGTTAGGCTGACTGGTTGGCTTGTCGGTCTGCTGGCGAAGTTGATGCAGTACAGCGAGTTCCTCAGAACCGTCTTCGTTGAAAACTACGATGTCATCATTGCCGCGCTTGTTCGCTGGCCAAAGCCCTACAACACCGCGCGCGTTGAACAGTTTCTCATCAACAATGCGCTTAAGCATCGCCTGGGCGTCTTTGAACAGGTTGGTTGCGGCTTCACCGACCACTTCGTCTTCGAGAATACGAGGGAATTTACCCGCCAGTTCCCACGACATAAAGAACGGCGTCCAGTCGATGTAATCCACCAGCTCGGCCAGATCGAAATTTTCGTAAACGCTCAGGCCAAGCTTGTTTGGCTTCGGCGGATGATAGTTCGCCCAGTCTGCGCTGAATGCGTTCTCGCAGGCCTTTTCGTATGGCAGTAGGGCCTTCGCTTTGCGGTTGGCGTTGCGTTCACGCACCGCAATGTACTCTTCGCGGCGCTCTTCGATGAACACTTTTTTGGCCTCAGGAGAAACCAGTTTCTGAGCAACACCCACGGCGCGCGAAGCATCCGGCACATAGACAGCAATGTCATTCTGGAACTGTGGTTCAATTTTAACGGCAGTGTGTGCTTTGGATGTGGTGGCGCCACCGATCATCAGCGGTACATGATAGTCCAGGCGCTGCATCTCACGAGCGACGTGCACCATCTCATCCAGAGAAGGCGTGATCAGACCCGAGAGGCCGATGATGTCGCAGTTTTCTTCTTTGGCCACTTTCAGAATCTTGTCGGCAGGGACCATTACGCCCAGATCAACCACTTCGAAGTTATTGCACTGCAGAACAACGCCAACGATATTCTTACCGATGTCGTGAACGTCGCCCTTTACGGTCGCCATCAGGATTTTGCCCTGAGACTCAGACTTCCCGTCTTTTTCAGCTTCGATATAGGGCAGCAGGTAAGCGACGGCTTGTTTCATAACTCGGGCGCTTTTTACCACCTGTGGCAGGAACATTTTACCTGAGCCGAACAGGTCACCGACCACGTTCATGCCGTCCATCAGCGGACCTTCGATCACCTGAATGGGGCGGTCGAACATCTGGCGGGCTTCTTCGGTGTCTTCTTCAACGTAAGAGTTGATGCCTTTAACGAGTGCGTGAGTCAGACGTTCAGCGACGGGCAGGGAACGCCACTCTTCGCTCTCTTTCTCTTGAACAGAACCGTCGCCGCGGTACTTTTCAGCAATTTCGAGAAGGCGGTCGGTACCGTCTTCGCGCTTGTTAAGAATGACGTCCTCAACGCGATCTTTCAGCTCGGCTGGCAAGTCGTCGTATACCGCTAACTGGCCGGCATTAACGATACCCATGCTGAGTCCGTTCTGGATGGCGTAGTACAGGAATACCGAGTGAATGGCTTCACGTACCGGCTCGTTGCCACGGAACGAAAAGGACACGTTACTCACGCCGCCGGAGATCTTGGCGTGTGGCAGATTCTCGGTGATGTACTTACAGCTGTTGATGAAATCAACCGCGTAGTTGTTGTGCTCTTCAATCCCTGTGGCAACGGCAAAGATGTTCGGGTCGAAGATGATGTCTTCGGGTGCGAAGCCGACCTTATCAACCAGAACACGATAGGAGCGTTCACAGATTTCGTTCTTACGCTGCTCGGTATCGGCCTGGCCTTTTTCATCAAAGGCCATAACGACAACGGCCGCGCCATAGCGTTTGCAACGCTTGGCTTTCTCAATGAACTCCTCTTCGCCTTCTTTGAGTGAGATGGAGTTAACGATGGCCTTGCCTTGTATGCATTTCAGGCCCGCTTCGATGATCTCCCACTTGGAGGAGTCGACCATCACAGGTACGCGTGCGATATCGGGCTCAGAGGCAATCAGGTTCAGGTAACGAACCATGGCAGCTTCTGAATCAAGCATGCCTTCGTCCATGTTGATGTCGATGATCTGAGCACCGTTCTCAACCTGAAGGCGGGCAATTTCCAGCGCCTCGTCGTAGTTTTCTTCTTTGATCAGGCGTTTGAACCTGGCAGAACCAGTGACGTTGGCGCGCTCGCCGACGTTCACGAACAGGCTGGTTTCATCGAAGTTGAATGGCTCAAGGCCAGACAAGCGGCACGCCGGTTTTATCTCTGGAATCACGCGCGGCTTGTGCTTTTTGACTGCTTCGGCGATGGCCTTGATGTGAGCAGGAGAGGTACCACAGCAGCCACCGATAATGTTCAGAAAGCCGCTGGCAGCGAATTCTTCAACGATTCCTGCCATCTCCGCAGGTGACTGATCGTATTCGCCAAATTCGTTTGGCAGGCCCGCATTCGGGTGTGCTGAGACAAAGCAGTGGGACTTGTTCGACAGCTCTTCAACGTGAGGGCGCAGCTCTTCTGCACCCAAGGCACAATTGAGGCCAATGGTCAGCGGTTTGGCGTGCGCCAGAGAGTTGTAGAAGGCTTCTGCGGTTTGTCCAGACAAGGTACGGCCTGAGGCATCGGTAATGGTGCCAGAGATCATGATCGGCAGTTCTTCACCGCGCTGTTCGAAAACTTCCTGTACCGCAAACACCGCCGCTTTTGCATTCAACGTATCGAAGACGGTCTCGATCAGAATAATGTCGGCGCCTCCGTCCATCAGGCCTTCGGTGGCCTCGATGTATTCTTCAACCAGCTGATCGAAGGTGATAGCGCGATAACCGGGGTCGTTTACGTCTGGTGAAATAGAGCAGGTCTTGCTGGTTGGGCCAAGAACACCGGCAACGTAGCGCGGGATGCCAGTTTCTGCTTCGACCTCGTCGGCCACCTGACGTGCGACTGCCGCGGCTGCTCGGTTCAGTTCAGGTACCAGGTCTTCCATGTCGTAGTCGGCCTGAGATACGCGGGTAGAGTTGAAACTGTTTGTTTCAACAATATCTGCGCCGGCCTCGTAATACTGGCGATGGATGCCTGCGATGATCTCGGGCTGGGTGATCACCAAGAGATCGTTGTTGCCCTTAACATCCTGAGGGATGTCGGCAAAGCGCTCGCCGCGATAGTCCGCTTCTTCCAGCTGATGGCTCTGAATCAGAGTGCCCATGCCGCCGTCCAGAATATGTATACGCTCCTGCATGTTCTTTTTCAGAGTCGTAATTCGTTGTTGGCGCTGTTGAATCAGGTTGTCGTTGTTTGAACTCATAACACTATCGGTTAACTGGCGAAAAATGGCGCCAAATATTACCAGAGTGGATGTGATCTGTCCTGCTTTCGAGTCGATGTGATGTTTTGGATGTAAACCTGAGTGTTTTGCTTGGGTATTTCGTAAGAAGCCCCATATACGTTACAATGTGCGCAAGTTTACGAGGGAGTCATATGACTACATACGTTGAGATTACGCCGGACGCTGAAGAGTACCTGGCTGGCCTTCTGGAAAAACAGACTGTCGAAGGCATGTCTGTGCGCATTTTTATCACGCAGCCGGGTACGCGGCACGCCGAAACTTGCCTGGCCTATTGCCGCCCGGACGAAGTGAACCCGAACGATGTGCTGCAGCAGATGGAGAAGCTCAAGGTATATGTCGAGGCAATGAGCATTCCATACCTCGAAGAGTCAAAAATCGACTTTGCCAAAGACCGTATGGGTGGCCAGCTGACGATTAAGGCGCCTAATGCCAAGATGCCCAAGGTCACTGACGACAGTCCTGTCGAAGAACGCATTAACTACATTCTTTATACTGAGATTAATCCGGGCCTGGCTTCACACGGTGGGGAAGTGTCTCTGGTTGAGCTGACAGACGAGGGTGTTGCCGTTCTGAAGTTTGGCGGTGGTTGCCAGGGCTGTAGTGCGGTTGATATGACACTGAAAGACGGCGTCGAGGCGACGCTGGTGTCAAAAGTACCAGAGATACAGAGTGTGCGCGACGTAACGGACCACACACAGACCGACAACGCCTACTTTAAGTAGGCTGAAAGCGAGTCCTGATGGGCCTTCGGGTTGGGTTGAGGTGTCATGAGGTAACAGAAAGTGTGCTCCAGTGGGCGGCTTCAGTTACCTCGGGTATCACCTATTGCAGCGATTCGAACGTCGCGCCCGCCCGAAACACCTGGGGTGCTATTTCCCTGACGCGGCAAACGCGTATTCTGGCTTGCAAGGGCGTCACTGGCCCACTGCCAGGGGCAAGCACAAAATCAGCCAGATCACCGTTCTTCAGCGCAGTGTGACTTTCGAGTTGAATCCCATGGCTACTGAGATCAATGCACGTCACTTGCTGTGTTACTCCATCGTTGGTGATTAATTGAGCCGGTGCATCAATCTGCATTCTCATGTGGCGACGTTTTTCTTCGTAGGTGCGAGACAGTGTTTGCATGCGGTCCCCTTCGGTAGGCTGCGGTACGTTTCAATGCTACTTCTGAATCCATAGCAGATATCTAGCAGAGTTCATGCCATTGCCTGTTAAGCCGGCAGCGCTTCTGACAATTGCCTCATAATCGTTGCACTGGTTATGAGTTAGAGGTACCGTTCGCCAGATATTCGACGCTGGGGAGAAGCTGATGGCCGCGACCGTGCTGGTCATTGACGATGATTCCACTGTCCGGGACAGTGTGGTTGCGTACCTTGATGACTGCGATTACGACATGCAGTCCGCGGGCAGTGCTCAAGAAGCGCTGGACGCTATAGAAGTTTCCGTGCCAGATGCGGTTGTCTGCGATCTTAAGATGCCGGGCGTGCATGGCATTCAGTTGCTCGAGAAGCTCCGGGAGAACCATCCTGACTTACCGGTGATTGTTGTTTCTGGTGCCGGAGTAATGGACGACGTAGTGCACGCCCTGCGCCTCGGTGCTGCCGACTTTCTGGTCAAACCAATTCTTGACCTGGAAGTGCTTGTGCACTCCTTGCGGAAAGCGCTTAGCCACCAATCTCTTCAGCGTGAAAACAGAGCCTATCGAGAACATCTTGAGGCCACCAATCGTGAATTAAAGCTTGGCCTTGATGAGTTGCGAGCAGACCAGCAAGCAGGTCGCCACGCCCAGCTGCGCATGCTGCCGGAACCCCTGAGTATGGGAGATGTGTCCTGTGAGCATAAGTTGCAGCCATCCCTGATGCTGAGTGGCGATTTTCTTGATTTTATGGAAGTGGACGACGATCGTTTGGCGTTCTACATTGCTGACGTCTCAGGGCATGGGGCATCTTCAGCCTTCGTTACTGTACTTCTTAAGAACCTTACCTACCGACTTAAACGAAACTTTCAGCGTGGCTCAAGTGACGACATCCTGAAACCAGATCTCGTGCTGGCTCGTATTAATAGTGAGCTGCTTGCGTCTGAACTCGACAAACATCTGACGATGTTTTACGGCGTGCTGACGTTATCGACGGGTGTACTCTCGTATTCTGTAGGGGGGCATTTCCCTATGCCTGTGCTTATCAGTGACGGCGAAGCGAAGTTTTTTGAAGGCCGCGGTATGCCGGTTGGATTATTCAAAGATGCAGAGTACAAGTCGATTGATGTTGAGTTGGCCGGTGACTTTTGTCTTATGATGTTTTCCGATGGAATACTGGAAATAATCGATGAACCGTCCTTGAATGATAAAGAAAGTAAGTTGCTGGCGATGGCCAGCGAAGCGGAAGGTAAGTTGGACGCCTTCTGGTCAATTGCAGGCGTTGCCGCGCATGACGAAGTGCCGGACGACATAGCCGTAGCCACAGTGTGTAGAGGTGTTTTATGACATCAGGTGTGGTTGAAGTCGCCTTCGAAGAGGGCGTACATGTTATTCGCCTGAGTGGCGATGTCAGGTTGAATTTGTGCTCTACCCTTGAGCGTTACGTTGATGAATTCCTGGCCCAGGGGCATTTTCACAACGTAATGATCGACCTTTCTGCCGCCGAGGGTATTGATAGTACGACGCTCGGCCAGCTCGCTAAAATCTCTATTCTCTGTCGGGAGCGGTTCGACATAACACCGACAATTAGTAGCCCGAACGAGGGTATCACCCGTATTCTTCTTAGTATGGGGTTCGATCAGGTATTTCACATCGTTGACAATGAAATCGAAGATGATGGTCGTTTTGAGCGCTGGGCTGCGGATGCTGTTGATGAAGAATGCGCGCGCGAGCAGGTGATAGAAGCGCATAAGGTACTGATGAGCCTCAATCACAAAAACGAAGAAACGTTTCGTGAGCTGGTTGATACGCTCGAAGCGGGCCGTTAATCCAATAAACAATAGATATCCTAAAGTAGCGAATAAAAAACTCAGGGGGAAGGTGTGGCTATTAAGCGTGCTGCCGTGATTGGCGGGGGAAGCTTTGGAACTGTGATTGCAAATATTCTGGCCGATAACGGTGTCGAAATACTGCAATGGATGAGAAACGAATCCGTTGCTGACTCGATCAATCAAGAGCATGTGAATCCCGACTATTTGCCGGATACCAAACTCAACCCGGCGTTGAGGGCGACAACCGATCTCAAGGAAGCAGTTGAAGGGGTAGACGTCATTTTTGTGTCCGTTCCCAGTAAGTTTGTGCGTCAGGTTGTTGGTTCTTTTGCTTCCGATCTTAAGCCCGAGCAGGCTCTCGTGAGTACCACAAAAGGCATCGAGCCGGACCGGTTTCTATTGATGAGTCAGGTCCTTGAGGAGTTGTGTCCTGATAATCCAGTAGCTGTCATTAGTGGTCCGAATCTCGCAAAAGAAATCGCAAAGCGTGAGCTTGCAGCAACAGTAATTGCAAGTAGAAACAGTGACTTACGACGAAATCTTCAGGAATCACTTAGCTGCAGTTATTTTCGGGTTTACGCTTCTGACGACCTCTATGGCGTCGAGCTTGGTGGAGCTCTGAAGAATATTTACGCCATTGTGTCGGGCTTTATCGCTGCACTGGGCATGGGTGAGAATACAAAGTCGATGATCATTACGCGATCTTTGGCCGAGATGAGTCGTTTTGCAGAAGCCATGGGGGCCAACCCGCTCACCTTCCTGGGTCTGGCGGGGGTTGGGGATCTTGTGGTGACGTGCATGTCGCCGCTAAGTCGTAACTATCGGGTCGGTTACGCCATTGGTTCTGGACAGTCACTTGAAGAGTCGGTCGACGAGCTGGGTGAAGTTGCAGAAGGTGTGAATACCCTGCGCTATGTCAGGGAAAAAGCTCTGGAACTTGATATATATATGCCTCTGGTAATGGGCGCGTATGAGATTCTCTTTAATCATGCTGATCCTAAAGACGTGGCTAAAGGATTAATGACTGGCGCGTTTGCGTCGGACGTGGAATTTGCTTTGCCCAGTCACAAAATTTAAGGCAACCCCTGTGGTTGCCTGCAACCACAGGAGATGTATGTATGCCTCGGCTCTTCATCTTTCGTCATGGCACGGCAGTGCCCGGAATGGATCTCGATTCGGATCGACCTCTTACGCCTCTGGGCGAAGGCGAGGCCAGGAGCGCAGGGCAGTGGCTGGCGCCTCTGATCTCTGCTGATACCCGCCTGGTTGTCAGCCCTTACCTTCGGGCGCAGCAAACAGCGCTGGCCCTCAACACCCCCTGTGAAACAGAAGTCTGGCCAGGGCTGACACCGTCGGGGGATCCTTCGGCAGTCTCGGAATTCCTCATTGAGGAGACCCGTGATGTGATCGTCGTGTCTCACCTCCCGCTGGTCGGTCGTCTCGCTTCGCTACTCGTTGATGGTCGTGCGCTCGATCAGCCTTGGTCGCCGGCAGAAGGATGGGTTCTCGGTGGAGATGTTTTTGCACCCGGCTGCATGACGGTTGAACAGATCTGGTATCCGGCTCTCGGGAATACGTTTGGTGAGGCATCAAATCACTGAATAAAGGGCCTTTTTCACCTTGAGGTCCTGCATTCGGCAGGGTAGTGTCTGGCGTTTGTTTATTTCTAAAGCGACAGGCTATGACCCAAGCGTTACATATTGCCCACGCCAACGGCTTCACTGGCGGAACCTATAATGTTCTGGCAGACCGTCTTTCTGCACACTATCGTGTCGACGCCATAAATCAGATTGCGCATAACCCCAAGTACCCGGTGACGGATAACTGGAATCATCTCGTTCAGGAATTGATACATCATTTCGAAACTCAGTTCAGTCAGCCTGTGATTGCCGTGGGGCACTCGCTCGGAGGTGTGCTGAGCCTACTGGTAGCGCTGCGGCGCCCAGATCTCGTTAAGGCGCTTATCATCCTCGATTCACCAGTCATGCCTGCCTGGCAAGCGCACGGTATGCGATTTCTTAAATTGACGCGACTCAATGAAAGGCTTTTTCCGATTCGCAGGATTGAAGAACGTAAAACGCAATGGGCCGACTTCGATGATGCGCGAGAGTACTTCTCGGGTAAATCTTTGATGAGAAACTTTGATTCGAGATGTCTTGATGATTACATCCGCAGCGGGACCCGCGAAGAGGATGGTGTGCTTAAGTTGACCTACGACCCGCAACTTGAGGCCAATATATGGCGTACCATTCCTCACAATATACACTCGCGAGTTAAAGGAAAGTTAAAGGTGCCTGCGGCAGTCATTGGCGGAAAGAGCAGTGAGTACTTTAAACCCGTCAATGGTGCCTACATGAAAGCCATCGGCATGAAGCTTAAGTGGATCGAAGGGTCGCACATGTTTCCGCTGGAAAACCCCGAACCTACCGCTGATCTGATTCATCATACAATCCGGGAGTTGCTGGGTGGCCGCTGAATTACAAGATGCCCCGTTGGCAGGCTTGCAGTGGAGTGGGAGTGGTGAAGCCTGCAAAGGCGGAGAGAGAGTTCTTTGCCTTCACGGGTGGCTGGATAATGCGGCAAGCTTCTCGTTGCTGGCTGAACGGCTCACGCAAGGTGCCGACGGTAATACCACGGTCGCGATAGATCTTCCCGGCCACGGAAAGTCTGGTTGGCATTCGCCTGGTCAGGGGTATCCTATATGGGGTTATACCCACGAGCTGAAAACCGTAATCGATACCATGGCGTCTCCAGTTGATTTGGTGGCTCATTCGTTGGGTGGGTCACTAGCACTGTGCCTTGCCGCTGCATTCCCTGAAACGGTCCGCTCGATCGCTCTATTGGACGCTCCTGGCCCCATGGTGACACCCGAAAATCAGATCGCATCGCAACTGCGTGACGGTGTGCTGTCTCGCGATAAGTTGCGTCCCTCACGCCAGTTTTCATCGATAGCAGACGCTGTTGCTGCCAGAAAAAAAGCAACCCCTGAGCTTAGCGAAAGTGCACTGACGATATTGGTAGAACGCAATCTGGCTAAGTGCGAATCCCATTTCGAGTGGCGTACCGATCCTCAATTAAAGCTGACTTCTGACCTGCGTCTGAGCGAGACCCAGGTAGAGCACCTGATGCGCGCCGTAAAGTGCCCGGTGTTGAGCATTCGGGCAGAAAGCGGCCTTCTGCCACTGAAGTTCTTTGAACATCGAATGGGATACCTGCAAAATGTCGACTCGTTGCAATTGCCAGGTCATCACCACTTTCACCTGGAAGAAGAGACTGCTCCGGCCATTGCTGACGCGATATTAACTTTCTGGAAAGGACTCTGATGAACGCCTCCGTAGTTAAGCAGGCAATCTGGTTTGTTGTACTTATTTCCGCACTGCTTGCCGCGCTTGCGACCGGCTGGATGCTGCATAAGCCGGCCGATTACGGTTACAGCTTCTGGTACGACCAGATGGACATCCGCGGGCATATCGACAAGTACGGCCCTAAAAACCGCTATATTCGTGGCTTTGACGATCTTTCGCGGGAGCAGCATCTTGAACTGTTCGGCGGTATCGTTGATGCCGTGCATAACCAGGGCAGAGGGTTAGCAGAGCTTGAATTTACCGACAGTCGTGGCCGCACAAAACCATTATTGAGAAAGCCCGAAATTGTTCATCTGCAGGACGTTGCCAACCTGATTGATGTGCTGTCAGTGGCGGGTGCGGTCAGCCTGTTAATCGCAGCAATCGGTACCTTTATGCTGATACGGCGTCGTATCCCCATTCAATGGAAGCAACAGGGTCTCTTGCTCGGCGGACTTCTGGGGGCGGTTGCTCTTGTGCTTTTGATTGCTGGCCCGAAAGCCGTCTTTTATCAGCTTCATGTCTGGATCTTCCCGGATGACCATCAATGGTTCTTTTACTATCAGGAATCGCTGATGAGCACCATGATGAAGGCCCCGGATTTGTTCGGTGGGATAGGGGCGACGATTGGTTTTGTTGGTTTTGGGCTTTATCTGGCGTACCTGGTGATTTTACATCGCTTTCTGAGGCGAGGTTGATTTGCGAAAAAAGAGCGTGCTGAGTTTCCTGATACTAGCTCTTATACCCTGCGTGATATTGCTTGTGTTGCTGGTTGTAGTGAGTTTGGTGTTTGGAGTGGGAGTCGGTGCCGCGTCATGGGCTTATCTTACTGTATTTTCGATCGTCGCAATTCCGACAACCCTCTTGCCTTCAGTGATAATTACAGGACTTCTGATCTTTGGGGATTTTAATGATCAGGTTGGCAAAGACTCGTTGGGGCTGAAATTGCTATGGTTTATTTGTCTTGTTGGCTCTCTGCTTCTGACGTATGTCGCCTGTTTCGAATTTGTGCTGGGCAATGAGGACCCCAGTGATGGTGCGCTCATCACAATGACCATCATGCTCCATATATCGACGAGCCCTGTATGGTTAATATGCAATCTCGCCTGGTATCATTTCTTGCCTGCTTTTACACAAACTAGAGAGTGACCAGTGGCGCTTTTGTCTTAGTCGGGCCAAATGATTCGCGCAGAGTCGGCAGGCCTGATTCTCAGTTTTTGCTATAGTTCGCGGCTCGAATGATTTACTAAAAAAGGAGTTGTGGTGATTTTCGATACGATGCAGTTCAGATTTTCCTGGCGTCCTTATCAGCAGCGTGTGTTGCAAGCAATTGATGATCATCCGGATGACAAACGACTGCATATTGTTGCTGCCCCGGGTGCCGGTAAAACCGTCCTGGGTCTGGAAGTGTTCCGGAAATTGCGTCGCCCGACACTGGTGCTTTCGCCCACCCGTATTATCAGGGATCAGTGGATACGTCGCCTCACGGATTTTGGGGTGGAAGGTGAACCGTTCGATCTTCACTGGATAAGTACTGATCTATCCCGGCCTGCTCTGTTGACGTCTGCGACTTATCAGGCAGTGCATGTAAAAGCCGTGAGGCAGGGTGCACAGGTTCCACCTGATGATGAGCCTGAACCGCCTGAGACTGACGATCAGTCATCTATCCCTGATGCTAAGGCGCTACCCCTGATGCTAAGGCGCTACTGGCTGTGATTGCTCAAGGCGGCATAGAGGTTGTCGTTTTGGACGAGGCACACCATCTTACAGCCGAGTGGTGGAAAGCTTTGAAAGCTGTTGTTACCTCGGTTCCTGAAATCGTTCTCGTGTCACTTACAGCGACAACTGGTCAAGTTGAATCGGTTTGGCTTGCTTTTGGACGACCGGGTGTAATTCGGCAATACCCTTTAAGACTTTTTTCACATGAGGGGCTTTGGTGGGATCAGGGAAGCCCTGATCAAGATGCCAAGCTGCCAAACCGGCTAGTCGTTGACGCAGTGTATTCACGGACAATGTATTGGCATAATCCACCAGATACCTCGCCACACTGTCGGCCGTTGCAGGAAGAAAGCCACCCCAATGACTTTCAAAATGTTCAATCGCCGCACGGTAACTTAACCGAGTGTTATCGCTCGGATGTAGTGATCTACATCTGTCATGCCTATTTCCTTGTACCGCTTGGCGAGCGCTCGTTCCTTGTACCGCTTGGCGAGCGCTCGGGTTTTGGTAGTAACTCTCCCAATATCCCGCACTGGTCGACCGATCTCGCGTTGCCGCATTTAAGCCGTAGCTGCTTGAGGTCGCCATGAAGCTTTTGTAAGTCCTCGATACGAGACTCTGCAACGAGCAGGTGCGTATCAATCATCTCATTTACCGCCTCGCACGGCGTCTCCGGCGAGTTTTGTAACGATACCAGGTGTTTAATTTCGCTTAAGGTCAGGTCCAGCGCACGGCAGTTTTTGATGAAAGACAGTTTTTCTAATACCACACTGTTATACAAACGAAAGTTTCCTTCGGTACGCTCAGGCGCCGAAATTAAGCCTTCTTTCTCGTAGTAGCGAATTGTCTGGATCGAGCATCCACTGCGTTTTGCCAGCTCACCAATTTTCATCTTTCTTTAACCCGCCTCTTGACTCTATAGTTACTACAGAGTTTACACTTTCTATTAATGTATAAACAAGAGCCAGCTATGACTGAAGACTCGAAGACTTGTGGTTGCAATGCCAGTCAAGACACGTCATTGCAACCTGAATCGCAAGCAGAAAGTGATGCTCAGGCTGAAATGAGCCACCTGAGCGTATTTGACGTTCCTAAGATGGATTGCCCATCCGAAGAGAACTTGATTCGTACGGCTTTTGCTAGCTTTGAAGCAACCGTCGTCTTCGAATTCGACTTGCCCGGACGCAAGGTGCATATATATCACCCTAATATGGCGGATAAAGTGGAAAAAGCCATGAAGTCTGTTGGCCTCGGGGCAAGCTTGGTCTCATTCGAGTCAGTAGATCACAATGCGGTTCAGGCTGCCTTGGAAGTCACAACAATCAATGAAACGCGGGAGGCTCAGGCATTAAAGTGGCTGCTGGCCATTAATGCCTTCATGTTTGTACTTGAGCTCGGCGTGGGCATTGTGGCGCAATCTACAGGGCTTATCGCCGACTCACTGGATATGTTCGCCGATGCGGCGGTCTACGGCGTGTCGCTATATGCAGTGGGCAAGGCGGCCAAGTTTAAACTCAAAGCGGCTCACTTTTCGGGTTGGCTGCAGATTGCACTTGCTCTGGGTGTTCTATCGGAGGTTGCCAGACGCTTTTTATATGGAAGTGAACCGGTCTCGGTGCTCATGATGAGCTTTGGCGCCGTGGCCTTGATAGCAAATATTACCTGTCTCTTGTTGATCTTCAAATCGCGAAACCAAGGCTCCCATATGAAAGCGAGCTGGATATTTTCTGCCAATGACGTGTTGGCCAATGCGGGCGTGATAACAGCGGGAGTTCTAGTGGCGGTGACAGGGTCTCAAATGCCAGATTTGGTCATCGGCCTATTAATAGCAGGCCTGGTTATGTGGGGGGCGGTTCGCATCTTGCGACTGAATTAAACGCGATATGGTCAATACAATCCGACAACTACTCACCAATAAGCCATTGATGCTATTGCTCATCAGTGGCGTGCTCTGCGCTTGCGTTAGCAACAATCGGCCAAACAATATTACTTCTATTGGTATCGAGGACTTAACTCAAAAAAAGGCAGTGAATGCCATTATTTTTGACAATTTAAGCCCCGTAGTACAGGAAAAAACAAACAATTTCGATCAAGCGGCCAAAGATATAACCAATGCTTTAAAGGAACAAGCCAAGGCCAATAAAATACGCCTAAATAACACAGCCACATATACTGGGGATTGGCTCGATGTTGCCGATCTGCATTTCAATGACGCAGACTATAACTGGACCCTAAGGTTTTGGGACTCAAACCTACCTAAGTTAGGATTTCAAAACTTTTCAACAGACATAGATTCCTCCATCGAGGTGCATTTCCGCTATTGCAAGGAACGAACGATACAATTTGCGAATATTTCGGAATTTCAATTATCGAAAGATCGCGAATATTGGCTAAAACATTTTTACCCTGCAGCGATACACAGCCTGTATTTATTGATGAAAGGCAATATAGAACTAGCACCCATTCAAGTAAAAGCTTATGGCGGCAGGTTGGTTAGCGGCACAAAACTTGGTTAGAGTGAACACTTCATCTTTGTGTTAAATCGCGAGACAGAAATATTTATTGTTCCCAAGTTAAATGTGAATTCTTGACATCCTATTGTGTATGTTTTAATCGAAATCTAGTGGCAGTCCTGATGGTAAAACCCACCCTAATATATTTGATGCTCGTATTGACGGTTTTTCAGTCAAGTATCGCTATGGGGGATGTAGACCAGATAACACAGTCAGGCTCTGATAATTTTTCAATTAATAATATTCTAATTGGGCTCGGCGAGATTGATCCGCCTGAAACAAATATTGATCCGCTTGAAGAGGAGCACGATTGCAGTCACTGCAGCCTTTGCCATGGACATGGTTGTCCCGTGATTTTAGTTAAAACGTTGAGTTTTACGTTTCAAAAAGCACGAACAAATGTCCCTGATTATCGTAAACGCATCTCCTCTGAAGTGCCTAGTCCTCTCTTACGCCCTCCTATCTTACGATCTTAATTAAACAAACTATTCACTCCGCTAACGCGGAATAGATTGACTTAATCAGGATCATTTTATGCGAATTAACCCACTTAATCGGTGTCGGGCGATTTGCCTGTCAGCTATAGTTTTGGTCGCCGGTATATCCGCGTCTCCTAGCTATGCAAGTACTGACCCCGCTCTTACATTAAAAGACGCCATTGCCCAGACGCTAGAACGGAACCCGCAGCTATATCAGTACACCCTCGCTACTGAAATATTTGAAGCTCGAAAGCAAACCCACTCTTTGCGTCCAGCAATAGAACTCGAACTCGAAGTAGAAAACTTTGCGGGATCCGGCGATACCCAAGGGTTTGACGGTGCAGAAACCACACTACAACTCTCATCGGTTATTGAACTAGGGAGCAAGCGCAAGGCGCGTATGTCCCTAGTAGATGCTCGAATCAATAAAAATCATTGGGAACAGCAAGCGGCCACATTGGATGTCTTGGGTCAACTGACCCAAGTATTTATCGAAGGCTTGTCAACGCAGGCAAATATCGACCTTGCTAACAACTCATTGAATCTGTCGCGATCACTGTTCAAGGCCGTACAAACACGAGCCAGGCAAGGCGCGACACCTGAAGCCGAGGTTATGCGTGCGCAGGCTGCCGTCATTCGGGCGGAGCTTCAATTAGCGGCGTTGACCTCAAAGCTTCAACGACAAAAAATACTGCTGGCACGTTTTTGGGGCGAGACATCTCCCGAATTTAGTCACCTAAATGGAAATTTATTCGAATCTGGTAAGAGCGAGAGTTTCGATCAGCTTTATGCGCGCATTAAGACATCGCCTTCTCTTCAGGTATTTGCGAGTGATGCACGAATAAAAGATGCGGAAGTCACGTTAGCTCGCGCAAGTGGTCGCAGCGATATTACCTGGCGTGCAGGTGTTAGGCGCTTTGAAGATACCGGTGATTCTGCGTTAACCGCTGGCCTGTCAATGCCGCTGTTTGCATCCAAGCGAAACCGAGGTGAAGTTAAAGCCGCACTCGCTGAACGCAACGCCACTGAGTATGCCAAGCAAGACTCCCTCCTGCGTTTGCATGCAAAACTCTTCGAAGCTTGGTCTCTACGAAACCAAAACATGGACGCTGTGATGAAGATGGAAGACACGGCCATCCCCGCTCTGGAAAAGGCATTTCAATTAACCAAAAAAGCGTATGAAAACGGACGATATCGATATCAAGATCTCGTCGCAGCACAGGAAGAGTTACTCGCGACAAAACAAGCCCTTATTGATGCCGCCACGAATGTGCAGATAAGCCAGGTACTGATCGAACAGTTAACCGGTGCATCGATCTCTGAATAAACCGTTTTGAACAATTTAAATGACCCATCAATACATGGATCAAACAGGACTAACAATGAATAAATACTTACTCACACTATTTCTATTGCTTGGCGTTTTAGCGCCGATTCAAAGCACCTTGGCGGATGACGACGATGATGAATATGAAGAAATCAGTCGAATTAACGACGAGTTATCTACCAAGGTAGGCATTGTTACCGCAAAAGCAACTGCCGGGACAATCAGTCAAACCGTTACCGTCTATGGGAACGTGACACAAGCGCCTGAGAACAGTCACGAAATTTATGCGCGTTTCCCCGGCATTATCAAATCAGTCAATGTTGTAATCGGTGATACCGTTAAAAAAGGGGATCGCATCGCGACCATTGAGTCAAATGAAAGCTTAAAAAGCTATCCAATACACGCTCCGGCATCCGGGGTTATTGTGCAACGCCACGCGAACCCAGGTGAACCGACACAACAACGGCGGTTATTGACGATTACCAACTTGGATACGGTGTGGATAGAGTTCCGTATTTACCCGGAAAAGCAGGCAAAAGTGAGCGCGGGACAGCCTGTTTCTATCACCATCAACGATAAGACTATTCGTTCCGATGTAGCCCACCTAATACCGGCTGAAGATAAACCATACGTACTTGCGCGCGTCAAGCTTGATAACGATGAATTAAGGCTTTCTCCAGGTCTGCTTGCCAAAGGGAAAATACATACCAATGAATTTGACGTTTCTTTGGTGGTGACGAAAGACGCCGTACAAGAATTGGGGGAACGATTAGGCGTGTTTGTTAAAGAAGGTGAAGCTTATGAGTTTGCGCCTTTGGTACTAGGGAAATCCGACGACAATTTCATTGAGGTTGTTTCAGGACTGGAACATGGGGCCGAATATGTTTCAGAAAATAGCTACTTAATCAAAGCGGATATTTTGAAATCCGAAGCTGAAGACGACGACTAGGGGTGCATTATGATTGAATCAATTTTGCGCCTCGCGATAGAGAGGCGTTTTCTATTTTTAAGTTTTATTTTGGTGATTGTTGGTATTGGCGTGTGGAGTTATCAAAAACTTCCCATCGATGCAGTACCGGATATCACCAATGTACAGGTACAAATTAATACCTCGGCACCAGGCTATTCGCCTCTGGAGGCGGAACAACGGATCACCTATCCCGTTGAGACGGCTCTTGCCGGCTTGCCCAAGCTTTCGCACACGCGTTCTTTATCTCGCTATGGCTTATCTCAAGTCACGGTGGTATTTGAAGAAGGCACCGATATCTATTTCGCTAGAAACCTGATTAATGCGCGCCTTGGTGCGATTAAAAGTGTGTTACCTGCAGGGCTAGAGCCAGAGATGGGCCCCATATCAACGGGCCTTGGTGAGATATTTATGTATACGGTTCAAGCAGATCCGTCTGCGCGCATGAGTAATGGCGAGCCGTATACAGCCACTGCGTTACGAGAGATTCAGGACTGGATTATTAAACCTCAGCTCGCCCAAGTAAAAGGCGTCATCGAAGTTAACAGTATTGGCGGATACAACAAGCAATACCATGTGCTACCAAACCCGGAAAAACTGTTATACCACCAGGTCAGTCTCGAAGATGTTGCTGATGCCCTACGGTCAAATAACGATAACCGAGGTGCCGGCTACATCGAAGCCAATGGTCAGCAACTATTGGTTCGTTCTCAAGGTCAATTAGCCACGATTGAAGAGATTCGTCAGGTCATCATCAAACAAAATGATGGTGTGCCTGTGAAAATAGATGATGTCGCAGAAGTTGCGATAGGCAAGGAACTCCGTACCGGTGCCGCAACGCGAAATGGTGTGGAGACAGTGCTGGGAACCGCCATGATGTTGATAGGCGAGAACTCTCGTACTGTTGCTCGAGATGTCGCGCTTAAACTGGCGGATATACAAGCCTCGCTGCCAGAAGGCGTTATTGCGGAAGCGGTATACGATCGCACAAGCCTGGTTGATAAGGCCGTTAAGACAGTAAGCAAAAATTTATTAGAAGGCGCGCTACTCGTTATTGTTGTGTTATTTGTATTGCTGGGGAATATACGTGCTGCACTTATCACCGCTGCAGTCATTCCTTTGGCGATGCTGATGACGATAACCGGCATGGTAAAAACGGGCGTGTCAGCCAATTTAATGAGCTTGGGAGCGCTCGATTTTGGTTTGATTGTCGATGGCGCTGTAATTATCGTTGAAAATTGTATTCGACGCTTGGCTGAAGCACAGCATCAGAGTGGACGGCAAGATCTTCGTGAACGATTGAATACGGTATTTGAAGCTACATCCGAAGTGATACGCCCAAGCCTGTTCGGTGTCGCCATCATTACCATCGTCTACATCCCGATATTTAGCTTGACTGGCGTTGAAGGAAAAATGTTCCACCCGATGGCTGCGACCGTCGTGATGGCGCTAATTTCTGCCATGATATTGTCGTTAACGCTGGTTCCTGCAGCCGTCGCGGTGATTATGAATGGAAAAATTAGTGAAAAAGAAAGCGTCGTCATCAGCGCAGCCAAATCTGTTTATCGTCCGTTACTGCTTGCCACACTCAAGTTTCGCTGGGTAGTCGTCTCAGGTGCTGCTCTACTTGTGGCGTTCAGCATTTGGCTGGCGACCACTCTAGGTTCAGAATTTGTGCCGCAATTAAACGAAGGTGACATTGCTCTTCAAGCGCTACGCATACCCGGTACAGGCTTGGAACAATCTGTCGAAATGCAGGAGGTTCTGGAACAGCGCATTAAAGCGTTTCCGGAGGTCGATAAAGTCTTTGCTCGAATAGGCACACCAGAAGTGGCCACTGATCCCATGCCGCCAAGTATTGCTGATATGTTTGTGATTCTAAAACCCAGGAATGAATGGGCAGAACCATCAAAAACAAAGAATGAATTACTTGAAGAAATTGAAGAAGCGCTGTGGCAACTACCCGGTAATAATTATGAATTTACCCAACCCATACAAATGCGTTTTAACGAACTCATTTCGGGTGTGCGAGCAGATCTAGGAATAAAGATTTTTGGTGATGACCTGGACCAACTGACCCTTACCGCAAAAGACATCCTACAGGTTGTAAGCAAGATTGAAGGCGCGGCCGATGTCCGAATGGAGCAAGTTGAGGGGTTACCATCGTTATCAGTAAGTCCTAAACGAGAAACGCTCGGTCGCTATGGTTTGAATGTGATTCAACTACAGGATTGGATTGCTGCAGCAATAGGTGGCGAATCAGCGGGTGTTTTATACGAAGGAGATCGTCGCTTCGAGCTGATCGTGCGCCTTCCCGAGTTGCTCAGACGGGATATCGAAGGACTGAAATCCTTACCTGTTCCTCTTCCCAGCGGCGACTATGTCCCTCTGGAAGAAGTGGCTTCTCTCACTATTGCGCCTTCTCCGGCACAAATTAGTCGAGAAAATGGGAAACGACGTGTTGTGGTAACAGCAAACGTGCGCGGGCGAGACCTGGGAAGTTTTGTTAGTGAGGTAAAAAAGGAAATTCACGAACAAGCCGATATCCCTCCAGGCTACTGGTTAGATTACGGCGGCACCTTTGAACAGTTGGAATCGGCCAGTCAGCGACTATCCCTTGTGGTGCCACTCACTTTGATGGTGATTTTGGGTTTACTGGTCATGGCTTTTGCATCACTCAAAGACGCATTGATTATTTTCAGTGGTGTGCCCCTCGCGCTCACTGGTGGCGTGTTATCACTGTATTTACGTGATATGCCGTTATCGATCTCTGCTGGCATTGGGTTCATTGCCTTATCAGGCGTAGCCGTTTTGAATGGTCTGGTGATGCTCGCTTTCATACGTCAACTTTGGCATGAGACGGGAGAATTGACCCAGTCCATCGTAGACGGAGCCATGATCCGACTACGGCCAGTCTTAATGACGGCACTTGTCGCAAGTTTGGGGTTTGTGCCGATGGCACTGAATACCGGTACCGGTGCAGAGGTTCAACGACCACTCGCGACAGTTGTGATTGGAGGGATTATCTCTTCAACTATCTTGACCTTGCTCGTACTTCCGGTGCTGTATCAGTGGGTCCACCGCCGAGATAACAAAGTTAGCAAATAATTGTCATACCCCGGCGAAAGCCGGGGTAGCTAACTCCGGCTGAGTCGTCGTGGCGATTAGCTGATGTACTAAATTATTTATAATAACAGAGGCCTGAAATTGCCGTCAGCAACTTCAAAGCAAGGGAAATATAATGAAAATACTTTTGAAAAAAATACCAACTTTATGGATTCAATTTCTGCTTTTTACCATTGTGATGCTGTCAGTATATCCGGTAACTGCTGATGACGAGGTTGCGCTTGGCCGCGTACAGGCACCGGTGACTATCATCGAGTACGGCTCGTTAACATGCGACTACTGCATCTATTTTCACAGAGAAGTACTGCCGCACATACAATCACGATATATCGATACTGGCCAAGTGCGTTTTATCTATCGTAATTTTCCAACCAGCAATGCGGCAATACGCGGCGCGGTGGCTGCGCGCTGTGCTGGTGACCTATACTATAAGATGCTAGATGTGTTGTTCGCGCGAGTAGGAGCTTGGGCCGAGGCGGATGATGTTGACAGAGCGCTGATTCAGCAGGCTGCCGCCCTCAACATAGATGAGGAAGACTTTTATGCCTGCATCAATGATCCGAGTCAAGACCAAGCTATAATAGCCGTGCAACTGCAAGCCAAAACAGAATTTGATATAATCGGTACGCCCACGTTTGTTGTTAATGGCAAGGTCGTACGGGGCAAAAAGACTATTGAGCAAATAGACGCTTTGATCAACAAAGCACTCTAGACTCTCGCCGGTCAGCCACCAATAAATCCGAATAGGGGGCAAAGTTATTCGCGCTTTTTAATACGAACATTTTGGAGGATGAAATGACTTTCGGGTATTGCCGGCAGGCGATCTATTCTCCAGGACGGCGATGGTTTTGATAATGATCACCGCCGCCTTGTGGAATCAGTGTATTGATCGCCGTTGCGTTTTTGTGATGCTCGTAAATACTTGCTTTATTCGCCATGCTTGTTGCCATGCTCATCATGTTTATCCATGTGAGCATCCCGCAAAATATCGATGCCACCATAGAGTGCAATGCATGCAACAGCGATCCCTACCAGCAAGTCCGGCAAATTTGAACCTGTCCAGATAACAATGATGCCCGCAAGTATCACGCCGCCATTTGCGACAAAATCATTCATGCTGAAAGTGGTCGCTGCGCGCAAATTTACATCTTTACTTTGCAATTTCTTCAACAGGTAGAGTGACAGAAGATTCACCACCGCTGCGATGACAGCCATCGTCATCATCATTGCGCCCGCAGGTTCCGATCCCTCAAAATAGCGACGAATCGCATCTAGCACCACGCCGCCGGCGAAGATTAATAGCATAATCCCGGAAAAACGTGCCGCGCCGCGCTTCCACGTGCGAGAACGAGATAAGGCAAGCAGACTTAATCCATACACAATAGCGTCGGATGAGTTATCAAGGCCGTTGGCGATAAGCGCGTTGGAGTCACCGACAAAACCCGTCGCCAAGAACCCCACCGCGATAGCCACGTTTAGCCAGAGCACAATCCAAAGCGTGCGACGCTTGTCAGCCGAATCGAGATCAAAATTGGCTTCACTCATAGGCAATATCTCCATGACCAGCACGCGCCCATAATTCAGCGCTGTCTATTTCATTGGAGTCAAAAAAGCGCATTTCAGCGGAGGGGAATAATGGGTCGAAAAGCTTCGTTCCCCATTCCTGCCAGTTCTTGTTACCCACGATAGCAATTCGGCCAAACTTATCCTGGTGTTTCGCATCGAACTTTAAATCGCGCCAAAGGCCGCTTAAGTCCCAGCCGGAGAAGTTGGACGCGAGCTCGATGAGCATGGGAACTGAAGCTGATTCCTTGGCCGCTATGCGCTCGAAAATCGGCACGAAGCGATCATAATCTGAACCTCCGGGCGTACCTCTGGCTTTAATTCGGACCAGTTCATTTTCTTCTGCTATATCAAGCATAACGTTTCCCTCTAGGCATTTTTAAGTGGCTGTTAGAGCAAGTATTCTGTAGATGTGACTACTCTCGTGACTATGGATTCATTATTGTGCAAGTGGGAGCACCACCAAACCAATCGCCAGCCAAGCATAAGCAATGATTGTAAACACCAGCAATATCCAGTCCCCAATACTTCTATCTGCTGACATCGACCCTTCTTTTTTCGAATACCACCAATATATAAATACGCCCGATAGAGCGATAAACATTACGTTTAAGAAAAAAGAGTAATCTATTTTAAAAAATTCCCGATCGGTCATCGATTTGGGACGCAATTCGCGTAGAGCTGGGCAATACCGGCTCTAGGTCCACAATCCATCGTTATTTTCGCGAGATCGAAGAAGAGGCGTCAGCTCGATTGGATGATGAGGCTCTGCTCAGCCAGCCTATAAAAGAGCTTGTCGGACGCCTTGCCTCAGTGCTCCGCCAGGAGGCTCAATCTCTAGTTGAAGAACATCAAACCAAGCATCAAAGCCAGGTAAGGTCACTTACCGATCGCATTCAAGAACTCGAAAGCTCGCTTGCCAACACAAATAACACTTTAGAAACAAAAGAGCGTGAGCTGAAAGTCGTGCTCTCCGATCATGATGCCAAAGAAACGTTGAAAGCAAATGCTGCCAAAGCCAATCAAGCCAACGAAAAGCTTCAAGTACTGTTAGCCGAGAAGCAGGCTCAGATCGAGTCACTGGAAGAAAAGCATCGTCACAACCGCGAAGCGATGGAGCATTACCGGCAATCCGTTAAGGATCAGCGTGAGCAAGATCAACGAAAACATGAGCACCAAGTACAGCAATTGCAAGCTGAAATCAGGACTTTAAATCAAACACTTTCTGTTAAGCAGGGTGATATCACGCAGCTGAACAAAGACAACGGAAGATTGGCAGCTGAGCTTGGCGCCACACAGAAAACGGTTGCAAAGCTGGAAGCCGAGCAGCGCAAACTAATAACAAATTTGGAGTCGAAATCAGCAGAAGTCGAGTCACTCAAAACCCAACTATCCGAGCTCGAAAAACAATCAGAGGAACTCGATAAGCTTAAAAGGCTGAATGAAGAGCTGCTCGCCTGGAAAGCCCAGGCGTCTGTATCGATTGGCAAGCTGGAAACGGAAATCTCAATTAAGACAGAAATGATGAATCGTTTACTGGAAGAAAGAAGTAAAACCCCGGAAGCCAGTGGATGACCTGCTGCTCTCAGGCTCAGTAGGGTATTTGCTCTTATCGCTGGCCACCTCAGGCGCTTCGCAGACCCTATTGCTGTTTTCCGACAGAGAGGGCTCATACCCGGTCGGCTGCGCAATTTTAGCCCAAAGAGCGGTGCAAATCGATAGCAGAAGTCAGCGTTATATCGAATTACGCATACCATGCGTAATTGCGCGTAATTTCCAAAAAATCGAGTGGCGCCAGGGGTTTGCATTCGAAGTGGCTAAATTTGGGAGTTTTACCGGCCACCTAAAAACTTGTCTCGGATATTTTCAATAAAAACAGTAGGTTAGGCCAGCTTTGGTGAATTTTCCAGGATGACGGCCGACCCTCTCTCTGGGACAAATTGGTGAAGCGGTTGCCTCAAGTCTCGCAGAGGCTGGATACATCGAAACCCCAAGGAAACAGCTATTTGTAGAGCGAATAAAGCACGCAGATGGAACCTACTTTGTTGGAATGTTAGGTGGTACCTTTTATGAATCGTCTATGTTTTCTGATGCTTTAGCTGAGGTCGTCAGCCCAATTGATTCACCAAGGTACTTGATCAGACGAAAGGGTAGTTATGGCCGCTCTGACTTTCATGCAGTACCGCTGAAGCTGGCCTTGAATAAAAGTAATGCTGAGGCCTTTCATCGAAACTGGGAGCGGTATGTCGGGCCGGCAGAGTTAATCTATACCCGAAACGCAGAGGGACGAAATGTCCTGGCGAAATCACGCCTTAAAGCGTTTTCATCGGCGTTTGCGCGGGAGGTTCGCCGGGAGGATCAGTGGCTTTGACTGCTGACTCTGTTTAAAAGCCGGGCTCCAATTTGAACTCCATGCGCTCCCCCGTTGCTGGGTGACCAAAATCCAGCTCTTTCGCGTGCAAGCAAAGTCTTGGTTCTGACTCCGCAGCATCGCCTGCGTAAAGCGTATCGCCAACAATCGGGTGTCCGATCTGCTGCATATGCAGGCGTAACTGATGCGAACGACCGGTCTTCGGAAACAGCGCGACGCGGGTATTACCGTTCTCCACAGAGAGTTTTTGCCAGCGTGTCAGTGCATAACGGCCGTCCGTGTGGCTGATCATCTGGCGTGGACGATTTGGCCAGTCGACGATGATGGGTAGGTTGATGCACCCCTGATTGCCGGATACTTCTCCCATCACGACCGCTTCGTAGACTTTGCGCGTGGTCTGGGCTTCAAACTGGCGCTGGACGGTATTCAGCGCTTTTTTGTCGCGGGCAAACACCAGAATGCCAGAGGTGTCCTGATCCAGCCGGTGAATCACCAGAATCTCGCCATAGCGTTCCTCGAGTCGACTGACGCAGGAGTCCTTCAGGTACCGCCCCGGCACGCTTAGCAGGCCGGCAGGCTTGTTGACGACGATGATGTCGTCGTCGATATAGAGCGGCGGGATCAGGCCGTCGTTCGGTATGTGGCGGGTATCCCGCCGTGAGGTGTGCCGACCCTCAGTCATGATGTTGGCGTCACCTGTTCGGCGGCGATCACTGCGCTTTGGTCTGGAGCATCTGGGAGGTTGCGGATCAGCATGGCACGCTTCATCGGCAAGTGCTCAAGGCCGTCTGCCGGAAGGGTAACAATAAAGCCGGAGCCCGGTGCGTCGTCGCGCGGATTGCCACCGGTGTCGCGGATATCATTCAACGTGTAAGTCACATTGCCCGCGGTGGTCATCAGCTCCACGGTGTCGCCGTTCTGGAAGCGGTTTTTCACTTCAATGGTCAGGCGTCCATCGCGAACGTCGGTCACCTGACCGACAAACTGTTGATGAACGGATGCCGAGTTGCCGCGTTCGTAGTTCTGGTATTCATCGTGCACATGGCGACGGAAGAACCCTTCGGTGTAACCGCGGTTTGACATGTTCTCAAGGGTATCCATCAGGCCTCGGTCAAAGCCTCTGCCTGCGACTGCGTCGTCAATGGCTTTGCGATACGCCTGTGCGGTCCGGGCGACGTAGTAATGCGACTTTGTACGACCTTCAATTTTCAGAGAGTGAACACCCAGCTCGACCAGCTTCTCGATATGCTGAATGGCGCGCAGGTCTTTCGAATTCATGATGTAGGTGCCGTGCTCGTCTTCGAACGCTGGCATGTATTCGTTAGGGCGGTTGCCTTCCTGCAGCAGGAATATCTTATCCGAGGTCGCACCGCGCCCGAGTGTTGGGTCGAACTCGTTCACCCCTTTCGGGATGACATCGCCACCGGCGGTTTCTTCTGCTTCGTGGGCGTCGTACTTCCAGCGGCAGGCGTTGGTGCAGGTGCCCTGATTGGGGTCGCGATGGTTCATGTAGCCCGACAGCAGGCAGCGGCCTGAGTAGGCGATACAGAGTGCGCCATGAACGAAAACTTCGATTTCCATTTCTGGGCACTTTTCGCGGATTTCGGCAATTTCCTCGATGGAAAGCTCGCGCGAGAGAATGATCCGGCTGACGCCCTGACGACGCCAGAACTCGACGCTGGCCCAGTTAACGACGTTCGCCTGTACCGACAGGTGAATCACCTGATCTGGCCACTTGTCTTTTACCATCATAATCAGGCCAGGGTCGGACATGATCAGCGCATCCGGCTTCATTTCAATGACGGGTTCAATATCGCGCATATAAGTCGCAATTTTTGAGTTGTGCGGGGCGATGTTGCTGGCGACGTAGAACTGCTTGCCCAGATTGTGGGCGTACTCAATGCCGGTGGCCAGATTCTCCATATTGAAGTCGTTGTTGCGTACGCGAAGGCTATAACGCGGCTGCCCGGCATAAACCGCATCTGCACCGTAGGCAAACGCGTATTTCATATTGTTCAGCGTACCTGCCGGAGAGAGCAGTTCTGGGGTGAAAGTCATGATGTAGCCTCCGCGGAAATTCGAGCGCGGAGACTAGCATAATTTGGCGTTTCTGGCAGCCGTCGCTGTATCAGGCGGTCAGGCCGAAAGGCGAGATCTCTGTGTCTGCCAAAGTACGGAGTACGGTTGCAGAAACAGGCCGTTGTTTAACATTGGCCAGTGTTGCCGTCCACTCGTTATCAAGGTCGCGCCAGTAGCTCGCCAGGCCTGCGCCATCACCGCCCAGTGCGTCGAGCTCCTGATGCAGTTCGTTGATGTTGCCTCGGATTAACGCAGTATCGTCGGAGTCTTCGTCGAAAAGGGCGGCAAAGGCAGTATGGGTCGCTGAGAATACCAGGGCGGCGATACGCCCATTGAGCGAGTCGGTGTTTTCGAACGTTGCTTCCCAGTCAGAAAATGCGTTGTAGAAGCGCTCAAGATTAGACTCTGACTTCAGGTCTCCACAGATAAAAGCCCGGAGTTTTGATGTTGCTTTTTTCCAATGCTCAAAGCTTGCGCCTGTCTCGCTTTCTTCGAGCGCTAAGTGCGGGGTGCAGCTATCGGCAAGTGCCAGGCACCAGGTGCTTCGAGCGATCGGGCTTAGAAGGTTATCGGATGACACGTATTAAACTCCGTGATCAATGGGTAGGTGCTTATTGTACAGAAAAAGTAGCAATGAGAGCTTGATCACATGGTCATGGTGAAGCATGTATGACAGTTCGCGTTTTACAAACTGGCATGGCATGTAGTCTTGACTTTGCATAAATCTCAGCGTTGTCTATTGTCTAATATGTGTACAGTGAAGCGGCAAGGCCTATGAATACTGAGCTTACACTGGTAGATGTATCCGGCACACACCTATCAGTCGATATTAATCAGCTCACCCCGATGGGATTTGAGAGTGTGATCAGTCAGCGTGAACTCGCTGAGTTGAGGGATGAGAGTGGCCGGTTTCGGGAATTCGAAATGCAGTTGCGCGCGTCTAATGATGAACAGAATACCTACCTGGAAAGTCTTGGCGTCTGTCGTGTGCATTCAGTCAGGCGCATCTGTGCGGATAAGTCGGTATTGTGTCTGCGTTTTGAGGCATCACCCTGTGATGTATACAAGCGTCTGGCGGGCGCTGGCATAGGAAATATTAACATTCACCCGATGGGTGAGATGTGCGCAGATATTCCAGAAATCTTACGGCGTGCCTGATGTTATTTCGAATAATCGGGCATCCCCGTGATTTCGCAGAAGGGTCTCCTGATCCTCTGTGACCGTTAGTGTAAGAGCAACCCCGGTTTCCGAATATTGCTCTTCCTCAACGGCGGCTCCGACTTCTATCGCTATATAGCGGGCCTGAGCTTCATTTTTGAAATCGCAGCGTATACATAGCGTCTTGACGGGGCGCCACTCCACCCAATTTTCTTTGCCAAAGCTCATGATCGCGTCCGACGCAGAACTGCCGTACGCGCGCTGAAGGCCGCCCATGCCCAGTTTAATACCACCGAAGTACCGGGTAATCAGAATTGCACAGTTGATTACGTTGTGGTGCTGCATCACTTTCAATATGGGTGGGCCACTGGTGCCGCCGGGCTCTCCATCATCACTGAACCCTTCGACTACCTGACCTTCCGGGTTTATGGCGCGAAAGCCATAACAGACATGATTAGCTTTGGGGTGGGCCTCCTTGAGGGCCTGCTGCCGTATCTTGGTAATCTCTGGGTCTGTGATCGGAAGTATTTCAGCGATAAATCGACTGTTTTTGACGTCTGTTTCGCAGCTGTGGCCGTTCAGTGGGAATACAAGCATTAGCGAACGCAGCGATAAATGTTGAAGCGTTTGTCGTCAGAAATAAGCGCTACGTCTTTAAATAGTCGCTTCAGTACTTTTGTGTACGGCAGGTGGCGGTTTGCAACGACAAGAAGCTCTCCGCCTTGGCGTAACTGATGGAAGCTCTCATGAAACATACTCTCTGCGATGGAGGTTAACTGTTTGTGGCCATCATGAAACGGGGGGTTGCAGATGACCATGTCGAGCGTTTCTTCCACGGAGGACAGGATATTGCCTTGTCGTACGTCTCCTCGCAGGTTGTTAGCCTGAAGATTTGATCTTGCTGCCAGTGTCGCCAGTTGAGAATCGTCGGTCGCTATCAGGGTTGCTTGCGGGTTACTTTTCGCTATATGCGCCGAGAGTATGCCGTTGCCGCACCCAAGATCGCAGATGGTTCCGGTCTGCCCTGTCGGCAGGTGTTTAAGTAGGGCTCGCGCGCCGGGGTCGGGCCTGTCGCCGCAGAATACGCCCGCAGGTGCTGACAGAGAAAATCCAGAGATATCGTAGCGTCGGGTCACAGGGGCGACGTCAGAAAACTTACTGAGGCCGCGTAATTTGACTAGCCTCGCTTTGCGGACAACCGGCAGTTGTTCGTAATGCTCCGCCTTCTCCTCAAGCCAGTTCAATAGTGGAATAGGTATGTGCTTGGCCATTCCGGCAAGAAGAATCGTGGCGTCTGGATATACTTTTGCCAGGTAGTAGAGCTGCGCAGATAGCTGCTCTTTCTGCTTGGGTATCCGGACCAGTACTTGAGTGTCTCGCGAACTCACATTGTCCAGACGGTCGGCATCTGAAAAATCTGGGTACTCCAGAAAAGTGGCTTCGGGCAGGCCGTTTTCGAGGCGATTCTGTTGCGTCGCTATTCGCGCACAAAAACTGTCATGCCATACCTGCGCTTCGGGGAATGCGCAGGACAGGGCACCGTACCGATCATTTAAAATTAGTCTGACTGGTGCATCAGACTCGTTGAGCATATATCCGTCAGCAGCATCCCAGGGCATGCTGATGTTTGCTGGCACTTCGGGATAGCAGCGAAGTGCCAGATCGGCTTCAGGCCAGTGGGGCATCAGTACAGATCTTCGTCGCGCTTGTTGTTATCAAGTAGGCTGAGAAGGTCAGGGTCGCGCTCTCTCTTCTCTTCTTCACGCTTGTCTTCGCGATCTTTTTGCGAATCATTGCGCTGCGTGTTCTCTTTCTTGCGGGCGGCCGCCTCTTGATCCGCTTTCAGTTGCTTCTTTGCATCCGGATTGGATTCAAGAAACTTCTCAAAAACAGATTTGTTCTTCTTGCTGGTGCGCTTGCCGCTTTGCCGATCGGTACCGGCCTCTCGCTTCAATTTCTTGATACTGCCGGTCTTCACCTGATGGATGCGAGACAGAGAGCGGGTCTTCTTTTTACGTGTCATGGTGACTACTTCGAAAAAATGATGTCCCATTCTACCGGAGTCACATGCTGTTTTCATCGGGTGTATACTCCGCGTCATGTATATCTCTCTGCTTATTCAAACTCTGTCCATCACAGCCCCGGTCGTCCTGCTTGTCGTGCTTGGGGTTTACTTACGTCACAAACAGCATATTGATGATGCCTTTGTGACTACCTCTTCACGGCTTGTCTTTAATGTGTCTCTGCCGGTACTTATGTTCCTGGCGATTGTGACAGCGGACATGTCAGTGTCCCAGCATTTACCACTGGTGTGGTTTTCGCTGGGGGCGGCGCTCGGCGCGTTCGCTCTTGTCTGGTGTGTATCAAGGTTTGTTCGTGTGCCTGCTGCGCGACACGGAGCCTTTGTTCAGGGGGCTTTTCGCTCTAATCTCGGTATTATCGGGCTGGCCCTCTGTCTTAATGCGTATCCGGAAGAGGGCGCAATACTGGGGGCGCTGGTACTGGCGGTCGTTACTCCGGTATACAATCTGCTTTCGGTGTGGGTGTTGGCGTCAGGGGATAAGGAAATCTCCTGGGGGCAGCAATTGATGACGACTCTCCGCAACCCTCTCATTATCGCCATAGGGCTGGCGAGCGTGGTTCGTCTGTCGGAACTTCTGCTTCCTCAGGTTCTTTTGCAGACGGGCGAAATCCTGGCAGGGCTGACGCTGCCATTGGCGTTGATCGGTATTGGTGCATCTCTGACAATGAGCAGGGCCCTGGTCGTCGACCCTGTGGTTTGGCTTGCGGTAGCATTGAAACTTGTGATTCTGCCGTCCGTTGTTGTTTTTTCGGCCTTTAGTTTGGGGGTTAGTGGCGCTTCTCTGGGCGTTGTTGCGCTGATGTTTGCGTCCCCTACGGCTGCTGCTGCGTTTGTTATGGCTAAGAGCATGAATGCAGATGCTCGACTCACAGCCGATATTATTGCCTTGTCGACACTTGGGTCAGGTGTGACGGTGACGACGATTATCTATGTTCTGAATCTGTCGGGGCTGTTATAGTTGGCCGCTTCACAGAACCCTATTTTCGTACGGAAATGCCGAAAAAAGACTATCTCCTGATCTACGTATCCAGTCTGCCGGATGATGCTGCAGCGCGCTTCGAGGTGGATCGACATATCGCCCTGGCGGGTGCCGTCGGTTCCGGCCTTGCCTGGGATGGGCGTTACGCGCAGTACGATTGGGAGTTGGTAAAACGGCAGATTGCTCAAGCAGATACTTTTTTGCTGCTGCTTGGCGAAAGCTACGGTCCGACGACGCCGACGGGCATCAGCTTTCAGCATCGCGAGCTGGTGTATGCTCAATCCCTTCATAAACCGGTCTATTATCTGATGCAGACTGGCATGGAAGGGAACCGCAGCAGCGACGTCAGACTGCAAGAGCTGCGACAGCAGGTCCGAAGTCAGGTCTCTGGCAAGATCTGGCACTTGCTGGATGAGCTGACTGTACACGTGAAAACCTTGCTCAAAAACTGGGATCGTGATGTTAGGGCGCTGACGGGCATGAGCGAAGAAAGCTCGACGGTGCAGCTATCGACCCGCTCAATTCCCGCTAAGGTCACTCCTGTCGGGACGCCTCCCAGAAAAGACATTGAGCTGATTGCTCAAGCCAACGTTTATCGCGGCGGAAATCTTGCACATCAGCTGATCAAAGTACCGATGAAGACAGACAGAATATGGCGCAGTATTTTGCCATTGTTGCGGCTTGGTGCCAGCGAAGATCGTCTGAGAGCGCACATGGAACAGGTACTGACGGCCGAAGTGAAGGCCAGATTGTTGTCTGACAACCCTGGAAGTCACGCGGTGGATGGTGTCAGGGTTGAGAGAAACCAGTTCAGACGCGTGCTGGATGATTGGTCTTCGGATGGTTACATAGAGCATGTCAGGCAGGGAGCACGCACTATCTGGTCACTCCCTTCCTAGTTTGAGGCCTGTTATCAGGCTAAGTGCTAATCAGCTACCCAGAAGATTAGAGCGCTGCTCCCATTCCGTTTTCATGCTGTCGCAGACCGTGTTGCAGACATCAAATATAAACGGTGCGGCGATGCTGAAAAATGCCATGTTACCTTCCTGGCGGCGCTTCACAAGGCCGTGCGTGCGCAACGTAGACAGGTGTTTGGAAACGTTAGGCTGTGATGCGCCGGTATTTTCGACCAGTTCAGTGACTGATTTTTCGCCACTCTGAAGTTGATGAAGAATTTTCAGGCGCATTGGGTCTGAGAGGAGTCTGAATCGCTGAGCAATCAGCTCTAGCATTTCATCTGACATGGGTTCAGCATTGCTCGGCTCTGCATTGTTCGACTCTGAATTCTTCAACATGGTGTCTCGTACTCGGCGTTTCGTTTCAAAAGTAATTCTCAGTCTCATTATATATGATGCCCAGCGAATCGAATATAACTGTTAAGTTATTGTGTCATTCCATTTTGTAATCCTTTCCAAGCTTTCGGCTATAAGGACGAAAAGGGGGAGCTGTCGTGGTGGAAGTTACAGTCACTCTGTATACTTCGCACAATCATGATGAAAGGCTTTGTATCAATGAATAAGCACCTTCTGGCAGTGATCGCTGTCTTAGTCAGTACGTTTCTCGTCGCTTCCTGCTCTGAACCACAGCCAGAACTTCGTCGCATTTCCGGCTTCACAATGGGGTCGCAGTATCACATCAGCTGGTTTGGTGGTGAGGCAACGCCTACAGAGGTGCATGAACAGGTCGAAGACAGACTGGCGCATCTGATTGCGGTCTTTTCTACTTATGAAAGAAACTCCGAGCTGTCACGGTTAAATGAAACCTCAGAAACCCTGGTCGGCAAGGCGGTTAATGTTAGTCCTGAACTTATGTCTGTCCTTCAGGATGCCAGCTACATCAATCGCTACAGTATGGGGCGTCTTGATGTGACTGTTGGCCCGCTGGTCAATCTCTGGGGGTTCGGTCCTGAAGAGCGGGAAGGGCTGCCTAGTCAGGCGGAAGTAGACCAACTACTAGATAACGTAGGGATGGATAAGTTATCGCTCGATAAAGAAAAAAATGAAATTAAGATGAGTGCCCCTTTGTATATCGACCTGTCAGCGGTCGCCAAAGGCTGGGCTGTTGATGACATAGGGTTATTACTGGAAGCCATGGAGATCAACGACTACCTTGTTGAAATCGGTGGCGAGGTTCGTATTCGTGGTGCGAAACCTTCTGGTGACTGGCGCATCGCTATTGAACGCCCGGTGATGGAGGTGGGGCGCTCGGCGCAGAAGATCATCGCCCCCGGAGATAATGCGGTCGCCACATCGGGAGACTACCGGAACTATTTTGAAGAAAATGGTCAACGGTATTCACACACTATTGATCCGCTGACGGGTTATCCAATTCGTCACGGCCTGGCGTCAGTCAGTGTTATTCTTCCTACGTGCTCACTGGCAGACGCGTGGGCAACGGCTCTTAATGTGGCCGGGCCAGAGGCGGCCATGGCACTGGCTGAGGCAAATGACCTTCCAGCCTATTTTATTATTCGTGATGGTGACGGTTTCAAAGAAGCCTCCTCATCAGCATTTAACCGGATGTTCGGCACCACAGGCCATTGATCATCGGTACTATTTTTGGAGTTTGATTATGTCGACAATTCTTGTTGCCTTCGGTGTTATGCTCACCATTGTCGCTGCCATGGCCATTGGAGTGATTATGGGGCGAAAGCCAATTTCAGGTTCGTGTGGTGGTATGAGCGCCATCGGCATGGAGCAGGCTTGTGATGTCTGTGGTGGCGATAAGTCGCGTTGCGAAAAAGAGAGCAAAGAGGCAGCCAAGACATCTGATGGCGCCGATTTTTATGATGCGACTAAGCGCTAATCCAGCAGTTCATTCATTATTGCCTACAATAGACATAACTGATTGCTATAACGGAGTTTTAGATTCATGGCGGAATATCATTACGACGTCGTCATCATAGGTGCAGGCCCGGCGGGTGAAGGGGCTGCGATGAATGCGGCCAAGAAAGGTAAAAAAGTCGCAGTCGTAGAAGACAAAAAGATGGTCGGTGGTAACTGTACACACTGGGGTACCATTCCGTCTAAAGCGCTCCGTCACGCGGTTAAACAGATTATCCAGTTCAATACCAATCCGATGTTCCGGGAAATCGGTGAGCCTCGTTGGTTCTCATTTCCTCAGGTCTTGAAAAGTGCCGAAAAGGTCATAGCCAAGCAGGTTAAGCTGCGCACTGAGTTCTACGGGCGTAATCGCGTCAGTGTGTACACTGGCAAGGCACAGTTCGTTGATGACCATACGCTTGACGTGATGGTGGGTGCTCAGGCTAATACCCGTCTTACGGCCGATGAATTCGTTATAGCCACTGGCTCAAGCCCCTGGCGCCCGAAGGGTATCGATTTTGATCACCCTCGCATCTATGACTCGGACACTATCCTGAATCTTGAGCATACCCCTCGTACCATCATCATTTACGGCGCCGGTGTTATTGGTTGTGAATACGCCTCGATCTTTTCAGGGTTGGGTGTGAAAGTCGACCTGATCCATCCTGGTGATCGTCTGCTCAACTTCCTGGATGATGAGATTTCTGATGCTTTGAGCTATCATCTGCGCGATAAAGGGGCATTGATTCGTCACAGCGAACAATTCTCGTCAGTCGAGGCAAACGACCGTCACGTTACTATGACCATGGTTTCGGGTAAGAAAGTAAAGGCGGACGCATTTCTGTGGGCTGCTGGTCGCTCTGGTAACACAGCAGGTCTTGGCCTTGAGAACGTGGGTCTTGAAACAAACAGTCGCGGCCAGGTAGATGTCGATGGTGAATACCGTACCGCAGTTCCGCATGTTTACGCCATTGGTGATGTTATTGGCTGGCCGGCACTGGCATCGGCTGCTTACGATCAGGGGCGTGCTGCTGCGGCTATTATTTCGTCTCCGGAAGAATTCCGGTTCGTCGATGAGGTTCCTACTGGGATTTATACCATTCCGGAGATTTCATCGGTTGGTAAGAACGAACGCCAGCTGACCGAAGAGAAAATCCCATACGAAGTAGGACAGGCATTCTTTAAGAATATCGCACGAGCGCAAATTACCGGTGAAGGGGTCGGTATGCTGAAGGTCCTTTTCCATCGACAGACGCTCGAATTGCTGGGTATTCATTGTTTTGGTGACCAGGCTGCTGAAATCGTGCACATCGGTCAGGCCATTATGAACCAGAAGGGTGAAGGGAATACGCTTCGATACTTTGTGAATACTACCTTCAACTATCCGACAATGGCAGAAGCTTATCGGGTTGCAGCTCTCAATGGTCTTAACAGGCTCTGATAACGAATGTCTGGCCCCGTGAGCGGGGTCAGCCTTCAATCGTAAGTGTGTACTCGGAGGCTTGGTAAAACAGGCGCCTCGCTAATTCTGTTATCTCCTCTGCTTTTCCTTGTGCGCCCTTCGGGCGGCGTCAATGGCACGTCTTTGATCTTCGGAAGTTCTCCGTAAGGGTTGTCGGTAGCGACAAACATGGGAAGAGAGCAGTTAATAGACCGTCGACCCGCTAGGAATACAATGTTTGCACGAACGGTCGGAGCTAATGTTTGCACCTGAGCCAGTTTCACTCCGGCAGGTAAGTTCCCTAAGATCTTCAACTGAGTTTGTACGTGAGGTTTTTCTTCACCGATGTCGAGCAGCGCCTGTTCGGCCTCCCGGGCAGTGATCCGTTTGATACTGCGACCATGTGAGTACCAGGTGAAGCGGCAACTGACAGGCGCCTCCTCTAGCAATACGAGGTTTCTGGAGCATTGTTTCAGGTGTATGCGACGCAATTCATTCGTGTTGCCAAGTAGATTGCGGAAGGATGATCCGTGCACATCGAGTGTTGAGAGGGCGTCTTTAAGGTGTGTGTCAGAGCCGGCTCTGAGTTGGCGAGATATTTGAGAGAACGCCTCCTTGCACTCGTTTACTTCGGCTATCAGAACTTGCGTTGTCGGGCTGGCCAGAATCACCCCGTGACGACTCCGGGTTGTTCGTCCATCCTGCTCATGATTCATGTACCAGAGGTCAGAAAGATGATCGTTCACCCAGTGAAGGGGTTCTGAATTGATAGCACGTTCTGCACCTGTCATCGGGTAGAAATGACGAGGGCGCTCAGTAGTGAGGTGGTTGTTTAGTTCACTTAAGCGTGCCTTGAGGTTGTCAAAGCACGTTTTTAGTTCAGTGATCACGTGCTGTTATTTTTGCCTTAATAAAGTCAGAGTGCGAAATGTACAGGAGGTCTGCGATTCGGCGAATTATGTGCTCTTCGTACTTGTCGAGATCATTGTCAGCGTATGCGATTCGCCAAAGAGATATCAACAACTCCAGTTTCTGCTCGTTACTCCACTGTTCATGTATCGCTGACGTGAACCGCTGCAGATCGTTCGATACATCAACGGTATCGAACGCTTCGCTAAGCAGAGTATCTACGTCCCGTTCAGGAATAAGGCTTTTCAGTGCCGACTTCATGGCCTCTTTTTCGGCGTCATCAACATCGTGATCGGCCCTTATGATCTCAGTCATAAGAACCGCCGCAGCGATGGCTGAGTCTTCTGGTTCAGGCTCGTAACGCTCAGCGGTGAGCTTTTCAAAAAACTTCCGGATCATAGTAACTCAATCAATTGCTGTTCAAGAAGCTGCTGGTCGGCCGCAAACCTGCGGATGCCATCAGCTAATTTTTCTGTCGCCATGGCATCTTCATTCATCGCCCAACGGAACGTAGCTTCATCGACGGTGATTTCTTCGTCGGCACTGCTCAGCTCGGGCTCAAGGCGACGAACCAGTGGGGCGTCGTCAGCTGCGAGTTCTGACAGCAAGTCCGGACTGATGGTGAGCTTGTCACAGCCAGCCAAGGCCTCAATTTCGCCAGTATTGCGGAAACTGGCACCCATGACGACGGTTTTGTGACCGTAGGTTTTGTAATAGCGGTAAATCCGTGCGACCGACTGAACCCCAGGATCGAGGTCGCCCGAGAAGTCAGCGTCTGGCAGTTTCGACTTGTGCCAGTCGAGAATGCGCCCAACGAATGGCGAAATAAGCGTCGCTCCAGCTTCTGCGCAAGCGATCGCCTGATGGAAGTTGAAAAGCAGAGTGAGATTGCAGGTAATACCTTCCGACTCAAGCTTGCGCGCAGCCTGTATGCCTTCCCAGGTCGAGGCTATTTTGATGAGAACGCGTTCGCGCGGAACTCCCTCTGTCTCGTACATTGAGATCAGCTTCTTCGCTTTAGCGATCGTGGCATCGGTATCAAAGGAGAGTCGGGCATCAACTTCAGTCGATATAAGGCCGGGGATAATACTGAGTATTTCTTTGCCAATGGCTACGGCCAGATAGTCACATGCGTTTTCAATCATGGAATCGCCGTTATCTGCAGCAGAGGCCCATTGAGCCGCCTTTTCCAGAAGAGGGCGGTAAGCCGGTATGGCAGCTGCCTTCAGAATGAGCGAAGGGTTGGTAGTAGCATCTACCGGCTTGTGGGTTTTGATTGCTTCAATGTCGCCCGTGTCGGCGACCACTACAGTCATTCCTCGTAGCGCTTCCAGTTTGCTCATTTCTATATTCCAGGCTGGTAATGTGAATGTGTCTGACTTATCTTAGAGTGTAGGAACTCAAGGTGAAGGTCAATTGACAACAACGTTGAGAAAGGTAAAAGACTATACAAAACAGGTAATTGGAACTACTTATGAAAGTAATCACTGCAATCGCATTATTGTTTCTCTCGGCAGCATCATGGGCTGGTGAACCTGTCTGGTTGGACGTAAGAACACCGGGAGAGTTCAATGCCGGGCATCTGGAAGCGGCTATCAACGTCCCTCATGGGGAGGTTGTTGACCAGATTTCGAGTCTGGTCGAAGACAAAAACGCCGAAATCTATCTCTATTGTCGCTCAGGCAACCGGGCGGGTATCGCCAAGAGAGCTCTGGAGTCTGAAGGCTACACCAATGTGACAAACGTCGGCGGCCTCAGCGACGCTCGTGAGAAGTTCGGAGCGATGGCCGAGTAATTTAATCGACCAGCTGCAGAGCTTCCTCAAGAACCTCAGTTCCGGACTCACGTAGATGGGCGCGCTCGCTCAGGAACCTGCGGAACAGTCTCGCTCCTCGCTTACCATTGAACAAACCAAGAATGTGGCGACTGACATAGTGGAGCGGGGCGCCTTTTGCTAGCAGAGTATCAATGTATGGGTACAATGCCCTGACGGCATCCTTTGCCGATCTCTCGTTCGCTTCTCTGTCGAAGTAAAGCTGGTCTGCGTCGAGCAGAATCGAAGGGTTCTGATAGGCCTCACGACCAAGCATTACGCCATCAACGTTCGGAAGAATGTCTTCTATCTGGGCGTGAGTTTTTATGCCGCCGTTAACGATAATCTCAAGGTCAGGGAACTCACGTTTCAGTCGATAAACGTCGTCGTAGCGTAAGGGTGGTACTTCGCGGTTTTCTTTTGGAGAAAGCCCCTGGAGAATCGCTTTGCGGGCATGCACGATAAATGTACGACAGCCTGTCTCGGCTACGACGCCGACGAAGTCTCGCATTTCTTCGTAGCTATCCTGATCGTCGATGCCGATTCGATGTTTAATCGTCACATCAATCGAGGTGCTGTCCTGCATCGCCTTGATACAGTCTGCCACCAGTGATGGGTGGGCCATCAGACATGCACCGATCATATTGTTCTGAACACGATCACTCGGGCAACCTACGTTGAGGTTTACTTCGTCGTAGCCCCATTCTTCGGCGTACTTTGCACAGGTGGAAAGTTCGGACGGGGTGCTACCACCCAGCTGCAGAGCGATTGGATGCTCAATATCGTTATACTCGAGAAAACGCTCGCGATTGCCATGAATCAGGGCACCGGTCGTAACCATCTCTGTATAGAGCAGTGTGTCTTTGGTCAGCTGTCGCCAGAAATAGCGGCAATGCTTATCTGACCAGTCCATCATAGGGGCGGTGCTGAAGCGGCGGTTAATACTCATGAATTGTGGTCCGATTCAGTCAGCAGGTCGCGACAGATGTCAGAGTAGCGTCGGCGACTGAAGAGTAGCTGCCAGCGGCGTCCGCCGACCTGGCGCCATAAAATGGCAGCGCGAATACCGGACAACAGAATGGCGCGCACCTTGTCTGCGGTTGCGGCATTCTGCAAATACGTTGGGTTGCCCGTCACCCGAATTCTGAAGCTCAGTTGACTCAGCGTCTGCTTGTATAAATCCGCCAGCGCAGCAATCGTATTCGGATGAGTGTTGGAGAAATGATCAGCCTGACGAGACGCCTGCTGTATACCCTGACCGAGTGCATCCAGCATTCCCGGTGCTTTGCTCAGTTTTCTTTCGAGGTGAAGCAGGCTCAATGCGTAGCGGGTGACATCGGGGCTGATTTGTCCGGAACTCTTATCACTGACCGTTAGCAAGGTTTCGAGACCTCGGCCAAGGCCTTCGGCTGATTCGCCGTATATGCTATCGAAGTTATCCGGATTCTGGACGAAGAGGCTGTCGATCATAGGCTGAGTCGCTTCGCTGGAAACATCCCCGGTTCGAGCCAGCTCTTCGACCAGTGACGCCGCCTGGAAAACAGCAGCAAGCGCGATGGTTTGTTCTTTTTGTTGTGTCGTCATCAGTTGTTTCCTGTTGCCTCAATAATGCCACCGCCTAAACATAGGTCGTCGAGGTAAAACACGACGGACTGACCTGGGGTGACAGCGCGCTGAGGCTTGTCGAAAGTCACTCTGAATCCATCACCGGATGTTTCAATGATGCAGTCTTGATCATCCTGGCGATATCTGACTTTTGCTTTGCAGCGCAGTGGTGTGTCGGGCGCCGCGTTCACCCAGAACACCTCGGAGGTCGTCAGCCAGTCGGTAAATAACAGAGGGTGGTTTTTTCCCTGTACTGCAATCAGTACATTCCGCTCAAGGTCCTTGCCGGCAACAAACCAAGGAGCGTCCGGGTGATTCTTCAGGCCGCCAATGCCAAGCCCCTGACGCTGGCCGAGAGTGTGGTACATCAAACCGCTGTGCTGGCCAATGTCTTCACCTTCTGGTGTTTCTATGCGACCTGGCTGTGCAGGAAGGTACTGCTTGAGAAAGTCTTTGAAACGTCGCTCACCGATAAAACAAATACCCGTGGAATCTTTCTTCGATGCTGTTACCAGATCGTTCTCTTCTGCTATGCGTCGCACCTCTGGCTTTTCCAGTTCACCAACAGGGAAGAGTGTCATGGCAATCTCCTTGCCACCCACGGCATGCAGGAAGTAGCTCTGATCCTTGTTGCCGTCGAGTCCTTTCAGTAGAACCGTATCGTCACCACGCTGCCCTCTGCGCACATAGTGTCCGGTCGCAATAAGGTCGGCGCCCAGCACTTTGGCATACTCAAGGAAGGCTTTGAACTTGATTTCGCGATTGCAGAGGATGTCAGGATTAGGTGTTCTGCCTGCTTTGTATTCATGCAGAAAGTGCTCGAATACGTTGTCCCAGTACTCTGCGGCGAAGTTCGCTTGGTGGAGTTTGATGCCAAGCGTGTCACAGACCTGTTGAGCGTCTGCCAGGTCTTCTTTTGCGGTGCAGTATTCCGTCCCATCGTCTTCATCCCAGTTCTTCATGAACAGACCTTCTACTTGGTAGCCCTGCTGGAGCAGCAGGTAGGCAGAAACGGATGAGTCGACACCGCCAGACATGCCGACGATGACTTTAGTGTTGGATGTGTCTGTCATTCAGGGGTGCTCAATAATCAGATCTAACGGGTAATGTTCGCGTGACAGATAATCCTCAGCGCAAGTCAGGACCATAGGGCTGCGAAGGTTATCAGCATTTCGTAACGCATCAATAGACATCCATGATGGGCCGATTATTCCTTCATCAAGTTCAGCACCTGGAACCTCCCGGATCGCCTCAGCAATGAGGCAATACCGATGGTAGGTCACGCCATTGGCCGGTGCAGTGTATGTGTAGAGACCAAGCAGACCTGTAGGTTTTACTTCCCAGCCGGTTTCTTCGAGCGTTTCACGCACGGCTGCATCAATGACGGCTTCACCTTTTTCAATGTGGCCTGCTGGCTGATTGATGACGCGCGCTCCATTGCTCATTTCTTCCACCATCAGGAATTCATCATTCCTGGTAATAATCGTGGCTACGGTAGCATGCGGTGTCCAGCGTTCGGCAGTCATGAGGCCTCCGGTAAATTCAAGCTGCGCAGTTTACCTGAAATGCCAGGGTGAGGCATCCTTGGAGGGCGCTTCTGCTTCTGTGGAAGCTGCTTGCTGTGAAACTTACCGTTTTTTGTGAGGAACGTTGCGGCGTGACGCTCTGTTTGAGCGTGCGGCGGGTCGTCGCGGCTCACTGCTAGCTTTTGGCATGTGTACTTCTACCGACTTTGAGTCGCCAGGTCGGTTGAGGCCATTCAGCGACCAAGGGCCAATGGATGCTCGAATCAAACGAAGAGTGGGGTATCCAATGTGCGCTGTCATACGCCGGACCTGACGATTGCGCCCCTCTGAGATTTCGATTTGCAACCAGGTGGTTACGTCGTTTTCTCTATGGCGGATTGGAGGATTGCGATCCCATACATCTGGCGCATCTATAATGACCACTTTGGCAGGGCGTGTTGGGCCATCTTTTAGTACGACTCCACTTCGAAGCGCGCTAATTTCGTTATCATCGGGGCGTCCTTCAATCTGCACCCAATAGGTTTTTGTCATCTTATGCTGAGGGTCAGCTATTCTTGCCTGTAGTGGTCCAGAGTCTGTGAGCAGAACCAGGCCCTCGGAGTCGAAGTCGAGCCGCCCTGCAGGATACACCCCAGGAGTGGTTACGAAGTCGGCCAGAGTGGGCCTTCCTTTTTTGTCGGTGAACTGACAAAGAACGTTAAACGGTTTGTTTAGTAGTATCAGGCGAGCCATAGTTTTGTAAGAAAATTACTTATTCTTTTGTCTAGCTTGCATTTTTTGTAGAAAAACTACAAATTAGCGGCACTTAAGAAGCTACTCAGCATCGGTTTAGATGCAAACTGACATCACCAGTCTGCAGTCATACCGGACCGGAGTTCTTCGCTAATCAAAAGTTAGCGAAGCCGGTTCATGCGACACAGCAATAGCGTAACGCAACAGGAGACACAATGTCCGCGAACGAATCCAGGATTATTTACACTGAAACCGATGAGGCGCCAGCTTTGGCAACTCATTCTCTGCTGCCGATCATCCAGGCATTTTCCCGCTCTGCCGGCATCGATGTTGAAACCCGTGATATTTCTCTGGCAGGCCGCATTCTGGCCAACTTTCCGGAATTCCTCCAAAAAGAACAACGCATTCCTGATGATCTCGCAGAGCTAGGCACGCTAGCGGGTCAGCCAGAAGCGAACATTATCAAGCTACCTAACATCAGCGCATCGCTGCCGCAGCTGCGCGAAGCAATCAAAGAGCTGCGCAGCATGGGCTTCGACGTGCCATTGTACCCGTCAAACCCAGCGACGGATGAAGATCGCGATGTGCAAGCCCGCTACGACCGTATTAAGGGCAGTGCGGTAAATCCAGTACTGCGCGAAGGTAATTCTGACCGTCGTGCGCCAGCGTCAGTAAAAGAGTACGCACGCAGCTACCCACACTCAATGGGTGAGTGGTCATCAGATTCGCAGAGCTCTGTTGCGCACATGGATGAAGGCGACTTCTACGGAAGCGAGCAATCCATGACGATGACGGAAGCCGATGTCGTAGATATCGAGTTTATTGATACTGAAGGCAATGTCACACCACTCAAGGAAGGTCTGAAGCTTCTGGGTGGTGAAGTTATCGACGCTTCGGTGATGCGCGCTGCATCACTTCGGGCCTTCCTTGATAAAGCTATTCAGGAAGCCAAAGACAAAGGTGTTCTTTTCTCAGTTCACCTGAAAGCCACCATGATGAAGGTTTCCGACCCGATCATCTTTGGTCATGTTGTTTCAGTGTTCTTTGCTCCCGTATTTGAAAAATACTCAGAGACCTTCGATCGACTCGGTGTCGATGTTAATAATGGTCTCGGTGACGTATACGCAAAGATCGCGAAGCTTCCTAACAATGAGCGCGAAGCAATTGAAGCTGATATTGCCGCGTGCTACGAGGAGCGTCCCAATCTGGCCATGGTTAATTCGGACAAGGGAATCACGAACTTGCATGTGCCGAATGACGTTATTGTCGATGCGTCCATGCCTGCGATGATTCGCTCATCAGGCAAGATGTGGGGTTCTGACGGCGACGCGCACGATACGATTGCTGTTATTCCGGACCGTTGCTATGCCGGTGTTTATCAGGAAACCATCGACTTCTGTAAAGAGCACGGTGCTTTTGATCCCCGCACGATGGGTACAGTACCCAATGTCGGCCTGATGGCTCAGAAGGCGGAAGAGTATGGCTCGCACAATAAAACGTTCGAAATACCCGCAGACGGCAAGGTTCGTGTCATCACTGAATCAGGTAAGCAGCTGATAGAGCACACTGTCTCCAAAGGCGACATCTGGCGCATGTGTCAGGCAAAAGATGCGCCGATTCGCGACTGGGTAAAACTCGCTGTTAACCGTGCCCGTGCAACTTCGACTCCAGCCATCTTCTGGCTTGATGAAAAACGCTCGCACGATGCAGAGCTTATCAAGAAGGTCGAGACATACCTCGCAGAGGCAGACACCGACGGCCTCGATATCAGCATCATGGCACCAGAAGCTGCAACACGCCTGACGTTGGCGCGCATGAAGGACGGCAAAGACACTATTTCAGTGACGGGTAATGTCCTACGCGATTACCTGACGGATCTTTTCCCTATTCTTGAACTGGGTACGAGTGCGAAGATGCTGTCGATCGTACCACTAATGAGCGGCGGCGGCTTATTCGAGACAGGTGCCGGTGGCTCTGCACCAAAACACGTTCAGCAGTTACTGGAAGAAAACTTCCTGCGCTGGGATTCGTTGGGTGAATTCATGGCGCTCTCGGCATCACTGGAGCATCTTGCCGAGAAAACAGGTAACGCTAAGGCCGCTATTCTCGGTAAAACTTTGGATACCGCTACAGGGCGCATCCTGCAGGAGCAGAAGTCACCGGGTCGTGAACTGGGCAGCCTAGACAACAGAGGGAGCCACTTCTATCTCGCCAAGTTCTGGGCTGAGGCCCTGGCTGCTGACACTGAAGATGGAGAACTTTCTGATCATTTCAAACCGCTGGCTGAAGCTCTCAATGAGAACGAGCCTGCGATCCTGGAAGAACTGAAATCAGTGCAGGGGTCGCCGGTTGATATCGGTGGCTACTACTGGCCGAATCCTGAGAAAGCCACAGAGGTTATGCGTCCAAGTAGAACCCTGAATGCTTTAATTGATCAGCATTGAGCCTGGCCTGAACAAAAAAACCGCCAATCGGCGGTTTTTTTGTTTTTGCTTGAACTGAATGAGTTCAGGCAGGCTCTGCCTGCTCAGCTTTGGCCGCCAATGCTGGAGAACCTTCAGAGGCATCCAGTGCGCGAATATTAATCGCGTGCAGCCCTTTATCGCTGGGTTTGATGTCGAATTGGACAGATTGGCCTGCTTTAAGGGTGCGGTAACCGTCCATATCAATGACTGAGTAGTGTGCAAATAAGTCTTCGTTGGTTTCGTCGCTAAGGATAAAACCGTAGCCTTTGGCGTTATTGAACCACTTTACAGTCCCTGTTTTCATCCCAAATCTCCTTATAACTACATATATAGGTGCGTTTTTAGTGGATAGGGTTTATGTGCCCTGTCCGTATAGAACCTACGCCGCTCATTGTGGCCCGTCAAGACACTAAATGACCCGATTAATCACATATTCGACTAAGGTGGCATACCTGAGTGGTCGGGTTGGCCTGACAGCGTTATCATGTGACTCATTTGGCAAACACAGAATCCCATCGACGCGTCATGTATAAATATCAACTAAGCTTAAGTAGTCAGGATCCTCACCACGAGGACGACGGTAATATTGCGGTTCAGGAGTCCCTGCCGGAACTGAAACGCCCGTCGATGTACAGTGTGGTGATGATGAATGACGACTATACGCCAATGGAATTTGTTGTAGAGGTATTACAACAGTTCTTTAGCAAAACGCCAGAGCAGGCAACGGAGATTATGCTCGCGGTCCACATGAAAGGCAGTGCTGTGTGTGGCGTCTATACTAAAGACATTGCTGAAACTAAAGCAGAAATTGTGAATCAATACTCCAAAGACTGCCAACATCCATTGATGTGTGAGATAGCCCCGGCAGACGACTGAAACCAGGAGGCTTTATGCTGAATAGAGAACTCGAGCAAACCCTGAATGAAGCATTCAAGGAGGCTCGTTCTAAGCGTCACGAATTTATGACAGTCGAACATCTGCTGTTGGCGCTTTTGGATAACGATGCGGCATCGACCGTGCTTCAGGCTTGCGGTGCTGATATTGTTAAACTCCGTAAAGATCTCGATGACTTTGTGGATTCCACAACCCCCCTTATTCCCGAGACAAATGGCGAGCAGGAGACTCAGCCGACATTAGGCTTCCAGCGCGTGCTGCAAAGGGCGGTATTTCATGTTCAGTCGTCCGGCAAAACAGAAGTCTCTGGCGCTAATGTTCTTGTTGCGATATTCAGTGAGCAGGAAAGCCAGGCTGTCTACTTCCTTAAACAACAAAATATTGCCCGCATTGATGTGGTGAATTACATCTCTCACGGCATTTCAAAAGTGAGTGGCCCTGAAGAGGGGGCTGATCAGGCTGCAGAGAATCTGGATGAAGAAGCAGATGCAGGGTCAAAGTCTGCTCTTGAAGGGTATGCCACCAATCTCAATCGTCTGGCCCGTGAGGGTAAGATTGATCCATTAATTGGACGCGAATTCGAAGTTAATCGCTTGGTGCAGATTCTTGCGCGTCGCCGTAAAAACAATCCTCTCCTTGTTGGTGATTCGGGTGTTGGCAAGACCGCCATCATTGAAGGTCTGGCCAAACGAATCGTTGATGAGGAAGTGCCGGACGTTATCAGTGATGCTGTTGTATACAGCCTTGATATGGGGGCGCTGCTGGCGGGTACCAAATACCGGGGTGATTTTGAAAAACGCTTCAAAGCACTTCTGGCGGAGCTTAAGCGTCAACCACACGGTATTTTGTTTATTGATGAGATTCACACCATTATTGGTGCTGGCGCCGCTTCTGGTGGCGTAATGGATGCGAGCAACCTGCTAAAGCCGCTGCTGAGTTCGGGCGAGGTACGATGCATAGGTTCAACCACGTTTACAGAGTTCCGTGGGATTTTCGAGAAAGACAGTGCTCTGACCCGTCGTTTCCAAAAAATCGATGTCGCAGAGCCGTCCGTCGAAGATACATATAAAATTCTCAAAGGGCTCAAGTCGCGCTTTGAAGAGCATCACAAGGTTAAGTACACCGACAAGGCTCTGAAAGCGGCTGCAGAGCTGGCCGATCGCTACATCAATGACCGCAATATGCCTGACAAGGCAATTGACGTTATTGATGAGGTTGGCGCTTTGCAGCAGATGGTGCCGCCGAGCAAGCGTAAGAAGACGATCAATGTCGGCGAGGTGGAAGAGGTGGTTGCTGCGATAGCGCGCATCCCACCGAAATCTGTCTCCGCATCTGACAAGGAGCTGCTGTTTGGTCTTGAAGACAAGCTCGAGATGGTTGTGTTTGGTCAGAATGAAGCCATTCAAACACTGTCTACTGCAATTAAAATGTCCCGTGCAGGTCTGAACAGTCCTCAGAAGCCTATCGGTTCATTCCTGTTTGCTGGGCCAACAGGCGTTGGTAAAACTGAGGTCACAAAGCAGCTTGCGTCTGTGATGGGCATGGAGTTGGTTCGTTTTGATATGTCCGAATATATGGAACGCCACACGGTGTCACGTTTGATTGGTGCGCCTCCGGGTTACGTCGGTTATGACCAGGGTGGTTTGCTGACGGAGGCTGTCAATAAAACACCTCACTGTGTGTTGCTGCTGGATGAGATTGAGAAGGCTCACCCGGAAGTGTTCAATATCCTGCTTCAGGTGATGGATCACGGCACGCTGACAGACAATAACGGGCGTAAAACGGATTTCCGCAACGTGATTCTGGTTATGACGACCAACGCAGGTGCGGCTCAGATGAGTCGTGCAAGTATTGGCTTCACTCAGCAGGATCATACAACTGATGGTGCTGAAGAGCTGAAGAAACTGTTCACGCCTGAGTTCCGAAACCGTCTCGACAGTGTCATTCAGTTTGCGCCTCTAACGCCAGATACCACACTGCATGTGGTAGACAAGTTCCTGGCGGAACTGCAAGGGCAGTTGGATGATAAGGGCGTTCTTTTGAATGTCGATGATGATGCCCGCAATTGGCTGGCCGAGCATGGCTATGACGAAAAAATGGGTGCACGCCCAATGGCTCGCCTGGTTCAGGACAAAATCAAGAAACCGCTGGCAGAGAAAATTCTGTTCGGGGATCTGTCGAAGGGCGGAGAGATCGAAATTACCGTAGTTGACGGTGAGCTTTCTTTGGAATTACCTGAGGCAATGCCGGCCTGATGGCCGGCAAATTGCCGAAGGCGAGGATCAGCGAGCGCGGTAAGTGATGCGTCCCTTACTGAGATCGTAAGGAGTCAGTTCCACTTTAACTTTGTCGCCAGTAAGAATACGGATGTAGTTCTTACGCATTTTGCCGGAAATATGAGCGGTCACTACGTGACCGTTTTCCAGTTTAACTCGGAACATTGTATTAGGAAGCGTGTCGATGACTTCGCCTTCCATTTCAATGTGATCGTCTTTTGCCATTCGTCACCTGTCTGAAACTTGTTCAATGCGCGCGCATTCTGCCCTAAATCACTCGCCATGGCAAAGTTTAGGCGGGATTTAGGCGTATCCAGTCGTTATCACTGAGAACTTCCAGTGGGGAGAAGCGTGCTTTGTAACTCATTTTTCGGCAGTTCTCGACATAGTAGCCCAGGTAGTTGTACGGAAGCCCAAGACTTCGGGCGATGAGTGTCAGGCGAAGAATCATCGAGGTGCCCACGGATTCATGTTCTCTTTCTGGCTCATAAAAACAATAAACAGCGGAGAGTCCGTCGTTGAACTTATCGAAGACAAGCACTCCGATTACGCCTGTGTCATCTTCAGCTAGCAGAAGCTGGGTATTTCCCTGGCTTTCTCCGATGAACTCATCGTAAGTCTGCCGCGATGGCGGATACATATCCCCATCCTTGTGCCTGGCATTGATATAACGGCAGTAGAGATCGAAGAACTCCGGGCTATCCGATAAGTCGCACACTGATACGCGCCAATGGCGGGTTCGGGCGAGGACTCGTCTCATGTTCTTGCTCGGTGAAAATTCGGCTGTCGGTATTCGAATCGACTGACACTCCCGGCACGAGGGGCATGAAGGGCGATATATGAGCTTTCCACTTCGCCTGAACCCCAAGCGACTAAGGGCACTCATTGTGTCCAGATCTGGCTCTATTCGTGGGTCCACATACTGACTTTGAGCCTCTCTACCCTCCAGATAGGGACAGCTGTGAGTCTCTGCGGGAGTGAACAGCGGGATCGATCTCAATTTAACACCCCCGCAAGAGGGGCAGGAGAAGTCTTGCTAATGCCTTCACTAAGGCGACGTTCGAACTCGTTGCGCTCCATTTCAATAAGGCCAAATCTCTCCAGGTGCGACGTTCGCATCTGGCAATCAATCATTTCGAATCCAAGTTCAAACAATTTTGGCGCCGCGCTAGCAAAGGCCACCTTTGAAGCGCCGCTGTGTTGTGTAAACATGCTCTCTCCGAAAAGAATTCGCCCAATGGTCAGACCGTAGAACCCACCGCAAAGGAGGCCGTTCTCGTCCCAGCATTCTATGGATATTGCCCGACCTGCCGAGTGTAGTCGTGGGTAGCTATCTATGATTTCGTCATCAATCCAGGTGCCTTCGCTGTCTGCCCGTGGCGCCATACAGCCAGTCATCACACCTTTGAAGTCAAGGTTTGCTGTAACTCGAAGCGTGGTATTACGTACTTCGCGAGCAATTCTCTTGGGTACCCGAAACGTTTCTGGAAGAATGACCGCGCGAGGCATCGGCGTCCACCACAGCCTGGCTTCTTCTGGGTCGTTCCAGGGGAATATGCCTTTGCGGTAAGCGCAATCAAGCCAGGCAGGACTAAGGTGACCACCTGCGGCGAGGAGTCCGGCAGGTTCTTCCAGAGCCCGGCTTGTATCTGGGAATTCCGGCGGGCGAAACTCATCTAACCAATCAATCATAGTTATGAACAGGCTCGTTTAGCCGTGATAGACTGTGGACGTTTGACCATTAGCAGGACGATATTTTGTCATCGCAACACTCTGAAATCGACAGTAAACAGAAAAATATGTCGGACGACGGCTGGCGGAAGCGCCACGATGTTGGATTTCTCTTACTGACCCTGGGTTGTGTACTCCTGTTTCTTGCGCTCTTTTCCTACGATCCTGAGGATGTCGCCTGGTCAGTGGTCGGCAGTGGCACTGCAGATAATTCTATCGGGCGCGTCGGCGCTTACCTGGCTGATTTTCTGCTCCATGGGCTTGGCTATCTCGCATTTTTCTTTCCGGCACTGATTATGGCCAAAACCTGGCTTCTCTTCCGTAAGGCGCCAGCCGTCGAAGGACGTATCTGGTTACTCAGGGCCAGCGGTCTGTTACTTATTCTTGTTTCGCTCGCTGCGCTGGCAGATGTCAGCATATGGCAAGGGGAGCTTTTGCCTGCAGGTGCTGGCGGCATCATCGGTGAAGGGGTTGTCTCCCTGATGATCCCATTGTTTGGCTTTGTTGGTTCGGTTTCGATTCTTATCGTAGCTCTGGCCCTCGGCCTCGTGCTGTTTCTGGAGTTCTCCTGGCTGATGTTTTTTGAGCGCGTTGGCGGCTTTGCTTTATCCGTGCTTGAGCGTGCAGCAGGAGCAGCAAGCAACAGCAAGAGCACAAAAAGACCAGAGGTGATTGAATCAGCAGGCCAATCAACAATACAACCGGCAAGATCAAACAACGAGCCACCTTCGTCCGGTCGCAAAGGCTTATTGCAAAGACTGTTTGCGAGCGCAAGAAACCGCCAGACTGGCGATGCACGTCAATCAGTTCCTAATGATGGGGCCGCTGCATCACCAAAAACCGTCGAGACGCACGTATCGCGAAGCAATGGGAATTCAGCGGCGAGTGAACTCGCATCAGAAGACGATCCATTGGATAGTTTTGAAGGGTTTAGTGCTCTGGACGATCAGGTGGCCGATTCTCTTTCTGACGATGTGCCGTGGCATGCCGAACCTGCACTGCCACCACATTCAGAAATAGGTACTTCTGAGAAAACACCCCCTGCAAACCCTACGTCTCCTGATGCGTTCAGCGGAGCGGACGCGCCTCGGGCCTCAAATGCTCCAGCAGTGAAGAAATCTGTCAAGCAGCCAATTGAAGAAACAGTGGCGGATATTAAGTCACTAAAAATCGAGCCATTAGAAAAACGGGAGTCCCGCCCAAGCGATCGGGCAAAACGGGATCTTCAGGGCTCGCTATTCAAAGGCAGCGAGCCATTACCATCTATTGCCCTTCTTGATCCTCCGAAAAGTGATGGTAAAGCCGGCTTCTCAGAAGAGCGTCTACACGACCTGTCAGAGCTGCTTGTGCAAAAGCTCGCGGATTTTGGCGTAAAGGTTGAAGTAACCGCAGTGGCTCCAGGTCCGGTAATTACACGATTCGAGATACAGCCGGCACCGGGGGTGAAAGCAAGTAAGATTTCCAATCTGGCAAAGGATCTTGCACGTTCAATGGCCATGGTTGCAGTACGTGTCGTCGAAGTCATTCCCGGGAAGTCGGTTATGGGGATTGAGGTCCCGAACGAAAACAGGGCCATGGTGACACTGGGCGAAGTTCTGTCCTCAGAAGATTACGACCGTTCAAAATCCCCTCTGACGCTGGCACTTGGGCATGATATTGCGGGCAATCCGGTTATTACCGACCTGGCTAAAATGCCGCATCTGCTGGTCGCCGGCACGACAGGTTCAGGTAAGTCGGTGGGTGTTAACGCAATGCTTCTGTCGCTGCTGTTTAAGTCAACCCCAGAAGAACTGAGATTGATTCTCGTTGACCCTAAGATGCTCGAACTGTCGGTGTACGAGGGTATTCCACACTTACTGACGCCGGTAATTACAGATATGAAGGAGGCGGCAAGCGGCCTTCGTTGGTCTGTCGCTGAAATGGAGCGTCGCTATCAGCTAATGGCTGCCATGGGTGTTCGTAACATTGCGGGCTACAACAAGAAAGTAAAAGACGCTATCGAAGCGGGCACCCCGTTAGCGGACCCGCTATGGCAGATTGATCAGTCGTTCGATACCACGCCACCCACGCTCGAACCGCTGCCATATGTCGTGATCGTCGTCGATGAATTTGCCGACATGATGATGATGGTGGGCAAAAAGGTAGAAGAACTTATTGCTCGGATCGCTCAGAAAGCGCGTGCAGCAGGTATTCATATGATCCTGGCCACTCAGCGCCCCTCTGTGGATGTCATTACGGGCCTGATCAAGGCGAACGTGCCAACTCGGATCGCATTCCAGGTTTCATCAAAGATCGACTCGCGGACCATTCTTGATCAGGGTGGGGCAGAACAGTTACTCGGTCACGGTGACATGCTGTTTATGCCGCCGGGTAACGCTTTACCTGAGCGGGTGCATGGTGCTTTTGTTGATGACGACGAAGTTCATAGAGTTGTTGCCGAGTGGAAACAGCGCGGGGAACCAGACTACATCGAAGAAATCACACAGGTAGGTGAAGATGGTGCAATACCGGGAATGGGTGGTGACGATGCTGATGGGGAAAAAGACGATTTGTATGATCAGGCGGTCGCGTTTGTCACTGAGTCCGGTAAGTGTTCAATCTCATCAGTGCAGCGTAAGTTACGCATAGGATACAACCGGGCTGCAAGGCTGGTAGAAACCATGGAGGCTGCTGGCGTTGTTTCGCCGCCAGCTCACAACGGAAGCCGTGAAGTTATTGCACCACCTCCCGCTTAAAATTAAACAGATAAGAGCCTACATATGATTTCGAAACTGACCGCATTTGCTGGCGGGCTAATTCTTTCGGTTGCTTCGCTCAGCCTTCAGGCTGGAGAGGCGCTTGAGGAATTCACCTCAAGACTGAAGACACTCGACTCAATGAGTACTGAATTCTCACAGGTCACTATGGATCAGAACGGGGAGGTGCTTCAAAGTCTTTCGGGAACACTGTCAGTACAGCGCCCCGGAAAAATGCGCTGGCAAACAAATCCGCCTTACGAACAGCTGGTTGTGTCTGATGGTAGTTCTGTTTGGGTTTACGATATGGATCTTGAGCAAGTAACCATCCGTAACCTCGAAGCGAAGCTTCAGGAGACTCCAGCCTTGTTGCTAAGTGGTGACGTCAGCAATATCGCTGACAGCTATTCCGCAAGCAAGGAACAGGTAGGGGATGTTGTCAGATACAGGCTTAAGCCATTGGATGCCAGCCAGCTCTTTGAAGCGCTCGAATTTGACTACGCTGACGACGAGGTCGAGTTTATGCGCATCTTTGATGCCGCAGGTCAGATCACGGAAATTCGCTTTACCTCGCAAGAAACCAATACTGAGTTTGACCCTGCTGCGTTTACCTTCGCTGTACCTGATGATGTTGATGTGATCGACGGAAGACATGGCGGCTGATTTATTCTCTCAGAGTAAGCCATACGAGCCCCTGGCATCTCGCCTTAGACCGGAGTCGCTGGATGAGTACATTGGCCAGGAGCACGTAGTCGGTGATGGCGCTCCGTTAAGAAACGCGTTAAACGCGGGCCAGATTCATTCATTGATTCTGTGGGGGCCACCGGGTGTCGGTAAAACAACGCTTGCTCGCTTGATTGCCAGTTATGTTGATGCCCAGTTTTTGTCGTTAAGCGCGGTCATGGCAGGCATTAAGGAAATCAGAGCATCTGTCGACCAGGCCCGGCAGGCAGCCGCGAGTGGCCGGAAATCGCTGCTTTTTATTGATGAAGTCCATCGATTCAACAAATCTCAGCAGGATGCGTTTCTGCCGTATGTTGAGGATGGAACCTTTATCTTCGTCGGCGCCACGACCGAAAACCCTTCATTCGAGCTTAATAACGCGCTTCTCTCCAGGGCGCAGGTGTATATTCTGAAGTCACTGACGGACAGTGATTTAATCAGGGTCATACGTCGAGGTCTTGAATCCGAAGGCGTTGATCAGGGCGACGAATTGCCCGTTTCCGTTCTGGCTTCGGCTGCTGATGGCGATGCTCGTCGTGCTCTGAATCTTCTTGAGCAAGCGCTTCAGTTAAACGGCGGCTCCCCGCTGAGCGAAGACGATGTTCGCGCGGTAATGGTCAGCAGTCTTCGCCGGTTCGACAAGGGCGGAGACGCATTCTATGAGCAGATATCAGCACTGCATAAGTCCGTCCGGGGGTCCGACCCGGATGCGTCCCTCTATTGGTTCTGTCGTATGCTGGATGGCGGTTGTGATCCGCTCTATGTAGCCAGGCGTCTCGTTCGCATGGCCAGCGAGGATGTTGGCAATGCAGACCCTCGCGCGCTCTCTGTGTGCACGGCCGCATGGGAAGCGCAAGAGAGGTTAGGCAGTCCAGAGGGTGAGTTGAACCTGGCTCAGGCGGTGGTGTATCTGGCGTGCGCCCCGAAAAGCAATGCAGTTTACACAGCGTACAAAGCGGCAAGGAAACTGGTGCAGTCATCGCCGGGCTATGAGGTACCATTACATCTTAGAAACGCCCCCACGCAGATGATGTCGGACATGGATTACGGTGCTGAGTACCGTTATGCCCATGATGAACCTGATGCATTTGCCGCTGGAGAGAACTATTTTCCGGAGGCCCTGGCGAACGAGCGTTTCTACACACCTGTTGCTCGCGGACTGGAACAGAAGATTGGTGCAAAACTGGATCATCTTCGGGAGCTTAACCGTCATAGCAGCAAGAAACGTTATAAAAACGACGGTACATAACTTTGGCGTATTTATGGATAGCTCTGGGCGGCGCTCTGGGCGCGGTTGCTAGATTCAGTATGGCAGCGGCGGTATTTAAGTGGTTTGACAGACCTTTCCCCTATGGCACGCTTTCTGTGAACCTGTTAGGCTCCTTCGCCATTGGCGTGGCCTATATCTGGCTCGTCGAAAATGGGTTTGGTGGCGATCACCACCGCCAGTTGGCGATGGTCGGTTTTTTGGGTGCATTTACTACCTTTTCCACCTTCTCATTGGAAAGTATCTCTCTGCTTCAGCAGGCACGATATGAGGCGTTTCTGGCCTATATCGGTGTTAGCCTGCTGGGGTGTCTTGCTGCTACGGCCGCAGGAATGTGGCTCTCAAAATCTTTGGTTTAAGAAGAAAAATGCTCGATATTAAGTACATTCGCGACAACATAGATGATGTTAAAGATGCCCTCGCAAAGAAGGGTTTTTCATTTGATGATGTGGAATTCGGTCGACTTGACGACGCACGCAAGAAAGCACTGACAGAAGCTCAGTCGTTGCAGGCAGAAAAGAAAAAGGCATCTAAACAGATCGGTCAACTGATCGGGCAGGGCATGTCACCGGAAGAGGCCAAAGCGCAGGTGATGAGCGGTCTTGATGCCGACATTACGCGTGCAGAGCAGGCCGCTAAACAGGTGGAGACCGACCTTCGCGAAATGCTCATGGCGATACCCAATGTTCCTTTGGCTGAAGTGCCAGCAGGCAACGACGAGGACGACAACGTTGAAGTCCTGAAATGGGGCACTCCACGAGAGTTCGACTTTGAAGCAAAAGATCACGTCGATGTGGGCGAACCGCACGGCCTCAATTTCGATGCTGGCGCTCTGGTGGCGGGATCTCGCTTTGCTGTTATGAGCGGACCGATTGCAAGAATGCACAGAGCATTGACTCAGTTTATGCTTGATACGCATACGCTTGAACACGGTTATGAAGAAACCTACGTCCCTTATCTGGTTAATCGCCAGGCACTGGAAGGAACCGGGCAGCTACCTAAGTTTGAAGAAGATCTCTTCAAGATTCCTCAGGCGCAGGGAGACAAGGATCTGTACATGATCCCGACCGCCGAAGTGCCCGTAACCAATCTGTTGCGCGACACCGTTAATGATGTCGAGCTGCCGGTTAAGAAAGTCGCTCATACTCCTTGTTTCCGCAGTGAAGCGGGTAGTTACGGTCGTGACACCCGAGGCATGATTCGCCAACACCAGTTCGACAAAGTCGAGCTGGTTCAGTTTGTTAAAGCCGAAAATTCAGAGAAAACATTGGAAGAGCTGACGGGGCATGCAGAGGCGATTCTACAGAAGCTCAACCTGCCGTATCGCAAGGTGATTCTGTGTGGTGGTGACCTTGGCTTTTCTGCCGCTAAGACGTACGACCTCGAAGTCTGGCTTCCCGGTCAGCAGAAGTACCGCGAAATATCGAGCTGCAGTACTTTTGGTGACTACCAGGCTCGCCGGATGCAGGCTCGCTGGCGTAATCCGCAAACCGGAAAGCCTGAGCTGCTTCATACACTAAACGGCTCTGGCCTTGCCATTGGACGCACTCTGGTGGCCATTCTTGAAAACTATCAGGAAGAAGACGGTTCTGTCACTGTCCCTGAAGCGCTTCGCCCTTACATGGGTGGTGTCGAGCGGATTGCTACTGAACGGAAAGGTGCGTGAGCGATAGCCATCTACCCATCATCATCGATGCAAGACGAAGGCGCTTCTTTGTCATCGGTGGCGGCGCTGTTGCTAAGCGAAAGGTAAAGACGCTGATCGCGGCGAAAGCACAGGTCACCGTCATCGCTCCGCACATCGATGAGGCAATACTTAGTCTTGCTGGTGAGCAGTTAGTCTGCTTCGAGCGCGTTGCCGGTGATGAAGCGTATCAGGCGGGTGATTACGTTATTCTTGCAACAGATGACGCGAGAACCAATGAGCACCAGGCCAGGCTCGCACGAAAAGCAGGTGCACTGGTTTGTCGTACGGACGAACCGGAAGACAACGACTTTTCATTTCCTGCGGTCGTTGATCGCGCGCCCCTGAAAATCGCGATCTCCACCGGAGGGGCGACCCCGGCACTGACACGCTTAGTAAGAGATCGCATCGAAGCCTTCATTCCTAACGATTATTCCCGACTCGGCCAGTGGCTGGAGTCGCTGCGCTTGCGTTTGAGAGGTGACGGCTCGTCAAAAGAGCGGGGCGCATTCTGGCGACGATTGATGCAATCTCAGGCCCCGGATCAGGTATTAGCCAGACAAGAAGAGTCAGCCAACAAAATTGTTGAAGGATTACTCTCTGGCCAAGAAGTTACTGCCGGTGAGGCATTTCTTGTCGGGGCTGGCCCGGGTGATCCAGACTTGCTGACTTTCCGGGCGTTGCGCTTGATTCAGATGTCAGACATTGTCTTTTACGACCGCTTGGTCAGTCCGGCGATCCTTGGCCTGCTGCCCGAGGATTGCGAGCGTCACTACGTTGGCAAGGCGAGAAGCGACCATGCTGTCCCGCAGGGTGAAATCAACCAGCGGTTAGTTAATGAAGCTCTGAAAGGACGGCGAGTCCTGCGCCTGAAAGGCGGGGACCCTTTTATTTTTGGTCGTGGCGGCGAAGAGATTCAGCAGCTTGCAGAGGCGGGCATTCCGTTTCAGGTTGTACCCGGCATCACTGCCGCGAGTGGCTGCTCATCGTACGCTGGCATACCCTTAACTCATCGTGATCATGCACGGAGCGTAAGATTCGTCACTGGGCACATGAAAGATGGCACATGCAATCTCCCATGGAATGAGTTGATCCACCCTCAGCAGACCCTTGTGATTTACATGGGGCTGGTCGGGCTCCCGGAAATTTGCAGTCAGCTGATTGCTCATGGCATGCCGAAAGAAACTCCAATTGCTCTTATCGAGAAAGGCACACTGCCAGATCAGCGGGTACATACGGGGACGTTGGCGACGATGCCTGAATATGTTGCGGGGCGGGATATTCACGCCCCCACGCTGACCATTGTGGGGAGCGTCGTCAGCCTGCATCAGACGCTTAACTGGCGCTCAGGCCAGTAAGCTTTTATCCCGTTCTGCCCAGGCTTTGCTGCATTGTGATAGAGCAGACACGTAGTCTGTTGTTTTAAGCATGGCACACAAGGCTAGGGCGGCGGTGCGTAGCACAGCATCGTGCCCGTACTGTGAGTGGTCCTGACCTTGCCAGAGCTTGACGAGATGTTCGGTATTCGGGCTTGCGGCTTTATCATCATAATGGGACGAATCATTCGCAATCCGAAACTGGGCTTCTTCACCCTCAACAACCACTGTCGCCTGACAGGGACGCTCAGGATTTACCTCAAACTCTCCGCCTTCGCCTTTTATGATCGCGGCTGTATCCTGATTAATGCTCGCAGCGACGGAATGAGTTGTCCTGTAGTCGGGGTGAAAAATCCCCTGTACCGAAGGAACGCCTTGCGGAGCGATGGTCTTAAGAACAGTATTGATGGGCGAGCGGACACCAAGCACTGCTTTGAGGCTGAGCCATTGCTGCAGTGAGGGATGTATTTCTGAGCAAGGCAGATATACCAGCGAGGCAGAGGTGGTACCCAAGGATTCGCGCGTGACCTCTGGAAGGCCCAGTTTCCGAAAGACTTCATGCGCATATACTCGCCCCGGAGTGTGCGCCAGAGTGCCATGAACAAGTATGCGATGACCCATCTGAGTGAGGAGCAATGCTGACAGCACCCACCACATAGGCTGGCGGCGTTTTCCTGCATAACTTGACCAGACAAGGTCAAAATGTCCCGCAGGCTCGGGCCAGTAACCATTAATGGCTGATGCAAACCCTGCAATTTCGTCAGGTGTTTCTTCAAGTACGCGCAAGAGCATGAAGATAGCACCAAGTTGAACATCTTCATAACGCCCAGCAAGCATTTCGCTCATTGTGAATTGCGCCTCTTCGGACGTCATATTTCGGCTGGCGTTCTTCCCTCTGGCAAGGATGCGTACGTAATCGGCTAAGGCATGTTGTGTCACAGGCAATTCTCCGGTCTTGGTAGGCCAGCTATTCTCGCGGCTTTTTTCGCCGGACTTTCAGGGAATAATGTCATCAGGTAAATACTCCCTGCTTTTTCAGCGCCGAGTGTCTGCTTTATATAGCGGGAGAGGGGTCTCATCGCTGGTGCGAGGTCAAACTCATCGTAGAAGGCGCGAATGGCATTGATGATTTCCCAGTGGTTGTCTGTAAGGGTGATGCCTTCATCTTGCGCAAGCACTGAAGCTACATCAGCATTCCAGTCGCTGAGTTCAACGAGAAAGCCGTCCTTGTCGAGAGTTAGGTCATTGAGGGTTGTCATCTCAGAACCAACTCATTACTTGCTGACTCTCTGCTGTCAGGGTCACCCATTCAGTGTCGCTGATCAGACGAGCAGTCGCATCGTTGACCCCGCGGACTCGAGCATCCTCTATCAGCATAAAGAGATCAGCGTCTGGGGTGACCTGCTTTGCTCTCGCATTCTGGTAGCAGCCGTCTCCTGCGAGCAGGACTACGTCCCCTGGTAATAGTGCGGCTACAACCTGGCTCAGGGTGTCAGGCGAATCTGAAAATAGGGTGTGAACAATCATGATCAGAAAGATACCACATGATGGGCGCCTCTGGCCCAGTTTGCCGCTTCCTGCTGCGAAATAGTCTGACAGGCGTCGAAAGTTTTCGGGTTTTCGTCTGAGAGCGCTGGTCCGCCAACGACGGCAATGTCATCAATACCGTACATCGGGAGTGCTGCAAGCAGCTTAGCCGGGGACTTTCCTCCGGGTTTGCGCGAAGCCTGACCCGCGTTAAGCCAATCAATGCCGCGACCTGAGAAAAGAATTTTCACGTCGATATCAAAAGCCGCCATAGCCAGCGCATACTCCAGCGCCTCGCAGTCAGCTGTCGGCGGGCGAGTGATGTTAATCAGAATGGAAGAGCTCATCAGAATTGCACCATTTTCTCACTGTCATGAATAACCTCGGTCATTTCTCCAAGCCCAGTGAGAGTGAATGAGGGATGTATCGATGATGGGCCAAGGTTATAGCGCTCAGCTTCCCGCTCATCAACGATCCCTCTGCGTACACTGTTAGCAATGCAGGCGCGCAAAGGGATAGAGATTTCTTCTGCGAGCTCTGCCCAGCTTTGCGCGATCGATTTCTGCCCTTGTGGTGGGGTCTGAAAGCGATTTGCAGCGAGTACAGCATCGCCGTAGAAAAATATCCTCTTGATCGAATGATCACTTTCCAGAGTCGCACGTATAAACCGCATGGCTAATTGATGCTGGTTTCCCTGAAAGGGTGAGCTGGATATGAGTATGGTGTAGTTCACTGAAGCCCCCAATATTTATCACCCATGATAGCCCTGTGGTTGGGTACTGTCAGCTCTAAAGGTAAGGCGGTAACGAATTGATTTTAAAAAAGAAGTTGACGTGGAAAATGAGAGAGGTAATATAAGCGCCGTTCGGAGGGATGGCTGAGCGGTTGAAAGCACCGGTCTTGAAAACCGGCATAGGTTAGTAGCCTATCTAGGGTTCGAATCCCTATCCCTCCGCCACTTATTTCTAAAAAAGCCCCGCACTGCGGGGCTTTTTTGTTTCTGCCTTACGTATCATCCCCCAATGTATCCCCCTTTGGCACTACCAAGTTTGTCTCTTGATCGTCAAATTGATTACGGTATTGGGATTCCAGTCTCATCGCTTAATTGAAAGTCACAGTCCGCATGATTCATTCAGAGCATTCAACCCGTCTCTAATTTGACCTGTCAAAGACTTAAACCGATCAACTTCCTCTTGTGAAAGCTTTTGGTTTGCCTCGCTTAGCTCGTCGGGGATGAGGTCAAGCCCGTTCACATCGGCGAGTGCTTGATGTCTCCTCCATGCCGCTTGCGATTTCTCTTCATACAGTCTTGCCAGCTCTTCGAGCTGACTGGTGAGCGCAGGGATTCTACTAATGGCCACAAAAGCATCGGAAGAGCTGCGCGTGGATGCTACCGTTCCGGGTGCTGTGATCTGATCTGGCATTGGCTGAGTGTACTGCTCGGCTATCCGGTCGAACAGTTCAATAGTACTCAGGTTACCCTCTTTACAAAGCTTGCGGAATCTCCTGTTGGCTTGAGCGCTTATGGTCAACGTTGATTTTCCCTTCTTTGCCTCGCGAGCCCGCCAGTTCGTCTCAATCATTTTCATTCGAGCTTTGGTTAACTCGAAATCATGAAAGAAGCCATTTCGACCTTGAATGTAGTTGTTTAGATCCTGAGCTTTTACTCGGTCGCACACCTTTTTTGAAATCTGATTTTGCAGCCAAGCTTGCTGGTTTTTGTCGGATGCTTTTATCCAGGAGGTGTGAGGATTGTCGCCAACTTTATCAACACTGAAAACGGGGTTTTGGCTCATAAGGCCTGCCATATTGAAATTCTATTGTCATTATATTACTAGTAATATTGTATTTTACACATAATTAGAAAGCCAGTTGCTTCAAGGGTTGAGCGACTGAAATGCAGTGGATACTGATGTTTACGCTAAGGGAAATAATTCTTACGAATGGAAAGCTGTCACCACCGGCAAGACTTTTGTTGGGGCAACTTGTCGTGCGCAAGATGGTGCGAAGCTACTCAGTTAAAGAGTTGTCAGCGCTCAATCGTTGGTCCGAATCGAAGGCTCGAAGTGCTCTTCGTGAGCTCTTGGATGTAGGTCTTGTCGGGACAGTAGAGGTTTCTTCGTTTGATCGCGGGAGGCCCAAATTAGAGTACTGGTTGACCCCAAACTTAGAGCAGAGTACTGCGGAACCGAACGGATTCGGCCCGAAGATAGTAGAGCAGCTTTTGTGTGGACGTTTTAAAGTACCAGGTCGAGACCTAGATCTTTTCGTTCTAGTCACTCTGTGGTTACAAGTCGGCAGGGGAACTCTATGGTCATGCCTTTCTAGCGAGATCACTGAAGTTCTAAATCTGAAAGTAGGTAGAGTTCGTGGGGCTCTCAACCGGCTTGTAAGTGGAAACTGGATTCGCCCATTCGATGTTGTGGATGCGAACTCCTACTACTGTTTGTCACTTCGAAATTGCAGGTCGATTGTCCAGGGCAAGGATGTGAAATTATCTGCTGCGGTAGTGAATATACTCGATGCCGAGCATTGGTCTAGATGGGACGACGAAGTGGAACCGAGAGTCGCCAGACAATTGGCTGATTATACTTCCGGGTTATTTGTCTTGCTCTTCAATGAGGGGATAATGGGTACGGAAGGATTTTCAAGATGGGTTGATCAAGCGCGAACTCGCAGCGACTCCTGCGATGCGCCCCATGTTGTGTCATCTTTTGATGCTTTCGGTGACATCCCCCACCTACCTATCTCCTGGTCATCATATCTGAACTTATTTGGCGCTCTTAACGTAAGCGCTGAGCATATTAGGAAGCAGGGGGTTGAAAGCTTGAATCTGGCAATAGCGGAGAGACCTAAAGTAAACATCTTCTCGCTGGTGACGATCAATTAGTCTTACGCATAATTTTTTAAAGCCATGACACATCCCATGACGTAATGCACGAGGTGATGTCATGAGGATTATCAGACTGTCTGAAGTAATGAGCCGCACAGGCTTGGGCCGTAGCACAATCTACAAATTGATGAGTGAAGACCTCTTCCCGAGAAGCGTGGAGCTGATGCCCAGAACCGTGGGCTGGGTGGAGACGGAAGTCGAGGAATGGATTCTGGAGCGTATTGCCCGGCGTGATGGGTGAATGATAGATAGATGAAAAAAATAAACAGTGCAGCAACGGCTGCACTGTTTATTTTGCTAGCCCCTAAGGGCCTCATTGATGACTCCCGCGATACCAAGGCCTGCTCCAAGCATCAGTCCCTGGCGTTTACCCAAGAACGGGATCGCCAGAGAAGCTGACTTGAGAGCGACATCTACGAGGTCGTGAGGATTAGAAGGAGTCGGACGGCTAGGAACCGTTGTGTGGACTGGGTAGCTGACCTCGTGGCACCAGTCCGCAAACTCCTCACTGCTCACAAAGGCCAGATCCTCTTCGACCAAACAACTTAGTGCGCGGTTGAGTACGTACTCGGCTGAAGGCGTATCAGAGCCATTCAGACAGAGTGTGACCGCTCCGTGCGTCTGAAACTGATCCAGCGAGAAGAGCTGTAACGAGTACGCTTGGTACTCAGACGATGGTAGGACCGGGTATGTGATGACCTGATTCTTCCCAAGGTAGATACCATGAAGCTTATGGTAGTCGTTGCGGGCAATCAGACGGTCACCCGGTTGGAATGTATTAGGCATGATGATACCTCACTTAGTGTTGTTGGTTGTGTTGAGTGAGACGCCCCATGATGTCGTTTTGACCGGTTGGGACGTCCTGGTGTGATGGTTGCTGGCTCGCCGGGTAGAACTCTTCCAGGACTCCCGGAATCTCCTCCTCCGGATCTTCCGATAAGCCATTGGCATATCCACGCTGAGCGGCGGCATCCAATGCTGTCTGATCAAAGCCCGCTTGCTGCTTTTCTTCATGCAGACGGTTTGCCTCCTCTATGGCTTCGTTCAGGCTTGTGCCGCTACGAAGTTCCATGTCGACATAGAACACCGGAGCTCTGCGGCTCATGGTGGTGCTTTTGCTACGGAGCCTCAGTTGCAGAGGTAGGTAGGGTAGTAGGCCACCTGACGCTGCTTGGTAATACATCATCCGGGCAAGCAACGACCGCACGCTGTTGTAGCCTGTAGTTCTGAACACGAAGCTACCGAAGTCCTGTTCGTCTCCGATCAGAACATTCAGTCTCCCGTAGAGTTTACAGAGGCCACCTTTGCCGAAGTCACACACGTCAGGCCCAGGGCAGGGGAGTTCCTGTGTACCTTCAGACGTGACACGCTTACAGGTGTCTCCGTTTCCGGTACATAGTAAACGGCCATTGCTGCGGTCGAACATGGAGTACTCTGACCGAAGGTTAAGCTCAGGCTCGCTGAACAAAACCTTCACTGGGATAATGCGAAGCTTGTCCTGCTTCTGTTCTTCCCGGAGTTGCTTGTCCAGTGGATGAGTAATCCAGCCGTCTTTGGTTTGGACCTGTTGGGTGATGGTGAACTGATCATCCTTGGACGGAAGGCGCTGGCCATTGCGTTCAATGACCTGACCGATACTGATTCTCCCGATGGTGGGAGGGGTAATAGCGAGACCTTTAATCATGATCCTGCTCCTTCGTTGGTTTGTTTGATTAAGAACCGGCGACTGCCAGGCCGTTGAAGTGGGTATTGCTCAAGAAGAGACGGGTTAGCTTTCAAAGCGGCTGAGGTGTTCAGCGATACGGAATCCTTACTGCGCTTCCAGCTCACTGAGCCATTAGCAAAAAGAGCCCTTGAGTGATCTTCCATGCTTTGCTGAATGAACTGTTTCAGAGAACGTTCTTCCTGGTTGAGGGTGTCCAGCGAGTCCCGCACCTGAATCAGGCCGTCGAAAGCTTCATTCAGTACCGGGTCATTCTTGAGATTGATCGTTTCGCCTGTGTCTCGTGGATAGAGCGCACGAAGGGCTTGATCTGCTGAGTCTGAACCGTCAGCGGGAGGTGGCGTGTCCGATTCGACGTAAGACCAAAACTCGCGCTCCATTCGAATGAGCTGAGCAATAAGCTCGTCATCCCGTTCAATCCGATAAACACGAAACTCTTGCCCACAAAGCAGAACGGCAACTTCAGCGGTCTGTTTCCCGGTGACTGCCAATTGGTGCTGAACCTGGCATTGGTAGTAATGCGGAACACCGTCCTTCCAGAGCTTGGCTCCGTATTCCCCGGCAGTCTTACATTCCAGGATCTGAACTGTGTTATCACTAACAACGGAGTAGTCCAGGTTAGCCAGCATCCAGTGCAGTTCCTTGTCAGGGTGCTGTAGGATGGCATTCACACGTCTCGTCTTCCGTCCGGTGAGCTTCGTGTAATGCTCTGCAATGATGGGCTCCAGAATGTTGCCCCAGTACATGGGCGCATGTGGTGACTGGAAAGGATCTTCTTCGGTTTGAGCTAAACGTCCGGTTTTGATCATCCAGAGCTCAAGCTGAGACTGATATGGGCTGATTCCGATAGCGGCAGCCGCCTCGCTGGCTCCGATACCTTGTTTGCGGGCTTCAAGCCATTCATCTCGCGACATCTCCTTGGTGGATACTAGGCGGAGTGGTGCGCGATGCGGTGTTGCAGTCATGGTTTCCATAGTGGATCTCCAAATAAAGAAGCCCCCACACGCGATGCATATGAGGGCTTAAGTGGTATTGGTGAGTGTGCTTAGGCTGATGAGTTGGTCAGGCGACCAGAGCGAGCGCCTGTGTCAGAGCCTGATCTTTGATCTGGGCACCGATTCCGAACCAGGCAGAATCCAGGCGGTAATCGTTACCCCGTGCTCGACGTTCGTGATCGACGTACTGAGTAACCGCATTGACCAAGCCATAGGCGGTGCCGTCAGCAGACGCGAGGTTTGAGCCGTAGCCTTGCCCTTCGAACAGTTCAAGAGCACGCTTAGCTCCACGCTGGCTGATCTGGCCATTGCTCGTGAACACGCCCTCGATATAGGTCAGGGCTTCTTTGTGCGTCACCTTGCGGTTGCTCAGTGCCTTAAGCTCGTACATGAAGTTGTTCCAGTTGCTGATCGAGATGCCAAGGCCGTTCTTCACCTTATTGGCGTCAAAGTCCGTGCTATGGCGTACCTTCACAACAGAGCCTCCTTTATCCTGGAGAGCAACATGAAGGGTGTTGTTGCAAACCACTCGGACACTCGTGAACTGGGCGGTGGTTGCCATAGTGCCGTCACACGCCGTTGCTAAGAGGACGTAAGCATTGATGTGGTCGTTGCCTTTGATGGCACCAGTCTGCCCAGTACGGGCCAGTGCCCAGAGCTTTCTGCCTCCTTTGAGGACGCCAGCGGTTTCGAGTTGAAAGCCAGAGCGTTCTGTCAGATCGCGATAGAACTCCAGAATCTCTTCAGGCTGAACAACCTTATAGCGGTTGCCGACGACTGACAGAGGTTCTTTGGTGTCAGAGCGGTACAGGACTTTGTTGTTGTCGTACTGCTTCAGCTCTCCCATGACGGGGTTGCCTGACGCGATGAAGTGAACAGGGCATTCTTCTATCTGCCAGTTCATACCGGCTTGTTCAGCCCAGACTTCGAGGGGTTGGTTTTCAGTGAGTTGATTTCCCAGGCCATGCCATGGGGTGGTGCCTGTATAGGCCATTTGTTCTACCAGGTGAGCCATTGTCATATCTCCGTAGGTTGGCTTTTGGGGATAACCTGAAGCCGTCGACTTCTGGTTCACCTGGGTAATATATGGCTCAGATTTTTTGTAATTCGACTACGTTCGTATCACCTAACTTTTTACAGATGTTTCTCTTGTTTTGAGTGAAAAGTGATCAATATACTCAACGATTCGTTGGGTATTTGGAGCTGGCATACTACTGCCAGAGCCTGTGAAGCTTAGGTTATATATATTACAGGGCAGTCATATTTATCATTAATCAATAATCTAAAACCAATAGTAAAACCTTATAAGTGATGAACTACGTAACAAAGAGATAGAAGTCATCTACTACTGAACACTTAATAATTTTATACAGAGATACCAACTCCTATGAGCTAAAAAAATATAGGAGTTACGATGAACAAACGTCACTACACCAGTCGCAATCAAATCGTTATCCCTGCATGTGAGTATCAAGGGCGGTATCGACTTAAAGGCAATCATCCGATGATTAGAGGTTATCTTGAGTACATTGAAAGGATGATGCATGAGACAACGGCCCGTTACGGTAGGGTAACGATGATTCGCGTAGATCTCAGGTTCCCGAGTTGGTGGGACCTTGAGGTATACCCTTATCCGTCATGTATTAGCGAGTTTAACAGTAAACTGAATGGACTGGTGATTCGCAGAAACTCTGAAAGAGCCCATCCCGCGTTCCCACGTTATCTTTGGTGCAGGGAATTTGGTGACGTAAATGGAAGACCGCATTACCATGTGGCGATCATGGTAAGTGGCCATGCGTACTCTCCTCAAAGGTTTTACGATGCGACTTCGCTTCGGAATATAGCAGGACTGATTTCACGGGCTTGGCTAGATACGTTAGGTCTATGGGATGTGGAAGGTAATGGATTGGCATTCTTCCCTGAGAAGAGTGCTTGTAGCTTCAGCAATGGAGATCCGAACTCATTAATCGGAGCCTTCAGGCAGCTAAGCTACCTCGCTAAGGTTCGCACAAAGCGCTATGGAGACGGCTTTAGGAACTTTGGCTATAGCCTGAAATAGGAAACCGCCTTTTAACCAATGATATATGGCTCAGCGATCTTGAAAGGAGGCCCGATTGCGTGCGGGCTTGAGTGATTTAGTCAACCTGCTAAAGGGCTGGAAGTAGCGATGCTGCATATAGTCGACCACTATGTACGCCCACTATTAGCAGGAGATACTTTATTTTGTAACAAAGTGTATGTACCATTCAGGTGTCTATTTGAATGCATAAGGATTTGCAATGCGATCAATTTCCGCCGCCAGTTTTAGATTTTTCGTCCTCCAGCTTCTTCTCTTCGTATCGCTAGTGCCGTCATCTCATTCGTCAGATGCGGATTTCTTAGAAAGCAATGCAAATCCTGATGGGAGTATTTCACTTTCAACAGATTTAAGTCTTGCCTGGCAATCAACAGCTGAGTCAGTGGTTACCATTGGTGAGATCGGCGATGTGAATTCTGCAACAGTCCAGGCTGCTCAGGCATATTTAAGCGGTATAGGCGAGGCTGGTGATCTCAACACGGAAACTCTTTCATATTTATTGCTTACGAATTCATCATTAAGGCAGCTTGATGATGTGGCTGAGTTATATCGGCGGCAGAATGTAGATGGGGGGCTGGGATCTTATGCTAACTATGACAGTGATTTAATCAGTACATCGGCTTTTCTCCGAGTCTTGAACCAAACAGGTGTAGTCAACGAAATATCCAGCGGTGCGGTGGCCTATCTTATCGCTCAACAGAATCAAGATGGTGGCTGGTCTCTGAAAGGAAACAACTCTCAGGTTGAAACCACTTCGATGGTGGTAAACGCGTTATGGTTGTATCGCAATGTATATCAGTTAGGCAGTGCCCTAGATAATGGCATTAGTTTCTTATCATCTCAGAAAGATTCTAATAATTTATGGGAAGGTGTTGAATCTTCAGCACTTGCTTTGTCATCAATTTTAAATGTCGAGCTTGAGCGTGACAATCACCAGGAATCACTTGACGCATTTGCTGGTTTGCAAAATAGCAACGGTAGCTTTGAGGGGGATGTTTATTTAACGGCTTTGGGTTTAAGGGTGTTAGATGCCGTTAGTAAGCCAGCACCAGATCAAACCTTGGTTGCCGGTCGTGTTTTGGACGGAGATAGTGGTTTCCCTCTGTCAGGTGCTGCGGTTGAGCTGAGTGGGGCAAGCTCTTATTCTGGTTTTTCCGATGCCAATGGTGAATTTGAAATTGACAGCATCGCGGCTGGTAATTATGAGTTATTGGTATCTAGTGAAGGTTTTAGCTCGCTGGTTTCAAATATTGTCCTGGCAGTTGGAGATCAGATAAGGTTTGGTGATATCCAGCGAGGGTGTTCAAAATTCTGTGTCAGCCAAGTCACAAGTCAATATGAGCGTCTAGCCGTCCCTCGAAGTGGATCGACAGCTGAGACAGTGTCAGATTCCA
>PBQA01000025.1 GCA_002724925.1 Oceanospirillaceae bacterium
CTGCCATAAGTCATTCTTGTACAACGGCTGTTCATCCGGCCATTCCAGCAAAACATGCGTGGTATCGAGCACGGCGTCGATAGCTTTCTTCTGGCGTTTACGAAATTCCTTATGCTTCTTGTCGTGACTGTTTTTGGTTTGCCGACACAGCTCCGTCATGTACTGATCGTGCATTTTAACTAGGTGATCGAGCAATATCTTTCGGGATTCCAGCAGGAAACACACCATCAGGGCATAGCGCTTATGATCCTTGAAGCGTTTCATGTCCTTGGCGCTGTAGCGCTTGGTCAATCGGTACAGGTAGTGAAGAAAGGTGGTATCAATGAGCTTTTCCTCGAATGCATTAATACCGGTAGCCACCAGATTGTCGTAGCGCTCAAGGTAGCGCTTCAGCGATGAAATTTTGGCAGCGGGTGGATATTCCTTAAGCTGATTGAAATAGGTTCGTTGATTGCCGCCTGAAGTTTGCAGCAGATCATCGATAGCCTCTCGCAATTCAGGCGACATCTGTTCAAACACTTGCTCAAAGAGCTGAGCATGGACCTGGTTGCAGATGCGAACGATTTGCCGTTCGATGGTGGTGGGCCCCGGTAAAACAATCCGATTCAACAGCAGGTAGCGCTCTGCCCGATGAAAGAGTTCATCCGGCAGTAACCCCTGGTGTGCCTGAGCTTCGACCCAGCGATCCAGATCGGCTTCCACCTTGACATCAAAACGCCTGAATCCCAGGTATTTGAGGATGTTATTGCGGTGTTCCAATAAGGTGGCTTCCCGTTCGGGCACTTCCACAGTGAGCGCTGGCGGTAAATCGAGTTGGCTGCTGAGGTAGCTGACCACGCGGGACGAGAGATCGCTGAGCTGGTTCAGAAAGCGGCCATAGAGGCGCATGGCACAGAGCTGGATGGCAACGCCCAAGCGGTACTGTTTGCGGTATTTGTTAACCATCTGGCAGTCGCGGCGATTCAGGGTCCAGTCGCGAACCATTTCCTCGTCGGAAAAGCGTTGCGGCAATATCAGTGGCTGATAGCGTTGTTGGTTGGTCAAAAACTGCTCTTTGGCTGTCATGAGCGCCTCATCGGTTTGTGGTCACGCCAACTACTCCTATAGAGTTGTTTTTATTTGTGTTTTTATGATGCCGACAGTGGGTACTGCCATCTTTCACATTTGGACGGCATTGTAATAACGATTGGACGATAATAGAATATCAGGTAGCCGAATTACAACTCCTGTTTAGCCGGAAGTCCATTTATGTACCCTCGTTATTCTGAACTCCACGTCAAAGAAGCGCTGAGCGACACGCCCGTCGTGTTTATCATGGGGCCCCGTCAGACCGGTAAAACCACCCTGGTGAAGACCTTGATGGATGAAATGGGGGCCGAGCAATGGACCTACATCACCTTGGATGACCAGGCCCAGTTTGAGATTGCCCAAGCCGATCCGGTGGGCTTTATTCGCAACCTGCCAGCCACCCGCATTGCCCTGGACGAAGTGCAACGCCTGCCGGAGTTGTTCGTATCCATCAAGCAGGCAGTGGACGAACAGCGTACACCCGGTCGATTTCTGCTGACGGGCTCCGCCAATGCCTTGTTACTGCCGAGGCTCTCCGACTCTCTGGCGGGCCGGATGGAATCGGTGCGCTTGATGACGCTCTCGGAGTGTGAGATCCAGGGGCAGCAACCGACATTTCTCTCTAAGCTGTTGAACCGGGAAGCTCCTTCAACCCAGTCCATCCGTGTTAGGGAGCACATCCTGAACCGATTGGTCACCGGTTGTTTTCCGGAGCCGCTACAGCGCGCCAGTGAACGACGCTCCCAGGCCTGGTATCAGCAATACCTGAGCACTCTGGTGCAACGGGATATTCGTGATCTGACCCACATTGATCATCCGGATTTAATGGGCAAGTTGCTCAAGCTCACCGCCTTTTACGCCGGTAAACTGGTCAATCTCACCGAATTGGGGGGCAAACTGGGACTGGATCGGCTGACCATCAAAAAATATATGGCACTGTTGGAGCAATTGTTTCTGGTGGAGCAATTGCCCGCCTGGCATTCCAACGAATATAAACGGCTGGTGAAGACACCCAAACTGCATTCCGTCGATACTGGCCTGATGTGCGCCGTGCGAGGCCTCAACCGGGACCGTCTGCTCAAACAACCGGGAGATTTTGGTCTGCTGTTGGAAACCTTCGTTTATAACGAATTGCGCAAGCAAGCGGTTTGGGTGGACGAACCATTGAGTTTTTACCATTACCGGGATAAGGACAAAGTGGAGGTGGACGTGATTATCGAGAACGCCATGGGTGACTGCTTCGCCATCGAGGTGAAGGCGGCAGCGACCTTAAGTGCGAAGGATTTTACCGGACTGAAACGGTTTCAATCCGTGGCTGCCGATCGCTTCAAGATCGGTATTCTGCTCTATGACGGCGACCATACGACAGCCTTTGGTGACAATCTTTATGCCGTACCACTGGGAGCCCTTTGGGCTTAACCACGCCATAATTCAAGCAACCGTGTATGACGGCTTTGTAATTATACCGTCATCTGGTTGACAGACTTGTGTTTTACTATTTACTGAGAAGGTATTTTTTATGGTTGGTGCAATTTATTTTTCAGTTTAGCGGTAACGAAATAACAAGTTTTTTGATCCACCTCAACGCATGAAGTGGAACGAAAGATTGAACATTCAGACGAAATATATAGACTTATCAGATATAAATAATGAGTTGTATCATCTCAGTATGCAATTGAACAGATTTGGGTTTTACATGGCAATCTTCGCGTTACTGGCTTTTACCAGCCAGTCGTTTGCCGTTGTGAAGTTGCCCTGCGAACAGATGACTCATCATTCCACCGCTCATGCAATGGCAGCAACAATGGATATGGCCCATATGAACCACGCTGCGGCCGATAATGCCAAGGCCAAAGGCTGTTGCAGCCAGGACGATTGTTCTCAGATGGACTGTGTTTCTGCCAGTGTTGCGGTGGTAAGTACACTGTCGCCGTTTTCCGTTCAGTTTTCTCAAACTCTCAATACAGAATATTCGGTTTCCTTCCTTACTCAGGAAGTTTCCTCGCTATTCCGTCCCCCCATTTCCCGTTGATATAGGGTTGGTACGCCTGAAATTTAGGCCTCTACCCACTTATCCTTATCAAGCGGGAGTCGACAAAACTCCCAAAACAGTTGTTTAAAACGCGTGATCGTCACTGAATGCGCTCATCGCGTCTTATGATTGGGAGTTACCATGAAACCTTTACCTGATTATCTGCGCCATCTTGCGCTGATAGTTTCCCTGTTATTCCTCGCTGCCTGTTCGGAGGGCGAAAATCATGCCGCTAAAGCCGCATCGATTGCCACACTGGATGTTTACAAAAGCCGCACCTGCCAGTGCTGCCAGCAATGGGTCCGGCACATGGAAGACTCCGGCTTTGAGACCAAAATCCACCACCCGGCAGATTTGAATCGCGTTAAAGACGAGCATGGCATTGCCACCGAATACCAATCCTGCCACACGGCGGTGACGAGTGACGGCTATGTCTTCGAAGGTCATATTCCCGCGCGCTTCATGCAGCAGTTTCTGGAAAACCCACCGCAGGGTGCCATCGGCCTGAGCGTGCCTGGCATGCCAGTGGGCAGCCCCGGGATGGAAATGGGCGACAGGTTTATGCCTTATCAGGTGTGGCTGCTTAAAAAGGACGGTTCTGCTGAAGTGTTTGCTTCAGTGAACAGTCGCGATCAGCAATAGGACGTATCACCATGAACATTCAAAGGCGTTTTTTATTATTGTTCCTGTTGGTAGGGGTTCCTGCTTTTGCCGAGGAAAAAGTTGCCCAAGAACAGTTTGCCCAAACACAGCTGGATCAAGACCAGGCTGGTACGTTGACTTTGGAAGCGGCGATTGCACAGGCGATTGGTTCCGACCCCTGGCTGAATGGCAGTCGTTACCGGGAAGATGCACTGGCCAGTGAATCCATTTCCGCTTCAACCCTGCCTGATCCTAAGGTCAGTCTGATGGCGGCTAACTTCCCGACCGACAGTTTCGATATCAACCAGGAACCGATGACGCAGCTGACTGTGGGCGTTAGTCAGATGTTTCCACGCGGCGATAGTCTGAAACTAACCAGCCGCCAAAAGCAGGAGTTGGCGGCCCAGGAGCCCTTGCTCAGACGGGATCGCCAGGACAAGGTGACCGCGACGGTGACTCAGTTATGGCTGGAAGCCTACCGGGCACAGGAAAGTATCCGTTTAATTGAGCAGGATCGCGCGCTGTTTGAACATCTGGTGGATGCAACCAAAGCCAGTTATTCCTCCGCATTGGGGCGCGCTCGCCAGCAGGATATTATCCGGGCACAACTGGAGCTCACCCGGCTGGATGATCGTCTGACTGCGTTGCGACAACAACTTGAATCTGCCCAGCAGCGACTGTCCGAGTGGATTGGCGGTCAAGCCAGTCTGCCATTGGCGCAGACCTTATCCAGCAAATTGGGTGATGAGCCAACCTTAGCCATGGGTCAGACGCACAATGATCGCTGGCTCTATGAACAGATCAATCGGCATCCCCTGTTATTGGCCTTTGACCAGCGTATCGAGGCTATGCAGACCGGGGTTGAATTGGCCCAGCAAAAGTATAAGCCCGAGTGGGGGCTCACCGCCCAGTACGGCTATCGGGACGATGACCCCATGGGCCGGGATCGCGCCGATCTGTTCTCGGTCGGTGTCACATTTGATCTGCCGCTTTTCACGGGTAATCGACAGGATAAGGACGTTAGTGCTGCCACCTCCCGAGCCGAGGCGCTGCGAACGGACAAGCTACTGATGGCGCGAAAACTGATGGCGCAACTGGACACAATGCTCGTGCAAATCCAGCGTCTGAATCAGCGCCGCACACTCTACGACCAGCAGCTACTGCCGCAAATGGCAGAGCAGGCCGAAGCTGCCCTGACTGCCTATAACAACGACGATGGTGACTTTGCCGAAGCCGTGCGTGCCCGTATCGCCGAGCTAAACGCCAAGATCGATTTCCTGACCATCAGGGTCGACCGGCTAAAAACCATTGCCGAACTGAACTATCTGTTACCGCCAAACCGCTCAGGGCTGTTACCGCAAAGCCGCGCAAAGCAGTCTCCTGCAGCAAACGGCAACCGCACGGAAGGAATGACTCCATGAAGATGCAATTGAATAAATCATTTTTCATTACCGTTGCTTTGCTGATTGCGACGGCAACCCTCGCCCACTATTCAGCCTTGTGGCGTATGCAAGACGCGGGAGAGGGCGGTAAGGCGACAGCCAAAAAGGAACCGCTCTACTGGGTCGCGCCGATGGACCCCAATTACAAGCGTGATAAACCGGGTAAATCCCCCATGGGGATGGACCTGATTCCGGTGTATGAAGAAGCCGGCGGTGATGAGGAGATTGGCACAGTCACAATATCACCGGATGTGGTCAATAACCTTGGCGTACGCACGGCACTCGTTACCCGAGGCCAGATGGACGTTTCCGTCAATACCGTGGGTTATGTGCAATACGATGAAGATCGCTTGATACATATTCACCCGCGGGTAGAGGGCTGGATTGAAAAACTCTACGTCAAAGCTTCTGGCGATCCAGTGCAGCAGGGGGCACCTCTCTATGCGCTTTACTCACCGACCCTGGTTAATGCGCAGGAGGAATTACTCTTGGCACTAAAGCGCAATAACGCCACGCTGATTGAAGCCGCCAATGAGCGCCTGGCATCCCTGCAGGTGCCAAAATCAGAAATCAACCGACTGAAGAAATCCGGCAAGGTGAGCCAGACCATCAGCATCACAGCCCCGCAATCGGGTGTACTGGATAACCTCATGGCGCGCGAAGGCATGTTTGTAAAACCCGGCATGGAAATCATGGCGATCGGTCAGCTGGAGCATATCTGGGTGATTGGTGAAGTCTTTGAGCGACAGGCCTCTCTGGTTCAGGTCGGTGATCCTGTGCACATGCAGCTGAATTATTTACCGGGGCGAGAGTGGCAGGGCCAGGTCGACTATGTCTACCCGAGCCTTAACACAACGACTCGCACCGCACAGGTAAGGGTGCATTTTCACAATCCCGATGGTTATCTGAAACCGGGCATGTTTGCGCAGATGCGCATTGAGGCGGCACCGATGGACGATACCCTGTTGATTCCCCGTGAAGCGCTGATTCGTACCGGCAGTCAATCTCGTGTTGTGCTGGCCAAGGGCGAAGGCCGTTTTAAATCCGTTGCGGTTCAAGTGGGGCATATCACCGATGACCAGGCGGAAATCATGTCGGGGCTTGATGAGGGCGATCGCATTGTGACGTCAGCACAATTTCTGATTGATTCCGAGTCCAGCAAAACCTCGGACTTTCGGCGCATGAACCATGGTTCGGATGATAAGGCTGAGACTACAGCGCCCACATCGGTCTGGGTCGGCGCACGTATTAAAAGCCTGATGCCCGAACACCGGATGTTGACGCTGGCGCATGACGCCATCGATAACTGGCAATGGCCGGCCATGACCATGAATTTTACCGCTGCTAAAAATGTAGACCTTCAAGGTTTACAGCCTGACATGACTCTTCACGTAGAAATTACAAGAGAGGGCGACAACAACTATTTGATCAGCCAGATCCATCGACCTGATGCTGCTACCGAAGACATGCCGATATCCGACGGTGATCAGCCGATGAGTCACAACGGTATGGAAATGGATCACGGCCAACATCAATCCATGAATCATGATGGCATGGAGATGGATAACGATTCGATGAATATGGACCACAGTCAGCACAACGGGGAGGGTAAGCCATGATCGAAGGCATTATCCGCTGGTCCGTCCAGAATCGGTTTTTTGTATTGCTGGCCACTCTGATCCTGGTGGGAATTGGCGGCTGGTCGCTGAAAAACACGCCGGTGGATGCGATACCCGATCTCTCGGACGTGCAGGTAATCATCAAAACCAGCTACCCCGGACAGGCGCCACAGGTGGTGGAAGATCAGGTTACCTATCCACTGACTACCGCCATGCTCTCGGTACCAGGTGCGGTCACCGTGCGCGGCTATTCCTTCTTCGGTGACTCCTATGTTTACGTTATTTTTGACGAGGATACCGATGCCTATTGGGCCCGCTCGCGGGTGTTGGAATACCTGTCACAAGTGGCACCCACCTTGCCGCCCAACGCCCGACCGCAACTGGGGCCGGACGCCACCGGTGTCGGCTGGGTTTACCTGTACGCATTGGTGGATCGTACTGGTAAACACGATATCAGCCAGTTGCGCAGCCTGCAGGACTGGTTCCTGAAATACGAGCTGCAAACCGTGCCCGGCGTGTCGGAAGTCTCTGCCCTGGGCGGCATGGTGAAGCAGTATCAGGTCAAGGTACACCCGGATAAATTGCGGGCCTTTAATATTCCGCTGTCCCATATCCAGATGGCCATCCAGCGCGGTAATCAGGAGGTGGGCGCATCCGTCGTGGAAATGGCCGAGGCGGAATACATGGTACGTGCCTCCGGATATATCCAGGGGCGCGAGGATCTGGCCAATATTCCTTTAGGTATCAACGTCAAGGGCACACCACTGCTGCTGAAAGATGTGGCGGATATCGATGTAGGTCCGCAGATGCGCCGGGGTATTGCCGAGCTGAATGGCGAAGGTGAAGCCGTCGGTGGCATCGTGGTGATGCGCTTTGGCGAAAACGCCCAGAAAACCATTGACGGTGTGAAAGCCAAACTGGAAACCCTTAAGGCGGGTCTTCCCGAAGGTGTGGAAATCGTGACGGTTTACGACCGTTCCGGACTGATTGAACTCGCCGTTGAAAACCTGTGGCATAAGTTGCTGGAGGAGTTCATCGTCGTTGCCCTGGTGTGTGTGGTATTTCTGTTCCATATCCGCTCCAGCCTGGTGGCCATCGTCAGTCTGCCTGTCGGTATTCTCACCGCCTTTATCGTCATGCACTTTCAAGGTTTAAACGCCAATATCATGTCCCTGGGTGGTATCGCTATCGCCATCGGCGCAATGATCGACGGTGCGATTGTGATGATCGAGAACATGCACAAGCACATGGAGCGCACGCCGTTGACGGCTGAAAACCGTTGGCAAGTGGTTGCGGAATCGGCGGCTGAAGTGGGGCCGGCGCTGTTTTTCAGCCTGCTGATCATCACCGTGAGCTTCGTGCCGGTGTTTACCCTTGAAGCGCAAGAGGGGCGGATGTTTTCACCGCTGGCCTTCACCAAGACTTATGCCATGGCGGCCAGTGCTGCATTGGCAGTTACCTTGGTGCCTGTGCTGATGGGCTATTTTATTCGCGGCAAGGTCTTGCCTGAGCACAAAAATCCCCTTAATCGGGCGTTGATTGCCGTCTATATGCCCGCGCTGAAAACTGTGCTTAACCACCCCAAAACCACTTTGGCATTGGCTTTGGTGGTGACGGTTATCGGCTTCTGGCCGGTGAGCAAAATTGGCAGCGAATTTATCCCGCCACTGGATGAGGGCGATCTGATGTATATGCCCACCACCTATCCAGGGCTGTCCATCGGTAAAGCGCGGGAAATTCTGCAGCAAACTGACAAGCTGATTGCCACCGTACCGGAAGTGAAAAGCGTGTTCGGCAAAATCGGTCGTGCAGAAACCGCCACCGATCCAGCGCCGCTGACCATGATTGAAACTTTCATTCAGCTTAAGCCGCGGGATGAATGGCGTGAAGGCATGACTACCGATGCACTCAAAAAAGAGCTGGACGCGCTTGTGAAATTCCCCGGCCTGACTAACGCCTGGGTGATGCCGATAAAAACCCGTATCGATATGTTGGCCACCGGCATTAAAACCCCGGTGGGCATCAAAGTGGCCGGGCCCGACCTCAAACAAATCGAAAAAATCGGGCGGCGCTTGGAGCAGGTGTTAAAGGATGTTCCAGGTACGGCTTCGGTTTATTCCGAACGAGTGGCCGGTGGGCGCTATATCAAGGTGGATATCCAACGGGAAAAAGCCGCGCGCTACGGGCTGAATATTGCCGATGTGCAACAGGTGGTGGCCACCGCCATCGGCGGCATGAACGTCACCCAAACCATTGAAGGCCTGGAACGCTACCCGGTGAATCTGCGTTACCCGCAGGATCTGCGTAATTCCCCGGAGCAACTGGCACTGTTGCCTATCGTGACAACTAGCGGCCAACGCATTGCCCTGGCGGACGTGGCGAACGTCTATGTGGAAGATGGCCCGCCTGCCATCAAGAGTGAAAACGCTCGCCTCAACGGTTGGACCTTTGTCGATATCGACGGGGTGGATCTTGGCAGTTACGTCCAGAACGCCATGGCCGTGGTGGCCGATCAGGTCGAGCTTCCAACGGGCTATTCACTGAACTGGTCAGGGCAGTATGAATACATGCTGCGAGCCAAGGAAAAGCTCATCTACGTGGTGCCGCTGACGCTAGCCATCATTATCGTGCTGCTGTATTTCAACTTCCGCAGCTTTGCTGAAGTCGCGATTATCATGGGCACGCTGCCCCTGGCGATGGTGGGTTCAATCTGGTTGATGTACCTGCTCGGTTACAACTTCTCAGTCGCCGTAGGCGTGGGCTTTATTGCGTTGGCGGGTGTCGCGGTGGAAATTGGCGTCATCATGCTGGTATATCTCAACCAGGCTTATCGCCATATGCTGGAGGAGTGTGAGCAGGAGGGCGTGGAACCCCGCCTGGAAACCCTGCGCCACGCCGTATTACACGGTGCCGGCTTACGGGTGCGTCCGGTGATGATGACGGCTGCCGCGATTATCGTGGGGCTGTTGCCGATAATGTACGGAACAGGGACCGGTTCGGAGGTCATGAGTCGTATTGCCGCGCCCATGGTCGGTGGGATGCTAAGTGCGGTCATTCTGACTTTACTCGTGCTACCAGCCGTTTACCTTCTTTGGAGAAAGCCCTGAGAAAGGGATCTGGCCAAATGTCATTCGAGTTGATTTGGATCAAATAATCTACCCCAACATTACAGGTGTGTAATGTTGGGGTCATCCAGGTGTCAGTCTCCCCTCATTAACATAGCCAATAGATGGCATGAATCCGCACGCTAAAACTGCTTGACCTGTGTCCATGACACAGGTGTATAACCTTTTCCAGCGCACGGTTATAAAGCTTGGTGTAGAACCTCGGTTTATAACCGGTGATTGACTCAGATCAAGGTCCTGATCCCGGCGGAAGCTTAGGATGGCATGACTGGATCAAGAGGAGGGTGGCATGAAAGTCATCGAGGTTGCCAGGCTATTGGGCATTACGGCAGACACGGTACGGTTTTATACCCGCATCAATATTCTGAATCCCACCAAAAGCAAGGCCAATGGATATCGGGAATACAGCGACAACGATGTTAAGCGTTTGAGGTTTGTGTTAAGCGCCCGACAGTTGGGATTTTCGGTCGAGGATATTCAGGAAATTCTTTCCCATGCTGACAAGAAAAAATCTCCTTGTCCGACGGTGAGACGCTTGATTGATCAGAGATTACATGAAACTGAGCAGCAGTTTAAAGAAACGATACGGCTGCGGGATCGTATGCAACGCGCCGTATTGGAGTGGAGCCAAAAACCGGACAAGGCTCCGACAGGTCATATGCTTTGCCATTTAATTGAAGAATTCACCGTGGAGGAATGAGTATGAATACACACCAAACGTCGAACGCCAATCAACGTAAAAGTGGCTGTTGCTGTGCGGGCAAGTCATCCATTTCGTCTGCGGCACCTGATACCAACAGTGTTAGCAGATCATCGCAACCCCTGCACCAATTACAAGTGCAGGGAGCCACCTGTGGTGGTTGCGTTAAAAGTATAGAACATACTCTGAAATCCGTTTCCGGGGTCAGTGAGGCCTCTATGGATCTGGCAACCGGTGTCGCTTCAGTTGTTGGTGCAGTCGATGCAGATCATCTCGTTGAAGTATTGCAAGGCGTTGGCTTTCCAGCGGCGGTCATCCGATAACAGTTCTTAAGAAATAACCGGGAGTAGGGTATGAGTACAACTAAAACGGAATCTGGCGGTGTCTCTTGCCATGAAGATGGTACGACAACTCCGCCTCATGATCATCATGCACATAAGGCTAATCACCACAGTTCAGGAAATAACTCTGGTCCTCAGGAACTGATTATTGAAGGTGCGGGTTGTGCCAGTTGCGTTGGAAAAATTGAGTCGGCGCTAAAGGCGGTGTCCGGTGTAGAAAATGCCGAGATGAATTTCGCTCAGCGCACTGTGAGTGTGACGGGCAATGCCGATGCTGCTGATCTGGTAAAGGCGGTGGAAAAAGCCGGTTACAACGCGAAGCTTGCGGCTGCGGAGAGCGAAGATGATGCGCTCGCAGAAAAAGAAAAGTCGGATCAGGCTTATTACAAACGCCTGATGAAGGAAACCTGGATAGCCCTTTCCCTGGGTGGGCCGCTAATGGCCTATGCGCTGATTACCGGGGAGGTTAATGTTAATACCACAACCGAGCGGATCGCTTGGCTGATCGTTGGCATACTCACCTTTGGCGTTTTGTACTTCTCAGGAAAACATTTTTTTGTCGGCGCCTGGAAGTCCTTCCTGAATCATTCTGCCAATATGGACACTTTGATTGCGCTGGGTACGGGTACCGCATGGCTGTATTCCATGGTGGTCGTATTTTTCCCCGAGTCGGTTCCAGAACAAGCTCGCCATGTTTACTTTGAGGCCACGGCGATCATTATCGGGCTGATCGATCTGGGCCTGGCCCTAGAGCTCAAAGCCCGCGGGCGCACATCGGAAGCTATTAAACGGCTGATCGGCCTGCAGGCTAAGACAGCCAGAGTCATACGCGACGAAAAGGAACTGGATATCGCCATCGAACAGGTGCTCATGGACGATGTGGTGCGTGTACGTCCGGGAGAAAAAATTCCTGTGGATGGTGAAGTCATAGAAGGCCATACCGCCATTGACGAGTCCATGTTAACGGGTGAACCCATGCCCGTTGAAAAAGCCGTGGGCGACACGGTTGCAGCGGGCACCATCAATAAAACCGGCTCCATTCTGTTTAAGGCCACTCGTGTCGGCAAAGACACGGCCCTGGCGCAAATTATCAACATGGTCAAACGCGCACAGAATTCCAAGCCGCCTATTGGTCGTTTGGCCGATGTGATTTCCGCGTATTTTGTACCCGTCGTAATGATTATCGCCGTCACCAGTGCGTTGGTCTGGCTCAACTTTGGCCCGAACCCAGCCGTGGCGTTTGCCATCGTATCTGCCACCACGGTACTGATTATCGCCTGTCCCTGTGCGTTGGGTCTGGCAACCCCCATGTCGGTGATGGTGGGTGTGGGCAAAGCGGCAGAAGCGGGTGTCCTTATTCGCAACGGCGAAGCCTTGCAAACCGCATCGAAAATATCAGCGATGATTCTGGATAAAACCGGCACCATTACCCTGGGGGCGCCGAAGGTCACCGATATTTTGGTCGCTGGCGAGCAGGACGAGAACACTATCCTGAAGCTGGCAGCCACGCTCGAATCGGGTTCTGAACATCCGCTGGCGCTGGCGATTGTCGAGTCAGCCCAGGAGAAGGGTATCGAAACCGGGAAGGTCTCCAATTTCAATGCCATCGCCGGTCACGGTGTGCAGGCTGAGGTGGATGGCAAAACGTTGCTGTTCGGCAATGAAAAACTGATGCGAGAGCGCAATATCGAACTCGGCGATTTTGTTGAAAAAGCGCAGGGCCTGGCTGCCGAGGCTAAGACGCCGATGTATTTCGCCGTGGATAACAAGCTCTCCGCCATTATCGCGGTGGCTGACCCCATCAAAGAAGACTCTATTGCCGCCATTAAACGACTGCAGCACAACGGCATTCGCGTTGTCATGCTGACCGGCGACAACCGCGCCACGGCAAAAGCCGTCGCCGAAAAGGCGGGCATTAAAGAGTTCTTTGCCGAGGTGTTACCGGAGGACAAATCCAAAAAGGTTCAGGAACTGCAGATGGAAGGTGAAGTGGTCGGCATGACAGGCGATGGCATCAACGACGCGCCAGCGTTGGCAATTGCCAATGTGGGTTTCGCCATCGGTACGGGCACCGACGTGGCCATAGAGAGTGCCGATATCACCTTGATGCGCGGATCGCTGCATGGGCTTGCCGATGCCATTGCGGTGAGCAAGGCCACATTACGTAACATCAAACAGAACCTGTTCGGTGCGTTTATTTACAACGTGGCGGGTGTTCCGGTTGCCGCAGGTATTCTTTACCCCTTGCTTGGGGTACTTATGAACCCTGTGATTGCGGGTGCCGCAATGGCATTTTCGTCGCTCACGGTCGTCACCAATGCCAACCGACTGCGCTTGTTCAAAGCGCAGGAGCACTAATGGCTATTTCGTCAGAAACTTGTTTAGGAGAGTGGACATGTTAATCATTAATAGTGTTGGCGTTGTTGTGATCGCGCTCATTATATGGTGGTTTTGGTTGTACAAGCCCAAAGAGGCAGAGCTGGGTGAAAATGATCTGGTGATTACCGTGGAAAATGGCACCTATTCACCCTCCCGAATTAAAGTGCCTGCGGGTGAGCCGGTTGAGCTGAAGTTCATACGTAAAGATGAATCACCCTGCTCAGAAACGTTACTGATTCCCGAACTGCAAATCAGTGACACCTTGCCCCTCAATAAACTGAAGTCCATACAACTACCTGCACTGAAATCTGGTGAATACGCCTTTCATTGTCAGATGCAGATGTATCGCGGTCAGCTCACGGTGAATTAGAGAATGTTCAACAAAGAAAGTAAGGATTGATATCAGTATGAATATTCAAAAAGTGACCGCCATTTTTGACGAATTTCGTTTGAAGGACGTAGAAGAAGCACTGATTAGGCATGGGGTTAAAGGCTTCACCCTGCATCCGGTTCGCGGTCGTGGAGAATACTTCGACAGCTTCAACGAGAATCATTTGATTAAGCACATTCAAATGGAGATTTACGCCAGGTCAGAGCATGCAAATAACATCGCGCAACTGATTGTAGAAACGGCGCACGTCAATGCCGATAGCGAAGGGCTGGTTTGTATTATTCCGGTGAATGACTTGCTTTGGATTCATGATAAACGCAGTGCGATAGACAGCGATTTTCAATTTCATCCGTGAGGTGTGATATGGCAACGCAAAAAACATCATTCTGGTTAACACCCAAAGGACTGGCGGCATTGGGCCTAATTGGTGCTGCCACGTATTTTCTGCTGATCGAACACCGCCAGCATGTCTGGCAGTTTTTACCTTTTCTGATTTTGCTGGCATGTCCTTTTATGCATCTTTTCATGCATGGAGGTCATGGTGGCCACGGGGGGCATGGTGGGAGCCATCAGCGCCAGGGAGAAGGCCATCAGCATGAGGGTGAGTCAGATCAAGATGCTTACCAGCGTGGATTAGAAGATGGGCGCCGGGATAGCGAACATCGGCACCACCATTGACCCGGTAGAAAACAGGAGAACGACAAATGCACGGTGATTCAGCTTATGGTCTCTGGACACTGGTGATACTGAATTCGGCAATATTTATTTTCTTTGCCTTCAGTTTTGCCAAGCCACAAACAAAAACCGACTGGCGCAGTTTTGGGGCTTTCTCTGCGTTCATTATTGCGCTCTTTACCGAGATGTATGGATTTCCGCTGACGATATATTTTCTGTCTGGATGGCTGGCGGAAAAGTACCCAGGAGTGGACTTCCTCTCCCATGAAAATGGCCATTTACTGCACACCATGCTCGGGTTTGAAGGTGATCCGCACTTTGATCCGCTGCATATTGCCAGCAATGTACTAATCGTGCTCGGCTTCTTTCTGCTCGCGTCGGCGTGGAACGTGCTGCACAAAGCGCAACAAACTCACTCCCTGGCGACCACTGGTTGGTATGCCCGCTGCCGTCACCCGCAATACATTGCTTTTATCATGATTATGTTTGGCTTTCTGTTGCAGTGGCCGACACTTCCAACACTAGGTATGTTTCCAATCCTATTGGTGGTTTACGTGCGTCTTGCAAAACGAGAAGAGCGCATGGCAATTGAAGAATTTGGCGATGCCTATCGTCATTATATGGAATCGACACCCGCTTGGATTCCAAAGTTAAATAACCTAAAAACGTCAACATATTGAGGATTTATAAATGAAAATTCAATGAAAAAATTTCTTTCTGCAGTCATTATTACCACCGCAATCTCTTCGCCTGTTTATGCTGAAAAAGGACATGAGCATGGAGATGCAAGCAAAGACAAAGTTGGTGGCATGATGATGACAATGATGAATCATGAGCAGATGATGGCGATGCATGAACATATGCAAAAAATGCAGGAAACAATGGCAAAAATCAAAGCCGAAACCGACCCAGAAAAACGTCAACAATTAATGAATGAGCATATGCAAACTATGCAAGAAGGTATGCAGATGATGAATATGGGGAACGGCATGAAAGGCGGTAAGAAAATGGACAAAATGGATATCACAAAACGTATGGATATGATGGAAAAACACATGGGGATGATGCAAAAAATGATGGGGCAAATGATGGACCATGAATCAGAGACGAAAAAATCACCGGTGCATAAACACAAAAAATAAGTTGTTGGATTATTTAAGAAAGGTACAGGGCCGATGAGCGAACATCGATCAGGCATTAACCCGGGATTTGTCACCAGACATACCCTGAGTCTATACGGATTAGATAAGCATAATGCACCGTTGATTGTTCACGACATCGGCGATCTTCCCTACATAGATAGAGTAAAACTTATTGAGGCGAAACAAATGCTCACCGTCGCCTACGACGCCTCTCACCATTCTATTGACGATATGATTGCTATCGTCGAAAAGCATGGGGCGTCGATCAAAGACAATTGGTGGAGTCGCGTCAAACTCGGCTGGCAACGTCAGACTGATCAAAACGTTAAAGATAACGCCAAACATGAGCCGCACTGCTGTAACAAAATGCCGCATAGGTAATAGGTAAAGGAGACTGGAGATGAAAAACACTGAGCACCGATTGGGTGTGTCCGAAGTCAATCTTGTTGTCCGTCATTTGAAGCTAGACACAAAAAGCGTAGGCGGCATCCAGGATGCATTGTCAGAAATCGACAAACTATATGGACTGGATGCGGTGTCTTTCGATGAAAAGTCACAGGTTTTGAATCTCGCCTACGATGCGTCACGTCTTTGCCTGGATGGTATCGAGGATGTGCTGGCCAAATATGGCATTGAAGTTGGCCACGACTGGTGGACTCATTTCAAAGAAGGTTATTACAAGTTTGTGGATGAAAACGTTAAGGATAACGCAGGGCATGAGCCGTGGAGTTGTCACAAGTCACCGCCACGCAACAGGCGAAAATAGCAATGACGGTGAAAACGATGGAGTCAGCAAACGCTCTTAAGGTTATTGATATAGGTATCGATACCCACCAAGAACCCGTCCTTTATATGCGAAACGATTGCCATATCTGCCGCTCGGAAGGTTTTACAGCTAACAGTCGCGTTTCAGTGGAAGATGGCCAAAACCAAATAATCGCAACGATCAACGTGGTGGATGAGAAGGTCATTGAACCAGGCAGCGCTGGTTTATCCAAAATCGCCATCGAACGGCTGGGAGTTACCGCAGGGGCATTGATTAGCGTCAGTCATGCACCGGTGGTGACATCGCTGGCAGCTGTTCGCAAAAAAATATTTGGCCATAAGCTCAGCGACGAGGAAGTCACTGAGATCGTACAGGACATCAGCGACCATCGTTATTCCGGTATCGAAATTGCCAGCTTTCTCAGCGTTTGTGCGGGCAGTCGTCTGGATGTGGATGAAATCATTGCCTTGACACAGGCCATGGTAGCTTGCGGTAAGCGTCTCAGCTGGCCCGATTCACCCATGGTGCTGGATAAGCATTGCATTGGTGGCCTGCCGGGCAATCGCACCACGCCGCTGGTGGTGGCGATCGTCAGCGCTGCCGGTTTAACCATTCCGAAAACGTCGTCTCGCGCTATCACGTCACCGGCGGGTACTGCTGACACTATGGAGGCGCTGACGACCGTCAATCTCAGCCTTGCGGATATTCAACGAGTTGTAGCAGAAACTCACGGTTGTCTCGCCTGGGGTGGAGCGGTGAATCTTAGCCCCGCCGATGATTTATTGATTCGGATTGAGCGCGCGCTGGATCTTGATGGCGAAGGGCAGTTGATTGCATCGGTATTGTCGAAAAAAATCGCTGCGGGTTCTACCCATGCGGTGATTGATATTCCCGTCGGCCCTACTGCAAAAGTGCGTTCGCAAAAAGACGCCGATCGTCTCGCTTCATTATTCACACAAGTGGGTGCTGCGTGCGGCCTTCAGGTTCGTTGCTTGATAACGGACGGCAGTCAGCCTGTCGGGCGCGGTGTTGGTCCCGTGGAGGAAGCCCGCGATGTAATGGCTGTTTTGCAGCGCAGCAGCGATGCGCCCGAGGACCTTCGAGAGCGGGCACTGTTTTTGGCTGCCCATCTGTTTTCTCTCGCGTATCAGCAAACCTATGAACAAGGTTTGCAAAGGACTACCGAAATTCTTGATAGCGGTGCGGCGTGGGAACAATTTCAGCGAATTATAGCGGCCCAGGGCGGGATGAAATCTTTGCCTTCTGCAGATTTTCAACATACGGAAACTGCCGCATCAACCGGCACTTTGCAGACGATTGATAATCGCCAATTAGCGCGCTTGGCGAAACTGGCGGGAGCGCCCAATGTCTCGGCAGCGGGTTTGCGCTTGCATAAGCGTGTCGGTGAAACTGTAGAGCGAGGTGAACCCTTGTTCACACTGTTCAGTGACACAGAAGGCGAGCTGCAATACGCATTGGCCTATTACCGACAATCCAACATTTTCACGATTGGAGCAATCTCATGAGTGAACTGAACCCGGTTTCAGGAAAGACACCGTTGGTGTTTTGCTTACACGATCACCCATTGGCGGATTCGTTAGCAAAGGCGATGGGTGTGCAGCGGGGAGAATTTAGTTCACGTGAATTCCCCGATGGTGAATCCTATTTGCGTATCACCTCTGATGTGGAAGGCCGCGCCTGTATTGTTGTGGCGGATTTGTCGCACCCCAACACCAAGTATCTACCGTTACTGTTTTTGGTCGAAACCTTGCGGGAACTGGGTGCTTCGCAAGTTGGCCTAGTGGCGCCCTATCTCAGCTATATGCGACAGGATCGCCGTTTTGTCGATGGGGAGGCGGTTACCTCACGTATTTTTGCCAAATGTCTGTCTCACCATATTGATTGGTTGGTGACGGTAGATCCGCACCTGCATCGTTATCATTCCCTGGACGAAATTTATTCCGTACCCAGCCGTGTCGTGCAAGGTGCCCCGGCGTTGGCGCAATGGTTGAAGACACAAAACAACCTGTTGCTGGTGGGGCCGGATAGCGAGAGTGAACAGTGGGTATCCGATATCGCCGATTATAGCCAGCACCCGTTTGTGATTGGCGAGAAACAGCGTTTCGGTGATCGTCATGTCGAAGTGTCCTTGCCGAACATTGAAGCGCACAGAGATAGAACCGCCGTCATTATTGATGATGTCATATCGAGCGGGCAGACCATTCTGGAGTGTATCAAAACCCTTAAATCCAATGGCATTGAACACATCCAGTGTGTCGCCGTACATGGCATTTTCGCCGACGGCTCTGATCAAGCACTGATCCAGGCGGGCCTCAGCCAATTAGTAACCGCTAATACCATTCCTCATTCATCCAATGCCATTGATATCACGCCGCAGCTGATTACAGCCGTTATCTCCATGTTGCAACCAACAAGATCAGATTCCACAGGAGTCGTATCATGAGAATCACCTTTTTAGGCGGTACCGAAACCGTAACCGGTTCAAAATTTCTACTGGAAACCGAGCGCAGCAAGGTGCTGATCGACTGTGGCCTGTACCAAGGCTACAAATGGTTGCGTGAGCGCAACTGGCAACCGCTGCCGCTGGATATCGATAAGCTCGATGCCGTGTTGCTCACTCATGCGCACCTGGATCACTCCGGCTATATCCCCGCCTTATACAAGCACGGTTTTCGTGGCCCGGTGTTTACCCATCACGCCACTAAAGACCTGTGTCAGATCCTGTTGGCAGACAGTGGTCATATTCAGGAGGAGGACGCGAAATACTACACCAAACATAAGCTGAGCAAACATGAACAACCCGAGCCGCTCTATGACCGTCAAACCGCCGAATCGAGTATGGAGTTGTTTCAGTCGGTTGACTTTGATGAACAGGTTGAAGTCGGCGATATCCGTTTTTACCTGCAACCGGCGGGGCATATTCTCGGTGCCGCCAGTATCATTATTGAAGCGGAAGGCAAACGCATTGGCTTTTCAGGCGATGTGGGCCGTTTCGATGACGTGTTGATGAAACCACCGCGCCCGCTGCCCGAACTGGATTTGTTGCTGATGGAGTCCACTTACGGCAATCGGCAGCACGATCCGCAGGACGCTGCGCAACAATTGGCTGCCGTGGTTAACCGTGTTGCTAAAAACGGTGGGGTTTTACTGGTGCCCGCGTTTGCCGTGGGGCGGGCGCAGGCCTTGCAACATTTGCTGGCAACGCTGATGCAAGAGGGTGCCATACCCAAACTGCCGATCTATCTCGACAGTCCCATGGCCATCAAAGTGTCGGATATTTTTTGTCATCACAGCGATCAGCATCGACTCAGCCATGAGCAATGTCATCACATGTGCGATGTCGTCACTTATACCCGTACCGTGGATGAATCCAAGGCGCTAGCGGGGCAGGCTTTCCCCCATATCATTATTGCCGGCAGCGGTATGGCCACTGGTGGGCGAATTCTTCACCACTTTAAACGGCTATTGAGTGATAGCCGAACCACGGTGTTGTTTACCGGTTATCAGGCCGGTGGTACCCGTGGTGCCAAGATGCTTGAAGGTGTCGATGCAGTGAAAATCCACGGTAGCTGGATTCCACTGAGGGCGGAGGTTGAGGTGATTTCCGGACTCTCGGGGCATGCGGATTATCTCGAACTCACCGAATGGTTGCGCCAATCAAAATTGGCCAGGACAACGCCCATCAAACTGATTCACGGTGACCCCGATGCGCTGGAAGGGCTGCGAGTGTATTTACAAGAGCAAACCCAGTTTAAAGTCGATGTTGCCGGGTATCGAGATATTTTACGGCTGTAGACGATACAAGATATCTATTAATTAGAGGAAAAGATGATGCAAATTGAAACCCTGAAAGATGTGTTGCACTGGACCAAAGAGTTTCACCAACACCTGAGCCAGTGCTTGTCCCACTGCGCGGATAAAAACACTGACGAGCGGGCACGGATGATACTGGCTTATCTCTCGGAACACGAAAAAACGCTGACCGACGTGGTAAGCGGTTTTGAAAAATCCGGGGATGAGCACGCCCTTAACACCTGGTGTTATGAATACGTGGAGCATCACCCGATTACCCGGCATGTTCACTGTGATGCGCCCTTTGCCGAACTGGATACCGCGCAGATTATGGAAGTGATCGTCGATCAGCACCAGCAGGTCATCGAATTGTATCGCTATCTGGCGTCACGGGCGGATATTCCGTCGGCTAAGGAATTGTTGGAGTCCTTGCGGTCGTTGGAGGAACACGAAGTGATGCGCATGGCGCAATCGTCTAATCGGTTTGGTGATTTATAGGCTGGTAAATACACACGATAGAAGGAGAAACGATATGAAACTGCATGCATTTAAATTTGGTCTGGCCTGCTCAATCAGTGCCATTGTGCTTTGGGTCATTTGCAGTGTCTTCGTCGCGGCGATGCCCGCAATGATGATGTCCATGTCCGGCGACATGGTGCATATGCAGTTGCAGGATATGGGGTGGCACCTAACCCTGGTCGGCGCACTTTGGGGGTTGGTGGCCTGGGCTGTGGTGGCTGGTTTTTCCGGGTGGTTGCTTGCCACTATTTACAACCGCTTGCTGGCCTGAACCAGGGTGCAAGCGTCTGTTATGCCTGTTTTTTTCAGTCCTCAACCCTGACAGTTCCAGCATTAAGTGGGCGACATTTTCTAATGGATACTTCCATGGGATTTACGCCCAATGAGGGGCTGTTAATGCGTACGCGCAGCGGTGATGTTGATCCAGGTTTGCTGGCCTGGTTACAAAAGCAGGAAGGATGGTCGCCTGAAGATACGGATAAACTGCTTAATCAGGAATCCGGTTGGCGGGGGTTGTCTGGTGGTGTTGATAATATGGCTGAACTATTTGCCAGTGACCACCCACAGTGCCATCTGGCATTTGACCTATTTCGATACCGCTTCCAGAAAACATTGGGGGCTTACTTTGCGATTTTAGGTGGCCTGGACGGTATTGTGCTCAGCGGTGGTGTTGCTGAACTTAATCCGGCTCTTTGCCAAGAGCTCTTGTTGGGGTTATCCCATTTGGGCGTTGAATTGCACGCCGAATCGGCCAACAGCAACCTGCCGATATCGCTTTCCTCAATGACATCAAAAGTGCAGTGCTGGGTAGTTGCCTCGGATGAGGCGGCGATGATGCTACACGCTGTCCAGCAGCAATTCTCTAACGAATTTAGCAATCAGCCAGTCGCTGACTGAGGCATAGCCATGTATGTGATAGACCAACAAAACGATCACCGTGTTGAGCAACGAGCCAGGATGTACCGCGAGACTTACCCAGCGTTTGCTCATTGGGCAAACGGTTACGGGGTGATACAGCACAGCGATGAAACACAGGTACGCATATTTGATCTGTGCCAGCAACTGGTGTGTGAGGGGCGCTTCAAACAGATTGATGAGGTTCTGGAGATTTTGTCGGCTACCGACCGGCTGACCAGTGCGGCCATGTGGTTGGTGGTGCATATGACTTATAGCACCAAAGTGGATTTTTCCGGTAGCGCACTCGACGCTGAAGATTTTAAAGCCAATCCACAGGGGCATACCGGTGGCTCCCTGAATATGGTGCCTGCCTATGTCGCTTACATGGTGGCTAACCACCTGGCGGGAATCACACGAAGCTGGTTGATGGGTCAGGGCCACTGTGTGGCGGCCATCGACGCGGTCAATGTGTTACTGCAAAACCTCTATCCGGAACAGGCGGAGCGCTACCCCCTAAGTGATGAAGGTCTATCGCAATTGGCGCAGGATTTTTACAGCTACGCGATTACGGATGATGGTCGCCCCGCAGTGCCAGTAGGCAGCCATGTCAATCCACACACGGCGGGCGGTTTGATTGAAGGCGGGTATTTGGGTTTTGCGGAGCTACAATACGTGCATATGCCACTGCCCGGCGAACGATTGGTGGCATTTTTGAGCGATGGCGCCTTTGAAGAGCAACGCGGCAGTGATTGGGCCAGCCGTTGGTGGCGCGCCGAGGATTGTGGCTTGGTAACGCCGGTGATGATTGCCAATGGTCGGCGTATCGATCAGCGTTCCAACATGTACCAGCAGGGAGGTCTGCCCTGGTTTTACGAACATCTGGAGCAGAATGAATTTCATCCGATCGCCATCGACGGGCGCGATCCAGCTGCGTTTATCTGGGGAATATTTGAATCTGAAGCACGCTTGCAAGCCTGCAGTGCACATATTCGTGCAGGAAAAATGTGTTATCCGGTGAAACTGCCGTACCTGATTGCCGAAACGGAAAAAGGCTACGGTTTTTACGGTGGTGGCACCAATGCAGCCCACGGCACGTCTTTGCCCGGCAACCCTCGTAGCGATGCCGCGGCTCGGCAGCTATTCAATGAACACGCTGCCAGGCTCTTTCTGCCGCGTACTGAGCTGACCAGTGCAATCGAAAAAATAACACAACATAAGGCAGATAACCGGGTACCGGAAAAATACCATGCGCTCGGTCAGCGTGATGTCGTTTTAAAACTACCTACTGCTTCACCACAGTGCGAAAAGGGGCAAGCATTGTCACCCATGGCAGCCGTAGATAAGCGCTTGTGTGAGTGGCATCTCGCCAATCCGGGCGTGCGCGTACGTATCGGCAACCCTGATGAGCTACGCAGTAACCGCATGGGCCAAACGCTGGACCTTCTCAAACACCGGGTGTTAAACCCGGAAGACGGTGTGGCCGAGTCGATACAAGGGGCTGTCATTACCGCTCTGAATGAGGAAGCCGTAGTGAGTGCGGCACTGGCGAATAAAGGTGGTATGAACCTGGTGGTCAGCTATGAAGCCTTTGCCATGAAAATGATTGGTGCCTTGCGGCAGGAAATCATTTTTGCGCGGCACCAAAAAGAACTGAATCGACATCCGCGCTGGTTATCGTTGCCGGTTATCGCTACTTCGCATTTGTGGGAGAACGGCAAAAATGAGCAATCCCATCAGGATTCCGCGTTTGGTGAAGTTCTACTGGGTGAAATGAGTGATATGGCACGCGTCGTATATCCCGCTGATGCCAGTACGGCGGTTGCTTGTCTCGATGCCTGTTACCAGAGCCAGGGCCAGGTTTGGGCCATGACCATACCTAAACAGGAAATTGTGGTTTCATTCAGTTACGAACAAGCTCAGCAGTTAGTTGAAAATGGAGCGTTGACATTGGAAGAAGATGATAAAGTTGATGTTCAATTAGTTGCGGTGGGTGCTTATCAACTCCAGGTTTGTCGTGAGGTTGGTCAGCGTCTCAGAGAAAAAGGCATTGGCTGCCGTATTACTTATTTGCTTGAGCCTGGCCGTTTTCGTATTCCGCGCGACAGGCACGAACAGCCATTTGTCTGTTCGTCATCGCAGCAGACCAAGTTGTTTGACGATGAGATTCGTTTGCGGATTTTTGTATCCCATATGCGACCTGAAATATTGCTGGGCACTTGTAGGCCGCTGGATTTGGGCAATGACCGTTGTTTGGCATTTGGTTATCGAAACCGCGGTGGAACATTAGATACGCTGGGCTTGCTGGAGGCAAATCAATGTAGCGCCCGGTTCATTGTAGCAGCGACTTTGAAAAAGATGAGTTTAGGAGAAGATTGATGGATAAAGATGGTCGCACGACTCACTATGATAAGGGTAGCCTAACGCTCTCCGGTACCGTGATGCTGGGGACCGGAGTCATGATAGGCGCGGGTATTTTTGCCCTGACCGGGCAAATGGCGGAAATGGTGGGCGTACTGTTCCCGCTGGCATTTCTGGCAGCAGCGGTGGTCGTTTCTTTCAGTGCCTACTCTTACGTCAAAATTTCCAATGCCTACCCTTCCGCCGGAGGGATAGGGATGTATTTACACAAGGCTTATGGCGACAGCTTACCGACGGCATTCAATGCACTGTTGATGTACTTCTCCATGGTGATTGCACAGAGCTTCCTGGCGCGGACTTTTGGCTCCTATACCATGCAATTATTCGGTGGTGATGAATCCGGGCGAACGGTGGCGATGCTGGGTGTGGGGCTGATTATTTTTGCGTTTATCGTCAATTTGTTGAGTAACCGCTTTATTCAAAAGGTAGCTGGGTTTATCGGGGTGTTAAAGATTGGCGGCATTTTGGTGTTCGGCATTATCGGTGTGTGGGTGGCCGATAGCCTGGCGCTAGATTTCGGTCACACGGATAACGTTGAAACCTCCGGAAATTTTCTTGGTGCTACCGCTCTCGGGATTCTGGCTTTTAAAGGTTTTACCACCATTACCAACAGTGGATCCGAGGTAATCGATCCTAAGCGAAATGTTGGAAGAGCTATCGTTATCTCTATTGTTGCGTGTGTAGTCATCTACACCCTGGTTGGCTTTTCAGTGGCCAGTAACCTATCCCTGAGTGAAATCATAGATACTCGCGATTATTCCCTGGCAGCGGCTGCGCGACCAGCGCTTGGAGAATACGGAGTATGGTTTACAGTCGCAATTGCCATGACGGCAACTGCGGGCGGCATTCTTGCCAGTATTTTTGCGGTGTCCCGGATGCTGGCCATGTTGACCGAAATGAAACTGGTTCCTCATCGCCATTTCGGTATGCCGGGAAGCATCCAAAAACATACACTTGTCTATACCGTGGTACTCGGTATTTTTCTTACGGCCTTTTTTGACCTGTCGCGGATAGCCGCCCTGGGTATTGTCTTTTATCTGGTCATGGACATCGCCATTCATTGGGGCGTGATTCGTTATTTGGCGGATGAAATAAAAGCCAAGCGCTGGGTGCCCATTGTGGCCATTGTTTTCGATTTGCTGGCACTGATCGGTTTTGTTTGGGTGAAACTGAACGCTGACCCGTGGGTTATCGGCGTTGCTCTTATCGCGATGTTACTGATCGCAGCGGGCGAGAGGTGGTTCTTGCATTCGAATAGACGGCAACGACTACTACACGAAGACGGTAAGCACCAGCGTCAGCATTGATGTCTGCTGTTCAAATTTAAACATCAGGTGGTTAAGTGGCGGAAAAGCGCATGAATGAACCTAATGAAACTAAGCATCGGCTTCTTATTTACGCACTCCCCTATTTATTAGTAAACATCAGCAGATGGTGGAGTATTAGAGAAGGTGAGGCCAATGAGCAAACGTGAATTCACAATACATTGTCCCGTATGTCAAATGACAAAAATAGATCGATCTTTGTCGCTCAAATATCAGGGCGTCGATCACTACTTTTGTTCATCTCAGTGTCTAGAGCGATTTAAAGAGCACCCTCACCTGTTTGTGGGCGACCCCAAACATGGCTTGTCGCCAAAGCAAAAGGGACAGGCGGCACTGAAAACACGTCGCATTGGTTTCGCTGAGGCTGTTGGCGACGAACTTAAAGCCACACTGGATCAATCCCTGTTGTCTCTTATGGGGGTAGAAGCACTCAGATTTGAGGGGCACTGCCTTTACGTGAGTTACGATCTTTTTCAAGTTTCCTTGGAGGAAATCGAAGCAACTATCGAGCAAACTGCGGCAAAGCTACATTCCGGTATGTTGGAGCGGGTAAAACGCGGATTTATTCATTACAGCGAGGAGTGTGAACTTGATAATCTCGCGCATCCCGGCGGGGACGGTAGCTGCCACGGAGGAAGTTGAAAGTAAAACAAAATATGAATTCAGTCCGTTTTACTTCGCTGTCTCGCTATGGGTGTGATGCCGTCACTAATGGTTGGCGATGAAATCTGTTAGCCCTTGGTATAGAGAATCTTAGGGGTTGATCTTCAATATACCTATATCGCGTGCACCCCTGTTTAAAGAGAATTTGGCTTCTTCTCTTTAACGTGAAAATACGGGGTAAAAATTTATATTTCGACACCGATTGCTGAAATGATGGTGATATTACAGATGCTGTCAACAAATCAAGTCAACCGTCCATAATGGAGGTCAATGTCTAATTTTGTTTTACCTGGTGTGGCACTAGTCGCGGTGGTAGTTTTATTTCTGCCGACAGTACGCAATGCTGCGCGCTGGAGAGCCACGGTGACACCACTGGCGTCGATTATCGGCAGCGGATTTCTGATTTCCGGGCCGTTGCTGACTCATGTCGTGGCGGCGTGGGCTCCGGTTGCGATGCTGGGTATTCTCCTGGTGGCATTTGCGATCGGTGCTGTGATCCGTTTCAACATTATCCATGCCGAGCCACTTCTTGCCGATGCCGGGCATTTCCGCATCGTTATGCCGTTACAACGCCTGTCGGACCTCGCCCTGGGATTGGCTTATATTGTCTCGGTCGCTTTCTACGTACGTTTGCTGGCGTCCTTTGTACTGCGTTTTGGCGGTCACCGTGATGCGGTGATCGAAAATGTGCTGACCACGGTAGTGTTGTTATTTATTGCCATCGTGGGTTGGTTTCGCGGCCTCGGTGGGCTGGAGAAAATGGAAGAAGCCGCGGTGGCAATCAAGCTGGCCATCATCGCTGCATTGTTGATTGGTCTGGTTGGGTTCGATTGGCATTGGATCGTCAGTGATCAAACCCTTATTAATCCGAATGAAAACCTTACCGGAATTGAAAGTATCAGGCTGTTGGCGGGACTGCTGCTGATTGTGCAGGGATTCGAAACCTCGCGTTACCTGGGCAACGCCTATGATCCTGCAATGCGGGTGCGATCAATGAGATTGGCGCAACTCATCGCCGGCGGTATTTATCTGCTGTTTGTGATTACGGGGCTGCCTCTGTTGATGGAGTTTCATGGTATTGCCGATGAAACGGCGATTATTACCCTGGCGGGTCGTGTTGCCGAAATATTGCCCGCGCTATTGATACTGGCGGCGGTGATGAGTCAATTCAGTGCTGCCGTTGCCGACACAGTGGGGGCAGGGGGATTGTTCAGTGAGCTGAGCGGTAGCCGACTTTCATCTCGACTGGGCTATATCGGTCTTGTGGCGGTAGCGATCTTGTTGGTTTGGACCGGTAATGTGTTTGATATTGTGACATTGGCATCGCGTGTGTTTGCGGCGTACTACCTGTTGCAGTGCCTGGTGGCAATAGCGGCTACTTTTAGGGCTGTCCGGTTAACCGGAGTACAGTGCGTGATTCTATTAACGTCATTTTCGGCGATGGCGATGATGTTGGCTCTGATAGTGGTGTTCGCTATCCCGGTAGGTTGATTTCGCAGATCTAAAGTGGCATGAAAGAGACATTTAATGGTGACGCTAACCTGAGTGTTCTCCACGACAGGTGGACACAGAGTTGCCTTGTGGGCATCGCGGGAGCGTTATCAGTGAGAGCAATGCTGGCAGTGATGATTCTGGTGCGCTGTATAACAAACTGGAAGGAAAAATACTGCCGTTTTTACGATAACCACAAAGGATGGATCAAGGTGATGAAAGCAAGTATTGGGTAAAATGCTTCATTTTTTAATAGTCACCGTATGATGCGGAGGTACGCAAGTGATGCTTACATACGTTAGGGAAAATTAGTTCGAACAATTAACGTAACATCTTCTTATCGGTTAAAAGTTTTTCGTTAAACGGATATACGGTGCCTGAATCCGGCTTCATCAAGTGCTGATCTTTATCAGGACAATCTACAATCGATAACAAATGTCGGATGACATTAAGACGAGCGCACTTTTTATTATTGGCTTTGACGATATACCAGGGGGCATGATCGCTATGGCTATGCTGTAGCATTTTGTCACGGGCAAGGGAGTAATCGTCCCAGTGCTCGATAGCTGTAGTATCAATTGGGCTGATCTTCCACTGTTTTAATGGATTAATTCGTCGATCATCTAATCTACTTTGCTGTTCATCCCGCGATATATCGAGATAGTATTTGATAATTTGGATACCTGTATCGCAAAGCATCTTTTCAAACGGTACGACCGCTTTCATAAATTGCTTATATTCTTTTTCCGAGCAAAAGCCCATGACTTTTTCCACACCCGCGCGGTTATACCAGCTGCGATTCATCAGGACCATTTCCTGCCGACTTGGCAGGTGGGCTGAGTAACGTTGGAAGTACCAGCTATTGGTATCGCGCTCAGAGGGTTTTCCCAGGGCGACGACTCGCGTTTCCCTCGGGCTTAGATGCTCAGTGATTCGCTTGATGACACCATCTTTACCGGCGGCATCCCGGCCCTCAAATATGACCAGCAGTTGCAGGTCGTTTTTGATAATGTGCCGCTGAAGTTTAACGAGTTGTATTTGGAGCTCTCTGAGTTCTGTTTTATAGGATGGCTTTTTCTTCGCTGAACTTGTCATCACATCACCTTGTTAGTAAATCGATTCAGCCTGTCATACAGGTAGATTATCCGATTTCATATTTCCTCATACCACTGCTCTGGTTGACGAATTCACCAGAGGTATGGCGGCTATAACCAGGAAAATACCCAGCCACTGTATTGAAGATAGCGACTCAGCAAAATATGTGTAACCTAAATACAGCCCGAATACAGGCGTTAGAAAACTGTAGACATTGATTTTGTATAATGGCGCAGTATCCATCAGCCAGAACCACAGAATAAATGGCAGAGCAGTGCCGGGCAATGCCAGTGCCAGTAAGATCCACACGTAATCCCAGTTCCAACTCAGGGGCGGCAAGGAAGTGTTAAAAAAGGCCAATAGCGACAGGGGGATAGCCCCCAGTAAGAGCTGGAATCCCATGGCATATAGCACATCGACACGATTAGCAGACTTCTTCAACAAGATATTGCTGATCGCTAAACCCGCAGCGGCAATAACAACATAGGCAATACCGCTCAATGACTGAACATCTGTGGCGAAAAGACTTTCCGCACTGATGACCACAATTCCTGAAAAACCGAGTAGAGTACCCAGCAGTGCCCGCTTCCCTATGCGTTCGTTCAGAATATGCCAGCCCAGAAGGCCGGCAATTAGAGGTTGTGTGTTGGTGAGTACGGTTGCCAGTCCGGGTGTGATTAGGCTGCCCGCATAGAACATGCCCCAGAACCCAATACTCGTTGCGGTTAGACCAATGCCAAGGATATAGAGGCAGACTTTAGTGGACTTTGGGAAAGGTCTACCTAGCATCCAAGCGATGACAATTAAAAAGAAACCCGCAATCGCTGCTCTAAGAAATGCCGTCAACATAATCGGGGCATAGGGTAAACTAAGGGAGATGAGCGGGAAGCATATTGCCCATAACACCATGGTGAACACAGCGCCACCAGTAATAAATACCTTAGCCGGCATAGGGCGAATCGCTATATCCACTGTCTAGCTGCTGGGTCTTTCTGGATTCTCTTCCATTACCATATCTCATTTATCAAACAATGAATCCGTTTGTTTAAGTGTTATTTTTAATTGCGCTAGCATTTCATCTACCGTGCCCATGTAATCGTACTTGTATTTACTCATTTTTTCCTTGACGTGTGGATAGTCGCTGGCCATCAGATTTCTCATAGCAAGTAGTTTTCTTTGCATTCTGTCGACTTGATCCTGAAGGTTCTGCATACGCTCCGGAGAGCTGCCAAGGGTTTGGAAGCTTGCTTGCCGTTCCGCTACTGTGCGGTCATATTTTTCAATGTCTTTTATGGGGTCATGTGCAGAGTGTGGATAAGCCAATTCAACAAATAACAGCGGGTAGAAAAATACGAATATGGAGAGAGATCTTTTCAACATGTGATTTTTCATATTTATGGATTTAGAGTCGTGATTGCCTAAGCGGATTTAATTATTTTTCGATGGCGATAAATTCAGTGGTCGTGCGAATCGCTTGTATTGCCTCTTGCTGTCAGTATCTGATATTGATCCGGCGTAAGTGATGGAAGCCTTTGTAGAAATGCCACCATATTCCAAATCCGGTCGTCACTGTGAGTTGGTCCCCAAGCGGGCATGCCCGATGCCTTAATGCCGTGCTTGATAATCCAGAATTGGCGTTGAATAGCTATTTCTTCACTACCTGTGTCGCTGCCATGCTCATGCCCATGGGCATCTGCCGTGGCGGTCAAGTTAGGTGGGGAAGGATACAGGCCGATGGTAAAGTCACTCTCATTTTTACCCGGCTTGAGGTGGCAGCCTGCACACATATCGTTGTAGTCAGCACCTCCAGCCAACAATCGATCGGACGTATTCAAATTACTAGGAATTTGAATATCGCTGGCAGCTCGGGCAATGGATCGTTCGCGCAGGGTTTCCAGCAGCCAGTAACTGAGTTTGTTATGGGGCACGTCGGCACCGATGGGATATAGGCCCGAGTAGATAAATAAGCCAGCGCCCACCAGGCCAATGACCGTAGCGATAAGCAGGCTCCTAATAAATGCGGTGAGCGTTGGCATAGGACATTCCTTAGGTTTATGCGTTAGTGCTGATGTTCAGAGTGTTGTTCATCTGAAGCTTTCTTCTGGCCATCTTCACTAGCATCTTCGTGGCTCATTGAATAGTCACCATCGCTGTGATGCATATCCTTCATGCACTGCTTCATCATGGCTTGCATGACAGGATCGTTCATATCCATCTTGCTGTGATCCATATCCTTCATTGCGGCGCAATTCGGGTTTTCTGCGTCTTTCATGTGCTCCTTAGGATCATGGGCTTGAGCTGAAAAAGTCACGCCAAGGGCAGCGAGAACGAGAACGGGGGATAGAAGTTTACGTTTCATTGAGTGTTTCCTCGGAGGAGTAAAAGTCATGTTGACCAGACAATGTTAATTATTAAAACCAGAACCTGAGGCCCGCGACGATCTGGGTGTCAGAGCGATCATCGCCTGCGGCGCGCCGGTAATCCGCTGTATCGCCATAAGTGCTCGTCCATTCCACTCCAATGTAGGGGGCAAATTGACGGCTGAACTCATAACGCAGACGCACACCCAACGCGAGATCCGACAGGCCGGAGCCTAAACCATTTTCCGGGTCGCCCTTGCCGTACAGATTCAGCTCAGCGCGGGGTTGTAAAATCAGGCGTTGTGTCAGCAATAATTCATATTCAGCTTCAGCGGCTAGTGCGGTCCGACCGTTGTCGCCCACATAGGCGGTAACATCCAGTTCAAACCAATAGGGGGCAAGCCCTTGTAGACCCAGCGCCAACCATTGGCGATCTTTGCCTTCGTTATATTGGTCAAATCGCAGGCCAAGTTGGGTATCAAAATAGGCGTTCAGCGCATGACCCCAGAGCAGATCGGTGGAGCTTTCTTCCAAGGTTCCACTTGCAATATCACCTTCCGCCTTGATGACGAGTCGATCGAAGGTGGTGCCGTACCATGCCTGGAGGTCGTAAACTATGGTTTCACTACCGGTTTTACTGTCTTCCTGGTATTCGAAACGGTCACCTAGTACCGCCCAAAAGCTATGTTCATCGGCCAGCTTCAGTTGTGGCGACCCTGATTGAACGTAGGGGCTAGCGGTCAAACTAAAACCATCCGAGTAGGCGTGAGGGTCGCGGGCGTCAGCGGGTGCGCTACCACCTTGCGCTTTCTTCTCGCCTTGATCCATCTGTGCAAGGACAAAATTCGCGTGCAAACTGGTGGCAAATAGCACCAACACTGCCAACCAGTTCATAGTCTTCATTTTCATTCCCATTCTCATGACACTACCACCTCACGGAACATGCCCGCATCCATATGAAACAGCAGGTGGCAATGCCAGGCCCAGCGGCCCAGGTCATGCGGTGTAGTTAAGTAACTGATTCGTTGGGCGGGCTGTACCGGTATAGTATGACGACGCACCCGCAGTTCCCCCTGATCAGTTTCCAGTTCGCTCCACATGCCGTGCAAATGCATGGGATGGGTCATCATTGTGTCGTTTTGCAGGATGATTCTGACCCGTTCATTATGGCGCAATGATACCGGCGTACTTTTGCCAAATTCGAGCCCGTCAAACGACCAGCTGTAACGTTCCATATTACCGGTTAGGTGGAGTTCGAGTTCCCTCACGGGTTCGCGCTGGTCATCCAAAATGCCGTCAATGGATTTTAAATCTGCCAGAGTTAGTACGCGATGGCCCTGTGGTCGTAGTCCTTTTTCGCTTAGATCTCGAAGGCCTATGCCAGGATCATCCAAAGTAGTACGGGGTGTATTGACGCGCTGATCGACAGATGGGCCATACTCCGTGCGTGCGTGGCGCACGGTAGACGAGGGCTTGGCGAGAGGACTGCGTGTGGCCTGGTTCATACCCGGCATACTTTGGCCGCTGTGCTGGCTGTGATCCATTGCCATGCCACCGTGCATGTTGGAGTGATCCATGCCCCCCATATCCATATTACCCATGCTCATCGCACTGTGATCCATACCTTTTTGGTTCATTTCCTGGTGACTCATGGCGCCCATCATGTCGGTCATGGTCAGCCATTCCACCGGATCAAGTGTTGGTATGGAAGCCGACAAGCCTTGGCGAGTGGCCAGTGTGCCTAAAGCATAACCGCTACGCTCCATACTTTGTGCAAAGAGGGTATAAGCATCGTCTTTAGGTTCTACTAGCACATCGTAAGTTTCACCTGGACCAAAACGGAATTCATCGATGCTTACTGGCTCAACATCTTGGCCGTCCGATTGGATGACGGTCATTTTTAAGCCGGGAATGCGCACGTCAAAGAAGCTGTTACTGGCAGCATTGATAAAACGCAGTCTTACTCGGTCTCCTTTGTTAAACAGTCCCGTCCAATTGCTAGCAGGAGCAGTGCCATTCATTAAATACGTGAACGTAGCCGCCGACAGATCGGCTAAATCCGTTGGATTCATACGCATCTGATTCCACATCTGACGCTTATCCAATGCGGCTTGAAGACCCATGTTCGATACATCACGGGTAAAATCAAAAAACGTAGGCTGGCTGAAGTTGTAGATATCGCTCTGCATTTTCAGCTTGCTGAAGGCATGCATGGGGTCTTCGTCAGTCCAGTCAGAGAGCTGCACCACGTGATCCTGATCGGTGTGATGTCTTTCACCTGCGCGGGGCTCGATGATCAAAGCGCCGTACATCCCCGTCATTTCCTGAAAACCGGAATGGCTGTGGTACCAGTAGGTGCCGCTCTGGCGCAGTGTAAAGCGATAGATAAAGGTTTCGCCGGGTGCAATACCTTTGAAGCTTATGCCGGGCACACCATCCATCTGATAAGGCAACAGAATGCCGTGCCAGTGTATCGAGGTGGCCACGGGCAGGCGATTAGTCACGCGGATTGTGACCTCATCACCTTCGCGCAAGCGCAGGGTTGGGGCCGGGATTGATCCATTGATGGTCGTGGCCATCCGAGTGACACCGGTAAAATTGACCGGCGTCTCTGCGATGACCAGATCAATTTCACGCCCGCTGAGCACGGGTGCTGAGCCAAGTGAAGTCGTGCTGCTTACGGCAGCCTGCAACCAGGACGGTGTGGCGGCCAGTACACCACCAGCGGCCAGGCCCTGCACAAATCGGCGGCGACTCAGCTGCCAGGACGGCTTGGGTTGGGGAAACCATGAGGTCATTGGTCAATCTCTTGTTAGGGAAATATTGGTTATTCCATATCTTGGTCCCGCATACTAGCCAGGCATGCCTGACACCCGCATGACTCCAGAATGACAAAGTTGTAATCTGGGTGTCATCTTCCTGCGGGTTAGCCAGGTTTATGCTGTTTCCAAACCCATTCTGAAACGACGGAGTAGGACAACGATGCGGCTATTGGTGGTCGAAGACGAAATCAAGACTGGCGATTATCTACAGCAGGGGCTGACGGAGGCCGGGTTTATGGTCACTTTGGCGCGAAATGGTTTAGATGGTCATCACCTGGCCATGACGGAAACCTTCGATCTGTTGGTGCTGGATGTCATGCTGCCGGATGTCGATGGCTGGCGCATTATTCAGTCGTTGCGCGAGGCTGGACGTCAGACCCCGGTACTTTTCCTAACCGCACGCGATAGCATTGATGACCGGGTTAAGGGCCTTGAGTTGGGTGCGGATGATTATCTGGTTAAACCTTTCGCATTCGCCGAGTTGTTGGCCCGTGTAAGAACGTTATTGCGCCGCAGTTCTGTGCCCGTAATGACTGACCAGATTCGCGTAGCCGATCTCACTCTGGATTTACCTCGGCACCGTGCCACGCGTGCGGGTCGTAAAATCAACTTAAGCCATAAAGAGTTTTGCTTGCTGGAGTTGCTGGTTCGCCGCCAGGGTGAAGTGCTACCGCGTTCGCTGATTGCCTCGCAAGTGTGGGACATGAACTTTGATTCCGATACTAATGTGATCGATGTGGCCATCCGTCGCCTGCGCTCCAAGATAGATGACGATTTTGAGCCTAAATTGATTCACACGGTAAGGGGGATGGGCTACAAGCTGGAAGTGGATGACGAGCATGATGTGGAGTAGTCGTCTTGGCAAGCATCCACTATCGCTAACCGCCCGGGTGATGGCCTTTGTTGCCCTTGCCATTGGGCTAAGTCTTCTGGTGATTGGTTATCTGGTGGACAACGCGGTCAAGCGCCATTTCGCCGAACAGGACGCTGACGAGTTGGAGGTCATGACAAGGGCTGTGGATCGAGCCTTACGCAAAACGGGTGACGGCTCTTCACACTTGGGTGAGGCGTTGTCGCACGCGATATCGGGTCATCACGGTGTCTATTTTCAGGTCTGGGATAAGGAAAAGCGCCTGATTTACGGCCCCTCAGCGAACGATTTTGCAAAACCTATTAATACCTTTGCCCCGGTGTCCAGTATTCAGGTTGGCAACGTATATCACTGGCAGGGAGATGGGAAAACCTACCGGGGAACCATCACGCAAACCCAGGTGGGTGGCCAAGAATACTACATCGTTACCGCCATTGACATGGATGCTCATATCCAATTTCTGGAGAATTTTCGTCGTAGCTTATGGCTTATCATGTTACTCGCAGGCATGGTGACGCTATTGGCGGCCTGGTATGGTGTGCATCAGGGGCATGCGCCACTGCGCGGGTTGAGCGAAGCCATGCGTGAAATACAGGCTGATCGCCTGCATGTGCGACTTGATTCCGAGGCGGTGCCCGGGGAACTTCAAAATCTCGTTTCTTCATTCAATTTTATGCTTGGCCGATTGGAAGACAGTTTTGCCCGCTTGTCCCATTTCTCCGCCGACATCGCCCACGAATTGCGCACGCCTCTTACCAATATCATCACCCAGACTCAGGTCGTTCTGGGAAAGTCACGAAGCCTGGTTGAATACCGCGAACTGCACTATTCAAACCTGGAAGAATTGGAACGCTTGGCAAAAATGGTCAACGACATGCTCTGGCTGGCTCAAAGCGAGCATGGACTGCTTAAGCCGGTATGGGAGTCACTGGGTATGGCTCAGGAAGTCCGTAAGCTATTTGATTTTTTTGAGGCGCTGGCAGAGGAAAAGCACATACAGTTAATGCTGGAAGGACAGGCGCCGAAAATTAAGGGTGATCGTGCCATGCTGCGGCGCGCCATGTCCAATCTGTTATCCAATGCGATACGCCACTCACCCGAGGGAGAAAGCGTGAAGGTTCGTCTGGATGTGTCGGACGAAGGGCAGGTTTTACTCAGCGTACAGAATACGGGGCCGGAAATTCCCGCAGAACATTTGCCCAGAATTTTCGACCGTTTCTACCGGGTTGATCCTTCACGTCAGCGCCAGAGTGAAGGGGCTGGATTGGGCTTGGCGATTGTTAAGTCCATCGTGGAAGCACACTACGGCAGTATCGACGTGTCTTCAGATTACGGTATGACCTCCTTTTCGATCTGCTTTCCACAAGCGGCTATTAATTGGGACTGCGAAGAAGGGGCTTTGCCATGAGTCTATTTTCCATCGGAAAATTAGCGCAAGCTGCACAAGTCAGCGTCGAAACCATCCGCTACTACGAACGCCGTGGCCTCATCACTCAGCCTCCAAAACCGGCTCAAGGATACCGCACTTATACCAAGGCCACCCTGGCACGGATTTTATTCATCAAACGTGCCCAGGAACTGGGCTTTACTCTGGAGGAGATCGAAAACCTCTTGGTACTGGGCGAATCCCATTGCTCGGAAGTCCAGGAGTTGGCGGAAAGTAAACTGGTCAGCGTGCGGTCAAAAATCAACGATTTGTGCCGCCTGGAGCGTGTTTTAGAGGGTTTAGTCACCCAGTGCCGCTCCAATCCCGACAACACAGCCTGTCCGATTGTGGAGTCGTTACAACCTGACAAAGACCTCTCCTGAGTCGGACTTGACTCCGTACCGAAGTACGGCGTTTACACTGGCTTCATTGAATGCATTCCATGGAGTCCGCCATGCCCGCAAACGACGAGTTCGCCAAAAATAATCTACCCCTGATCGGCGGGGTGCTGGCTGCTGTTGGCGCCAGCCTTTGCTGCATCGGCCCGTTCGTTTTACTCACACTGGGGATCAGCGGGGCCTGGATCGGGAACCTGACTCTGCTGGAGCCCTATCGTCCCGTCTTTATCGCCATCGTGATGATGCTATTGGGTTGGGCGGGCTGGCAGATCCACCGGCCAGTTGAGGGCTGCGAGCCGGGCACCGCCTGCGCCGTACCGCAAACGCGAAAACGCCGACGGGTTATTTTCTGGATCATGGCCATCATCGCGTTGGTTCTTGTCACCAGCAGCTACTGGATTCCCCTGATGGTTTAAAAATGCGTTGCCCAAGACTGGAGTGAATCATGCACAAAATCACAATAGCCCTTGTATTCACCATCACCAGCCTGTCTGCCTGGGCTAAACCTCAGATTGTAACTCTGAACCTGCCAACCATGAACTGCGCCATGTGTCCGATCACGGTCAAGAAGGCCCTTAGCAAAGTAAAAGGCGTCACCAAGGCCGAGGTCAGTTTTGAACACAAGCAGGCGGTGGTCACTTTTGAGGATACTCAGACCAGCGCAGGGAAACTCATTGAAGCGACCACCAATGCCGGTTATCCCTCAACCCTTGTGGAAACAGAAACGCCATGACAAAACGACAGGAAAGGCGTTTTGCACAGCTCAGCTGCCCGAAGGGTGGCGTACAGGGAAGTACGTCATGACCTCAAATGTGATTTTAGATTCAGAATTGACCTGTCCGAAATGTGGCCATAAGAAGCTCGAAACCATGCCGACGGATGCCTGCCAGTGGTTCTATGAGTGCGAAGGTTGTCACGCTGTACTTAAACCCAAACCCGGTGATTGTTGTGTGTATTGTTCTTACGGTTCGGTACCATGCCCGCCTGTTCAACAAGAGGGGCGTTGCTGTTCTTAGAGAACTCATATTGACATTGTACGGTTCAGGCCGGATTGTTCGCGGTAAAGTGCTTGAGTTTTTCTTTCATTGCTCACTCGTTTCGCCGTCGAAAGACTCCAGGATTGGACAACCCTTGTCACTGGAACCACACAGATTGGTGAGCAGTCGCAGTTCGTCCCGCAAAGTGGTCAATTCCTCCAGATGATGTTGAATGTCTTCCAGCTTGTGATGCGCCAGTTCCCGGACTTTGGGCTTGGCTTTTTGCGGGTTTTCCCGAAACTGAAGTAGCTGTTTGATTTCATTCAGGCTAAATCCCATCTTTTGCGCCCGCTTGATAAAGCGCAGTCGTGAGAGATCTTTATCGAAATACAGTCGGACTCCAGCATCATTGCGATGTACTTCGGGCACCAGTTTGATTTTTTCGTAATAACGCAGGGTATCAGCACTGATTTCCAATGTTGCGACCACTTCACCAATTCGCATCATGATTTAAAACCAGAAACAGCCATGAGCCACTTTTTCATAGTAAATAACTTTCATTGAGCAGGTAAGCCCCAATGGCCATTAGCGTGATGCCTCCTGCAATCTCAAAACCACGACGCCAACACTCGATGGTTTTCAGGTTTTCCAACCAGCCGATGCTGATAGCACCCACGGCAAGCGGGATCACCCGACCGAGAGCGAACGCCAACATCAACAAACCACCATAAAAACCCGATCCGATCGAGGCACTAACACCGAGTCCGATCCATAACCCCGGCGAACAGACCGGACAGATCCCGACCGTAAACGGCATACCCAATAAGAAGGCTCCCCAGAGCGTCGCCGCGCGTTTTCCCCGCAATGGCAACCAGGGTAACGGAATTTTCAACCAGCCCGTCCAGAGCAAACCCAGCGCTGCACCGATACCTAACACCACATGGGTGAGTATGAGCCCGGCGGCAAAGGCCAGGCCATAACTGACCGCCTCACGGAAAGCGCGTGCGCGAGTGACGTAGGCCAGTACAACAGGAATGGAGGCGAAAGCCACCGGCATAAAGCTGAACAGAAAACCAGCCAATAAAGCCGCACCCAGACCGGCAACTCCGCCCATTTGCATCCAGGCTGTGGTATCCATCAGTGCGCTTTACCTTGAGGTGCTGAAGGCTCCTCCAATCGCTTCAGAATCTCCTGACTTGATCTCTTGATAGCGCACCCGGTCGTCGTTCAATTCAGCGATCACCGCTTTTGCCAGCGCTTTTATTTTCTGACAACGACCGCATCCGGAAGCCGTCAATACTTCCACTAAGACTGACTGGCTTTCAGTTTCTGCGCTCATGACAGGCTTTGCAACCACAAAGTGAGCGGCAGCAAGGCGTAAGCCGCAAAAAGGGAAAGCAGAAGTATCACTGTACTCGCCCACAATACTGCCTTTTGCCATCGCAAGCGGTTTTTGTCCGCTAGAGCGCAGACTTTGATCCGATGCAATCGCCAGTAGCTATAAACTAATGCGGCAGCGGTTAAGGAAAATGTGACGACTTTGTACTGCGACAATGTCGTTAACCAAGGCATCACGGCCACCATCGAAGCCACAGCGCTTCCGAGCCCAAGCGCGACCAATACAATTGGTAGCGCGCAACAGGTGGTACCGATAAGCGCGAGCCCCAGGCCGCTGAAAAGAGAGGTATCGGTTTTCGCCTGTTCAGTGTTCATCGAAATCTAATCATTGCGATCATTCTTTTTGAGGCTTTACGGGTTGCACCTGGAATTGGCGCAAGGTAAACCCGGCGTCATTGATCAAGGTTTTAAGCGATGCTTGATTCATGGGTTCCAGCGTGTCCGCCTCAAAGATCACCAATCCATCATTCAATTTGATAATCACACTGGATTTATCTACGCCATCAAGCGCTTTGATTTTCTTTTCGATCCCGTAGGCACAATAAGGACAGGCCATGCCATCAACATGCAGCTCATAGCGCCTGTCAGCCGCCTGCGCCATAAATGAAAGCATCATTAATGCTGCAATAAGTAAACACTGTCTCATGGTTAAACTCCTAAAACGGTTGTCTCTTTACAGGTGCCATTCCAGCTCAATTTTGGCACGGTAGTCGTCTTGCTCCTGATCGGCGGACAAATCATCGATGACGGGCAGTTGTAAGCCTGCCTTGAACGCAAAATTCTGATGTGTCCACATCAAACCGGGCGACAGAAACCATTGGTTCCCGCCCAGGTGCCTTTCCACACTTCCCGCGCCATTGTCGAAAACTGCATTTTGCGGCTGGCGGGGCGCCACACCATCTTGGGCGCACCTTGAAATTGGACGAGCGCTTTCAAACGGTGTTTGCTGCCACTCGTGAGGTCTTCACCCCGAGTTTAATCAGCGTGCTCGTGGTAATTCTGGTGAATCTGCCCATTCTGGCGCTGACCGGCGTGGAAGGAAAAATGTTTACCCCCATGGCGATGGCGGTAATCATGGCACTGTTGTCCGCATTGGTGTTGTCGCTGACCTTCGTTCCTGCGGCACTTGTCATGCGCGGACACATTGAGGAGAAGGAAAATTTTATAGTTCGTTCTTCCAAGTGGCTTTACGCACCAGTATTGGCGTGGGTCCTGAAGTTTCGCGTTTGGGTGCTGTCAATGACCCTGATATTCGTGATTATCGTAGGAACACTCGCAACTAAAATGGGGACTGAATTTATCCCGAACCTGGATGAGGGTGATATCGCCGTCCAGGCGTTGCGAATACCCGGCACCAGCCTCAGCCAATCCCTGGATATGCAATTTCGCCTGGAAAAAGCCGTGCTGGAAATGCCTGAAGTCAAAACCTACTTCTCGCGTGTCGGAACCGCTGAAGTCGCCAGCGATCCCATGGGGCCCAATATCTCTGATGGCTATGTCATGCTGAAAGACAAAAGTGAATGGCCTGATCCCGATAAAACCAAAGCCCACCTGCTGGAAGAAATGGGTGAAAAACTTTCGTTGTTGCCCGGCAATGCCTATGAGATCAGCCAACCGATCCAGCTTCGATTTAATGAATTGATTTCAGGTGTCAGATCGGATTTAGGGATCAAGGTATTCGGCGATGATTTGCAGCAACTGTTGAAGTCGGGAAGCGAAATCGCCGCTGTACTGAACGGTATAGAGGGCACTGAAGGCGTAAAGGTGGAACAGGTGTCGGGCTTACCCATTTTGTCAGTCGAAGCGGATCGCTCCGCCCTGTATCGCTATGGCTTGAACGTTGCCGATGTGCAGGACGTCGTCGCTGCCGCCACAGGCGGTGAAGAGGCTGGGCTGATCTTTGAAGGTGACCAACGTTTCTCGATCGTCGTGCGCTTGGCAGAACGATTAAGGGCCGACGTGAGCGCCCTGGAGCGTTTGCCCGTACCCTTACCGGGCGGTGGCTATGTGCCGTTGCGTGAGGTCGCCAGACTGACGCTGGCACCCGGTCCCAATCAAATTTCCCGAGAAAACGGTAAACGCCGATTGGTGGTCAGCGCCAATGTTCGCGGTCGTGATTTGGGAGGGTTTGTGGCTGAAGTACAGGGCAAAGTAGCACAGCAGGTCAAGTTACCGCCCGGCTATTGGCTAGCATACGGCGGTACCTTTGAACAACTGCAATCGGCGTCACAACGGTTAAGTTTGCTGGTGCCTGTGACACTGGTGATGATCTTTGCCCTGTTGATGATGACTTTTGGCTCAGCTAAAGATGCCGCACTGGTATTCAGTGGCGTGCCGCTGGCGCTGACCGGCGGCGTCATCGCCTTGTGGCTGCGTGACATACCGCTGTCAATTACTGCCGGTGTCGGTTTTATCACCCTGTGCGGGGTATCGGTGCTGACGGGGGTTATGATGGTATCCGCATTTCGGGACGCGCTTAATCGTGGCGAAGTCATCGAGTCTGCGATTCAGAGTGGAGCTATGCTGAGGCTGCGGCCGATATTGATGGTCGCTTTGGTGGCCGCGCTCGGCTTTTTGCCCATGGCGCTCAACACCAGTACTGGGGCCGAAGTACAAAGGCCCTTAGCCACAGTAGTTATTGGCGGAATCCTTTCTTCTACTTTACTCACATTGTTGGTGTTGCCTGGTTTGTATCGTCTTGCATGGCGAAAACCGAAAGCATTGAATGGAAATGGCGAATCCATTGCACAATAACTGACTAAAGCTCGCGGCATGTGATTCATGCCGCGTGTCGTCTAACGTAACAGCAACACTTTATAGGAATATTCACATGAAACTAATCACGGCCTTCATTCATCATGTACGAACTGCCGACGTAATCGATGCACTACACGATGCAGGCTACAAGAACATGGCAATGCTTGATATCAAAGGCACCTTGAAGCCGTTAGGGGAACAGGAGCTGGCCTATTCGTCCGAAGCTGGCGTGGTGATTTCAGAAGTTCAATTATCACTAGCCTGCGAAGACGAACAGGTTGATGCGGTGACAACTATCATCCGTAAAACTGGAAAAATTGGTGCTAACATTTCCGGATGGGTGTATGTCAGCCCCATTGAGCAGGCGCTACCTATAGACGGTCGTTAACACTCCCGGTGTTGTGCGCGCTGGCTGCGTCCTCACCAGCGCCACAACACCGGAAACGCCTAGCGGAGGGGCTATGCATAATCACGGTCACACCAGCAGTTCACAACGTATTGGCTGGGCGTTTTTTCTCAACCTGGGTTTTACGCTTATTGAAATTGTCGGCGGCCTATTGACCAACAGCACCGCCATTATGGCGGATGCCGTTCACGACCTGGGCGACTGTATTTCCATCGGCCTCGCTTGGTTACTCAGCAAGGTCAGTGAGAAAGACTCTAATACTGATTTTACTTACGGATATCGCCGCCTGTCGTTATTAGGTGCCTTGATCAATGGCTTGGTACTCATTGCAGGGTCAGCTTGGGTCTTGTCAGAGGCTATCCCAAAACTGTTGCAACCTGAAATGCCTGTCGTCGAAGGGATGTTGGGATTGGCCATTTTTGGTGTCATGGTCAATGGATTCGCTGCGTACAAGCTTAGTCATGGGAAAACACTTAACGAAAAAGTCTTGAACTGGCATTTATTGGAAGATGTACTGGGTTGGGTGGCTGTCCTGATTGTATCCATTGTGCTGCTTTTTGTAGATTGGCCTATTTTAGATCCAGCACTGTCTATCGTTTTTACCCTCTATATCTTGTTCGGTGTAGAAAAAAACCTTTGGAGTACCACTCGATTGTTTCTTCAGGCAGCACCCGACAAAGCACTGTCAGAGTCACTTCACCAATGTCTGTCCACGCTTGATGACGTCCGTAGTGTTCACCACCTACACCTGTGGTCACTCGATGGTGAGCATCATGTGCTTACTGCACATTTGGTATTGCGATGCGCATTAACCTTGGAGCAGCAACTTCATTTGAAAAGGACAATTGCTGATCGTCTCAGAGAGTTCGATCTCGCGCATACGACCATTGAATTCGAATTTGGAGAGGAGGCGTGTCGAGATGCGGGCGTTATCTGAAACCCACGCCGTTGGATTTCATTTGTAAATTCAGGTCATCACACAAGTACATCGACATGGTTACCCAATGTTTCAATCGAAGCGGTATTAATCTCACTTTTTTCTTGTGCAGCCATCATAATTGCTTGTTGAGAGGCTTTACGATCCTGTGGTGTGGGATCAGTGGGTGCCATGGACGCCATTCGTATTAGTTGGGCTTTTTCCAGCGTTGCTTGGGGATCATTGGGTTCAGATGAAGTATCAAACACGACATCATCTGAGACGACATAAAGTTCGCCATCGAGAGAACTATACTGGTAATTGGGTGGTGAACTGTGCTGTGTCGTAACCGTAACGGCGAGATGAGATTCGACATGCCGCTGAATTTGAGTCTGAGAAAGCTCTAATTGTTTGCGCTCATTCGAGTTGTCGCCAGACTTGGTCTCTGTGTCGCGCGCTGAATTGGTAGATGAATTGCTCAAAGGCGCTGATCCAGGGGCAATTCAAGCAACTACAGGACTCGCTGTGATCTCGTAAGAGCCAAATTTGTCGGTTCTTCCACAGGCCTCCTAGAAGTCGGCGGTATTCCTGATTACGCATATCATGCGTAATTGCGCGTAACTTTAAATAATTCTAATAAGATCAATCGGTTATTGACCTCTAAATTACGTGGATAAGGGCTATTGGACGGAAACCTGCGGTTACGATGTGGTCGCGGGACTCAAAACCGTAGGTTTTCGTTCAAATGCCCCCGCTGGTCCATTTTCGCGAGATTTACCCGGGTTCCTGTGGCGTACTGTACGGCTGAGATCGACACCAGACGTGGTGTTTCGGATATGGCCTGAAACAGTTCTGCTTCGGGGTTCTCACCTGCGAGGGAAACCTTGCGGACAATCACCCCCTGATTCTTGAGGGACTCCCAGACAATGGAGTTCGATGGAAACTCTTCATCGGAAATAACAACCGTATCACCTGGACGCCAGTCGATGCCGTAAGCGACAAATGAAAGGGCCTCGGAAGTATTCTTCACCAGGGCGACAGAGTCGACAGGCGCATTAATAAGCCTGGCCAGGTTCAAACGAAGTTGTTTCTCTATCTCCAGCCAGTGTGGATAGTCGGCGGCTCCCTTGGCTACGTTTTCTTCAGCAAACCGGGCAACGGCTTTACTGGCTGATATTGGCCACGGAGCGACAGCAGCATGATTCAGGTACATGCATTGTTCATTGACCGGAAACTCCTGTTCCAGTGCTGAATTCAACTGATCCATTTTAGTGGGTCCTTATCTGCTGTTAAGATGATGGCTGTTCTCAGGGATCATGCTATCGACATGTCAGAAACTATGCAGCACTCTTCGTTTAAAAAAGTATCATCTACGCCAGTCGACTCTCTAAATATCGTTATTGAGCACTATGAACACATAAAGACGGGCGCCCCGCATTACCATATCCGTAGCGAGCATGAGGAAAAAGCCTTCCTGCTCGCCGTCAGGACCATGCCGCACGACTCAACCGGTGTGGCGCATATTCTTGAACATACCGCGCTTTGTGGCAGCGAGAAATTCCCGGTCCGTGATCCGTTCTTTATGATGACCCGTCGGTCGCTGAATACTTTTATGAATGCGATGACCAGTAGTGACTGGACTGCGTATCCCTTTGCTTCGCAGAATGATAAAGACTTCCTGAATCTGTTGGATGTTTATCTCGACGCTGTCTTCTTCGCCAATCTTGATGAATTGGATTTTGCGCAGGAAGGTCATCGCATTGAACTTGCCGATAAAGATGACCCGAACTCAGCACTTGAATACAAAGGTGTTGTTTTCAATGAAATGAAAGGCGCCATGTCATCGCCCGTATCCCAGCTTTGGCAGGGAATCAGCGGAGAGCTATTCCCGACAACGACCTATCATTACAACAGCGGCGGTGAGCCCGAGAATATTCTCGACCTGTCGTATCAGGAATTGCTTGATTTCTATCGCAGTCATTACCACCCAACGAACGCCATTATCATGACATTCGGGGATATGGAAGTGGCAGACATTCAGTACCGGATGGATCAGCAGGCATTGAGTCGCTTTGATAAACAGGACAGGCAATTGCGGGTAGAGCCTGAACGGCGTTTTTCAGAGCCTCAACATAAAGAAGCGCTCTACGGCGTTGATTCGGATGACCTGAGTGCCAAAACCCACCACGTCATTGGTTGGCTGTTGGGTGATTCTATTGATCTCGATGCCCAACTTGAGGCTAACCTGCTGAGTCAGGTGCTGCTTGATAACAGTGCCTCTCCGTTGCGTCGGGCTCTTGAGGAAAGTGATCTTGGTACGACACCGTCACCTCTCTGCGGTCTGGAAGATTCTAACCGCGAAATGTCGTTCATGTGTGGACTTGAGGGTAGTGAGCCGGAGCACGCTGAGGCGGTTGAAGCCCTGATCCTCAATACCCTCGAGAAAGTTGCCGAAGAGGGCGTTCCTGTCGAAATGGTTGAAGCAGCTCTGCATCAGCTCGAGCTTCATCAACGCGAGATAGGAGGGGACCATTACCCTTATGGGTTGCAGCTGATCCTGACTGCACTGCCTGCTGCAACACACTATGGTGATCCTGTTGCATTACTGAACCTTGATCCGGCACTCGAACGTTTACGTGCTAAGGCATCGTCGCCAGGCTTCATATCAGACGCTGTCAGGCAGCTGCTTCTTACCAATACCCACCGTGTCCGCTATACCCTTAAGCCTTCCAGTACCTTGAATGCCGAAAAGGCGGACAAAGAAAAAGCTCGCCTGGAGAATGAACGTGCGAACATGTCAGACGCCGATATCCAGGCATTGAAGGATAAGGCAGAGGCACTGGAAGCCCGGCAGGTGCAGGAAGATGATCCCGACGTTCTTCCGAAAGTAGGGCTTGAGGATATTCGCCCTGAGCTGACATACGTTGCGCCTACCGCTGAGCGGTCTGATCACATCGAGACCACAGAGTATGTCACCGGTACGAATGGAATTATCTATCAGCAGGCAATGCTCAATCTGCCCCCAATGACCCGTGAGCAAATGACCTGGTTGCCTTTCTATACTCAGGCATGGACAGAAGCCGGTGCTGGCGGGAATTCGTATCTGACTCAGCAGCAACGCCAGACAGAGGTGCTGGGGTCTCTGACGTCTTACGCCTCGGTGAAAGGTGATATCGAAGACTGTAATCGTCTCTCGGGGTACCTGGTGATGACGGGTAAGGCATTGGGGAACCGCGCGGAGCCGTTCTCCGACATGATTCGGGAAACCTGGAAAAGTGCAGACTTCAGCGAAGAAGGCCGCCTCAAGGACCTGTTAAATCAGGCTCGTGCTCGTAAAGAGCAAGGCATAACGGGCAGTGGTCATGCGCTTGCAATGTCGGCAGCCGCAGCGCCGATCAATCGCACGGCGGATTTGATGAATACACTCGGCGGGCTGCCGCAGGCTAAACGCCTGAAAGAAAGAACAGAGCGCTTCGCCTCGGACGGCGCAGGCTTTGTCTCCGAGGCACTTCGCGATATCAATTCTCTGATCAAAGATGGTCCGGATTCAATACTTCTCGTTCATGATGAGCAAAATGCAGCGCAGCATATTGCAGCAGCTTGTAAAGACTGGGATAATGCGAATCATTATCGGAAAGATTGCATTGACTGGAGTGCCACGTCAATGGCGAGCTATTGGATGGTCGATTCACAGGTGAACTTCTGTGCGTGGGCTATTCCAACCGTGACGCTCGACCATCCGGATGCAGCGGCGCTTGCCGTTCTGGGTGGCGTGCTTCGCAACGGCTACCTTCACACCGCTATTCGCGAGAAAGGCGGAGCGTATGGGGCCGGAGCATCTCAGGATTCCTCTCTCGGGTGTTTTAAATTCTTCACCTACCGCGACCCGCGAACCGAGGGCAGCTTCGATGATTTTGCGAAATCCCTGGGTTGGGTATTGAATCGCACCAACGGAGATGACCTGATTGAACAGTCCGTTCTCGGGATTATTGGCAGCCTCGACCGTCCGGGGTCGCCAGCAGGAGAAGCCAAGCAAGCGTTTCATATGGATAAGTCAGGACGCACGCAGGTTGTGCGACAGCTGTTCCGCGATCGCCTGCTAAAGGTAAGCTGGGCGGATGTACTGCAAGTGACGGATAAATACCTGGTGGGTCAGGATGGTCATCGAGCTGTCGTGGCACCACGCGGGACTGCAGAGATAGCAAGTAAACTCGGACTGACAATAGGAGAGTACTGAGTGAACCGATTTACATTGCCACTGGCGGTGAGCATTTTAATGTTCCCGCTGGCGGCAGGTGCCGAGGCTGACGTTGCCTCTAAAATGGTGCTGAAAAGCGATAAAGACAGTGCTGCAATTCAGCAGAGAATTAACGCTCTCGATGACGATACCCGCGACAAGCTGGAAGAGACCCGTCAGCTTCTTGCACGTGCTGAGCAACTGGCACTCTATAACAGTCAGATGGAAGCCATTATTGCTGATCAGGAAGAAGAAAAGTTAAGCCTGGATCAGCAAATCGAAGACATTAACGATACTGAGCAAGGTATTTTGCCTCTTATGCAGTTGATGCTTTCTCAGTTGGAAGCAGATATTGAAACAGGCCTGCCGTTCCTTAAAGAAGAACGAGCGGTTCGCCTGGCTAAATTGAAGGCGTCGCTTGGCCGCGCGGATGTCACCGTATCTGAGAAGTTCAGACGCGTGCTTGAAGCTCTCCAGATTGAAGTTGATTACGGGCGTACGATTGAACGCTATCGCGAGAATAAAGATGGCAGGGCGTTTGATTACCTCAGAATAGGCAATGTCGCGCTTTATCGCCGCTCACTTGATGCTGGAGAATCCTGGATCTGGGCGGATGGTGACTGGCAGGCTCTTTCAGGCGATCTGGCCAAGCCTTTAGAGCGCGCGGCCCGCGTGGCAGAGCAGAGTGTCGCTCCACAATTAATCGTCGTGCCAATACCCGGAACAGAAACGTCCGAATCAAAAATATCTGGCAAAAAAGGGGCTGAATAATGAGATTTATTACGACCCTCATCCTTGCTTGGATAGCCCCCCTTGTGATTGCCGATACTTTGATCGAAAGCGCTCAGCAGTTCACCAGGTACGAGCAGAACTTTGACCAGGCTCGCCTGGCTGCTTTTAAACAGGATCTGGCTTCGCAGGAAAGGGCGCTGCAACAGGCGCGTTCGTCACTGGCTGCAGAAGAAAACCGTGCAGAAGAGCTTCGCTCTCAATTCTCTCGCAATGAAGAAATTCTCACCGAAAAAACCGAAGCTTTGCGCCTTCGTACGGGTAGCCTTGGCGAAATGTTTGGTGTGGTTCGCCAGGTTGCAGGTGATTTAAGAACGATTACATCCAGCAGCATTACCCGTGTAGACGGTACAGAAACACCAGCAAACCTGGATGCACTGGCCGAGTCCAAGGCTCTGCCTGATCTCGGAAAGATCAAAGCCCTATGGCAGACCCTACGTCAGGAAGCTTCTCTGAGTGGAGATGTTGCTTACCTGACTGCGCCTGTCGTCCAGGCAGATGGCTCTACAGCGGAAGAAAACGTCGTGCGCTTGGGTGCTTTTACCGTTATCGGCACCAATAACGGCGGTCAGTACCTCATCGCCGATGAGCAACTGGGCGCGCTGCGTCCGCCGTACCGCCAGCCGGGCGAAGCTGCAATGCTGGCCGACTGGCTTGATAGCACCGGAATAGCCCTTGTCGGCCTTGACCCTTCTCGTGGTGCACTCCTGAATATCGAAGCCGCCACGCCCTCCATTGGTGAGCGTATTCAGCAGGGAGGTACGATTGGCTACATCATTATTGCTCTCGGCGGTGTCGGCCTGCTGATAGCGCTCTGGAGACTGGCAGCACTTCTGCAGATCAGCGCAGGTATGCGCCGCCAGCTGAGCGATAAGTTGGCGGCGAAAGATGACAACGCCCTGGGTCGTGTCATGATTGCCTCTCTTGGGGATCGCACTGATACCGAACTGCTTGAAGCAAGGCTTGATGAGGCCGTACTACGTGAGCTTCCTGCCATTGAACGAGGTCAGTCGGTTATTAAGCTGCTGGCAGGCATTGCACCTCTTATGGGGCTGCTTGGTACTGTGACTGGCATGATTGCGACGTTTCAGGCCATTACCGCGTTTGGTTCAGGCGATGCAAAACTGATGGCTGCGGGTATCTCTCAGGCTCTGATTACTACGGTGCTTGGTCTGGTGGTTGCTGTTCCTCTGTTGCTGCTTCATAGCTGGGTAGCCTCACGCAGTCGCGAATTGGTACACATCCTTGATGAGCAGTCAGCAGGCATAATCGCTGAGGCGCAGGAGTCATCACGCAAATGATCTGGCTGACAGATTTTTTTGAGCGTGGTGGTCCGGTTCTGTATGCCGTGCTGCTGACCGCGGTATTTCTCTGGGTTCTGATTTGCCTGCGACTTTGGTTTTTCTACATTGAGCGTAAGCGTTTCTTTGAAAAGCTCTCGGGAGATTGGCGTTTGCGTTCGGACCGTACCAGCCGCAATGCGCGTTATATACGTAAGGCGTGGATTGGTCGGTTCTATCTTGAGGCGACCCGCACTATGCCGCTGTTGGCAACATTGATAGCAATCTGCCCACTTCTTGGTTTGTTGGGTACGGTTACCGGGATGATTCAGGTGTTTGATGTGTTGTCAGCCACAGGGACAGGCAATGCCCGGGCGATGGCGTCGGGCATTGCACAGGCGACGCTGCCAACCATGGCCGGTCTCGTCGTTGCGTTATCTGGCTTGTATTTTCGCAGTCGTTTTCAGCGATTGGCTGAGCGTAGCCAGCAGGAACTGGCAGATCGACTGCCGTTGAGTGAGGAGTTGGCCTGATGGCTCGCAGACACGTTGCCTCAGAAGGGCAGGAAGGTGATATCGACATCACTCCGATGCTGGATATCGTGTTTATCATGCTGATTTTCTTTATCGTGACGACCTCTTTCGTGAAAGAGAGTGGCGTTACGGTGAGCCGTCCGACAGCCAGTACCGCTGAAAGCAAGCAGGGCAGTAATATCCTGATTGCGATTCGTGCAAACGGAGAAATCTGGATCGATAAACGCTCGGTGGATCTTCGCGCTGTGCGCGCGAATACCGAGCGACTTAAAGCGGAGAGTCCTGAAGGTGCTGTGGTCATTCAGGCAGATGAGTTCGCACCGACCGGAATACTCGTTAAGGTAATGGATCAGGTACGTCTTGCCGGTGTTACGGATATATCGGTAGCGGCAACAGAATGATATCGATTAAACCACTGGTAGCTGTTTTCGGTGGCTTGTCAGTCGCCGTTCTTCTTTTTCTTGGTATGGCGGCCATGGTAGCGCCACCTGATGATTTTGCGTTAAATCGTGAAGAACCTGTACTGGTCGACTTTTCCAGTCGGCGTCAGGATTCGGCGTCTGAAACGCGTTCGCGTAAGAAACCGCCACCTCCTCCCGAAACGCCGATGACTCCTCAGTCAAACACGCAGGATCAAACTCCTGCCCCGGTGACCGCGCCGGCATTGAGTCTGAGCCCTCTCAGCCCGGATTTGAGCGTGGGTGAACTTGTGTCCTCGTCAGGGTTGCTGGATGGTGTGTCGGTTGCTGACGCCGAAGTGGCCCCCTTGGTCCGGCCACCGGCGGTATATCCAGCCAGAGCAAAGATGAGAAACATCGAAGGTAGCGTCACAGCCAGGCTTACTATCCGGCCTGATGGAACAGTCAGTGACGTTGAGATTATCCAGGCAGAGCCAGAAGGCGTCTTTGAGCGAGAGGCCATGAGGGCGATGTATCGATATCGTTTCTCTCCCAAAATGGTTGATGGTGAAGCGGTGACGCAAACAGCCACACAAACGCTGGAGTTTTCACTGCAATGAATCGTCTTGTTTACAGCCTGATCTGCCTTGTTTTGCTTTTTCCCGGGCTCTCTACCTATGCATCAACGCTCTCTGAGCGACAGTATCGCCTGCTTGAAAAAGCACAGGAATTAGTCGCTGAAGAGTCGTATCAGGAGGCATTGGAAGAAACGCAGGATGCCGCGGATGATTGGGACGCAGGGCTTGGTTTGGTGCTTATTCTTCAGTTAAGAGGCCAGGTCTATCAGATGCTCGATCAGCCGGAGAAAACGCTGGAATCATACGAGCGAGCACTGTCCCTTGATGTACTCGAGGGAACTCGCCGCTCAGCCCTGGCTGCAGCGGTAGCACAGTTGTATCTGATTGGCAGTCAGCCGATGAAGGCCAGGGATATTCTGATTCCGGCGTTGCAAGCTCCTGCGGGTGATGGTCTTAATCACGCCCCGCAGGCCTATGTTATTGTGGCCATTTCGTATCAGACACAAGAGCGCTGGCGCGAGTCCTTGCCGTGGTTGGTTCAAGCGGAAGCGTACGCAACATCAATTCCAGAAAATTGGTTGGCAATGCGTGCCGCGGCAGAGTTTCAGACGAGTGATTTTGCCGCAGCCGAAGTAACCATGAAAAGACTTGTTGAACGGGCTCCCGACAAAAGAAATTACTGGGTGCAACTTGCAGCAGCGCAGCAGTTTCAGGATAAACAGGCTGAACAACTCGTAAGCCTGGAAATTGCACATCAACGCGGTCTGCTTTCAGGGAGTAGCGAAGAGCTGCTGATGATACAGCTGCAGGCAGCGCAGGATATGCCCGCCCGCGCCGCCAGGAACCTTGAGCGGCGAATTGCCGATCAAACATCTGCCGACAGCGACATCGCCAATGAATTGCGCCTGTTGAGTGCCTTCCAGCGTCAAGCTCGTGACCTCGCCGCTGCCGCTAAGACTATGGTGTCAGGTGATGTCGCGTCCGTTAATGAAGCCATTCAGCTGGCGATGATGGACGGTGATTGCCCGCTGGTTAAGAAGCTTGCGGGAGCAAATGTCCGCAGGCTCGAAGGTGTGACGATGATTTCGGTTGCGCAGTGCGAACTGAATGATAACGACACCGCGGGTGCAAGAGAATGGTTTCAGAGAGCTGGCGAGAAAGCTGACAGTGCGGTGATCGCCTCTCAATGGCTGGCGTATTTGTCAGATCTGCAAAAGGCAGGATTAAGGTAGATTGCTACCTTAATCCCAGACGTATGCGCAAAAGTTATTTGAACGTGGCCCAGATAGGGGCATGATCGGATGGTTTTTCTGTGCCCCGTATCTCGTACGAGACCCCCGCATTAATACAGCGTTCATAGAGGGACGGTGTTACCAGAATATGATCGATCCTCAGCCCGCGCTTGGGCGTGTCGTCAAACCCTTTTGAACGATAATCAAACCAGCTGAACGTGTTGCTGTCTGACGGATGAATCTTACGATGGGCATCCTGAAGCCCCCAGTTGAGTAGGGTTCCGTACCACTCTCGCTCTTCAGGCTGGAAACTGCACTTTCCTGATTTTAACCAGCGCTTGCGGTTTGGCTCACCAATTCCGATGTCGGTATCTTCAGGTGAAATATTCATATCACCCATAATCAGAACGTTATCGTCAGTGGTGAAGTTTTCATTCAGATAGCGCATCAGATCAGAATAGAACTTACGCTTCGCCGGGAACTTTGTTTCGTGATGGATACTTTCACCCTGCGGAAAGTAGCCATTAATGACATGCCAGAGCTCACCGTCGATGCGATACGCCGCATGAATCAGACGTTTTTGGGCGTCCTCGTCATCCCAGGGCCAGCCTTTTTGTACGGACTCCGGAGCGTTGAGGCTGAGAAGGGCTACGCCGTAATGACTCTTTTGACCGAAAAACTCAACGTGATAGCCGATTTCCTGAACAACATCGGCCGGAAACTGTTCGTCGTGAACTTTCGTTTCCTGTAAGCCGATGATATCCGGGGCTAACTGATCGCGGATGGCTTCCAGTTGATGTGGTCGTGCTCGAACGCCGTTGATGTTAAAGCTCACGACTTTAGGCATTAGCTGGCTCCTTCTGTTGTGCATCAGTGAGAGGACGTCGGATGTCGGGTTCATTGAAAATGCCGAATGATATCGTGCTGTCGATGTTCAGGTGATGGGCATGAATGCGGCTCATGGTGCCTTTCTGGCAATAGAGCAAATACCTGTGCTCGTCATTGAACTCGGTGCGCCGGGATTCCAGTTCGTAAAATGGTATTTCCAACACACGATTGTTGGTCAACTGGAGAGGGTTGTCTGCGGATTCAGCCGGGTGTCGAATATCGACAATAATGTCATTGAGCTTTGGTGTTTCGACAATCGGGACATCTTCAAGGCCACTCTCGGCCTCAGTAATTACATCGTCGATTCGCTGAGTGACTGAACGGCTCAGTGCATCTTCAAGTACCGCCATGTCGAAATTTAACTCGGTTTCTTCGACGCGTTTCCGGTCTCCCATGGTGGTCGGATTGACCGAGATTACACCACAGTATTCAGGCATATTTGCAGCGAACGCCTCGGTGCCAATACGGCGTGCGGTGTTGATGATTTCTTGCTTATCCATGGCGGCCAGTGGGCGTAGCACCATGTGATCGGTAACCCGGTCGATGACAGCTAGATTAGTGATGGTTTGCGATGCTACTTGAGCGACCGCCTCACCGGTGACGAGGGCAGGGAGGCGCAGATCATCCGCAACACGTGATGCAGCGCGGAACATCATTCGCTTAAGCACAACGCCCATCTGGCTGGTCTCTACCTTAGTCAGAATTTCAGTCACTACTTCTTCGAAAGGTACCGTCACAAACTTAACTTTGTGCGACTCTCCGTAGGTACTCCACAAATAATGGGCGACTTGCTTAACACCTATTTCGTGGGCGCTACCGCCGAGGTTAAAGAAGCAGAAGTGAGTTTTAAGTCCACGCCGCGTCATCAGGTAGCTGGCTACCGTCGAGTCGAACCCTCCAGAGATCAGTGACAGAACATCGCCCTGACTGCCCAGAGGGTAGCCCCCAAGTCCTTTTATTTGCTGGCGTACTACCTGAACTCTGTCGTTACGTATTTCTGCGTTAACGACGACCTCAGGATTCTTGAGCGACACAGAAACGGCATCTGTCTCTTTGAGTATGCCGCCGCCCATGTATATCTCCGCCTGATGAGAGGTGAAATCATGATGGCCGGCCCGCTTGATGCGCACGCAGAAACTCTTACCAGCGACTCTTTCGCGGTATTCATCTCTTACACGCTGATACGCGTCATCAAGTGTCTCGAATTCGTACTCGCCAATTTCAAGCGAGAAGCCAATACCCGGTGTATGACTCAGGATGTCGATGGCCTTTCGTCTTGAAACGTCGTCTTCCTGATTCATGATAATCAGCAGGCTATCCCACTTATTCTGCACATCTGCCGACAACATGTGCTGACGGAACAGCACCTGCAGATTCTGGCGAAGAATCTTGGTCATCTGTTTTCTTGCAGACTTGGATTTGATAGTGATTTCAGGGAATAGCTTTACAACAAACTTCATGACGGACCGGGGGTAGGTGCAAAACGCGGCATTATAGCCGAGCGTTGGTCAGAGTCATAATGCGTCGGTCGGAGTCATGAGGATTTACACTGCAATGACAGTGGCAACATTGCCATATCAACAGGGCAGGACTAGTGACAATTTCAGCCACTGATGTTCACAAAGCTGCAGGGTAACACTAGTTTCATTAGTAGAAGTTAAAACACGTCTACAGCACGAAGTGAACTGAAGGAGTAGGAAATGGCGAAGCGTATTGCACTCGTTACTGGTGGTACAGGTGGCATAGGATCGGCTATCTGCAAAAAACTTGTGGATGACGGTTATCAGGTCATTGCTGGGTACTATTCGGGCGGTAAGCACGAAAAAGCTCAGAAGTGGCAAGAGCAGATGGCGGCCGAGGGGTACGATATCCCTGTGGCATTCGGCAATATTACCGAATGGGAGTCATGTGAAGCCTGCATTGAAGGAATCAAACGCGACTTCGGTACGATTGATGTACTAGTGAACAATGGCGGCATTACCCGCGATTCTACGCTGCGGAAGATGAATCAGGAGCAGTGGGTCGATGTTATCAATACTGACCTGACCTCCGTGTTTTATATGACGCGGATGGTAGTGAATGACATGCTCGCTAACGGCTATGGGCGAATCATTAACATCAGTTCAGTCAATGGTGAGAAAGGGCAGTTTGGTCAGGCTAACTACTCTGCAGCGAAAGCCGGTATGCACGGCTTTACCAAAGCCGTCGCTCAGGAGGTTGCCAGTAAAGGCGTGACGGTAAATACCATTTCTCCGGGCTATATTGCGACGCCAATGATCATGGAAGTGCCAGAGGAGATTCGCGAGGGGATTCGCAAGAATATCCCGGTCGGGCGTTTCGGTAAGCCAGAGGATATCGCCCGTGTAGTGAGCTTCCTGGCTCATGAGGACGCGAGCTTCATTACAGGTACAAACGTCTCTGCCAACGGTGGTCAGTACATGCACTGACCGGTCCTGAAAATAACCGGAGAACGCCAGCCGCTCTCCGGTTTTCTAACCTGTTTAGTGTTTTACCTGCACCGAGCTCACAGCTCAGGCTTAAGTTTCTTATGGCGAGCACTGGCATGGCGCTCGCGCATTTCTGTATCTATATAACGATCGGTTGTTGCCATGCTGGCGTGACCTGCATCTTCGCGAACATGCTCTTTAGGTCGGAACTTTACGTCTTCGGAGATACCTGTGTGCCTCAGCCAGTGAACGGTTGAAACTTTCAACTCCTGAGCCTCTTCTTTCAACCCTTGATCTGACATTCTGTCGTAGGCCATATCAAAGCATCGCTGCACCAGATAGCGCACTTGGCGCGTACTAGTGACAGGCCCGCGTCCTCTGAGTTTCGGCAGAAGCGGTGTTTGCTCTCCCACATAGGGCATCGGCGGCAGTGATAAGTGAGTCCTGTACCTACGCAGTGCAGACATCATGTCGTCGGATACCGTGACCATCCGCGCTTTATTGCCTTTGCCTACGACCCTTAGCCACCAGTTTCCGTCCTGATCTTGTTGGAAATCACCCATCACCGGCGCAGAACGTTCGTCTGCCACTAACTCTGATATCCTGAGATACATGCCAAACAGGCATTTCATAATAAAGAGTGTTCTTTCGTGTTCTTCGGGTGATGTCTCGGCGAGTTGTTCAACAGTCTCTAAAATGAAATCCCATTGCAGGTTTGAAAGTCGTCGTACCGGCTCTTGGTATGCATGGCGCTGAAGGAACTTACTCTTTTGGCGAATCAGCGAGACGGGGTTGAGTTTCAGGTAGTCTTCCTGGATCAGAAAATTGAAGTAGGTCGACAAAACCGCAAACAAAGACTGGAGCGACTTTTGAGATAACGCCATTGAGGGTGCGTTGCCCAGCTTGTCAGCCTTGCTCACAAAAGGGCGCCATTTGGGGTTTGCAGTACGCTCTCCATTCTTTGACAGAAATCTCGGCGCCTGGACGGAGCCTGTCCAGGCTTTGGGTGGGTTCTGGCAAAAATGAATATAAGCTTCAAGATCCTGACGGGCGAGCTCACCAAGAGACTTCTTCTGAATCATCCAGCTCCACTGAAGTAGCCTTTCTGTTTCGCGGCGATAACTGTTAAAGGTTGCGGTTGAGCCATTGTAGGCCTGCAGAAACGTAATCGTATGGATAAGGTCATCAAACGACTCTGACGGGCTGGCGCCGTAACTCGCAAGAGTCTTACGCGCGTAGGAAAGAGGGTTGCTGATTTCCTCGAGCTGGTCGATCAGTGGTGTTGGTGTCAGGACGTCAGTTTTCATGATGTGAGAGATTGATCGTGTTGTTTGAGTTTGTCTGCCTGTAAGCGTCTTGAACTGTGCTTTAAATTATCGGAAGTAGCAAGTACTGATAAACGATTGGACTACAGCTCGGTATGGTGAAAGCTATAGACATTTGTTTGGTGCCCATGGCCGCATGATTGCCGGGTCATCACTTTGTATTGTGTTGTTATTACAAGAATGAGGAGTGGCGCTTCTCAGTGGTGAACAGAGTCCCATTATGAATCCCTTGTTCGTTCTGTTAATGCTTTTGGGCTTTAATTTACGCTTTTAAGTCGTTGATATTAAATGTATTTAACAGTTCTTATGTTGTTTTTTGGGATGCTTTTGTCCGGACTGACCTTGTGGGATCATTGGTGCTCACTAGTAGGCTGGTCTGTTTTATGTGAAGCTGATGATGATTTATGTGACGTTGTACCAAGGGTTGTTTCGGCTGCTTCTTCATGGTAATTCGAGACCGTGTCAGCGTGAGAGTCTGCAGTTCAAAGTCGGGCTTGGCACGGATAACTCAGTGACAGTTTTAGTGACAGTTATCAAGGGAGAATCGAGGAAAATCTGAGTATTTATTGGTGTGTTTCACCGGAATATCGGATGTCTTATCTATTCCGATAATAACAATTATCGGAAGTAATGTAGGTGTTGCTATGTTATGTTTCAATCCACTAACGGCCTGCTGTTCTATTAAAATCGACTAACCCCTGCTTTTTAAGCGGTACGAATGTGGCGTTGTTCCATGCCAGCGCTTAAATGCATTGATGAAGCTCGTCGGCTCGGCGTATCCGAGTCTCTCAGCAATTTGAGGTATGCTGAGCTGTGGCCCAGAGAGCAAGTCGTCCGCAAGTGACATCCTCACTTCTTCGCGGAGCTCGGTAAAGGTTACCCCTTCAACGGAAAGTCGTCTCCGCAAGGTTCGAGGAGTCATATGAAGAGACGCGCTGATTTCATCCATCGTTGGCATGCAGCCTGCCCTGACCATTATCTGATCTCTTACGGCGGCTGAAAATCCCTCTCGCCCTCGGCGGAGTTCCAGTAGTTGCCGACATTGATCTATGGCTGCACTATGGGCAAGCTCATTGGCTTGCGGTAAGGGGTTACCGAATATAGAACGATCAAATCGCACGCAATTCTCACTGCATCCGAACTCGGGACTTGTGCTGAGTAATGATTCATAGATTGATACGTCGCATGGCGCTGAAGTCTTGAATGATGCCCTTCTTGTCATCGGTCTCAAATCATATAAGTCACGGGCAACGGTAATTAGTGCTGAGACATCCCTCTCGACAATAAATTGAGCCAGGTCCTTGGGGAGGTTTTCGTCGTGTATGTAGACGCATAAATCCTCCCCATCTTCGACAACCTCGAACCGGGTAAAGGCAAACGTGAGATGGAAATGTTGCAGGGCGACATCGAGGGCGCTGCGCATGTCGCGACTACTGACAATTGCGAAACCGAGTGCGCCAAAAGCGGTGAAGTGGTATCGCATTCCTGTCCTTATTCCCACTGCTGGTGCGTCGCCCAGTGTGGCTACCAGGTTCGCAATAACCCTGAGCTCCTGCTCGGCTAAAACCGTCGAGTTTGGTTCTAGTAATTGATGTTGGCCCAACCCAGTTCCTGCCAGTAGTGATCCAATGGATATTCCCTGCTCCGTTGCGAACTCACACATCAGGCGCACACTGGTAACGCTTCGCTGGAAATTCCATTGGGTCATTCGTTGCTCTCTGCTCTTTATGTGTCCTGTTTTAACGATATTTTGTCCCGGCAAGGTATCGGACAGCAAGCCTTCCTTGGGTAATCTTCGTTAAATCGAAAAAACAAGATAGGAAGGCCGCGGTGAGATCGAAGGCATTAGCAAAAGACACAACAAGCAAAGATGATATAAGTATTGCAATTATTGGTTCAGGCTTTGGCGGGCTGGGCTTGGCGATTCAGCTAAAAAAGGCTGGCATCAATAACTTCACTATCTTTGAAAAAGCGAGCGATGTAGGTGGAGTATGGCGTGACAATACCTATCCGGGAGCCGCGTGTGACGTACCCTCTCATCTCTATTCTTTCTCATTTGAGCAGGAACTGGGGTGGAATAATCGCTTCGGGACAGCGGATGAGATCCATGGATATTTGCGCCACTGCGCTGATAAGTACGGCATCCGACAGCACATACGATTCAATACCGAGATCGTCAGTGCAGAATTCGATGAGTCTGATTCAGTTTGGATGTTGCGTACTGCTGAAGGGGAGGTTCATGGTGCGATGATTATGGTGGCCGCTGTAGGCCAGCTGAACCGCCCAGCGTATCCAGACCTGAAAGGCAGCAGTGTTTTTGCGGGTAAAACATTTCATTCGGCCCGATGGGATCATGACTACGACCTCAAGGGTAAGCGAGTCGCTGTCGTCGGCACAGGGGCCAGTGCTATCCAGTTTATACCTGAAATTCTGTCTCAGGTTGCTCATATTGATGTGTATCAGAGATCGGCTCCTTATGTTTTGCCCAAGCCTGACAAAAGGTATGGAAGATTGAAGAAAGCGTTGTTTCGTAACTTCCCTCTTCTACAGACTCTGGATAGGGGGTGGCAATATAGTTACCACGAGCTGCGCCAGCTTGGTCTGAATTTTCGGGTGAACGATTCGTCGATTGTTGATCGGGTTTTTCGGAGGCACCTGCGTGCATCCGTTGAAGATGCTGACCTAAGAAGTCGACTTACACCTGAATACCCTATTGGTTGCAAACGCATTCTTATTTCAAATCACTGGTACAAAGCCCTTGTTGATCCAAAGGTCGAAGTGGTTGATAAGGGTATTGCAGAAATTCTACCGAGTAGCATAAAGACGTGTGATGGGAAGGAGCGCGAGGTAGACGCCATTATTTACGGTACTGGGTTTGCCGCAACAGACTTTCTTGCGCCCATGAAGATAGCTGGGCTCGATGGTCAGCTGCTAAAACAAGCCTGGGCCGAGGGTGCTGAAGCATATCTTGGTCTTACTGTAAGCGGCTTTCCTAATATGTTCATGCTGTACGGGCCGAATACTAATCTGGGTCACAATTCCATTATTTACATGCTTCAGAGCCAGATTGAGTACATCCTGGATGCAGTTCAGAAGATGAAGGGTGCCAATCTGCGATTTCTTAACTTGCGCAAGAACGTTCAGGATGAGTTCAACCGCGAGATACAGGAGCGAATGAAATCTACGGTTTGGGCCCAGGGGTGTACCAGTTGGTATCAGACAGATACCGGTAAAAACACTAACAACTGGCCAGGCTCTACACTCGAGTATCGAAAGCGCACCCGTCGCCTGAATCTCGTGCACTATGCCATTTGATTGGTGCAGGCCCTGAATAATCGGGAAGGTACTGGTCTGCCAGTGCCTTTAGTCGGAGCCTTTAGGTAGGAATATAACCGTGTATCGGGTAAAATTCGCGGCCTCTCATTCGCCGCACTTTCCGGCGGCGTATCACGCGATATATCAGGTTATTTATAAGCTATGTTTGTAGTTGGTCAGCGATGGATCAGTGAAGCCGAAACAGATCTGGGGTTGGGGCTTATTCAAAGTGTCGATTTCAGAATGGTCACCGTCTACTTCCCTGTCACGGATGAGTCGAGAACTTATTCTATCCAGGGGGCTCCCCTGACCCGCATACGATTTGCGCCGGGGGATGAAGTTCCACTTCAGGATGGCACTCTGTTTACAGTTACTGAAGTCACCGAAATAGACGACATTCTCTTTTACGGTAATGGCGACCGGGATATCCCTGAAACCATGCTAGCCGCTGCGATTCAGTTGAATGCGCCTTCCGATCGATTGTTTACCGGGCAGATAGATAATAACAATCTGTTCGAGCTGAGGCAGTCTGCTCTTTCCAGAATCGCGGAGTTACGTAGCCGCCCTTACTATGGTTTGCTGGGCGCGCGTACTAACCTGTTGCCACATCAGTTGCATATTGCAGAGCAGACCACTCAGGACGCGCTGCCTCGCGTTCTGCTTGCCGATGAAGTCGGGCTAGGTAAAACCATCGAAGCAGGTCTGATATTGCATCGTCTGGTCCGACTGCATCGCGTGCAGCGAGTCCTTATTCTGGTGCCCGATCACCTTGTGCATCAGTGGCTTGTAGAGATGGTCCGCCGCTTCAATCTTCACTTCAATGTCGCGACAGAAGCCGATTTTATCGAAGGTAACGGATTTTCTTCTGGCCAGATGTTTATCTGTCCGCTGTCTCTGGCAACAACAGATATCGGAGCAGCCGAGGCGCTGTCTGAGGACTGGGATGTGGTTGTGGTCGATGAAGCGCACCACTTGCAGTGGTCTCCTGATCATCAGGATGACGGCTACCGACTGGTAGAGCAGCTTTCAATGATTGCACCGTCAGTGCTTCTGCTGACGGCAACTCCTGAACAGCTCGGCATTGAGGGTCATTATGCCCGTCTTCGCCTGCTGGATCCTGATCGTTATCCTTCTCTGGCGGCCTTCCTTGAACAGCAGGATAAGTATCGGCCATATGCTGAATTGGCATCAGCGCTCGATGCTGGTGGTAAACTGACCAGCGATCAGCAGGCGCTTCTGGATGCCAGCATTGCAGATCATGAGAAGGACTCTGATGAGCGCGCTCTGAATGCTCTTATCGATCGGTTTGGCCCTGGACGAGCGCTCTACCGCAATACCCGTCACGGTGTTGCCGGTTTCCCTTCCCGATTGCCGGATATTATTCCGCTGCCACTGCCCGCTGACTTTGCAGATAGCCCTGATCAATTACACCCTCAACTGGGTCTTTACGACTGGTGTGCGGCTGATAGTCGCGTTGATTGGCTGCTTGAAATGCTGGCTCAAAATAAGTCAGAGAAGTTCGTTCTGATTACGCACGACTCAGACACCGTGCTTGATCTTGAGAAGTACCTTTGGGAGAAGCACGCTGTACCGTGCTCAGTCTTCCATGAACACATGGATATGGTAGAGCGCGATCGCGCTGCAGCCTACTTTGCTGACCAGGATCAGGGAGCCAGGCTTCTTATATGCTCAGAAATCGGCAGTGAGGGACGTAACTTCCAGTTCGCCTCACAATTGGTTCTGTTCGATTTGCCGTTTAACTGCGACCTTATTGAGCAACGCATTGGTCGTCTCGACCGGATTGGACAGAAGAAAGATATTAATATTCACATACCTGTCTTCGAAAACCACGCGACAGAGCGCTGGGCCCGCCTGCTTCACGAGGCTTTTGACTGTTTCAGCCACCCGAATCCAACTGCTCAGCCTATACTTGAAAAATACGAGGGCAACATAAAGGCCGTCGTGCTCGCGGACGAGTCGGCTGATTCTCTGGCCGCTACTATTTCGGCAGAACGGCAGGCGCTTGAAGCACAATACGAACAAGGGCGTGACAGACTGCTCGAAATTCACTCGTGCCCTCCCGGGCGCGCTCGTCGCCAGGCCCAGGAAATGGCCATTCAGCATATTGAAGATGAAGCGGAGCTGAATGACTTTATCGAGTTATTCGCAGATGCGTTCGGCCTCGAAGTTGCCGACCTTGGCGGTGCGTGTATTTCTATCGCGCCGGGCGATCATATGCTGGTGCCAGACCTGCCGCACTTGCCTGAAGATGGGTTTATGGCGACGACTCAGCGTGACGTCGCTCTGAGCCGGGATGATGTTCAGTTCCTGAGTTGGGAGCATCCGTTTGTTGATCAGGCGCTAGAGCTTCTGACTACCAGCCCGGTTGGCAACGCGGCCGTTGGTTATATCGAGAATCATGATTTCACAACTGGTGACTGCTTTATTCAATTACAGTTCGCTGCCGTTTGCCCCGCTGCCCGCGCCTTGCAGATTGAACGATTCCTTCCGCCTGACGCGATGCACCTGACAATGACGCCAACGGGTGATCTTAAGGTTAACGAGCCCGACCTCGGTCAGTTCGTACTGCCCCTTAAACGCGGCACAGCTCGTGGGCTGGTCGAGCAAAAAGAAGCTCAGGTGCGGCCACTGATCAGTAAGTTGGAAAAAATGGGCATGGGCCAGTTAGGCAAAATGGTAGATCGTGCATCAGGCAAAGCTGAGGAGGCGTATGAGGTCAGAATTGATCGACTTAAGGCGCTCTCGAAAGGCAATGGCGCAGTGTCGGGCTCAGAAGTTGCTGCGCTGGAATCAGAGCGCGATAGCGTGCTTGAAGCGATCAAGGGCTCCCAGCTTATCCTCGATAGTGTGAGGTTGGTTTTTTGCGGATAACTGTGCTGAGCCACTTCCCCGATCAATAACCAGTGCCCTCACTTGCTGGGGGCTTTTATGCGCACTTCGGTGCGTATCCGGGGCTGCTGCCAAGCCGTCCCCGACCGCCCCGCAAGTGTGCACTACAGTTCGCGACTGACGGATCTCATCGTGACAAATTCTTCAGCACCTGTGGGGTGTATTCCCAGGGTGGCGTCAAACTGAGATTTAGTTGCGCCAGCCTGCATCGCAATCGCGATTCCCTGTATGATTTCACCTGCCTCGTCACCCACCATGTGCGCACCAAGCACCAGATCATCTGACCTTCTCACTATGAGCTTCATCAGTGTGCGTTCAGAAGATCCACTGAGGGTATGCTTCAAAGCGCGGAATTCTGACGTGTAAACATCAACATCTCCGGCGAAGCGTTCCCCGGCTTCTTCCTCCGAGATGCCTACCGTTCCGATGTTGGGTTGGCAGAAAACGGCTGTTGGAATGAGCTCGTAGTTCAACGTGCGCTTACCTTCGCCGAACTGCTGATCGACAAATACCATGCCCTGCTCGAGAGCAACTGGCGTCAATGCTGGGGTATCAATGACATCACCAAGAGCATAAATGCCGGGGACGCTTGTTTCGAATCGTTCATTGGCAATGATGCTGCCGTTTTTACGAAGCTCGACGCCGGCCTCTTCCAGACCAAGCCCTGCAGTCTTTGCCTGGCGACCAGTCGCCATCATCACCATATCGCAACGCAGTGTAGAGCCGTCAGAGAGATGGCAGATTTTTTCATCACCATCTTTTTCGATTCTTTCTACATCCGTCTGGGTGCGGATTTTTACCCCAGCCTTGGTGACTTCCTGAGTGACAAAGCGCCTGACCTCATTGTCAAAACCCCGAAGTATCTGGTCGCCCCGGTGCAGTAATTGAGTGTCGCAGCCCAGCCCATTAAAAATGCCTGCGAATTCAACAGCAATATAGCCACCGCCGACGACGACAATTCTCTTCGGCAGCGCTTCCATGGCGAACACGTCATTGGAATCGAGGGCAAGCTCACCACCTGGAATATCGGGCTTGAAAGGCCATCCACCTGTTGCGATCAGAATTCTTTTTGCTTCAAGAATTTCACCGTTAACCTCGACTTTGCCCGGGCCTGCTACAGTGCCTCTACCACGGATGATTTCAACGCCTGGACCTTCGAGAATATTTTTATAAATACCATTTAAACGATTGATTTCGTTATCTTTATTCTCTTTCAGTCTGGGCCAGTTAAAGCCATTGAAACTTGCATCAACACCAAAACCACTCGAGTGCTCAATATGGCCTTTGAACTGACTGGCGTATACGAATAGCTTTTTGGGGACACAGCCAACGTTTACACATGTACCACCCAGAAACATATCCTCGATGACTGCCACTTTCGCACCTGTTGCAGCTGCCATACGGCTTGCCCGAACGCCCCCGGAACCTGCACCGATAACCACCAGGTCATATTGTTCAGACATGATCTACACCCCTATTGAAATACTTTGATGCTGCCAACCGTATTATTTAGAAAAAGTAGCGCGAATATTTACCCGGCCAGCATCGTTTATCCGGTCAATGTTGACCTGAGTTGCCCTGACACCGAACTGGCGTCCAAGCGCCTCCATCCAGGAGATTGCGTCATCAAAGGCGACACCATCAACCCAGACTCTGAGAGAGTCTCCGTCCTGCTCGTATCGGGTCAAAGTAACACCGCTTTTACGAGCCTGCTGGCTGACCAGCGCTAGCAGCGGCGTATTGGACGCACCCGCACTGGCACCGCCACCCTGAGCGAAACGATCGGCATTGTCAGCCATGGTGTTATAAAAGCCCACCTTGGCATTCAATGTCGTGTTGAGTTCAGAATTCTGTTGAATCAAAGGCAGTACCAACACCAAAAATGCGAGGCTGATCGCCAGTAGTATCGCTACACCGCGAACTATGAGTTGATCTCGCGGGGTCTGTGATTGATACCAGTCTTTCGCTTGCTGAATACGCGGGTCGGTTTCGAGCGCTGAGCGCAATTTATCGACAGCCTTCATGCCGCTCCTCCTACCTTCAGGCGTCCTTTGACAACATCTTTATCAGCTTTCGCTGATGATATCTCTGCGGTCAGCCCCCGGGCTTCGATGGCAGCCTTGAGCGCCTGAAGATCAGACTGCTGTTGCGCGTCGACATCTATAAGAAATTCACCTATGCGCTCAGAGTACCGGATACTCTGAATGGAAACGGCGCCTTTGCTCTGGTCCAGTCCGGCCCAGGCCGCAGAAACGCTACCCATCAGACTATCAAACCCAGCGCTGTCTGCTGTATCGCCACCGCTGCGAAGCTTGCGTCTGAACCTTGATTCGTAATTGCTAGTCGACTCACCCGGGAACCATCGCTTATAGAGGTCTTTGCTGCTGCTGGAGACCATTTCAATTTGCTCAGAAGTGCGATGATTTTCCACGATAAGAAACGCACAGGCGAACACTGCAAATATCGCTGCAAAGCTGGCGATTCCGGTCCACCAAGGAGCCGGTTTTTTCTCCCTGCCTACATTGGCTGCTTTGCCTTGGAGAAGAGAAACTGTCGAGTCTCCTGGTTCGGACTTTCCAGTACTGACCATTATGCTATCGAAAGAATCTGGGTAGCCGCTCGAGATCGTAGTCTTCAGAAGATTACCTTCATCCATTGACGACGCACTGATGGACAGCGCGGCGCCAGCGACCTTGTCTCCTACGCCATCGAGCACTGCTGGCAGTGCTGAGTCTGGAACCCAACCTTCAAATACACCCTGGAGGCTGACGACCCAGCCATCATTCGCACGCAACATCTGATTGCCTGCGTATCCCGCCGTTTCTGGTTGCAACGAACTCAGGCGAAGATGGTGGATAGCAAGCAATTCAATCAGCCGGTCAATCAGATCAGATTCCACAACGTACGCTTTGTGCTTCCCACCCAGGCTTCCACCCGGGATAACGGTGTAGTCACTGATATCTCGGATAAGGACATCTTCGAGCGCAAAGGGTAATGCCCGATTAAGGTGGCGGCCTTTCACACCCGGCAAAGAGACCCAGTGTGTTGCGTAGTTGGTTGCGGAAAGCACCAGAGAGACATTACCCAAGTCGGCTTGTTCTTCAGCCCAGTCCTCTAAATTACGTGGTGGATTACCTGCGGCTTCCGAAATAAGCCAGACCCCTTGATCTGCAACCCATTCAACCCGGTTATTTTTACTATTCATTGGTTACTCTTACACGTGCTTATCACCAGGCTTCACGTGCAGCCCGGCGGGAAAAGTCTCTTCTGATGGTGTCCATCTTACCATCGGCTATATTTCGCCGTATCAAAGCTTCTACAGTACCTATCCGGCCGTTAAGATCAATACGTGCGAACATTTCAAAGTATTCAGTCGTCACCGAAAAGTCAGTTTCCGCCATCGGCGTTACAGTCTCTGCCCTGCCGGATTCGTCATCTCCGGGTGCCTCTGTCCTGAGGTTGCTTATCGGAGCGGAGCCCAGAAAATCCTGAACAGTACGATAACCCTCACCGCCTCGCCCAGCGATGATCTGTTCTGCATCGGTCAGCGTCAGTCTGCTGTCGAGTGCTGCAAGTACGAAATCCGGTGCCGTGTTTACGTTCAACTGAACGGCTGCGGGCAAGCAGGTTATATAGGGTTCGAGCTTGGCGTAGACATCCAGATCAACGCCCTCAATAAGCATTAGCTCACTGCTGTGGCTGCAGGCCTGGTAAGCGGGCCTGTAGCCGGGGTCCATCGACAGGTACTTGCTGTCGACGTTGCTTTCCTGATTTAGCCATTTGGCCCAGTCGCTGGCGATGTTTACCTCAATCCCCAGCAAGCTCAGCAGATTACGGAAGCGCTGTTCATAAACAGTGGCATTGCCGCCTGGCAGAAGACTGTTGAGGTTAAACCGTCCCTGTGCATCCTGTATCCGTATAGTGATTACACCGGGATCGAGCGGAAACGTCCTTTCAATGTTCCACTCTTCGGCTGCGTGGTCAATTCCGCTATCGGCCTCCCAATCCATGAAAAGACCTGTGCGCGTTGCCGATTCAGCCCCAAGTGCGTAAAGCCGGGCTTGCTGCTGCGTAAAAAGGGTCTGAGAACGCTCAATATCAATGGCCTGACGTTCAATCATTGAGGTTGCAAGAATAGCGACAACCGAAAATATCAGCAAAACCATCAACAGGACCATCCCGCCCTGCGATGAATGAGGTCTAGAGAGCTTATTCATTGCTAACCGGCCACTGTCGCATTATTTCCCCGTATCCTGGCGCCGTATAAAACACCTTAATCGCAGCGATGCGAGCGCCTTCTACGTCAGTGACGGGAGGCCAGTAATCAACGGCATTAAGCTCCGGAATGTCGGTAGTTGAAGGTGTCGATACCACCGCCTCAAAGCGAACCTCTTCAATCAAGTCATAGACCACCTGAGCGAGAGGGTCTGATACGTCTCCGCGATCCAGAACTTTCCAGTAATAACGAACCAGGCATTCTCCTTCAACGTCTGCATCATCAGGATCGAGTCCCTGCTCATAGGCAATACGTTCAAGAGCAGGCTCGCACGCCTCCGAGAATATATCTTCCGTTCTGTAAGCGATGCGTTGCAAGGTTGATCGTGGATCCTCGGTGACTGGGTTATTTCTCCAGCCAGCAATCGTAAGTTCAACCGGGTAATCGCCCGAGCCGATCATGAGCGCCGGAATAGTATCCCCGTACTCGTCACGCACAGGACGATTTATATACTGTGCAAGATCCCGCCCCATCACCTGATTCAGGCGCTGCAATGCGGCCAGATCATCGGCTTTATCAATGGATGCTTTGTTTACTCCAGAGATATTGCTGAGTAACTGAACGGCGGCGATGCCTACGGTGGCAGAAATGGCAACCGCAACGAGCACTTCAAGTAGAGTAAATCCACGAGCGATCATCAATTGGGCCCCATGATCGTCGATAAGTTAATGACCGGGTTGTCAGGTGTAATTTCGGGGGCTACCGCGACATCAATACGAACGAGGCCCGGGAATTGCGTCTTTGTCACCTCGGTCAGCAGGTGCCATTCCTGACCTGCCATTTCGACAATATCGTTAGTCTCACCGGGCTGCGGTGGTATACCCGTCAGTCTGATGTCTGTGAGGCGGTTTTCTGCGACAAATGAGGCCATCGTCATCGTGCGCATGGTGAGCAGGTTGTTAACCCGCATGCTCGCGGTATCGGAAATGGTAATGGCGATGCCAGCAAATATTGCGACGGCAACCATCACTTCGAGAAGAGTAAACCCTGCCTGACTGGTACGTAATCTTTGTCTGTCAGACATCGAGGCGCTCCAGACGTCGTCTGACTGGGCCTATGCCGTCGCCGATGAGGCGAATAACGAAGCTTTCATCGTCAGGGTGGGTCAACTCGACAACAAACGGAATGTATTCATCCGACGACAGGAATATCAACGCCGGGACAGCACCGTTTTCGTCAGGTTCTTCTGGCGGCTCAAGCTCATCATCGTTAACAAGAATGCGAATATCGAGCGTTTCAGGAATGACCATTGATTGTGCCAGGGCAGCATCTATCGGCGCCCAGGGGTTCTCGGAAAGCCGTGACAGCTCTTCTTCGGTCAAACCCTCAGCCACGCTCTTTTGCCTGAGGTCGTAGAAACCGACCAGATTAAGCTCGCCGGGTATCCAGGCGACACCGAGGTCGAGGTTCTGAAATACGGCCTCTTCGCGGTATCTGTTGAACGCGACGTCGAGCTTCTGAGCGAACTGCTCAGCCTCCTGTTGAGCTGCGCGGTCACTGAAATTGAGGTTCACCATGGAGAGAAGCAGGCCAACAATGACCAGCACCACCATAACTTCAACCAGTGTAAAACCGCGCTGCTTCATGCTGATCAGATATCCAGATTGCTGATGTCAGCCGCGTCGCCTTCACCACCCTCGGCCTGATCGGAACCGAGTGAAATGATTTCGTATTTGCCTTTATCTTCGAAGTACAGGAATTCGTTATCCCACGCGTCGACAGGCATCTTGCCGCCCTTCAGATAGCCACCGTTCTGATAGTTTTTAGGCTCTGGTGATGAAGAAGGCTTCTGTACCAGCGCTTCCAGGCCCTGCTCAGTGGTCGGGTAGCGGAAGTTGTGCAGCTTGTACATATCCAGTGCACCTTCAATCAACTTGATCTGATTCTTCGTTGTATCCACGCGAGCCTGATCCGCTGAGCCGATGATATTGGTGGCTACCATGGCGAGGATGCCGCCAATAATTGCGATAACGACCATAACTTCAATGAGTGTGAAACCACGCTGGTTTTGTTTCTTACCTAAAGACTGACGCATGAATTAGCTCCTATTGCACCATTTGTTGTAGTTCGAGAATTGGTAGCATGATCGCAGCGACAATAAGCGCTACGACGCCGCCCATAAACAAAAGCATGATGGGCTCAAAGATAGATACCAGGCCTGACACCGTGCTTTCCAGAGCCTTTTCCTGCTGTTCTGCCGTACGAGCAAGCATGCTGTCCAGTTCGCCACTGCTTTCACCGCTGGCAATCATGTGCAGCATAATGGGTGAGAAGTAGCGTGTTTCCTGAAGTGATTTATGCAGGCTTCCCCCTTCACTAACTCGCGCCGTTGCTCCGCTCAGAGAACGGTTGATAGGCAGGTTCAGCACGACGTCGCTGGCAATACGCATTGCTTCAACCAGAGGCAGGCCACTGCTGGTCAGAATGGCCAGGGTGCTGCCAAAGCGCGCCGTATTCACATCACGAACAAAGCGACCGATAAAAGGGGTTTTAAGTACAAGGTGATGGACTTTGCTTTTAAAGCTCTCCTGCCGCATCAGCTGCGCAAATGTCACCAGCGCCAAAACAACAACTGCAGCCAGGTAGATGCCGTAGTTGCTCAGGAAGTAACTGGCATCCAGCATGGCTTGAGTCAGTCCGGGGAGTTTCTGCCCATTTTTTACGAACACCTCGACGATATCCGGAACAACATAGGTCAGCAGGCCGATAACCAAAGCCGTCGCCACAAATGTCAGGAGGACCGGGTAAATAGCCGCATTGCGGATATTTTGCGCAGACTCGTGTGAACGTTCAGAGTAATCTGCAAGACGAATCAGAACCGGTGCAAGATTTCCTGAGTGCTCCCCTGCACTGACGGTTGATCGGAATAACAAAGGGAAGGCTCGTGGGTATTCTTCAAGGGCTTTCGCCAGAGTGTAGCCTTCCAGTACTTTGGCTCTGATGGCAAGTACCATTGCCTTAGTTTTCTGGCGCTCAGTCTGATCTGCCAGAGCTTTCAGTGACTCATCAATCGGCAACCCTGCCCCGATGAGGGTGGCCAGTTGCCGCGTAAGCAGTGCACGATCTGAAACAGACAGCGATGGGCCGCGATTAAATAAGCTGAATCCGGCACTTGCTTGTCTTTCCGTTGTCGGTGACACCTCGAGCGGCATCCAGCCCTTCTCGCGCAGCTGTTGACGAATCTGACGGGCGCTATCTCCTTCGAGAACGCCTTTCTTCTGACGCCCTTTAAGGTCCAGGGCCTGATATTCAAACGCTGCCATGCATTAACCTTTCGCTACTCGCAACAGTTCTTCTATGGTGGTGTGGCCACCCAGAACTTTGCGAATACCATCCTGACGAATACTTGGCCCAAGACGACGCGCATGAGCTTCTAGCTCCTGTTCGCCGACTTGATCGTGAATGCGGGTCTTCATGCCTTCATCCACTTCAATAATTTCGTAAATACCCTGACGGCCGCGATAGCCCAGTTGGTTGCACTTGTCGCAGCCTTTCGCATGGTAAATCACGGGCGCCTCTGACTCAGAGATTCCCAACAATTCACACTCTGCAGAATCCGCCTTGGCAGGGACTTTACAGTCGGTACACAAGACGCGAACGAGGCGCTGGGCGATCACACCAATAACGGATGATGACAAGAGAAAAGGCTCTACGCCCATATCCTGCAATCGTGTAATTGCACCAACTGCGGTATTCGTGTGTAGGGTTGATAGTACAAGATGCCCTGTCAGAGAAGCCTGAATGGCAATTTCTACCGTTTCAAGGTCACGGATTTCACCGATCATAACCACGTCGGGGTCCTGGCGGAGTATCGCTCGCAAGCCCTTGGCGAAGGTCATGTCTGCCTTAAGGTTGACCTGAGTCTGACCTATACCCGGAAGACTATATTCGACTGGGTCTTCAACCGTAAGAATGTTGCGGCTGGTATCGTTCAGATCACTCAACGCACCATATAGCGTCGTGGTTTTACCTGACCCTGTAGGGCCGGTCACCAGAATGATGCCGTGTGGCTTACTGATAATGTTGCGCATCGTCTGCAGATCACGAGATGACATGCCTAGCTGGCCAAGACTAAGTCGGCCTGCCTGTTTATCCAACAAACGCATAACCACGCGTTCGCCGTGGCTTGAAGGCATCGTAGAAACACGTACATCCACTTCCCTTCCGCCGATGCGAAGTGCGATGCGACCATCCTGAGGAACACGTTTTTCGGCAATATCCAGTTTGGCCATCACTTTAATGCGTGAGACCAGTAATGCCGCAAGTGCCCTCTTAGGCTGAACAACCTCTCGCAATACGCCATCCACCCGAAAACGCACCACAAGGCGCTTCTCATAGGTTTCAACGTGAATATCAGAAGCACTTTCTTTCACTGCTTCGGTGAGCAATGCGTTGATCAGGCGTTTGATCGGTGCGTCGCCTTCCTGTTCAAGCAGATCTTCGGTCTCGGGCACTGAGTCGGCAAGACTGGCAAGGTCCATGTCATCGCCCAGGCCTTCTACCATTTCCATGGCCTCAGATGAATCACTTTGATACGCAAGCCCTAAGCGACGATCGAACTCGTCATCAGGGATGGCTTCAAGATTATACGGACGGCCCAGATGGCGTTGCACTTCCATAAGCGCTTGGGGGTTCAGGCCTTCTTTATGAAGTACGTTGATATTGTCACTACTGGCGTCAACTAATACGCCATAGCGCTTCGCAAAACTGAAAGGTAAGCGAACTGCCAGGCTGCCGCCCGATACAGTCTGGCCCTGATCCGTTTGTGTTTCTTCTGGCACTGCAGTCATGTCTCTAATTATTCTCTGTTACCGCGACCAACACCGCGATAAGTAAAGCCGGCTTGTTTTAATGCTGCTGCATCATATTGGTTTCGGCCATCAATGATAACCTGTTGCTTAAGGAGCTTCCCTATCGCATTAAAATCTGGCTGACGAAACGGCTTCCACTCAGTCATCAATACCAGCGCATCTGACTCCGTCAGAGCGTCATATTGATGATTGCAGAAAGTGACTCCCGGTTGATTGCCGAGCGCCTGGCTCGCCGACTCCATAGCCATAGGATCATACGCCGCGATGGTGGCGCCAGCATCCAGCAGTTGACGAATCAATACAATGGCAGCCGATCCCGATACATCGGCCGTCTCTGGCCGGAATGCGAGCCCCCATATGGCGATCTGCTTGCCACGAAGGTCGCCAAGGCAATCAGTCAATGACGACATCGCCCAATTCTGTTGCATGCTGTTTCGCTGCAGGACGGCATTCAAGAGCACTGGTTCGATGTTCTTTGCGCTTGCTTCATTGATAAGCTCTTTGATATCCCCTGGCAGGCAAACACCACCGTAGCCTACACCAGGGTAAAGATAAGAATAGCCAATCCGTGAGTCTGCACCAATACCACTGCGTACCGCCTCAATATCGGCTCCAAATGATTCTGCAATTGCCGCAATTTCATTCATCAGTGAAATACGGGTGGCTAACATCGCACTTGCAGCGAGGCGCGTCAGCTCAGCATCCCGGACACTCATTGGGGTAACCCGGTCTTTCTGGCGGCTGAATGGCCTCAGCAATGAGACCATCGTGGAGCGAACTTCATAGTTTTCAGTGCCAAGAATGATACGATCCGGGCGCATGAAATCTTCAACACCCTCACCTTCTTTGAGGAAGACCGGGTAGCAAACAATACTGACGGTACTTCCTGAAGATTGGGCTGCCTGAAGCATACTCTCTGTAACTCCCAGCGACGTCGGGCTTGAGTTCACAAGAATGGATGGCGTCTTAAGGGCGTCACCGAACTGAGCTGCAAATGCTACCGCCTGCTCATCAACAGCGTCGGTATGGCCAAGCGCAAGTATGCACAGGTCGCAATCACTCGCCTGCCCAATATCAGCGGTAAAAGATAATCGTCTCGCTGATGTATTGCTTTCCAGCATGGCTGGTAGTCCGGGCTCATGAAAACTCATGTTGTGCACGGAGCTTGGGGGAGTCTGAGAGTAGTGAGTAATGATATTACCCATTTCGGCGAGACAGGCGCTGATAACAAATGACTCGTAACCGGAGCCAGCGACGGTGACTTTCAAAGGGACATCCTATGTAATCTGTCAGTTGATATATGCCCAACTCTCTCCGAGCAGGGGAATGTAAAGTACCCTATTACAAATAAATGACAAGAGCATGACAAGACACTTGTTCAGTTGAATGTGGCCAATACGAAAAAGCCCGGCAAGTGCCGGGCTTTTTCTAAGATCGGGGTGATCTTAAAGCGCTGATTCCAGTTCTGGAACTGCGTCGAACAGGTCAGCAACCAGACCGTAGTCTGCAACCTGGAAGATAGGAGCTTCTTCGTCTTTGTTGATAGCAACAATGACTTTAGAGTCCTTCATACCGGCAAGGTGCTGAATTGCACCAGAGATACCTACAGCAACGTAGAGGTCTGGGGCAACGATCTTACCGGTTTGACCAACCTGCATGTCGTTTGGAACAAAGCCAGCATCTACAGCTGCGCGGGATGCGCCGACAGCTGCGCCGATCTTGTCTGCAACTTTATACAGCATCTCGAAGTTGTCGCCGTTACCCATGCCGCGACCACCAGAGATAACCACGCTTGCCGCGGTCAGTTCTGGGCGGTCAGACTTGGCCAGCTCTTCGCTTGCGAACGCAGAAACGCCTGCGTCTTTTGCAACATCAACAGACTCGGTAGCTGCTGAGCCGCCTTCTGCTGCGGCTGCATCGAACGCAGTGCCACGAACAGTCATCACCTTGATGCTGTCAGAAGACTTAACGGTTGCGATCGCGTTACCCGCATAGATCGGACGAACAAAGGTGTCTTCACCTTCAATGCCGATCACTTCAGAGATCATGTTTACGTCCAGCAATGCTGCTGCACGTGGCAGGAAGTCTTTACCAGTGGTAGTAGCAGCAGCCAGTATGTGGCTGTAGCCTTTACCCAGCTCCGCAACCAGCTCGCCCATGTTTTCAGCGAGCTGGTATTCGTAAGCAGCGTTGTCTGCTACGAGTACTTTTGCAACACCAGCGACTTTTGCAGCAGCTTCTGCAGCAGCACCACAGCCAGCGCCAGCAACCAGAACCTCAACGTCACCACCAATTTTGGTAGCAGCAGTGATAGTGTTCAGGGTAGCGCCTTTCAGAGTGGCGTTATCGTGTTCTGCGATTACTAAAATTGCCATTACACCAACCTCTCTCAGAGCACTTTCGCGTCGTTTTTCAGTTTATCAACCAGCGTCGCTACGCTGTCGACTTTGATACCAGCAGAGCGTTCGGCTGGTGGAGTTACCTTTACCAGAGACAGGGTTGATTTAACTTCAACACCCAGGTCTGCAGGAGTAGTAATATCCAGCGGCTTACGCTTAGCTTTCATGATGTTAGGCAGTGACGCGTAACGTGGCTCGTTCAGGCGCAGGTCAGTCGTAACGATTGCTGGCAGATTCAGAGCTACAGTACGCAGACCACCGTCAATTTCACGAGTAACGTTTACTTTGTCGCCATCAACGGCAACTTCAGAAGCAAATGTACCCTGCGGCATGCCGGTCAGAGCGCCCAGCATCTGGCCAGTCTGGTTGTTGTCGCTGTCGATGGTTTGCTTACCCATCAGAACAATCTGCGGCTGCTCTTTCTCGACAACACCTTTCAGCAGCTTGGCAACTGTCAGTGGCTCGAGTTTCTCTTCTGTTTCGATCAGAATGCCGCGATCAGCACCCAGCGCCAGAGCAGTACGAATTTGCTCTTGAGCTACCTTAGGACCGATTGAAACTACAACAATCTCAGTTGCAATGCCCTTCTCTTTGAGGCGAACGGCTTCTTCTACGGCGATTTCACAAAATGGGTTCATAGCCATTTTGACGTTTGTCAGATCAACATCAGAGTTGTCTGCTTTTACGCGTACCTTGACGTTATAGTCGATAACGCGTTTTACAGCGACAAGAACCTTCATAGATTCCTCGTATTCTCTAGTGGATGATTAAAGGGTGTTTTGCAGCTATTACATTGCCCGATACCCTTTCCAGCGGGCCACATTATTGGGATTGTGACACTTGAGGTCAAGTATGAGCTATTCTCAATACTGATTCAGGCCAGTAAATACGGTACTTCTTCCTTTAAATAAGTTGCCTGATGGCCTTCTCGCCGTATAATGGCCACCATTTTTTCGAACCGGGCAATCCGGTGAAGCAACGACCGCGAATGCGGCACTCCCATCGTGATTTGAGGAGATCATCTATGCAACGTGACGTAATGGAATACGACGTAGTCATCGTCGGCGGCGGCCCTTCCGGCCTGTCGGCAGCTTGTCGTATCAAACAACTGGCAGAAGAAGCAGGCCAGGAAATCTCAGTGTGCCTGGTTGAAAAGGGTTCTGAGATTGGTGCACACATTCTTTCTGGTGCGGTCATTGAAGATCGCGCACTGACTGAACTCTTTCCGAACTGGAAAGAGATGGGCGCTCCGCTGAATACGCCAGTCAAAGGTGATGAAGTTTACTTCCTTACTTCCGATGAGAAATCTGTCAAAACTCCACACTGGGCGATTCCTAAGCCGATGCACAACGATGGAAACTACATCGTATCTCTCGGTAATGTGTGCCGCTGGCTGGGTGAGCAGGCTGAGGCGCTGGGCGTGGAGATCTACCCTGGCTTCCCGGCTGCATCTCTGATCATTGAAGACGACGTCGTCAAGGGTGTTGTTACAGGTGATATGGGTGTTGCTGAAGATGGCTCGGAAAAAGACAGCTACATGCCAGGCATGGAGTTGCGTGCCAAATACACCGTCTTTGCAGAAGGTTGTCGCGGCCACCTTGGCAAAGAGTTGATTGCAAAATTCAACCTCGATGCAGGCAAAGACCCTCAGCACTACGGCATCGGCATCAAAGAGCTGTGGGATATTGATCCTGGCAAACACCAGGAAGGTCTCGTGCTTCACGGTGCTGGCTGGCCATTGAGTGAGTCAGGTTCAACTGGCGGCTTCTTCCTGTATCACACTGAAAACAACCAGGTAGTCGTCGGTCTGATTACTGATCTGTCGTACAGCAATCCGCATGTAAGCCCGTTCGATGAATTCCAGCGCATGAAGCACCACCCTGTGCTGAAGCAATACCTTGAAGGTGGTAAGCGAGTATCTTACGGCGCACGCGCAATCGCCAAAGGCGGTTTGAACTGCCTGCCGAAGATGACCTTCCCGGGCGGCCTGGTGATTGGTTGTGATGCTGGCACCCTGAACTTCGCGAAGATCAAAGGTACGCACACAGCAATGAAGAGCGGTCTGGTCGCGGCTGAAGAGATGTTTAAAGCCCTTCAGGCTGATCGTGCGAATGACGAAATCAATGAATTCACCACTGCATTTGAAGCTTCATGGGCCTGGGAAGAACTGCACCGCAGCCGCAACTTCGGCCCGGCGATGCATAAGTTTGGAACCTTCGGCGGTGCTGCATTCAACTTTATCGATCAGAACATTTTCCCAATCCCTGTTACGCTGCATGACAAGACAGCGGATCATGAAATGCTCAAGCCGGCAGCTGATTGCAAGAAGATCGATTACCCGAAACCAGATGGCAAGCTCAGCTTTGATAAGCTCGGCTCTGTCTTTGTTGGTAACGTAAACCACGCCGAAGATCAGCCGTGCCACCTGAAGCTGACCGACGCTTCCATTCCGTTAACTCAAAACCTGCCTAAGTATAACGAACCGGCGCAGCGCTACTGCCCTGCTGGCGTTTATGAAGTGGTAGAAGATGAGAATGGACAGCGCTTCCAGATCAATTCTCAGAACTGTGTGCACTGTAAGACCTGCGATATTAAAGATCCTGCCCAGAACATCACCTGGGTTACGCCAGAAGGCGGCGGCGGTCCTAACTATCCAAACATGTAAGACAATAAAAAAGGGCCGAAAGGCCCTTTTTTATTGTTTAACCCTTGCGTTTCGAAACGCAAGGCGGCTCTGATTGTCGGGACTCAGTGACCCGACACTACCATTGACACGCCACGGAACTGAAGGTCATCAATTACGATGCCGCCCAGTTGACTCCCTCCAACACTTACGCTGGGCATACGAATGTCGATCACATTCTCATCATCAAACGGGGAGGCAAAATCAAACTTCACACCATCTGCAACATCCGTGCTCATGTTTACATATAGCTTGGCAACACGGTCGCTAGCATCGGGCGTGCGGTTTGCAGCCAGCTTTTCATTATATGCATTACCTGCAACAACTGCGTCTTCGATAACAATTCCGAAAGAAGACGACATGTCGATATCAAGATCCTCAATGCCGATTGCAGTGTAGAGCTCGATGTCATTAGTTGCACCATCGACGCGCATCTCAAGGGCGAGTGCACCACCGTACATGCTGATTGAGTCAACCAGAACATGTCGGTTGATACCGCCTGCACCTTCGACCGCTATTTCACCGGTGGTCAAGAGGATGTCCACTACACCAACACCGCCGGAAGTGGGCTCACCGAGAACAAGCAAAGAGCCGTCCTGATCGATGTCAATTTTAAATCTCAGATTATTCAGGTTGGCAGTATTACCAGGATTGCTAAAGCCAAAGAGAGTGCTACGATTCTCTCCGCCACCGATGTAAACGTCTGAAATAGTCAAGCTGCCACCGTCTCCATCGCTGACGCCGCCAACGACCTCCTCGGTATCGGTGTAGCGAATCTCTCCAATTTGCACACCAACGTCGAGCTCGATGTCTACACCAGCCTGACCGGTGACATTGTGCAGTTCAAACTCAGACATTGGCGAGAGTTCAGCCTGAGTCCCTGCTGAAGCGAGAGCTATGCAACCCGCGAGTAGTGATTTTTTCATGATAGGCGATCCATCAAGTTTTTATTGTAGTTACATCAGTTTACGTCCAGCACCATACTTGTGCAACTGACACTCAGTAGCAAATTACCTTGTTACAGCCAATACACAAGGGTTTACATGGCCCCGGCCATCAACGTGGCACAATATGACGCATTTACCTTCACTTACAAAGGAAAGGCAATCAAATTCTGACCAGAACGCATCGAGAAGCCGCTCTCTGTAAGCTCGCCCATCTCCAGTAGCTGGTAGTAGGCCGACCTCAAAAAGCGTGCAGGCAGCCCTTGCGCAGTCGTTATAACTGGAATGTCATTCCCATCTAGCTTAGTCAGTGCAATCTCGCTATCGCCATCCAGAAGCTCCACCTGGCCATTCGATAGAACTGCACCAACCCCGGTCTCTGACTCCCCTACCAATGAAATAACATGCAGAGCGGTATCCTCTACAGTGATTTTCCATTTCTCTACCGGCGTAACGAGAAAGAACTCATCACCTTCTTGCTTAACCAGGGAGGCAAACAGTCTTACCAGGGTCTTGCGCTTAATCTCCCCTCCTTCGTGAATCCATCGTCCAACCTTTGTGATCCTGATATCAATATCGCCAGACAGGGGCGGATTCCACTTATCTATCGGGTAGGTCTGGACTTTATCGAGGTCGAACGCTTTGGTTATTTCATCTAACTTCATGAGAGAGCCCTATAATCCTCTTTGCCATTCCTGGCGCAACCTGATGGAGTCTGGTCTATTAATGGCTGTGTCGAGCTGAGAGAGTAGAGCCTGTTTATCTGCCCCGAGGGTTCCTTTAAGGGGAAGATAGTTGGACGCATGGTCACTTCGAAATACCGTATCTCGAAGGTCGAGCGTATCAATAAAGGTTCTGAGTTCAACAAAAAGCTCGTGTTGATCGGGCAGTTCGTAGTCGAACCCTGCTTCTGTAAAACCCTGCACGACGCGCTCCTGGCCAAGTGGGTAACTCACGACTAGAGTGGAAAGAAACTCGGGCTGAGCTTCATTCATTAGTCTGGCGGTATTAATGGCGTGCTGGGTGCTCAGGGAGCGCCCACCCATTCCGTTGAGAACCATGACAGAAGAAGCGATACCAGCTTCTTTCAGCTTGTTCAGAGCGTTAAGAGTTGAGTCATACGTCTCTCCTTTGGATATGGCCGTTAAAACATCATCATCTCCGCTTTCTGCACCGACATAAGCGATACCAAGGCCCAGCTCTTTTAGTCGCCTAAGGTCGTCTGCGGACTTTTTCCTGATGTTTCTGGGCAGGCAGTAGGCACCTACACGTTTTACCCAAGGCAGGCTTTCTCTTATCTGCTGGAGAATGGTCTCTAGCCGCCTCGTTGGTAAAACGAATGCATCGCCGTCGGCAAGGAATACTTTTTCGAATCTCGGGCCTACCGCTGCCGCATTTTTAATTTCTGCGAGCACCTCTGCTTCGTTGCGGGCACGAAATTTCTTCTGCGGCTGAGTGTACATGTCGCAGAAGGTGCAGTTGTTCCAGGAGCAGCCATTCGTGACCTGAAATATCATAGAGCGCCCTTCGGACGGCGGACGGAATACCGGTTCAATATAGTCTGGAAACATAGTAGTGAATGCTATGGCTTTGAGTAGAGGGTGTGGGGCTATGATATGGTGCCCGGAGCCGGAATTGAACCGGCACGACCATAAGGTCGGGAGATTTTAAATCTCCTGTGTCTACCAATTCCACCACCCGGGCGAACGGGCTTCTGACTAAATACGTCAGGAGTAAGTGGAGGCGCGAGCCGGAGTCGAACCGGCCTACGTGGATTTGCAATCCAGTGCATAACCGCTTTGCTATCGCGCCTAATCATTGCATCTGCACCAGTATTGATGCATTTGCCTAAACAGCGCTCTATTGACGCGCTTTGGTATTCATTTCTTAGGGTAAGAAAGAATGGAGCGGGAAAGGAGGCTCGAACTCCCGACCCCAACCTTGGCAAGGTTGTGCTCTACCAACTGAGCTATTCCCGCTTAAGTGCTGCGCATTTTAAATAATACGCGTAACCAGTCAAGCTTTTTTCTTACTTTTTAACAACTTAGAGAGCTATTTTCTGAAATTAATCAGCGTCTTAGCTCGGGCCATGCCGCCTTAAGGTAGATCAGCATGGACCAGAGAGTCAGGATCGCTGCACCATAGAGTGCATAAATACCGAGTACTTCAATCAGGCTGCCTTCGGCTGCTCCTAACAATACCGTGATAGAAATCATTTGCAGTGCTGTCTTTATCTTTCCCAGTTGACTGACGGCGACATTGGCACGCTTACCAAGCTCCGCCATCCACTCACGGAGTGCAGATATGACGATTTCTCGACCAACAATGACCATCGCAGGAATGGTGAGCCATGGGTGTGCAAAGTGCTCCACAAGCAGTACCAGTGCAACTGACACGATGAGCTTATCGGCAACGGGATCAAGAAAGGCCCCAAGCGCCGAAGTTTGATCAAGCTTGCGTGCCAGGTAGCCATCCAGCCAGTCTGTTGCTGCAGCCGCAGCAAACAACAAAGAGGCCCAAACCCGGCCGCTTTCGCCTAGCCAGTAAAAACATACCACCATCAGCGGAATCATCAATATCCGCCCCATAGTCAGTATATTAGGTATGTTCATTGCTGGTACTACTCCTGTTCTTCTCCATGGAGCGCAGCAAAAATCTGCCCTGCCAATGCTTTACTGATACCCGGGACTTTTTCAAACTCACCCCGCGGCGCACCGCGCATATTACGCAGACTACCGAAGTGAAGCAAAAGCTCTCTTCGCCTTTTTGGTCCGACGCCCGGTAGCTTCTCAAGATCAGACTGCCCTCGCCTCTTCGCCCGTTCCTTTCTATGACCAGTGATCGCGAACCGGTGAGCTTCGTCTCTGACATACTGAAGCAGGCGAAAACCCGAGTCGTGGGCATCAGGCAAGATAGGTTTCGACGTCTGAGGTCGCCATAGATACTCCCACCCGGACTTTCGGGTTGTACCTTTTGATATGCCGAGCAGATACACGTCGGTAATCTGCAGCTCATCAAGAACCTGGTCAACTCTTGAAACCTGCCCTTTCCCGCCGTCAATAAGCAGGATGTCAGGCAAGTCATTCTGCTCAAGCATGCGGGTCAGATGCCTGCGAACGGAATCTTCGAGAGCAGCATAGTCATCTCCGGCAGTAACATTCTTCACAGAAAAACGGCGATAACGAGACTTGTCCAACCCTTCTTTGCCATAAACGACACATGACGCATACGCTGCTTCGCCCTGCGCGTGGCTGATGTCGAAGCATTCTATTCGTGAAGGTACAAAATTCAGGCTGAGCAGGTCCGCAACGGCATCAAGCTTGCTCTGTGCTGCCTGACGACCCGACATCACTGACTGAATGCCAGTACGGGCGTTTTCATCCGCCATTGCCAACCACTGCCTGCCATCCCCTCTCAGCCCTCTCTGATGCTGAAGTATGAGCCCACGCTCTTTCAATACCGACACCATAGGAGCAAGAACATCCGACTCAATGTCTGCAATTAGCACCTCCGGAAGCGTATCACTCGCATGCCCACCCAAATAAAACTGCTCAATGTAGGAAGTGAACAATTCATCGAGCGGCACCCCAGTCTTATCTTCCGGAAAAAAGCTCTGAGAGTTCGTTAGGCGCCCTTTGCGGAAGGTTAGGCGCTGAACGCATATCATTGCTTGCCATTCAATTGCAGCCCAGACGTCCGCATTCTTCTCGCCAGACTCCGCCATCTGGCGCTCCTGAATACGCCTGAGTAGCTCCACTCTGTCGCGAAATTCTGCAGCCTTCTCAAACTGAAGCTCCTCTGCCGCTTGCTCCATACTTGTCTGAAGGTCGGAAATCAGCTCACGGGACTTCCCCTCAAGAAACATTCTGGCCCGCTGAATATCGTGCTCATATTCATCTTTTGAAATATGACCGACACAGGGAGCTGAGCAGCGATGAATTTCGTACTGCAGGCAAGGACGGCTGCGATGATTGAAATAGCTATCTTCGCAATTGCGCAGAAGAAAGAGTCGCTGCAGATAGTTCTGAGCCTCACGCGCTGCGCCCGGGTTTGGATAAGGGCCGAAATACATTCCCTTTTTACGGCGCCTGCCACGGGCGTAAGAAAGAAGTGGATAAGGGTGGTCTGAAATATGAAGATAAGGATAAGACTTATCATCTTTGAGCAGGATGTTATAAGGCGGTCGGTGTTTCTTGATCAGAGTCTGTTCAAGAATCAGGGCTTCCACCTCACTGCCTGTAACAGTGACATCAATGTGATCAATCCGACTTACCAGTGCGACCGTTTTGGCGTTCAGGCCACGAGCGCGAAAGTAACTCGACACTCGATTTTTCAGGTTTTTTGCCTTGCCTACGTATAGTAATGACTGATCTTTATCGTACATTCTGTAGACGCCAGCCCTCTGGGTCAGCGACTTCAGGAAAGCCTTAATATCAAATTCAGGCATTAATTTACTTCGTTAGCGTCAATTAATCCGTGCCTCAAGGCAAGATGCGTTAGCTGGACATCGCTTTTCTCAATGCCCAGCTTCTCGAAGATTCGATAGCGGTAGCTGTTTACCGTCTTTGGGCTGAGAAACAACGCCTCTCCGATCAAAGGCACACGCTGCCCCTTGGCAATCATGATCGATATCTGCAACTCTCGCTCAGACAAGGTTTCAAATGGCGAGCCTGCATCGTCCTGAAAGGGGCGCAAGGCTAATTTCTGGGCAATTTCGGGGCTTATATACTTCTGGCCGGAGTTTACCTTTACGATGGCGCGCAACATTTCATCAAAATGCGCCCCTTTGGTCAGATAGCCAGACGCGCCGATTTTGAGGAGTCGTGAGGTGTACGGGTCGCCGTCATATACTGTGAGTGCAATGATCTGCACTTCAGGTTGGCGCTGAAGTATTTTTTGCGTGGCCTCCAGCCCACCTATACCTGGCATGTTGATATCCATAAGAACAACATCCGGCTCAAGGTCACGAGATTTCTGGACGGCCTCTTCCCCGCTCGCTGCATCACCAACAACTTCCACTTGCTCTGCATCGGCAAGCAAGCGGCAAATTCCGGACCGGACCAGATCCTGATCATCAACTACTAAGACACGAATCAAAAAAACATCTCCAGAATTGGCCGAGTACAACAAGTTGTGGAATATATCAAAGCTGTCACACTGGGTACATTCGCTTTGATTGCCATGCGTATTTTTCATTGTTCAGCATCATCGCGACTTCAACAACACCGTCTGCCGTATTTAATCGACTGGAAAAGCCAAGTCGCTGGGCGAGCTTCAGCATCGGTCCGTTTTCGGGAAGTACTGAGCCATAGATCTGTAATACCCCACGATCTTTGAGGTACTCAATAATCCGGCTCATCAGATGAAACCCCAACCTTTCTCCACGCGAGTTGTCGTCAACGATGACTGAGAACTCAGCAGTCACGTCATCAGGATCTATCCAGACGCGCACCACGCCGTAGATATCTTTATCTCGCCATGCAACAAAAGCCATTTCACGGTCATAATCTATCTGCGTCAGGCGTGCCAGTTCGGTGTGATCGAAACGTCGGCGCGCTGAGAAGAAGCGCAAGCGCAGACTTTCAGCGCTGAGGCGATGATAAAATGCGTCCAGCTGTGGCTCATCTTCGCCCCGTATTGGACGAATCTGGTATTCAGTATTCTTCGGTGACGTGTAACTTCCTGAGAGCTCCGTTGGATAAGGCAGAATAGCGCATTTAACTGGCTCGCCAACTTCGGCAGCAACACCTATTACTCGGTAGCGACCGATTTGCTGACGAATAGCGTTCACCTCAAGGCCAGAAAGCCAGGGATGATTCAATGCCAGATGTGATAGTGCAACCAGCCACCTTTCAAGTGTGAGCAGATCTTTCTCTGGGTACTCTGAACGTTCCTGAAGAACTTCGTAGAAATGGGACTTGCGAATCAGCTTTTCAGCCAGGTTGGCGTTGAGTGGCGGCAATGCAACCTGCCGGTCAACAAGAATGTCGGCTGTACTGCCTCCTCCACCAAAGAAGATAAATGGCCCAACCTCATTGTCTCTTCCAATACCAAACGAAAACTGCAGATTATCCAATGCCCGATGCATAGTCTGCACTGTGTAGCCCAGAATTGGGCTGTCGGGAAACCGCTCGGTAATGACTTCAGAGAGAGAATCGATCGCTGGCAGCAATTCTTTCTCATTGTGCAGGTCGCGCACAACACTGCGAACACGCTCACGCGGGTTTGTACCGTAGGCAAAAGGATACAGGTAGTCCTTATGATGGACGCGCAACACCCAGGGTTTCGGAATGGCCTGGGCGTCTTTTATCAGATCACTCGTTGTTTTTCGGAAGATGCTGTCGGCGCAGGAGTATCCGTAGGCTTTTAGCAATTTGTAGGCATCTGGCGGCGACAGATAATCTCCTGTCTTGTAGGCTCGCCGGATCTCTTCGTCGAGACCTGAATGCTGAGCTGACACAGGAATTTCAATACTCTCAGGGGTTTCGCGCAAGAGATCCTGTGTTCTCTGGTGCTGAACCATGTACATGTAGGATTTAATGGCGTTGTCTGGCGTGTCAAACGTAGGGATCTTTGCCCGGTCGAAGCTTGCTCTTGCGCTCTCGACCGAATATTCGCCGATCCAGCTCGTCAAAACCATTTTTTGGGTATGCGCCGCGACCTCAATCAGCGCATCGGCGTTTGATTGAGCGTCAGTGCCCAGGCCAGGAGTAAAAACAACAAGTAAGGCATCGACGTTGCGATCTGTAAGGACCGTCTTGGCGACATTGCTCAGTTGCTCCGGTTTCAGTTCAGGATTGAGGAGCAGAGGGTTCTCAGCCTTCACATAGTCTGGCAGCTGATTTTTCAGCGCCTGCACACCATCTTTGGTAAAGGATGCAAGCTCGCCGCCGTCGTGCAGGAGGCGATCCATCGCGATAATGGCAGGCCCGCGCCCGTTAGCAATGACGGCGAGGCGCGGTCCGAAGCGCTCGCGCCGATTGCTTAAAGCATCTACACAGTCAAATAGTTCGTCGGTGGCATTTACTCTCAAAACACCGGCCCGAGCCAGTACTTCGTCAATAAGATCATCTCTGCGTGCCAGCCCTTTGGGAGACGATACCGGGTTGAGTGGGCTATCGGAGAACCGATTATTCTTTACCGCGAGTACAAGGCGGTGTCGCGACGCTGCCCTCAGTGAGCGCACTAGCGCCCTGCCCGAGCGAATCTCATCAAGCTGAATCAGCAGCGTTCGAGCCTTCGGCTCCTGCGATATGTAGTCAATCAGATCCGAAAGCGTGACGTCCTCACTGCGACCCAGAGTCGCGACATGGGAAAAACCTATCCCCCTGCTGTATGCCCAGTCCATGACGCCGGATGCCAGGGTGCCAGACTGGCCGATGTATGCGATGTTTCCTGGTCTGACAGGAACATGCAGAAAACTAGCGTTAAGTTTTCGGTGCGGAATGACAATTCCCAAGCAGTCGGGTCCAAGAATTCGCATTCGCGTTTGCTTGACGATCCTGTCGATTTTTTCTGAGTTGGGACGAAATTGCCATGAGCGCGCCCGGGCCATACCGCCAGTAAGCACCATTGCCGCTTCAACGCCAATGGAATGCAGCTGCTTAATCACACGTGCAACCGAGTCGGCAGGCGTGCAGATGATGGCGAGATCCGGGGCGCTTTTCAGCTGACTTATCCTGGTTACCGCTGGCAAGCCGCATATCTCTTTGTAGCCCTTGCTGTTGACCGGGAGAATTGTTCCTTCAAACCCGGCTTTCAGCAGGTTTCTGACTATTGCACCGCCAAGACTGCCCTGTCGGTCAGATGCACCGATCACGGCGACTGATTCAGGCTGTACAAAGCGCTCAAGAGATCGGGTACCCATCAAACCTCCATTGGTTTTTGTGTTTATGGCAGCGGAGAGTACACTGAGCAAAAACAAGACGGTCAGGAACAGATGCCATTAGCGTATTACACGTCGGAAGAGCACTTCTCTCACTTTACGGATGAAGACCATCCCGAACATGCCATGCGAATCATGGCCATAGAGCAGGAGCTTAAATCCCAGGGCATCTGGGAGCAACTGATTCATGTCAATGGACAGTCTGCAGACATGCCAGATATTCTGCGCGCTCACAGCAAGGGTTACGTCGAGCAACTGCATCTGATTCAACCCAAGCATGGCCATATATACGTTGATGAAGATACAGCGATGGCGCCTGGCTCATTGAATGCTGCGCTCTGGTCGGCCGGGTCCTGCACTCTCGCACTCGATGATCTGGTAAAAGGCGAGCAGAACCGCGCCTTCGTAGCCACTCGCCCGCCGGGCCATCATGCCGAGCACCGTAAAGCGATGGGCTTCTGCTTTTTTAACAATGTTGCCATCACTGCGTTGAGAGCCGCTGACATCCACCATTTTCAGCGAATCGCCCTTCTTGATTTTGACGCACATCAAGGCAATGGCACCATAGATATCCTTGGGAATGACCAGAGGTTTCTGATTTGCTCGAGTTTTCAGCATCCGTTTTATCCATATACGCACTATGAGCAGTCCAGATTCAATAATCTTATTAATGTTCCACTCTCATCTGGCACTGGCAGCGCGACATTTCGAGCAGCAATAGAAGAGCACTGGCTACCTGCTCTGAAGTCCTACGCGCCTGAGCTGATTATTGTGTCTGCTGGGTTTGACGGGCATAAAGACGACCCCATGGCGGAATTGAATTTGTTGGATTCAGACTATGATTGGCTCGGCCGCATGATTGATGGCATTGCAGCAGCAAGAAACACTCCCGTACTGAGTATTCTGGAAGGTGGATACGACCTCAACGCTCTGGGGCGTTCAGTCGCTGCATACCTGACAGGCCTGCAAACAAACTAGCGCGCTTTATTTACCCGACCCTGTCACACTCTGAGTGCAAAACTTACCGTCTGTCACAGAAAGCCACAGAGGTACGCACGATTTCCCCGATTGCAGATGGCATGATTTCAGCAGTTCACAAAAACAGGGCACTGCTATGAGATCAGAGCAAGAGACTGGAGTTATTTACGCAATTGTTGCAACACCAGAATCACTGTCGCGCGTAACGAAGGCAGAGATGGCGCTTATCGCATTAACGGCGTGTGTGAGCACATCTGTTCTGATCGCCGCAGCCCGATCTTTGTTTTAGAACGGTGCCATGCACAAGCAGAAACAAAAAAGCCCAGCAAGAAGCTGGGCTTTTTTGTGTAAATAGTGGCGGAGGGATAGTCCGCCTTCATAGGGTCCGCACACTTCCACCCAAAGACATACAATCCAATTAAATCAATAACTTACAATCTACGGTCTTCCATGACCATCCATAAGGATCTATCATTAGTGGGGGATGATTTGGGGGATTCCGAATGGCCATCGAAAAGCTTTCAGCCAGAGCAGTAGCAACAGCAAAAGAAGGCAAGCACGAAGACGGTGGCGGCTTGCGCCTGGTTGTCTCAGCAAAAGGCTCTAAACGCTGGGTACTCCGCTACACATTGAACAGAAAGCGCAGGGAAATGGGCCTGGGCCCGTACCCTACAGTAACCCTCGCAAAAGCCAGGGAAGAAGCCATGTCAGCTCGGCGAATGGTCTTTGAGGGTTTGGACCCTATCACCGAGCGAAAACGAACCCAGGTCGTCATTCCAACCTTTGAGGATTGCTCAACACAGTTTATTGAAGCACATCAGGCGGGCTGGAAGAACGCTAAACACGCCAGTCAATGGAGGAATACCCTATCCACATACGCTCATCCAGTCTTAGGAGCGTTGCCGGTAAATGCAATTACGGTGAACGACGTTCGTAAGGTACTTGACCCGATATGGACTACAAAGAATGAGACTGCCAAACGATTACAAACACGAATCGCTAAGATTCTCGACTATGCTGCAGCATTGGGTCATTGTGACAATGACAATCCCGCACGTTGGCAAGGTAAGCTAGATGCCCTTCTTCCCAAGCCATCTAGCATACAAAAGGTAAAGCATCACCCTGCTATGCCGTATTCTGAAATCGGACAGTTCTGGAAAGAGCTCGATAGTCAGAAGCGCATTTCCGCTACGGCCCTGAGGTTTCTTATCCTTACTGCGACCCGGACATCTGAAGTGCTTGAGACTCAGTGGAACGAAATTGACCTTGACCTGGCTATCTGGACGATCCCAGCTGAACGCATGAAAATGAACAAGGAACACAGAGTGCCACTCTGCGCGCAAGCTATCGAGTTGCTAAAGGCATTACCTAAGGTCTCTGAGTCTGCGTATGTCTTTCCAGGTTCACGTGCTGATAAGCCTCTGTCCAATATGACGCTATTGAAGCTCATGAGAAGCATGGGGTTCGGCAAAGGCAGCCAGAAAGGCGACTACGTCCCCCACGGCTTCCGTTCTACATTCAGGGACTGGGCTGGTGAAGTCTCTAGCTACCCTAGAGACATCGCTGAGATGGCATTGGCTCACGCCATTGAAAACAAGGTTGAAGCGGCATATCGCCGGGGGGATTTACTTGAGAAACGCGCACACATGATGCAGGACTGGGCCGACTACATAGGCAGCTAATCCTAGCCTTTCTTACTTAGAAGACCTTCGGCAGAGCTCAATATCTCCGAGGGCAGGCAATTCATTGCTAAAGCAAGCTTCCAAAGCGACGTGACAGTTGCCCTTTTTGCCCCTCGCTCGACACCGGATAAAAATGACCTAGCAACGCCAGAACCATTTGCCAGAGCCTCCTGAGTCAGCCCGGCCTCAACTCGCTTCATTTTGATTGCTGTACCGATGGCCTTAAGCAGGCTCTGCTCTTCCGAAGACTCCATGACATACCACCCTCAAGGATATGCCTGAATCATCTACTTCCAGCTCTGGCCTAACCACGCCACATAGGTTACATTTAGACCTCTATAGAGGTCTTTAAGGATAAATATATAACATTCTGGCCTTTATAGAATTCAATTGGACCTACAAGGAGACGACATGAACGTCATCAAAACTATGGGCCTTATCGGCATCATCCTCTTCACTATCTGCTTTTTCTGTATGTCAGCCTTCATCGAATCTGACGTAGAAGCTGCTATCGGCTTCAGCTCTATTGCCATCATGTACGGCATTGGCTTCTCAATCACGGCCTTCCTGAAGGCGAAAAAAGCGATTAGCGAACAGCAAGCATGAAATAAGCAGCCCTCTGGGGCTGCTCTTCTTTTGGATAAAAATAGATCTAGCGTAGAGAGGGAAACGTGAAATTCTTTGCAGTGTTAACGATATCAGCGAGTCTTTTGTTCGTCGGATGCTCATCTGAAGTGCCAGATTGCAACGATAGCGAGACAAAAGATCTTGTCCTAGAGATAACATACGATGAGTTGATTGATAGGTTTGGTCCTGAATTGGCTAATATCACCGAGCTATCGCTTGAGGCTGTTAGAACAACAGATACGAACAAAAGAACGGGAAACCATAGCTGTGCAGCTGACCTTAGAATCAAACAGGATAGCCATCTCAGAAAGCAAAATAGTACCGCACCAATAACATATACCGTGGAGTTGGCTAATGACGGTGACGACTTCTATGTGACTGTTTACGGCCTTTAGGAACCATGAATGCTAGCCTTCTAGCATTCATACTCTCAAGCTTTTGCGAAAAAGCCAAGTGTAGAAACCCGGCCCCGATCTATACTCTTCAGGCGACAAGAGCTCACATACAACCAAAATCCACGCCACCTGATAAGGTCAATCAACAGTATCCCAAGTGGAAAATAATTTCACATGGCCTATTGAAATAACCTGAACTCCCCCCAGTAAAGAAACTATGCACCTTTACCAAGAATCCGAATGACTGACTTAAAGACCCAAAATGAACCCAATCTGAAAGCCTTTATGCTGGTGACTGTCCTGATCGCGTATGGGTCTATCGCTCATGAGAATGCTACGCAGATAGTTGGGTTTCTGGATTCCCCATCTCTCAAGGCCCTAGCGGGTTTCGGTACTCTTATTGGACTTGGTTACCCCATGCTGGTGGGATTGGCGACGTACCTGTTAACAAACTCTATGGAGTCTGAAAATAAGTTTCGGATTGCCCATTTTCGCTGGAATGACCCGCTTCCAGGGGGACGAGCCCACCAGCTGATTCCTGCCGATTCGCGAATGGACGTAAATAATTGCTCTCCAGAGATCGTCGCATTACTGAATGAAGACCTCACTCAGAAAGCAAGGCAGGCTAAGTGGTACAACTTGTATGGGAAAGTGAAAATGGACCCGTCTGTAAGTTCGGTACACAAAAGTTATCTACTCATGCGAGATGCTGCGACGGGCATCTTCATGTTCACAGTATTCATCCTACTCATCGACTTTGTCGTGTGGGTAGCGATGGATTTAACGTTAAGCTCGCCTATGGGGTATCTAGGATTGATGTTGTTCCTCTTATTCGTGGCCTTTCGCGCAAATGAGCGCGGGAAGCGGCTGGTCACGACTGCTGCAGCTACTTTCAATGCGCAACACTTATGAGGTAACACATGCCAACAACCATCACATTTTTTCCCGTAGATAACGGCGACATGACCCTGCTGAAGTTTGGAGATGCAGCAGGTACCACTCTGCTGATAGACGTTAATATTCGGAAGGATGCGGACGATCCCGATAGTGCAGAGTACCGTGATGTCGCGAAGGACTTGCGTAATCAGCTCAAGAAAGACTCTGACGGACGCCCCTATGTTGATGCCTTTTTGCTTAGTCATCCAGACGAGGATCATTGTCGGGGAATCGATCGCCATTTTCACCTGGGCGCGTTAGCAGACTATCCTGATGACGATAAAGATTATTCAGAGAAGAAAATCGTTATAAGGGAGATCTGGTCATCCCCGATTGTCTTCCGACGAGCATCAAAAAATCATACCCTCTGTAAGGACGCAAAAAAGTTCAGTAAAGAAGCTCGACGGCGTGTGCAAGTCAATCGGGAGAAGAACTTTGCTGTCACTCACGGTGACCGTATCAAAGTACTCGGAGAGGATGAAAAGAACAAAACTGATGATCTGACGCCCATTTGTCACAAAGTAGGATCCTCTTTCAGTTCCATCACAGGAGTTGAGTCATGGTTCTTCACTGCTCATCTTCTCGGTCCATTTGATCCACAAGACAAAAAAGATGAAGAAGAGCTCCTGGCTAAGAATCAATCCAGCGTCATTATCAATTTTAAACTGGCTGCTGATATCTTAAATCCTGATGGTGCCAACTTTCTGACAGGAGGCGACGCCGGAGTTTACATCTGGAGTGAACAATGGGCTCGGCACAGTCATGAGCCGGATGTATTCAAGTATGATTTGCTGCAAGCTCCTCACCATTGTTCTTGGCGAACGCTTTCGAAAGATAGCTGGTCGGATAAAGGCCGCAATGCAACAGTGGACGATAATGCTCGGAAGGCTCTTTCCCAGGCACTAGAAGGTGCCATCATTGTATCTAGTTCCAAACCTATACTGGATGACGACAACGATCCGCCATGTATCCGTGCTAAAGAAGAGTATGAGGACATATTGTCCGAAGTTGGAGGGGAATTTTATTGTACCGGTGAATATCCCAGTGATAAGGCTGTAGAGCCTTTGGTCTTCGCTATCGGCTCAGGAGGAGTGACTCCGCCCTCTAAAAAGTCTGGTGGCCCTAAATCGGCAGCAATTGCCGGCACAGCGAAAACTCCTTTACCACACGGGTAATACGCAATGAATCCGGCCATTCATGATGCTTATGTTGTGCTTCAAAGACACCCGGCACTAACAAACGTTAGTGCGCCGGCACAGGGAAGTGGCCGGGTAGAAATTTCGGCTATGATCGACGTATCGCTTCCCTGCCGCGTCAGAGCAGCTGGAGTTACGTCCAATGGTATTCGACAGGTGGAGCCCTGTTGGTTTGTATTCCCTGAAGACTGGCCTCTTGCTGCGCCAACGGTATGGTTGCGTGAGGACTTTCCACTTAACCTTCCACATATCAATCCTCATCGCCCTGGTGAGCGGGTACACCCCTGTCTGTTTGAAGGGCCACCGGATGAATTGGTCCAGAGTCTGGGGCTGGACGGCATCATAGATCAATTAAGCGATTGGCTTACTAAGGCAGCTTCAGGTCAACTCATCGATTTGGAGCAGGGCTGGGAGCCTACAAGGCGGGACTCTTTGACATCGGGCGTTATTTTCAGCGCGGAAGAGGCCGTCGTTCGTACTCCTATCGATGGGTCTCTTTTGGTCACTCAAGGAGTTTATTTTTCAAACTCTAACGAGCTACTAGCGGTTGCAGTAGAGGGACTACCCGAGTTAGCACCTCGCTTCACGCTTGAGTATCCGGAGACAGAGGAATCAAAGTATTACGCTGGGAACTTACCGATCGTTTTCGCTCGGTGTGTAGACGAAGTAGGGAATCCACAAGTGGTTTCCTCATATTCCCCAGAAGAAGTTCACGATTTTAGTTCACTGCTTGAGAAAGCTCGGGATTTGGGTGCCAGGTCAGATGCACTGGAGAGATTTTTGACAGGCTACGCGAAGGGATTCTTTCTAGAGAATGAATTGGATGAAGGTATCTCCATTATTGTTGTTCTTCTGATACACCGCCCTGCAGACCTGATTGGAGCACCTGGGCGGAACATTGAAGTGTTGCCGTATGCTGTTCGGTTTCGGGGTACCTTCGCTAACCTTTCTGATGAGGTGTACCCGGCATATCACTCTCACAGCGTGTCACCAGACTTGCTTTCCATGACGTCTGGAAGACTGAAAACCTCATCAAAAATGAAGATTGTGATGTTGGGTTGCGGAAGTCTTGGTTCGAAGATAGCCCTCCACCTTGGTAGGAGTGGTATTGGGAATATCGCGTTTGTAGATAATGAAACCATGTCGCCTCATAACGGAGCGCGTCACGCATTGATCCCTCCGAGGACAACATTTGCCTATCCTGGCAAAGCGTCAATGATGGAGCGGGCACTCAATGAGCTCGGTCACACTGATTGTGTTGATCATCTGCTTGATGCAAAAGAGCCTCTTCTTGATCGTGGTAGTGCCGATGACGTCTTTGGAACTGACGAGGCAGTCATTATTGATACGACAGCGTCACTTGCTGTGGCGGCTGCTAGCATAGTTTCTCCTGCTCTATCTTACGAAAAGTCACCAAGACGCTTACTTCAGGCTGGGATGTATGCTCAAGGGAAAGTTGCATACCTTTTTTCAGAGGGCGCTGCTAGAAACGTTATGGTTTGCGACCTTCAGGCTCGTTTATTTGAAATGTGTCGACACTCTTCGTCATTGAGAAAGAACCTGCAGGGCGAGGGATCAGATTTAACCAACATTTTTGTGGGTGACAATTGTAGATCTCTCACAATGCCGATGGCTGACAGTAAAGTGTCACGGGCAGCAGCTCTCATTAGTGGCCAGATAGAGTCTTGGCTAGCTGGTGGACTTCCGGGTGCTGGTCAATTATGCGTTGGCGTTGAGGATGATACCGGAGTAGGTATGACCTGGCTCAGGGAACAACTTGGACCAACGCTTGAGTTAGTCCCGGCCAATGAGGGTGGTCAAAACTGGAAAGTTCGCGTGCTTTCGTCTGTTGCGGAATCGATTGATGAGGCTTCCAGATCCTGGGGGCCTTCAGAAACGGGAGGAGCACTGCTCGGACATATATCCACCAGCACAAGAACTATTATTGTGGCCGGACTTGTTGATGCTCCACCGGATAGCGTTAGAACTCCTGCTACTTTTACGCTTGGCGTTCAAGGGCTGGTTGCGGCATTGCAAGAAGCAAACGAGACCTCACTTGGGCATCTGCACTATGTCGGTACATGGCACAGTCACCCTATGGGAGGAGGGCATTCGGATATTGACCAGGCAACGTTAGGAGCTATTGCGCAGGAATTCCAAGGCGTTCCCGCCATTTCTCTTGTATGGAGGCCTGAAGGATTCATTGTCGCTGTTGAACAGGTCTGAGATGACAAACGAACCTCTATCGGCTGCCATTGGTACTTACTCTACCTAACTGATATTCCCGACTCGTAATTTTCCAATGAGGTCGTCATGGGGCTTGCGAGCAAGCTGACCACGGTAGATATCAGCATACGAGGAACACCGTACCAGTATTGTGGCGTCACCTTCGTTTTGAACTGGCCATAGCTGGGTGCCCGGTAGCTGATCATGCCTGCGCTTTTGGATTGAATACTGTCTTGCAGGTTATTCAGTGCCATGTAGCTGAGCATGGTAGCGTACAGCGTGTCACCGACCAGACCTTGTTTGGTGAGGGCGTCGTAGTTTTCAGTTTCAATATTGGTCTGTGTGGCTTCGAGACTTTGCTTCAGTTGTTCTACCTGCCCTGGGGATACACCCTGAAGGTCGAGCGCGTAGGCCTGATATTCACCCGCGACGGGCTCGTTGCGGCTGGTGTTCCACCCTCGGTTAGGCTCCCAGTAGCCTGTTTCGGTAAGAAGCTCCGTGCCCATGGCCATCGCGGTCGTTGTTTCTACGACGTCATCTCCGATTTTGAATTCGCCAATCAGGTTGATCAGGTAGCCCGGTAACGTGTCCGGAATATCTTCGGGATTGATCTCTCCGTTTTCGTCAGGCTCAGGAAGGCGGCTCTCTATTACTGCTTCGTCATCTTCGTTCGACGGGTGAATATGACAGTGAGATCGCCTTTATGACTGCACTTCTACCTAGAAACCAAAATTACAGCTAGGTAGACAATAATCAAACTGGAGAATCCAAAAATTATCATTGTTTTTTGATTTTTCAACGACTCGACGGAGCTATCATCCAGCACAGCATCGTTTGGCATATCCGAAAAATTCGCATACCTATACTTCCAGAAAAAAGCACCATACCTGTATTCCTCATCGAGAGCTAACGCTACCGCTCCTATCAACACCCAGAAAAAACTTGAAACGACCTCGTTAAAACTAGCTGCATAGAAAAATGGAAATATCGCTGCGGGGAAAATGGGTAAATATATCATACCAAAAATCAAGCTAGGATCTGATGTAGTTCTTTTAATCGCGTACTGTATCCATTTACCTTTAATCAGAACACCAAAGCAGGCTCCTGTACCTATCAGTGACATTCCAACATTAGATACATAGGACGTAAAATCAACCGTACTGAAGAAATAGATGAATATAATAATTAACCAGAAAAATATAAGCATCATTAAAAAATTAATCCCAGCACTAACGCCCAAAGATCGACAAAAATCATACCAAGTACTAAATCAGCCGACAATCCACGTACTAGGGATGCCCAACCCAACATAATTCCCAGTGTAGCCATGATCGCATTGTTTCGAAAATCTCTGGAATCATTTGACTGTGTAATACCATAAACCCATGCAGCAAAACCGACAGCAGTGAAAAATAGTGCCAAGAATGCTGCCGCTTGTATTAGTACAAAAATCAATACGGCATACGCAATGATTGTACCCCAGAAAACTAGAAGATCCCCACCATTTTCCCCGCCACCGATCTTATACGCACCCGCTCCAGTCTGCGGATCTAAAATAATATACCCCACCTGACTACTGCCATAAAAATTCACCGGCTGCTCATGCGCTGTGATCTCCAGCCCTGCGATGGCCGAGTTGCGTATCTCACTGATGATATCGTCAGGCAAGTTCAGGTTGGGTATCGCAATATCGACGTTTTCTGAGGTAATCGTCCAGATCCTCTGGCCTTCTGCGCCTGCGATCTGCAGAGCTTTTACGGCACTGATACCATGAGCGGGGTTATCTTCAGTACTAAACATCTGTTCGGGTACTAAGTGCTCCATGGCTGACATCCGTGCGCCTTGTGCCTGATTATAGGCAAGGAATTTCTCGTAGTCGTTCGACTCTTCAACCTGATAGTTCATCATGAGGTCGACGTCCATGGTCAGACCACCCAGTTCAACATTACGTGGAATACCGTACCAGTAGAGAGGGGTCACCTTGGTTTTGAACTGGCCATAGCTGGGTGCCCGGTAGCTGACCATGCCTGCGCTTTTTGACTGAATGTTATCTTGCAGGTTATTCAGTGCCATGTAGCTGAGCATGGTGGCGTATAGCGTGTCACCGACCAGACCTTGTTTGGTGAGGGCGTCGTAGTTTTCAGCTTCGATATAGGTCTGTGTGGCTTCGAGGCTTTGTTTCAGTTGTTCTACCTGGTCTGGCGACACGCCCTGAAGATCAAGCGCATAAGCCTGATACTCACCGGCGATAGGCTCATTGCGGCTGGTGTTCCAGCCTCGGTTAGGTTCCCAGTAGCCGGTTTCGGTGAGAAGCTCCGTGCCCATGGCCATCGCGGTTGTTGTTTCTACGACGTCATCTCCGATTTTGAATTCGCCAATCAGGTTGATCAGGTAGCCCGGTAACGTATCCGGAATATCTTCGGGATTGATCTCTCCGTTTTCGTCGGGTTCTGGTAGCCGACTGGTAATCACGGCTTCGTCATCTTCGGTTGCAGGCGAGTAAGATAGTGAGAGTGCCTTTCCTGCCAGTTCGACCGTGGGCTTTATAACCGTGAAGTAAGTACCGTTTGGCTGGCCATAGTAGCTACCGGACAGCTGAAACTTAAACTTCCAGCGTTGGCTGTCAGTGAGTGACGGTGAAGTCAGCTTACGGGTAATCAGGTTGTACGGAAGAGATGCCGCGAGTGATTCCCGAACAACGGTTTTAATATCTGAGGTACCCAATACTTCACCCACGGTAGCATCGGGGTTCTGGTTGGCGATGTAGTCTTCAAGTTGAGTCTGGTACGTCGTTAACGCATCTTCAATATTCTGCTGCGGTAGCCCTTGTATCCAGCCTTCGTCTTCATTAATGGTGGTATTCTGCTCGATATTGGTTACCAGTTCTTCGGCATCAAACGGGACTTGTTCCTCCAGGTTGTAACCTTCCTGATATTCATATTGTTTAAAGCTGGCATCCATCGGTATCCAGCTATCCCCTGTGCGATGTATTGCGCCCCGGCTTGGGAAGTAATCAACCCAAGCTTCGACCCATACATGCTCCAGTAAAAAGTGGCTTACCTTACCTCCAGAGACTAAACCTTTCACAGGAATGCCACCCTGACCTATAAGGTTACCCGCCGCTTCTGTTGTTTTAGCATTACCCACCCAGTTCATCACTTTTTCGGCAGGCATCTCTACTGAGCCAAAGGAGTAACGCGCCGGAATATTTGAGGCGCGGAGTAACGCAATAAGAAGACTTGAGGTATCGAAGGCGTTACCGCGTTGGTATTCGAGTGTGTACTCCGCCCCCTGAATAGAACCATAACTGGGGATAAATTCGATGTTATTACGAACCCATTGGTAAATTTCTACCGGGTCGTGATTCAGCTCTGCGGCCTTGGCAATAATGGCGTCACTGAGTTGCGCATCTATCGTTGCATCGAGATGTGCCTGGGTTGGCCCGCCGGGATTCCCGAGCATGTCTGGAGTAATAATATTGGAAGCCAGCTGTACGCCTTGCTCATAGAGAGGTAGATCGTAGCGGCTGCTGAGGTCGTTAGCGGTTGTTGCCGGTTCTGGCGTTGTCTCAGGGTCAGGGGTTCCCCACGGCAAGTTGCTTGGATCGAAGTGATCCCGGCCTTTTTTAGTCGTAAAACTCTCGAGAATATTGTTAAGGGTTTCAGCGTATTCTGCCTGCTCTTCAAGAGACTGATCCGGAGACACAAGACTTTCAAGGTTGGCCGATACTTCTGAGTATCGCGATAAGATTTTCTCTCGCACCTCTTCATGGCGTTGCATAATGCGCGCCGGGAGCTGCTTCTCTTCTATCCAACTACGTTCAGTATCAAGAGATTCAACAACGCCTTCCCGCAGACTTTGCAAACGCTGCTGGAACTTCGTGCTGATGTCATCTTCGAGTGCATCCTCGCCAAGCCCGACGAACCCAAGGACTTGGGCAACAAAGCCGGTGTTTTCTACCAGTCGTTGGTTGATTCGCTGTTTCTTTTCGTCAATGTGCTTTTTAAGGTTGCCCAGAACCTGATGCAGCTCACTGTTCTCCAGCTCCCAGCGGCGCTCTTCCTCAAGCTGCTGCTGATTTTCAGTTTCTATAGCGACCGCCCACGAAGGCCAGATCACTGCATTTAAAAATACAACGAGCACCAGACGTGCGATATGTCGTATGACCGGTGTGCTCCGCACACCGGTATCAAAAGGCTGCTCTTGTGTCATCAACACTGAGTTATTTCCGTATGTCATTTTCAAATTCCTTATTGATCCAGTGCCAGCTTACGACCCGTGGCTTCTATATGGCTGTACAGAGATTGTCGCGCAGCGATGACATCAGGCTCATCGCTATCCATGAGAAGATCTGCCGCAATCAGGAACAAGCCCTGGGCCTCATTGTAATAGCCTGCCTCGTAGGCGGACCGTGCGAGCTTGTACTTCAACCAGGCGCTACGATAATCGACACGGTACCAGTATTGCCATGCAAGACTGTCCAGTTCTGATTGAGTTGCTTCCAGCGACGGACGTTCTGTCGCAGTGAAGTTCAGCAGCGCCTCAGCCTGAACTGTGCGCTGATCACCATCAACAGAGGTTGTCGTGATCGCCAACTGTTGATCAAGCTCACTCGACAGCTCTACGTAAACGGTCTGCTCCCGAACTTCACCTTCCGCCATAGGGAAGATCGCTGAAATGGGGGTGGCATCCATCGTGAAGTCGTCTGCGGCTACAATAGTCGCACCGCCGGATGCGCTGAGCTCGGAATAAGCATCAACAGCACCACGATTGTTGGTCCATGTAATATCCACAGGTAGGACTGACCCCGGGTACGGCTCTTCACTGATTGTCGGCTGAATCCAATCAATTGATTGTCGTAACAGGTCAGAATACGTGCTCTGTGAACCGCCAGCAGACGCTTCGAGTAGCAGGTCGAAACCGAAGAACAGACTTCTACCATGGCCATACTCGTATTGAGTAATCGCTTTGCGCTTAAGGCTCAGAATGTCATCCAGAACAAAGCTGTGTTGGTCAAGCCAGGTCCAGCCATCACTCTGATCTGCCGCCAGCGTGTATTCGCCAATCACTGACGCACCGTCCAACCAGATGCCCTGAACACGATCTTGATAAGTAAGTGGGACCTGTATGTTATCAGTGAATAAGTCATCGCCAGTGTTCAGTTCACGCGCCCAGGGGTGATGCCCTACTACATCCATGCCCAACGCCGGTTCTAACCAGTGATTACGTTTGTCATAGGCACCTGCGACTAACAGGCCCTTACCAGAGACGACCGCCTCCCGAATCTCTTTCTGTACTTTCCAGGGAAGCTGAGGGCGCTCTGAAAGAATCAGGTAGCTACCGTAGTCTCCAGTCCGAAGCTCATAGGCAAAGTCTTCAGGCGTATGAACACTGGTGTATTCCCAACCTGCGGTATCCAGCAGATCTTTGATAAAGTCATTTTGAGTATTCAGATCTGGTCCTGCCGTTGGACCATAGGGATCAATCTCGCGAAGGTCGCTGTCGTTGCTCCAGATATCCCAGTCGATAAGAGTCAGATCTTCATACAGCTCGTCGACGGTCAAAGGGCGATCACACGAGCTATCAACCGACCATGATTTCTCTACCGTCGTCAGCCAGCTTTTCTTAACTTTGACCTCAACCTGATAGCGATTATGCGGCATACCACCCGACTTGGTGAGTATGAATTCCAGTTCACCTGAAGCAGATGCTTTGACTGCGAGGTCAGGCTCTGTCGGAGTGCCGTAGCTCTGGTTAATATTGAGGTCAAAAGCAGTGATGACTTCAGTATCGAGAACTACGCCCTCATCATTGAGCAAACGAACCGTGATTTCGTTATTCAGGGATAGTTCGGCACCGAACTCGGCACCCAGATGGATATCTTCGAATGCCGAACACTGGCGAGGGGCGTCGGTTAATACCAGTGTTCGTTGCATGGAGCCTGGTTCAAGAGAAACTTCAAGTGCAGGTATCTCAACTTCAAAAGTAGCGCTGTCCAGAATACGGATCTCACCATCGATCTCTGTTTGCAGTACGCATGCGTGAACACCAACCTCATACCCTAGAGTAGAAAAACTCTGAATTTGATTGACTGTAGCTCCGGCAGGCAAATCAAAACGGTAACTTTCTGAGAGATGCTCTTGCTGAGAATCGACATTAACAACCAGCAATTCGAAATCTACACCTGATATGCCCATTAGTCCTGTATTGTTCAGATCAAAAGAACACGATTGAACTTCACCTATGTAAAGCTCAGGCAAGTCAGCTTCGATATTTCCTCTAATGGCCGCTTTAAGGTCATTAACAACCTCAAAACTAGTTGAATCAACCGCATAATCAGAGCCATTGCTACTTAAAGTTACCCGGTATTGGTAGATACCTTCTGCCGCCTGGAGTAGCGTCAGAGGGCGTGTTCTTTCGACTATTTGTCCAGCCACAAGAGAGTTTAACTGTATCTCTTCCCGATAAATTTCAGAGTTATCTGGAGCAAACACTTCGAGAATAAGTAACGGATCATCTATCGTGTGAATTGAAGTGACATTCTTAGCTAAGGAGTCCAATGTTACGACATCATCAATGTGATAGGTCAGTCGGTCCGTCGCAGCCCGTGCTGTTGCTGCTGCCACTCCGTTTCCACTCCCATCACCATTTTGTAATTCGCTGATGATAAATGGAACGGTATCGGTTGATAACTGGTCACCTTCAGCGTTAAACAAAATGGCCTCAGCAACATAGTTACCCGAAAGAGTTAAACCTGTATTCCAAGTGTAATTGTTTTCTGTAGAGTCACCTGCTGCCAGGTCGTTAATGTCAAAAGAAGTCACATCAGAGATCACTACACCTTCATCATCCAGTACTCTTAATGAGGTCACGTAGTTACCAATAAGAGCCCCGGTATTGGTAACATTAGTCATTAGTGAAACATCGCTATTCGAAGAGAACACCATTGCGTTAAGTGATAGTTGAATATCCCCAGATAATGAGGGTACAGAGATCTGCTGACGGTTATTGTCGGAATTACATTCCGCAAAACCATTGCTCGAGGAAACTTCGGCAACAAGAGTTCCAGAAGTTAAATTGCTCGCATCTATGCCTGTCACAGTCACCGGAATACTCTCTCCGGAACTTAATGGCTGGGCAACCGTTTGCTCAGCTACCAGAATACCTTCTGAGTTATACAGGCTGACAATATAGGAATCTCCAACATTTCCAGAACCTGCATTACCGACAACCATTGATGCACTCAGGGTGGAGCCATTATCAGATAAAGAGAGGCCACCCAAAGTAAGGTCTGGAATGTCGCTCTGCTCTTGAATAACCGTAGTTACAGCACTAGTGAACTCCTGAATACTTGAGATAACTGTTACCTTACCTCTATCTCCACCAGCAGGTTGAGGATATACGTGCTTTTCTAGGATAGGCAAGCCTGCTGAGCGTACCCGTACACCAATAGCATCTATGATAGAAATCCCCCTGGCTACAGCATACTGCCTTGACTCTTCAGCAGCTAATTCACCACCTTTTACAGAATAACCTCCTGCGTCACTCGGCCAACGGCCATCTCCGGTGACTGTTAAAGCACTGAAACTTGAAGCATCAATTTGGCCATTAATAGCATCCGTGACTCTTTTTACACAGTACCCCATATAATCGGTATCACCGCCGTAATATGGAGCGACACGCAATTCATCAGAAATACTTTCAAAGTTTGCTTTCGATATGAGTGTCGGAGGCAGTATTTCTCTAAATATTGGCCCTCTTCCTGCAGTAGCTACAGTCAAACGGTATTTATTACTATGTGGAATTATGTCTTCGTTTAACACCGCATCAGCTAACCCATTGAGCTCTATACGATAGCCACCAATTCCGATACTGCCAGAAGAGTCCAAACAAAACCCTAAGTCAATAATGCCAGTGCCGTTAGAACATGATCCGGCAGCGGTACTATAGTTGTTCGATTCATCTATCTCTGCAACCAGTCCCGTTGCATCAATAAGAAGGTGAATTGGCGCCTCATAAAAAGACTGCATCCCTCCAAGAGAAATTGAAAATGGAATACTACTATCTACTGATAAGCCAGTATCACTATCGACTTCAACCAAACTTTCGCCAAAGAAGACATCTCCCGAACTATACCTACCATCTCTGTCAATATCTTCAAAAGCAATAACCTTAAAGTTAGTTTGTACTGATGCATTACCCTGGTTAGTTATAGTACCGGATAACTCATTACCAACAGAAAAGCTAGATTGATTGAACTCCACTTGGGTTTCATTAATATCTGTGATAACTAAATCAGCTAAGATTGAGTTTAAACCCTCCTGTCTCAAACGAATCTCTCCAAGATCGATCCCGCTTCCGTCAGAAACATTCACATTAAATATTTGAGTTTTGTAATCGCTGTAACTGACCGTAATTTCATACTCACCTTCAGACAAATCGGGCAGAGTAAACCAACCCTGATCTTCACTAACCTCTTCCGTCAATTCATTATCGGATAAATTAACAGCTGTAATAACCGCACCACTAATAAACTGGCGAGAACGAACATCCGTTACAAAGCCAGATACATAAGCCGTAGAAGCTGAATCTGGCTGTAGTTCTATAGTACCTATATCAATATCTAATCCAGCGGGAACATCTACGGTAGCTGAGAACGAGTCAAACCCCACTTTTTCACCCTCTACTAGCGCTCCCGCTGATCCAATGTTCAGGCTGTCAAACACAAACTGTAGTGGCAGACTAAACCCGAACACTGTTTTAAGTGGTAGCATTACACTTAATAACGAGGTGTTCAATGAGAAGACAAAGACGGTCATTCAGTCCGGA
>PBQA01000026.1 GCA_002724925.1 Oceanospirillaceae bacterium
GCAGTCAGTGTAGTTTTACCGTGGTCAACGTGACCGATAGTACCCACGTTTACGTGGGGTTTGGAACGTTCAAACGTTTCCTTAGCCATAACCTTGTCTCTCTCGTTTCTGTGGGTACAGGTTTTTTCGTCGTATACACAAAAAGGCAGACCTAGGGTCTACCTTTTTGATTATGGTGCTGATAGGCAGATTCGAACTACCGACCTCATCCTTACCAAGGATGCGCTCTACCGACTGAGCTATATCAGCGAATTATTGGAGCGGGTAGCGGGAATCGAACCCGCATCATCAGCTTGGAAGGCTGAGGTTCTACCATTGAACTATACCCGCGTCGCAATCAGCCCAGGCAGTTCAGCGTTCCAGGCTGTTTCGACAGTGAAGCACTGTCTGAAAATGGTGGTGGGGGCTGGATTCGAACCAGCGAAGCTTTCGCGTCAGATTTACAGTCTGATCCCTTTGGCCGCTCGGGAACCCCACCAAAGTGGCGCGTATTATCAGTACGAAGCCGGGGTCTGTCAACAACTTTTTTGCTTATTTATTATTAACTTATGGATTATCCGTCCGCAGGCTGATGACGGCAGCTCACCATTTGCCACTGAACATCTTTGTCTTCGCCTTTCACACGGCGGCGCATGGTTTCATCCAGTTTGGTGATTTCACGGATCTCGACCCAGTGTTCAGTCGTGGTACTTCCAACTTCGCGGATTGCTACATCCGCAAAGCCGAGCGCTGATACTTTTTTCTGCAAGGCTTCTGCAGAGCTTTTTTGTCTGAAGAGACCGAGCGAGATACCGTCCGCCAGATCTCCCTGCGTAATAATGTAGCTATCGACTGAGCGCGCCTGCAGTTTACGCAATAAGGTCATCGCTTCCCCACGACTACCCAACGGTGGAACATGCACCCAGAACTCAGCATCTTTCAGGTTGGGTACCTTATGCTGGCTGATTAACCCAGTGAGCCCCAATTCAAGCGAGCGCGCCTGAGCCACACGAGCGCTGATATCATCAAAGTACGGGCCAAGTGCGTAGCAGAGTTTCTTACCCGGCTCCGGGCGAACAGGTTGCTGACTGGATGGCAGATTTCCAGATTGTTTCTCCGCCAGTAAGACCAGTGTTTTGCCTTGTCCATGATTGCCGTCCTGAATCCGGGCAGTGCTATCTTCTGCGGGGCGCGTAATGAAATACCCGGCAATTCCCAGGTTAATTACGATCAGGCTGTAAACTATCCAGCGCATAACAATTCCATACCATCAAATATAAGGTTTGGATAATATCCACTATCCAGCCATTCAGCCAGTTGCGCCCCGTCACCTCCGGTAATAACCAGTCGGTAGTTTTCATGGTTGCCTGCGACAGACTTTACGAATGCAACCTGCTGATGCATAACACCAGCACTGACACAGGCAACGGTGCTTTTTCCGGGGGTGAGGTCAGTATCGTGGCGTTCATCGGAAAAGGGCCGGACCCGATCCGTACCACCAAACAGTGCACGCTGAGCCATTTGCTGCCCCGGAACGATGTAGCCGCCATGGTGCTGATTACTTTCGTCGAGTAGATCCAGGGTGAGTGCGGTTCCTGCATCAACCACCAGCAAATGGTCAGTGAACATCGCTCGGGCACCCAGCATCGCAAGCCAGCGGTCGACACCCAGGCGCTTAGGGTCTGCATAGCAATGGTGAAACCCAGCGTGTCCTTCTACCGGATGTGCAATCCAGCGAAGCCTGTGGCCGTAGCGGGCATCGAAGAGTTCGTGCAGTTCTTCGTTGGTACTGACGCTGGACACGGCAACTTCATCAACCTCATCCGGCCATGCATAGTGCGGGGCTTTATCTTTATCGACATGGCCCTCGGCCAGAATCTGACCCTGGCGACGGGTTTGCCACTTAATCCGGGTATTACCGATATCAATTAACAGGACGGACACTGAGTTCTCCTGCACTGATAATTTCCATGCCGCGCTCGGTTCTCAGCATCAACTCACCCTTACGGTTTACACCTTTAACGGTGCCGCTGATCTGCTGAGTGGGCGAACTGATAACCACTTCTTTATTGTGGTAGATATCTTTCTGTGACCAGTATTCCTGCAAGGGAGCAAATCCTTCTCGTTGAAACGTATCAACACTGGACAACAATTCATCGAGTAATACTCCCGCGACCTGATTTCTGGAGAGGTCGGGCTTCAGGCTTTTCAGGTCGACCCAGGGCTGGTCTATGTCTCGTGCTTCTGACTCCGACATGGATAAATTAAGGCCAACGCCAATGACCACCTGACAGTGGCTGTTGTACTCGCCCGTCACTTCGAGAAGAATACCCGCGAGCTTACGACCATCGGCATAAACATCGTTGGGCCATTTCAGACCAACCCCGTCGATCCCAAGCCTGGTAAGCGCTTTTTCTACGGCTATCCCAACGGTAAGGCTCAGCCCCTCAAGTGCCGACATGCCCCCAGAAAAAGATACCAGTAGCGACAGATAAATATTCCGACCAAACGGGCTGATCCACTGTCGCCCACGGCGACCGCGACCCTTGCTTTGCTTCTCAGCAAGGACAGCATATCGCTTGCCCATATGATCGGACGCACGCTCGAACAGGTAGGTATTCGTTGAGTTCACTTCGAGGAGCAGCTCGAGGCAATCGAGCCTCTGACTCACTGCGCTGCGTATATCTGCCTCATCGAGTAGTTCAATAGGGTCATGAAGACGATATCCCTTACCTTTCACAGATGAGAAAGGGACTTCAAGTTCCTCTAATTTTTTCAGCTGTTTCCAGACCGCCGCGCGGCTGACGCCCATCGCTTCGCCGAGAGCCTCTCCCGAATGAAATTGCCCATCTGCCAGGTGGAGGAGTAGTTTTTTGAGCATGAAAGGATACCTTTGATAACCTATTCACTATATCAGAGTGCAATTCACTGTCAGAGTGTAAATCTGGGTGACGCCCACCCTGTTCATGAGAGATATTTATCCATTCAGGCACGAATAATAAAAAACATACTGGAGCGCCTATGACGCGACGCCACTGGATTCCAATGATTCTGTTTGCGGTAAGTGCAGGTGTAATAACGCCTGCGTCGGCTGCAGAACCTGTTTACATCCAGCCGCCCAGAGCAATTGATGATGCCTCACATCGATACTATCAGGACTTACTGGCGACTCAGTTTTCAGCAGATAACCGCCTGACCACGATAGAAAGGCCCGTCACTCAGGAGCGCAGTCTGCAACTTCTTAACACAGGTGACCTGACCATCGCGTGGAGTGGCACAAACTACCGCCGCGAGAATCTGTACCGCCCGGTAAGAGTGCCGTTGTTTCTTGGGTTATTAGGTGTCCGCGTCCCTGTCATCCGCAAAGCAGATATTGCCCGGTTCACTGCAATTACTAAGGAGTCAGAACTACAAGCAATGGTTGCCTGTCAGGGTGATCAATGGCCAGATTCGGATATTATGGAGCGCAACCACTATACCGTTGAGAGGGTTGCCAAGTTCGAGAGTATGTACAAGATGCTCAGAGGCGGGCGCTGCGATTACTTCCCTCGGTCCATTATCGAAGTGTATGGAGAACTTACGACGGCCGACAGAGACGACCTTGTTGCATATGAGGGAATCTTACTGTCTTACACCTTCCCAATGTATTTCTTCACATCGTATCAACGGGAAGAACTGGCTAACTCTCTGGAAGAGAAGCTCCATGAGTTCGCTACATCCGGGCAACTTCTTGCATTTATGAAGAAGCATCCATCAACCCGTGCAACCTTTCCGCTATCGCGGTTTCGGGAGTCGACTATTTTCTATTTACACAACCCAGACCTGCCCAGTGAGACACCGATCAGTGATACCGCACTCTGGCTGATGCCGGGTCAGAGTACGAATAAAGATTTACAGGCAATCCACTTTTTCGAATGAGGCCTGATCAACGCTCTATATCTTTCAGGCGGAAATTGAAGTGATTTTCGATCGCGCGATGCACTTCCTTGGTCTCAGGGACGTGCTCCGTATGAACAAGAATCAGCAGTGACTGAGCGTGCACATGGTGATCGCCATCAGGGTGGGTAATCACTTCACCGTCGCGGGTAACGTAAGCCAGTGGTGTTCCGACGTTAGCCTGTACAATAGAATTCACGACATCCGCCCAGCGCTCCCCCTCAAGCCATACCGGGTAACGCACCGTATGGTCATTCGCATGAGTAAACATATCTTCAATCACCACTTCTGATCCGGGGGCTGTCATAGAGCGAACCACCAGTTCAGGATATGAACGGATCGGTCGCAACAGCGAGCGAATATCAAGATCACGGATTCGCCCACGATTGGTGTCATCCACCACTTCAACGATCGCCTTACTGGCAAGCGACATTTCCCACAAACGATGAGCCACATCAAACGTATAGCTATCGCTATCTGAGGAATACTCGTCTCGCGCAAGTACAACAATATGCCTTGCCCGATCGGCATTTGCCCTTTGAAGGTCTTCCGGGCGACTGGCGAGCCCAGTGACATGAACGACGCCAAGTTCACGAAGACTGTCTGGCAAGCCGTCACGAAAATCTTCGCTCAGCAACATAATCGGAGTCTCGGCGTAGTCGCGACTCTCTCGGACCTGAGTGACAAGTCGCACGAAATACTCTTCACGGTTATATTTGGGGGTGTTTACGATCAGGATGTGCTCAGCCATGTTCCAGTTCCAGTGTCCACTTCGGATTCTCTCGCGGCGGGCGATGCGAAAATCAACGTAGTCGCTGATGAGCAGTGTCATCAGCGTTATACCAATACCAAAGATAAGCAGTATCGTCGCCAACTGCCCCGGTACCGTCTGCGCGGATAAATCGCCATAACCCACGGTTGTGAGCGTAGTCAGCGTCAGCCAGAAAGCTTGCCAAGGCGTCATATCCTCGAGCCATACCATGGCCGCAATGTGCAGAACGACAAAGCCGAGAAGAATAAGCGCTATTTTCCGAACACTCCGCCCGATCTGCCGATCAGTCATATAGATCGCGTGGCGAGTGCGTTTCTGATGGCGGACGAAGCGTGTCAGTTTATTCATATCCGCATCATAGCCCGTCCGCCCTCTCTCTGCGATCCCTCACCTGATACTCCGTCCGCTTTCGGTTACACTCACTGCAATTATATAAACAACGGAACCGCTATGAGCTACCACATTTACGGCATCGGCAATGCATTGGTCGATAAAGAATTCGAAGTTGACGACGCTTTCTTTAAAGATGCAGGCATAGAAAAAGGCATGATGACCCTGATCGAAGAGGATCAGCTGGCGACCATGCTGACCACCCTGACAGAACGCTACGGTCTGAAAAAACGCGCATGCGGTGGCAGCGCAGCCAACACGATTATTGGCGCGAGCTACTTCGGTGCGAAAACCTTCTATACCTGCAACGTCGCCAACGACGAAGCCGGTGATTTCTATATAGCAGATATGAAAGCAGCCGGTGTCGATACCAACCTTGGCGACGATCGTGATGCCGGCGTAACCGGTAAGTGTCTGGTGATGGTAACGCCTGACGCAGAGCGCACCATGAACACCTATCTGGGCATTACCAGCGAACTGCATTCAAACCATATTGATGAAGAAGCACTGGCTAAATCAGAATACGCCTATATTGAAGGTTACCTGGTGACGTCCGAACCAAGCCGAGCTGCCGCTATTCAGGTGCGTGAGCTGGCCCGTAAGCATGGTGTGAAAGTCGCCATGACCCTCTCTGACCCAGCGATGGTTCAGTTCTTTAAAGAGGGTGTTCAGGAAATGGTCGGCGACGGTGTCGATCTGCTGTTCTGCAATGAGCAGGAAGCAAAGCTATTCGCCGACACCGACGATCTGGAAACAGCCATCGAAGCCATCAAAAAAGTCGCCAATACCTTCGCCATCACACTGGGGCCAAAAGGCGCCCTCGCATGGGACGGCGACACACTGCACGAGATTGCGCCCAACTCAGTGACTGCAGTCGACAGTAACGGAGCCGGTGACATGTTCGCAGGTGCCTTCCTGTACGCTATTACCCATGGCTATGATTTCGCAGCAGCAGGTCGCCTTGCCAGCGCGGCGTCGGCGCAAGTCGTCAGTCAATTCGGGCCACGCCTGGAAGCTGAGCAGCATGCTCCGCTGAAGGACGTTTTGTAACCCACCACACGATAAGCGTAAGCTCGCGCCCAGTATGATGGGCGTGGGCAATCTCCTCTTTATAACACCGGACCAAGTTTTTCCTGAGGTTTGTCATTTATGTGCAAAGCAATGTGTCACATCAGGACTAATTGGTTTACTTATGTAAGTTTTTGAAATAGATTCCACACCTAATTTTCACTTATTCAGGAACGACAAGTGTCGCTGCTGGATTGCAGTGTTTCATTAAAACGGAGAATCTAGAATGAGCAATCAAAAGCTACCCTTCGCTGGCAGCCTACTCGCAGCCGCTATCGCGCTTACTGGCTGCGGCGGCAGCAGTGGTGGTTCAACACCTTCAGGCCTTGCTAACAACGATGAAGGCACAGCTGTAATTAGTGCCAAAGGTGGCAACGGCCTGCTTGAAGGTGGCGGGGGTGGAGAAGTAGGTATCTCCAAAAGCTATGGAGCCGGCGAGCTTAAAGTTGCTCTGAGAGGAACACCAGATGCTGACTACGAGCTACCAGGCTTCACTCCAAGCATCGGTACAAATGGTCTTGCGGTCGCGACTGACACTGTAATCTACTCCATCGACTTTTACGATGGTGAAGAAAACGTTCTTACTTCTGGCACCCCATACTTCAGCGGGAACATGATTTATATCTACGACGGTGCTGTTGATTCAGACGAAGACCTCTACCTTCGCAAAACCAGCACCCAGGTTACAGGCATTGAAATATTTGCTGGTGCAACACTTACCATCGCGTCAAACAATAGCTCTTTTGATCTTTTCTTAACGAATGACCTGATCAACAACGGTACTTTTACGACTGCAAACCTCCCTGCAGAAGAAGAGACCAGTACACGTCCAAATGTCGAAGTATACTGTAACGGCTTTACAGGCTCCGGCGTTGTTGAAATGTCTGGATTCAGTAACGACTACCCGAATGGTCGCGATTTCAGAGTTTACGCTGACTACGTAGCATACAGCGGTACGATCAATGCTAACGGACTCGATACCGACGATGCTGGCGCCGAAGGTTCTGTTCCTGGTGGTGAAGGTGGTTACGTCCAACTAAACGGCGATTACTTCCTGGAGAATACCGGTTCAATCAACGCTGAGGGTGGCGATAGCATCGACTCCTATGCAGGTGAAGGTGGCGATATATACCTCTACAGCGATTACCTGTTGGCCAACTCCGGTGCATTGTCGATTAACGGTGGTACGGGCGTTCAGGCTGAAAGATACAGCGCAAGTGATGTTCGACTTCGTGCTTATCACACGTTGGTCAATACCGGTAATATCAGTGCAGCGGGGAGCTCAGCTGTTGAAAGCGAGGGTATGCCTGGTTCTCGCGGTGGTAATGGCGGCAGAGTCTCATTACAGCTATATCTTGATGGTGGTGAGGGTGCATCGCTGGCTGAAGACCCTAAACTGATCAACACCGGCAACCTGAACAGCAACGGCGGTGCTCCCGCAGGTTCATATGCAGGTGGCGAAGGCGGAAATATCAGCATTTATGTATCTGAGTCTGAATACGGTGCTGAGGGTACGGCTCACCCTGCAATGGTGGCTATCTCGGGTAGCTTAACTGCCGATGGTTATTCATCAGATGCCGTTGAAATTGGTGGTGAAGGCGGCAGTATTTATATCGGCCAGGACAGCACCGTTATCTCGGAAGTAGACACACAGATCGTTGGCTACACAGAGATCAACACATCGGGTGGCTCTAGTGGTGCAGAAGGCGGATACGCTGGCGGAGTAGATGTATCCTCCTATTCCAACTACGAAGACGACGACGCACTGATATACGCCCCAGCAAGCCCGATTGTGATTTCAGATACCGCTATCATTGCTTCAGGCGGTAGTGCTACGTATGAAGAAACTACTGCTGACGAGTTCGGAATTGAGTCTGGTAACGGTGGCTATGGTGGCTATGTATACCTTGCCAGCGATGCTACAGTACCAGCGCTCCAGGCTGAGATTGTCGACGCAACCGTCGAATACACGGGAACAATCAGCGTCGATGGCGGTAATGCTTCTGGGTTCGAAGCGTTTGATGGTTCAACCGGTGCGTCTGGTGGTACTGTATCCGCATACGGAACACATGGCGCATCCCTTGAAGGTACACTGACAGCGAATGGGGGTTCTGCAAGCTCCACCGGTCGCGACGAAGCGAATGAAGACGGGCAAACCTACTTCTACGGTGCAGAAGGCGGATCTCTCTTCGTTAACGCCCCTAGCGGTGACGTTGATGTCGACGCTTCGGTTAGCCTGAACGCAGGTAATGCGGCTAATTACGCGATGAACGGCGGTTCCATTGGGCTATTTGCATCAGGAAGTACCCGACTGGAAGGTTCTGTAAGCTCTACTGGCGGTAACGCAGATGCGAGCCTGTTCGGCTCTGTCGGTGGTTTCGGAGGTCAGATTTATATGCTGAGCATCTCTGAGGATTACCGTAGCACTGACGATCTGACCCTCACAGGTGGCACCGGTGATTCCGCAGGCACAAGCGGCGGATTGGCGCACGGTGCTGAATGTGAAACAGGCAATTGTGCAAACCAAAGCATATCTTACTACGGCATGCCGCGGTAAGTAGTTAATATGCGATGAATAAAGGGGGAGGAGACTCCCCCTTTTTTTTGGAAGATCATAATGCTTAACCGATATACCCTATTTCTTCTTCTGGCAGTATCAACGAACAACGTTTTCGCGGCCGATGTCCTTAAGATAGCCCCCGACAACCAGGGCGTTATCATCCTCGAAGACTCTCCAGCGGTTCTGAATTTATTAACAGAGCTAAATGAGGGAACACACCTTACGATAACAGCAAGCAGTGACATAAAATCTTCAATCGTTATTGATAAGGGTACCTATACACTCGATTCCGTCATTCGGATCCTGGATTCCCAATACAGCACAATTAAGGGCTTCGATAGTAATGGGATGCTAAAATCGATAGGCGTTATACCTCTAGGTAAACCTACTATCGCCTCAACTCTAAAACCAGTACGAGAGCTACTGGAGGCCAGATCGCAAACTCCAGCAGCGATAAAAACGACACCATCAGGTTTAGACACGCAAGAAGTACCAGAGCATATTGATATCCACAATATGACGAGAGAAGACTGGCGTAGCCTTTCATCTCAGGAAGCCGCCACTGTAAAACGGAAGTTGGTGGAACACAGGAACGATGAAGTTCGAAAACGCGAGAAAGCAGAGAGACAAAAAGCAGACCGGGAGTTTATGAACTCCCTCGAAGAGGTACGCAAGTCAAATCCTGAGTTCTACGAGGTTTTATTGGATAGACACAAAAAACGTATTCAAAGAATTCGGGCTGAACGCAATGATTGATATACCCTCTGGCCCAGAAGCAGCGGCATTAGCTTTACAGTTTAAGCTCCAACAAAGCGAAAAATGGCCGAGGCATCAAAGAAAAGCGGCACAAGACAAGTGCCTTAGTAATATTCTCAGTCATGCAATCCAAACGGTACCCTATTACAACGAACACCCTGATATCAAAGCAATGGGGGCAAACCTGAATTGGAACAAAATACCAATCCTGACCAGAGAAAAGCTTCAGCAGAATACAGAGAGGCTTCTCAGTACGGCCCCGCCTAAGAGCCATGGAAGAGCTTATGAGTTCAGGAGTTCAGGTTCGACTGGCCGCCCTGTAAAAGCTTTTTCATCTGATTATGCCCAGATGTTCTGGCGTGCTTTTACGGCACGAGACCATATTTGGTCAAATAGAAATATGTCAGGCAAGATTGCAACGATCAAATACCACGATCCAGAAAAATTACGTTACCCTGGGGCTCATCAATCAGGATGGGGCCCATCAACCAATGCTCTGGGATATGCAGGCCAATTAATAGCATTAAATAGCTGTGAAGCCGTAGAGAAACAATATCAGTGGCTGTGCGAAAACCAACCTGACTACCTGCTTACTTATCCTAGCAATCTGCAAGAGCTTGCCGCTCTTCACAAGAAAAATGGGAAACAGCTACATCTCAAAGGTATTTCAACTCTAGGCGAAAATTTGTCTTCAGAGACGAGGGTGCTGGCTAGAGAGACTTTTCGATGCCGAGTAAGCGATATGTACAGTTCGCAGGAGGTAGGCTACATCGCGCTTCAATGCCCGAAGCACGACCACTACCACATCCAGCAAGAGAGCTGCATGGTCGAAATTCTGGACGACAATAACCAGCCATGCCCACCAGGCACCATGGGCCGCGTAGTAGTCACCACGCTCCAGAACTACATTATGCCCCTAATCCGCTATGAAATAGGTGACTACGCCGTTCCAGGGGAAGGCTGCGACTGCGGTATTACTTTGCCGGTTATTAAACATATCGCTGGTCGAACCCGAAATCTTCTGACCTATCCCGACGGTCGCAAAACCTGGCCCTCATATAATCCGATGGCGTTGATGGAAATATTTCCTTTATCACGTTTTCAGCTTGAACAAACTGCGGTCAATGACATTACCTTCCGCGTGATGACTGAAGCAGAGATTTCATCAGACGATAAGCAGCAAGCCATTAAGATAATTCAGGATGCCATGCAGCACCCATTTAATATCACGGTAGAGAAAGCAGACGATCTCCCGCGCTCAGCCGGTGGTAAATACGAAGAGTTTAAATCGGTACTTTAACTATGTTTTCACCGGAAGATTACGCCTCTATTTTTAATGCTCGTGCCGACGCCTATCACGAAGCCATGCGGCGTTGGCCCGACGCAAGAAATACCGAGTTCACCACCTTGTTTAAAGGTATGTCTCTGAAAAAAGGGATGCACATCATTGATGTACCTTCCGGTGGCGGATATCTGGCTCGATACCTGCCCGACGATGTCAGCCTGCACCACCTTGAAACCAGCGAGCTATTTGCACGCCTGTTCAAAGAAGAAGCACACTCCGGAAGCAAACACCCGCTTACGCTCTGTGAACTTGAAAGACTGCCAGAACAGGATAACTCGACCGACCTCGCCTGCAGCCTCGCCGGCTTGCATCACATTGAAGATAAAACGCCATTATTCAAAGAGTTGTTCAGGATACTTAAGCCCGGAGGCTGGGCCAGAATAGCGGATGCACACTCAGAGTCTGCCACCGCTGCGTTTCTGGACGGCTGGATGGGAAACCACAACAGCATGGGACATCACGGCTGGTATCTGAACGAGGACACGCTGAGCAGCCTACGGGAAACAGGTTTCACCGACATCACTGCCGTCAATGAAGAGTACCACTGGGTTTTTAACTCTGAACATGAGGCCGCCGCCTACTGCAAACGCTTGTTCGGCATTGATCTGGCCAGCACCGAAGAAACCGAAGCTGCCATTCGGGAGCTACTCGGTTTCGACACCCTGGAGAGCAATCTCATTGGTATGCGCTGGTCCCTGTACTACCTGTCTGCTCGTAAGCCCTGAGCAAAGGTTATGAAGCTGGCTGCTCAGAATCCAGCCAGATTGAAAGCGCCCCTGTGGCTATGCGGGTCAGAGCATCTTTCCCGCAAACTTCCCACAAAGTTATCCACAGATACTGTGGAATACCCACAGGACAAAAGAGATCAATTCTTAAACAGGTTTTTACTAAAAACCTATATATTTCATCGCCTTATAGTGTTTTTTTAAGAGAACGACAGAATTACATCGCGTCAACACAAAATATTCTGAAATCTTGGGCTTGACTTATCCACATCGCGCAAAGAATCACCAGAAGTGAGTTCCTGCTCACGCGCCAGCAAGCGTTCTTTCAGTTCTGTTCCCCAGCGGTAACCGCCCAAAGAACCATCCGAACGGACGACCCGATGACACGGAATCAATATCCCCAACTTGTTAGTGCCACAGGCATTAGCCACCGCGCGAACAGCGCCCGGCTGACCAATACCCTCGGCCACCTCGGCGTATGTCCGGGTCTGGCCTACAGGAATCGTTTGCAGATATCGCCACACCCGGCACTGAAATTCCGTGCCCAACATATGCAGCGGGGTTTTCAATGTTCGCTTGGGCGACTCCACCGACTGAAGCACATCATTGAGAACATGTGCGGCCCGCTTTTCAGAGGTAAGTGTGATGTTGGGGAACAGATGCAGCAACTCATCCAGGAGTTCTGTACGACAGTCTCCGGGGAGCACAGCAAAAAGTTCTCCATCACACACGGCCGCTGCAATAACGCCGTACGAGGAAAGCCCAAAGGCGACATCTAATGAAGGAATATATTTACCGGGCATAAATCAGTTTAGGTTAACGTTTCTGTAACCTTATCAGGTGAGGAAGAAGCTGTACGAAGAAACAGAAGAAAGCACAGGAATGTCCGGTTTGAAGACGCTTTAGAGCGCGCCTTCTGCTCAGAAAGTTAGTCAGCAAGTAGCAAAACCGGACATGTGTTCACAATGCGGAATGGCAATGTCAGGGCGAACGTCAGCTCAGCCCTGAATCGTATAGCGAATCACCTCGACCACCTGCTCTGGTGTTGTCGCCCATCCCATGGCAGCGGCATCCACCTCTTTCAGCGGGTGAACGATGTCTTCGCCATGCAATGTTACGTAAGGCTTACCCAGCGCGGCGCAGAAACCGGCATCAAAGGCCGCATTCCATTGCTTGTACTTGTCGCCAAAACGGATCACTGCCATATCGCAATTCTCAATTAAGGTTTTAATACGGATCGCGTTAATCTTCGCCGATTTATGATCACGCCAGAAACCTTCACACTGAGGCCCAAGCACATCGCCCGCAGCATCGCTGGAGTCGTGATCGGTATTCGCTGAAGAAAAACTCACCGGCAGATCCAGTGCCTCACATCCCTTAATGATCTGTTCGCGCCAGTCGGTGTGAATTTCGCCTGACAGATAAATATTCCAGTGCATACTCTCTCTCGCTATCGGTTATAAAACGGGCTGTAACATCGGATACAGAAGCCGCTATTATGCCTGACTGACACTATGATTCGAGGTCCGGCTGCTGTGATCCGCTTTGCACTGACGATTCTTTGCCTGCTCCTGCCCTCTCTGAGCAATGCAGACTTGTTGCGCATCGCCGTGGCGTCAAACTTTACGCACACGCTTAACACACTGCTCCCTGAGTTTGAAAATGACACCGGACATGACGTGGAGATCAGCAGCGCCTCATCCGGCAAGCTCTATGCTCAGATTCTTCACGGCGCCCCGTTTGATGTCTTCCTTTCGGCAGATACCGACAAACCACAACAGCTCGCCGAACAGTTTCCGAAGATAGAGTCGACGCTGTTCACCTACGCCACCGGCAGGCTGGTTTACTGGTGCCCGAAGGAATGTGAGTACCCACTCTCAGGGATATCAACGATGCCCGCCACGCTTGCTATCGCCAACCCACGGCTTGCCCCGTACGGGCTTGCGGCGAAACAGACCATAGAAGCACTCAAAGTCAGTACCCCAACACTGGTGACCGGCGAAAACATCGGGCAGGCTTACCGCTTCATCGAAAGTGGTCACGCACAGGCCGGATTTATTGCACTGTCGCAAGCCGTCGCAGCAAGGCTTCCTGCCAGTCAATATTGGTTGGTAGCAGAGCATCATCATGCAGCTATTCAGCAAACTGGAGCTCTGACACCCCGGGGCCTGAACAACCCCGCGGCACGCACCTTTATAGAATATCTTCGCCGCCCCGAGATACAGGCACAGATTACCCAACAGGGGTATGCTTCGCTCTATGACTGATTTTCTTCTGACACCGGCCGATATCGAAGCACTCTGGCTGACATTCAAACTGGCGAGCGTAGTAACCCTTCTGCTTCTCGTCATCAGTACACCGCTGGCACTCTGGCTAAGCAGCGGACACAGTGGCAGCCATCGAATGGGAACGCATCGCTTAAAAGGCATGGTGCAGGCTATGATTGCCCTGCCATTAGTCCTGCCACCGACGGTATTGGGCTTCTACCTCTTAATCGCATTCAGCCCCACCAGCGGGCCCGGACAATTTCTTCATGGTATTGGGCTTGGATCGCTCGCCTTCAGCTTCACCGGGCTGGTGATCGCATCTATGATCTACTCCCTGCCCTTTGTGGTGCAGCCACTAGTGAATGCATTCAACGCCATCGGCGTGCGCCAGACTGAAGCGGCGGCAACACTCGGCGCCGGCCGCTGGGATACCTTTCGCTACATTACCTTGCCATTGGCACGCCCCGGATTTATCACCGCAGGCGTGCTGGGTTTTGCTCACACCGTGGGTGAGTTTGGCGTGGTGCTGATGATCGGCGGCAATATTGCGGGTGAAACCCGTGTTGCTTCTGTCCAGATCTACGACCATGTAGAAGCACTTGCTTACCCACAGGCCCATGCCCTGTCTGCCATACTGCTGGTGTTCTCCTTCGCGGTACTGCTATGGATCTATGCCCGGCGCACCGGCGCAACAGGAACGTCGGGGGCGAAAGGATGGCTGTAAGCGAACTTTCCTTACGTATCAGAGTCGGCCTCGAAGACTTTGAACTCAATGCCGATCTCGCTCTGCCAGGCAAGGGCGTAAGTGTGATTTTCGGGCCATCGGGCTCTGGCAAAACGACATTACTGCGGGCCATAGCGGGGCTTCAGATCAGCGAGGGTGAAATCTGGTTCAACGGCGACTGCTGGCAAGGCAGCGGCGAGCACCGCAAAACATCAGAACGCCCACTGGCGTATGTCTTTCAGGAAGCCAGCCTGTTTCCGCATATGACCGTGGCAGCAAACTTCGATTTTGCCGAGCGTTATGCACTGCACGCCGACACACCCTCGTTACGTGATGACTTGATTACCTTGTTCGACATCCGTCATACCCTGTCGCGTAAGCCCGATCGCTTATCCGGCGGCGAACGCCAACGTGCCGCCATCGTCAGAGCCTTGCTACGCCAGCCAGATATTCTATTGATGGATGAGCCACTGGCCTCGCTCGATGATGCACGCAAGCAAGAGATTCTTCCGTATCTTGAACGGCTGAAAAGCGAATTCGAGCTGCCCATCATTTATGTGACACACTCCGCCTACGAAGCGGCACGCCTTGGCGACTACATCGTTGCACTGGATAAAGGCAAGGTGGTCAGCCAGGGCACACTTTACGACGTGATCGGCGATCCGGAATTTCCGGGAGATATCAGCCGCGAAGCCGGTACCGTGGTCACCGGGACCGTCGACAGCATCGACGATCAATGGCACCTCGCACAAATCAGAACCGGCAGCTCAACGCATATCAATGTTCCTGCAAATAACCTGACTCCCGGCGACTCTGTTCGCCTGTGGATACGCGCCAGTGACATCAGCCTCAGCCACCAACCGTTAACAGACAACAGCATCAGCAATAGCCTGCTGTGCCAGATTGAAGATATCCGTCACGACCCCAACCCGGCATTGATGATCGTCAAATTACGAACTGAGAGCATGGAACTCATCACCCGGATCACCCGACAGTCCGCCAGCCAGCTAGCGCTTAAGCCCAAGATGCCGATTTACGCACACATCAAAACCGCCGCACTGATCTGACCACCACAGACTCCGCGGCGGGAGTAGAGCCCTGATAAAAAACCATATACAATGCAGCCACTTACAGAGACCTGTTCACTGTAAACCGCCCGTAGCTCAGCTGGATAGAGCGCTGCCCTCCGGAGGCAGAGGTCGCAGATTCGAATTCTGCCGGGCGGGCCATCAGTGTAAGGCCTGCCAAGTAAGTGACCACTTACAAAATCTTAGCTGTGCCCTAAATGTGCCCGATTTGTGCCCAAGCAAAAAATGACATTTCACTGCTATCTTAATTTTTGACCTCTACCCTACAAAATCACAATACATTTTTACGTGTTTTGTTAATCAATCTACCAGATCTCTTTTCGGGGGGGGGGAATCGGTGTAAAAGCTTCGAATAGATGAGCGCGAAACCATCGGCGACGCTCAACTTGACGAAACTCGTTCAAGACAAACCGATAGTCACACGAGCCAAGACGATCACCACAACCACATGGACAAGGTAATTTATTTGCCTCACGC
>PBQA01000027.1 GCA_002724925.1 Oceanospirillaceae bacterium
AGCCGCGGTCGTTGGTGACTGTCTCAACATAGCCCTGCCGCTGATCGGGAATGGGTGTGGAAATCAGGTTGATGACACCACCGGTGGTTTGCGGGCCATAGCGCAGCAGCGGGGCACCCTTGAGTACTTCCAGCGAGGACATGCGCTTCAGTGTCGGAAAATAATAGGCGGCCGGATTGGAGTAGGGCGCCGGTGCGATCAGAATGCCATCTTCCATCAGGGTAATATTACTGCTGCGCTCGGCCGTGGCGCCGCGGATGCCGATATTGGGGCGCAGGCCCAGGCCTTCTTCTTCCCGCACATAGACGCCCGGGACGGTTTTCAGCACCTGGTTGATGTCGGTCTCAACCTCGGTTTTCAACTGCGCCTCACCAACGACGTAGCCTGACCCTGGCAAGGTCTGGGCTGCGGACGCATCGCCAATGATTTCCATGGGTTCAAGCATCTGGGGCTGATCATCGCCGACTGCCCAACTGGCGCCCGGGGCAAGGCTGACAGCCACGGCCAGTGATAAGCGGGAAGGTTTAAACATGTGGTTAATCTCCATTACCATTTGTTTTTCGAAATGTAAGTGACAATCATTACTATTACGTTGGGCGAAACTTTACGGTTCCGTAACTATAAAGTCAATTGCTAATCGGCTCACGACGTCTCAGACCGCGAGCGTCTCATCATGGAAACCTGGACAGGGGCCTTCCCCCAGCTCCTGGCAGCCTATGAGCACAAGGAGCGGTTCTACCACATCTGGGGCTGTGCCACCCGGCGGGATGCTGAGAAGGCGTTGGCTGCCTGGGTTGACGGCATCCCGCAGGGGCAGAAGGAGGTCTGGAAGGATCTCGTTAGCGCCGTCAGTGGCTGGCGTGAGGAGGTGCTGACCTACTTCGAGACCGACATCCCAATCACCAACGCCTTCACGGAGTCGATCAACCGGCTGGCCAAGGACAAGAACCGCGATGGCCGGGGCTATTCATTCGAGGTGATGCGGGCCCGGATGCTCTACACCACCAAGCACAAGAAGAAGACGCCACAGACCAAGGAATCTCCGTTCCTGGGCAAGGCCACCATGACCTACAGCATGGGTCTCCCCGAGGCCGAGAAGAACTACGGCGTCGATCTATCAACCTTCTGGGAGGATTAAGGTTTTGGTGGATCAGAGGGGATCATCAACCACTTAATCCGGATACCCCATAAATGATGCTGTTGAACTGGCCCTCGCTGCGGATACTCATCAAGGTAAACGCATGTTGTGCTTTTCGTTCTTCTGGATGATCGTGCGGGTTGACGATAAATACCGCGCGGTTATCCGGCATATTAAATTCAGGCGTGTGTTTAATACGATTGCGGATAAAGAACTCTTTTTTCGCAACATCAATATCGGCGAGATTCTGCATGCCGGGAATTGACTTCGCAATGGCATGGCGAATTGTGGTGTGCTTCTTAAAAGTCGAGAAATCAAAGCTGCTTTTGTCGACAACGCCCATGCCAATATCTGAGAGGATATCCACCTCAGAGCGTAGGTTGTCGAGGCGATCGATGCCACCATCACTCAGCCGCACGTAGTTGAACATGGATTCCTGACTGGTAGGGTCATGTTCTTCATCGCGTGCAAGTACCGGGAAGATTATGCTCTCGCTGTTGTCGCAACCATGCACATGGCCCTGATTCAGGGTGGTGGTTAAAAAGACTTTAAATGGGATATTATCCAGCGATGTTTCTGCCCACTGGCTGTCGGGTGATGCTGCATACAGATTACCACCGAGCATAAGTGCGTTATCGATATCGCCTCGTTCAGCAGCCTGAAGGCAGGCCATAGTATCCATGCCTTTATTGCGAGGCAGGGTGATTTTGAGTTCATTCTCAATAGCAGTGAAGACGTCTTCAGCGAGTACGGGTTTTACGCCAACAGTCCCCACGCCCTGGATGTTCGAATGCCCTCGAAGTGGGAGCAGTCCTGCACCCGGTTTACCAAGCATGCCGCGCAACATGGCAAGGTTGGCGATGGCCTCGACGTTGTCAACGCCGTGCAGGTGGTGGGTCATGCCCATACCCCATGCGAATACAGCATTTTCGGAGTGTGCGTACACCTCGGCGACGGCGTGAATATCATCACGCGAGAGTCCGGTAATCGACTCGATCTCACTCCATGACGTCCCTTCGATATCGGCCAGATAGGCATCAAAATTTCGGGTGTACTCTGCGATAAACTCAACATTGTGTTGTTGGTTTTCAATAATACTTTTCGCAATGCCCTTAAATACCGCGACGTCGGTTGCGATTCTGGGTTGCAGGTATTCGGAGGCAATGTCGTTTCCGCCCATCAATAGAGATTTGGGGCTTTTCGGCACGGCGAATTTTACTAGCCCAGCTTCTTTGGCCGGGTTAATCACAACTACGTGGCCGCCGCGCTCGCGACAGTTTTTGAGTTGGTGAATAAAGCGAGGGTGATTTGAAGAAGGGTTCGCGCCCAATACAAAAATCAGGTCAGACTTACCCAGATCGGCGAGCTCTACGGTTGAGGTGCCCGTACCTATCGTTGTCGCCAGCCCGTCGCCGGAGGCCTGATGACAATAGTAAGAGCAGTTGTTGATGTTAGTGCTGCCATACAGGCGCGCCATCAGTTGCAGTACAAAGGCCGCCTCATTAGATGAACGACCAGACGCATAAAAGAAACTGCGCTCCGGCGCCGAGGTAGAAAATCGCTCTACGGTGCGGGCAATGGCGTCGTCCCAGCCTATAGGCTCGAACTTATCCGAACCGGCTGCTTTATGGAGCGGCGTGCCTAAACGGCCCAGGTGCTCAATTTCGTGGGATGACAGCTCTTTAAAGTCTGCAATCGTGTGATCGAATACAGGCAGAGGGATGGGCCCCTGAATGTCGGTCGACTGCGCCTGCACGCTCTTGTTACACACCGACGGAAACTCATCCAACTCATTGATCATACCGCCTCGCTGGCCGCCCATACCCAGACCGCAGGCTTTACAGGCATTGTGCGCTGCCAACGCTTTTGCAGCGTCTTTCACGCCGATACGACGCACGGTATTCAGGGTGTAGAGGACTTTCTTAAAGCCACCGCCAACGATCTTCTTGTGCATTGAGCTGTCTCTGTGTGTCGCATCAATTATAAGAGTCAGTAAAGCGCAGTTACTGATAGTGGGCAATACGTCGGATTACGTATTTGCAGATATCTGATCGCTGATGTGTTTTGGTTGAAGGAATCGGGGTCAATAATGTTGTAAGGTATTGCTCTCGGAGTCGCAGCGACAATTAGGTATCAGATAGGCCCGCCTGAATGGGATCCCGACCGGTAGGGGGTGTAGCGACGATGGATTGAACAAACATGGATTGAACAAAAGGACAACAGATGTACACCGATTCAGATCTGGAAAGTGCCGTAACCAAAGGCATATTCACGCGTGATTCCGTAGAGCGTTTTCGCCAGGACTACGAACAGCAGCACGCCAGCCCCATTGTTGACGAGGAGAACTTCCGCTTAGTCAGTGGCTTCAACGATATCTTCGTCGTTGTTATTTCTGTGGTCGTACTTCTTTCCTCCCTATCCTTTTTCAGTTCCATGTTTGGCGATGTGATTGGTTTCGCTGTCACGGCCTGTGTTGCTTGGGGGCTTGCTGAATATTACATTCGTATTCGCCGAATGGCGTTGCCTTCCATCGTATTGCTATTTGCTTTTATTCCAAGTGCAACGGCGGTCATGGCATATTTATATTTTGGCGCAGCGGATATTAACCAGTTGCCGATCAAGACCCTTATCAAAGATGCTGGATTCGTTATTCCGCTGTTTTCTTTCATTGCTGCGCTTGCACATTGGTTGCGTTTTCGGGTTCCGATCACCGTTGCACTTATTACTGCCGCAGTGGCTGCGACAGTGCTTGCCGTATTGTTCACGTCGTTCCCACAACTTACTGCCTATCTGTATCCGATGATGATGGTGGCCGGTGGTGTGGTGTTTATCTTCGCCATGGGATGGGATATTTCCGATACTCGCCGGGTAACGCGTCGTTCGGATGTGGCGTTCTGGCTGCACCTTCTGGCTGCTCCATTACTAATGCATCCTTTGTTCAAGATCATTGGGGTCATGGACGGGGATGTTAGTGCCTCGGTTGCAGGAGTAATTCTCGGTGTATTCGGGGTAATTACACTGATCTCTCTGCTGATTGATCGCCGAGCTCTTATGGTCTCCTCTCTTGCCTATGTTCTTTATGCAATGAATGCTCTGTTCGATAGTTTTGGAACATTGGGGCAGCAACTCGGCCTGACAGGGTTGATTGTAGGCTGCAGTATGGTCCTGCTTACCGCCTATTGGGACAGAGCTCGAACTTCGCTGCTGAAGCCATTACCTGATAGCGTCTCCAACTATCTTCCTATGAAGTAGAGGAGCAACCAGCCTTAAACAGGCTGTTTGTCCAGCAATGTCGTAAAGAGCCTGAAAGTTACGAACTAGTCCATGGCTGGTTTGTACAAATATTGTTCTGATTTGGTTACCATTGTCCACCTAACAAATAGGCATATCGCGACACCCACCGACGTGATAGGCAATAGGAACGCCAGACGGGAACTGATTATCATGGCATTTAAGCGATTTATCTTATCGGCATCGACACTTGCGTTAATGTCATGTGGCGGCGAGGACGGCAGCAGTATTCAAGGCCCTGAAAGCCACCGCATCAGTACCTCCGTAACCGGACAAGGCACCGTCTCCCCTGAATCGGCCGACATTTCCGACGGCAGCAGCGCGCAGATGATTCTGCAGCCAGAAGAGGGCTATACGGTCGCCACCGCCAGCGGCTGTAACGGCTCGATGCAGAGCAACCTGTACTACATCAGCAGTGTGACTCAGGACTGCACCGTGAATGTTCTGTTTACTGAGGTGCAGCAAGCCCCTGCAGCGCAGGAAGAGCCTGATGAAGAAGCTCCGCGTGTTTCGGGTGCCGTCTCTGCCGGTAACGGACGGGTCATCGTCCAGTTTAACGAGCCCATGTCTGCTGACCTCGTGGATTCCATCGTTAACTTCAATATCACCCGGACAGATACCCAACAGATTCTCCCGGTATTGGCCGCAAGCTTTGTCGATGATCGCCAGCAAGCGGTGCTGTTAGAAACCGGTTCCCAGATCAATACTGAATACAGCATCATTGTGGTTAATGCCTACGACATTGCTGGCAATGCCATTGCACCACCGGCAGAAGAAGTCGAGGTAAATCCTAATTCGGCCACTTTTATCGGCACCCGCCCGGACGGCGATGAGCTGATCGACAGCGACGAAGACGGCCTCGCCGATTACATCGAACTCGAAGGCTGGCCGGTGATCGTTACCCGCACCGACGGCAGCACAGAAACCTTCCACGTCAGCTCTGATCCGCTCGACCCGGACACCGACAACGACGGCGTACCCGATAACGACGAACGCCACGGCGGCTTAAACCCGCTCAGCATCGACACCGACGGTGACACCCTCGATGATGATGCCGAATGGAACCGCATCTATTCAGACGGCACCAAGCAAGACACCGACGGTGACGGCATTCAGGATGGCTTTGAATACGTCTTCTTCAAAACCTCGCCGATTCTGGCGGATACCGACGGCGACCAGATGGATGACCCCAGTGAAGTCGCGTCAGGCAATCGCAACCCCTTGATCGCTGACATGCCGATTCCGGATATCGACGTGGGCTTAGTGAATCTGCAGCTGGACACCCGCTTAACCTACACAGATGAAAGCGGGCAGGTCGTTACTGAATCCAACACCAGCGAAGCCACACTGACGCAGGGTAATAACCAGACGTACTCCTCGGCCAACGAGAACTCAACCAAAGAGACGGTAGAAAATTCCGTCTCACTGACGCTTAGCGCAGAGAAAGAAATCAATTATGGCGTGACCGAAGGGGGCGGCAGTGGCAGCGTTAAATACAGCGCCAGCCGCACGACGGCGTCGTCCAACAGTAACGAATGGGGCAGCACCGTCTCCTTCGGTGAAGAGAGCAACCAAAGCGCCGAAGAGGCCTACCACGACTCACTGACCACCGAAAACGCCCGCGACACCCGCGAGAGCATTACCCGCGAAGTGCTAGGTGCCTCCATGCGTGTCGACGTAACGGTCGCCAACGCCGGCAATATTCCATTCTCGATCAGCAATCTTGAGCTGACTGCACAAGCACAAGACCCGAACAATCGCCGCCGCATTATTCCTATCGGCTCGCTCGTGCCTGAGAACGACAACCTCGATTCGGTGAACATCGGTGCCATTGGCGACACCGCTCGCGGGCCGTTTATCTTCCGTACCGAGAATGTCTTCCCGCAAGAAATCGAAGACCTGATGAAAAACCCGCGCGGCTTAGTCGTGCAGCTTGCGAACTACGACATCAGCGACGAAAACGGCAACAACTACGCCTTTACCTCACAGCAGATTCAGGACCGCACCGCCGAGCTTATTTTTGACCTCGGCAATGGCGTGGTCGAAAGTTATCGAATCGCCACCGCCAGCGATCATCACCCATCCACGGGCGTGCCTAACGGCATCAGCATGAAACGAGCGTTAGAAATCGCCGGTATCCGTGGCACACAGATCATTCGTGATGGCGGCAATGGTGTGGTCGAAACTGTCGCTGCGCCAACCTCAGATGACGAACAACTTGAAACTGCGGGCACCAGCGTTGAACCGCGCAGCGTGATTATCAGTGCAGGCGACGATGGCAACATCGCTACCGTTCCCGGTGGTGACGATATCCTCGTTGAACCCGATTACGCCACGGAGGTGTTTGCGACCTCCGCCGTGATTATTGACGGCGGCAATGGCATCGCCGAAACCGATGTCTCTGGTGATGACGAGCTGGTGAGTAGCCTGAACGCAGACATCGAACCCGGCCAGGTGGTCATCCGCGCGGGTGACGACGGCGTGATTGATTCCATCCCCACGGGCGACGATATCCTTGTAGAAGAAGGGCAGGAGCACTACGTACTCACACGCTTCCGCGATGTTGAAGCCATTGCCGGTGAAGCCCGGTTCTGGGTGCTGTTCACCAACAATCAGAACATCGAAAACGTCGACTTCGATAACCTGCGTCTGCGCTCGGGCCAGCAATACAACTTCACCTATGTGCAGGACAAAGACCTCGACCGCGTCTGGGCGCGTGAAGAATTCCTGCACGGCAGCTCCGACGAAAGCATCAACACCGATGGCTGTGATCAGGGCAACACGACAGAAGTGTGCGACACACTCACCGACTACACCGAAATCAAAGAAGGCTGGGTGGTACAGCTCAGAGGCTCAAATCAGAGCTACCGCGTATTCTCCAATCCGGGGCAGGCCGATTCCGACCGCGATGGCCTCACCGATGACCTCGAACGCGCCTGTGGCCTCGACCCACGCCAGCGCGACACCGACCTCGATGGCCTGACCGACTACGAAGAAATCACTGGCCAACGCGTTGACGGCAACATCATCACGCCAATGGTCAGTATCGACGTTGATGACGCCAGCGTACCGTCCATGACGATTACCCCATATCTCGGCACCGAGCCTGATCCGATTCCGACAGAGCGCGCGACCGGCGCTATCTGGGCAGAGCACAGCGTCAGCACAGAATGCCAGCAGATGCTCGAAGACAAACTCACCGGCGGTTACGCGACCGACCCACTGAACCCGGATACCGACGGCGACTTCGTTAACGATTTGGCCGAACTGTCACTGGGCCTGCACCCGAACGACCGGGTCGACGGTGCCGACTTCCTCGATGACGACGGCGACGGCCTGGTGAACTCCGCCGAAACCAACGGCTGGGTCGTGACCGAAGCGACCTGGGGCAGCACGCGAACAGTCACCTCAGACCCGACTAAAACCGACACCGACGAAGACGGCCTGCCGGATCTGCTGGAGTTCTACCTCAAAACCGACCCACGCAGCACCGACACCGACGGTGACGGCATCAACGACAATGATGAATACCGTAACGGCGGCGACGTGTGTGTCGCACGGGGCAACCCCTGCATTACCTTTAATCAGGTACAGAACAACGACTACGCCGCCTTCGTGCGCGCCTGTAACCTGGCACCCGTATGTAACGTTGCCCAGATTGAAGCGACGCTCGCCGCCGAAAGCCAGTACGGCACCAACCCAAGCGCACTCGACAGTGACACCGACACGCTCTACGACAGAGAAGAACTCGGCTTGTATCAGGGCGCGACACCACCGCGCCGTATTACCATAAACGGCAGCGACATTGGCATATTCGTATCGAACCCGCGCATCAGCGATACCGACAACGACGGCCTGAGCGACCAGACCGAATACCTCGACTACACCAACCCGAACGCGGGTGACTCAGACGGTGACGGCAACTCTGATTTCTTTGAGAAGTACACCTCCGGCACTAATCCGCGCCAGGGCGATATCAAATACAAGATCTGGCTCGATGGTTTCGACCTGCGCGTTAACGCCGCGACCTGGCTTGATGTCAACGCAGGCCGGACACTCACCGAATGCGACTTCCGTATCTCGGTGGGCACATTCACCTACGATGCGACACTGCCAGCAGGCACACCGATCCCGTGTTACTACGGCGAATACATCGTCGATACCAACAACGTACTGCAGCCGGGGTTAGGCTTCCCTGCACTGGAAGCTTATATCCAGACCAACGGCGGCAATAACAACTACTGCTACCTGGACATTCCGCTGGATTACGGCAAAGTCGAAGGTGCGCATTACACCGCGACCTGCTCGCATAATAACGGCACCTACAACGACATCGACTTTACCGCGCGTTTCTACTTTGATCGGGTGGAGGAGTGAGTAGAGGGAGTGACGGTAGGGGAAGAGGGACTTTTAAAGTGATAGAACAGCCGCCATCGGGCGGCTGTTTTGGTTGCGGTTATCTGTATGAAACAGAGATGCACCAGTAGGAGAGCAACGCGAAGCTTGCGCGACGGACTGTCGGTCTAAGGTAGAGTGTCTCTGAGCTTGTAGGAGCGGATCTTATCCGCGACAATCACCGGGTGTCATACGGAGGTGAACTGTGTCAGATATTGATCCACTGTGTTTAGAAGTAGATGAACTTGATTTCAGGTTAGGTTTGACTGAATTGTTGACCGCTAACGGACGGCTAACAAAAGAAACCAATCAATTAATAGCCAAAACTATTACAGATACCAAAGTCCTGGCGATGAAAGAGGTGCTTGCTCAGTACATTCAGACGGGGCTAGGCATGTCACAAGAAGAACTTATTGCAGAGCAGCATAACTCGAAGCGGTTAGGTGAGTTTTTAGGCTCTGTAGGTTATGAGCGGCCAAATTGTGGTAATTTTGAAGCTCATGCGATTGTCAGTGGTGGGCATGTCCGGGCTGAGGCGGCGCGGGAAATTCTCGCTCAGTACAATGTTCGAATAGATGACCCAAGTAACGGCGTCTGGCTACCTAATTACAAACGTAACTTATCGAAGAACCCAGAGTTCTCATATGCTCATCGCACTGTCCATCGAAAGACTTATTATCTCAATATCACGTCCTGTCTGGAGCAAGCAATGAGCCCGATGCACGCCCGTGCAATTCTCAGAAGAATCGCCAGAGGTGTTGTCTCGGGTGCGTTTCCTTTGGATCGTAGACTAAAACGCGTAGAGGTCAGGGAGATCGGCAATGGCTCATTCTGATGTTATCTACTCACTCGAAGTAGAGTACGACAGCTGTAAAACATTTATACCCAAGCACGGCGGTAGCATTCGTTGTAAGGGGATTCCAATTGAAATAGAGCAACCCGTAGCCATCGAACCTGACGAAGAAGATACAGGGCTTCCACTGTGCGATGTGTCTCTGGTAAATACCGGTTCTTTCGTCGTCAGTAATGATCTTTATGAATACCTGAAACCACTGGTAGGGGATACCGTTCAGTTTATTGAACTGAAATGGGAGAGTGCTCGCTTGTGGCTTTGTAATGTAGTCAACGTTGTTGATTGTCTTGATCAGCAGAAGTCAGAGATGAATCCATTCGGTGGTGTTGGTAGGGCTGTTTTCGATACGAGTAAAGTCCCGGAGCGTGGCTTCTTTAAAATCAAAGAAGACAACTATACCGGCATCTATCTGAGTCCTGCTATGTACGAGACCTTGATTACTTACGAGCCCAGTGGGGTTGAGTTCGAAGTGACCGCTCTTAGCTAATTCCAATAGCCATGTTGTGTAGAATCTTAACGAATGGTCTCGATTACCTCAGCTTGATGTATGACGATGAAGAGGTCATAGAAAAACTGGGTGAAGACAACCTGATTCAGATCGAATGTGACCCGAGAGAATATGCACCTATCTGGCAGACACTGTCGGTCCGATTTGAGCCAGCGCTGGGTGGTAAGAGTGATAAGCCGATCCCCGATCTTCAGATGCACAGCGGTCACCTCTTTCTATCAGAGAGAGCACTGAAATCATTGAGAGATATTCTTGAACCTCATGGTGAGCTGCTGCCAGTAGTCTACAGCTCTGATAATGAAGCCCCCAAAGAAGGAGCTATCTTCAATCCTTTGAAGGTAGTTTCAGCGAATGAGAGAACAAGCACGAAGGATTCATTCGGTGAAGTCGCTTCATTGTTTTTCGACACTGAGGAGGTGATCTTTTAGACGGATTTTGATGATTACTTTGGTGTGTACTGTAGTAACGAGTTTCAGAGGTTCATTGAGGCGAATGAGCTTACCGGTATGGAGTTGAGAGAAAACCTAGCCTCATACGAAACTCAGATTAGCACTCGGATGTGATAAATGAAGATAGTGACGTGGAATTGCAATGGTGGTCTCAGAAATAAACTTCATGCAGTTGACTCACTAGATGCCGACTTAGTTGTTGTTCAGGAATGTGAAGACCCTGCCCAGTCTACGAAAGCCTACAGAAAATGGGCCGGCGATTACATTTGGTATGGAAAGAACAAAAATAAGGGAATAGGTGTTTTTCCTCGTAATGGACACTGTGTCCGACCAGTAGCATGGTCTGGGATTTTCACGCTCGAAGGCTTGGGTTCGCATGATCGTCCTATATTTTGGCGAACTGAAGATCTGGAGCTGTTCTTACCTTTTACTCTGAATGACAGGTTTACCTTCCTGGCATGCTGGACTAAAGGTGGCGATTCGAAGGCCTTCGGGTATATTGGGCAGCTTTGGAAGTATCTAAAAATACATAAAAATGACTTGAAGCAGCCAGATACGATTGTATTAGGTGACTTCAATAGTAATTCTATTTGGGATAAAGACGACCGTTGGTGGAATCACTCCAATGTGGTAGAAGAACTGCGTGATTTGGGCTTGCAGAGCGTATATCACAACAGAAGAAATGAACCCCAAGGGAGAGAAACAGAGCATACTTTTTATCTCCAGCGAAACAGAGCTAAGGCATACCACATTGACTATGCGTTTGTTTCAGAGAACCTTCGCCCCGGCTCCACGATTACGATCGGTGACCCAGATAACTGGCTTTCCATTAGTGATCATATGCCACTGGAACTGAAATTATCCTTTGACGGTTCTGCCTAATCGATTTAGATGTCTAGAGAGGGCTAGCCAATTCAGATCGGCTTCTTGCAGTTCAGGCACCTCAAACGGCTGAAAAGAAGGAAAGAATTGAACTTCGCCCCCCAGAATATGGGTTTTTTACATGCAGGACATTTTACATTTGTCAGAAATCGACCAAAGGTTAAGTTCACAACAACAATCCCTAGCATGAATACAGGATTCTCATAGAAACCTGCCAATGCAAAGAAAAAAACTGACAAAAGCACCAGAAGTAGCCGAGCGTAAGAAATCTTCTGTCCTAGGCTCATATTAATTTTGAGGTGCATGTCCGTGTCCTTGAGCTATGAAGGGAGGTAGCAGATGTATTCTAGTGGTTGAGTGGCTTGATTACACTAACTACAATGATACACCTTTAACGTATATCAGGCTTTTACGATGTCCGACAACAAACCAGAACTCCCAAACCATCTGTCCATCAACCCGCGTAGCCCGCACTTCGTTGAAGAGTGCTTTGAGCACGACATCGGCATCCGCTTCAAGGGCAAAGAGCGCACGGACATCGAGGAATACAACATCAGCGAAGGCTGGGTGAAGATTTCTTCGCCGACGACTAAAGATCGCTTTGGTCGTCCGTTGCTGATCAAGCTGAAGGGCGAGGTTGAGGCGTTTTATAAGTAGTTTTATGGATTCCCGAATTCTCGGGAATGACAGACTGCTCTCGACCTCTCGGGGCTGACAACAAAGAAACCGCCAATTGGCGGTTTCTTTGGTTTTATAGGTCGGATTACTGGTCTTAGCAAAATAGGGCTTTAGATGGGCGAGGCCGTAGGCGGGTTGTCCCAACCCGGTTCGCCAAAGCTTCGCGTTTAGCTCCTACAGGGAAAGGGGTTTCATGCCGCGACAATGTCGGGGATATGATCCCCTCCTACACGGGTGCCCTCATGCCGCTATTCCACCTTTGTGCTGGTAGTGTGAGAAGAGCATGGTCTTTTCATCTACCAGGCCAAACACGGCCAGTGCGTCTTCATTCTGCATCATGGCCGCCGACGCTGCTTTGGCTGCTGCTTCGTTTTCCCAGACGATGAACTCAATCCAGTGGCCGTTTTCTTCGCTGTAGTAGTAATCCCGTGATTTAAAGCCTTCTGCTGCCTGTACGACGGCGTTTAGGTTGGCCATGGCGGCCTCCTGAGCGGCTAAATCCACGTCTGCCCGGAACTGTAGGGCGATGATTTCGAAGCTGTTGTTCAGGTTGGCTGCAGTTGCGTTAAGGGTTGTGTGCATATCCGTATCTCCGGTTTGTTCTGTTCAATTCGGTTCAAGTCAATTGTCGGGGGTTGTTCCCGAATTATGTGTGCGCCTTTGTCCTGGCACAGATTCAGAGTAATCTTATAACCGACACTAAATGTCGGTTATTTTGTTAGGCTGTGAACATCGAACTAACGCAGGTTGTTTCAGGAGAAAGATACGGGTGGCAAAAGGGAGCTTATTGAATAAGCAGAACCGTCTGGATCGTCTTGTCGGGTTATTGCGGCAGGATGAGGTCTGGACGATGAAGCGACTCGCTGATCAGCTTGAAGTAAGTGACCGTACGCTGCTGCGCGACATCAATGAGCTGCGCGAGCAGGGGGTACCGATTGAAGCCGAGCGTGGCCCCGGTGGTGGTATCAGCCTGAGTCGACGTTGGGGCGTTGATAAGCTGCGACTGAATCACGAAGAGGTGATCAGTATGCTGGTGTCGCTGGCGATTACAGAGACACTGCAAAGCCCCTTATTGGCAGAACCTGTGCGCAGTGTTCGCCAGAAGATGACGTTGGGTTTGCCCGAGCATCAGCGTCAGGTAGTTAATCAACTGCGTAAACGTATTCTGGTAGGCGATCCGGCGTCAGGGCAGGTAACGCAGACTTACAGCCAACCCACCGCAGCCATTACCAGGCAGGTCACGACCGGGTTCTTTGAGCTAGAAATGTTGGATGTTGAATACATCGCGGGTAACGGTGCGGTGACCGAGCGCCGCATAGAACCTCAGTATTTGTTCTTTAACTGGCCAGTCTGGTATCTGCTGGGGTGGGATCATTTGCGTGAAGCGCCGAGGGTGTTCCGGATTGATCGGATGCAGAAGGTGACGTTGGCGGGTGAAGCGTTCAGGCCGAGATCGCGGTCGCTGATTTTGCAGGGGCTGGATGATTACTATCGATTGTTGTGAGTGGAGTTACTATTCATTTTTTACACTGTTGCAGCTTTGAGAGCCTGAGGGACTTTGCTCAGTTATTTATACTGGCAGTAAAAAAAATGGAACGTGTCGCTTGAGGACAGTATGTACACGCTGCAGTTGTTATAGACTTAAATTCTTAGTTGGTCAAATCAAACGAATTACAACTTGGAGGTAATATGCACCGGCTACTTTTTCTTATATTCATATCCTTTTCTATAATTTCTTGCGGTGGAAGTGGTGAAACAGCACCATCTGAAAATGTAAATAACAATGAAATTGTAGATACAGAAGCGCCTAATGAGAGTCAGGACCTCCGTGTTGTACTTCCCTTAGCGGTTAATAAAACAGACTTCGATGTCAAAGATTTACGTGCATCATTCTATACTTATGAAGAAACAGGTGAAAAGTCGGAATTGATATATGAAGAGCTCGTGGATCAGATTCGTATTAACTATTCATGGGACTACTTTCAGGATATTGATGCCTCTGAACTAAATGGTGTGTGGTCAGGAAGTCTCGATATTAAGAGCGGAGGTGGTGTTTATCTCTTAATGGATGGTTTGACGTACGCTGATTTCCGTCTCTTGGTGGACGGTAGCGAGATTTGCTCTTTGGGAGAGTGTGGAGATAAGATTCTCCTAGAGCTGGAGGTAGGAATTCATCAGTTTGAAATAGATTTTTATAACGATTATCACACTGTAAATTTTAATGCCAAATTTTTCGGTTATGATCCAGTTTATATAGACGTTGATAGAGATTACAAGTTAGAAAGTGAGCCCGATGAAACGATATACTTCGTAAATGTATATGAGGCTGATAGTCTGAATAATGAAATTCTGGTGCACCTGCCTTTAAAATCAACTTCGACATATTCGATAGTTTTATTTTCAATTAAAGGCGTTCGGTGGAGGTTTGTTGGTGATGATGAGTCTTTGAATAAGGTTTATTTAATCTCCCGTTCCGCAACTTCTGATGTTGCTAATTTTAATAAGCTCGTTAATATTGGGCGGGTCGCTAGTGAAAGTGACGCATCTTATCTAAATAGAAAGTTGTTTGGCCTGTATCATAGGGAATATGAAGAGTACGATGCTTCAGAGATTTACCTATATGATAGAACCCAAAGAATAACCGTAGCGAACAACCTTGTAGGCGATTTACCAGAGGTCACAAGTGTTGCGGAAAGTAGAGTGGGGGGGCAGGAAGTCGCAACATATTTTGAGCTTGAGCAGTCCACAATGCTGAAAAGTCTTAACTGGCGGGCTTGGTCAGACGCGCCCGTATCGTACGTCAATGGTACTTATTATCAAAGTGATCAAAGCTTCCTGTTGAGTGTTTACGATGGTTCGATCATTCCCGATAATTTGATTTTCTCTGAAGAACATGATGTTAACGTGCATCAGTATTATGGAACCGAGGGTGGGCATGTTTATAGGGTATATGCTGACTTTGAATCAACAGAGTTTCTCCCGGCTGGAAAGTATTGGCTTTCTATACGTCACTCCTCTGAAAATCCTAACGTCTATTTTGGTGTAGTCTTGGAGAGAAGTGAGCAAACTAATGGGGGGGCTTTCAGAGCAGGTGAGTCGTATGAATGGTACTCTATGGATTTTCTTGATGGTGTGCCTGCGGATACCGCAACTGGCATAGACTTGTATTTGAGTGGGGCTGCTAGTACTGAGTAGACGTTAATATTGTATTTGAAACGGTGCGATTGTGAACTTTTTAGCTCTAGATTCTTAGGTTTCAATTGATTTAACTAGTTTTTTCAGAACTTCGTTAATCGCTTAAATTACTGCTTATTTGAGCGTTATTTTACATGATTGTCTGATTTCTACGGAAGCAAAAAAACCGCCAATTGGCGGTTTCTTTGTTTCTGGGCGTATCAGTTAAAGGAAACCGGAACCTCTGCGTAGTTTTCCAGACAGGTAGCTTCTGTCTCCTCATCTCCGTCTTCGCAGAAGGTAGCGATGATGTATCCACCCTGAGGAAGGGACTCTTCTGCGAAGGTAAGTGAGAGAGGGAAGTATCGAACCACCTCCTGTGTGTAGTAAGTTGTACCTTCTACAATATCACCTTCCGGTAATATTATTACGTTTGTGCAGGTGATTGAGAATCCCGATGAGTATCGGCATGTAATGCCGTAACTGAAGTTTCCATTTACCGGTACAAGTGAGAAGTCCATTGTGTATGGTGGTTCTTCACCGCTCTTACCCGCTGCCGATTCATCATCAAAGTACACTCGCAGGGTTTCCGTCGAGGAGTTGTTTGAGTAGCTTTTGATGTGGATGCTGAATTCACCTGACTCAAGATTTGTATGCAGTTGCGCTTTACCGTCGGAGACTTCTGAGTTGCCGTTAATCATCAAGGATTTGACGGTACTGGTATCGGATGAATTATTTGTACCATCGATTTCCAATTGAACGGCTATGGCTGCTGCCATGCGCTCGGCAACCCGGTACTCGAAATCAGACAGGCAGCCATCATGGTTGCTGTCGACGACGTCCATCTGTAGTTCGATTCCGTCTACATCAACTGTGTCTGCATCCGTGCATACGACGCTGAGCTCTTCAAGCGTCAGTTCTTCTTCTTTAGGTTCTGAATCTCCGCCACCTCCACCACCACAAGCTGCTAGAGTGGCGAGGGTTGCTAGGGTAAAACACTTGATGATGGAAGGCATAATCGTCCTTGAATTCTGTAATACAGAGTTGTCCATTGAGGGCTTCCGATTGGATATTCGTATAGAAAAATCTTAGCCGAATTTATTGATAGTTTACATATCATATTGCGACATCGTAGGCGGGTTGTTCCAACCCGGTTCGCCTCTCTTAGGTTTTGGGCTTCGCGTTTGGCTCCTACAGGAGGCCTATGTCTGTCTCAGGTCTTCTCTTCTGTTTAGCTACCCAGTGCGTCTAATTCTTTTTGCGCGAAGGTGACGAGTGCGGTGTATTCGTTCTCGCGAATCAACTGTTCGATGATCTCTGGGTTGATGTTGAGGTAGTCGTGGACGAGGGCGTTTCGCATACCGATAATTCGCTTCTAGTTGATGCTTTTCGTAGAAGCTACGTCATGCTGAGAAAGCCGCTCGAAAGCGACATATGCGTTGTCAGGGGCAGGATAGCCGAGTTGTTTGCATCGGTGCTTGGCGATGCCGATGCAGGCGTTGAATAGCTCCTGCAAAAGTTGCTCTGCGGCTAGCCGGTGATACCGATTTACCTCTTCAGATCTGAAGATCGTTTGTAGGTTTGTCAGATCCTGTTGCAGGCCTTTCAGTTTAGTATCGAGTCGATAGCAGTAGTCGTTAGTCATGGCCAGGCCTTTCAGACGCTGAACCCGTAGTGCGTGCCATCAGGTAGTTCGATGTCGATTTTCAGTTTGCCACCAGATGCTTCAACGTATCGTTTGAGCGAAGATAGCTTGAGGTCTCTGCCCGGTTTTTCCATATCGGATACCGTAGGCTGTCTGACTCCAAGCGCTTCCGCGATCTGGCCTTGAGTCATATTCATTTTTTCGCGTAGTTCAGCCAGATGAATATCAAGGAGGGTATCAGCTGAAATCTTTTTTGCCTTTGCGACGACTTCGGGCTTTTCATTAGCAATGATGTCTTCAAGCTTCATTGTGTTTACCTCGACTTCAATCTGTTCAGATGTTCGGTAAATTCCCGATCAGCAATCGGGATCATGGTTTTATAAAACCGCTTTTCGTTTCCGGTTTTGTTTCCTGCGCAGAGCAGAATGGCTTTGCGTTCTGGGTCAAAGGCGAAGAAGGCGCGTATAGGGTCGCCTTTGCTTTGTACCCTGAGTTCTTTCATGTTGCTGTGGATTGAGCCTTTGACGGTATCTGCGTAAGGGCGTGGCAAACCAGGCCCTTGTTCTCGCAATACCAACATGGCCGCAAGCACGTTAGCTCGGTCGGTATCGGAGAGGCCCGCATACCAATCGTCAAACCAGTCGGTTGTTTCAACATTCCACATGACGAATCCTTGTCTGTATAGGTTTTAGTCTATATAGGTTTGGATCTATGTCAATGGTTGGATTAAGGCTTTAGATGGGTGAGGCCGTAGGCGGGTTGTTCCAACCCGGTTTGCCTCTCTTAGGTTTTGGGCTTCGCGTTTGGCTCCTACAATTGAACAGAGCTTCATGCCGCGACAATGTCGGGGATAAGATCCCCTCCTACAAGGAACCGCTTTAGATGTTGAGAGCATAAAAAACGCCAGGTCTTTGCAGAGCTGGCGTTTTTTATGGTCTCGACATCTATTGTCGAGCAATGTCGCGGTTTACAACGCTTTGATCTTTTCGATCTGGTCGTTGAGTTTGGCGATGTCACGCTCAAAGCCGGCGGCTTTTTCTTTCTCTTTTTCGATCACAGCTTCTGGTGCTTTATCAACAAAGCCTGGGTTACCCAGTTTGTTTTGTACGCGCTCCAGTTCTTTGCCGAGTTTTTCGATCGATTTGCTCAGGCGCGCGACTTCTGCGTCTTTGTCGATGAAGCCAGCCATGGGTACGAGTACTTCCATGTCGCCGACGAGCTGTGTCACAGACATAGGTTCGTCGTCGCCTTCGTTCAGCCAGGTCAGTTTGTTGAGCTTGGCGAGTTTCATCAGGAAGGCCTGGTTTTCTTCGGCACGGCGGAAGTCGTCGTCGCCGCCGTTTTTGAACAGCAGTTCGAGTTCAAAGCCTGGGGCTATGTTCTTTTCAGCGCGAACGTTACGTACGGCGGTAATGACGTTCTGCAGCCATTCGATGTCGGCTTCCGCTTCGGCGTCGATCAGGGCGTCCTGAGCTTCTGGGTAAGCGGCGAGCATGATGGTGTCGCCTGATTTGCCCGCTAGGTCTTTCACCTGATGCCAGATGGATTCGGTGATGAACGGGATGATCGGGTGCGCCAGTCGCAGAATGGCTTCGAGTACGCGTACCAGAGTGCCGCGAGTACCACGTTTCTCTTCTTCGCTGGCGTTGGCATCCCAAAGCACCGGCTTAGATAGCTCAAGGTACCAGTCGCAGTATTCGTTCCAGATGAATTCGTACAGCGTCTGTGCGGCCATGTCGAAGCGGTACTGGTCCATGTGGCGGCGTACTTCGCTTTCGGCGCGTTGCAGGCGCGAGATGATCCAGCGGTCGGCTAATGAGAGCGCTGCATCCTCTCCGTTTACACCGCAAGCGGCTTTCATGGCGTCGGTGATTTCAATACGGCCACCGTCTGCGTTCTCAACCGCTTCTTCGCCCGCCACTGAGAGCATGACGTAGCGTGAAGCGTTCCATAGTTTGTTACAGAAGTTACGGTAGCCTTCGAGGCGCTTCATGTCCCAGTTGATGTCACGGCCAGTCGAGGCCATGGCTGCGAGGGTGAAGCGCAGGGCGTCGGTGCCGTGTGGCGCGATGCCTTCCGGGAATTCTTTTTTCGTACGCTTGCCGATCTTTTCAGCCAGTTGTGGCTGCATCATGTTGCCTGTGCGCTTTTCCATCAGGTCGTCGAGCGAGATGCCGTCGATCATGTCGAGCGGATCAAGCACGTTACCTTTGGATTTGGACATTTTCTGGCCGACTTCGTCGCGGATCAGGCCAGTGACGTAGACGGTTTTGAACGGTACCTGAGGCTTTCCGTCTTCATCTTTGCAGAAGTGCATGGTCATCATGATCATGCGCGCGACCCAGAAGAAGATGATGTCGAAACCGGTGACCAGTACGTCGGTCGGGTGGAAGTCCATCATGCGCTTGAGCACGTCCGGGTCGTCCAGGTTTGGCCAGCCGAGCGTACCGAAGGTCCAGAGGGCAGAGGAGAACCAGGTGTCGAGTACGTCTTCGTCCTGGGTCAGTTCTACGTCGTCCGCCAGTTTGTTCGCAGCGCGTACTTCGGCTTCGTCGTGGCCAACGTAGACATTACCTTCTTCGTCGTACCAGGCCGGGATACGGTGACCCCACCAGAGCTGACGGGAGATACACCAGTCCTGAATGTCGCGCATCCAGCTGAAGTACATGTTTTCGTAGTTTTTCGGTACGAACTGAATGTCGCCGTTTTCAACCGCTTCAATCGCTGGCTTCGCCAGTGTCTTGGCGTCTACGTACCATTGGTCGGTGAGCATTGGTTCGATCACGACACCGCCACGGTCGCCATACGGCACAGTGAGGTCGTGGTCTTTGATTTCGTCGAGCAGGCCAGCCGCTTCAAAGTCTGCAACGATGGCTTTACGCGCGGCGAAGCGCTCCATGCCACGGTACTTTTCTGGAATGCTGGCTTTTACGTCGTCGTTGACGCTGCCGTCGGTGTTGAATACCTGCGGTACGTCGCGGATGTCGGCGTTGAAGGTCAGGATGTTGATCATCGGCAGGCCGCAGCGCTTGCCCACTTCGTAGTCATTGAAGTCGTGCGCAGGGGTGATTTTTACGCAGCCGGTGCCTTTTTCCATGTCGGCGTGTTCGTCGCCCACAATCGGAATACGACGGTCGACTAATGGCAGAACGATGTCTTTACCGATCAGATCTTTGTAACGCGGATCTTCCGGGTTTACGGCAACGCCCGTATCACCCAGCATGGTCTCCGGGCGTGTGGTCGCGACAACGATGTAGTCTTTGCCTTCAGACGTGGTCAGGCCATCGGCCAGCGGGTAACGCAGGTGCCACATGTGACCTTTTTTGTCTTTGTTTTCGACTTCGAGGTCAGAGATAGCGGTGTGCAGTTTTGGGTCCCAGTTCACCAGGCGCTTGCCACGGTAAATCAGGCCGTCTTTGTACAGACGAATGAAGACTTCCTGAACGGCTTTATAAAAGCCATCGTCCATGGTGAAACGTTCGGTGTCCCAATCGACGGAGTTACCTAAGCGACGCATCTGTTGGGTGATGGTGCCACCGGAGTGTTCTTTCCATTCCCAGACTTTTTCGAGGAACTTTTCACGGCCAAGCTCGTGGCGGTCTGGCTGGTTTTCGGCGGCGAGTTTGCGCTCTACGACCATCTGAGTCGCGATACCTGCGTGGTCAGTACCGACCTGCCATAGGGCTTTCTGCCCCTGCATACGCTTGTAGCGAGTGAGAGCATCCTGAATGGTGTGCTGGAAGGCATGACCCATGTGCAGCGAGCCGGTGACGTTCGGCGGTGGGATCATGATGGAGTAACCTTCGCCGGTCAGTCCGTCTTGGTAAGGCTTGAAGTAGCCTTTCTCTTCCCACTCTTTGTACCAGGTTTGTTCGATTGCGCTGGGCTTGTATGTCTTATCCATTGCTGGCTGCTACTCGTTTTGGACGTGAAAAAACGAGCAGGAGTATACCGGATTAGCGAGCCCGTGGGCAGGGAGGAAAGAAGACTGATTTGCTCAGCCTTCTTGAGCCGGTTTACAGAGGATCAGGACTCTTCTTTGCCGTTGAGCATGTCGCGTACGCGGGCGCGAAGGCGGCTTTTGATCATGGGCATGAGTTCTTCAACCAGTTCATCGACCATACGCTCCCGCTGGAGTAGGGAGGTCAGCGATGCGGTGGTTTCGGCCATGTTGGCGTCCAGCTCTGCGCGCTTGGATGACAGTGCCGTCTCACTAGCACCCGGTATCGGAGCCATAGCAGGCGTTTGAGTTTCCTGGCCGCGATTGATCTTGTCCAGAATCTGATTCAGCGGGCTGAGGCCACCCGGAGGTGTCTGCTTCGGAGTTGTCTGAATAGCTTCGTGCACAAGCTCAACAGGCTCCTGAGGCTTAGGTACCGCACGCAGTGAGGCCGGTTGAGAAGCGACGTCATTCACTGTTGGAATGTCTGTTACCGTCGGGATGTTACTGAGATCGAGGTCAGCAGGTTCGTTGACGGTGGGGATGTTTCCGTCGAACAGGTCATCCAGAACCGGAATGTCATCCGCAGAGGAGCCGGATGAGGTCGGGTTATCCAGCACCCGCTGTAACATCTCAAGTTCGGCAAGAAGGTCTTTAGGCTCTTCTTTGTTTTTCATCAGCTCATTCTCATATCGTTGTGCGTCACCGGGTATCCCCGATCTTTCAGAAACCGGAAGTGCTGGCGCGTCTGGGCCAGAATATCGTCTTTCTGAACGACAATTTCTACCAGTCTTTCAAAACGGCTGAAAAAAGCCGGTAATTCGGCGCTCAGGTTAATAATGACATCGTGGTGATGTCCGGGTTCCTGAGCCCAGCCAATGCTTACCGGACAGTCTACAGGTGCGTCTTTGGCTGTCAGTAGCGCGTGCGGTACAAAGGCGTCTGCGCGGAATTGCCAGAGCATATCATCGAGCTCTCTGGCTTTCTGCTCATTATCTACCTGAAGCAGAATTTTATGACCTTTCTGCTGGATCTGCTCAACTAACCGACAGGCGAAGAACCACTGATCATGGTCTGCCTGGCCACCTAGTATGTAGAAGTCTGCTCGGGTCATTGCGAACCTTTCTGCCTGCGAAACCGGTGTAATACTACGTCGATTTCGAGTGTCAGTGAATCGATTGTCTGGAGTTTTTCTGCCCGTTCCGGGCTCACCTTCCAGCGGTGCGGTGTCATATTGAACAAAGCGATCAAAGGCTCACCACCGGGTACGGTTACTTTGTAGGTCAGCTTTTGCTCGTCTACTGCGATGAAACCGGCCTCTGCCATCTTCGAAACTGGCGTAAAGCTCTCGGCTTTGACGTCATCGTAGATGACTTCGCGCAGTTGCATCAAATGCTGCGGCCCGGTGTTAACGGTAATGATCTCACCGTCATCCGCAAGCGCATGATCCAGGCCTTGAGGCATAAGCGGGGTAAACAAACTGATGATGGTCTGAATACTGCGAGCATTTACGGGTGGGCGGGCACCACTGGCGACTAACCAGCGTATGTCTTTGGTGCGTCGGCAAGCGCCTTTGATAGCCACGCGAGAGATATCCAGACCGGTAATTTCAAGTTGCGGCTTCTGTTGCTTGAGGCGTTGGGTGTAATAGCCCTCACCGCAACCAATATCGAGTACTGGGCCGGTGTTCACCAGCGCATTCAGAGCGTCTGAAATCGGCTCGTAAATCGCAGAATCGAGAAACGCCGTGCGTGCACGGACCATGTCGACGTCGTCGCCCGGATTTTTCGATTTCTTATGGTTCACCAGCAGCAGGTTGATATACCCCTGTTTGGCCGTGTCGTAACTATGGCGATCAGGGCATTGCCACTGCTTGCCGTTGGCAGTCAGTGGCTGTTCGCATTTCGGGCAGATGAGCCCGGAGGCAGATTTGTTCATCAGGCGAGTAATTCAACCAACATGGCTTCGTAGATATCGGTCAGGGCATTCAGGTCATCGGCGCTGACATGCTCATTAACCTGATGAATCGTCGCATTGATTGGGCCTAGCTCAACGACCTGAGCCCCCGTAGGCGCGATAAAACGGCCATCAGACGTACCGCCTGAGGTTGATAACTCGGTGTCGCGACCGGTGACGTTCTTAATCGCGGCAACCGCGGCTTCCACTAACGCACCTTTATCAGTCAGGAAGGGTTGGCCGCTGAGTTTCCAGTCGATGTCGTAGTCGAGGCCGTGCTTGTTGAGGATGGCTTCGGTACGTTCCTGCAGAATTTCTGCGGTGAGTTCCGTTGAAAAGCGGAAGTTGAATACAACTTCGCAGGTTCCCGGGATGACGTTTGTTGCGCCAGTTCCTGAGTTGATGTTTGAAATCTGGAAGCTCGTCGCCGGGAAGAAGTCATTTCCGTCGTCCCATTTTTCTGCCGCCAGCTCGGCTAACGCAGGCGCTGCCATATGCACCGGGTTCTTCGCCAGGTGGGGGTAGGCAACGTGGCCCTGCTTGCCTTTTACTGTGAGGACACAGCCCAGTGAGCCACGACGGCCGTTCTTGATGACATCGCCTACGAGCGTAGTGGAAGATGGCTCACCAACAACGCACATATCGATCTTCTCGTTACGGGCTTCGAGGGTTTCGATGACTTTGACGGTGCCGTTGTGCGCAGGGCCTTCCTCGTCTGAGGTAATCAGGTAGGCGATCGAACCTTTGTGATTCGGGTATTTCTCAACGAAGCGCTCTGTTGCGACCAGAAACGCAGCAAGCGAGCCTTTCATGTCGGCGGCGCCTCGGCCATGCAACATCCCGTCGATGATTTTTGGCTCGAATGGCGGGTTATCCCAGTTGGCTTCCGGGCCTGTAGGAACAACATCGGTATGACCCGCAAAGCACACCACTGGTTGACTGTCGCCTTTACGCGACCAGAAGTTGTCGGTGTCTCCGAAGCGTAACGGCTCGTTGTTGAATCCGATGGCGGCGAGGCGCTCCATCATCAATGCCTGACATCCCTCATCTTCAGGAGTTACGGATGGGCGGGCGATCAGATCAACGGCAAGTTGCAGCGTCGGTGTCATGGTGGTTCCTGCGTTTTTGATGTTAGTTACTGTGATTCAGAGGCGTGAATCATATCACACAGGGCATAACTAAGGCGTTTGTTCGCTTGCCGCAAGGCCATCTGGCCCATACCATAACAGTCTCTTTACAAATGTATGTGGACTTAGAACTTATGACCGAGAGCCTCTCGCGCGAGCAACTCAACACCGTGATGGATGACGCTGATCTTCTGAAGAGCAAAGACGAGGTCGAAGCCGCCCTTGATGCACTGGCGGCAGACATCACAGCGCGGCTGGCAGATAAAATGCCTGTGGTATACAGCATTATGAATGGCGGGCTCGTGGTTGCGGGGCAGCTCCTGACTCGCCTTAATTTTCCACTGGAGCAGGGATATATGCACGCCACGCGGTATCGGGGTGAGACCAGTGCTCAGGCTGATCTGCAATGGCAGGCGCCACCCTCTGTACCTATGGATGGTCGCACGGTACTGATCATCGATGACATTTTTGATGAGGGCTACACCCTTGAAGCCGTTGTTGAAGCCTGCAAAGCGCAGGGCGCCGCTGAGGTCCTGACGGCGGTCCTGGTTGATAAGCAGCATGACCGCAAAGCACCGGGTATGACGGTAGATTTTGTTGGTCTGGAAGTCGAAGACCGTTATGTCTTTGGTTACGGTATGGACTACCGCGGATACTGGCGTAATGCACCGGGCATTTACGCTGTTAAGGGCCTCTGAGGGCTTCATGTTTTGAGTGCCGGTATCCCGCATACTGGCACCTCTGTAATAAGTAAATCTTTCCGGCAAGGCCTGCCATCTCGACTACACTGAGATGGCGGAGGTGGCCGATTTTATGAATGTTCAGTTCATCAATCCCTTCATCGAGACGATTAGCAACATACTCGCAACCATGGCATCCATGACGTGTGAGCATGGCAAGCCATATCTTAAAGAAGGCGAAGATCCCCTGGGAGTAGTCACCGGGTTGATCCCTATGGAGGGAGATGCGGTGAATGGTTCTCTTGCCATCAGTTTTAACGAAGACACCATTCTCAAGATAAGCAGCAGTATGCTCGGTGAGGAAGTCGCGGAGTTTGATGATACCTGCAAGGATCTGACTGGCGAACTTACCAATATGCTCTCTGGTGGGGCCCGAAAGCTACTCTGGGAGGGGGGCTACAGTTTCGAGATGGCTACGCCACGCATGTTAACGGGAGATGCCCCCGTTATTCATCATGTTGAAGGGCCGGTGGTCGTTATTCCTTTTGATACAAAAGCGGGTGAGTTCTTCATCGAAGTTGTCATCGGCAGTCGCCTGAAACGAGCCGAAGTCGCAGGGGCATAATCGCAACAAACTGTTGGGTCTGTCGTCATAACTGACTCGCTTTAAGCATTTGATTCCTTCTCTTTAATGTGTAATATGACGATTCGTCAAAAATGACGGATCGTCAAAAATGGTTATATTGCATACAGTACTACACAGTCTTAAATATCTGCTCTCCGGTTTGCAGTCGCACTGCCCATTTCAGCAGAACAGGCTCGCTGGCTGTTCGGATGCCAGCGTGATGCTGATGGAGGACATGTCTCCGACAGACTCTGCTCAAGCTTCTGATCTGGCAAAGACCGAACGCTCTCCGCGTCAGGAAGAAAAGTGGCAAAAGCGTGAGAACACACTGCTCGATAATGTTCAGTTCATCATCGATGACGTTGGTTATGCGCATTTCAATATGGACCGCCTGGTCCGCGCCAGTGACGTGTCTAAGGGCACCGTCTACAACCACTTCACCAGCAAGGAGGATTGCCTTGCAGCGCTCTGTTGTCGTGGGATGGAAGAGCTGAAGGATATGTTCTTACGTGCGCAGGCATTCGATGGAAAGCCACGCGAGAAAGCGTTAGCGATTCATTATGCCTATCGCCTGCACATGAAGCTTCATCCGGTCATGTCGAGTGCTCTGGTGACAGCTCGTACAGCCGCTTTTGTCGAGAAAACCTCCCCGCAGCGTTCCGCAACAATCCGTCGTAATGATGAAGCCCTTTTTGCTATCGCTTTTGAGGTCATTGATGCCGCCGTTCAGGCGGGTGATCTCGATATCACAGAAGATCTGGACGCAACCGTAATTACCTTTCTGACATGGTCGACCTCTTACGGGATCAACATGTTAGAGGACACAGGATTCGAGCACACGATCAGTGACCTGCTTGAAGAAAAGAACATCGCTTTAATCGGAGCGAATGTACTGATGGATGGCATTGGTATGAAGCCTTTGTCGAAGGAATGGGACTATCGGGCAACCTGGCAGCGTATTGCTGAAGAGGTATTCCCCGAGGAAAGTCAGAGAGCTTTGCTTTAATTCAGGAGAGCGCACTATGCGTCAATGGGTAGAAAAACAGGCAACGGAACGTGCATGGATAGTGATCGTCGCCATGATTATTGCTGCGCTGGTCGCTGCTGCAGGTGCCGGAAATTTGTATTTCCGCGGGGACTATAAAGTCTTCTTTGAAGAAGGGTATGGCCCATTAAATGACTTCGAAGAAATGCAGAAGGTCTTCAATAAAAGCGACAGTATCGCCGTATTGGTTGTTCCTGAATCGGGTAACGTCATTGACGAGACTGTTTTGACGCTTATTCAGGAATATACCGAAGAAGCCTGGCAGACACCGTTTTCCAGCCGTGTAGATTCGCTGACCAACTACCAGAATACCTGGGCCGAATACGACGATATGATCGTCGAGGATATGGTGCTTTATCCTGAAGAATTAACGGAAGACGACCTCAGCCGAATTCGCGAAACGGCGCTGGCGGAGCCATCTCTGAATGGTCGCATTATTTCTCCTGATACCGACGTCAGTCTGATCAATATTACGCTACAACTGCCTGACGTCACAGATAACACGGCAAATGTGGCCAGCGTGATGGATTTCGTCCGTGACCTGAGTGCGCAATTTGCAGAGCGCTATCCGGATGTTGCCTTCTATCACACCGGAATTATTCCGATGAACTACAGCTTCGCGACCGAAGGCCAGAAAGATATGTCGACTCTGGTGCCTGCGATGCTGTTGTTGATTATTGTTCTGCTGGCCGTGTTGTTGCGCAGTGTGCTGGCGATGCTCGCAACTGTCGTTGTTCTGGTACTGACCATTGTGGCGACCATGGGCCTTGCAGGTTGGATGGGCTTTTTCCTGTCGACGGGTACGATTAACGTACCGATTGTGGTTCTGACCATCGCAGTGGCGGACTGCGTTCATGTAGTGGCGACCATGCAGTACGGTATGAAGCAGGGAAAGAGCAGAAAAGACGCGGTGCGTTACAGCCTTGAGCTTAACTGGATGCCGATATTCATTACCAGTGCCACAACTGCTGTGGGCTTCCTGACGCTGATGATGTCGGAGTCTCCGGTATTTGCTGATTTTGGTTTCCTGTGTGCAATGGGCGTGATGTTGGCGTACGTCATGTCAGTCACTTTGTTTCCGGCTCTGTTGTCAGTATTGCCCGTCGGCGCTGGTGGCCGTGTTGATGATAAAGCACCAGCGATGGCGCACTTCGGTGATTTTGTAATACGTCACCAGACGCCGTTGCTCTGGGGCGGTGTTGCTGTTGTTGCGGTGTTAAGTGTGTTGGCGATGCGTAATGAAATTAACGATGTGGCTACTGAATATTTTGCAGAGTCGACCGCGTATCGTCAGTCGGTTGATAAACAGGCAGATACACTTTCTGGTTCACAGTCAATTGACTGGGCGATGTATACCGACGAAGCGGGTGGCATCAGTAACCCTGAGTTTATCGCAGTGATGCGTGATTTTACCGAGTGGCTCGAACAGCAGCCTGAGATTGATCACGTCAGTGGTTTGTCTGACACCTTTATGCGTCTGAATAAAAACATGCATGCGGATGATCCTGACTGGTACAAAATCCCGGGTGACCGTGAGTTGGCTGCTCAGTACTTGTTGCTCTACGAAATGTCGCTTCCGTACGGTCTTGATCTTAATAATCAGGTGAATGTTGATAAGTCAGCTGTGCGTATGACATCAATCATGAAAAACCTGGGCAGTGTCGAAATTATTTCTCTCGAAAACCGCGCCAAAGACTGGATGGATGCGAATGCTCCGGGGATTCGTCTGACCGCGGCGAGCCCTTCAGTGATGTTCTCCCACATTGGTGAGACGAATATGAAGAGCATGATCCTCAGTATGATGATGGCACTGGTGATTATTTCGGGCATTCTGATTTTTGCATTACGCTCGCTCAGACTGGGTGTGATCAGCTTGTTCCCGAATATTACCCCTGCGCTTGTTGGCTTTGGGTTCTGGACGTTTATATCCGGTGAAATCAATCTTGGCCTTTCTATCGTCAGCTCAATGACACTGGGTATTATTGTGGATGACACGGTGCACTTTCTGAGTAAATACAAGCGTGCACGAATGGAAGGCATGACCACTGAAGCAGCAGTACGTTACTCGTTTATCAATGTGGGTCGTGCTCTGTTAATTACAACACTGGTATTGGTACTGGGCTTCTCTATGCTCGCGTTCTCGGCTTTCCGCCTGAACTCAGACATGGGTATTGCAACGTCCCTGATTATTCTGATCGCACTGATCATTGATTTTCTCATCCTGCCACCCATGCTGTTGTGGCTGGATAAAGATAAGCCTGAAGCAAACACTGAAGAGCAGACATCCCTAAAAGGAGAACACGCATGAAACTGATAACTACACTCGTGACGGGACTGGCCTTAGTTGCACCCTTTGCTATGGCAGATGACGGTGGGCGCGGTCTTGAAATTGCCAATGAACGTAAAGCACGTGATACAGGCTGGGGCGATTCTCAGGCTGAAATGACCATGATTTTACGTAACTCACAGGGCGAAACATCAGAACGAAAAATGCGCCTGAAAAGTTTCGAAATTCAGGATGATGGCGATAAAGGTCTGACCATCTTTGATGAACCTAAGGATGTGAGTGGTACCGCTTTTCTGAGCTTCTCGCATAACACGAAACCTGATGATCAGTGGCTGTATTTACCTGCACTGAAGCGTGTTAAGCGTATTTCTTCGCGCAATAAATCTGGCCCGTTTATGGGCAGTGAGTTTGCGTATGAAGACATGGGGTCGTTCGAGCCTGAAAAGTATGAATTTACTTACCTGCGGGATGAGCCATGTGGTGAAAACATGACATGTTTCGTCGTGGAGAGTGATCCTGTCGATAAGTTCTCTGGCTACACCCGACAGATTAACTGGATTGATACTGAACACTATCGTGCGATCAAAACAGAGTTCTATGACCGTAAAAACACGCTGCTGAAAACACTGGAATTGTCGGAGTGGAAACTCTACAAAGATACGTTCTGGCGTGCCCACCAACTTGATATGCAGAATCATCAAAACGGTAAGAGCACGACCATTATCACGCACAGCATGGAGTTTGATACCGGGCTGAGCGAGTCGGATTTCAGCCAGGCATCACTGAAGCGTGCTCGATAAGGCAGGGCTATGAAAAAGTTACTTTTTACCGCGTCTGTATTGTTAGCAGGCGCGAGCGCTGCGCCCGTGACAAGTGCCCTCGATTGGTCTCTTGAAGCGGGGATCGAAGGGCGTCGCTTTCTTGAGTCGGGCGCCTACAGTGGGCAGGTAGACGATCAATGGTCGATAACATTGCAACCAGAAGTTGTTTGGGATGCAGAGTCGGGCAATGGCCGATTCACTTTTGTGCCTTTTTTCCGCAAGGATTTCGCGGATGACGAGCGCACGCATGGTGACATTCGGGAAGCCATGTTTATGACATGGGATGGCCCGTGGGAGCTGCGCGCTGGTATCGGTAAAGTGTTCTGGGGCGTGACTGAGTCTCTGCATCTTGTGGATGTTATTAACCAGACAGACTACGTCGAAGCCATTGATGGCGATCAGAAACTGGGTCAGCCGATGATTCAGGGTATCTGGTTGTCTGATATGGGAACCTGGGAGGCGTTCGTGCTTCCGGGCTTCCGCGAGCGCACTTTTCCGGGTGAAGCAGGGCGTTATCGCACAGAGCTTCTGGTCAGTGATGATGCAGAGTATCAGGCTGACGAAGAGCAGCAGCATGTCGATCTGGCGGCGCGCTGGTCTTACGTTTCTGAACTGAACGGGTATCCACTGGATCTGACGGTGTCTGTCTTCCGCGGTACATCGAGAGATCCTTTGCTGGTGCCTCAGGTGGAGGTCGTCAACAGCGTACCCACACTGACTGAGCTGGTGCCGTATTACGCTATGCAGAATCAGGTTGGCTCTACGATTCAGTTTGCACCGGAGGGCTGGTTGCTTAAGGCAGAATTGCTCTATCGCGACTATCAGATTGATGCCTTGCCCGGTGGCATTGACGTTAAAGACCAGACCGCAGCTGTTGGTGGATTTGAATACACCCTGGTTGGCCCGTTTGGCGATGCCGCGGATCTTGGGTTACTTGCTGAGTACCAGTACGACAGCCGAGGTGCAGATTACTCTGACGCCCAGAATGATCTGTTTTTAGGCACGCGCTATGTTTTCAATGACATGGCGTCGAGCGAAATTCTTGCGGGGATTACACAGGATCTCGATTATATGGGCACCCGTTTGTTTCTGCTGGAGGCGAATACCCGGTTAAACCCATCGATGACGATCGATGCGACCATTACTCTGGTAACGGCAGAAGAAGAATCTCTGGCAAGCATCTTCCGCCGTGATGACACCTTTGAAGTAGCACTTAACTTCTTCTTCTGATGCCATATCGCGCTGGCGGCCTGTCGAGGGCCGCCAGAGGCGGTAAAGAAGGGTAAAATGCAATATCAGTCGCTCTGTTGAGGCTCTATCATTGGGCTCAGATTATTATGGAGCTTCTTCCGTGAGCGGCCCCCCTTCCTACTCCTCTGGCCGGTCGACAAGACTGGCATTCCGGCTACTTCTGCTTTCATCTGCCGTCATGGCAGTGCAGGGGTGCAGCAGCGTTGCTGTATCAGAACCTGACCCCATCGTTCTTCCCGATACCTTCACTGATCAACAACAGGTCTTACCTGCGGTCGATTGGTGGACGACGTTTAACGACAGTGAACTGAATGAGTACGTCAATGATGCTCTGCAAGGCAATTACAGCCTACAGGCTGCAGAGGCGCGTTTGCGCCAGAGCCTGGCACAGTTACGGGGCTCGCGCAGTGATTACTATCCCGAAGTTAATGCAGAGCTTGGAAAAAGCCGGCAATGGACCAGTGAAGACTCAACCACCGATACCTGGTCAGCAGGTTTGACCGCCAGTTATGAAATTGACTTATGGGGCGGCATTCGTGCGGGCGCCGCTCAGTCCCGCTTCAGTGCCGATGCCAGCGAAGCGGCGTACCGTACGCTGGCTAATACCGTGGCGGGCGAAGTGTCGACCTATTGGCTGGGGTTGCGTGTTCAGGCTGGAAAGCTTCGCCTTCTTGAAGACCAGAAGCAGCGACTCGCAACTGCACTCAAGGTGGTTGAGGGTCGAAAACGCCGCGGCCAGGCCGCACTGACGGATGTCTGGCAGCAACAGCAACTGGTTGAGTCACTGAGCGTTGATATCATCGAAGCTGAAGCACAGCGTGATATTTATCTGCAGCAGCTTGCTCTCTGGTTAGGGCGTGGGCAAGCGCCTTTGACGGCTGAAATGGTCTCTGACCTGACGCCAGTTCCTCAGCCTGATATGGCACTGAATAACGTTCCTCTGGAAGCACTGAAAGCACGCCCGGATGTTCAGGAAGCGTACGCCAGGCTTCAGGCGGCCAGTGCCGGTGTAGCGGTTGCAGCCGCGAACCGTTATCCTCGTTTTTCTCTTTCAGCAAGTTATCGCGACAGCGACACAGAATTCAGTCAACTGTTTGATAACTGGGTAGCCAACCTTGCTGGCTCTCTGGTGTTGCCGATCATTGATGGTGCAGGCCGTCGAGCAGAAGTCGAGCGCCAGAAAGCAGCAGAGCAGGAGGCTTTGGCAGATTACAGCCAGACCGTTCTTGAAGCCGCTCAGGAAGTTCAGCAGGCGCTGGTGGAAGAGCAACGTTACCAGAAAACGTTGCAAAGCCTGACGGATCAACTTGAGCTGGCACGCAAAACCCTTGAGCTGCAGGATTACTATTACGCGCGTGGTCAGATTGATTTTCTCGATCTGCTTAACGCCCAGCAGGAACTCCTGAGCCTCGAATCCCAGCAATTGACTGCCCGCTGGAACCTCACCCAATCAAGAATTCAATTATACAAAGCCGTTAGTCACGGTAGATTCGGAGAAACCGACGCATGACCGACCGTAAGAAAAACCTGGCATTAGCCGGTGTCAGTATTCTTATTATTCTTGCGAGTTTCGGCGCGTGGAAACTCATTCAGGATACGGCGCCTAAGCCGGGTAAAAAAGAGCGGGAAAAAATAGCGCGGCTTGTAGATGCAGAGCCGCTTGAGAAAGTGGCTTCCCGTGCGTCGTGGCAAACTGGCGGTGCGGTAACAGCGTCCGACAGTGTGACTCTGGTTGCTCAGGTAAGCGGAAGAGTGGAACAGGTCTCAGCTCAGGCGGTGCCCGGTGCGCTGTTAAAAAAAGGCGCGTTACTGGCGCAGCTTGAGAAGGGTGATTATGAATTAGCACTGGAACAGGCTCAGGCAACACTGGCTCAGGCGAAAGCGGCACTGGCAATTGAAGAAGGGCAGGTCAGCCTTGCTCAGGAAGAGTACGCACTTTCAGGCACCGAACTGTCGACGTCCGACCGTGCGCTGGTTCTGCGTGAGCCTCAGCTTCAGGTTGCTGAGGCCGATATGGCCAGTGCTGAAGCTGCTGTAAAACAGGCGAAAATTAATCTGGCTCGTACCGAAATCCGTATGCCATTTGACGGTCGCTTAAGTTCGCGCGCGGTCAGCCCGGGCAGCTATGCCAGTGCCGGTAGCGAACTCTTTTCGGCCGTTGCAACTTCTGAGTTCTGGGTCGAAGCGAAACTCCCGCGATCTTTCTTGCCGCTTCTGGATCGTGATCACGAGGTGATCGTATCTCACTCCGCCTGGGGTAAGAAAACCCGGACGGCTTCTATTCTGAACGTGCTACCGGGTGTCGATAGTGGTGACCGTCAGGCGCGCGTTATTTTATCACTCAAGAGCCCTCTGGACCCAGAGTATGGCCCTATCGTTCTGGTGAATGATTTTGTTGCTCTGACGCTCGCAGGTCGGGAATTCAATGATGCTTATCAAGTACGTCGTGATCGCGTTAATGATGACGGCAGTGTTTGGGTCATTAATGATCTGAAGTTGCATAAACGACAGCCTGAACTTCTTTACTCGGGTCGCGATTTTGTCTGGTTTTCTCGGGGTTTTGAGCTGGGAGACAGATTGTTAACCAGCCAGGTTGATGCCGCCGTTGAAGGCATGCCGGTTCGTGTTTCTGATAACACCACAGGGAAAAAGACTGACCCGGGTTCTGATAACAGTGCAGGAGAGCGGCCATGATTGAGAAGGCTGGCCCAGTCTCCTGGATGGCACGACACGGTGTTGCGCCCAACCTGTTGATGGTATTTTTGATCATTGGCGGCATTCTTATGTCGCTGGCGATTCGTAAAGAATTTATCCCGAGTACTGAAGCCGATTACGTTTCAGTCAATGTAGCCTATCCGGGGGCGACGCCCTCCGAAATGGAACAAGGCGTCGTTTTACCGATTGAAAATGAACTGACGGGTCTCGATGGTCTGAAAGAAATAACGTCAACCGCTGCTCAAGGCTCTGCACGCGTTTCGGTCGAGATAGAGAATAGTGGTGACCGCCAGAAAGCGTATCAGGATATTCAGCAGGCAGTCAGTAATATCAGCAGTTTTCCGGCAGGTATCGAGCGTCCTGTGGTCAGTTTGTCCGGCCACTCTATTGACGTTATGGACATCAAACTGTTCGGTCCATTGAGCAAGTTTGAACTTAAGAAACTGGCTGAGCAGATTCGCAACGATTTACTGGCCGCGCCAGAAATTACCAACGTTGAAGTTAAAGGTACGCCGGATGAAGAACTGCACGTTGAGATCTCGCAGGCGACACTTGAGTCTTACGGCCTGACTCTTCAGCAGGTTGCTAATACCATCGCGGCAAACGCAATTGAAAAGAGTGCTGGTACGGTGCGTACCAGTGGTGGCGATATTCTATTGACCTTGGATAATCGTATTTATTGGGCGGACGAATTCAGTAAATTACCCGTCATCAGCGACGACTCTGGTGTTCTGTTACAGCTGGGTGATATTGCCACCATTTCTGATGGCTTTGGCGATACCAATCGTGAAGTCACTTATAATGGTAACCCTTCGATTGCGCTGGATATTTATCGCAGTGAAAATCAAACGCCTTTCACCGTCACCGAAGCTGCGTACCGGCAGATGGAAGAAATTAAAACTCGGTTGCCGCCAGGGGTTGAGCTGATCGTCACTGATGACGATGGTGAGACCTATAATCAGCGTGTCGGCCTGTTGATGAAAAACGCCGCCATCGGTCTCGTGTTGGTGCTTGTGCTGCTTAGCCTGTTCCTGGAATATCGCTTGGCATTCTGGGTGACCATGGGTATTCCAACGGCCTTTCTGGGCGCATTGTTATTAATCCCCGCAGCGGATGTGTCGATCAACATGATCTCAATGTTTGCATTTATTATTGCGCTCGGGATTGTTGTGGATGACGCGATTATTGCCGGTGAAAATATCTTTGAGCATATGCAGCAGGGGATGGCCTTTCCTGACGCTGCTGTTCAGGGAGCCAGAGAAGTCGCCGTGCCTCTGGCGTTTGCCATTCTGACCAACGTTGCTGCATTTTTACCGATTCTTGCGCTTCCGGGAATGATGGGAAAACTGTTCCTCGCGATTCCTGTGGTTGTTATTAGCTGTTTCCTGATTTCCTGGATTGAAGCTCTGTTTATTCTGCCTACGCACTTAGCTAACCTGAAAAAGAAACCGGAAGACGCGCCGCTGAATTTTCTGGAGAAGGTTCAACGTAAGGTCGATGGCAAACTGGGCTATTTTATTAATGAAATTTATCAGCCGATATTACGCCGAGCAGTCCGTGCGCCCGGCCTGACCTTTGCTATCGCATTTTTCTTTCTGATGATTGCTATGGCGTGGGCTTCCAGTGGTCGTATGGGCTTCAGTATGTTCCCGCGTCTGGAGGGTGAGTTTGTTGTTGCCACGGTCGAATTGCCTTCGAATGCACCTTTGCAGCAGGCAACCGACGTGCGGGAAAAGCTGGAACGAGATCTGCGAACGGTTGTGGCTCCGTACGAAGCTGACGGTACTGAATTTTTATTAAGTATCGAAGGTGATGTAAACGGCACCAGTGTCGAAGTTGAAGGGCAGTTAGTTGATTCAGATGCGCGCCCGATTCCCGCAGCGGAACTGGTGAACTTATGGCGCGAAGAAATTGGTGAAATTGCTGGTATTCGTAGTTTAACGTTTGATTCTGAGCGTGGCGGCGGTCCGTCGGGTGGTGCGGGTTTGACGGTTGAATTGCGTGGCAGCCACACAGATGTGCTGGAGCGAGCCAGTGAAGACATGGCGAACGCCCTCGCGGGCATTACCGGGGTAAAAGATATTGCCAATGGGTTTAACAGCGGTAAGCCCGAATGGGACGTAGAACTGACGGATCAGGGGCGTAGTCTGGGGCTTGAGGCCGACGATGTGGCTGCGCAGATCCGCGCGGCGATTTATGGCTCTCGTGCGTTGCGCCAGCAGCGCGGAAACAGCGAAGTCACTGTGCTTGTTCGCTTGCCTGAAGATGAGCGTAGCCGAGCTGCGGATATCGAACGTTTGCGTATTCTGACACCATCTGGCAGCTATGTGCCTCTTACGGAAGTCGCGATCCTTGAGAAGGGCGTATCACCGTCATCTATATCACGACGTAATGGTCGCCAGATTGTGAATGTGACGGCTAACGTCGAGCCGAGAGAGCAAGTGCCTGCGGTGATGAGCTTGTTGCAGGAGAGCATTTTTCCGGACATGCGTTCGCGTTACCCCGGTATTGATTTTGGCTTCCAGGGGCGCCAGGCCGAAACTCAGGAAAGCATGTCGTCCTTGAAACTGTACGGTTTCTTTTCGATGCTGCTCATTTATGTTTTGCTGGCGATACCGTTCAGAAGTTACTCACAGCCACTGCTGGTGATGGCGGTCATTCCTTTCGGTGCTGCTGGTGCCTTATATGGACATTTGATGATGGGGTATGGCCTCAGCGTCATGAGTATCATGGGGATCGTTGCGCTGGCGGGCGTTGTAGTGAATGACAGCCTTATTCTTGTCGACTTTGCGAATCGCCAACGCCGGGAAAAGAAAATGAGCGCACACGATGCGATTATTTCTGCGGGCATTCGTCGTTTCCGGCCGATTTTATTGACGACGTTAACTACGTTCGGTGGACTCGCGCCTATGGTGTTCGAGACTTCGCGTCAGGCGCAGTTTATTGCACCTATGGCGGTATCGCTTGGGTTCGGTATTCTGTTCACCACGTTTGTCTGCTTGCTAGTCCTGCCAGCGCTCTACATCATGTTGAGCAATGTGCTGGATAAGCTGGGTTTCAGTGATGTCGAGGGCAATGATTCCGTGGGTGGTGATGCCGTGGTTAGTGCTGCCGTGGGTAGTAACGGGGGCTCTGCAATCGACGTTCAGGATGCGACTGCAAAAGCGTAACTGCGGATAAAATCAGTAAATTGCCTGGCGACCTTTATCGCGTCGCTGGGCTTTACTGACCGGCATCACCATACGGAAGTGGACGCCGGTGTTTGACGGCTCAATACTGATGTCGCCCTTCATTCGCTGCTTGATTATGTTGTAAACCAGATGCATTCCGAGGCCGGTACCGCCATCGCTGCGGCAGGTGGTAAACATCGGCTCGAATATCTTTTTCGCGGCTTCGCGGCTAAGTCCTATGCCGTCATCCTGATACTCCATAATTACGTTGTGTGAAGCTTCTTTTACGCTAATCACTATCAGGCCTTCTGCGCGGCCGGCAAAGCCATGTTTCAGAGAGTTTGTAATCAGGTTAGTCAATACCTGTGTGATGGCTGTCGGGGATGCCTGCATGCATATGTCTTCAGGGCAGTCTACTTTGACCTCATAAGGATGATTGCGGAGCATTGGTGACAGGCTGCGCAGCAGGTCAGAAATGGTGTTATGAATATAAATCCAGTCGTTATCGTCATTAATATGTCCCGCTGACACTGACTTAAAACTCTTCATCAGGCTGGTGGCGCGGCGCAGATTCTCTCGCAGCAGCTCAAGGCTTTCAGAAACTCGCGACCATTCTTCCGTTTTTACCAGTTCTGGATGCTCAGCGATGACTGCTTGTACGTCGTTACGAAGACACGACTCTATCGTCAGGCACAAGCCCAGTGGCGTTTCGATCTCATGACCTATACCGGCAATCATACCGCCCAGAGCAGATTGTTTTTCTGCCTCGATCAGTTGTGACTGAGTGGTGTTCAGTTCGTCAACGGTCTGGTTAAGTTGTGCAATGGTTTCTGACAGATGCTGTGTGCGTTCTTCGACTCTGTCTTCGAGTTCGGCGTTGACCTGACTTAATTGATGCTGTGCCAGCTTGTTCCGCTCAAGTTCTTTGATTAATTGTTCGTTGAGTTCACGAAAGGCCACCATCAGTTGATCAACATCGTCCATTGCTCGACTTGGGCTGATATCGACAGGGGTCAGGATGCCATGTTCAATCCGGCTGTTAACGGCTCTTGCCAGTCGGGTAATTCGCCGCGTAACGATCTGATGAAGAACAAATACCAGCGCGCCAGCCAGTACCAGCATAAGCAGGAAAATGCTGCCAATGTAGGGTGATGCATTTTCAAAGGCTTTCATCCATGGGCTGCCGTTGAAATAAGCGACGCTCAGATCGCCCACCAGAAGGTCGTCGTAATGCACGGGAATACGGGTGACATGGGCATAATAGGGGCGGGTACCGGCTTCAGCACTGAAGTTATCTGTGTCGACAGCGCGCACATACGAGACGCCAGGGTCGCCTTGCAGGCCAGCCACAAGTAGACGGAGCTGTTGCTTATCATACTGCCAGAGAGCATGAGCAATCGCCGGCTTGAAGGTGTTCGTGATGCGCATCATCTCCTGATGCTCACGTTCAACTTCACGTTCAAACTGAATGCTATAGAGCAGGCCACCTGCGACGCCACCAACCAGAATCAATGTCAGGCATATATACAGAAACATCCGGCTGACGATAGAGCGTCGGGCGGATGTTGTGATCTTCTCGGATTCCTGGCTCACGCGGGTACTTCCCTGTAATACTTGGGCTTGCTTCCTGTCGTAGCCCAGCGAATCAATTATTCGTCGCTGAGCTGGCTGGTCAGTTTTCCTCGCATCGCGCTGTAATAGAGCAACGGGATCACAACCAGCGTCAGGATAGTCGACACCAGAATACCAAAAATCAGAGAAATCGCGAGACCGTTAAAGATCGGGTCATCGAGGATAAAGAACGCGCCGATCATGGCGGCTATCCCGGTCAGAGCAATGGGCTTTGACCGTACTGCCGCAGAGTGGACGACAGCGTCTTCGAATCGCATTCCTTCACCCACTTTCTGGTTGATGAAATCGACCAGCAAAATCGAATTGCGTACGATAATACCGGCCAGAGCGATCATGCCAATCATTGAGGTGGCAGTGAATTGAGCACCAAAGATCGCGTGGCCCGGCATCACACCTATGACGGTTAAGGGGATGGGGGCCATGATAATCAGCGGGACCAGGTACGATCTGAACTGAGCTACAACAAGCAGGTAAATCAGAATCATACCGACGCCATAGGCGATGCCCATATCGCGGAATGTTTCATAGGTAATCTGCCACTCGCCATCCCATTTCATTTCGATGCTGTCGGCCATGGGCGGTTGTTGAATAAACCACTGCGGCCAGCTCAGGCCTTTGTCGTCCATGTTCATGGCAATACTGAAAAGTCCGTAGAGCGGGCTGTCTAATTCGCCTGCCATATCGGCTGTAACGAAAACAACGGGTTTCAGGTTTTTACGGTAGATTGTTTTTTCGACGGTGCTTTCTTCAACACTAACCAGGTCTGCGAGCGCGACGTAACCACCGTCCGCCGCTTTTACTTTAAGCGTCAGTAAATTATTCAGGCCTGCTTTATCACCTTCAGGCAGCTCCAGGCGGATAGGCAGCGGATATTTCTGCTGGCCGGTGTGCAGGTAGCTGACATCTTCGCCACCCAGTGCTGTGTTGATCGCCTGCACTATGCTGGCTTGTGCAACACCAACATGGGAGGCTCTTTGGCGGTCGATACGTATCAGCCATTTCGATTGATCGTCTTCAACCATATCGTCAGTATCAACGATGTCCGGCGTTTGCTCGAACTCCGCTCTTAATTGCTTCGCTGCTGCGATTTGCATACCGTAATCCGGACCATAGATCTCGGCGACGATCGGTGCCATCACTGGCGGACCGGGCGGTACTTCAACCACTTTGACGTTGGCATTGAGTTGCGCACCAATTGCCTGCAAAGGCTCGCGCACAGAGCGTGCTATGTCGTGCGATTGCCGATCTCGTTGGTGTTTACCCACCAGGTTAACCTGAATGTCGCCCTGATCAGGCTGGCTACGAAGATAGTACTGCCTTACCAGACCATTGAAGTTGATAGGCGCTGCAGTGCCTGCATACATCTGTACGTCACGAATTTCAGGGACCTTCATCAGCTCTTCAGACAGTGCTTCCAGTACGGCCAGCGTCTCTTCGACTGGGGTGCCTTCGGGCATATCAACTACGACCTGAAACTCTGACTTGTTGTCGAAAGGCAGCATTTTCATGACGACCGCCGTCATTAGCGGGAGTGAAACGGCAAGCATGATCAGCAGGGTGATGCCAGCAAACAGCAAGCCACGTTTTTTACCTGCGTTTTTTCCTTCGATAAACGGCCGCATCGATTTATTGAACAGGGTATACAGTGCGCCAGAGGCTTCGTCGTCATCATGCTCAGGCTGTGCGTTTTCATGCTTTTCTGCCACTTTCTTTAACAGCTTGTATGAGAGCCACGGCGTAACAACAAATGCTACGATCAGTGAGATAAGCATGCCTGTAGAGGCGTTGATGGGAATGGGGCTCATGTAAGGTCCCATAAGCCCAGATACGAATGCCATAGGCATCAATGCGGCAATCACCGTAAAGGTAGCCAATATCGTCGGACCACCCACCTCTTCGACAGCCGCAGGGATCACTTCCAGAAGTTTCTTTCCACCTTTGTGCATGTGGCGGTGGATATTTTCTACAACGACGATGGCGTCATCGACCAGAATGCCTATTGAAAAAATCAGGGCAAACAGTGAAACACGATTGAGTGTGAACCCCCATACCCAGCTGGCAAAGAGGGTAATCGCCAAGGTAATAAAGATCGCTCCACCGACAATAATTGCTTCGCGCCAGCTCATAGTGGCTAATACCAGTACCACTACAGCGGCGGTGGCAAACAGGAGCTTGGCAATCAGCTTGTCGGATTTATCTTTTGCCGTGATGCCGTAGTCGCGGGTGACATCAGCGATAACAGTGTCAGGAATTATCCGGTTCTGTAGCGTCTGCAGGCGCTGTTCAATGCCTTGCGTAATATCGATCGCATTAGTACCTGGTTGTTTTGCGACGGCGAGTGTAACGGCTGGGACGCTGCTTTCCATGCCAAGCGCCCGGTAGCTGACGAATTGATCCGGCGTATCGTTGGCGAGCTTGATATCCGCGACATCGGCCAGATACACAAGCCCACCCTGATTACGGCCAACGATCAACTGGCCAACCTCTGAGCTGTTCCGCAGAAAGCTGCCGGCCTGAATCTGAATAACTTCATTATTCTGGATCAGAGATTGTCGATAGCCGCCGACGTTGGCACTTAGTAGTGCGTTGCGAACATCGCTGAATGCCAGCCCGTGGCCGTTCATACGAGCCGGGTCAAGTTTGACCTGTAGCACATCAGCGTGGGTGCCGATGCTGTAAATATCGCGGGTTCCCGGAATTTGTTTCAGGTCACTTTCCAACGTATGGGCGATAGCTGTCAGGTCATTGGCACTGACAGAGGCATCTTTACCACGCAGGGTAATACTCATGATGGGGACATCGTCGATGCCCATTGGTTTTATCACCGGCTCTGTAACACCGAGGTTGGGAGGAAACCAGTCTTTGTTGCTGTGAACCTGATTGTAGAGATTGAGAATGGCTTCTTCACGAGGAATACCCACTTCGAAAGCAACAGTGAGTACTGCTTGCCCCGGCTGGCTGATAGAAAAAATGTCATCAACACCCTTAATTTCAGAGAGTACCTGCTCTGCGGGAATAGCCACCAGTTGCTCGACATCACTGGCGCTGGCACCGGGATAACCGATAAAGATGTTGGCGAAGGTGACGTCGATCTGCGGCTCTTCTTCTTTGGGCGTGATCATGATTGCGAAAAAACCCAATAACAGACCGACCAGCGCGAGCAGGGGCGTGATTGCGGAATTCTGGAATGCCTGCGCTGTTTTTCCAGAGATACCTAATTTCTGAGTCATGATCGGCTCCCGCTTACTCTTTGTCGCTGGATGTTGTCTGGGAGATCCTGCCCAGCTCGCTCAGTGCATCTTCATGAATCACTTCGCCCGCCTGAAGACCTGCCAGTACTTCATACCAGGTATCACCGTTTCGTTGGATTGGGTTGCCCAGTCGGATCTGGCGCAGGTATGAGCGATCATTCTCTTGTACATAAACAGCGTTCATTTCTCCGCGACGGAGAAGGGCTGACGATGGAATCAGAATGGCGTTGCGTGCACCTGCCTGAATGTGAACCTTGACCCACTGGCCCGGCAACAGATTGGCACTCGATTCGTCTGAAAGTGCCGCACGCAGCCGTACGCTGTGACGCTGGTTATCCGCGAACGGATATAGAGTCACTTTGGTGGCAGGTGTCATCTTGTGTTCGATTTCTACACTGACCTGGCTTGCGTCGTTGAATTTGCTCGCAATCCGCTGGGGCACATCAGTTATCGCGCGCATGGCACCGGTACCATAGCCGCTCATCAGGGGAGTACCGGGATTGACCAGCTCACCGACTTCAACAAAGCGCTCCATAATGAGGCCCGCATAGGGCGCGGTCACTTCGGTGTACGAGAGCTGTGTTTTTGCCTGTTGCAGTGCCGCTTTCGCAACCTCTACATTGGCAGCGGCACTTTTAGCCTGTGCTTCGGAACGGTCATATTCGCCTTGAGAGAGTGTGCCTTGCTTTAGCAGACGAGCATTTCGCTTCAGCAATGTTTGTGAGTCGTCGTTCAATGCCTCCGCCTGCGCCAGGCTGGCCCTGGCTTGAGCAACTGCTGCTTTCTGCTGAGTATTGTCAATCTGGATGAGTACCTGGCCGTCATCTACTGAGTCGCCAACATCACCATTGATTGCCAGGATCGTACCGCTGGTCTGTGCAGAGATGGTTCCGGAGTTTATCGCGTCAACCGTGCCATCAAGGCTATAGATATCAGGAATGCTAGCCTCTGAGATGGTAAGTTCTGCGGTCGCACTCTGAGTTTGAATCATCAATATGCTGACATACAATGAGCCAGTCAGAAACTTATGGATACGCATGCTTGGTTCCTCTCAAAGGACTTATCAGAAGGCCATACTTCGACCTTAATATTACTACTTGGTAATATGCTAATAAAAGAACATAGCGAGCGCAACTTTTGTGTGAAAATCACGCTTAGCGAGAGTGTAGTCCGGGAAGGCGTATTCAGACACTGAATGAAACTTTACTGCGTATAAACGCGCACAGGCAATTCAGAAGCTTGTGAACGGGTCTTGCCAATCGCGCGGTATAGAAGGCCATTCTGCCTCCTGAGGCGCTGAAAAGAGCCGATGGGTTACTGCGCCATCGCTGAATTCAATAGCCCAGGCGTGCAAGTATGCCCTGGCGGCCGGCTCTCCTCCGTACCGGGTATCTCCGAGTATGGGAGCGCCGAGGCTTTTCATGGCGACACGCAATTGGTGGGTCTTCCCCGTATGGGGTTTAAGCAGGAAGAGGCGTTCACCCATAGACTCGTCAAAAGCACTCCAGAATCGGGTGATGGCTGGATTACTCAATGTGCGGAGAAGGCGATAACTGCCATTTCTGGCTTTCTCCATATCGCCTTTGATCAGACCCTGCTTCTTCTTAGGACGTTGTCGTGAGATTGCCAGGTAGTATTTCCGGGTTGTCCGTTGAGCGAATTGTAGCGATAACGCGGCTGCACTTTCAGCCGAGGTTGCAACGAGGAGAATACCGGAAGTGACTTTATCGAGTCGGTGTACCGGCCAGAGTTTTTGCCCGAGTGCAGCTTCGGCATCCGCGAAAAAGCCGCATGTTCCGTCTTCGCTGTGGAAGCTGTGTCCGGCGGGCTTGTTCAGCGCGATCCAACCGTCGCCTTGTGCAATGATGCCAGGCAACATCAGCGGTAAGAGTCCTGCTCCATAATTTCGAGCAGACGTCTTACCAGAGCTTCAAACAGCTCAGCCTGTTGGTTGCCGGACTCCGCAGAAGTGGTGTACATCAAGCTTTCTATTTCGGCTCTCGACATGTACTTAACAGCAACAGGGTTAGTCATGGTAGTTCCTTACGGGCAAGCTGTGCCAATCAGAAGCGATAACTGATCAGAAGGTTTGAAAGGATCGGTGCGGGAGGCGTATTCCTGCCGGTTGCCGTTTTATTTTCCTGGCGATAGTCACGTGTATCGTGGTAGGTTGCGGCAACTTCGAGGGTGATGGCCTTGTATTGGTAACCTGTACCCAGTTGCCAGCCCCATCCGTTAAATACCTTAGGATCAGCATCGCCGTCGCGTCGCACGTCAATCACTTCGCGGTGCCATGCTGGCCCGGTGTGTATACGGAAACCGGGTTGAGCGAGGCCGTACCCTATCATCATCTGAGTCTCGTACCCCCAGAGTGAGGTGTCACCTTCATCAAGCGCATAAATAATGAAACGAGAGCCGTGGTAGTTATCCTGCGGAAATTCGGCAAACAGGGTGGTGCCTGACTGGCGGAAGTCTGGCATGTAGTCCGGTGCCGGGTGAACATCGTATTTCAGAAGGCCAGCGCCGACCCTGAAATTAGTAGGTTCTGCATGGGCGGTAACAACAGTTACGAAGGTAGTTGCGAATATTGCAATGATCGGCAATAGCAAGCGCATGGGTCGGGCTCCAGATTCAGTCACGCAAGGCTATCCCAGCAACTACCGGCTGGCAAGCGCTACCAACCGAGGGGCAGGCCGGGTAAGCTAACACTCTGTTCGCTGCGCCGAGCAGATACATTCTCTACCGGTCATAGTGTGTCTTATGAAGTGTGAGCCTGGTTGCGGCGCCTGCTGCATTGCTCCGTCGATCTCCAGTCCGATTCCAGGGATGCCTGATGGTAAGCCCGCAGGCGTTCGTTGCGTGCAGCTGGACGCTGACAATCTGTGTCGTCTGTTCGGCGATCCATCCCGTCCTGATGTCTGTCATCAGTTCAAGGCGGATCCGGATATTTGTGGAGACGGGAGTAAACAGGCCATGGCTAACCTGATTGAGCTGGAACGAATCACCTGACCGACGGCCTACTGGAGACTGACGTGTATAAATTTGTGTTTTTTGTGCCTGCTGATCACCTCGAACCCGTTAAGGAAGCGGTATTTGCCTCGGGAGCCGGCCAGATCGGTGACTACGATCACTGTTGTTTTCAGACGAGAGGAGAAGGCCAGTTTCGTCCTCTTGATGGCGCTCAGCCACATATTGGCAAGGTCGGTGATGTCGAAAAGGTCGTCGAGTACCGGGTTGAATTGGTATGCACGGACGACCTTATCAAAGCCGCCGTCGCGGCGATGAAGCTTGCTCATCCCTATGAAGAGCCGGCCTATGATGTGTGGCAGCTGGCCGAATTCTGAAGATTAATCGCTTCCTGCGTGCAGAGCCTGATCTGGCCGGATATCAAATACGTGCGGGCCTGAGGCTCCCGCTATAAAACGTCGCAGGGTTTCAGACACCGTGGGAAACGCTATTTCTTCCCAGGGTATTTTTGCGGGAGTGAATAGTGCAACCTCGAGGCTTTCCGGGCCTGCGGCAAACTCGGGCGCTGGCATGTCGGCCAGAAAAAAGATGTGTACCTGATTAATGTGGGGAACGGTAATCATACTGTACAGGCTACCGAGCGCTGGCCGGGCTGCTGCTTCTTCCCAGGTTTCCCGAAGTGCTGCCTGTTCAGTGCTTTCACCGTTTTCCATAAAGCCGGCGGGCAGGGTCCAGAATCCTTTACGAGGAGAAATCGCGCGCTTGCAGAGTAGGATTCGTCCGTCGAATACTGGCAGGGTACCGGCGACGATTCTGGGGTTTTCATAGAAGATGGTGTCACAGCTATGACAGATATGACGATGTCGGTTGTCACCGTCCGGAATATCGAAAGTTACTTCAGAACGGCAGTTACTGCAGTATTTCATGTTATTTGCCCTCAAGAACTGAGGGCAGTATATGCAATCAGCTATTGGCCTGCATAGGGAATGCGAGTACCTGTGCCTGAGCAGGCGTTTCAAGTGGCATGACGATATCGTCTACGGTTTCGCCTACGGCTGCATTCAGAGTCTGACGCATGGTGTACAGCGAGTCATGCATCATCTTTGATATTTTGATGCATGCGCCCATAGGGTTGCTGGCACGGCGGCGTTCCATATCGATCTGGAACTGCAGGCCACGCAGGCGGCGATGGCAGTTCTCTGGCGCTTCAGCGATTGTCTCTTCAATCAGTTTCAGGCGGATACGCTCCAGTGTTTCCGGATCGTTTTTCGCTAAGCGAACCATTTCGTCAAAAGATGGCATGTCCACGGCTCATTACCTCATATCAGTTTCTACACACTGCAAGTCGCGCATTTGCATAATTCGGAAACTAGTCTACCCCAAGGAGAAAGCGTCAAACATACATCGCTGCTATTGTTTAACCTGTCTAACTATCTGATTATCCTCAAAAAATTATTTAATGTAACTTTGTGTTACTTAGAAAGTTGTTAAAAATCAGTGAGTTAACCGCTTGTTCAGCGAAAGTAGATTGCTGATTTTTTAGTCAAAGCTGTTATTTAAATCTTCGGGTTGATCGTAAAATGATCTATATGTGGGACATATTGCGACACTTTGTCTCCCTGGTGTCTGTTCCGGGGTTCTGACGTCTCGGAGGCAGTGATTTTTTTGACGGGGTGAACAGATAGCCACGGGGTACCTCTGAGCTTACAATGTCGCCATGACCAAGATGCCCTTACATGATCTGCTGATAGCGAAGCATCAGCGGCTGACACCGAGACAGATTCCTCAACCCGACCTCGCTGAGGCTGGTGTTCTGCTCGCTCTGACTGATGAACCATCGCCCAACGTACTGTTGACTCGCCGGGCCGCTCATCTGTCATCCCACAAGGGTGAAGTCGCTTTCCCGGGCGGAAAGCGTGACCCCGAAGACGACAGTATTATCGCAACGGCGTTGCGCGAGGCGCACGAGGAAGTGGCACTGCGTCCTTCGGATGTCACCGTCATCGGAGAACTTGATCAGGTCGTCAGCCGTTTTGGGTATCTGGTGACACCGGTGCTGGCAATCATTCCTCCCGGGCTGGAGCACGCTGCTAGCCCCGATGAGCTGGATGCCGTATTTGAGGTCCCGCTGTCGCTCTTTACCGAGCCGCCAAGTCGCTACTTTGAGCGTGGCAGCATTCGATTACCCAGCTACGACTTTGAGGACTTTCATATATGGGGGTTAACCGCCATGATGATTGCCGAATTTATGAACAACTTTTGGGATGCTGATATCAGCCTTCAATACTGATTTTTGCACCTGACTATTGAACGGCCTGGTGATAGGAGGCCCACTATGTTTTACCGAATTGAAGACCGAACTCCAGAAAAGAAAGAAGGTGTGTTTGTTGCTGAAAATGCGACAGTGATCGGTAGTTGTGTTCTTTGTGAGCAATCGAGCATCTGGTTCAACGCGGTATTGCGCGGTGATAACGATGTCATCACGATTGGTCCCCAATCTAATGTGCAGGACGGCGCTGTATTACACACGGACTCTGGTATCCCTCTGACGCTGGGCACGGGGGTGACGGTTGGTCACAATGCGATGCTGCATGGTTGTGAGATTGGTGATTATTCATTGATTGGTATTGGTGCGGTGGTGCTGAATAAAGCGCGCATCGGTAAGCACTGTATTATCGGCGCGAATGCGTTGATTCCTGAAGGGATGGATATCCCTGATGGCTCTCTGGTTGTGGGGTCTCCAGCAGTGATTAAGCGTGAGCTGAATGATATGCAGAAAAAGCTGCTCGAAGCGAGTGCTGCTCATTATGTGCATAATGCCGAGCGTTACACTGCAACTCTGGAAGTCGTCACACTATGACGAAGCAAAACGAAGCCCCGCTGCGTTCTCCGTGCGTCAGTATCTGTGCTCTGGATGAAAATAATGTCTGCCTTGGCTGTTACCGCACAGGGCAGGAAATCACAGACTGGGGCAGCATGACGAATGATCAGCGCCGCGAGGTGATGCAGTTAGTTGGCGAGCGTGAGCGCGCAGCAATGAATTTTTTCAGTGTGGACCCGTCAGCAGAATAGGCTGTTTGTTTTCCGCACGTTTAACAGATCTGGATTTAGTAATATGACGACCATTGGTACCCCATTTTCTCCCCTGGCAACACGCGTTCTTCTCTGTGGTTCGGGTGAACTCGGAAAAGAAGTCGCAATTGAATTACAGCGCCTGGGTTGCGAAGTGATCGCGGTCGACCGATATCCTGATGCCCCTGCAATGCAGGTTGCAGACCGCAGTCACGTCATTTCAATGTTGGATGGTGATGCGCTGAGAAAGGTCATTGAGCAGGAAAAGCCGGCGCTGATCGTCCCTGAAATCGAAGCCATTGCAACCGATACGCTGGCAGAGCTCGAATCAGAAGGATTTAACGTGGTTCCCACTGCCCGGGCTACTCAGTTGACCATGAATCGGGAAGGCATTCGTCGACTTGCCGCTGAAACCCTGGAAGTACCGACGTCCTCTTATCAGTTTGCTGCCTCCGAAGAAGAGTACGAGACCGCGGTTAAAGCCATCGGGCTTCCATGTCTGGTGAAGCCGATTATGAGTTCATCGGGTAAGGGCCAGAGTTTCGTAAAAACAGAAGATCAGATTAAAGCCGCATGGGATTATGCTCAGGAAGGCGGTCGCGCGGGCAAGGGTAAGGTAATTGTTGAAGGCTTTGTCGATTTTGATTTCGAAATTACGCTGCTGACTATCCGCCACGATGATGGTGCGGGTAATACGGTGACGAGCTTCTGTGATCCTATTGGCCATCGTCAGGAAGACGGTGACTATCAGGAATCCTGGCAGCCGCAGGCGATGACAGAAATTGCCCTGACTAAAGCGAAAAATATTGCAGAAAAAGTAACCTCCGATCTGGGTGGGAGAGGCTTGTTTGGTGTTGAGCTCTTTGTAAAAGGTGACGATGTTATCTTTAGCGAGGTGTCACCGCGCCCCCATGATACGGGGTTGGTCACCTTGATTTCTCAGGACCTGTCGGAGTTCGCTTTGCATGCAAGAGCCATTCTTGGGTTGCCGATTCCGAATATTGTACAGACCGGGCCTTCTGCATCTTCTGTACTTCTTGTCGCCGGTGACTCTAAAAATATGCAGTTTGGTAATCTGACAGCGGCATTGAATCGCCCGGATACTCAGATCCGTTTATTCGGAAAACCTGAGGTTATCGGGAAACGTCGCTTAGGTGTTGCTCTGGCACGCAGCCAATCAATAGAAGGCGCGCGCGATATTGCGAATGCAGTCATCAGCGATATTTCGGTCACTTTATAAGGGAATAGTGATGAAAACAGCACTCATTACCGGCGGTAGCGCAGGCCTTGGTAAGATTACATCGGAAGCGTTAGCAGGGCTTGGTTATCGGGTGGTGATTGCTGCGCGAGATCAGGTTAAAGGCGAGCGGGTGGTTCAGGAAATACTGAACAAACACCCCGAAGCAGAGGTCGAATTTGTGCAGGTTGATATGGCTGACTACAGCAGCGTAGCTGACTTTGCAGAGGTGATTGCATCCCGCTTCGAGCGCATTGACCGGTTAATTCTGAATGCAGGCCTGTTTACGTCATCGGTGCGCAAAAATGATGCTGGTCACGAGTATATGTTTGCAGCTACGCATATGGGGCACTTTTTATTAACCCATAAATTGATGCCCCTCTTGAAACGCTCTGATGATGCGCGCCTGATCGTGACCAGTTCAGTGGCTCATTGGGTGGGTAATATTCTCGCTTTCAAAAAGACGATTACGAACCCTCCGCGTGGAGACCGCTTTCTGTTTAAGCAATTCTTGCTGTATGGTCGCTCAAAATTAGCCAATATTCTGTTTGTTAATGGCTTAGAGAAATATCTCAAAGACAGAAATGTAAAAGTGTTTTCTTTTCATCCGGGCGGGGTTAAAACGGAGTTCTATCGACAGTTTCCTGATTTGTTTGTAAAACTCTTTTTTCCGTTTCTTATTTCTGAAAGAAAAGGCGCAGACACGCAGATATTTCTGGCGACTGATAACTCAGACCGCAGTGGTGGTTATTGGTGTCGCAGGAAGCCGGGAATTCGCAGTCGTTCGTCGCGAAGTGACGCTTTGACGGATGAACTTTGGGAGTTCAGTAAAGAGTCGTTCGGAATCTCTACCTTCGGTGAGTCATAAAGAGTAGTCGGTCTTTTCAGGGCTGCAGATCTGATCTCTTCCCTGCGCTTTGGCCTGATACAGAAGTTCATCGGCAGCCTTCAGCAGAGTATCTGTCTCGTCTGCACTGGATGGCTGTCGTGCAATGACGCCAATGCTCGCCGTCACCCGGATGCTATGGCCAGACGCGGCGACAGGCACTTCCCGTATTAATGACAGGAGTGTCTGTGCCGCTGCGCGGGCAGTGGCCAGATCTTCATCGGCCATCAGAATAATGAATTCTTCACCACCGTATCGGGCACAGACCGCATCAAAGTTTTTGGCCACGGATTGGATTCGGTTGGCGATATCAATCAGGCAGGCATCTCCAGCGGGGTGCCCATAGCGGTCGTTGATGGTTTTAAAGTGATCTATATCCAACAGTACCAGGCTGAGAGATGTCCCGTCCTGCATTGCCGCGTGGTGGAGGCGTTGAAATTCCTGATCGAAGTGACGACGATTATAGAGGCCAGTCAGTGGGTCGGTGATACTCGCCTTGTGCAGTTGCTCGTTTGTTTTTTCCAGTTCAACCGTTCTTTCGCGTACCAGCACATCCAGCTTTTTGTTCAGTTTCTGCTGTGTTTGCAGTAATTCGGCATTACTTAAACGCACAGCCAGTTCGGCTTTGTGCCTCTTGTGTTGCTCCCAACGCATGCGCTGAGAAAGCAGCAATGCGTAGAAGACAGCCATTACTGTAAAGCCTACGTCGCCCGCCGAGCGCGTGATCGGCGTGGATGTCACCAGCCCTGTTTTTTCCATGATGGTAATACCCATTCCCACCATAAGAAACGCACTGGCGGTGAAGCCGTAGTATGCAGGTTCGTATTGGTCGAATGCCCGTATGGCCTGTGCGCCAATCACGATAAGAGTGGCAATAGCAGCGTAAACAGTAAGGAACTTAATCGATGAAGAATATGGAATATACATGGCAACGATTGCCAGAATCAGCCCCGTTGCTGCGACCATGTTGAGTAACCTTGAATACCCTGGCCGGCTGCGAGGCAGATCCAGCGCTCGCTGGATATACAGAATGCAGGAGATAGCGACGACTGCATACGACCATGGCAAAAAGTGGTTACTGTGTCGGCGCAGGCTCTCGAATACGTAGGCATTGATGTAACCCTGAAAGTAGGCAAATATGCTGACGAGGGTGATCAGAAAAATGGAGTACCAGAAATACGAAAGCTCTCTGAGTTGAGCAAAGAGAAGCAGGTGATAGAGCGCGATGCCCACCAATATCCCGTACATCATCATATCGAATACGGTTGCCCGCACCGAAGACGATATGAATGCACTTTGAGTCCAGAGCGTTATCGGCACATTAAGAGTTGCTTCGGTCTTAACCCGGATTTGTACCTGATGTTGAGTCATCGCAGGAAGTCGGAAGTTGGCGACCAGGTGTGGGTGTTGAATGTGCTGTGCGTCTGCGGGCCGTGTGTCCCCCAATCGATGAACGACCTCTTTACCAGATTCATCTCTGATATAGACATCTACTTCGTCAAGAAGTGGGTAGGGGAAGTCGAGTACCAGGTTTTGGGTCTCTGATGATGTGTTGCGTACCGAAAAGCGAATCCAGAGGTTATCTGGGTTGAATCCGAATGTCAGTGTGTCGCGGGCGACTTCCCAGTCGGCGTTTATCTCAGGGGGCTCTGGGGAAGCCTGGAGGCGGTACTCAAGTCCACTTTCGAGATTATAACGCTCGAACGAATTTCCCGTAATGACTGTCAATGCCTGCGACGGCAGGCTGAACAGCAATAAGAGAAACAGGGTTATTCGCATATCCAGAGAGTCCACTATCGGTATGAGGGGGTGATCAGGTATGTTACCCCTATACGGAGGTCACCTTTCGGAGCATTCTGCTCATCGAAAACCTGCTGTTACAAAAGTAGTTCAGAAACGTGGATTTCGCAGCCGACCGGTTCGAATTTTTCTGACTTGACCTGAGAGTGGCTCGCAGGTTTATCGCACAATCAGTTCGAAGCTACACAGGTCAATCATTGTATGAAAGCGAGTGAGCTGGCAAAGAAGTTTGCCGTTAATGTGAATACCGTTCGCCATTATGTCCGGTCTGGCTTGCTTAAGCCTGAGAAGGATGCATCCGGTTATCACCGTTTTGGCCACGACGAAGTAAGACAACTGTCGTTTATTCTGAGGGCGAGGGCTCTGGGGTTTACGCTCGATGATATACGACAGCTGCTTCTTGATGCTACGCAGGGCCAGTCTCTTTGTCCGCATGCGCGTGAATTAATAGAGATCAGGCTCAAAGAGGCTCAGCAGAAGCTGACTGATATGCAGACATTGGTACATCGCATGGAGTCTGCGGTGGAGGAGTGGAAGGTGCTGCCAGACTGTTCCCCATGTGGAGACCATATCTGCCATCTTATTGAAGGAGGTCACCATGAGTGATGATAAAAAAAGCTGCTGCAGCACCTCATCTGCTGCAGACACATGTTCAGATAAATCGCCTGTTCAGACAGAAGGCGACTCGTGTTGTTCTGGCAAACCAGCAGAACCTGTCAGTAGCTGCTGTGGTTCTGAGGCACCGGCTTCCGCGGACGATACGTCATGCTGCGCTCCGGCGACTAAGCAGCGCAGAGACTGGATTATGTGGACCTGCTTACCCGCAGTCGTCGTTGGTTATCTGGGCTTTCTGATCATCGGTCACACGGAACAGGTTCCTGATTGGTTAGGTACTATGCTGCACACCAGCTATGAAATGGTGAATGCCATGTGGTGGGGTATTCTGTCGGCGGCCTTCTTCGTTGGTATTCTCGGTCGAATCCCAAGAGAAGCGATTATGTCGGTACTTGGCCGGGGTGGTAGTAAGCGCGGCATATTCCGGGCAACCGTGGCTGGGCTTCTGCTAGATCTCTGTAACCACGGTATCCTGATGGTGGCGATGAAGCTCTATGAGCGCGGTGCAAGCATTGGTCAGGTGATGGCATTCCTGATCGCGAGCCCCTGGAACTCCCTGACATTGACGCTCATTCTGGTTGGCTTGATCGGCCTGCAATGGACGTTGCTCTTTATCGTTGCATCATTAGTGATTGCTTGGATCAGCGGCTGGATCTTTGACCGCTTGTGTGACCGCGGTGTACTGCCCGAAAACCCTAATACTGTGGAGTTCGATGATATTGCCTTCTGGCCGTCAGTGCGGGCGTCATGGGGGAATTACGACTGGGGACCTAAAGCGTTGCTTCAGATGTTCTGGGGCGGCCTGAAAGAATCCCGAATGGTGTTGAGGTGGGTCGTTTTCGGCGTTGTACTGGTGGCTTTGATCCGGGCTTTCGTGCCGCCCGAGAGTTTTGGTGTCTGGTTTGGCGCGAGTATGTCGGGTCTGCTGTTAACCTTATTGGCGACCACACTGATCGAGGTTTGCTCGGAAGGTTCTAGTCCAATTGCTGCAGATCTGTTTAACCGCGCGGGTGCGCCAGGTAATGCCTTTACGTTTCTTATGGCTGGAGCAGCTACTGACTATACCGAGATTATGGCTCTGAAAGACACGACGCGTAGCTGGAAGATTGCATTGTTTCTGCCGCTGATCACGGTTCCGCAGGTGCTGGCCATCGGGTGGATTATGAATACGGCGGGTGCGTAGCACTTGCGGGAACTCCTGAGTAACGGGATACTCTGTACAAGTATTGAATAACTTTGGAGTTTCATATGAAAACCTCTCGTCAGCTGTTTCGTACTGGGGTGTTGGGGGTGACTGCAGCGATTGCTGTCGCAGGGTGTTCGAGCACTCAGGTAGATCACGCCGCCGGTCGCTCTCCGAAACTTATTCCCCAGACATTCTTTGATGGGAAGATCTGTGCTGATGGCGTAGTCCGGGACCGAAGTGGCGCTGAGACACGTTCGTTTAATGCTCGTATCGACGCCAGCTGGGATGAGGAAGGCGTCGGTACTCTGGATGAAGTATTTTATTTTTATGATGAGCCTGGTGCTGAGGCTAAGCGCGAGACCCGTGTCTGGACCCTTACGCCAGCACGGAAAGACGGACGGGAAGTACTCAGTGCGAAAGCATCAGATGTGCCTGAAGCGACAACGATGGAGTGGGCGGGTAATGCCATCCATATGGCCTATACCCTACGCTATGGTGAGCCAGGCGACACCATTGACCTGGACATGGATGACTGGATGTTTCACGTCGCCGACGGAGTTGTCGTTAATGAGACGCGCATGACCAAGTTTGGTATTCATGTCGGTCAGATTCTGTTGGTTATGCGGAAGGTCGAACCGGGAGTTACGTGCCTGTGATTGATCATCTGAGTACTTATGCTCGCGATTTTTTGAAAACCAGAGACTTCTACTCTGCTGTCTTCGAGCCTTTAGGTTATCAGGTGCAGGTGGAGTTCATTGCCACCTGGAACAGGTACTTTCCTACCCAGAGAATGTGTGCCTTTGGCCCTGAAGGTAAGCCCGTTTTCTGGGTTATTGAGGTGAAAGAGACATTTACACCTCGTCACGTTGCTTTCTCTGCCAAAGATCGTGCTGGGGTTGATGACTTCCATTCTGCTGCGATGAGTCAGGGAGCCGAATGTAATGGAGAGCCGGGGTTGCGACCTCAATACCATGAACACTACTACGGCGCTTTTGTTATTGACCCCGATGGCAATAATATTGAAGCGGTGTGTCACGCGCCTGAGTGACTGGTCATTCTCAGAATAAGAGAGCTCGCGACGTCATTCAGCTGGGTAACGGCGGTCGCTTCATTGAGGCTCTCTTTTCCCATGATGGTTTGTAGAATCAGTTCATTAATTCCCGCGACCAGAGCAAGCGCTTCCTGTTTTGTTAACGCATGATCCAGCGCTGATGATGCCAGTTTCAGTTTTGTTTGCTGACTGAGGAATTCCGCAAAGGTCTGGCTGATTTCCCTCCGTATTTCCAAGCCACTCTGGCCGAGTGCTGCTACCTCAACATACAAGGCATACATCAGCGTTGGGTGTTCGGCGATGAACTGAAGATACCCGGAAGTCACTTTTGTGACGGTTTGTGGCCAGTCATCAGCGGGATTGTAAGAGCTGATGATGCTCTTCATGATTCTTTGGCTCGTTGTCCGGGCGAGAGCCAGTAAGCATTCGTCTTTATTTTTGAAATGCTCGTAAAACGTTCTGCGGGATACCTTGGCACCGCAGGTGATATCGGCCAGCGTGACATCACGATAGCTCTTGGTTGCCATCGCAGCTTCCAGTGCAGAAAGTAGTCTGTCTTTGTGATCCTTCGCCGGTGCAGTCATGCGCTTACTTCATACCGTTTATCGTATTTTCAATCCAGTATAGCGTCTGGTACTTGACAGTACCAGTGTGGGTGGTTAGGTTGGTACGCAAGAGTACCGGTCTGATTTAAGGCAGATCTGGTGAAACATCAGGGAATCCTTCTATGAATACTCCAGAGCGTCACGGTATCCATATTCATACCGCCAGAACAATAGCTTCTCCCATGTTGCTGACGATTAAAGACAAGGCAGCTGCTGAGCCCAGTTCCATCGAATGGCAGGCAATGGGGCAGCAGCTTCTTTGTGGTGATCCGCTAGCAGATGACGTAGCAGCCTGGTTGGCTCGCGGAGAAGGACAGTGGTCTGATATCGAGCGTGCCTTGCACAGCGACGCTGACGGTGTAACTTCACTGGCTGCACCCATTCAAGCTTTTATGCAGCATGTTCGTCAGCGCCCCGCTTGGCTTGATGAGCATTCACTGATCAGAGGTTGTGACGTCGTCGCCAGGTCAGGTAAAACAGGCATGCGTATCCTGCGCGATTTTGGCCTTATGGCTGGCTATCAGGCGAGCGCGATTAATCAGACATTGTTGAAAACGGGGGCTCTCGAAAAGGGTGCACAGCGCCGAGTGGCTGAAACCACCAAATGGTGGATGGACGCTACCGAGCCCGGAGCGATTCTACCTGGAGGAACGGGCTTCGTTACCACGCTTCGGGTCAGGCTGATTCACGCCATGGTTCGCAGACAACTGGCGGCTCGTGAAGACTGGGACCATGAGTATCTGGGCTTGCCCGTGAATCAGTTGGATATGCAGGTCACTTACCTTGCGTTTTCAGTCATGTTTCTTCTTGGCCAGCGCGTACTCGGAGTGCCTGTGTCAAAGCAAGAGGGCGCGGATGTCATGCACCTCTGGCGGTATATTGGCTGGTTGATGGGGCTGGATGAGTCGTTGTTGGTAGATAGTGAGCAGGCGGGACGTATCGCGTTGTATCGTAACCTGTTAAGTCAGGCTCAGGCAGATGAGGGCTCGAAGCAGCTTGCGCAGGCTCTGATGGATGAACCGTTAGAGCGCCATTATCCTAACGCTCAGTGGTTGAGAAGTCATTGGGATAAAGAAGTCCACCTGAGTATCCTGAGGCTGTTTGTTGGCTCACAAGGGATGCGCAGGCTTGGACTGCCGCCGTGCCGCTGGCCCTGGTATCCCTTTATTTTTGCTCCGGTCAACGCCTTGACCCATCTTACCTTGCGGCTTCTGCCAGGTGGACGTGCCTTTTTAACCCGGCGGGGAAGGCGGGCACAGCAGCGGATGCTGAAAATCCTCTTTGGTGACTACAAACCCCAGATAAGACAGGTCACCTGAACACATATTTCTACCAGACGTATTGAATTTATTCGTAAACTCAGAGAATCTGAACTCCCACTTTCTAACTGAGTAATTACGTTGAAGTCAGCTCTGGTACTGGTAGGTAGCCTCGCGGCCGCTGTTGGTTGTGCAGCCATTTTGCATAACGAACCGGCGGATGATGTTGAAAGCCGTCCGGCGCATCATATGCCGGATGGCACCTTTGTAAATACTGATGGCCAGGCGATCAGTAAATCCTTTACTGACCTCTTGCGTTGGCGCTGGAACAGAACTGAGCCGTCTCCGCAACACTTCGATGTTATTCACCCAGACCCTGATGTCATTGCAAACCCAGCGACGACTCAGATTACCTGGCTGGGACACAGTGCTTTTCTTTTACAAGTAAAGGGTAAGAATATTCTTACTGACCCACATTTTTCAAAGCGCGCTTCACCGCTAAGTTTTGCCGGGCCCAAGCGAATTGTCGCACCACCCCTGAACATCGACGAACTGCCACATATTCATGCCGTTGTGATTTCTCATAATCATTACGACCATCTGGATGAAGAGTCACTGACAGAGCTATACGAGAGACAGAAAGATGCGCCTCCATTATTTCTCGTACCGCTGGGCTTAAAGGAAGAGTTACTGAGCTACGACATTACCAATGTCGTTGAAATGGATTGGTGGGAGTCTCACGAATATGAGGGTATGACGCTAACGGCTCTTCCTGTTAAGCATTGGTCTCAACGAACATTTTTTGACAGAAACAAAAGCCTTTGGGCGGGATGGTTAGTCGATATTGAGGACTTTCGATTTTTTCATACCGGTGACAGCGGTTACTCCGACGACTTTAGAAAAATTGGTGAGGACTATCCCGGTATTGACCTGGCGACCATTCCTATTGGAGCCTACGATCCGCGCTGGTTCATGAAAGATGCACACATGAGTCCCAAAGAGGCCGTTCAGACATTTATTGATCTCAAGGCCGGGAAGGCCATCGGAATGCACTGGGGGACTTTTATTCTGACGGATGAAGAAATGGATGAGCCGCCGGTGAGGTTGGCTGAAGCGCTGAAAGAAAAGGGGATTGAGGCGGGTAACTTCTCCGTGATGGATCACGGAGAAGTATCGATAATTAAGTGATGCAAGCACCTCGGGGAGAGTCACTTGCACTCACTAGTCAAACCTCGGGTTGTGCCAACCTCATTGTGAAGGACACATTACGGTTTACGTGGTCTACTGTGACGCTATCTGAACGTAAATAGTAGCCAGGGCCAGCTCCGGGAATCCCCTCGGCACTTCCATTTGCGGATACACTCTCGGAAGTGAGATCAGAGGGCGATTTAACGACCAGCTGACCGCGCATCCAGCTCGGGGCATATTCGCCAGCATTCTTGACCGGGGATTGGAACGTTCCACTTGCATAGCACGGAACGGATTGTCCTTCGTATGTGCAAGAGTAGGTATAAAGTCGATCTGGAGTGATATCGAAACTTGCGACGATTTTCTGTTGGTTGTCGACGATAGTATTCAAACGAAGGGTGTTCTCGCCTGAGTCCAAAGAAATGATGTCAAGTATTTGACTTCCACGGGATACATAGTCTCGGATGTAGCTTGCTGTAAATGCACTGACTACTTCCAGGTCGAGGCTCGTGGCTCCGTCGATATAGCTCATTGGGGCTGAAAGAGGTGATCCGGAAAAGTCGCCGAGACGAATAGAGGTTCTGTTACCGCTATTATCGGTGACAATTGCCTGACAAGGGAAGAATTCACCCAGCTCTCCATCAAGTGTCCCATAGCACGCGAATTCCATGGCATTTGACTGGAGAGTGTACTCCAGAGCTAGTTTACTGCCGTCAGTCGGGTGAGTAACCGTATCTTCAATGAATTGGCCCTGAATGGATACAAGAATTGGATATTGTTCACCAGGGTAAAGGCGGAAGGTACTGTATTCTAAGTCAGTACTCGTAGAGAACTGGCGTGCATAGTAGGTGTCTGTGGTGATTTGACCACGACATTCGGTGTTCCAGGTTTTAGTGCCATCATTCAGATAGCATGTAACGGTGTGGTCTTCCTGCTCATTCGTATTTGATTCTCGCATATCTACGACGACGCTGGTTGCCCCCAGTACTGTAGTAAAAGTGGTCTCACCATAGTAATAAATATCGTCATCAGTCGTGTAGGATGCTGCTGCCGTTAGATTCATCGATGGGGCGAGGTTTATTGCAGTTACACCTTCAGGGCCTACATTTACTGAGCGGGATAGCCCATTGGTGTATATCCGAACAAAGCAGTTCTGGTCAGTGGTTAACTGTCGACCTTCGATGGTACAGGTCAACTCAAAAGACGCCCTGTCTCCTTGCTTATAATAATCCCAGTTCCACGTTGTGAAGTGCTCAACGGTGGCGATCAGGCGCATGCCTGTTGGTGATGTTGCAGACGCTACGATTTCACCAACGCCTTCTTCTACCCAAAGGCCGGTGGCTTCATCAAACCACCACATTTCGATTTCTTCGCCAATGGCGTAAATACGTCCGTCCGGTCCGGTTTCGGTCACCAGATCCATTTCAATCTGTGCGCTGGCTTCTGCTGCCAGTTGCACTGGCTCACCGTTTTGGGTGAATTCAAAATCGATCATACCCAGTGAAAGAAGCTGAACAACTTCACTTTCTTCGGTCAGAGCAACGCCGCCACCCAGGTAGGACGCACCCATTTCACGGGTATCAACCGGCGTAACTGTGGCTGTGATTTCGCCAGTGACAGGGTCGCCGTTGGCGTCAACGAAGGCACCTGCTGGCAGGGTGACGCTGGTGTTCAGCTCACTATTTTCGACAGTCACTTCAGCGTCGTTGTTGAATGCAACTGGGGTAGCGCGCTCCATCAGGGTTAATTGCACATCGGCGCGTTCCTGTGATGCTGGCAGGTCAAATCGATAGCTTTGTGGAATGTAGCCCTCTTTACTGGCCGCGACGGTCAGAACAGAAGTCTGAGTGAGGCCAGTAAAAGCAGCAATACCCAATGCATCGCTTTCGACAGTGACACCGTCAATGGTCACAGTGACGTTTTCTAACGGAGCTTCTTCCATGTCCAGAAGTTCGACATTCACGGCGAAGTCAGCATTGAGTACTTCAGCGGGGATGACCTCCAGAGTAACTTCTGCTTCGCCTGTTTCACCTTCTTCATCGGTGATTTTTACGCTCAGAACATGCTCGCCGGCTGAGGAAATCAGGGCGTTATCGATAGGTAGGCTGCTGATGATAGTGCCATCAAGGTACCACTCATAAGCAATCTGGCCGACGGCCTCAGGATCAGCTTCCGCCTCATAGGTGAAAGGCTGGTTCTGGTTAACAGAATCAGGTGCGATGATATCGACGGTTAGGGTATTACAGCCTGCCAACACCAGCGTCATAAGTAGCGTAGCAAGTAGTCCGGTTATTCGGGACATTGAGAAACACTCCGTGTGTAAATGATTTCAGGGTGAAGGGTATCCTGAAGTACTCGGTGATCCTTCACCTGCTGTAGTCGCCGCAAGGTGCGACGATTGGGACATTATGCCAGAGAAGCAGCTTCTTTGTACTGTCTTTGAGCGACAGTATGAGTGACAAAGTGAGCGTCTATAGTAAGTGCTAAGTGCCTGAGCAAGCGACTGTGAGGCCGTCGCAGATTAGCTTTTTCTTTCTGATCGCTGGCGTTGCGCTTCTTTGTAGGCAAGCTTTTCTTTTCGTCGCTGATCACGGATGTCATTCAGATCAGCGCCAAGATGATCGAGGCCGCGTTCGCGCGCAAGTTGCATCTGTTGTTCACGCTGGCGGAAGCGTTCCTGCTGCTCTGCGGTGTATTCATCTATGCAATGATGACAACTGACGCCTGCTTCGTAATCGGCGTGTTGTTTGTCTTCATCAGTGATCGGACGGCGACACGCGTGACATAGGTCGTAGTGACCCTTGTTCAGCTGATGGTCGACACTTACCCGGTTATCGAACACATAACATTCGCCTTCCCACATGCTCTGATCTGCAGGGACTTCTTCCAGGTACTTAAGAATACCACCCTCAAGGTGGTAGACCTCTTCGAATCCCTGTTCTTTAAGGTAGGCAGTAGATTTTTCACAACGAATACCCCCGGTACAGAACATGGCAACCTTCTTGTGCTGCCCTGGATCGAGTTGTTCTTTTACGTATTGAGGAAACTCGCGGAAGGTGTCTGTCTCTGGATTGACGGCACCTTTGAAGGTACCAATACCAATTTCGTAGTCATTTCGCGTGTCGATCAGAGTAACGTCAGGATCTGAAATCAAATCATTCCAGTCGGCAGGTTTCACATACGTACCTACCGTGTGGCGAGGGTCGATGCCTTCTACGCCCATGGTCACGATTTCTTTCTTTAGTTTGACTTTGGTCCTATAGAAGGGCATTTCGTTTTCATAGGACTCTTTGTAACTGATGTCAGCGAGGCGGTTGTCTTGAGCCAGCCATTGAAGCAGTTGATCGATACCTTCACGCGAACCGGCAACCGTACCGTTAATACCCTCTTTAGCGAGGAGTAAGGTTCCTTTGATGCCGAAAGCGACCATAGCATCGTGAAGTGGCTCACGTTTTGCTTCGTAATCATCAAGTGTCACAAACTTGTACATTGCACAGATGACGAAAGAATTGGGCTGACTCATAAAGAAACCTACTGGATCTGAGAAGTCGGCAAAACCGCTGTAGCGGACGCCTGAAACTGGAAAATACGGGCCTGAGAGGCTAAACGCGGCGGAGTATACCTTAAAGTAGTTTTTACGGCATGCTCTGTAGCTTTTCATGCCGGGTCTGTGTGAATCTACTCACAGTCTGCTGCGATGGACTAGAGTTAAATGTGAGCAGTTCACAAAAACTGAGCGGAAGGATGCTGATTATGTGGCTAACCATAGGCTTTGCTTGCCTTGTACTTTTTGCAGTAGCGATGTTAATGCACCGTTTTACGGCAGAGTGGAAGGGAGTGCCGGGTGAGTATGCAGGAATCAACTATGAGTATCGGACTCATGAAGGCAGATCGGGTCGGCAGATTAAGGTCGGCATGGAAGTATCCCTCAGGTACGATTTCGTAATGCGCCGACATGGTGCGTTTGATCGCCTGTTGTCCCGCGTCGGTGTCGACAGCGATAAGCGAATCTGTAACCCCGCGTTTGATGACTCTCTTCTTATCCTTTCAGATGATTTCACGGCCTCACAGGCTCTCGCTGCGGCGCCAGGCTTGAGTGATAAGCTCTTGAGAATGTTCAATCTTGGATCTGCAGATACAGTTCAGATTAATAAATTGGTTTGTCGTCGTGGGCGGTTATGGGCTTTGGTCGATGACAACTCGCAGGACAGAGAACAAATGAGCGCCTTCGCCGATGTGGCTCTGCCTGCAATGGCTGAGTTTGCTGAAATACTTCAGCGACTCGAAGGGCCTGAGCGCGAGCAGCGGCCTGATCGTTATGCGGTTCCAGCCGTGGCTTTTCTTCTGTTAGCGACTGGGTTTCTGACGAAAGGTGCACTGGTATGGATTGAAACTGGCGCACAATTGCCAGATACCAACCTGATGCTGCAATCGCTTATGTTTGGTGGCCTGGTCGCTCTGGCTCTTGGTGTTATCACCATTCGATTGATGCACTACAACTTTGGTAACCACAAGGTGTTTGCCGAGTTGTTCTTCATTGGCATGCTTGGAGCGTCAGCGACACTGTACGCAGAAAAGGCAATAGAGAACAGAGCCAATGCCGGTTTTGTTCAACTCAACTCAGTGGAACTCGTGGAATCGCAACAAGGAAAAGCGCGCAGCTGAGTGATTGGCTCAGCTGATTTTTCCTGTCACCCGTACCCGTTTCGAACCCGCTTCAACCGGTGCTGCCTTCGCGGCGGCGGCCTTATCTATCCGGTCATCAATCAAATTCTTGAGGGCGATCAGCAAGCCCATGCCCACAAATGCCCCCGGCGGAAGAATGGCAAAAAGAAAATCAGGGTAACCATCGACCAGAACAATCTTCCAGTCAGCGGCGGAAGGGCCGAACAAGAGTTCCATACTTCCGAAAAGCTGACCCTGCCCCAGAACTTCGCGCAGTGCGCCAAGTAGTACGAGAACAACGGTAAAACCAATGGCCATCATTACACCATCTACCACTGACGGCAGGATGGGGTTCTTGGAAGCGAACGCATCGGCCCGGCCAAGGATTGCGCAGTTAGTCACGATCAGGGGAATAAAAATACCGAGTACCTCATACAGCTCGTAAGTAAACGCCTGCATGGTCAGTTCGGCGACGGTTACGAAAGAAGCAATGATCATGACGAACGCTGGCAGTCTAACCGCGTCAGACACATGGTTGCGGATAAGAGATACTGAGAGGTTCGAACCGACTAATACCATCATGGTCGCCAGACCCAGGCCAAGAGCGTTGACGACAGAGCCCGTCACGGCCAGAAGAGGGCATAGCCCCAATAACTGAACAAGTGCCGGGTTATTTTTCCACAGTCCATCGAGGGATATATCTCTGAGTGACTTAGTTGCCATCGCTGTTTTCTCCCGAAAGTGCGTTGCCGTAGAGCAGTTCATCGCGGTGCATATCAAAGAATTTCAATGCGCGTTTCACGGCTCTGACAACGGCACGTGGCGTGATGGTTGCGCCAGTGAATTGGTCAAAGGTACCGCCGTCTTTTTTCACTGCCCATTGCTCTGGTGCTGGGCTAGCGAGAGATTTCCCCTCGAAACCGGTGATCCAGTCAGACTTCCGGACTTCAACCTTATCGCCTAATCCGGGTGTTTCGCGGTGAGCGACGACCCGAACGCCAGCAAGCGTTCCGTCGGCCTTCACACCGACAATCAGATCTACTTCAGCTGTATACCCATCGGGTGCCACCGCGGGCAGAATGACGGCGCTGACTTCACCGTTATTTCGGGCGCGGTAGATCAGGGCGCTATCGGGCAATGGACCGAGCAGCTGTTGATTGAATCGCGCATCAACATTCATTGTGTCGTTAAGCAAGTCATTGTCGTAACTGCTGGCCGGAAGAATTTCATTCAGTGCACGTGCTTCCGCAGCCTTAATATTGTACGCAATCCGATCAGCAGTCAGTGTTTGAGCAACAGCAATTGCGCCCGCTGTAACGACGGCAAAAATCGCCAGCCCCACAGCATTCTTGCGGATGGCTGAGAGTAACTCGAACATTATTTATCCCCCGGTTTCAGACCGCGCTTAGGCTTGCTGTGGCCATAGCTTCGTGGCTGGGTGTAGGCATCAATGAAGGGGGCAGCAAAATTCATCAGAAGCACAGCGAAGGCGACGGCATCTGGGTAGGCTCCCCATGTTCGGATCACGTAGAGAAGAACTCCGATACCCGCACCGTAGATCAGTTTTCCCGTGGGGGTTGTCGATGCTGAAACCGGGTCTGTGGCAATGAAGAATGCTCCTAGCATAGTTGCACCACTGAGCAAATGCAGTGACAGCGGCGTATACAGGTCTTCGTCCCACCCCAGAATCAGTGAGCAGATACTGAGCGCTACGAGCATGGATACGGGAATATGCCAGGTAATGATGCGTCGGGCCATCAGGAAAAGACCGCCTGCAAGGAACGCCAGATTGACCCACTCCCAGCCACCGTTCAGCCAGCCGTTAAATGTATTTCGCTGGAGAAGCTCATCAGAGGTCTCCTTGCTGATGAGGTGTTTATATTGGTCAAGCGGAGTGGCGCCTGTGAATGCGTCAGCTGCTGACGACGATCCCGTAAATATGATGCTCAATGCTTCGCTGAACCCGGCGATCTCAGATCCAGTGACCTGAAAAGAGGTGACCCAGTTTGTGGTCATCTGTACCGGAAATGAAATCAGTACAAGCGCGTAACCGACCATCGCGGGGTTAAACGGGTTATTGCCCATGCCTCCGTATATCTGCTTGGCAAAAATGATGGCGAATGAGGTGGCTAGTACGGTGATCCACCAGGGCGCGAGAGGAGGTAGCGCAAGGCCTAATAGCAGACCCGTGACCAATGCGGTGTTGTCCTTGAGGAAAAAGCTCACAGGATATTTGCGTAGTTTCAGAACAAGCGCTTCTGAAAATAACGCTGTAACTACAGCGAGCACCGTATTTATCAAGGTGCCAAAGCCGAAAAACCAGGTCATCACTGCAAGGCCTGGCAGAGTAGCCAGTGCCACCGTCAGCATGATCCGACTGGTACGGTTGGGCCCGTGAGTATGGGGTGAAGACAGCGTCAGCAGTGCCATGGTTATACTTCTCCTGTGGTACTGGTCTGAGCTTCGAAGGCTGCCAGTTTTTCAAGCTGTTTGTTCAGCGCCTTCTCGAGTGCATCGACAGAGTCAAGTTTCTCTGCACGTGCCATTTCCAGGCGCTCTCTGGCCTTTTCTACACGATCTTTCTGTGCGAGCAGTTTCTTTTGAAGCTGTTCTGCGTCGGGCTTCGTTGCTGTCGCTTCTGTCGGTTTATTATCTGTGCCAGATTTCAGGGCGGCCTCGTAGGCTGCTTTGGCTTCGGCGACCCGGGACTCTTGTTTCTCTACACCAGTGCGTAGTGCATCCACCGTGTCTGCGCCTTCCGCTTCAGCATCTTCTAAGCGCTTTCGGGCTGTGTCCAATCGAGCGGCTGCCGTTTCCCACTTTTTTTGCAGGCGCTCAGGGCTGTTTGGATCGCCTTTGTCAGGGCCCGTTGCAGCGGGGGCGGCTTTAGCGGCTTTCTTTGCTGCAGCAATCTCTTTTGCCAACGTTTTGATCTTGTCCTGAGTCTTAGTCAACGCAGACTCGAATGCTGGTATTTTATCGGCCATCTCCGGGTTTTCACGGGCAGCCTCCAGCTTTTCTTTCGTTTTAGCAACGGCTGCCTGAGCGGCTGATAACTGTTTCTGCAGCTTTTCCAGGTCGGCATCTGTAGTGGGCTCAGTTGCAGTGGACTCAGTTGCAGGAGCCGCTTTTGCTATAGGCGCTTCTTTCTTAGCCGATTGTGCTTTGGCTGCTGCTTCCGCGCGCGCTTTACGCTTCGCTTCTTTTTCTGCTTTCTCGCGTTCCTGACGCTCAATTCGGGCTTCGTAACGAATTCGCGCCTGTTCTGCTTTTTCCGCAGCTGCGCGTTCTTCGCGGATGGCGCCCTTCGAGAACCGATAGTATTGAACCAGAGGGATTTCACTCGGGCACACGTACGAACAGGCGCCACACTCAATGCAGTCGAACAGGTTGTGTTGCTCTGCTTTATCAAACTCCTGCGCTTTACTGAACCAGTAAAGCTGCTGAGGAAGCAGGTCAGCTGGACATGCATCAGCACACAAGCCACAACGAATACACGCCATGGCTGGGTTATTTGTCGGTAATTCCTTGTCGGTCGGGGCCAGCAGGCAGTTGGTTGTCTTTACGACCGGCAACCCAGTGGTCGGCAGTGCAAAGCCCATCATAGGGCCACCCATTACGACGCGCTCACGCTTCGCCGGACGGTAACCACTGAGAGACAGGAGATGGCTGACTGGCGTACCTAAAAGCACTTCCCAGTTGCCTTTATCTCTGACTGCATCGCCGGTCACTGTCGTAATCCGGCTAATCAGTGGGCGACCCAGGTCGACGGCATCGGCAATGGCGGCGGCTGTGCCTACATTCTGGCAGACGATACCCAGGCTGGCAGGAATGCCACCGGACGGAACTTCTTTACCTGTCAGAATCTGGATCAGCTGCTTTTCACCACCTGATGGGTACTTTGTCGGAATGGTGACAACGTCAATGTGGTGTTCTTCATTGTGCTGAACGAGCGCGTCTTCTAAGGCTGCTATCGCTTCCGGCTTATTGTCTTCTACGCCGATAAGGCAGCGTTCAGCCCCGAGTATCTGTAGCAGAATCTGAGCACCACGAATCACTTCGCTGGCGTGTTCGCGCATCAACATATCGTCAGCCGTGATATAGGGCTCGCATTCGGCACCATTAAGAATCAGAGTGTCGATGTTGTGCTGGCCAGTATGTAACTTAACAGCGGTAGGAAAGCCTGCTCCGCCCATGCCAGCGATACCACAGTCACGGATACGCTCAATCAGCTTTTCTTTCGGAATATCATCGCAATGTTCCAGCCCGAGTGCGTCGCATAGGCCCTGATGCTCGGCCCAGGTCTCTTCGCCATCTGGCTCGATGACGATGCAGGTTTCACTGAGACCGGATGCGTGAGGTACCTGACGTGCTTCGATGGCGCTGATCTTTCCTGATGTCGGTGCATGAAGAGGTGCCGATACAAAGCCCTCTGGCTCCGCAATGACCTGGCCCTTCAAAACGCTATCACCGACGGCAACGACAGGATTTGCAGGCGCACCAATGTGCTGATGCAGTGGTAAAACCAGCTCAGCAGGCAGGGAGGCTTTGCGGATGGGGCGGCTATTTGATTGGCGTTTATTTTCTGGTGGATGGATACCACCATCAAACTCGTGCAGTTGAATCAGGTGAGTCATGCGTGCGCCTCCGTCGTGATAGAGCGGCGGTCCGTTGCAATCAGTTCAACTCCGGTGGTGGGCGCCTGCCAGTACCAACTGCTGGTGTCGGTCGACTGTGGAACCATATCGATACAATCGACTGGGCAGGGCTCTACGCAAAGATCACAGCCGGTACACTCGTCCACAATGACTGTATGCATTTGTTTTGCAGCGCCGAGAATCGCGTCGACAGGGCACGCCTGAATGCACTTAGTACAGCCAATGCACTCGTCTTCACGGATATAGGCGACCATGGGTACATCTTTTTCTGCACCGTGTTCTGCATCCAGTGGCTCAGGTTCGACCCCGAGTAAATCAGCCAACGCCTGAATTGTGCTTTCACCACCCGGCGGACATTTATTGATTTTCTCGCCATCTGCAATGGCTTCGGCGTAAGGCTTGCAGCCCGGGAAACCGCATTGTCCGCACTGGGTTTGTGGAAGGAGATCATTCACCTGGTCAACCACTGGGTTACCTTCGACCTTAAAACGGACGGAAGCAAAGCCGAGCAGAGCGCCGAAGATGGCGGCCAGGCCGGCCAGAACCAGAATAGCGATAATAATAGTACTCATGGCATTACCTCAGATGCTGACCAGGCCGGTGAAGCCCAGGAACGCAAGAGACATAAGGCCCGCGGTGATCATGGCGATGGCTGAGCCCTGAAAGGCGACCGGCACATCAGCAACGGCGATACGCTCTCGCATCGCAGCGAACAGGACCATGACCAGTGAAAAACCAACGGCGGCACCGAAGCCATAAAGGATTGACTCAACAAAAGTGTTGTCGCGTTTGATGTTGAGCAGCGCAACACCAAGTACTGCACAGTTGGTGGTAATAAGCGGTAGAAAAATACCCAGAACACGATAGAGCAGCGGGCTGGTTTTGCGGATGGCGAGCTCTGTAAAGCCAACCACCACGGCGATGACCATAATAAAGCTGATGGTCTTCAGGTACGTCAGCTCGAGGGGCACCAGTAGGTAGTTGTATACCAGATAGCTGCAGACGGAGGCGAGGGTCAGTACGAAGGTGGTGGCTGCACCCATGCCGATGGCGGTTTCCAGCTTATTGGAAACCCCCATAAAGGGGCACAACCCCAGGAACTGAACAAGCACGAAGTTGTTCACCAGGATAGTACTGACCAGTATCAGGAGGTACTCTGTCATCTTTCCTCTGCTATCGTTATAACCCTGCAAAAACTGTGTGTTTATGCGGGGTCTGGAGAATTCGGGCGCGCATTATCCCAAAAGAGCGTTATGTCGTACAAGAACATAAGTCACTAGTAGTAATAGCTATTTGGAATAAGATCCACTCCTGTTACCACTCTTAGCAGTAACGCCAATGGGGGAGAGAGCAAACAGATAGTGGCTGTCTGGTTGCTACAAGAGTTTGCCTGATCGCGAAAAGCTGGCAGACTCGATGAAATTACGATAAAAATCAGTGAACCGGTTAAGCTCAGTTTGCAGTCTGGTCTGCATCCGACCAGTACGGGAGATAAATGAATACACAGGGATCGCTCGTTGTTGCTGCACTGGCAGTGGCGTTTACGTTTTTCATCAGCGGTTGCGGTGATGGCGCCTGGAATAACCCTCACCCGGCAGACGAGGCAGGAAAGAATATCCTGTATTCAAACTTTTCTGGGCCGCCCAAGCACCTTGATCCTGTTATTTCCTACAGTTCAGATGAAGGCCGCTTTATTGACCAGATCTATGATCCGCCCTTGCAGTATCATTATCTCAAGCGCCCATTCGAGCTGGAACCGAATACTCTGGCGCAGATGCCAGAGATTGTGTATCTCGATGCTGAAGGTAACGAGGTACCGTCAGAGTCACCTGAGCTTGCCTATAGCGACTATTTTTTCGAGTTAACACCGGGCACTTATTATCAACCACACCCCGCGTTTGCTCTGGATGAAACCGGAGAATCCATTTACGCCTTTGAGTCTGCGGATGACGCAGCCCCGTTTCGGACGTTAAGTGATTTCAGTGAAACAGGCACGAGAGAACTTATTGCCGAGGATTATGCCTATCAATTGAAGCGCCTTGCAGACCCAACATTGCTGTCGCCGATTCGGGGATTGATGTCGGAATATATCCTGGGGATGAACGAGTTTGCAGACATTGCGAAGCAGGCACGGGATGCGCAGGGCGAAGGCGAGTGGCTTGATCTGCGGACGCTCGATTTCAGCGGCGTGGAGGTGATCGACCGTTACCGGTTCCGGATACGGCTTAAAGGTAAGTACCCTCAATTCAGTTATTGGCTGGCCTTCCACTTCTTTGCTCCTATACCTTTCGAAGCAGACCGCTTTTACAGCATGCCGGGTATGGCCGACAGAAATATCACTCTCGACTGGTATCCGGTGGGTACAGGGCCTTACATGATGACCAGAAATGATCCGAATGAGGCCATTGTTCTAGAGAAAAATCCGAATTATCGAGATGATTTCTATCCTGCCGAGGGTGAAATCGCCGACCGTGCCGCGGGATTGCTAGATGACGCTGGTCAGAAGATTCCGTTTATCGACAAAGTTGTATACCGCCTTGAGAAAGAGTCGATTCCGTTGTGGAGTAAATTCCTGCAGGGCTATTACGACCGCTCAGGTATAGCCAGCGACAGTTTTGATCAGGCCATCAGTGTCGGCTCAGAAGGCATCGGCCTGTCGGATGAAATGCGTGAGCGTGGAATTACCCTCGATGTCGCCGTTACTCCTGGCACTTATTATTTCGGCTTTAATATGCTTGATGATGTGATAGGCGATACGGGTACAGCGGATGAACGAGAGAGAAAGCGTCTTCTTCGACAGGCGATAGCGATTATTTATGATCAGGAAGAATACATCTCTATCTTCTATAACGGGCGCGGTGAGACTGCGATGAGCCCGATCCCTCCCGGTATCTTTGGGTATCAGAAGGGGCAGGAAGGCTTAAATGATTCTGTCTTCGACTGGATTGATGGCGAAGCTGTAAGAAAGAGTACGGAGGTCGCTCGTGACCTGATGGTAAAAGCGGGCTATCCGGACGGGCGCGACGCCGATACGGGTGAGCCTCTGGTGCTGAACCTGGATACGGTCGGCTCTGGCGGCAGTGCGGCTCAGAGCTGGCTGATTAAACAGTTCAAGAAAATCGGGATTCAACTCAATATTCGTGGTACTGACTACAACCGTTTTAAAGACAAGATGAAAGCGGGTAACGCTCAGTTGTTCCAGTGGGGTTGGCTGGCAGATTATCCCGATGCTGAGAATTTCCTTTTTCTTCTCTATGGCCCTAATGGACAGGTCGTTACTCAAGGTGCAGGCGTCAATTCAAGTAACTTCGATAACGCCAGATACAACGAATTATTTGAAGAAATGAAGCTCATGGAAAATAGCCCAGAGCGAATGGAGATCATTCGGGAAATGCTCGATATTCTCCATCATGAAATGCCTTGGGCATCCTCATTCCATCCACACAGCTACGTGCTGAATAACGCCTGGGTCTACAACAGCAAGCCGCATGGCATCAGTAAGTCGGTTTTGAAATACCTGCGTATTGACCCAGAGCAGCGTGCGCGAATGCAGGCTGAGTGGAATAGCCCCGTTTTATGGCCACTTTTATTGGTCGCCGTGATCGTTCTGGTGACGGCACTGCCGGGCTATCTGGCCTATCGACGTAGATTAAATCATCGTATTCGCCCCCTTGGTGGAGATAAATAATGCTGGCTTACATTATCCGTCGCCTGGTATATGCGATTCCTATTCTTATCGGTGTAAACCTTCTTACTTTCGCATTGTTCTTCGTGGTTAACACTCCAGATCAGATGGCACGTGTACAGCTGGGTGATAAGCACGTCACTGAAGATGCTGTTCAGGAATGGAAAGCACAGCGAGGCTATGACAAACCCTTGCTGATCAATGGTGAAGCCGATGGGGCAGAGGTATTTATCGACACAATTTTCTTCGAAAAGTCCCTCAGTCTGTTCGTTCTGGATTTTGGTAAATCAGATGCGGGTCGTAATATCGCCGCAGATATTGAGCAACGGATGTGGCCCAGCCTTGCGGTTGCGCTGCCGACTTTTATCATCGGTATTTCCGTCAATATAGCGTTTGCTCTGTTTGTTGTGATGTTCCGCGCCAGTATTTTCGATACATCAGCCATGATTCTTTGTGTTGGTCTCATGTCGGTTTCTGGTGTGTTCTATGTGATTGCAGGCCAGTTTTTCTTTGCCAAAGAATGGAGTCTGGTGCCTATCTCCGGGTATCTGGGAGGTGCAGATGCCTGGCGCTTTCTGTTGCTGCCAGTGACTATCGGTGTGATATCAGGTATTGGTGGTGGCACGAGGCTTTATCGCACTTTGTTTCTTGAAGAGGCGAATAAAGATTACGTTCGCACGGCTCGTGCTAAGGGCGTTGCCGAATTGACTGTACTTTTCAGGCATATTCTTCCCAACGGTATGATTCCGATATTGACCAGTGTGGTGGTGGTTATTCCTTCGCTCTTTATGGGCAGTCTGCTGGTGGAGTCGTTCTTTGGTATCCCCGGCCTTGGAAGCTACACCCTGGATGCTATTCAGTCACAGGATTTTGCTATTGTTCGTAGCATGGTTTTCCTTGGCTCTGTTCTTTACATCATAGGGCTGTTACTGACTGATATCTCCTACACATTGGTTGATCCACGGGTGAGGTTGTCCTGATGGAATTATTCGACGTACGCCTTCATCTGCTCTGGAGCGATATTTTAATATTCCTCCTGGTAGCTTCCCTTTGTGCTTTTGTCGTTAACGTGGTCCGCAATCCGCTGGCGCGCAAGCGCTGGTCTCAGGTCTTTGAGTCGCGAATCGGCTCCGCGTCATTCCTGGTGATTCTCTTTTATGTGCTGATCGCATTGACGGACTCTGTTCATTTTCAGAAGAAGCTGGAACAAGCGGGCGACTCTGAAGACGTGCATTACGCACCGGAGGTGACCAGTCTGCTGGATCTTGCTCTGGCGCCAATGCTGGGGCGGGATGAAAAAACATATTCAGCCCCCTTTGCGATTCATTCGTTTGCAAAAGAAAATACGGAATTGGCAGAAGGCGGAGTAATCCGTGATTATCCTCGCCTTGAACACGGTGGCAGCCATCTGGAGGATGATGCCCAGCATGGTGCCGACATCGTTGTAAAAAGTATGACGATTATCGGCTGGACACTGGTGCCAGTATTGATCCTTTTGTTTCTGCATCACGCCTTCATTAAAAAGCGCGATTCGCGACTGCCATGGCCGGTGATTTACTTTACGTTTTCTGCCGTTGTCGTGGTATCGAGCTGGGCTCTGTATATGAGTCAGTTCTACCACGTTCTTGGTACCGATAAGGTAGGTCAGGACGTTCTCTATGGTGCGGTGAAAGCGGTCAGAACCGGTGTTCTGATTGGTACACTGGCTACCCTCGTTACGTTACCCTTGGCTGTTTTGCTGGGGATTTCAGCGGGATATTTTCGCGGCTGGGTCGACGACGTTGTTCAGTATATCTACACAACGCTTAACTCGATTCCGGGCATCCTGTTGATTGCCGCCTCTGTGCTTCTGATCGACGTGTATATAGAAACACACCCTGAGCAATTTAAACTGCTCAGTGACCGTGCAGATTTTAAATTTGTCGCTCTATGTTTCATTCTCGGTATGACCAGTTGGACGGGTTTGTGCCGACTTCTTCGAGCAGAAACACTGAAGCTTAGCCAGCTGGAGTATGTGCAGGCGGCGCATGCTTTTGGCGTCAGTCGCTGGCGCGTGATTATGCGTCACATATTACCGAACACGACGCATTTGATTCTGATTGCTCTGGTGCTTGATTTCAGTGGCTTCGTGCTTGCTGAAGCCGTTCTTAGTTATATCGGTGTCGGTGTCGACCCGTCGATGAAAAGCTGGGGGAATATGATCAACGAGGCGCGTGCTGAGCTGGCCCGTGAGCCTGTTGTATGGTGGTCCGTTATTGCCGCATTTATCCTGATGTTTGTTCTGGTGCTGGCTGCCAACCTCTTTTCAGATCGCGTGCGCGATGCCTTTGATCCTCGCATGTCGGGTAGTGGAGACAAACAATGAAACCATTACTGCAGGTAAATAATCTGGTTGTCAGTGCAGGCAACAGTCGCCTTGTTGATGATGTCAGCTTTGAAATATATGCAGGTGAAGTGTTCGCGCTCGTAGGCGAAAGTGGCTCAGGAAAGTCTCTGACGAGTCTTGCGATTATGCGTCTTCTGGGTGAAGGGTTAAGCATTCGAGGTGGCGATGTGAAGCTTGGCAGTGATTCTTTGTTTGCGTTGAGCGAAACGCAGATGAATGCTGTTCGTGGACGTCGTGTTGCGATGGTTTTTCAGGAGCCACAGAGTTCACTCAATCCGGTTCAGACCATTGGTAAGCAGATTGCCGAGGTGCTGGCATTGCATCGTGGCAGTGCTCCGGATGCTGCAATAATTGAATTACTGGACGAAGTCGGTATTCCAAACCCAGAAGAGCGACTTAACTGGTATCCGCACCAACTATCAGGTGGCCAGAAACAACGCGTAATGATTGCAATGGCGTTGGCGTGTGAACCTGAGCTATTGATTGCGGATGAACCAACCACCGCGCTCGATGTGACCATTCAGAAACAGATTCTTGAGCTTCTTAACGAACTCCGCCGCAGTCGCGAGCTTGCTGTCCTGTTAATTACTCACGATATGGGTGTGGTTGCTGAAATGGCAGACAGAATTGCGGTGATGCGTCATGGCAATATTCTTGAACAGGCTGAGCGCTCGCAGTTTTTTATTAGTCCTTCCCATGATTACAGCCGGCAACTAATACATGCGTTGCCACAACCGGATGATTATCTGGAATATCAGGCGCATTCGCCGTTGCTGGATGTGCAGGATGTAAAGGTCTGGTTTCCTGAGCGCCGCGGCGTGCTCCAGCGTGTTGTCGGGCATACAAAAGCCGTGAATGGCGTCAGCTTTACGATCGGTCGGGGAGAAACACTGGCGCTTGTCGGTGAATCGGGCTCTGGGAAAAGTACAGTAGGGCGCGCGATTCTTCGCCTCGAGGACACCGCGGGCGGAAGTATTCAGTTCGATGGGAGCGACATAGGAAGTCTGAGTCAACGTGAATTTGCTCCGTACCGTAAGCGGATTCAGGTGATCTTTCAGGACCCTTTTTCTTCTATGAATCCGCGTATGACCGTGAGAGAAATCATCGAGGAAGGAATGCAGAGCCTTGGTCTCGGCGGAACCAACGAATCAAGAGAGACTCAGATTCGCAACCTTCTCGAACGGGTAGGTCTCGAGGCCGGACACCTTAATCGTTATCCGCACGAATTTTCGGGCGGGCAACGTCAGAGAATAGCGATCGCACGTGCTATCGCGGTTGAGCCTGAGTTGATTATCTGTGACGAGCCGACCAGTGCGCTTGATGTTTCTATTCGTGGGCAGGTCTTGCAGTTATTGCAGGAGCTACAGGACGAAATGGGGTTGTCGTATCTGTTCATAACTCACGACCTGTCGATTATTCCACATCTGGCACACCGTGTTGCAGTGATGCGCAATGGACAGTTGGTTGAGCAGGGCGAGACCCGGCAGGTCATGACTTCTCCGGTACATGAGTACACCCAGCATCTTCTACAGGCGGTACCCCGGATTCCAGAGCACGCCTGACTTATTGTTTTTTGCGGCGTACAATCCGGCCATCTTGTTTTCCTTCAGAGGTTTACCCGTTGGCTGGATTAACACACTCCCAGATTGAAGCCGCATTGAGCGGATACACTGACCCTTATCTTGAGACTGACCTGATCTCTGCTGGCTGCGTCCGCGATATTCGTATCGACGGCTCGGCTATCGAAGTGGATATTCATCTCAATTACCCTTCGGAGTACCTGAAAGACGGTATCGCTCAGGTCTTACAGACGTCTCTGGAGAATATTGATGGCTGTCAGAGTGCTCGCGTTTACATAACCTGGGAAGTGCAAGAGCATAAGAGTCAATCGGCGCTGGAAGCCATTGCTGGTGTGAAGAATATTATCGCCATTGCATCTGGCAAGGGCGGTGTCGGCAAGTCGACAACCAGCGTTAACCTGGCGTTGGCTCTCGCCAAAGATGGCGCCAAAGTTGGCCTGCTGGATGCTGATATTTATGGGCCGAGCCAAGGAATTATGCTGGGCATCGAAGAGGGTACTCGCCCAGAGACCATTGATAACAAGTGGTTCGTTCCCGTTGAAGCTCACGGCATTAAGTCGATGTCCATGGCGTACCTGGTGACCGAAAGCACACCGATGGTCTGGCGTGGGCCAATGGTGTCGGGGGCACTGATGCAGATTCTGACCCAGACACAATGGGGTGAACTTGATTACCTCTTGATTGATATGCCACCAGGCACGGGTGATATTCAACTGACGCTGAGTCAGAAGTTTCCGGTCAGTGGTGCTGTCATTGTGACCACGCCCCAGGACATTGCACTTGCCGATGCTCGCAAGGGCGTTGAAATGTTCAATAAGGTGAATATTCCCGTACTGGGTATGATTGAGAATATGAGCATGCATATCTGCTCTCAGTGTGGGCACGCGGAACATATTTTCGGGCAGGATGGTGCTGAGCGTCTGGCAGAAACTTATCAGACTAAGGTGCTTGGCTCGCTGCCGTTATCGACTTATATCCGTAAACAGAGCGATGAGGGCACGCCAGTGGTTGCCGCTGATGACTGCTCTGAAGTATCCATGATGTATCGTCACGCCGCGCGTCGACTTGCCGTCACCCTGGCGACGTCAGAAATGGGGCAGAAAATTCCGGATATTCAGATCAGCGACGACTGACCCGGATCTGATTAGCCAGTATTAATGCAGGCTGTCATTAAAGATGCTCACCGCATTGACAGCCTCTCGTGTTCCCTGGCGTATTTCCAGAATCATCTCGCCTGCGCGCGTCGCCAGGGCAACGCCTTCTCCGGCCTGATGTTGGCAGGACTCCATGCTCTGAATAGCGCGGGAGGTTCCTGACTGCATCTTGTTGATCATTTGCGAAATTTCTTCTGTCGAACTGCTGGTGCGGGCGGCAAGCTGCCTCACTTCATCAGCTACGACGGCAAAGCCGCGACCCTGATCGCCGGCACGGGCTGCCTCGATCGCCGCGTTCAGCGCCAGCAGATTAGTCTGGTCAGCGATCCCGCGAATGGTATTGACGATGGAAGTAATCATATCGGACTGTGCACCCAGCTCAGATATGACCGTTGCTGCCTCGGATACGGCGGCAGAGACTTTGGTCATTTCATCGGAAGCTTGCTGGATGATGTCGGTGCCCGTCGATGCAGATTGCTCGGTGGCTGATGTAATGTGATAAGCACTCGCCGCGCGTTCTTTTTCTGTGAGTGCTTTCTGTACATTGCTTGTGATGTCGGTAGCGAATTTAACGACGCCATAGACATCGCCTTCCGAAGATATGAGAGGTGTATAGGATGCTTCCAGCCAGAGGTCTGTCCCATCTTTGCGTACACGACGGAAGCGGTCACTGAAAAACTTACCGTCGGCCAGATTCTTCCAGAACTGCTCGTATTCTGGTTTTAAGGTGTCCTCTTCGGGCACAAAGATTCGGTGATGTTTGCCAAGGATTTCAGTAGCTGGATAGCCAGTGGCGGCGAGAAAGTTGTCGTTTGCGCGTTGAATGATGCCGTTGCAGTCAAACTCAATGACGGCCATGGATCGCTCAACCGCCTTAAACGCATCAGTGAAGCGGTTGTTCTCTTCCATCAGAGATGTCACATCGTGCGCGATCTTGACCACCTTCGTAACCTGGCCGCTGTTGTCCCGAATCGGGGCGTAAGTGGCGTCCAGCCAGATGGTTTTGCCGTCCGCTCGTTTGCGTCGAAACTGGCCATTAACAAGAGTGCCTGCCGCAAGTTTTTGCCAGAACGACGCGTATTCCGGGCTGTTCACGTCTTTTGTGTGGCAAAGTTCTTTGTGGGGGCGGTTAACCAGACTTCCATCGCTGCAACCGAACATGTCGTGATAGAGCGAATTAGCGGTTATCACCATGCCTTCTGTACTGAACTCCGCAACCGCCTGGGTTTGGTAAATAGATTCCAGCACATTGAGCTTTTCAGCGAGGTTCAACGTTTCCGCAGAGGGTTTGGCTGGTTTGCGTGAAAAGAACATAGGTGTGCCTCGTAAAGATTCAGCTGTACTCAGACTAGTTCATTTTTTCTATGAGGCCAGTAATGAGAGTTATTTTTATGTAGTTAGTAGATGTTCTTTTGGGTATCTTTAACGTTAACTTTGATCATTTTAAATGACGGTGAACTGGCTAAACTGAGCCTTATAACCATGACAACTCAGCCGCAGAGCTGACTTAGATGAGAGATGACTATGAGCCAGTACCAGCACATTCTGGAACCCCTTGATCTTGGGTTCACTACACTGAAAAACCGCGTCATGATGGGCTCAATGCATACCGGCCTTGAAGATCGCCCTTGGCATTTCAGCGAACTCGCGGAATACTTCGCCGAGCGTGCTCGCGGTGGAGTGGGCCTATTGGTTACTGGTGGCTTCTCGCCTAACCGTTCAGGTGACCTGCTGCCGTTCGGCTCTAAGATGCTCAGTAGCTGGCAGGTACCGTTTCATAAGAAAGTGACGTCTGCTGTTCACGAGAACGGCAGCAAGATTCTTCTCCAGCTGCTGCACGCTGGTCGCTATGGCTACACCCCGTTTAACGTTGCACCGTCAGCGATTAAGTCGCCGATTACACCCTTTAAGCCTCGTGAGTTGACGACTAAGCAGGTGTACAAAACAATCGGCCACTATGCGCGCGCCGCGAAGCTCGCTCAGAAAGCCAACTATGACGGTGTCGAAATTATGGGGTCTGAAGGTTACTTCATCACCCAGATGCTGAATGCCCGCACGAATAAGCGTACCGATGAGTTTGGTGGGTCATACGAAAATCGCATGCGTTTTCCAATCGAGGTTGTGCGCGCTGTTCGTAAAGCCGTAGGCCCTGACTTTATCATTATGTTCCGTCTGTCGATGCTCGACCTGGTAGAAGACGCATCCACTATGGAAGAGGTGATTACTCTGGCGAAAGCACTCGAAGCGGAAGGCGTCACCCTGATCAATACGGGTATCGGCTGGCACGAGGCGCGTGTACCCACCATTGTAACGTCAGTTCCTCGTGCTGCGTTTGTTGATGCTACGGCCCAGGTCAAAGAGCAGGTCAATATTCCTGTTGTTGCGTCGAACCGAATCAATATGCCAGATACGGCAGAAGAAATTCTTTCAAATGGTAAGGCTGACATGGTTTCCATGGCTCGCCCTCTGCTTGCTGATGCGTTCTGGGTGAAGAAAGTTGAAGAGAATCGTGTTGATGAAATCAACACCTGTATTGCCTGTAATCAGGCGTGTCTTGATCACACCTTCCAGAACAAGCGTGCCAGCTGCCTTGTGAATCCACGCGCCTGTCATGAAACCTCTCTGAAGTACGTGAAAACCAGCGCTCCACGTAAAGTGGCTGTCGTTGGCGCAGGCCCCGCGGGTCTCGCTGCAGCGACTGTCGCGGCGGAACGTGGGCACACAGTCACGCTGTACGAAGGCCGTGGTGAAATTGGCGGTCAATTTAACTATGCCTCACGTATTCCGGGAAAAGAGGAATTCAAAGAGACGATTCGTTATTTCAATACCATGATCGAGCGTCTCGGCATCGATCTGAAGCTGAACACCATGACCTCAGCGGATGAGTTGAAAGCTGCAGGTTTTGATGATGTGATCGTTGCTACTGGTGTTGAGCCTCGTGTGCCTAAGATGCCTGGAATTGACCATGCCAAGGTCGTGACCTATCAGGAATTGCTCGCCAACGAAATGAAGTTGGGTGGCAAGGTCGCCATCATGGGGGCAGGCGGTATTGGTTTTGACGTTGGTGAATACCTGGCACATGAAGGTGAATCCACAACGCTGAATAAGGACGCCTGGATGAAAGAGTGGGGCGTGGATATTACCAACACTGAACGTGGTGGTCTGATTGCGTCAGATATGGAGCCATCGCCTCGTAAGCTTTATCTGCTTCAGCGTAAGACATCTGCCCACGGCAAAGGTCTGAATAAAACGACGGGTTGGGTTCACCGCGCGGTGCTCAAGATGAAGCACGTTGAAATGGTTGGCGGTGTCAGCTATGACAAAATTGACGATCAGGGCCTGCATATCACAGTGACCAAAGGTGAAACCTCGGAGCCGCGTCTGCTGGACGTTGATCATATCGTCGTGTGTGCTGGCCAGGTATCCGTGAACGGTATCTATGAGGCACTGAAGGAAGAAACAGCGTTCCGCACTCACCTTGTTGGAGGGGCGGAGTTTGCTGGTGAACTGGACGCTAAGCGTGCTATTCGCCTGGCCAGTGAACTCGCCGCCAGTCTGTAAACCAGGGGCCGGGCACTGCATGTTTGCAGTGCCCGGTTCAATATTTACCAGCTAACCAGAGAATCCGGTTGGTTCTCGTCTTCGTCGTCTTTCACCGCCTCAGGTAAGCGAATGCTCAGGGTAAACCCTTGAGACGACTCCTGGCTGATGATACTGCCCTTCATGATGTTGGTGACCAGGTTTCGCACCTCGTAAAGCCCTAACCCTTTCTTTGTCGCCTCTGAGCGACGAGTGGTGAAGAACGGCAGAAATATCTTTTCGCGATGATCCGCGCTGATGCCGCGTCCGTTGTCCTGAAACTCAATATCAAGTACTCCGTTGTCGACAGAAGCTGAGACTCGTACATACAAAGTCTGTTGCTCATATTTCTCAGGGTTATGCACGACGGCGTTTTCGGTGACCTGATTCAGAATCTGCTCCAACAGGTTTGTATACCCTCGCCAAAGAGCCGTATCGGGGTAGCTGATAACCTCCAGTTCGAGGTGTCGGTACTGATGTTGTGCCCGTTGTTTCCAGTCGCCTAACCATGCTCGCAGATAGATGTTCTCGGCGTATTGAGAGGAACTTGCCCCCATGGATGACTGAATCAGCTGATTCAGCTCGGCAAGGCGGGAAATGTTATCAGTTACCTGATGAATCGCAGTCTTCAATTCGTCATCGACAGGGATTTCATTATCGTCGACCCGCCCCTTGATGTGAGTGGTAGCTAATCGGATATTACCCAAAGGCGTGTTCATTTCGTGTGAAACCCCCATTACCAGTTGTTGAAGGGACTGGTTGCGGTTGTCTTCCAGTTTGCGCAGCGCATTTTCCTGATCATACTTTTCTGTGACATCCAGAAACGATCCTACCCATTGATACCCATGCTCTGAAGCCTCCTGACGCATGGTCAGAATCGCGTTCACCGCCTTGCCACGGCGAGGCATCAGAATCAACTCGTATCCGGTGATCCGAGCGTTGCTGCTGAGTGCTTCCCAGAGTTCGATTGATGCATGGGGAGACTCAACAAACTGATCAAAGTGGGACTTAGCTTTCACGACTTCTTCTACGGATGAAAAACCGAGTGCCGAAGCAAAGGCTGGGTTGCAGTCGGTAATTTCACCGCGGCTGTTAAGCTGAAAACGCGCTGAAATGGAGTTCTGATAGAGGTCCTCGTATTGCTTGAGGTAGCGTATCGCCTGAGACTGGCTATCGCTCAAGCGACGCTGATCTTCTTGCTGGGCCTCGCGCAACATATTGATCCGGGCGCCCATTGCCAGCGAGATCAGAATGACATCGAATACCGAGCCAATCTGGTAGCCGTAGAGAATCAGCGGTGTCCCGGGAATGACACCGAGTGTACTCATATTGGCGGAAATCACCCCGACCATAAAAGCAAGCCAGGCAAACGTGAAGTACTTGGCCGGCTTGTGCCCCTGAGTCCATGCGCGAATCCCGGCAATTAATGTGTACACCGCAAGGAGAGAGTTAACGTAGTTCTGGATACTGACCGCTGTCTGATAGGGAGCCGCCATGGATAATATGGCAAACCCCAGTGTGACCGGGATATAGACCCGGTAAACCATGGCAGCTTTGGGGCAATAGTTTTTAAGTATCAGCAGTTGCGGCAGGAAGAGAGCGAAGAAGAACTGACTGATCGCAAAAGACAGAGGAACCATAAAAGCATTCAGTTCTGGTTTGTCAGGCCAGAAGTAACCAAAGGCGGAGCCCTCAAAGTTCATATGGAAGAACAGGAAGCTGCATACGAACGCGGTGTAATAGAGATACAGCCGGTCACGCACGGCAAAAAAGAGCACCAGATTGTAGAGGGCCATGGCTAACATGACGGCATAGTAAGCCCCTCTGAAGACCCCGTTGTTGATCAACTGAGTGTTCAGTGTCGCCTGGTCAACGAATTCCATGGGCAACTGATAGGTACCCTCGGTGGTGACGTAGAGATACAGGTCATAAGTTGCCCCCGGAGTGAGATCCAGAGGAAGGATTAAATTTGGGTGGTTGATGGCTCGTTCGGTGTAGGGAATCCGGTCTCCTCCACGGGAAACATGACACTGGCTGGCATCTCGTACCCCCTCAGGGCATTGAAAGAGGGCTACCGTATCGAGAAGTGAATAGCGGTTGCGCAGAAACCAGTCGCTGGTATCCGACGCCTGAACCTGCATCGTAAACCAGTAACCAGCATCACCGACGCCGAGGTTAGGGTATTCGTCGATACTTTGTTGCCACAAAGATTGATCATTCAGGCTGTTGAGCTGTTTGGAAGCCTCTTCGACAGACAGTTGCTCAGTTTTGAAGTATTGCCAATGACTACCTGCCAGGTAGGTCGAACCAGAATCAAGGATCAGGGGCTGATGGCTCTGATCCGCCGGAGTGGCCCAGACAGGGAAAACTGTAGCGAGAAGCAGACAGACGGTCGCTACATAAATGGGTATAGATGGCACAGATATTCCTTTGCGCAAAGCGACCTTATCCAGATTGGCAGTTCAGGCCAGTATACCTTTCAGGGCGACAGAATGCAGCGCGTTAGGCAGACATTGTGACAGGGCTCTCATCGGGCTGGCCAACGCGGCATCCTTTAAGTAATCTACTCCTCTTTAATCGCGCTGGAATAATAAGAAATCGTATGTTTTTTGAACAGGAACGGGGCCAGTTTTTCCGCCCGTTAACCGGTAAGTATCGAGCGCAGGTCATGGAGTGTCTGAAGGAACTCTACAACAGGCTCTACAGCTCCAGTAGTGCTGACTATGGGCAGGCGATTCAACGGGACACTGTTATCGAAGTATTTCAGGAGGCACTGGTCCGTGCCCCCGTTCTGGCTGACGGTTACGACAGTGATGATGAGTCAAGCGAAAGCCGGTTTCGTACCAGTCGTGAACAGGCCGGCTGGGTACTGAATCAGTTGATTGAATTCGGCTGGCTGGAGAAACAGGTCGATGAAGCCAGCCTGCAGAGCACCTTTGGCTTTACCCGCTATGGCCGTCAGTTTACAGAGCCCTTCATCGAAGAAAGCCGGGCCATGGCCCGTACCCGTCATCGCAATACCCGTAATACCCGTAATTCGCTTGAATCTTTTCAGGAGCGCGGAGACATCTACGACCTGCTCGATGCGTATGAATACTCTGAGCGCATTATCAGTGACTTTACTGACGTGATTGGCGAGCTTGAAGAGCGTAAACGCGACCTTGTTCGCGAGATGGAAGACCAGTTGCTGATAGAGCGTGCGAGTGAAGCCTTCTTCGATTTTATGGAAAACCGCTTTCAGCCGGATCTTTCTGTGCGTTTATCAGCCGATAACGTTGAAAAGCACAGAGATCAGATTCAAGGACTGATTGAGCAGATTCGGAAGCAGGACGTTGATTTCAAAGCGCGTGCAGAAAAGCGTTTGCGTGAGCTGCTTCCCGAGTTAGCGAAAGAGGGCAGTTCAGTGCTCTGGACCATCCTGGATGGTATTGAATTGCGTATGCGTAATGCCAGCGACATTATGTTGCCAGCACTGCGCCGGGCGCTGCAGAGCTTTACCAAGCGTGCCGACATCATCATCCGTCAGATGAGCTATCTTGCCTCGCAGCAACATAATGATGTGCTCGCTGTGTGCAAACACCTTTCCTCACTTACTGAAGAAGAGCAGACAACGGCGCTTGAGCGCGCGGGTGAGCTGATGGAAGTGCCGCAGTTGCGTCTGGTGGACCCGGCCTACGTTCGAATGCATGCCACCCGCACACGTCAGAAGATCGAAGCCGCTCTGGACGATGGCAAAGGTGATTTTGATGTCGATGCCCGTCGAGAGATTTATGTACAGCAGGTGTTGGACCAAGCGTTCCTGGTCAACCAGCAGGCATTGCGACACTTTATGAGCAGTAAGCTCAGCAGTGGCAAGAAGATATCTACCCGTGACATCCCTATCGAATCGGCCAAAGACTTCCTCGCGGTTGCTCACGCAATTGGCCTTGGGGCTGCCGATGGACTCTCATCTGAGTTCGAATTCCTTATTGATTACGATGATAGCCCACGCGAAGAACGCAGTGATGGTTACTTCATTAAAAAAGACCACTTTACCTTCGAACTTGTTCAGAAACAGTCCTGAACAGGTACAGAGAAAAGAATCAGATTATGTTGCATGAAATAGATCGCGAACTCGAAAAAGAAGGCCTGAGCCAGAAGGAATATTCTGAACTTCTGGTGCGTCTGCTTGATTACGGCGTTATTTGTCGTGATGAGTCACAGGTTGAACAAACACTGTATGACCGTTTTGTCCGGATCGAAGAACTGGTTGGCGAGTACCTCTCTGTTCTGGGTATCCGTATTCAGCATGACAAGCGCTTTCAGTTTATTCGCTTGTATCCACCAGGTGCTCAGGTGCCGGGTATGGATGAAGATCAGCAGAATGTCGGCAACCCAGCATTCCGTCAGCGCTTAAATCAAAGTGAAGTGGCATTGATTCTCGTGCTGCGCGCGCAGTACGACAAAGCACTACGTGAAGGTGCCGTTGATGAGCAGGGGTGTGTCATGGTGTCTCTTGAGGGCCTGACCATCGCTATGAAAAACCTGTTAAAGCGCAGCCTGCCCGAAAACGTCACCGAGCGAAAAGCGCTGTTCCGTAAACTGCGTCAGATGCGCTTGGTGCAGCTGCAGAATGAAGACAGCGTCCACGACGGTGATATCTGGTTGCGTATTCGCCCGATGATCATGAGCTACGTCAGCGATGAAGTTCTGACGGAACTGATGGCGACAGACGAAGAATCTGATACTGAGTCAGGTGATGAAGGGGATCCCGGACAGGCAGTCACAGCTTCAGAGGACGCTACTCAGGAAACCACTGACAATACAGCAGAAGACACAGCAGAAGATGCCAATGCTCTGGCTGAGAATGACAAGGTAACTGACAGCGAAAATGAAGAAGAAAATCAGGCCTCAGGGGATGGCGACGAAGATAACGCCGTGGAGGTTGAGGAAAACACTCCGGTAGTGGAAAGCGCAGACAGCTCGGAAGAGCAAAGCGAAGAAGAGACCTCTGCAGAAAAAGATCAGGCAGAACCTGAAACAAAGCAACCCGTCAGCCTGTTCGGAGAATAATACGAGATGTTCCTGAAGAAGTTTATTTACATCAACTGGGGCAATATCCCGGCGACTGAATTCGAATTTGGTCCGATTAATTTGTTATCGGGCGGCAACGGCTCCGGTAAAACCACCGCAGCAGATGCTATTCAGACCATCATGACCGCAGCGCACGACACGCTGTTTCACTACAACCCGGGTCAGGACGAAGCGACGCAGCGTGGCCGTGGTAAAAACGTCCGTACGCTTGCGTCGTATGTGCTGGGTTGTGATGACGGTAGTTATGCTCGTCCGAACGGTGCGGTTGGCTATCTGGCGGCGGTATTTTATCCGACACAGGGTGAAAGCGGTGACCCATTTACCGCGATCATAGGCGTCAGTGCGACAGTCGACCGTGCTGGTGGTGCTCCGGTGGCGCGTCAGAACGATATTCAGTTCTTTATTGTTGCCGGTGAGGAGCTTTCTCAGAATGACTTCTTACTGGATCTGGATGACTCACACCAGGAAGTGATTCCACTGGGTAAACTGACCAAGAATCTTGCACGTCGTATTAACCCTAACAGCGTTGAAAAGTACGACACCAAAAAACAATATCTGCGTCGTTTATACGGTGCACTGCGTGGTCGCAACGATGCGGTTCCGGAGCGTGAGGCAATGAATGCCGCGCGTACCTTCTCGCGCTTTATGGCCTATAAGCCGGTTAAAAGCATTAATGGTTTCGTGGCCAACGAAATCCTTGAAGCCAAAGACATGGGCGACGCCATCCGCAGTGTCTCGGATCTGATGAAAACCATCTACGCGATGGAATCAGACGCCAATAAGCTCGCTGACTCTATTGAAATGTTGAGTGGTACTCGAGACAGTGCAGGGCGCTACATTGATCAGTGGATTGATTACAACGTTCTCGAATATACCGCAGCTCGCAGCCGTTACCTTAACGACCAGAAAAACTATCTGAATGCTAAAGAAATTCAGCAACAGATTCGCGAATCACTGACTAAAACTCAGAAAGAGCGTGACGTTGCACAAGATCGTCGTAAGCAGGTTCGCGAGCAGTTAATCAGTATGGAAGCTCGTCGTCAGGGCATTGATGCGCTGCAGGATAAAGACGCAGCAGAGCAGGCGATTAACGACGGCAAAGCGAAACTGCAACAGCAGGCGATTCCGCTACTTGAGCAGGATCAGATGCTACAGGCATCACTGCGGGCGACCGAGCTTTTATACGGCGCTTTACAGAAAACCAATGTTGCGGCAGAAATTCCATCGTTAGGAAGTAAGCGAATCGCTGAACAAGCGCGTGAAGTCCTGGCTATTAAAGACAATGGCGCCGTCGACTTCCGAAAACTGCTCGGTAAAGACTGGATTGATCTGTCACCTCTGGAAGCTCACCTCGACGATGCCCGCGCTCAACAGTCACTGGTGAACAGCTGGCGTGATCGTTTCCACGATACTGAACTCGAAAGTAGCGGCGTATCACTGCGTGACCAGATCGCTCGCGTTGCTGACCGACGTGACCAGAAACTGCAGCAGGCCAAACATCGCATGGTGCAGAAGCAGAATGAGATTTCTGCCCTTGAAGCGCGTCAGGCGACCTATCCTGGGTATGTGCGTCAGGCACTGGAAGCCATTATGCGTGAGTGCCCACAGGCAGAGCCACGAGTGCTGGCCGATTACGTCGAAGTCACTGATCCAGACTGGCAGAGCGCCATTGAAGGTTATATCGGCGGTGCGCGTTTCAGCATTCTGGTTGAGTCTGCGTTTGAAGCCGAAGCTGCCCATATTCTCCGCCAGATTCCGGGGGGCAGCCGCGCTCGTGTTATTCAGGGCGAAAAAGCGAAAAAAGACAGCGAGCGGATGAAAATTCCGGCGAATTCCATTATTCACCTGATGGATTTTGAACACGCAACCGCGCGTTATTATCTGGAAGCCAGCTACGGTACTGTTGAGCAGGTCGCTGACATTCAGGCGCTGCGTATGACCCGCCGAGGTGTGACCAAAGAAGGTCTGGGTTCGGGGGCATATTCTATTTATCGCTGTGATCTCGAAGATGCAGATCTGGTGTTTGGCCTCGGAGCACGAGAGCGCGCACTGGCGGCCAAGCGCAGCGAAGTGAATATGTTGGAAGACGTTGCCAACGAAGCAAACTACCAGCTTCGTCAGGCACAACAGTTACTCGATGCCGTTAATCTTCTGCGTCACGTCACCTTCGCCGATCAGATGCAGTCCATGCTGGATACTCAGTATCAGATGCAGCAGGCAGAGAATTCGTTGCAAGGCGTCGATGTTTCCAGCTTCGGTGATATTGAACACGAATTTACTGCATTGAAAGAAAAAGCCGATGACCTTGATGCTCAGATCAAAGAGCTCGATGGTGAGCTGGGTCGTTTGCAGCAACAGCTGAACGACGCGGAAAAAGCCGTGAAGGCGCTCAGTGAACATCAGGAACAGACGTCTGATGTTGCGGATGCCAAAGAAGATGCTCTTCGTTCAATCGTCGGCATCTGGCCAGACTTTGATCTTGAGAAGCGACTTGAGCAGGCCGACAAAGAAGCCGAAGAAAGTCCGGTTGATGCGATTGAGAACCTGCGTAAATCGGTTTCTCAGGAACTCAATTCCATTGCTTATGAAATTGAACGCAACATTATAGAGCATAACCAGACGTGTCAGACAGTGGATTCTATTGTTTACGCCCCTGACTATCGTGATGAGCACGGTGCGAAATTCTTTACTGGCGTGTGCGATCTTCAACGCGAAGTGGAACGCGTACACAACCGCCTGAAGAATAACATTCTGGTTGAAAAGCAGGACAAACTGCATCAGCTGCGTGAAAGCTTCAACAACGTTTTCGTCACCAACCTGTGTCACTCGATTTATCAGGCGATTAATGACGGCAAGCGTATTCTTGAAGACCTGAATAAAGAACTGGCACACCATCAGTTCGGTGCTGACCGCGAAACTTACTGGTTCGACTGGGAGTGGGTGCCTGAGTATAAAGAGTACTTCCAGTTCTTTGATGAAGTCATCAAAAATCCTTCACTGGGCGACGGCGCAACACTGTTCACCGCCGACTTGTCGGCAAACTCGGTGAAGGTTCGCGATCACCTGATGAATATGCTGCTTGATGAAGACGAGCAGAAGGCGATGCGCGAATTGGAGCGCCTGTCTGATTACCGTAACTACCGTTCATACGAAATCTATAAGCAACCGGCGAATAAAGAGCCGATTGCACTTTCTCAGTACGGAACGGGGTCAGGTGGACAGCTGGAGACGCCAGCGTACATTATTCGTTCAGCGGCGATTACCTCGGCGTTCCGATTTAATGAGGGTGATACTCACCTGCGCATTGTGCTGGTCGATGAAGCATTCTCGAAGATGGACGAAGCCCGTTCGAAAGAAGTGATTAATTACCTCACCGAAAGCCTGGGGCTGCAGTTGTTGTTCATTATGCCGACCAGTAAATCAGGTCCGTTTATGGATCTGGTATCTAACCAGTTCGTATTCTCCAAGGTACCGTTAACGGGTGGCCAGAAAAAAGGCGAACTGCAGACACGCGTTCTGGTTGACCGGCAGCAGTGTAATCAGGAGAAAGTGAAGGAGTTGTGGGCGAATCATCGTCGTACCATACGTCATCAGGCGTCGCTCGACTTTATGGAAGAGTTTGCCTGATGTCTGAGGTTTACGGTGTCGAGGATGCTTCGTTTCGGGCGGCGGGAGAGTACGAGGGCATCAAAGCCCTCGTCGATGGCTTCTATGACGCCATGGAGATTTTGCCAGAAGCTGCCCATATCCGTGAGATGCACCCCGACGATCTTACGGAGTCGCGCGATAAGCTGACCCGTTTTTTATGCGGTTGGCTTGGGGGACCGCGCCTGTACCGCGAAAAATACGGTCCGATTGCCATCCCTCGTGCACATGCGCACTTACCGATAGGCGAAGCTGAGCGCGATGCCTGGCTTGCTTGTATGGCTGAGTCGCTGAAAACTCAAGGCTATTCCGATGACTTTAAAGATTATCTGATGACTCAACTGTTCGTGCCAGCCGAGCGGTGTCGTATTGCTTCGCAGGTTGCCAACAATTAGCAACCGTGCTCTGATAAGCACCAAAATAACAATAAAATAATAGTGCATATGAAATTACTGATCTCTTTCGTGTCCTCAGGCTTATTGCTATTGGCATCATCCTCAGCAAACTCTGAAACTATCAATGACTACGCCCTCTGGAATATCAAAAGCGATCCAAGTGAAACGCGCTGGATCCAGATACGCGAGTTTCAACGTGTCGGCAATGAAGAAATATTCCATATCGATGTCTACTCTCGTGAGAACGGTGATATGCAGGAGTTGGCTATGCGTCTGGCCGATCATATTGCAATTGAGCGGGATGCGCTGCTGAACAGTATTGGTCAGCCTGTGGATACTGGTGTTCCGGAGCGGCTCGCATACGACAAGGCGGTAACCCGGTGGATGAAGACGCCAGCAGGTCAACGTGAAGTCTGCCGGCGCCCGGTACAGCGTTGTCTTGACCCGGTATTCGCTGAGTAAGACGCACTGCCTATTTCATCTGACTAACAGAAATAAGCATTGAGAACGGGGTAGGTTCAGTAGCCCCGCTCGATCAGATCTCTCATAACCTGCTCATAGAAGTCAGCCACGCTGCCCTGGTAGGGCGGTCTTTCCTGCAGCCAGCTGTCTTGCGGCCCATAGTACTTATTACGCCCGGTGAAATAGTTGTGATAGTAACCGTGGCTGAATATGCTGCCGTCCATTGTTTTAATGTGTTCGAAATTGCTGCTTCCATCTGTGCAAGGCGCATAACCAATTTCATCGAAGTTCTGTGAATCCATCGTGGTATACCCGTCATTGGGGCCGTAGAGTGCAGTAACGCCCAGATAGAAGGTGGCGTCGCCCCAATATTCGTAATCCCAGCTTCTTATCCGGGCGGAGTAGCTGAAATAACCAACGCCGTTGCAGTTTTCGTTCTGCTCATTCACCAGCTCGTACCAACCGCGCTCACTGAGGCCGATGTCGTTGAGTAAATCAGTCCAGGCGTTTTCATCACGGTAAAAGTCCTCGCGCATATAGTGGCTGGATAACGAGGCCAGACCGCTTAGGAATGCCCGAAACTGCCCGTGTGTATCCAGGTTATATTCGAGAGGGTCATTGCGGACGTATCCTTCGGTCAGGACCAGGGGTTGGCTGAACAAGGCCTCATCAGTCGTTGTATCTCCGATCTCACGCCACATCAGATCAGTGCTGAGGCGCTGGCCTTCCTCAAATTCCCAGAAAGGCTCCCCGGCAACAGGGTCAACCCAACCGTCGCCAAAAACATAGTTCGACAGATATAACCCATTGATGCCGATGGTCGCGATCTCGGCACCGAGATGCTCACCGGAAAGTCCGACGACAGCTGCAACATGTTGCTTCATCGTACCGACCTCTGGTGCATTGTCATCGACGGGGAGGACGGTGGTCATAAACCTGGCATCCTGAGTCCCTTGAGAGGTACCTATGATGACCACTTTATCTTTACCAGTCTCCGCCAGCGCTTGATTTACGGTGTTGCGCAACGACGCCGCTCTCACGTGATAGGTCGCATAGGCCGGCTTGTCGGCAATGAAAACATCGTTACCGCAACCCTCTAAGCGATCCACGATATCTTTACTGAAATACCGGTGGTACTGGGCGATATCACTGGTACGTTTTAAGCGACTGTCGTAAAGGTTGTTTATACGCGGTGAAAGGTGAGCTTCATCTTCTGGGAGTATCCATTCGCGGCACCCTTGATCGGCATCCCAGTCCGCACAGTATTTTTGCAGATTTTCCGCTTCTCGGGTCATGCACTCATCCGGTGTCCAGCTGTCAGGGCATATGGTGCGTAAACCAAAATGATGGGATAGAACAATAGGGTATTGGAGTTTGCAGTCATTGAGCTCCAGAGCATTAATTGCTGGAGATAACATGCTTAACACTAAGGTAAGACGAAAGCAGACATTCATATCGATTCCCTGATCTGGAGGTGATACCCGGTTAAGGGAAGTCACAGTATGGCTGGCGTCAGAGGGTAAGTATGGTGAGTTATGCAATGAAATGCGCCAATACGTGGTACACATGCGGCCAGATTGTCGTACTCGTTATCCGAAGGTCGAGGATGCTGCTGCGAGGTACTTGCAAATTACGACATCGAGCGGCTTACTGGCAGTAAGTAAACCACCGACATGGATTCAGTATGAAAGGAATCATCCTTAGCCTCAGTATCATTGTATTGGTGTCGTGTGCGCAGGTACCCGCTGATAAGGCTGTTGTTAGTCAACAGCCAGAGACTATCTCTGTGCCAGCTCAGGCGTGTGTCGGCACAACGACCTTGCCATCGTCACTGCGTGACAGTTTTGTTCCAGCGGTTGACGCTGAGTTGCTTGACGCTTCTCTGGGACAGCCAGGAAAAGGCGGCTTATGTCAGGGGCAGGTATATATTTCAACGGGAATAAAAACCGTCACTCTTTACCGGGCCTGGAACAGCTCCAACCCCGGCAGCACCTATGGCAAGTGGTGGGTGTTTAACAGACCATCAGGAAAGGTTGCTCAATATCGCCAAGACTTTGAGATCTGCTATCAATGGTCACCGCTGGATAAATTAGTGACATGTGAACTTAAAGCGGGCACTAAAGTAGTGGTTGGAAATGGTCAGAGTGCCTACTGTTCAGAATATTTGACCTATGGGGTCTCTGCCAGGCAGCAGGTGTATATCAGTGATGCCAGTCAGTCAGTGATTAATTGCGAGACAGCGGATGGGGTGCTTATCTGGCAGTAGGCCTCCAGATAGCGCGGTGCAACTCAAACACAACATGGAGATATTCTCATGGACAGAGAAATAGCTGGGATTATGCTGTCATTTGCGTTGTACCTGACGTATTTTCTGATTCCACTCGTACCTTCAATTCTTATTTATAAAATCTTTCCGAATACGTCTGTGGTTGCCAGCGGCAGCTTTTCGGGGCTGAAGATTAATTCTTCAGGGGCTTTTGCCGCTTATCTGATTACCCTCGTGATCAGTATTAATGCACTGTCTGAAACGGAAGCCCGTATTCTGGAAATTCGTAACCCGAATGAACCGACCTGGAGCATTATCGGAACGCTGGAGCTTCGTGATGGAGAAGGGAATGTCATCAATAATCCAATGCTGTTTGATCTCCTCGAAATATCACTCGAACCTCGCGTACTGAGTAGTGCTAACGGTGACATTCACTTCAAAATACCGGGTTCTCCGGATGGTTCACCTCCTAAGAGGATGATCACTCTTGATGTAAAGGGTTTTGGCCGCGGGAAGATTAACCTTACATCTGAAGCCGCATTAACGGGCAGTGATATGGTAGTGAATTACCAGAACCGAACCATAGAGTTTAATGAGCCTATCGAGATAACAACGCTGACTCAGCCTGGGCAGAGGTATTCTGAAACCTCTTATATGACACCCGTGACAGGAGCCGGACAATGAAGAACATGGTGTTTGTTTTATTGATTCTTGTGTCGGAACTGGCGATGGCGACGAATTTGAGAGGGCGGGTAGATATTCGTCATCCATATACAGGCGATCTTTTTCCGGCATCAGGGGCGACGGTAGAGCTTATAGTGTTCACTAATTTTGGCCCTCAACTTGTATACACTTATTTCACCGGATCAGATGGTATGTACTACATGCCGAACATCATGCCGGGCAATTACATTCTTCGTATTAATCAGTACCTGGATTACCAGATTCAGGTACTGAATATGCCTTATCAGGATTTGCGACCGGTACTTGTGCAATAAAAAAAGCGGCATCCGTGCCGCTTCAAGGGTGCTGAACAAGGGGAGTGTTCAACTTACGTTGGCATCCGCCGCCAGATCTTTGACTTCAACCTCCGCTTTTTCGAAAAAACTTTTCTCGAATGCATCGGTTAATAGTGCGTCATAGCGTTGCTTGTCGTATTCACGAATGTTGTCAGCCTCTTGCTGGGTGATAATATTCTGAGCCACAGCACTTGCGAGGCGCGCATCAATATTATCGCCCGCCAGTTTCCCACGTGATTCAGCTTTGTTGTATTTGCCCCACGCATCTTCCACTGTGAGGAGCTTCTGGTAGGTGCTTTCAACACGTCCAAAGGCGTCAGTGGGCTCAAGGCTGTTGTGAATAAACTTACCAAACGTCTGGCGGACTGGATTATCCTCCATAATCAGGTCGCCCAGTGCACGCAGCTGATCATCATCCGGTTTCTTGAGAATACGACCATAAGGAAAGGCCAGGCGCTTAAAGACGCCAGCAATGCCGGGTACAGTGAAATTGTCGTAGAAATCGAACAGGGCTTCCTGTGCCGTATAAAGTGCCTGATGCAATGATGCGCGAGCATGCACTTTTTCGGCTGTGCTTGCAGGCTGGTTCTCGTAATATTTCAAGATGCTGCACGCCATGAACAACTGGCTATGTACATCTCCTAACCGGGCACTCAATAGCTCGCGACGCTTCAGGTCGCCACCCAGAATGCCCAGTGCCAGATCCGCAGAAGAAGCCAAGGCGGCACTCATGCGATCAATTTTCTGATACCACTGCTTGGTGAAATCGTCAGCCTTCTCTGGCGCATTGGCCAGACGGTTACCGCTCAAGCCCAGCACAAAGGCGCGCATGGTGCGGCTGATGCTGTTGCCAGCCAGCGCGAAGAACAGACGGTCGAAATCTTTGAGCCCCTGCTTCTTGTCGTCGGTCTGCAACGTCTGGATAACGTCGAACAGGTACGGGTGGCAACGCATAGATCCCTGACCAAAAATCATCAGTGAACGTGTCAGGATGTTTGCGCCTTCAACGGTAATTGCGATTGGAACGCTCTGATAAGGCAGAGCCATAAAGTTACGAGGCCCAAGCTGAATTGCACGGCCACCGGCGACATCCATGCCGTGATTGATGAGAGTCCGCATCATTTCTGTGGCGTGATATTTCGCCATGGCGGTGATCACGGAAGGAGTACCTGATTCCAGGCTTTTGGTCACCAGGTGGCGCATTGCTTCGAGTGTGTAACCCAGGATCGCAATCTGGGACGTCGCCTCTTGTACCCCCTCGAACTTACCGACTTCTGTTTTGAACTGACGGCGGATTTTGCCAAACGCACCGGTCATGCGGTAACCGACTTCGCCGCTCGCTGTGGCCAGCGCAGGCAGTGATACACCACGGCCGGCACCCAGACACTCAATCAGCATGCGCCACCCTTTACCGGCCATTTCGGGGCCACCAATGATCCAGTCGACAGGAATAAACACGTCTTCGCCATTAATCGGACCGTTCATGAAAGGCGCCCCCGGATAATGACGGCGACCAATCTCTACCCCGTCATGGTCGGCAGGAATCAGAGCGCAGGTAATACCGTAATCCTGAGTGTCGGCGTCACCAAGCAGGCCATCGGGGTCCCGCAGTTTAAACGCCAGACCGATTACGGTCGCGACCGGTGCCAGGGTAATCCAGCGTTTGGCGAAATTCAGGCGGATACCGAGCACTTCTTTACCTTCGTGTTCGCCTTTGCAGACGATACCAAGATCCGGGATCGAGCCGGCATCAGAGCCAACTTCTGGGCCGGTCAGGCCGAAGCAAGGAATTTCTGTGCCTTTCGCAAGGCCGGGTAGCCAACGCTTTTTCTGTTCTTCTGTACCGTACTTGGCCAGAAGTTCGCCGGGCCCGAGAGAGTTGGGAACCATGGCTGTCACAGCACCTGTAATAGAGCGTGACGCAATCTTGCTCATAATGCGGCTTTGGGCATAAGGAGAGAAGTGCTTACCACCGTATTCTTCAGGAATGATCAGGCTGAAGAAGCCTTTGTCTTTGAGGAACTGCCAGGCTTCAGGCGGCAGATCTTTGCGGTAGTGGTGGATTTCCCACTCGTCGAGCATTTCACACAGCTCTTCTACTTCGTTATCGATAAAGGATTGTTCTTTACTCGTCAGAGTAGGCATGGTGATAGAGGAAAACTTTTCCCAGTCGGGTTTACCTTGAAACAGGTCAGCATCCCACCAGGTCGTACCCGCCTCCAGCGCTTCGCTTTCTGTCTGGCTCATCTGCGGCATTACGCCTGAAATTGTCTTATAGGCTGACTTAGTCAGCACTGCTCTGCGCAGTTGCGGGACATTAAGCACCGCCAGCACGCCAGCAAGCAGTACCAGTGTCACCGGATGTACCATGGCGGGCGTCAGCAAGCCGGTGGTGAGCCACACTGCGGTGAAAATAGCAGAGCCTATGAGAAGCCCCGGGTTAAAGTACATGATTGCGGCGAAGGCCACTAAGACACTGAGGAGGGTAATAAGAAACATCCTGATCTCCGAAAGTTAATAACAATACAAAACCTATACAATAACTAATTAATTGTAAAGGATTGCATTGATTGACAAGTTGATCTGGCGCAGACATGCTCATCCGCCCTGATTTACAGTAAGCCCAAAAAGGCCCTAACCAGAGGTAGGACGGTATGGACAAGATGGAGTTCACTTCTGAAGAGAAGGCGCGCATGGTTCAGAAAGTGAAAATGTATTTTCGTGAGGAGTTGGATCAGGAGCTGGGCGGTTTTCAGGCCGAGTTTCTGATTGATTTTTTCGCTGAGGAAATGGGCGGCTTTTTTTACAATCGTGGTCTCTATGACGCTGAAACCATGATGACTGAGAAGCTGCGGGATATTTCGGACGAGTTGTTGATGCTGGAGAAGCCTGTCAACTGAGCGGGCCTATGATGCACTGAATAGAGCGCCGAATTATGCAGAGATTGCTCAGTAGTTCACAAACCAGTATTTGTCCCAGGCCATGAGCACTTTTTCAGGATATTTTGTTTTACCCAGGCTGCCGTTGTAGCGGGCGAGGGCGCGAATCAGGTTACCTTTTTCACGGTCAAGATAGTGTTTGAGGATCGTACAGCCGTACCTAAGGTTAGTACGGGTATCCATCAGGTTATCTTCAGTCCGCCCGAGTTCATTTTTCCAAAAAGGCATAACCTGCATATAACCCTGAGCGCCTACGTAGCTCAGAGCAAAACGATCAAATGCACTTTCGACCTGTATCACAGACAGCACCAGTTCCGGCTGTAGGCCGGCTCGCGTTGCCTCCTGATGAATCATCCGAAGCAATTCGAGGCGAACCTTGTCGTCACGCATGCTGCGATAGCGTTTAAGTCTTCCAGACATATCCATAAGCCAGACCTGTGCATCGAACTGATCGCCGAAAGAGTCGGAAGCATTGACCGCTTCGATCAATGCAGATCTGAGCTCCGGGTCTGGATCGGCGCTGGTCATAGCGCCAGAGGGCAGGGCCAGCACCAGCATTGCCATGGTAAGGCTGGCCCGGACATGCCGGACACAGAACCACAGGAATACGAGCTGGCATCGGATCATCCGAGATTAATCCGCTCTTTCAGAACGCTGAGTACGCTGTCAGCCGGGATTTCTTCTTTTTCATCAGCACTGCGGTGTTTGTATTCCAGTGCACCGGCTTCGAGGCCGCGGTCACTGATCACAACACGATGAGGAATACCCATCAGCTCCATGTCAGCGAATTTAACGCCCGGGCTGGTTTTCTTGTCGCGGTCATCCATATAGACCTCAAAGCCGGCTTCGGTCAGCTCGCTATAGAGCTTTTCAGCGGCCTCTTTTACAGCTTCGGATTTGTGCATGTTCATGGGCACTATGCCTACATGGAACGGAGCGATGGCGTCTGGCCAGATGATGCCGTTGTCATCATTATTCTGTTCAATGGCTGCTGCAACCACACGGCTGACGCCGATACCGTAGCAACCCATCATCATCACGCGGTCTTTGCCGTTTTCGTCCAGTACCGTTGCTTTCAGGGCTTCGGAGTATTTTGTGCCCAACTGGAAGATATGACCCACCTCGATACCGCGTTTGATGTCGAGCGTACCCTGGCCACATGGGCTCGGGTCACCTGCAACCACATTGCGCAGGTCAGCGACGGTGCCTTCTTCAAAATCACGGCCCCAGTTTGCCCCAGTGAAATGAGCGTCGGCTTCGTTCGCACCGCATACGAAATCCGACATGTGTGCGGCACTGCGATCGACGTAAACACGCGCAGACAGACCACGAGGGCCAGTGAACCCGGCAACGCCACCAATTTTCTGTACTTCATCGGCGCTGGCAAACTGCAGTGGGCTCAGTACCCCAGGCAGTTTCTCGGCTTTAATTTCGTTCAGCTGGTGGTCGCCGCGCAGGAATAGCACCACAGGCTCACCGACTTCGCCTTCTTCAGCGTCTTCGGCTTCACTGGTACCGCGAACGACAATGGCTTTCAGCACGTTTGAGGCTGCAACGTTCAGCAGTGCAGCAACGTCTTCGATGCTGGTGACGTCTGGGGTAGATACCTTCTCCAGTTCTTGCGATGCCGCAGGGCGTTCACCGGCCGGTGCCAGCGCTTCTGCGAGTTCGACATTCGCTGCGTAATCTGAACTGTCAGAGAAGGCGATATCATCTTCGCCGGATTCTGCCAGTACATGGAATTCGTGCGACGATGCGCCACCAATGGAGCCGGTGTCAGCCAGTACCGGGCGGAAGTCGAGGCCCAGACGGTTAAAAATACGGCTGTAGGCTTCGTGCATACGCTCGTAGGTTTCCTGCAGGCTTTCTTCATTTGCGTGGAAGGAATAGCCATCTTTCATCATAAACTCGCGGGCGCGCATGACACCAAAGCGCGGGCGCGTTTCGTCACGGAATTTGGTCTGAACCTGGTACAGGTTCATCGGCAGTTGCTTGTAGCTGCTCAGGTTGTTACGAGCGATGTCTGTCACCACTTCTTCGGCGGTCGGGCCGTAGCAGAACTCGCGATTGTGGCGGTCCTTGAGGCGCATCAGCTCGCCACCATACTGGTACCAACGGCCAGATTCTTCCCACAGCTCGGCAGGTTGAACCGTCGGCATCAGGATTTCCTGAGCGCCTGCACGATCCATCTCTTCGCGAACGATGTTTTCGACCTTACGCAGCGTGCGAAGGCCAAGCGGCATCCAGGTATACAGGCCAGCAGCCAGTTTACGGATCATACCGGAGCGGAGCATCAGCTTGTGGCTGATCACAACCGCATCAGCTGGGGTTTCTTTTTCGGTCGCAATAAGAAATTGAGTAGCGCGCATAGAGACAATAGGCCATCGGGTCATTAGTTAATGGCTGTATTCTAAAGCATGTACCCTTTATGTATAAGCCCTTTAATGAGTCGGTAAGAACGAAGCCATTAATGATAAATCGCGGCTAACAAGCCTTTTGTCTGACTGTCATGTGTGACTTTCTGTTGTATGATTTGTGAACAGAATCAAAAAAGACTAAGTATTTCGCCTGATTCATAAGGACGGCCGTTGTGTCATTCTGCGTCTGTGAGATAATCCAGTCACACGGACGTGTATAAGAAGACGTTGGAAACCCGGAGAGATCATTGTTAAATAATGAACCAGGGATCGCAGAGCTCCCCACAGCAGATGCGTGCGTTCGAAATCAACGCCCGATTCTGGACGTACTGGGTAAGTACGCACCTGAAAACGCCTTCATCCTTGAAGTGGGTAGCGGTACAGGTCAGCATGCCGCGTATATGACAGCAAATCTCCCCGGTATCCGCTGGCAACCTACCGAATTAAGAGAACGTCTTGATGATATTCGTCAGTGGCGTAAGCATGCTGCTCAGAAAGGCTTTCTTGATCCGCTGGAACTTAACGTTGAACAGGATATCTGGCCAGCACGTGACGCCGATGTCGTTTTCAGCGCTAACGTCGTGCATTTTGTCAGCTGGCCGGAGGTCGAGAAAATGTTTCGCGGTATTAGTCGCGTGCTTAAAGCTGGCGGTCTGTTGATGCTGTACGGCCCCTATAACTACGATGGCCAATACACCAGTCAGGGCAATGTAGAGCTTGATCAATGGCTTCGTGGAAGAAACCCGGACAGCGGCATTAAAGATTTTGAGCAGATTCTGCTTCTGGCTCGTCAGTTTCATCTGTACCTGCGAGCGGATGAGGAAATGCCTGCCAACAATCGAACTCTGGTCTTTCAGAAAGCCGAAACCGGCGAGTGATTCAGCCTATTATGTCAAAACACCTTGAAACCTGCCCGTGGGCGCAGGGTGAACTCTATGTTGAGTATCATGATTCGGAGTGGGGCCAGCCCTGCTACGACGAACATCGCCTGTTTGAAAAACTCTGTCTTGAAGGCCAGCAAGCGGGACTGAGCTGGATTACAGTACTGAAAAAGCGGCCAAATTACCGGGCGCGTTTCCATGGTTTTGATCCTGCGCTGGTGGCCGCGATGACGGATGAGGACATAGAGGAGTGTCTTCTGGACGCGGGCCTTATCAGGCATCGGGGTAAACTGGAAGCCATCCGCAAAAATGCCCGCGCTTGGGTAGCTGCCGAAAAGGAAGGGCTTAACTGGAGCGAGTGGCTATGGTCGTTTGTCGGCGGGTCGCCCATTATAAATCGCTATGCACAATTAAAAGAGTGTCCAGCCCAGACCGATGAATCGAAAGCAATGAGCAAAGCACTGAAAAAGATCGGCTTTGGTTTCGTTGGCCCAACAACCTGTTATGCCTTTATGCAAAGCATGGGAATGGTCAATGACCACCTGACCAATTGTCCTTGTCACCCGGATAATTTATAGCCTTATGGAAATCAGTGCAGACGCCATCCTGGATTTCTGGTTTGACGAAATCACCCCCAAGCAATGGTGGATCAAAGATGCGATGTTCGACAGTATGCTCAAGGATCGTTTTGGGCATACACTGCACCGGGCAGTGCTCTGTGAGTTAAGTGAGTGGCGTGAAACAGCAGAAGGCCGCCTGGCTGAAATTATCGTTCTCGATCAGTTCTCAAGAAATATCTACAGGGATACCGCCCAGGCATTTTCGCAAGACGCACTGGCGCTTGCTCTTGCGCAAGAGGCTGTAACGCGAGGGTCTCTGGACCTACTGAATGATATTGATCAACGTACGTTTCTTCTGATGCCATTTATGCACAGTGAATCAAAGCAGATTCACGAAGTGGCAGTGCAACTCTTCAGGGAATATACCCCTGAAAATAATTACGAATTCGAGTTGAAGCATAAAGCCATCGTCGACCGCTTTGGGCGCTATCCTCATCGCAATGCCATACTTGGGCGTCAATCGACAGATGAAGAGTCAGAGTTCCTGAAAGAGCCGGGTTCTGGTTTTTAAACGCTGATCGTTATCCTGTCCCCATTCATGACAGTCTATTTTGGAAGTGTCATCTTTAAGTGTTAGCTTAGTGGCACATTCTCTGGCGAGTCTCTCTACTCACCTCAACCTTTCGGGGTATCTTATGTGGTTAAGCGCGGCCTGTGCGTTAGATTTTAATATTCCAGTAGCAACGCCTTTTTTGCTGATGATCCGTCCGCGCAGCGGCTACCAGCAGTGGATAGCCCGTGAAGAGTACGTACTCGCACCGAGTGTTCCCGCGGTCGAGTTCACCGACAGTTTTGGTAACTTGTGTCAGCGCCTGGTAGCGCCACCCGGTCGTTTTTCTATTCACACCTCGGTAGAGATAGAAACAGCCGATGCAGTAGACTCAGCTCCCGGTGCGCCTTTTATTGAGGTTCAGTCACTGCCCGATGACACTTTGCCATTTCTGCGGCCGAGCCGTTATTGTGAAGCGGATCGTTTCACTGATCTGGCAGCCGGCCTTGTAGCTGGTCAGTCGCCGGGCTACGACCAGTGTCAGGCGATTGTGACCTACATTCGGGATACTATTCGTTATACACCGGGCCATGGCCAACACATCATCAGTGCGACAGAAGTTAATGAGCAGGGACATGGCGTGTGTCGTGACATGGCGCACCTGGGCATTGCCTGTTGTCGAGCGTTGTCTATTCCCGCTCGTATGGTCGTGGGCTACCTTGAAGGTTTACAGCCGATGGATTTGCACGCCTGGTTTGAGGCCTACGTCGGCGATCGTTGGTATACCTTTGATCCGACACAAACCGGGTTGCAGGGAGGTCGAGTTGCGATTGCTTATGGTCGTGATGCTGCCGATGTAGCTATTTATACTCAGTTTGGCGATCCCGTTGAGCTTCTCAATATGACTGTGAACGTTGTCAGAAGCTCAGGCTGAGCGCAGTATTTATGACCCAATCGAAATAGCGGAACTGAGCAGGCAGTTATGGGCTCTTAATGACACTCCGTAATTATCCTGAACTATTAACCGGACGAGGTCGTATGTTGTTACATACCTGCAGGGTCTTAATCTTATTCATTGCTTTAACGCTCGCTTGTTACACTCAGGCTGCGGATAAATCCCCCTGGTCCTGGGGCGTTGCGGTGGTGGGATCTGAGGACGTCTACCGCGACTTTGAAAGCCGGGTTATACCAGTCCCACTGGTTATTTATCGTGGTGACCGGCTTAATCTCTATGGTCCTTACGCAACCTACGATGTTTACCGGCCGGGTAATCTGACTGCGTCACTGATACTCAGCCCGGTGTTCGCGGGCTACCGTGAATCAGACAGCCTTATCTTTGAGGGCATGGACGATCGCGGCTACTCAATGGCAGGAGGCGTAGGGCTTGCTTATCGCCCGGGGCGTTGGCACCTGAGTGTGAATGCAATCCACGATATTCTGAACGTGTACTCTGGCTATGAGGCTGCTGCGAGGGTTTCCTATGTTATTCCCTTGGGTTCAGTCTTTGTAGAGCCGGGTATCGGCGCGGAATATCAGAGCACAGATTACGTGGATTACTACTACGGCGTGACCGACGACGAAGCACGTCCATGGCGCCCGGAGTACACACCGTCAGGTACTATCAATCCGGAAGTCAGCCTGGCTTTCTTCACCCGCAGTCTTGCTGGAGGAATGACCCGGCTTCAGCTTACTCACACGACGTATGGTGATGAAATATCAGACAGCCCCCTGACTGACGCGGAGCAGTCGTTTGGAATAAATTTGTCGTTCGGGCGTATGTTCTAACGAGTTATATCGTAACAAAAGTCGATTTTTCAGGAGTTTTGTGCAAGAAACAGATTGTTTCAGACATGTGCGCGGATACTCTGTACGCTTAGACTGTCTATTGAAATCTGATGAATCCAAAGACTCTTGAAGGAGCACTGATGAAAACCGTAGGTTACGCAGCACATAACTCTGACGCCGAAATGGTGCCATACCACTTTGAACGTCGCGCACTCCGTGCAAATGATGTCGCTATTGAGATTTTGTTCAGTGGCATCTGTCACTCAGACCTGCATACCGTAAATGGTGACTGGGGGCCTCAGCCTTACCCGCTGGTGCCGGGCCATGAGATTGTTGGTCGTGTGATCGAAGTGGGGGCCGATGTTAAGAACTACAAAGTCGGCGATAACGTCGGCGTAGGCTGTATGGTTGATAGCTGTCAGGAATGCGATCAGTGTCACGGTCATGAAGAACAGTACTGCCGCGTAGGTATGACTCCTACCTATGGGGCGCCTGATCGTATTGACGGCACCATTACTCAGGGTGGTTACTCTAAACACATCGTGGTGCGTGAAGAATTTGTGCTCAGTATTCCAGACACTCTTGATATGTCGAAGGCTGCACCCATTCTCTGTGCAGGTATTACCACGTTCTCACCACTACGCACCTGGGGCGTCAAAGAGGGTAGTCGTGTTGGTGTCGTAGGCTTAGGTGGTCTTGGGCATATGGCGGTTAAGCTGGCGGTTGCTATGGGGGCAGAAGTAACCGTGCTGAGCCGCTCAAATAAAAAAGAAGCCGATGCTAAAGAACTAGGCGCGACGGGTATTCTTGCATCCACTGACAAAGATGCGATGAAAAAAGCGGCGGCTTCTTTCGATCTGATTATTGATACCGTGCCAGTGAAACACGATGTTTCCGTTTACTCGCCATTACTCGATATCGACGGCACTATTGTTCTCGTTGGTCAGGTCGGGCCTATGGAAGAGTTTATGACAGTACCTCTGGTGATGGGGCGTCGTCGCGTTGCAGGCTCCCTGATTGGTGGCATTAAAGAAACTCAAGAAGTACTCGACTTCTGCGGTAAGCATAATATTCACCCTGAATGTAAGATCATTCGCCCGGATGAAGTGAACGACGCTTTTGAGATTATGGCGAAAGGGGATATATCTCATCGCTACGTGATGGATATGTCGTCACTCGCTGTAGAAGGCTGATTTTCAGGCTTCGCCGTAAGAACAAAACACCCCGCTTGACGGGGTGTTTTTTCGGCTGTGATACCTTAAGTGAGTATGTGAAAGGGAGGTAATGTGATGAAAGAATCAAATGAAGAATATTGGGGAATGCCCGTCAGCACCTACTGCACAATGATTCACCTGAGTCAGCTGAGCAGTATTCTGATACCTGGCCTCGGGCTAATTCTGCCTATTGTTATGTGGCTGATGAATAAGGACAAAAATGACCAGATCGACCGGCATGGCAAGGTTACTGCCAACTGGTTGTTGAGCCTGGTTATATACTCTATTGTTTGTTTTATTCTCTGGATCTTTGTCATCGGTGCATTGGCGTTTTTTGTACTCGGAATTCTGAATCTGGTATTTGCTATCATTGCTGCAGTTAAAGCCAATAATGGAGAACTTTGGGTATATCCAATGAGTATTACTTTCTTTAAACCCTAAAACGAATTAGCCCTGTAGGCCGAAGCATCAATTATGGTTCGTCGCTCTGTGTTTCCTGCTCATAGCCTCAATAGCCTGGAGACTTTGATATTCATAACCAAAGAAAGTGCTTTACTTAACTTTGAGCTACTACTTTGACCCCGACAGTAGGTTAAATTCTTCAAATCCAGAGAAGACTGGTCTATGTGTCATGTTTTTTGAGTGTTCGAAATAGTTTGACTTTGGTTCAGAAGAGGCAGACTATGGGTACAGCTTGAAAGGAAGTCCAATTTCGTTACCAACGTTGCGTCGCATTCTTAGTATTACTTCGTCCTGTAGTTTCAGAATTTCTCTTTATATTTCCCGCTCCTCGTGCCCGTTTCGGTATTTCACTGAGAGAGGGCGCATAAAAACTCTTATATTTCAGGATATTTATTATGTCTAATACTACTACTGGTATTGTAAAATGGTTTAACGAAGCTAAAGGTTTTGGCTTTATTGAGCAGAAATCAGGTCCAGATGTCTTCGCTCACTTCAGTGCTATTGCAAGCGCTGGATTCAAGACATTGGCTGAAGGCCAGTCTGTTCAATTTACTGTGACTCAGGGCGCTAAAGGCCCTCAGGCAGAGAACATCGTAGCGATCTGATCGTTCTGCGTTGATAAAAGAAGGCAAGCGTTTCGCTTGCCTTTTTTGTGTCTGTTATTCATAAAAAAGCCCCAGGCCTTGCGGCATGGGGCGAGTCCTAAAGTTCGCTTTTCAGCTTTGGACCAACAGCTTACTTGGGAATCCGGCTTGCGCCGGTGTGCTTACGCCACGGCTTCACCGTGGGCCAGAACCTGGTTGCGCGCAGCGAACGCTGCGACTTCGCCAACAATTATCAGAGCCGGACCTGCGCCTGAATATCGATCAGCTAAAAAAGGCAGATCCATTAAGACACCCGTATGTACTTCCTGATTTGGTAATGTGCCATTGGCAATCAGGGCGACGGGGGTGGCGTCTGCCAGCCCCTCGCTAAGAAGGCTGGCAGTGATCATCCCGGCCTGCTTTACACCCATATAAAATACCCGGGTGGGGCTCTGGCTTTTCTGGTACTCACCGAACTGACTGTGGCCGCTGTCGAGCATAAGAGCGTTGCCATATTGACGATGAGTCAGTGGTATTTTTGCTGCGGCTGCACAGCCACCTGCTGCGGTAATCCCCGGAACAATATCGACCTCAATACCATGCTTCTGCAGATATTCCAGCTCTTCTCCTCCGCGACCAAAAATAAACGGGTCTCCGCCTTTCAGGCGCACCACACGGGCGTACTTGCGCGCGCTGGTTAGCAGTAGTTTCTGAATATCTACCTGAGTCATTTTGTGTGCACCACAACGTTTCCCGACATGAATGCGGGTACACTTCTGCGGCAACATATCGAGTATCTCATCGGAAATAAGGCTGTCGTATAAAACGATATCAGCCTGACTGATGACTCTCATTGCTTTGATCGTCAGTAATTCAGGGTCACCAGGACCGCCGCCGACGAGCCATACTTTACCGGGTTGTTTCTGTGTATTTTTCATTGTCTTACTCCACAGCCTCTGCGGGCTGGTATTTCGCAATAAGAGATTTCAGCTCTGGGATACAGGAGCCGCAGTTAGTACCGCATTTCAGTTCGGCACCTAACTCATCAGCACCGGTGCAGCCGCCCGCTATCGCTTTTTGAATGGTGTTTTCACCCACCTGGAAACAAGAGCACACGATGGCGCCTTTATCTTCTACTTTGCCAAGCGGGCGTCCGGCCAGAATGGCCCGGCGGTCGTGGATGGAAAGCTCTTCCTGTCCAAAAATATCGATTAGCCACTGTCGGCCACTGAAGTCGTAGTCTTTGTGAATAAATAAAACCGCCTTGAGTTGGTCTCTTTCAATCAGGCACAGGCGATAGTGCAGGTTGGTCGGGTCGCTGAACATGACCCAATGATCGGATTCAAATTGGTTCCTGACCGAACGGATAAATTCGACCGGATCGTTCTGCCCACTGATTTCATACATGTGACCCGTGTCAGTGACGTTATAGACCCAGTAGTCTGTATCGAGGTGACCAAGGTCTTTGCTGGTCAGGAGAAATCCTTCCCACTCGGTTGAAAATACCGCTGCGTTAACATCCGTCATTTTCAGAGCGGGTTGTCCGGATACCGGGTCATTATCTTTGTTGATCAGTGCTCCCATCCGGGCCTTACTGGCATAGCGATTTGTCCAGTGCATGGGTACAAAAATCTCTCCCTTGCGCTGAGCGAGATCGCTGCGAACCTGAGCGCGTACGATAATCTCGCCACGCTCGCTCCATAATCTGACCAGTTTTTTATCTCTTACTCCTAAGCGCATCGCATCTTCAGGATGAAAATCCGCGTAAGGTTCTGCGATGTGTCGGGCAAGTACAGGCGCTTTTGCGGTTCTGGTCATTGTATGCCAGTGATCCCTTACCCGACCTGTATTCATAGTCAGTCCGGTCGCCGATGACGTTGGTGATTTCGCAACGACAGGAATGAATTTCGCTTTGCCCGATCTGGTATAGAAATATCCATCGTCATAAAAACGCGGACGACCGGCAGGGAAGGCGTCGTTGACCGGCCATTGCACAGGAGCCAGTGCATCGTATTGTTCACGGCTCATGTTGGTCAGGCCACTGAGGTCAAAGTCGCGTGTGCCATTATTTTCAAACGCTGACAGGCGTGCGTGTTCGTCAAAAATTTCAGCCGGATGTTCATAAGGGAATGCTTCTTCGTATCCCAGGCGGCGGGCGACTTGAGTAATTATCCACCAATCCGGGCGCGCTTCACCCGGAGGGGGCAAGAAGCCTCGTTGACGAGATATACGGCGCTCGGAATTTGTGACAGTACCGTTTTTCTCTCCCCAGCTCGCTGCGGGCAAGAGCACATGAGCAGCGGCGGTGGTATCAGTATTAGCCATGCAATCAGATACCACGACAAGTTCGCAGTGCTTCATGGCTTCTTTAACATCGTCAGCATCTGGCATGCTGACCAGTGGGTTCGTGGACATAATCCAGAGGAATTTAATCTTTCCATTTTTTACTTCGTTGAACAGATCGACTGCCTTCAGTCCCGGTTTTTCTGCAATGTGTGGTGATTGCCAGAAGCGCCGCACACGATCCCGGTCGGCCGGCGAGAAATCCATATGGGCGGCCAGCTGATTTGCCAGCCCACCAACTTCTCGCCCGCCCATCGCATTGGGTTGCCCCGTAATTGAAAACGGACAGGCACCAGGCTTGCCTATCCGACCGGTTGCAAGATGCAGGTTGATAATACTGTTTGCTTTGTCAGTGCCATCAATACTCTGATTAACGCCCTGAGAGTAAAAGGTCACTGTCTTTGGTGTGTCGCGGAACCAGGCGAAGAAGGTTTCGAGGTCCTGCTGATTTACGTCGGTAATAGCCGCGAGGTCGCTAAAGTCCTGCGCCGCCTTCGATGCCGCCACAAGTGCCTCGCCAATGTTTTCTGAACACTGTTCAATAAAGTGTGTGTCCAAAGCATTTTGCTGGTGAAGGTAGGTCAGCAGAGCATTAAATAGAGTGGTGTCACTGCCTGGCTTTATCGGAAGGTGTAAGTCTGCAATATCGCAGGTCGCTGTTTTTCGTGGATCGACCACAACAACCTTCATACCCGGGCGGGCTTTCTTCGCCGCAGCCATCCGCTGGAACAGGATCGGATGAGCCCAGGCAGCATTACTGCCAGTGATGACCAGAAGGTCTGCCTGCTCGAGATCTTCGTAACACCCCGGAACGGTATCACTGCCGATAGAGCGTTTATAAGAGGCTACGGCCGACGCCATACACAGACGCGAATTGGTATCCATATTCGCACTGCCTATAAAGCCCTTCATCAACTTGTTGGCGACGTAATAATCTTCTGTGAGAAGCTGGCCTGACCCGTAGAACGCAACCGCTTCCGGACCATGGGTAGAGACTACCTGGCGGATCTTATCGGCGACCAGGTTCAGTGCGGTATCCCAATCAGCTGCCTGGCCATTCATTGTCGGGTGTAGCAAACGGTCGGTTTGATCCAGAGTATCGTGCAGCGCAGATCCCTTAACGCACAGACGCCCGAAATTTGCTGGGTGCGACTTCATTCCAGCGACAGGCGCAATATCCTTCTCGTCGACAGAAATATCCACACCACATCCTACTCCGCAGTATGGACATGTTGTCTGAACCTGTAGCTTTTTATGACTCATAGGGCTATCCACATAGTTGGCTTGCTACTCTCAAGCCTTTTCGTGAGCAAAAAAAAACGCCCGCGGAGTTACCCGCGAGCGCCAATGCTCATAAACACAACACAAAACGACGACACCAACGTTGGTGTCTGGACCGCTGAATCTGGCTCCCTGCCAATGCACAAGGTCTTAGTAATGACTAAACAAAAAGAGTGCCAACTCTGAGATGCTAGTCATTTATTCATACTCAGACCCGCCTCAACGCCCGTGGCAACTGAGCCTGGTGATATGTGAGCAGAATCGGCCGGCCCGTTTTCAGAAGTTGATTCGGTAAGTCACTGGTGACCTTGTATCTTATTTGCCTTTTTGGGGTGCAATAAGACTGTAATGAGCACTCTTCTGGTGCGAAAAGTGGAGTCTGATCACTTTTTCTCTGTGGTTCTGATACTCCCAGCCCACCGACAGGCAGGCTGAAAACCAGACGCGACGGCCTGCCATTGCATCTGGCGGTTCTGGATACCGCTTTGGCACTCATATTGCTAAAGCCTATTCGATACTGTTTGCTGCAACGGCGTAGCGGGTAAGTAGAGCAACGATGCACTTATTTAAGGAGACAAGAAGAATGTCTGAATAAGAGAGAGTCATCGCCATGAGTAAGAAGCGCATCATAGTTGTTGGTAACGGTATGGTTGGCCACAACTTCCTCGCCACTATGGCCGAATCTGAGAAAGCCTCAGAATTCGAATTAATCACCTTTTCCGAAGAACCTCGCCTTGCGTACGACCGCGTACAGCTGAGCAAATACTTTTCAGGGGCGACCGCCGCTGACCTGGCACTCACCACAGAATCTGAATACGACGATTCCGGTATTACCTATTTAAAGAATGAGAAAGTTGTCGAAATTGACGCCGACAACAAAACCATTACGACCTCAACCGGGCGTATAGAAGGATACGACAAACTGGTGCTGGCAACGGGTTCCTATCCATTTGTTCCACCGATTCCGGGTAAGGATCAGGATCACTGCCTTGTTTATCGTACGATTGAAGATCTTGAAGCAATTTCTGCGTCCGCTGAAGTATCCAAAACGGGTGTTGTTGTTGGTGGCGGTCTGCTTGGCCTCGAGGCAGCAAATGCACTTAAAGAAGCCGGCCTTGATACCCACGTTGTTGAATTCGCTCCGCGCTTAATGGCCGTGCAGCTCGATGAAGGCGGCGGTAATCTGCTGCGACATAAAATCGAATCTCTGGGTGTGTCAGTACACACTGAAAAAAACACCAAAGAAATTGTCGCTGGCGAAGAATGCCGCTATCGCATGAACTTTGCCGACGGCTCACACCTTGAAACAGATATGATTCTGTTCTCTGCAGGTATTCGCCCTCAGGATGAACTTGCGCGACAGTTCGGCATCGACGTCGGCGAACGCGGCGGTATTGTCATTAACGATTATTGTCAGACCTCAGAAGAAGACATCTATGCAATTGGCGAATGTGCGCTCTGGGACAGTAAAATTTTCGGTCTGGTCGCACCGGGCTACCAGATGGCAAAAGTCACAGCGGCTCACATCACAGACACCCTGGTAAATCTGAAAACCCCGGAACTTGCTTTTAAGGGTGCTGATATGAGCACCAAGCTTAAGCTGCTGGGCGTGGATGTCGCATCGATAGGTGATGCGCATGGCCATACGGCGGGTTCTCAGTCGTTTGTATTCAGTGACGACATCGAAGAAGTCTACAAGCGACTTATTGTTTCTGCCGACGGTAAAAAACTGCTTGGCGCCGTGCTGGTGGGTGAAACTGAATCCTACGGTACTTTGCTGCAACTCATGCTTAACGATATGGATATCCCGGGTAATCCAGCTGCACTTATTCTGCCAGCACTGGGTGACGAAGCGCCTGCAGGCCTGGGGGTAACTGCATTACCCGACACGGCTCAGATCTGTTCATGTTATGACGTGTCGAAGGGGGATATTGCTTCGGCAGTGCAGGGTGGTTGCTGCACCATGGGCGACATAAAAGGTGCGACTAAGGCGACTACCGGCTGTGGCGGTTGTGCTGCTTTGACTAAGCAGGTGATGGATTCTGAACTCGCAGCCCTTGGCGTTGAAGTAAATAATGATCTCTGTGAGCACTTCGCTTATACCCGTGCTGAACTCGCTGATATTGTTCGCGTGAAAGGATATGGCAGCTTTGCAGAAGTGCTGAAAGGGCACGGCAAAGGCCATGGCTGTGAAATCTGTAAGCCAACCATTGGTTCGATCCTGGCATCTTATAAAAACGAGTATGTTCTGAAAGATGATCTGATGCCTCTGCAGGATACTAATGACATCTTCCTTGGCAACATGCAGAAAGACGGTACTTACTCTGTCGTACCTCGTGTTCCAGGCGGCGAAATTACGCCTGATAAGCTGATTGCCATTGGTGAAGTTGCTAAAGAGTTTGATCTCTACACCAAAATTACTGGTGGGCAGCGTATCGATTTATTTGGTGCACAACTCCACGAGTTGCCGAAAATCTGGGAGAAGCTGATTGCAGCGGGCCTTGAAACAGGTCATGCCTACGGTAAAGCGCTCCGTACCGTTAAGTCCTGTGTAGGTAGCACCTGGTGTCGTTATGGTGTGCTTGATTCTGTCTCCATGGCGGTGGCGCTGGAGAATCGCTATAAGGGGCTTCGCGCACCACACAAAATCAAATTCGGCGTTTCTGGATGTACTCGTGAATGTGCCGAGGCACAGTCGAAAGACATTGGTGTGATTGCAACAGAAAGTGGTTGGAACCTTTATGTATGCGGCAATGGTGGCATGCGTCCACGTCACGCGGACCTGTTTGCGACAGACCTGGACGATGAAACGCTGATCAAATACATCGATCGGGTATTGATGTTCTATGTACGTACAGCCGATCGCCTGCAGCGTACATCTGTGTGGCTCGAAAACCTCGAAGGAGGCCTCGACTACCTGCGTGAAGTTGTTGTCGATAATAAGCTGGATATCTGTGGTGAGCTCGAAAATGATATGACCCGCGTTGTGGGCACCTATCAGTGCGAATGGAAAACCACGGTTGAATCTCCAGAAAAGCTCAAGCGCTTCAGTCACTTCATTAATGCTGCAGAAGAAGATAACAATCTTCTGTATGTGCGTGAGCGTGGACAGCGACGACCAGCGACAGACAGTGAACGTATTGAGCTGGTTGAGTTAACCACCGAGAAACACTGATTTTTTCAGACAATATTAAAATTTATCGCATACAGCACAGGCTGTATGCAGGAGAAGACTGATGACTGACTGGACAACTGTTTGTTCTCTTGAAGATCTCGTACCTGACACTGGCGTGTGCGCGTTGGTAGAAGGAAAACAAGTAGCGGTATTCCGCTTTGGTGATGGCGAGACTGTGTACGCTATAAGCAATTATGATCCGTTTGGAAAGGCGAATGTATTGTCACGCGGTATTCTTGGTTCTGTGGGAGAGCGCCCGGTAGTGGCATCTCCGTTGTATAAGCAGCACTTTGATCTGTCAAATGGCGAGTGCCTGGAAGATGACGCGGTGACGCTGGAACACTTTCCAGTGCGCATTGAAAACGGAATTGTACAGGTGAGTTCTGCCGCGTAAGCGGCACTCTCTATGCCTGATTGCTTGTAATCGTTACTAAGGCCATTTATGACCTCTGAAAAATTTAACGTTTTCTCGTTTTCCGGGAAAATGAAAGTATTGCATCTCAGCTGGATTGCATTTTTCATTACCTTTGTCGTCTGGTTTAACCATGCGCCTCTGTTGATGGCAATCGCAGACAGTCTGGGGCTGACACCGTCAGAGATTAAGACGCTGTTGATTCTGAATGTTGCGCTGACAATTCCTGCTCGTGTTGTTATCGGTATGCTTACCGACCGTTTTGGTCCGCGAATCGTATACTCGTGCTTGTTGGCGGTGTGTTCCATACCTTGCTTTATGTTTGCGTTTGCAGACAGCTTTGTTCAAGCCGCTCTAGCGCGCTTCCTGCTGGGCTTTATCGGTGCCGGTTTTGTTATTGGTATTCGCATGGTCAGCGAATGGTTCCCTGCAAACGAGCTGGGAACGGCAGAAGGTATCTACGGTGGCTGGGGTAACTTCGGTTCTGCCGCGGCAGCTTTCTCGCTGCCTGTTGTTGCTTTGTGGTTTGGTGGTGATGACGGCTGGCGTTACGCGGTTGCGACGACAGGTGCGCTGAGTCTTATATTCAGTGTCGTGTATTACATGAATGTTTCTGATACGCCAAAGGGATCGACGTATTTCAAGCCCAAAAATATCGGTGCAATGGAAGTGACCAGTAAGGGAGATTTCTTCTTTCTTCTGGTTATGAAAGTTCCCATGTACGCCGCACTGGCACTGTTAACCTGGAAGCTTTCACCAAACGGTGTGGCATTACTCAGTGAGACAACAGCAGTGCTTTGCTATGTCGGTCTGGCATTACTGTTTATCTACGAAGTATCGCATGTCTGGAAGGTCAACAAAGGTATCTTTGAAAAGCCGGTTCCGGAGATGCATCAATACAAGTTTAAACAGGTTGCTGTTCTGAATATTCTGTATTTTGCGACCTTTGGTTCAGAGCTCGCGGTGGTGTCCATGTTGCCTCTGTTCTTTGCAGAAACCTTCACTCTGGACCCTGTTATGGCAGGTATGGTCGCGTCGGCGTACGCCTTCATGAACTTGATGTCTCGTCCAGGCGGTGGCTGGTTATCTGACAAATTTGGCCGCAAGTCGACTTTGCTGATTCTTACCGCTGGCCTTGCCATCGGCTACTTTGTAATGTCGACGGTGGACAGCAGCTGGCCGCTCTGGCTCGCCGTAGTTGCTGCCATGGCATGCTCTTTCTTCGTCCAGTCAGGCGAGGGTGCTGTATTTGCTGTCGTGCCATTGATTAAGCGTCGCCTGACAGGCCAGATCGCAGGCATGACGGGTGCCTACGGTAACGTTGGTGCTGTTACTTACCTTACAGTGCTGTCGTTCGTCGATTATTCTGTTTTCTTTATGGTAATCGCAGCGACCGCCGTAGTAGGCTTTATTACTCTTCTGTTCATGGAAGAACCGAAAGGCCACATTGCTGAAGTCCGTGAAGACGGGTCAGTAGAGATGATCAGTGTAAACTGATCATCCTCGGTTCAGTAAAAAAGTGGCTCCGGCCACTTTTTTTATGGGAGAAAGAAAATGACGTCGTCAGGCAACAAACGTAATCTCGAAGTGATATTTGGAGGTTTCAGTACAGCGGGTAACAAGCCTGAAAATCAGGATGCCTTTGCAGCCTGGCAGCCGTCGACAAACAGTGCCCGTTATAAAGGAATTGCCTGTTGTATTGCAGACGGCGTGAGTTGTAGCGATAACGCCCAACAGGCAAGCACCACCAGTGTTACTCATTTTCTAAATGATTATTACAGCACGCCGGATAGTTGGGATGTAAAAACGGCAGCCGGAAAAGTGCTGAGTTCCCTCAATGCCTGGCTGTATCATCATGGACAGCAAGCGAGTGCGCGGCATAACTCTCTGGTAACAACTCTTAGCTCGGTCGTGCTTAAATCGAGCACTCTTCATGTCTTTCATGTGGGCGACTCGCGTGTATACCGCTTAAGAAACGGTTCTCTGGAATGCCTGACCCGCGATCATACTCATCAACATGGGAATGGTCAGGATTACCTCAGTCGCGCTATGGGCATGGACACTCACCTCGAAGTTGACTACCTGAACCAGCCGCTGGAAAGCGACGATGTTCTCCTTATGACGACAGATGGAGTTCACGGTTTTCTTACAGATAAGCGGATGCGCGACACTCTGATCAAGGAACTGACATCACAGAGCACACAAATTCATTTCGAGAAATGTGCTCAATCTCTGGTTGATCAGGCGTTGAATAATGGCAGTAACGATAACCTGACCGCCATGATTATCCGGGTCGAAAGTCTGCCTGAAAAGAATATTGAGGAAACTCATCGGGTATTAACTGAGCGCGTTATTCCCCCCGTGTTGAATACCGGAGATTGTATTGATCATTACGAGGTTGAGCAGGTTGTCTATGCAGGAACCCGCAGTCATTTATACCGTGTACTGAACAGACGTAATCAGAAACGTTATGTGCTCAAGGCACCCTCGCTGAACTTTGAGGAAGACCTAGTCTATCTAGAGGGGTTTGTGCGTGAACAGTGGGTGGGGGCACGTGTTGATCATGCGAATGTTATGAAAATTCTACCGCCCGAACCACACGCTCGTTTTATGTATCATATCTGTGAGCTGATTGAAGGAGAGTCCCTGCGTCAGTGGATGAACGATCACCCACAACCGGAGTTGAGCAGTGTAAGAAACATTATTGAGCAGATAGTGATGGCCTTGCGGGCGTTTCAACGCATGGGCATGGTACATCGCGATCTGAAACCCGAGAACGTCATGATCACCGCTCAGGGGCAGGTGAAACTGATTGATTTTGGTACGGTGCAAGTGAAGGGCCTGGCAGAAGTTACTAGTCCTGTGGAAGAAGACTGCCCGGTTGGCTCAGTAAATTATATTGCTCCTGAGTACGTTATGTACGGTACGGCGACAACTCAGAGTGATCTGTTCTCACTAGGAGTGATGGTGTATGAGATGCTTTGTGGAGAACAGCCTTTTCGTATGTCTCATATCCACAGAACGGGAGCACGATCTGTTTCCGAGTGGAAGTATCAACCGCTGCGGGAAGTACGCTCTGATATTCCTTTATGGCTGGATCTGGCTATCGAAAAATCTTGCCACCCTGATATTCGCGCCAGACATTCCGCACTGTCCGAATTCTGGACTGATCTGATAAAGCCGAATGAAGCTCTGGTGAGTACGTATTCTGGCAAGCCTCTGATCGAACGTCACGCGGATAAAGTATGGCCAGCAGTATCGGCCATACTTATGCTGGTGGTTATACTTCAGTCCTGGTTGCTATTGTCAGAGTAACCGGGCAGTCTTGAACAGAACCACTGACAAGGAAGGAACGGATGAAACACGAAAAGATGGATTACGTTGAGTTTGCAGCACGTGATCTTGAAGCAACCAAAACGTTTTTTAATCAGGTATTTCACTGGCAGTTCACCGATTATGGTGAGTCGTACACAGCGTTCGACTTTCAGGGGTTAATGGGCGGTTTCTATCAGGCTGAGTTAGCCTCTGACCCCGCCCGAGGTGGTGCATTGCTGGTGTTTTATAGCCGCAATATAGAAAACACCATGAGTAAGGTCAGTGCTGCTGGCGGTGAAATCGTGCGCCCGGTTTTTGAGTTTCCAGGAGGGAAGCGTTTCCATTTCCGTGAGCCCAGTGGGAATGAGTTCGCAGTCTGGTCTGATCACTGATCAGGCTGCGTCGGAACAATACGCTTGCCCGAATATGAGCATGTCGCGATAGTCACTGACGTCTGTTTTTTCTTCCATCATTTGGTAGTACCAATGGCTGTCGGTGACATCTCCTATACATAACGCACCTATGATCCGGTTGGCCTTCAGGATCACTTTCTTGTAGACACCATATTCTCGGTCTTCCAGTACCAGGGCGTCTGCGCCTTCCGGTGTTTCGTACTCACCGATACTATGGATGTCCAGGCCCGATACTTTGAGTTTGGTCAGGTGTGATCGCTCAATGTAACCACTGGCGTTATCTTTGGATGTTAGTTGTCTGACGATGACGTCGGCCTGATCCCAGATAGGTGCTACTAAACCGTAAGTGGTTCCTGAAAACTCACAGCATTCTCCCAGGGCAAAGATGTCGTCAGCAGATGTCTGCATTCTTTCATCGACACAGATACCTCGATTCACGCTGAGTCCTGAGCTATCCGCAAGTTCTTTGTTAGGAAGAATACCCGTTGCAAAGATAACCAGTTGAGTATCGCGTTTTTCGAGAGTATCGGCGGTTGCAAAGGATACTTCGCGGACCCCTGAGTCGTCTGTCAGAACTTCTTCTGGATTTACTCCAGTGATCACTTCAATTCCTCGTTCCTCCAAAGCCCCTTTTAAAAGATCAGACGCTTTAGCATCAAGCTGGCGGTTCATTAAAACAGGATTGCGATGAATCAGAGTGACGTCGATTCCTCGTAGTTTCAGCCCGACGGCAGCTTCTACGCCAAGCAAGCCAGCGCCTATTACGGTTGCATGTTTAAGGCCGTTGAGCTTTTCTTCCATAGCATCAACATCACTCATTGTGCGAAAACCGATGACATCCGGGTGATCTGCACCTTTGACCGGAGGTATAAACGAACGGCTACCCGTGGCGAATACCAACTTTTCATATGGATAGCTACGACCGCTTTGGGTGGTAACGATTTTTTGTTCTGTATCAACCAGAGTGGCACTGTCACCCAGCTGAATCGATATACGGTAGTTGGAATACCATGCGTCATCATGGGGTGTTATGTTCGCCAGAGTCGTTTCTTTGGCGAGAAGAGGTGAGAGCATAATGCGATTGTAGTGAGGGATCTTTTCATCGCCGAGCACAAGAATCCGGTCGTATGGATGATCTTCAGCAAGCCCCTCCAGTATGCGATTAGCCGCCATACCGTTACCGATAATTACCAGTTGGTTTTCTACTTTCTTGTCTTCACTCTTCACTCGCTTCTCCACACCTTTTATAACAGAATAAACGAAAACAGCGGCCACAGGCCGCTGAGTTTCGTTGCGGGGTATCAGAACTTAGCCTGAACCCATGCCCACATTTTAGTGGTATCTACGCCGGTATCACCCGCAGAGTAAAACGCCGCTTTTGCACCTACAGTGAAGGTGTCATCGAGTTTCTTAACTGCCAGAAGATCCAGTTCGTTACCGAAATCAACGTCATCTTCAACAGAGTTGAAAGTGTGGTAAAAACCGACCAGTTTCACACCAGAGACTTTAGTTACTGCCTTAACGTAGGTATCGCTAAGGCCGAGACCGCCGGTGTTAGCATTAGTATTCAGGAACTTATCCGCCCAACCATTAAACTTGTGTTTGGTTGCCAACGGAGTTTCAAATGCTGCATTACCATCATCGCTACCCAGTGTTTCATTACCCAGTGCCAATGTTACGCCAGATACCACGGCGCCACCCTCAAGGGCAAAGTAGTTAGTGTCTGCAGTTTCCGTGCTCTGAGTAGCATACTCGGCCTTATAGATGAGTTTAGTGCCATCCATATCATAGCTACCGTTGTAGCTAAGGCCGAATGTGTCACGTTGACTATTTTCGGTATCATCGTCTTCTAGCAGGTAAGCGTACGCAGTGATTTTACCGGTACCTACTTTATAACCAGCGTTTAGTAAATGGCTTGTCGTATCGGCGTCAAACCTCGGCAAGATACCATTGACCTGATCAATGAAAGAGTAGTGCAAAGAAAGCTCATCTTTAGAATAGGTCAGCGTAACAGCATCAAACGTTTGCTCGTTTGCGCGCCAGCCTACGTTACCAACAAAACGTGCGCCGTCGAGAATAATACGCTGGCGGCCGACGATTGCACCGAATTCGTCTTTTTTGTAGCTGACCTGGGCCCGGTTCCATTCGCGGGTTTCAGGATCTGCAATAGCATCATAGCCTGCCTTTTCGGGAGCGTAATCGTCAATCAGAGGCTGAACAATTTCGTATTCTACAAGAGCCGAGAACCCTTCGTAATTGAGCGTTTCAAAGCCGACTGCAGCGTCAGTAATCAGGCCTGTCGCGGCGTCATTATCAGTCGCATCGTCAGTATCATTGGTCTCGTAGCGTACTTTGACATCAGCGTAGGCATTGCCGTACTCAGTTTCATACGCAGATGCACCCAGAGTGGCAGTCCCCAATGCGATCGCCAGTAACGTCTTCTTAGCTTGCATGGCATTCTCCTTTTAATTCGAAGCCTTATTTCAATAGAGGTTAAGCAACTTCACCGGTCTTTTTATCGACCTTGTCAGCATTACTATCGTCGGAGTCGGCAGCCTTCTTAGCGGGCGCATCTGTGTCCGGCTTTCTCTGTTTTTCATACAGAAAACTAAGAACCTGCTGACGGTATCTGTTGTATTGCGGATCGTCGGCAAGTTGAATTCGGTTGCGTGGGCGTTCAAGTTCTACGTCCATGATTTCGCCAATGGTGGCAGCAGGGCCATTGGTCATCATCACAATACGATCAGACAGCAATACTGCCTCGTCGACATCGTGGGTAATCATGATGACGGTGTTGTTCAGGTCTTTCTGAATGTCCATCAGAGAGTCCTGCAGGTGAGCACGTGTCAGGGCATCAAGTGCGCCGAAAGGCTCGTCCATTAGCAGTACCTGAGGTTCCATTGACAGGGCACGAGCGATACCAACACGCTGCTTCATACCACCGGAAATTTCATCCGGGCGTTTGTGCATGGCGTGGCTCATGTGTACCAGTTCGAGGTTATGCTCAATCCACTCACGCATTTCCGCTTTGGACTTCTGACCTTTAAAAACGCGCTTTACAGCGAGTTCAACGTTCTGATAAGCGGTCAGCCATGGCAGAAGAGAGTGGTTCTGGAACACAACTGCACGCTCAGGGCCAGGTTCATTCACTTCTTTTCCGCTCAGCACGACACCGCCCTGAGTGGCTTGATAAAGACCAGCCACAATATTCAGTACGGTAGACTTACCGCAGCCTGAGTGGCCGATCAACGAAATGAATTCGCCTTTTTTAATTTTCAGGTTCACATTCTGAAGCGCACAGAAAGGACCTTTCGGTGTTGGAAATTCGATACCAACATCTGATAGTTCGAGTAATGGGTTCATAATGAAACTCCTCTGTCCTTTATGTACTTATCGTGTAGCCGCTGATTTATCCCACGACACTTTGCGCTGAATCATCAGCATGACGCGGTCAAGTAAGAAGCCAATCAAACCAATGGTGATAACGGCGACCATAATCCGGCCTAAGGAGTCAGAAGAGCCGTTCTGGAACTCGTCCCAGACGAATTTTCCAAGACCCGGGTTCTGAGCCAGCATTTCGGCTGCGATCAGTACCATCCAGGCAATACCCAGAGAGAGACGCAGACCGGTAAATACCATTGGGATGGATGAAGGAAGTACGATCTTACGAACATGCTCCATATAGCTCAGGCGCAATACCTGTGACACATTCACGAGATCTTTTGGAATAGAAGCCACACCCACTGCGGTATTAATAACGGTTGGCCACAGGCAGCAGAGCATGACGGTAATCATCGAAGTCACGAACGACTTGGGTACCATTGGATCGTCTGATACATAGAGAGCAGATACCACCATAGTGACAATAGGGAGCCAGGCTAACGGTGATACTGGCTTAAAGATCTGGATAACAGGGTTGAACGCGCTGTAGAGGTTGGCGCTCAGTCCGATAACGATACCGAATGGAATAGCGATCAGAGACGCCAGAATAAAGCCACTCAATACAGTAACAAGGCTGGTTCCGATCTGGTCGATATAGGTTGGCTTACCTGTGTAGTCCCGGATTTTAGGAACGTACGTCGGGTCTTGTTTAACGCGGGCAGCGTTACGTTTTTCCTGACGCTCATAAAAAGCGTCTGCTTTTTCGCGTTCAGTAAAGTGTTCGGTTAGCAGACCTTTGGTCTGGGTAACAACGTCACCTGGTCCGGGGAATTGCCCCAGAGAGGTATTGATATTACTGGCGGCGGCTTGCCAGATCATCAGAAAAACCAATAAGCCAGCCAGTGGCAGACCAATAGTTTTAATAATCGTCTGGATATTTCCAGAAACATCTTCGCCTTTCGCGATACTTACGAAGGGTGAAATCCAGGCAATATTCGACAGCGCAGTAGTCATAAAAACTCCTTCGGTCCGGACTATTGAGTCCGTTGACCCTTTTTAATGGGTGGGTGAGGAAAACCTCACCCACTTTGTTGCATCCGACCGGGTATACAGATCAGATTTTCTCGGCGCCTTTCAGGCCGATTTCGAACTTCTTCAGGTACTCATTAGGCTTGCTACCGTCATAGACGATATTGTCGATGAAGCCTTTCTGAGCTGGTTTGAAGCCTGTCTCGGTAGCGAAATCCGGGAAGTCTTTCGCATCAAGCTTGCCTTCTTTGATCAGCTCTTTAGCGGCAGAAGCGTAGATGTCCGGGCGATAAACTTTCTTCGCTGTTTCCATGAACCAGTCATCTGATTTTTCTTCAGAAATCTGACCCCAGCGACGCATCTGAGTGAGGTACCAGATTGCATCTGAGTAGTACGGATAGGTCGCGTTATAACGGAAGAACACGTTGAAGTCCGGTACTTCGCGCTTATCGCCTTTCTCGTATTCGAAGGTGCCCGTCATTGAGTTAGCAATAACGTCGTAGTCGGCGCCAACGTACTGAGATTTAGACAGGATTTTTACTGCTTCCGGGCGGTTGGCGTTGTTGTCAGCATCCAACCATGCCGCTGCGCGAATCATCGCTTTAACCACTTTCTTGTGAGTAATTGGGTATTTGTCTGCCCACTGTTTGCTCACACCAAATACTTTCTCTGGGTTGTTTTTCCAGATTTCGTAGTCGGTAATAACAGGTACGCCGATGCCTTTAAATACAGCCTGCTGGTTCCATGGTTCGCCCACGCAGTAACCGTAAATGGTGCCGGCTTCCATCGTTGCAGGCATTTGCGGTGGTGGCGTGACAGAAAGCAGCGCATCAGCATCAATCTGGCCAGAGGTGTCACCTTTGTGCGGTGCGTAGTAACCAGGGTGAATACCGCCTGCTGCCAACCAGTAACGCAGTTCATAGTTGTGCGTTGAAACCGGGAACACCATACCCATGTTGAATGGCTTGCCGTCGGCTTTATATTTCTCAACGACTGGCTTAAGTGCATCTGCTTTGATCGGATGAACTGGCTTGCCATCTTCGTGCGGGATATGTTCTTTCATCTGGCTCCAGATATCGTTCGATACCGTGATGCCATTACCGTTGAGGTCCATGCTGAATGCAGTGATGATGTGTGCCTGAGTACCGAAGCCAATGGTTGCGCCCAGAGGTTGGCCGGCCAGCATGTGTGCACCGTCGAGCTGACCATCGATAACGCGGTCGAGCAGGACTTTCCAGTTAGCCTGAGCTTCCAGAGTGACGTACAGACCTTCTTCTTCGAAATAACCTTTTTCATAGGCGACGGCCAGAGGAGCCATGTCGGTCAGCTTGATAAAACCAAACTTCAGTTCTTCTTTTTCTGCCCATTCTTCAGCGGACACCAGTGGCGCTGACATGGTTGCCATACCCGCGGCCAATACCAGTGCGCTTTTCACAAACGTGCGGCGCAGAGTTTTGATTCCTCGCATTTCCTTCCCCTTTTTAAGCAACAAAAAAAGGCGCTACGACAGCACTGCTATTAGCAGGAGTCGAAAGCGCCTTTGCTTTGTAAATCTTGATTTGAAAATTGCGAACTTCGCCATTGAAGTTCTGAATTGCTTAATACAAGCACCGTGCCAATTCGTATTTCTAGCGTTGAATTATTTCGACGACACCAGGTTTTATAGGGGGTTCCGGGGTTTTATATCGTAAAGACAGCGGATTCTATTTGTGAAAGTGAGAATTATTATTGAGTGTTTGATTATTCATTCGGCTCGTTTTGGTGCGGAGTGCCGATGATTGGTGATACTCTGGTGCAGCTCCTATCGTAGTCACTATAACCATTTGTGAAATAAGGAATTTTTATGCTCAACCGCAAGCGTACCGGCCTGGTCATTGTTGATGTTCAGGGTAAGTTAGCCCGATTGATGCACGATTCCGAGGCAATGCATGCCTCTTTGAAAACTCTGATTTCTGGTGCTAAGGCGATTGGTTTACCGATTCTCTGGCTCGAGCAGAACCCAGAAAAGCTGGGGGCGACTTCGCCTGAGTTAGCCGAACTGATACCGGGCGAGCCAATCCCAAAGTACACCTTCAGTGCCTGTGGTGAGCCGGGTTTCGTTGATGCGATTGAAGCGAGTAGTGTTCATACTTGGCTGGTGGCCGGTATAGAATCCCACATCTGCGTTTACCAGACAGTCAGAGATCTTATTGAGCTTGGGCGTAAGGTTGAGGTGGTGACTGATTGTGTGTCGTCAAGAACATCTGCAAACCGCCAGCTAGGGATTGATCGGATGCTGGATGCCGGTGCTCGCCCAACCAGTGTCGAAATGTGTCTGTTCGAGCTTGTCGGCAGCTGCCGGGTGCCGGAGTTCAAGGATGTACTGCGTTTAATTAAATGAGTGTCATAGCGGCGGAATGTTCCGTGTTACAAGAATTCTATGTATCGATAAGCGTTAACGGATGAAAACACCCAGTTCCCTTCTTCCTCTGATCGAGGACGGTATTGTCGATGAAGTCATCTCACAGCTGATGAGCGGCAAAGAAGCCACGGTTTATACTGTACGGTGTGGGAATGAGATCCGCTGCGCCAAGGTGTACAAAGACTCAGCAAAACGGAGTTTCAAGAAAGCTGCACAGTATCGCGAGGGGCGTAGCGTGCGTAACTCCAGACGCGGACGTGCGATGGAGAAAGGCAGCAACTTTGGCCGTAAGCAACAGGAAGAAATATGGCAAAACGCTGAAGTCGATGCGCTTTACCGGCTGGTTGCTGCGGGCGTGCGAGTGCCTCAGCCTTATGGTTGTTTTAATGGCGTTCTTATCATGGACCTGGTCGCAGATGAGGATGGTAACGTGGCTCCGCGCCTCAATGACGTCAGCATGTCGGAAGAGCAGGCGCTGGAGGATCACGCGGAGATTATGGACGCCATCAAACTGATGTTGATAGAAGGCATCGTCCATGGTGATCTTTCTGAATTCAATGTGCTTGTCGATGACTATGGCCCGGTGATTATTGATCTCCCTCAGGCGGTCGACGCTGCGGGCAACAACAATGCCTTCGCCATGCTTGAGCGCGATGTGCGCAATATGACTCAATATTATGGTCAGTTCGCGCCTGACCTCCTGACAACCCGATACGCCAAAGAAATGTGGGCCTTATACGAGGACGGGGCGCTGCTTGCCGATACGGAGCTGACCGGTGTGTTCGAAGAAGACGCGGAGTCTGCGGATGTCGATTCCGTGATCCTGTCGATTAAGGCGGCGCTGGAGGAGGAGGAAGAACGCCTCGCTCGCATGCGTGAGGATGATGAATAAGACCATCGGAGTTCAGTTTTACACGATTTCGCTTTAGTCGGGGCCTCTGTTTGGGGATAATCCCCCACTAAAGCAGTCAACTTTAGCGGTTTCCATGTCTCTACCTTCGAATCAGAAAGAAAATCATCTGTTTTCTAACTATCCATACTGGGCAGAGTGTTTCGGCACAGCACCGTTTTTGCCCATGTCGCGGGAAGAAATGGACCAGCTTGGCTGGGACTCGTGTGATGTCATTCTTGTCACGGGCGATGCGTACGTAGATCATCCCAGCTTCGGCATGGCGGTGATGGGGCGGATGCTCGAGTCTCAGGGCTTCCGGGTGGGGATCATCGCTCAGCCAGACTGGAACAACCCTGACGACTTCACCAAACTAGGTAAGCCGAATTTCTACTTCGGTATTACTGCGGGCAACATGGACTCCATGATCAACCGCTATACCGCAGACCTCAAAGTTCGCTCTGACGATGCCTACACGCCTCACGGTGAGCCGGGTAAACGTCCAGACCGGGCGGTCATCGTCTATTCACAGAAGTGCCGTGAAGCCTACAAAGATGTGCCTATTGTGATCGGCGGTATTGAGGCATCCCTGCGCAGGATCGCTCAGTACGACTACTGGAGTGATCAGGTTCGTCGCTCGGTACTGATCGATTCAGGGGCAGACATCCTTCTGTACGGCAACGCCGAACGCGCAATTGTTGACCTGACCCACGCCCTGGCACAGGGGCGCAATGTAAGCGATCTCACTGACCTTCGTGGTACCACCATCGTGCGTGATGCCACACCAGAAGGGTGGTCTGAAGTCGACTCAACACGAATCGACTGGCCCGGCCGCATTGACGAGATACCGAATCCGTATGAAATGAAAGATACGGAGACGATGTCGTGCAGCACCAATGGTGATGCAGCAGAAGAAGAATCTGAAGACAGTGATGTGATGCCGGTGAAAATCGTACCCATGCCACTGCACCGCAAGGCTGACCTTGACCCTGAGACCACGGTGATTCGTTTGCCGTCGTTTGAAAAAGTGCGTAACGACAGCGCGCTCTATGCACATGCGTCGCGGGTGCTTCATCAGGAATCGAACCCGTACAACGCACGACCACTGGTGCAGAAGCACGGAACGCGTGAAATCTGGGTAAACCCACCACCGATTCCACTCGAAACTGACGAAATGGACAGTGTGTTTGGTTTTCAGTACCAACGTGTGCCGCACCCATCGTACGGAGACGCTAAGATCCCGGCCTACGAAATGATCCGTTTCTCGGTCAACATTATGCGTGGCTGTTTTGGTGGATGTACGTTCTGCTCAATTACTGAGCACGAGGGGCGTATTATTCAGAGTCGCTCTCAGGAATCAGTCATTAACGAAATTGAAGAAATCCGCGATAAAGTACCGGGTTTCACCGGCACTATTTCAGACCTTGGTGGCCCGACCGCCAACATGTATCACCTGAATTGTAAGAGCCCGGAGATTCTTAAGAATTGTCGCCGCTTGAGCTGTGTTTTTCCGGGGATCTGTAAAAACCTGAAAACCGACCACAGTGCGACGACTCAGTTGTACCGCGCTGCACGTGCTTTGCCGGGCATCAAGCGTGTCGCGATTGCCTCAGGCCTTCGTTATGACCTGGCCGTCAAAGATCCTGAGTACGTGCGTGAACTGGTGACACATCATGTCGGCGGTTATCTGAAGATTGCACCTGAGCACACTGAGATGAATGTGCTCAATAAAATGATGAAGCCAGGCATGGGCACATACGACGCCTTTAAGCGCATGTTCGATAAGTTCTCGAAAGAGGCGGGCAAAGAGCAGTACCTGATCCCGTACTTTATTGCCGCGCATCCGGGAACTGAAACCAAAGACATGATGAACCTGGCGTTGTGGCTGAAGCGCAATAAATTCCGCGTGGATCAGGTACAGACCTTTTATCCTTCGCCGATGGCTCTCGCGACGGCGATGTATCACTCAGAACGTGATCCACTGCATCGCATGAGTTACAAATCGAAGAAAATGCACATTCCGCGCAAGCTTGAGGAGCGTCGCTTGCAAAAGGCTTTCCTTCGTTATCACGACTCCCGAGGGTGGCCTGCATTACGAGAAGAGCTTAAGCGTATTGGACGCACCGATCTTATTGGTAGTGGCCCGAATGCGTTGATTCCAGCAGAAGACGAAGTGGCTTCAACACGTCATCAGCGCCCTGGGTTTAAGCCCAAGTCGGGTGCTGCCAAGCGCAAGGGCGGAGTACAGGCCAAAGCGGGGCCGCGTAAGCGTCGCTGAACTCTGACGGCTCGTTAAAGTCCAACCCGGATATGGACGATATGACACAGCAGTTTTCTTCGTACGGTGAAATGGTCGAGCAGGTCATCAAGACCTGCGGGCCGGATATCCGTCTGGCAACCATTCTCGGGTTGGGCAAACCTAACCGGTTAATTAACGCATTGTATGATGCCGTTAAAGGCCGCGATGACTTGTCTCTGACCATATTCACTGCACTTTCGTTGAATCCGCCTGAAGCCTCCTCGGATCTCGAATCCCGATTTCTCACCCCCTTTACTGAACGCCTTTACGGTAAGAACTTTCCGCGCCTGAAATACGCAGACGACATGAAAGCGGGAAGGCTCCCAGACAATATCCATGTCGAAGAGTTTTATACTCAGCCGGGAAGTTACGTTAAGTCGCCGCAAGGGCAGCAGAATTACAACAGCCTCAATTATACAGAAGTCGCTGATGCGCTCTCGACCAAAGGCATCAACGTTGTTTTTCAGAGAGTTGCCAGTAAAGACCGTGGTCGATACTCACTGTCATCAAATACCGACCTGACCCAGGACGTACTTGAACGTATACATCAGGCAGGCCAGCCCCGACCCTATTGCGTCGCCGAAGTTGATAGAAATTTACCCTGGGTGGGAGGTAAGGCAGAAATGCCGGCGGGTTTCTTTGATACGGTTCTGGATGTCGACACGACAAACGACCAGTTATTTGCACTGCCTCGCCAGCCGGTGTCCGACAGTGATTTTGCCATCGGGTTTTATGCCTCACTGCTGGTAAAAGACGGCGGTACCTTACAGGTGGGCATTGGTGCATTGGCGGATGCACTTTGCTACGCACTGGTGCTTCGTCATACGGACAATGCACTTTATCGTAAGATTATTAACGCGCTGAACCCTGACATTCTGTCGTCTGATCTGGTGCGGGAGTACGGGGGCTGCGAGCCATTCCAAACCGGAGTATACGGTTGTAGCGAAATGGTGAACGAAGGGTTCAGGGTGCTCGTCGAACACGGCATCATGAAGCGGCGCGTGGTTGATGACCTGGCCCTGATGCGCAAACTCAATTCGGGTGAATTATCCGCCGACGAGAAAGAAGTTATTGAAACCGAAGGCAAGTATCTTCGGGGCGGTTTTTATCTCGGCTCTCCTGATTTTTATCAATGGGTTGGTGAGCAGGGTGCCCAAGAAAATACGCTTGAAATGGATCGCATTGGTCGGATTAATTCGGTTACCGGCCCTGATTACGAGCTTGAAGTTCAGCAGAGACGCCACGCCCGGTTTATGAATATCTGTATGATGGCAACGCCATTGGGTGGTGCCGCCTCAGAGACATTGCCAGATGGCCGTGTAGTGTCTGGCGTCGGTGGCCAATACAACTTTGTCTCAATGGCGGCTGATTTACCCGAGGCTCGTTCTGTTCTTATGTTTCATGCCGTACGCGGCGAAAAGTCCGAAAGTAACATTCGCTGGGATCTGCCAAATCTGACGATACCGCGCCATCTTCGCGATATTTACGTCACCGAATACGGCATCGCTGATCTGCGCTTTGCCTCAGATGAAGAGTGCATCAAGCGCATGCTCCGTATATCGTCATCGGACGCTGTTACAAATCTGAAAGAGAGTGCGGTTGCAGCAGGTAAGCTAGGTTCGTCTGTTGATTCAAATGAGCTTAATCTGGATGTGATCAGGCAAAGAAATACTCTGGGGGCTCTGGAAAAGCGCTTTGCTGCTTTTCGCCGTAACGGAAGTCTGATTGATTACCCACTTGGCAGTGATTTTACCCAGGTAGAGCAGCGCTTGGTTAAGGCTTTGCAAGTCTTAAAGAAAGAGACGGCGTCTACTCGCGGTAAAATACGATTGCTATACCGCGCTTTAACGACTCAGCTACCCGATTATGAAGCGGAATTGGAGCGTATGAGGCTCACTAAATCTAAGTCGTTGCGCGAGAAGTTGACTGCGCGCATAGTAAAGTATGCTCTGTATTTAACTCAGGAATAACAATATTAATGTCATCTGCTCAATGCACAATTAATTGATTAAGCACTGGCTTTGAGGAGATATGAGTGCCTGACCAACTTGATATTACCGCAGTACTGACGACATTGCGTGATGACACTGATAACGACAAGATATCGTTGGGGGATATTGTCAGCTCTTTGGAAGGGCGGGGCTTTGGTCCTCTGCTCATGGCACCTGCCTTGATCGCTTTTCTACCCAGTGGCGCCATTCCTGGTATACCAAGCTTGTGTGGGATTTTGATTGCCCTCATTGCAATACAGAAAGTCTTTGGAAAGAGTCACCCCTGGATTCCTTCCCGCTTGCGCAAAGCAGATTTTGACCGCGAACGGTTCAGCGACGGCGTTGATAACATTACGCCAATTACCAAACGCATTGACCGACTTTTTAAACCGCGGATAACTTTTTTGTTTGGCCCTGTGATCAGTCGCTTAATCGCGGCGCTGTGCGTTATTTTTGGTTTGTTGATGATTCCTCTGGAACTCATCCCTATGGCTGCCGCTATTCCTGCGCTTGCGATTATTTTCGCCGCTATCGGCTTGAGTACGCGTGATGGTGTTATGTTGATTCTGGCGCTGATTCTGTTCTCAGTGGCCGGATACTGGGCCGGCACTGAGTTTGGATTCATTTAATCGATTTTTTCTATGCTCTGAACAGTGCGAGAGGCTTAAGCAGGCCGGGGCGGTAGCTCAATACCTGGCCAACAATAAAAGCAGCCGTAGCACTAAGCATGATCCATACGAGCACCGCCATAGATGCATGGTCAGCCTGAAGGCAGGCCAGACCAGATAGAGCTACACATATCCAGCCGAGGCTCCGTAAAAGGCGGGAGGCTGGCTTACCGCTCATAACCTGTTTCCAGTGCGTCTTAAGAGAGAGCGCAAACCAGCCCATTGCCAGTAGCATCAATACAAAGGCGATGATCAACCAGATTGCATCATTCATAAGCGGCTTCTCCTGTCGCTAGCTTTTTCTGGCTGGTTTCCTGTTTGCGTTCTGTTTCATGCGTCGCGGTCATTTTTTTCACTGCGAGCAGTGCAATCAAACTTCCCGCCAGCAGGCTTAAGTCGACACCGGCGACGGCCCAATATGGGTCGGTAAAGATTGTTTTAATTAAATGATCTCCGGTACTGATCCAGTTTGCGATAACCGCGACAACCCCCAGTAGTGCAATTAACACCGTCTGCTCTCTCCAGGCGGGGTTAGTCTTCGCCAATGCGACTGCAGCACTGCGCCATATTGCGTGCAAAAACGAAAGCGCCCATACAGACCAGAAAACGAGTTTTTCTATATCACCCTTGCCTTCGGTCGCAGACGGAATAATACGGTTAGCAATCAGCATGGCGATGGCAGCGATCACCATACCGGTGACGGTTGTAACAGCAAAAGCATCGACGATTCTGCTTCCCTGAGATCCGGATTTAGCATGCTGTTGTTTGCGTTTTTCGACAAAAAACATGAACCCTGTGGCGATACACGCACAGCCAAGTAGTCCACCGATCACATAGAGCCAGCGCAGGAACCAATGCTCGAAATGCTGAAGGTGAAGACCAGCCAGAAAATCACCAATAGATTCGGCAAGGCTATGGGGTGGATCTTCGCGAAGAACATCGCCGGTAACGCCGTTAAAATGAATACCTTCCCCAACAAGGGCAACGCGATCGCTGCCCGCACGATAAATGCTGACGTAAGCATTCTGATCGCCGACATGGTGCATCTGCAGGAAGCCGACTTCTCCAGCCATGTCTCTTGCTGCCCAACGACGTTTCGCTTCAGCCACCATCGCATCGACAGAGGCCATGGGTGCAGGGATGCCAGCGCGCTCATGAGGGAGGCCCATTTCTTCCGCTTCTATTGCTTGCTGCGCACTGTGTAGCGGTTCCAGCATGGTGTTGGTTACTGGCATGTAGTAGAAGGCGACGAAGATGATCAGGCCGGTAAAGGCAAAAAAGAAATGAAAGGGAAGTGCTACTACACCCGTCATATTGTGCATATCGAGAATACTGCGCTGTTTGCTTTTGTGGCGACGAAAGGTAAACAATTCGCGGAAAATTTTACGGTGTATCCAGACGCCAGAAATAAGAGCAACCAGCATGAAGAAGCCGGCGATTCCGACGATAAAAAAGCCAATCCGATTCCAGTTCAAATTCAGGCTGTAGTGCAGCGGGTAGAACCACTCACTGCCTATTTTTAAATGGTGATCAGGGACGCTGACGCCGGTTCTGGGATCGATGGTCGTATTACCATGGATATGATTATGCCCCTCGGGGTTCGCCGGGAAGGGAACACGGAAGCCCGCCCCCATGCGTAGTACCGGATCACGATGTGTAGTGTAAGCCCAATATTCATCTGCGGGTAACTCAAGGCGGGGCGTCATCTCGCCGGCACTGGCGTCGTGGTATTCGGGCATCATACGCTTGTACTCAGCTTCATCCGGTTCAATACGCTCGAAAACACCCATCAGGAGATTGTCAAAAGACGGCATAGGTTGTGGGTCAAAGCGCGTCTCTGGGATGGCCCAGCGATCAATCTCCCGATCAAATACAGACAGAGCACCGAAGAAAAAACACACCATCAACACAAAGCCGAGAATCAGACCGAGCCAGGTATGGAGCCAGGCCATACCCTGGCGCGTACTATTAAACTGCATACTCAAGCCCCCTGCGCCAGTAACATTGATTGCAGCCACACAGAGGCTGCCGTCATCAAGACACCTCCGCCATAGGCGACTGCGTGCGTCAGCAGCGTTTTACGGCTTAAGAACAGCCAGAAAAATACAAGCAGAAAAACAGGAAAGGCCAGCAGAAAGGCCGTGTGTTCTGCGGTGTGGAAGCCCCAGCCGAGAGTCACTGTGGAGGTGACGGTCAGGGCGACAAAGCCCCATGTGAACAGGTAGCCACCAAGAAAGGCGGTTACCACAGGGCCAAGTGATTGACGTGTGAAACTTAAAAGAGTCGACATAAATACTACGCTATTGTGGATACGGCGGTTTGCTTGTGATAGTACAAGAGATAATGGTTCGCATTCAATGCTTATTATGACTGTCATCAGCCAGCAGGGGATCAAACAGGAATGGCTGTTGTGTTTTTGCAACGGCATGTGTGGCATTTGTGGCCCGACTGGATACCTTGGGCCGTTGGGCTGCTATCCTGAATGGTAAGTCGACAGGAGGCGTATTTATGCGAGTTGGCGTACCAAAAGAAATAAAAAATCACGAGTATCGCGCCGGGCTGACGCCCGACAGTGTCAGGGAGCTGGTACATCGGGGTCATGATGTCTTTGTTGAGACGGGCACCGGAGAGGCCATAGGCTTTACCGATGATCTCTACATAAACAGTGGTGCTGAAGTCGTACCTGATGCCGCTGGCTTATTTGATTCTGCTGATCTCATTATTAAGGTGAAAGAGCCGCAACCATGCGAGGTTGAGTTACTTACACCAAGGCATACGCTATTCACTTACCTCCATCTGGCGCCAGTGAAACCGCTGACCGATGATCTTCTGGCGTCTGGCGCCACCTGCATTGCATATGAAACAGTCACTGATAGCGCGGGCCGGCTGCCACTATTGGCGCCGATGTCTGAAATTGCCGGACGTATGGCTGTTCAGGCAGGTGCGCACAGCCTTGAAATGGCCGCTGGCGGCCGCGGTGTGCTGCTCTCAGGTGCCGCTGGCGTACCAGCTGCCGAGGTGATTATTCTTGGCGGCGGCGTGGTCGGCAGTAATGCACTGGCCGTTGCTGTGGGCATGGGCGCGCGCGTGACCGTGCTGGATACCTCCATGAATCGTTTGCGCGAACTCGATTCTCAATACGGCAACAGAATAAGTACGGTGTATTCAACGCGGACGGCCCTTGATGAGCACCTGGCCCGGGCTGACCTCATCGTTGGTGCTGTGCTACTTCCCGGGGCATCCGCGCCTAAACTGATTAAACACAGTCATCTGCATTCTATGAAGCGAGGCTCTGTTATCGTGGATGTCGCTATTGATCAGGGCGGCTGTGCAGAAACATCCCGCCCAACGACGCATGAGTCACCGGTATTTATCGAGGAAAACGTCGTTCACTATTGCGTCGCCAATATGCCGGGCGCTGTTGCGCGAACCTCGACATTGGCACTCAACAACGCGACGCTGTCGTTTATTCTTGCGCTTGCGAACCATGGTGTTAAAGAAGCACTGGTCGCAGATTCAAATCTTTTAAACGGCCTGAATGTCTATCGGGGAGAGCTTGTCAGCCCAGAGGTCGCGACAAGTCAGAACCGAGCATTTTCGGATCGACACCGACTGTTGTCTAAACATTGATTTAAAATTAATAAGAACTATTTCTGCCAGGTCCTGCCAACGTATGTAAGGTTACTCATTCATTACCTTAAGGATATCACTATGAAACGTATTACTCTTGCTACTCTGGCTCTGATGTTTGGCTTGACTCTCGCAGGCTGTGAAAAAGCGGAAGAAACTGCAGACACCGCAGCTGCAGAAGCGGAAGAAATGGCAGAAGCAGTGAGCGATAAAACTGAAGATGCTATGAACGCCGCTGAAGACGCAGCAGAAGAAACTGCCGCAGCTGTTGAAGACGCGTTCACTGATGAATCTGCAGCTGAAGAAGCTGCCGAAGGGGTTGCGTCAGCTGCTGAAGACGCTGGTGAAGCCACTGAAGACGCGGCAGAAGATGCTGCTGATGAGATTGATGACGCAGCGACTGCCGCTGCTGAGTAATCTCAGCCTTAAGCACTAAAGAAAGCCACTCAATTGAGTGGCTTTTTTTGTTATCTGGCCTCTGATTACAGACCACTACAAGCCTTCCAACCTGTTACACTATCGCCTTGTTCTCAGTCACTCAGACAGACAAGGACGCCATGTTCCGCTTACACCACTCCAATGATCTGGAAATTCTAAAAGAGCTTCTACTGAACGAAATTCGTCAGAACCCGCCGGGCGTATTCGACGCAGAGCAGATTCTGGTGCAATCACAGGGTATGGCGCATTGGTTGAAGCTCCAGCTTGCGGATGGTCTGGGTGTTGCAGCTCAGGTCGATTTTCCTCTGCCATCGGCCTATGTCTGGAAAGTATTCAATACACTCAAGCCCGAATTGCCAGAGCGATCTCACTTTGAGAAGCAGGCCATGGCGTGGAAGCTCATGCGGCTGCTGCCCGGCATGAAAGGCGAACCTCAGTGCGAAGGTATTGCCCGCTATCTCGACAATGATCCCGACGGCCTGCGTTGTTATGAGCTGGCACATAAAGTCGCGGACGTTTTTGACCAATACCTTGTCTACCGTCCTGACTGGCTACTGAATTGGGAGAAGGGCGTTGATGAGATTGATGACAGCGACGTTTCCGTCCACCCGTGGCAACCGCTTGTCTGGCGAGCGCTGGTGGCTGACAGTCAACGGCTGGGCAATAGCCTGGAGCACCGTGCCCGACTAACGACCTCGTTAGAATCGATCGTGGCTGAAAATGGTGATCGCTTAAAGGCCATGCCGAAGCGATTATTTGTTTTTGGTATTGCGGCATTGCCCGGCGGCTACTGGGATGTGCTTAACGCAATTTCCGGTCATATTGATGTGCACTTTTTTCTGTTGAATCCTTGTCGTAATTTCTGGGGCGATATCGTCAGCGATCGCCAGAGAGCCTGGATTCTGAAAACCAATCCAGACGCAGAAAGCTATCTGGAGCGCGGCAACCCATTGCTGGCCAGCTGGGGACGTCTGGGCAAAGACTTTCTTACCCTCGTTCACGAGACGTCAGATGAAGGGCGCTTACAGGATATCGAAGCATTTGCGGACATCGAGCGTACCAGCCTGTTAAAGCATATTCAGGCGGATCTGCTAGATCTGCACGACCGCCAATTGCCGGCTTACCAGCCGCAAGCCCTGAAAAACAGCCTGTTTAAATCATCAATACCCAAAGACGATGCAAGCCTGCGGATAGTCTCTGGCCACAGCCCACTGCGGGAAGTTCAGCGACTGCATGATCAGCTTTTATTCTGGTTTAACGAAAATCCATCGCTTAAGCCCCGTGACGTTGTGGTTATGGTGCCGGATATAGATCAGTACGCCCCTTATATTGATGCTGTATTCGCCAGCGCTCCCGAAGGCCATCGAATTCCCTGGGCGATAGCCGATCAGTCTCAGGTACAGGAGAACCCGCTGCTTGATAGCGTGGTGTCATTGATGAGTCTGTTCGATAGCCGGATACAGCTGACCGATGTCCTTGATTGGTTGGATGTTCCGGCCATTCGTCGTCGTTTCAGTATCGAAGAAGGCGACCTTGAGGGTTTAAGGGAGTGGCTGAATCAGGCGGGAGTGCGTTGGGGGTTAGACGGTGATCATCGCAGTGCTCTCGGCTTTCCTGAGTTCAGCCAGAACAGTTGGCGCAAAGGGCTACGCCAGTTATTACTGGGGTTAATGCTGCCTACAGATGCCACCGCGCATCAGGGCGATGATTGGCCTGTCTTTGGTGTCGAAGGCGGCGCTGCCGAACTTCTTGGCCAGTTGATCCAGCTTATCGAAACGCTTGATCATTGGCGTGAATTTCAGTCTGAAGCGCATTCTGTAGACGAATGGATGCTGGCTATTCCTGAATTACTGGATGACTTCTACGAGCCTGATCTGGATGAAGGAGTTCAGTTGCAGCGTGTACGTGATGCAATTCAGCGTTGGTCTGAAGAACTGAATGATGCAGCCTACGATGACACTCTGTCGCCTCTTGTTGTACGTAGCTGGTTTCAAGAGCATCTGGGGCAGCAAGGGGGGTGGCAGCGTTTTCTTGCAGGTCCGGTGAATTTCTGTACGTTAATGCCGATGCGATCCATCCCGTTTAAAGCGGTATGTCTTTTGGGCATGAACGATCAGGATTATCCGCGCCAGGTCACTCCGGTGGGGTTTGATTTAATGGTGCAGGGGCGCGCACGGCGTGGTGATCGTTCCCGACGAGAAGATGACCGTTATCTTGTTCTTGAAGCACTGTGCTCGGCTCAGGATAGATTTTACATAAGCTATCGCGGGCGCGACGCTCGTGAAAACCATGAATTGCAGCCGTCGGTACTGGTCAGTGAATTAATGGATTATGTCGGTGATGCGTATTGCCTCGAAGGAGACGAGAAGCTCCCCGCGCGTGACAGCCGTGAAAGACTACGTGACTGGTTGATTGAAGAGCTTCCACTGCAGCCGTTCAACCGCCGTACTTATGAGCCTGAGAAAGAGAATGAATCCGAGCAGAGCAATGCCGTTGCGGGCTATCATAAACTTTGGGCAGACGTTGCTAATGCCGATCACAGCAATACGAAAAACCGACCATTTTACTCAGAGCCAGTAGCGATCCCCGAAGGTTTTAGCCGCAAGCAGATACTCTGGAGCGACATCAAAGAATCCCTGCTGAAGCCCGCAGGTTTCTTTCTGAAACGCAGGCTGAAGCTACAGCCTGACCTGTACATGACGCAATCCCGTAATGAAGAAATCTTTCAGCCTGATGCACTGGAAAACAGCCTGCTTAAACATCGCTGGATGCAGGATCAGTTAGCAAACGTGTCTGCAGAAATTCCTGACTTTACGTATCGGGAACAGGCCTTAGGTAGCCTTCCTGTGAATGCCTTGGGCGATATTTACGTAAGCCGCGTAGAGCAGGAATTAGCCCCTTTACTCGCTGATGTTAAACGCTTTATCTCAGGGGACGCCGACAGCGGCGCTCTGACCTTAGTTGTGAGTGACCCGCAAGCCACTGACGTAAATAGCAGCACCGTTGAGATCAGTGGTGAGTATGCACAATGCTGGAATCATCAGCTGGTGTACTGGCGGGCGGGTGACCTTCGTGGTGAACATCTACTGAATTTATGGCTCGATTTCGTATTTGCCATCGCTGCACAACCCGGGCTGGTCGATATGGCGGTGATTGTTGGTGGTAAAAAGAAATCTGAAGAAATCATATTTAATGCTCCTTCCCAGGAAGAGGCTATTCATTACGTACAGCAGTGCCTGATGCACTATTTTTCCAGCTGGACCTCGCCTCAGACCGCGCTGCCCGGAGTCCAGTGGGCATTATTGCGAGCTGATGAAGCGAAGCGAATGGATACCGTTAAGAAACAGGCCGAAAGTGAGTTTTCAGAATTTAACCGAACGGCTATGCAGCGATGTCATCCCGACCTCGCTGCAACGCTACTGGCTGGTGGTCTGGATGACTGGTTAGAAATCCATCGCTGGATCTGGGCGTTGCCAGAACAGTACTTACAGCAGTCATCAAATCAGGAGGCGGGCGCATGAACAAACTCGACCTTCATACGTTTCCACTGTATGGCCAGTCACTGATTGAAGCCAGTGCCGGGACAGGTAAAACCTACACGATTAATCAGTTATATCGCCGTGCCGTACTGGGCCACGGTATCAGTCAGCGCCTCGACTGCACACAGATTCTGGTAGTGACCTTTACCAACGCTGCCGCTGAAGAATTACGCGGACGGATACGTGCAGGTTTGCGCGACGCCTTTGAGAACTTATTAGCTGGCGAGCAAGGTGAGATGCCTGATGCTGACATTAAGCGTTGGGTGGGGGACTCCTCTATTAAAGAGCTACAGACCTGGTTGCAGCTGAATCTTGCGCAGATGGATGAATCTTCTATCTGCACGATTCACAAGTTCTGCGCTCAGATGCTGAAACGCTATGCATTCGACAGTGGTGTTGCTTTTAACCAGGCACTCGAAGTCGAGGGTGAAGAGTATTTACGTCGTGCGTGTGAGGATATCTGGCGTCAGCTATGTTACCCGCAACATCGTGACGTCCTTGAGTTTATGACCCGGGACTTTTCGTCTCCTGATGCTTTGTTCAGATATTTTCGTAGCTGGATGAACAAACCGGGGGTGCGCACCAAACCCGATATCAAAGAGGATTTCGAGACTCTTTGGAATCGCTTAAAGCAGACGTTCGAAGACGCTAAAAACCTTTGGTTTTTCCTCGGCCACGACAACATCGTTAAAGAGATCACGTCAGCCGATATTGATAAACGCAGCTACAGCAGTAAAAACTTTCCGAACTGGATGAAGCAGGCGGGCGACTACTTTGCGGCTGGTCAGGCATTACCTTTGCCAGCAAACCTGAGTCGCTTTGGCTCAGCGATGCTGACTGAAAAAACCAAAACGGGTGAGCCGCCACGACATAAGTTATTTGACAAAATTGATGAGCTGCTTGAGCTTGAGCAAACGCTCCGTCAGTCTCAGGAGCTGACATGGTTTCGCTCGATTTACGATCGCTACATTGACCTGCTTGAGCAGGCTGCTGTCGTCACCAGTAATGATCTGCAACGCCTTCTGGATAATGCGCTGCACTCTGAGCAGGGCGAAGAGCTGGCGGCGCAGATTCGTCGGTTGCATCCGATAGCGATGATCGATGAATTTCAGGATACCGATCCGGTTCAGTATCGAATTTTCAGCCGTATTTATCAGGCCACCGATCCTGATCGTGGTGATGCAGAAAATGATGCCTCTGGTAAGCATGGTCTGATCATGATCGGTGATCCAAAACAGGCGATTTATGGATTTCGCGGCGGTGATATCTTTACCTACATGGCTGCCAGTCAACGGGTAGATGAGAGTCGCCGCTTTACACTGGACACCAACTATCGCAGTGATAGCCGCTTGATTCACGCCGTGAACGCGCTGTGGCAGAACCACGATAAGCCTTTTGTCTTTGATGACGCGATTCAGTTTTATCCGGTTCAGGCCGGAGGTCATCATGATAAAAAAGCGCCGCAGTGGCAGCAGAATATCCCGACCGAAGCACTGCAGCTCTGGGTCGCTGATGACTCTGAAGAATCGAAGACCGAAGCTCAGCAAAGAATCGCGGCTGAGTGTGCATCTCAGATTGGCGCACTTATGTCAGGTGCCGCCAGTTACCCGATCAACGGCAAGAAAAATACGGCCGGAAAGCCGGTAGAGGCGGGCGACATTGCGGTACTGGTGTTCTCTCGAACGCAAGCAAAAGTGATTCGTGATGCGTTAACACAAGAGGGTATCGGTAGTGTCTATCTGACGCGCGACAGCGTGCTCGATTCCGTTGAAGCGTGGGATCTTTTAGCCATGCTTGAGGCGATTGCGCATCCGGGTAACGAAGCCAGCGTACGTCGCGCAATTGCTACCCCAACCTGGGGCGCTACCGCAGTCGATCTGGTGCAGATGCAGGATGATGAAAATACCTGGGAGTCACAGCTTGCCAGCATGCACGATTACCATCAGATCTGGCAGCGCCGTGGTGTGATGGCGATGCTGATGCAATGGCTCGAAGACGACGAGCGTGCGGTGCGTCTGCGTAAAATGGAAAACGGCGAACGTGCGCTGACAAACATTCTCCACCTGGGAGAAATGCTTCAGGCCCAAAGTCGGAAGTTACGTGGCCATCAAGCGCTGATTCGTTGGTTCAGTGAGCGTATAGACCCTGACTCCGATCGTGGGGAAGAAGCTCAGTTGCGTCTCGAAACAGACTCTCGATTGGTTAATATCGTCACCATTCATAAATCCAAAGGCCTTGAATACCCCTTCGTATTTTTGCCGTATCTCTGGTCGGACAGTGCCAGGCCCAGACGTCAGAATACTGAGACGATTTATTTTAATGGCAGAGAGTTGGTGCGTGACCTTGCGCCGGATGACAGCGCGAAAGAACTGCAGGCGCGCGATACTCTGGCTGAACAGATGCGCCTTTTGTACGTTGCGCTGACCCGAGCTAAATTCGGATGCTATATGTGGCTGGCAAACGTGCAGGCCGGCCCCAAAAATAAGCGAGCACCTATCTGGCTTGATTCTGCTTTGGGAGAGTTGCTGAGTAACGGTGGGCGTGTGACTGATATCTCTGCGGTAGAAATTAACGGGATGTTTATTGGTGAAATGCCAGAGTGGCGGATTGCTGGTCAGGCGGAACTTGATGTTCCACCGCCACCGGTCGCTCCGGCAATCAATCATGCACAGTGGCGTGATCACTGGCGTGTGGGTAGTTACAGTCAATTGGCGGCACACTCTGTTAATTCTTCTGCCCACAGTGCCGAGGCGGCGGCCGCAGATCTTGGTCATTATTTTGACTGGGAGGCAGGCGTTAATGAGCCTCGTTCAATATCCGATGAAGAACTTCCTTTACCATTGCGGTTCCCGAAAGGCGCCAACCCCGGCACCTGTTTGCACGCAATTTTCGAACACTGGGATTTCCACGACAAAGAAGCTTTGCAGCAAGTGTGCAAAGAGCAGCTGAATCTCTATGGCCTGCAGGAGCAACCGGTCGAGGCGGTGGCCGACTGGATCGAAAATATCGTTAGTCAGCCTCTCGCGCTTTACGATACAAATCTCACTCTTAAGGATATTAAGCCAGCATCACGCTTAGATGAAATGGAGTTCTACTTACCCGTAGGTCAGCTTTCGGCTTCTGATATTGATGCCTTGCTGGGCGGCGATCAGCGTTTCAGTTTTGAACCACTGACGGGATATTTAAAAGGTTTTATCGACCTTATTTTTGAATGGCAGGGGCGTTATTACGTTGCCGATTATAAATCCAACCATCTGGGGGATCATTGGCGTCATTACGTTCCGGCGGCATTGCGTGATTCGATGCGTGACCATAAATACGATCTCCAGTCCTGGATTTATATGCTGGCCCTCGATCAATTGCTTAGCCGCCGCCTTCCTGATTACCAGCCTGCGAAACACCTGGGAGGCAGTGTGTATTTTTATCTTCGCGGTATGGGTAGCCATTTTACGGCAAATGACCAGAATACAGATCCAGACGCAGGCGTCTGCTTTACTCCGGCGAGTGTGGAATCCCTGCGCCAGTGGCGCAAAGCGATTTTGCCGGAGCAGACTGAGGAGGTCAGTCAATGAGCATCAATTATCTGGAAGTCTGGTCGGATAATGAACTGATCCGCCCGATTGATTATCAGCTCGCCCGTCAGGCCGTGCAGTGGGAAGCGGGGCATGGTGTAACGTCTGCTCAGGAGCAACAGGCGTTGATGCTAACGGCTTGTGCAGTCAGTTATGTACTGGGCCGTGGACAGGTATGTCTGGAGTTATCGGCGTGGCCAAAAGCGTTGGCCTTGCCTGCTGAGCAGATTCCTAACACAGAACAACTCATGCGGTGTAAGACGGTCGCTGTCGCCAGTTCAGAGACAGACGATGTGTCAGCCTTGTTGGTTGTGGAAGGGGAGCGGGTATACCTTAACCGGTATTTCCGTTACGAGCAGTCGGTGCTTCAACAGATCCGACAGCGCGTCAGCGCCGAAGGTGTCGCTGCCAGTAAGGCGTTGGCAACGACGCTGCGTAAATTATTTCCTGCGCCTGAGGCCGACATTGACTGGCAGGCGATTGCGGCGGCAACGGCCTGTGTACAACCATTTTGCGTGATTACGGGTGGGCCGGGTACCGGAAAAACGACCACAGTGACTCGCCTGCTCAGCGCTTTGCTAAGTGAAAATCCCGACCTCAGGATCGCCTTGGCCGCACCGACCGGTAAAGCGGCTGCACGCATGACCGAATCGATCCGACAAGCGCGTGAACGCGGTGGATTGCCGCACGCTGACGGTATTCCATCCATCAGTTTTACCTTGCATCGCTTGCTGGGCTGGAGCCCACGCGGATTTCGCTATCATAGTGAACGGTATCTTCCATACGATTGCATTGTGGTTGATGAAGCATCCATGATCGACTTACCCATGATGGCCCATGTCTTGAGTGCATTGGCACCTGAAACCCGCTTGATACTTCTCGGTGACCGCGATCAGTTGGCCTCTGTTGAGGCGGGGAGTGTACTGGCGGATTTGTGTGATGCCGGAACAGAACACGGTATTACCGAAGCTTTTGCAGCGCGACTGGGTGCTCTGACCGGTTATGATATGAGCGCTGTCATCGAGCCAGAATGTTCGATCATGCAGAATGCCATGGTACAACTGCGTAAGTCGCACAGGTTTGGTGAACACAGTGGGATTGGAGCCCTCGCCCGGGCGGTGAATGACGGAGACATGCAACAGGCAGATGCGGTACTGGATGATACGGCCTTCCCTGATGCACAGCGCCTGCCTCTGGATGCGGATGACTGGCAGTCGCACGTCATCGACGGGTATCAGCAATACTGCAGTCTGGTAAAGGAAGGTGGATCGCCCGAATGGATTCTCGAAGCCTTTGATCAGTTTCAGGTATTGGTCGCATTGCGCAGTGGCCCTGTCGGCGTTGAAGAAACTAATCGCAGAATTGAACGTCTGCTTAACAGGGCTGGCCTTTTAGCGGACACGAGCCAGCTATGGTATCCAGGCCGGGCAATCATGATTACCCGCAATGATTACGATGTGGGCCTGTACAATGGTGACATCGGTATTATGCTACGGCACGAAGGGCTGGAACGGGTTGTGTTCCGCGACGCAGAGGGCGGTTTGCGCTTCCTGTCGCCCGGACGTTTGCCCAACCATGAGACAGCGTTTGCTATGACGGTACACAAGAGTCAGGGATCTGAGTTTTCGGCCGTCATGCTGTTGCTACCCGAAAAGTGGCAGCAAGTCATCACCCGGGAACTGGTGTATACCGCCATTACCCGAGCAAAAAAACAATTCTGGTGTCGCGTGGGTAACGCCTGCTGGCAGCAGGCATTAAATAGCAGAACAGAAAGAGCAAGCGGCCTCAGAGACGCGCTCTGGAGCAATCACGACGCACTATGAATGACAGCAAAAAGTCGCCGGCTAAAGCGCAGAAAAAATATCCTCGCCATGTTCGTCATCGAGCTAAAACGCCTCTGTGGGTGAAGCTGCCACTGATACTGGTGACTGTGCTCGTCACGGTTTATGTTCTGGTTTTTGTTGCGACACCATTTTTCGCACTGCGCTACATCGAACAATGGTATGCAGAGCAGGGGGAAGGTCAGTCACTTTTAATAGGTGGTTGGACATTATCTCCTTTTACTGGCGAAGTTGAACTGCGCGACGTCAAAGCTTCTTATCCTGTGAAGGATTCTGAGGCAGAAGTTGGCGCTGATTTTATCGGCATTAACGTTAATCTTTCTGCTCTTCTGGAACAGACAATTCATATCCAGTCAGTGGGTGTGAGCGGCTTAAAGTTTCGCGGCAAACAATCCGAAGACGGGCTGTCTCTGGCGGGCATCATGTTGCCGGGCTCAGACCAGGCTGAAACAGAAGCCCAGCCCACTGCAGAGAGTGAAAAGGAGAGCGAAAAAGATAATAAAGAGGACGATCAAGCCGGCACGTCAGGGCCGCTACCTGAAGGCTGGTCACTGCGCGTTGATGACATCTCACTGACCGATGACCTGATTCAATGGCAGCAATCGGGGCTGGCGGTCACGGTTGAACTGAGTGAGTTATCGACGGGCCTGTTCAACTCGGCAAGCGATGAGGCAACACCTCTGACACTCAATGTTACTCTGCGCGAGTTGAGCGTCGCCATTGGCGAGGATTCTCTGGTACTGCGTTCGCCAGTCACTCTGCGTTTGCAGGCAGAGGCGCAGCGAGTGTTAACTCAACCCAGGATTTCAGGTGATATTTCTTTATCATCTCTGGCGCTGGATGCTCCGGGTATTGATGCTGTTGAGTTCAGTGCACTCGATATTAAAGGGGCTACTTTTAACATCGGCGACAATGGTATGACTGCTGGGTTGAGGTCTCTTTTACTCAAAAACGTGCAGGCTCAATTACCTGATGATGAGAGAGCGCAGCTCGACGAATTAATGTTGGGCCAGCTGAACTGGCGAGCCAGTGAAGATGACGTATCTGTAAAAGAACTTTCACTCGAAGGTTTCAGTGGCAACCTCGCTGGCTTCCCTGAATTGTCGCTTGCGTCATTTTCTACGTCTGAAGTGCGCGTTAAAGAACTGTCCACGCAGCCTTCCGCCGATATTGGTCGTGCAGGGCTAGAAACCTTGCGAGCACGTCACCCTGAAGCAGGAGTTCTTCAGTTGGGTGACCTGTCTGTGATTGGCGTACAGGCAAGTGCAGATACACAGAATGTATCCTCACTTGAGCTGAATTCATTGAGCGTGACGCCTCCGGGTGAAGAAGTGCCTCTGGCTTCTTTAGCGCATTATCAGATTACTGATATTAACGCGACGCCTTCCAGCTTTTCGTCGGGTATTCATCAATTTTACGGGTTGGTGTCCAACGTAACGCGACTTGCAGATGGCAGCATTAAAGGTGTGCCAGCGTCAGAAGCTGAGGCAGAGAGTACTCCTGATTCTGCCCCTGATACTGGCGCTGGCACCGCCCCAGATGCAGGTGAATCCGGTGAAGCTGCTGATGAACCGGTACCTTTCAGGGTTCAGATTGCTGGTATTCAGCTCCTTACCGAAGGCGATGACATCCCGGCGACCACCTTTAACTGGACCGATCAAGCAGTCACTCCGACCGTTAACACCAGTGGCAAGGTGCTCGAACTGACTACCGGCCAGATCGATACTGATCAATTAGAAAGCGGTGTTGACCTGACGCTGCTGCTGGCACTTGATACTTACAACCGTATCCGCGCGAGCGGAAAGATGGGCGTAAAAGGAGACTATCCAGAAGGTCAGCTGGAGGTCGATGTCGAACAGCTCAACCTGGTCGATTTCAACCCGTATCTGGTTCAGGCCATGGGATATCGTCTTAAGAAAGGGATGTTGGGTGTCGACTCGACCATCAGTATCAACAACGGCCAGTTGGGTGGCAACGTCCTGATCAAACTCCAGAACAGCAGATTCGAGCCCGCCGATGAAGCAACCATTGATCGGTTGAGCAAGCAGATCTCAATGCCGGTTGAAACCGCGCTTTCTGTATTGAAGGACGATAACAACAATATCCGTCTTGACGTTCCGCTGTCTGGCGATATCACTCAGCCGGATGTTGGCATTAATGATGTTATCAACCAGATCAGTCGTAAGGCCTTGCGCACCGCGACTCTGTATTACCTTAAGCAGTCTCTGGTGCCGTATGGGCAGCTGATTAGCATCGCATCGTTTGCCGGAGATAAGCTGTTCGCGATTCGTCTGAATGACCTTGTGTATGAGCCTCAACAGCTTGAACTGACTGAAGAGCACATCAAGTATCTCGATACCATCGCTGGCATGATGTCGAAGAAACCCGAGCTGGAATTGCAGGCCTGCCCGATTGCAGGCAAGCAGGAAGTAGAAGCATGGGGCGATGCCTGGTACAGCGAAGTCGTGAAGCGCGGTGCTGCTGTGAAGGCTTACCTGGCAGAGAAAAAAGATAAGAACGATAAGTCGTTATCCGGGCGCGTGACGGTGTGTGCACCACAAAAAGGTGATATTCCTGAAGTAATACTTGGGGTGTGAGGAGGGTTTCTACGCTATCTTGCTGATTCGTATGCAATTTCTTCAGAAACACTTGCGTAACGCAAAGCGCCTGAGTAATATACGCACCACTTCAGGACTATAGCTCAGTTGGTTAGAGCGCTACCTTGACATGGTAGAGGTCCCCAGTTCGAATCTGGGTAGTCCTACCAAAATTACCTTACAAATCAGGCGCTTACGAGCGTCTTTTTTGTGTCTGTCGTTTGGATTGGCAATACTTTGGCAAATCATTGGCAATATACAGTAGTTGCCAAAGCATCAATAACACACGGTTTCACGGGACCTGCGGCCCGTGATTCCGGCGTTATTTGGTCGCTAACGATTATGACCATTTATTTTTCCGCAATGCGGGCAGACGACAGTCCATGCCGCCATTTTCTCACCACAGTGTATGCATTTCTCTTTCTTTGCCTTCTTCATAATTCCTCCCGCGCCAAATAACAAGGCGCTTTAAATTGACCTTCGGCACGTAAGCGCCGGGTTATTGCTACTCTTCGAACAGTAAGCAGTAGCCAAAGCCGTCAACGCCATCAATCGTAATCAGTTCAGTTACATCTGAATTGTCCGGTTCGAATACGATTTTCACAGAGCCACCCCTTACTTTTCCTACGACATATTCAAAACCATCACATTCGGCCTCTTCCATTGATTTAAAACCATCTTTTACAACATCAACGAATTCAGGATTTGGTACTTGCTTAATTTCACTCATAATCTTTGCCCTCCCGAGCAATAACAATGCGTTATAAATGACTCACTGACGTTCACAGTTAAACGCCGGGTTATTGCTACTCGAGGCCAACTCTGGCGAAGTTGCGTAGCTCGACCCAGTCGCACTCGTCAAACTTGAATATATCAACGCCATCAGCTGGATAGCCGGTTTGGTTGATATAACGCTCCTTCGCCTCTTCTTCTGTTGTTGCTGCTCCAGAATATATTTTAGTGCCGCCTTCGCCTTCGATTCTAATAAGTTCTGCCATTTCGTTGCCCTCCCGAGCAATAACAAACATTTAAATGGTGGACGTCGCCAAGGCTCCGCCCATTAAAACTAGGGTTATGCCGTCAATCTCGCTTTGGCGGTTTCATAAATCACCGGGTCGCTCTCCATACCAATGCAGTAACGCCCGATCTCTGCGGCAGCTACAAGCGTTGAAGCTGCCCCTGTTGTGTTATCAAGCACTGTCTGCCCCTCGCTGGTGTACGTTCTTATCAGGTGCTGAAGCAGGTCTACCGGCTTCTGGTTAGGGTGCAGCCTGTCTTGGTTAGATACCGGCGCATACTTCAAAACACTGCGCGGGTGCCTATCTGTGTTGCCACCCCCCGTCTTCTGCTGATCTGCACCGCCGTAGCATTCGCCACTGTGACGGGTGTAATACGCATTAACAGGCTTGTGCCCTTCGGTTTTCTGTGGGTGGTATTCCGGCAGCTTCCGGTAGAACACGCAGATATTTTCATGGGCCTGCAGGGGCATCCGGTTAGCATTAAGGTGTCCGGTGGCACGGGTCTTTTCCCAGATCCAGCCATAGCGATACATGGGTAAATTACTGCAGGCCAGCACCTTGTCGAACGGTGGCTTTGCAAAGAGCACTATCGCCGCGTTTGGCTTAGCTACGCGCTTGTACTCTTTCCATAGCCGGTCCATATCAATCACCGTGTCCCACTTCTGGCGAGTAGTCCCGAAGGGTAAGTCGGCCAGCACCATGTCTATGCTTCCGTCCGGTATTTCCGGCATCAAATCCAAGCAATCACCAAAGTGCAGTGTCGGCATAACAACATGCTGTTTTGGACTTTCCATTCGCTCGTTCCTCGCTTTTTCCAAGCCACAAAGCAATAGGGTTACTTAAACACCGACGCCAGGCTGAGTTCAGCTTTAACGTCGATCCACTTTTCTTCATGCTCGCTCTGATAGTATTCGGTCATCTTCTCATCAGAGTGAGCCATCAGGTGCTGAACGTAATCACGCTCATATCCCGCTTGCTCATACAGCCATGACCCCAGCGCGCGGACTTCGTGGATACCGCCGCGTTCCTCTTTGGGTATGCTGCTAAACTCCGGCAGGCTGTCGCGGATAAGCCGGAACTGCTTGGTGAACTCATTAGGCGCAATCTGCGTCCAGTGATCGGTGTCTTTGTTCTCTTTCACTCGCTGCGGTCGACGGTGCACGATATAGGGACTGGCCAGGCCGTCGCGGGAGCGAGAGACGATACTCTCAATCTCTGGCGTTACTTTGATTCTGAGGCGTGCGTGTTCGTGGCTCTCGACTTTCTGACGGACAACGTACAGGTAACCGTCTTTGATAGCGTCGTAACGCATTCTGATCAGCTCAGAACGACCCTGCAGCGTAATCAGGGCCAGCTCCATTGCGATTTTCATCCACTCTGGGGCTGCGGCGTGAATGGCAAGGTACTGCTCGACCGTCATGCGCTTGCGGGCTTTCTTCTTTTTCTTCCGGTTAGGGTAGGTGCCTTCAGCTGGATTGTCGTTGCCGTTGCGTAGACCCTTGTTCTCAGCGTAGCGGAATAGCTCGATCAGAGTACCGCGGTGCTTAACGTATGGATCTGACTCAAAGTTATCGTCCAGCCACTGCGCACAGTCTTTCGTGGTCATTTCTGTGATAACGCGGTCGCCCAGGTCGGCCACTATCCGGTTCAGGCGGTAGCCCATAATCTTGAGGGTGGATACCTTCAGGCCCATTTCTGGCAATCGGTCGTCGCGGAACCGCTCAACCAGTGCGGCCATGCTGATACCAACAGTGCCCATGATTTTATCGACAACGCAGGCATCATCTTGCAGGAGCTTGGCGTTCAGAATCCGGGCGGCCGCATTGGCCTCCGTCTTGTTCTTGCCAAGCGGGTGCATCACCCCGGTAATAGGGTGCTTGTAGCGATAGTAAGTGTGCCCGCCGGACTTGTTCGGGTACACATTCGCTTCCAGACCTGTATGCTTGCGCGCTCTTGGTGCCATGAATTAAGACGCCATCAGGATGCTGTCGACCAGTTCATTGCCGGTAGTTTTATCGAACTGCTCTGCATCGACAAACCATTTCCGGCCTACTTTTCGGGCTCCAGCCAAGTGCCCATTCTGGCACCAGTGTTGCGCGGTTCGCATAGGTACGTCGTCGCCGAACTTGTCTTCCACGAATTTTTTCAGCGGCGTTAACTTATTCTTTGCCATATCAATCTCCCAGCGCCTGACGCGCCTGCTTATTGCTTCCTGCAGTTCGTTTAATTCAATAACACACGGATCAGTGCGACTCGTGCCTCGCGCCTGATTCCGGCGTTATGTTGCTTTAGTTATCTCAACGCGCACAATCCACGCGCTACCTACCGTCTGTTCTTCAACCCATTTCCAAATATCTGCAATCGTTTCACCGTCTTTGCAAATATGCGTAACGGTGTCTGTCGCTGGGCCATCAATCGGTATTCCCCGAGTAAGTACACAACATAACAACTCGGTTAAATTCGCACCTTCGGTGCCGGACTCTTCATTACGCTTCGCTTCATTCATCACCGTTTACCTCTTGGTTATGTATACCTGTGCTTTTCTTGCTCAAAATACTCTTTTATTCCAACAGGTTTTGCCGATAGCGGAAGCGAATCTCTATATTCAACATAATCAAAATAGAGCCGCCTCAACTGATCTTGGTTTAGCTTGTCCAAGGTTGCCTCCCATGTACACATAACAATTTGCTCAAGTTCGTGCTTCGCACGGGACGCGGGTTATAAATGTTTCTGCCTGCTTCATTGTTGTTCCCTAGCGGCCTCTTGAGCTTTCTTCCAAACCGTGAAGAACTCGTTAAAAACAGACTCCGGTTCGTCTTCATAGCACCAGCCCACCAACTCCTCGCCATTGAGGGATATTTCTATCAGTCCGTAGTCAGGTGTAGCCTTCCAGCTCAATGTATTGCCGTAATTATCTTTTTCTGAGCCTTGGTTGTTCTCTTCAGTGATGCGGTCATGGCAGCTGTCGCAAACCATTGTGTTAAAGTCGTTTGGGTGCGCTAGCATTTCTCCATATTCAACTGTCTCGCCACAGTCAGGGCAGGGGGTTGGCATATCCATGGTGTCTCCTTGCCACATAACAGCGGCCATTCGGTTGAAAAGAAGGTGTTCGTCAGCTTTTCAGCAGCCTCAATTCATCATCAGTGAGCCCGGCATCTTTTGCCTTTTTGAGTGCAGCCCTTCGAGCGTCGATACGAGCTTGAGCAGCCACGTCTTCGCTACTTATTGGCTCTATTTTTCCAGGCACCAGCCAGCAATTATTTACTTTAACCGCGACTGCTTCTCGCACCGGACAGTCACTACCTTGCACATAGCCTTTCTTGCCAAGTCTCATAGCAGTGGCCTCAGATTCGCATACCGCCTTAGGGATCTGTCGCCCTCTGCCTTCTGTGCAGTCGGTATTGGTCCAAGCGACCCAAACCGTTTTTGTTTCCTGTATTTCCATCGTTACCTCTATGCCGGTTTAAGCGGCGTTGCCAGTGGACTCTTCTGCTTCATCAACAAACTCATACCAGATTTTCTTTTCCGGTCCGCAGTGCTTGGTCGTCATATAGGCATCCTGAAAACTGTACTGGCCAGCTTCTGATTGACAGCCATATCCAGCGCCTTTGGGGCGCCAGTAATAACCCCACTGGGCAGAATAAATACGGCACATTGGGTTACCCATTGACTCCAATAGGGAAGGGTTATCTTTAATCGCCTTCAGGCTCAACAAGCCTTTTTCCAGTAAGTGTGGCTGCCATGGGATCATTCTTTCAGCTACTGATCGGGGAATGATGGCGTCTGACAAAGCGGCTTGCGCTCCCGCTTCGGTAAGCAGGTAGTAGCGGCTAGTGCTTACGCTCTCAAGAATCCGCCCTCGTTTCATCAGCCCAAGACTTACAAGGCGCTCGCAGTCTTCGTTACCGTCCGTCGTGCAGTAGTAATCACGCCAGCCAGGCTCTCGGTCATTGTTGCCGTTGGCGTGACCAATGATATGGCGCTGTTCGCTTGTCAGTAGCTCCAGAATAGGAGCGGGTGGTACAAGTACCTTGTCCCGCTCTTTAAAGCGATGAAATTTGAAAGAGAAAATTTCAGCAAAGCTGGATAGGTAGCAAGCCTCATGCAGCTCAGAAAATAGTGAGGCTTTGGCCTGAGACAGCGTCTCGCCGTAGACAATATCGCCTGTTGGATCTGAGGGGTAGTCGCAATCCGGGTCTACCCAGGACCAAGCCTTTTGCATGATTTGGAATGGTCGCACCAGCTTGCGCTTTGATTTACCTAGCTCATCCAGCCAGAGAGCAACGCCGTCTAGAATAGGGCGGGTGTTGCTTTTATCTGCCCAACCGGCGAAGCCAATAAACCCGTCACGGTTGAATGAAAACGCCTCGCGGCTTTCCCATTGTTCGGTACTGCATGTGCAGTAACGCGGGTCGGTACCAACCTTGTTCATGCGATAGGTGCCGTTATAGTTTCCACTGGCACGCATGCAGGCATCAATATGCTTATGCAAGCTCTTGAGCTGACGAGTGGTCACGGTGATGGTGTTGATTCCGGCAGCGGCGATCAGCTCGCGTGCGTGGTCGGTGCTTTCAATCTGCATTGGTAACTTCCTGCATACCTTGATTCTTTAACCAGTCGCGAAGCTCGATCATTTCCGGAGTGCGGAATAAGCTGGTCACATAGACAAAGGGCTTTCTCAGGTTATGGCCATTCATCCGAATGTGGTCTTTGGCACCTTCTTCGGTAAATGCCGCTGTTACGAACTTGTCTACAAGCTTGATCGCATTTCGCTGGTAGTTTTTATCAACATCACGACAAGCCTGATAAAGGGCTTCCAGTCGATGCCACTTGTCACTATCAGGATCAATCAAGGTGTATTCGTCACGGACGTCAGCCCAATCAATGCGGTCGTGACCATAGCCTTCCTCGGTTACCACATAGTCTTTTTCGAAGACACAGAACAGCGGATCGGCGGTAATGCGATTATCCTGGGTGCGCAGTCGCTCCCCCATATCTCGGATAAAATCTGGAATAGCCTCGGCTTGCCACTGGGCCTTGAGTGCATCAATAGACTGATCGCGCGGCTCTGATAAAGGCAAAAGCCATTCTTCGAACCGTCCACCCTCTGTCAGTTCGGACCATGGCGCCACGTCGCCATTTAAGTGAAGTCCGGCAACGCCTGTGCTGTGCTCCATTAAAGTGGCGAAGGACTCAGTCAAGCGCTCACACTTAGCCGCGATCAGCTCGATTTCATTTGTCAGTTGCTCATTGGCCGCTCGCTGCGCTTCAATCTCGGCCGTGCCGACCATGGCAAGCTGTGATTCAAGCTCTGTTAATTTGCTTCTCAGGGTCGAAATGATCGCTTCCTGACTCTGAGTAATTCTGAACAGCGCTTTAGCCTGAGTAAGCAGGCCAGCGTAGTGGTTGTCTGGAGTAAATTCAGTCATTACTGCGCCCCTCAGCCTTGGTTAACTCAGTTGCCAGCATCTCCATTGCGCTGCAAACGTCATAGGGATAGTCGTCGTAATCACCCAGCTCCGGAAGTAGTGACAAAACTGCAGTAATGAAGAAGTCTTTATCTTCAGGCTCGTCTCTTTTCTCGCGTAACCGCCAAGAATGAAAGCGCTCAGAGTAGTTCTGATCGTCGTGGGTGATGTGCTTCCACTGACCGTACTGACATGAAACAGTTGTACAGCCGGGCGAGGTCAGCACGTGGATATCACCCGGACATCCCGTAATGATGTCCGACGGCTCGTCTTTTTTTATGATGCGAGTAACAACGCCGCGCTGAGAAGGGTTGTCTACTCTCTGGATTACGGAACCGAGAGAAATAACATTGCCGTGGGCATCCCTTGGCGCCCTTAGGGCTTCAATTTCAGCCTTAAGGCGCTTGTTCTCTTCGCAGACCTCGCTGAACATCTTATCCTTGGCGTTCATCATCCACCCCCAGATCTAAACGGGAAACGCTTTCAAGCTGCGTGGCAAGTCGGTGCGCCAGGCAATAAATACCAAGGCTCACCGCGAACCACATCCCAAGAACCACAATCAAAATCAGCATCGAAAGTGCAGCGAAAGCCAGGCCGTTAGTGCCCATGAAAAAAGCCACAGCCAGTATCAGTAGGGAGCCCATGGCTCCTATGAAGTTTGGAGTGAGAGTCATTTGGTTCTCCATGCGGTGAGAATTCTTGCGTTAAACAGACGGCGCACTATGTATGAGCGGACAACGCTTAAAACCGTGAAGAGAAAGATCACAGAGAAATGCTGACTATGATCGTACTCAATATCCGAAAGTGCGGCGATTGGTGGCCAGGCCAAGTACGAGACTACGAACCCAATAAGGACGCTCAGAATAGATTCAATAGCCGACTCAAACTTACTTTGCTTCATATGCGCCTCAGTAAGCCTTCCCGTTTTTCTTGGCGCGGTTAGAGCGCTTGTGGTCTGAACGATTGGCGTTAAATTCCAGCTTCTCCTCAATAGCACCAGTCAGGTCGTAGCCTTCGATATCGGCAATTTTCAGCAGTGTACTTACAGCCATGGAGTACATTACTGCGATTGAGCAATGGTTATCCCGGTTCAGAATGATCTCTTTCGCAAGGTCGCAAACAGTTATTGTTGCAACAAGGTGTCGAGCTCCGGCGTTGTCCATCTTGGCAAGGTGGAGGCTGGCAGGAATAGCGGCCTCGTAATGCCACTTGTAACGACCTGCTAAGTCAACCAGGCGGATTACAGTATCTGCAATCTCAACTTCTGCCATAACGCGGTGAGGCAGCTTGTCGTCCATCAGGCTCTTTCGGTCGCCTTCTGTTGCCTCAGCAATCTCAGTGTTGACCAGTTGCAGGGTCTGGAAAATGCAGCGGTCAGGGTTATCCCACCAACCAACACGCTTGTTTTGTTCGTAGACCCGTACCGCCAATTCATTAATGTACTGTTCGGTTGAAACTTTCATTTGCTCACCACCTTGCACCCTGTGTGCTTTCCGTCTGCGCTCATGCGCGGTGTTAATACGCCTGTGTGCGATTCCAGATACTGACAGCCGGTGCCGTAGTCGGTACGCAGAACCATATTGCTGCGCTTATGTCCGTCTGTGTCATCCTTGTCGGAGGTGAACCAGCCGATAGCAGCAATCGACAAATATCCGACAAACAGCATCCACGCGATGTGGTTCACCACTTTTTTACCGGCGTTGGCAACGGCCATTTCGATGATTCGCTGAGGGCTCTGGCTCATGCCGCACCTCGCTTGATACGTTTCTCTGAAAACGAGTTTTTCAGTGCGAGTGAGTAAACTTCGAGCTCGCTGATCGCTATCTTTTTGAATTCCAGATAGCGCGTGTAGCTGGAGGCAACTTCACGAACGTAGTTTTCGTACCGATATTCGCCTTCACACTCCATACAATTAAGATGGCATTTTCCTTCGCACACCTCGCATTCTTTATCGTTGCCGCATTCGCAGCACTTGACATAACCAGCGCCGTCGCAATTTCGGCAGATTTCTGTATATCGGTCATCGCAGTCGTTGCACACTGTGTATTTACCGGTTATGTTTTTCTTCCAGTCTTCCCAGCTAAACGGCGTTGGTAGTGCTGGTGGTGGAAGGTGTGCCAGTTGTTTCATGCCGCACCCGCCTGATCTTTGATAAGCTCAACGTTTTCCCAGCGAGCCCATTGAAGGTCGTCAGACCAATCAACGCTGTACGCGACAAGACCCTCTTCAAAATCGGCGGAAGCAACATCATATACCTGGTCGCCTTTCTTGATTTTCATGCCGCCGGTGAATTCCTGCGTAAAGAAGCTGTCGATACGCTCTTTGAGTGCCATCGCTTCTTTTACCTCTGGATGATGGTCGACATGCTCAATATCCGGGTCGATGACTTTATTGTCCGGATCGCACAAAACCAGCGTGGCCATGGCGGCGCGCATCAGGCTGCACTGGTCGCTAATCCCGATCAGGATATCCAACGCCTTACGGCAATCTGCGCTGTCCATGATGTCGAATTCATGGTCGCCATCGTCGCCAGATGGGAACCAGCCTTTGCTGAGATCATCAAGAATGCGAGCAATGTCAATTGCGCCGTTTAAGTCCTGCTCGTTTGGTTTTGCTAATTTCATGTCAGCCGTCCTTATCTTTTAAATTCTCCCGGACTTTCCTGCTTCCTGCAGGACTCGGCGCCGGGAGCCGGAGGCGGGTGCCTTAATTATTTCCGTCGGCGTCTTTGCCTGACTTCTCGCGCTGGATGCGCTGATAAATCTCTTCACGGTGGACGGCCACGTCTTTCGGAGCGTTAACACCCAGGCGCACCTGATTGCCTTTCACGCCCAGTACGGTGACTGTTACGTCGTCGCCGACCATGATTGTCTGGCCGATATTTCTGGTTAAAATCAACATCGCTATTTCCTTATGCCGCTTGCGCGTCCAGGTTGGTGTATTTCTCAACGAGAGCCATCAGCTCTTGAGCGTCTGCTGGAGTTAAACCTTTATCGCGGCAGTAGCGGCAGAGGTCGCCAGCGAGAGTCTGAGTGGTCGTTTCTGCTTTCACTTGAGTGCCAGACTTCACCGGAATATCTGCCAGCGGATTTACCGGAGTTTCGTGATACTCATCTTCGTGGGCCTGCGTCACCTGATCGGCAGCGGCAGCGGCAGCTGCTTTGCGCTTGGCTTCCGCTTCATCATGCTGACGCTTACGCTCTGCCTGCTCTTCGATCTGCTTCTCGTATTCGTGAATGCGGAGCGAGACGGCCGCAATAAAGTCACCAGCTTCTTTCTGCAGAAGAGAGGGCAGGTCACCAAAGATGGTTTTCGGAATGTCGTTGATCACGGAATCAAAGTGTTCGATGTTCACGCGAATACGATCAGCCATCTGGTTGGCTGCGATTTTTGCGCGGGCCACTTCGTCATTGGCAGATGACTGAAGGGAAGTGATGGTCTTCTTACCTCTGATGGCGCCCTGAATATCGTGAGATACACTAATACCTACCGGAGTATTGCAAAGCATTGCTTCCAGCTCCTGCTCCAGCAACGCGATATGCATATCAATGTCTTTTTCTGCGTTATCAACGATGTCGCGCTTGATCTGTTCTTTCTTCGCTTTCAGCAACTTCTCAGAAGCCAGTCGGTTCTGACGCACCAGTTCGGCCAGGCTGTCTTTTTTCTTCATTGCTGCATCGACTGCTTCAACCTGAGCCAGTACAGAATCACCGGCAGTCTTGAGCGCCGCTTCGGCCTTTTTAAGGGCCTTAATCTGTAGATCCAGAGTCGCGAAGTCGTTGTCAGTCGATGGCTCTTTGATTAGAGACTTCTGCAGGAATACGGTCAGACCTTTTTCAAAGACTTCCAGGTTATCGACAATCGCAACCTCGCCCTTGGCTACCATGCTGATAGCAGGTAGGTCGGTTACTTCTTCGGCGACCACTTCGGGTTTTGGCTCAGCAACGACATAGGACTCACGGTCTGCGTTGAACTGCAGCCAGCCCTGAATCAAACGGTCTTTATCAATGTCATTGAGAGTTACCCAGCAGTGAGCTGTACCCTCTGGCGTGCCATCGCCCACTGTATAGAGAGCTTCTTCGATAGCACCATCGCTGGTTACCAGCTGGTGAACCACTTGCCAGTAGTCGCAATCCGGTACACGATTTTCATTTTTAACGACTTCGAATTTTTCTTTGTTGAACTGCTTACCTTCCCATGAGAAGCGGCCACAATCCGTCAGTCCATCAAAACTGGAAAGCATTGTCTCCGCGTCATTGACGCCAGTGACAGGAAAAAGCATGGCGTCGTCTTCATCCATGCTGTGGCGCTCTGCGATAAGCTGTTCAGCATACGGTCGAGTGCTTTCTTCAACATCATGACCGCGCTGAAGGACATTCTCTTCAAACCACTCAGAGAATTCCTGTTCCGTGCCTGTCGCCTTCATGTAAAGCAGCTCATCACGTTTAACGTGAAGGCTTTCTGCCATCATCATGCTGGCCTCTGAGGCGCTGTCGTATTCCTTGCGGTAGGCTTTCCATTTAGATGAGCCTTGGACTAAATTAATACGCTTCATGCGGGTGCTCCTGTGCTTTTGAGGGTGCTGAGTTGCTCGCCGGTCAACTGATACCGGCTTGATAAAGTGGCAATAACGTCGTCAGCCGTTCGAGAACCAGAGTCGATCTGATCAACCCAGCTAGAAATTTTTGCGTCGAATTTTTCTTGCGGATAAACAGGGAGCTGCTTGCTCTCCGACACCTTCCTGCTAGCGTCCTCTTTAGGTGGGGTGATATCGCGCAGATCATCAAAGCCTTTGCCTTGCATTTCTTCGGCTGTCGGCTCTTGACCAATGTCAGGCCATGCTCTGCGCAAGGCTTGCGCTTCTGCACATTTTGCAAGCTGGCCGTAAGGTCTTTTTTCCCACATTGCATTAGGAAGTTCGCTGTACCGACTTTGCGTTGCATAGTTTTCCAGCCAGAACTCCTTGGCAGAAAATTTAACAATGCGATCACCGATTAATTTGGCGACGGTGTACTTGCACCATGCTGGGTAGGTGATTGTTTTTTCGGTCACCTTGCCGCTGTATTCATGGCGAAAGGTTTTTGTAACCTCTGGCCCAAACTCAGGCTCTTCTGCTCCGGCGTAATCACCAGCTCGACTAGCTTGAATTCGATATAAACCAATGCCCGGCATCGCCACGTCGCGATTTGCATAAATATCTTTGCCGCTTCCATCCTTCCGGCCTGTCTTTACGCTCATTGGTACCAGGTGGACGGGCTTGAGCATTACATCAAGGCCACGAGCCTGACAGTAATCGACAGCCATCAGGATGCTTTCGCTGCTTGCGCCGGGATATACCGAATTACAAAGAGCCAGCCATGTCGCCTCGTCTATCCCGCGCATAGCCATAGCGGGATGCTCTCGAAACCATCCCTCTATGGCCGAATTCATGGCATTGCTTTTTAGTTGGGCTACCTGATTCATGCTGCTACTCCTTCAGTTCCGTTGTGCTCTGCGTAGTCGTCGATGAACGGACGCAATTTACGCTTACGATTTACTAAATGGGCGCTCAATGATTCGCCCTGCGCCAGAACGAACTCTTCTGCGCCGTCTGGCTTCGGCTGCAGTAACTGGTTGTGAACTGCGCAACGAATTACTGTCTTTCCGTTCGCCAGCGTTTGCTTGTCCAGTAGCGGTGCCAAATATTTCATAGAATGAATCCTCAAATTTTTCATCGATCACAGGTGATAGTCCGCATCGTCGTGGAATTGGTCGGCCAGGTAATCGGCCATTTCTTCGTCTTGTTCGCGCTTGTCGCTTTCGACGATTTCCGCTTCCAGGGTATTGACGTACTCAGTGGCAGCACGACGGACCAGCTTCTTGATGCCAGCGATCAAGAACTCGTACTGATCTTTTGTGGCGGTCTGGAGTGCGAACAAAGACTTCTCCAGTTCGTCGGCATCGTCAGCGTTGTCATGCAGGTACTGCATAACGTCGGCTTGCGAGTGCACGCTTATGTGCGTGCGGTACTCTTCGCCGTTCAGCAGGGTTTCAACCACTTCCTGTTTCATCGCCTCAATGCGGTCTTCTTCGCTGATGTGCGGTATGACGTTGCGTATATGTGGCGGGATGATCATGCGTTGCATGGGACTCTCCTGTTAAGTTTCGTTGACCTAAATAGTAAAGCAACATTGACCTTATTGTGTCAAGTACAGTTGACTAAAAATTTGATAATTTATGATTGGCAACAAAAAGGTATTGACTGATGGGCTTAACTATCTACGGAATATTGGCTTTCGCGACATCGCATGTGGCTGTGAACTACCTGCAAAGACTGTCCGGAACCAAGCGGCAATCGTTTTACTATGAAGGGATGGCAGTGATGCTTATTGTCCTGTATGGATTTGGTTTTTTGTCTGGGGCATTGAGCAATGAGTAGCTTGCGTATTGCTGCTTGCTTTTGTTTGGTAGCGATTGGCAGCCATGTTCACTCCGGAGAGACTTCTTACTGGTGTTGGGCAGAGGCAAAAGCAAAAACGGCTACTGCCAAAGGGATTAGAGAAATAGTTCGCCCAGACGCTGTAGATTTTCAAATGCTGCTGAAGTGGTCCGGAAAGGAATATCGCCTTCTCAATTTAAACGATGACGTATTATTGGGCAGCTGCAATCAATATGGTTCTTATTGCGAGGAGGAGGAGAACTTTAGTGGTATATTTATTCGAGATCCGGAGTTAAACAACTTTAACTATACATATCTTGGGGCTTACCCTGGCGAGGGAGTAGAGATGTTTTTGGTTACCGGTTCCTGTGCAGCAATTGATTAACCGAAAGGTATTGTCGCTACTACTTTGCCAACCGCATCGGAAGGGGCAACCTCCACCGGCTCCCAGCCAGGATTTTCACTATAAAAGGAGAGTACGAATCCTCTCGGAGTTCTGGATAGAATTCCAACAACCACAGTACCGGAAACTGAAAACGCCCACTCTCCACCTAGGATGTCGCTAACGCTAGGGTCAATTACCACCAATTCTCCTGGCATAATCCTGGGCATCATACCTATTGAGTCTTCCTGAAAGGCAATACAGTTATCCGATGCTCCTAGCATCTTGGCTATCACAGATAGCTCTGTCGATGCTGAAACAGTCTCAACGTCATCGCCTTGAAGGTAAGCCAGTACGTTTTTTTTGCTGAATATTGGTATTGCACTTGGCGTGCCTGCATTGTAATTAGCCGGTGCTTCCGACACAAATTTTTCAGAGCGACCATCAATAAGCCAGTCTGCAGAGCACCGCAATACTCTAGCAATGTTCTGAAGGTTGATGCCTTTCGGCTCATTTTCATTCTTCTCCCATAGCGAGACAGCGGCCCTAGACACTCCGACAGCTTTCCCCAGAGCTGGCTGGGTCAGGCCGAGCTCCTTGCGCCTTTTCTTGATTCTATCCCCCATTAGCATCATGCGCTTTCTACCGTAGTCATTGTTTTCGGAAGTTGATTTTACGACGATGGATGTATATTTAAGTTGACTCCATCGAAAACCTATTGTTACTCTTTGTGTCAATGAAACTATACGTTTTTACTATGAATAAAACTGAAGCAATACAGTATTTTGGAAACGCAAGCAGGCTGGCCAGTGCCTTGGATATCACCAGGCAAGCTGTTAGCAACTGGCCTGAAGAAATCCCTAGGGGTCGCCAGTATGAACTCCAGGCCCTGACTGGCGGCGTCCTGAAAGTAACTCCGAAAAAGGCACAGACAAAAGATGACGTACAGAGACCGAAAGCAAGTTAAAGCAGGCGATGGCATTAAGTGCCGTCTTTCTGAGCATGATGAAGAGCGACTTCGCGAATACATCGAAGCCACTGGTGGGCAACCGTCTGTCACGATTCGTGAGCTTGTTATCGAAGGGCTGGACCGACGAAGCGTTGCGTACTCCGAGGCAGCACAGAACGCAGCTATGCAAGAGCGACTGGCTCAGCTGGAAGTCGCTGATGCGATTCGTGCCATGCGCCGTGAAATTGAATCTCGCCATTTGAATGATGACCGTCCGGATAATGCAGTGAATCACTGATTCTGTCCTGATTTTAAAATAATAGAAGGTCTGAATCAGGGCCGGAAACGGGAGGTTGTCATGGCCGGGGAAGTGAAAACGGAATATTCGACTGACATGGAAGTGCTGACTGCGGCACTCGGGATGTCTGAGTCAGAAATACTGAGCATTGTTCGCAGAAAAGTTCAGCAAGGCAAGCAGGGCGCTGACTTGCTCGCGGCATTGCAAGCTGAAGTTAAGAAATTGAAGGATCAAGAGGCGACGAAAAAGTCGAGCCACTTGAGCCTTGTGCATTCCACGTAGGGTGGACTCCATTGCCGGGCTTCGGCCCGGACTTTTTTAGGTGTGCATTCGTATGCTGACTGACTGGCGCGGCAACGCCAGACTTTGCCGGGACTCCATAAGTAGCTTGGAGACAGTCAGCATATCAATACACATCTGACTAATACCTGTTGGTGAGACGACCCCAGCTGTCGGTGGGGCTAATAACCGGCTCTTGAAGTTAAAGAGCGTAGCAGCAGCGTAGGCGACGGCGCTTATGGTCTTTGCGTCTCCTCCGCCTGGAAACGCACGGTAAGACGGAATCAGGCATGGGGCCTGGCAACTCTGACTTATTCGAGCGCGGAACGGTGTAGTCGTGACTACGTACCGGAAGCAAACCGGTCGAAAAAATCAGGCTCTGATAGCTGGCTCCAGTGGCCGGTAATTTACGGGAAGGCGACCCGGTAAAAAACGTATCGGCCAGATGCTGGATCTCTGGCCAGCTATGCCCCGGTAGCTCAACTGGATAGAGCATTGGACTTCTATTCCAAGGGTTGCAGGTTCGAGTCCTGCCCGGGGTGCCATTTTCTATCTACTAATTTTCGTAAAATTAGTAGATGAGTTTTTCAAGGCCCTTAATAGGTATTTCTTTGTGGCTCGCATTAGAACAGTAAAGCCGGAGTTATTTCGGCATGAAGATTTATTCGAAGCTGAAATTGAGTCTGGCCTGCCTCTCCGCCTGGCTTTCATCGGCTTGTTTACGTGTTGCGACCGAGAGGGGCGATTCGAGTGGCGTCCACGTCAGTTGAAATTGGATGTAATGCCTTACGACACCACCGACTTTTCACACGTGCTTGACGCGCTTGAGCGTATCGGTCTTGTCGAAAAATACCTTGCGGATGGTCGCGAGATTGGATGCATACCGACATTCTTAAAACACCAATGTCCCAATGCTCGTGAAGCAAAATCGAAACTTCCTCCCAAAGAAAATAATGCACATGCAAGCACATGCATTAATGATGCAGGGCAAAACACTGAAGAAGTCAGCGTTTCAGAGTCGCAGGAAGTTTCCACAAGTACTGATTCAGAAACTCAAACACATGCACGCACATGCACGCACATGCACGCACATGGGGAAAGGGAACTGGAAAGGGAAAGGGAAGGGAATACACAACAACTACAACAACACGCGAATCGATTTTCTGAAAACGTCCAGCCCTACCAGCAGCAGCCCGAAATGTCGGAAGACTGGAATCCCGACGAAACGACTGTTCGCAGAATTGCGATGACGAGCGTTCCTGAGGATTTTATTCGCAACTGCATTCCTGAATTCCGAGCGTACTGGCTCACTGCCGGTCGACTTCCCCACGGTGGAAACTTTCAAACCGCATTCTTGAAATCTGTCCAGAAAGCCTGGGCAAAACACCAGAACGATAACAACCAGCGAGGCAATGGCCATGCAGGATCTCAATTATCAAGTCGCGAAGCTGAGCTCAGAAAAGCGAACGAATCCACGGACTGGGCGGACGGAATCGGCTCTGGATTCCCCGGCGCCCACACAAGCGGACATTCAGCTGATCAACTGGCTCTGGACTCAGGTCATAGCGATATTTCCGAAGTGGCGCGAGTTATACCCAGCTCCGGAAGACATTAAGGCGGGCAAGCGAGTATGGCTGGAGACGTTGGTACAGCAAGGAGTAACGAGCGACGTGCTGATTAAATTCGGACTTATGGCCTGTCGTGCTTCTGGTTACGTTCGACCTGTTTCGCCTGGTCAGTTCTGTGTCTGGGCGTGGGAGTGGGCCATGCGCGATGCGCGGATTCCTCCGCTTGAGGATGCTGCCCGAATTGTTAACCGCAAACTTGCTTCACCGTCACTGAAACTCGAAGGGGCTATGTATCACCTGTGGTCAATTCTCGACGGCCATGCGCTGCGGTCTGCGAACTACAAGGCGGTTCGTGATGCGGTTGAGACTGCACACGCTGAAGTGATTCGACACTGGCTGTCTGGTGCGCCTTGGAACGAGCCTGTGAACGTTGAGCCCGAACAGACATTGCCGCATTTGCCGACCGAGCCGACCAGGGCAAGTCGGAATATGCAATCGATCCTTGCTCAGCTGGAGGCGTAACCGTGAGAAAAGATTTTCAATCAGGCGATATCGTCCGCCTCAAGTGTACCGGCGAACTGGGTTATGTGGTTACTGTGCTGGCACCTGAGCAGGATAAAAAACCCGCACTACTGGCGGTGAAATTTCAGGGCCAGAAGGGTATTGAAACTGAGTATGCAGATCGCGTTACGAAACTCCGCGACCATGAAGACCTTGCGTATCCAATGCCGCTCACGAGCTGGAAGGCACTGAACAAAGCGGAGCGTGAAGCGGTAATTATTGAAGTGCTGATCGACTTCGGTGACTTCTGCGACGGTATGCGTGAGTACATCTACCAGCCAGAAAATCAGGCCCTATTTAGTGCGTTCATTGCCGAAGCGATCGAGCGCAGAAAGACCCACAAGCGATACGCAAGTAAAGCCATATTCGAGCACCTACGCTGGGACGAGCACCGGATTCACGACGCTGGCCAGCTATTCAAAATCAACAACAACTACACGCCTGATTTGGCTCGCCTGGCTATGCGGATTTTTCCTGAGCTGGAAGAGTTTTTTAACACGCGACACAGGAAGAAAGCGGCATGACCGCGTACTACAACGAAATTGATCCGTTCGCCGCTGCTTGGTTGCGCGAGCTGATCCGGATGAACGTAATCGCCCCGGGCGAAGTTGATGAACGGAGCATTGTTGATGTTAGAGCAGATGACCTTAGACCTTTCACACAGTGTCACTTCTTCGCAGGCATTGGCGTCTGGAGTTACGCATTACGACAAGCCGGGTGGCCTGACGACCGACCAGTCTGGACAGGCAGTTGTCCCTGTCAGGGATTCAGTGCAGCCGGTAGACAAAAAGGCTTTGAAGACGAACGCCACCTGTGGCCAGCCTGGTATGAGCTCATTAAAGAAAATCGACCACCAGTCATCTACGGAGAACAGGTCTCCAGCAATCTCATTGTCGGAGCTTCGAGCAAAGAGCGAGACGCTACAGGCTGGAATACTGAGCAGATTAAAAGCGACAGCAGAACAACGTGGTTCGACCTTGTACAAGCTGACCTGGAAGACGCAGGTTACGCCAGCGCAGCGTTTGATATACCGGCTGCGGGCGTCGGTTCTCCGAACATCCGCCAGCGCCTGTTCTTTACAGGATTTGATGCAGGGCTGGGTGACAGCCTCAGCTCGGGATTGGAAGGACTCGCCGGGCATGAAGACGGTACGTCCGGATGGGCGGAGCAGGCTGGATCAGTTGCCGAGGCAGGCGGCGCTGGCCGGATGGGCAACGGCAACGGCAACGGCAACGGATGCGGTGAAGAGTGGAAAGGTAACTCCGCGTCCGGGGTGTGTGACTCTGCCGGAAATGGTGCAGCTATTGGAATTAAATCTGCCGGTCCGGTTAACGGCTTCTGGTCAGGTTCTGACTGGCTCCTCTGCCGGGATGGACGGTTCCGGCCAGTTGAATCCGGCACATTCGCGCTGGTTGATGGGACTTCCGGAGGCGTGGGACATAGCGGCGATATCTGCTTTCCGACGTCTGAAGCAAGAAAAGGGCGCTTAAAGGGCTACGGCAATGCAATTAATGCAGAAGTAGCGATCGAGTATATCAAGGCGAGTATGGGAGCTGTGGGATTATGAGCAGAAATTACGAACGCAAAACTGACACGTCAATTTATCCGAGTCGTCATGGCCTAAAGGCGATTGTTCATGGTTCGGCGACGGTTGTTCCTCATGCCGTTGAGCGCGGATGGATGCTGCCCGGTGGGCGCTTAACTGAGTTCGCCTGGATAGCGATGGATGCCGCCGTGGAAATGGACGCGCTCATTCGTGCCGGTCAAGGCCACAAGGCGAAAGCGACGGAATTGGTATGAGTCAGACACAGGCACCGATCATGCCGAAATTCTACAGCTATTCGCGCTGGGGCTCTGAGAAGAGCTGGATCATGGTGCGTATGGCGGTCATTCCTGCGCACAAGCAACAGGAAGTGGCTGACGAATACGACCGGTTGTATATGGCTAAGAACTACTCCGGCCGTCGTCAGGCGAATGGATATCTGAATGGCGTTGCTCGTGAATATCGTGAGTATCTGAGAGCACAAGGGAGAATTGCGTAATGGCAAAAGAGATAACGATTCATCCTGATAGTACTGCACAGCAGAGGTTCACTGCTCTGAAGCAATTCATGCTGGAAGCTCTGACTGGCGGTCCTATTTCCGTATTGATTCGCCGGCCGTCACGAAGTCGGGAGCAGGAAAAGCTCTATCACAAATTGATCGCGGTTATTTCTGATCAAGTTGTTTTTGAAACTTGGCGTCCTGATTCCGATCCTGGGCGCGTCGTTTATCTGTTCGATCGAAGGCGTCGCCGGAAATACAAACCTGAAATCTGGAAGGCTCTACTTGTTGATCAGTTTGAGCAGGAGCGTGCCGCTATGGGGCAGCCTCTGCGCAAGCCAGGTCATGTTGTTCCGGCGCTGGATGGGTCCGGACGTTTGGTTTCTGTCCGTCCGAGTACAACCGGATTTTCAGTGTCTGAAGGCTCTGACTTTATCGAGTTTATTTATGCTTATGGTGTTGAGCTTGGCGTTCAGTGGCCAGCAACCGCTGAGGAAATAGCAGCGGCTGAGCGCGAGTGGATAGCGAGCAATCGCGGGGAGGCAGCGTGACTCGTCGCTGTAAATGCGGATGCGGAGAAGCTCTGCCGCCAGCAAGTAAGTCAGAGAGCATTCCGCACAAGAAGAAATTCCATTCGTTCGAGTGCATGAACCGCTATGCAGAAGAGCACCTGCAGGCGGAACGTGAGCGCCTGCGTCAGGGATTGGACTGCTACGTCAAGCGAGTGCAGAAGCAGGAGCGCAGGAAAAAAGAGCGTGAGGCGCGCAAGAAGAAGGTTGAGCACCGCGACAATGACGTAAGCCACCAGTTAAAACTCACCCAGGACGTGTTTAACCGCTGGATCAAGCTGGAGCGATACAAAGAGCTGCTGGACGCTGGTGATATTCCCCAGTGCATTAGTTGTAGCAAAGTGGCGCAACATCATGCCCTGGGCGAGTTCTGCTGTGGTCACCTGAAAACTGTCGGAGCGCATGAAGAATTACGATTCAACACTCTGAATGTTGAATTCCAGTGCAATCGGTACTGCAACGAGGGATTGTCCGGCAACCTGTCCGGGAATAAAAACACTCAGGGCTATTTAGAGGGCCTTAAAAGTCGCCGGGGCGAAGCTGAGTTTGCTCGCCGCATGAAATACCTGGAACGGAATCACCCAAATTTCACACGGGACGCGAAACAACTCAAAGTCGTGCGTCGCTGGTGTGCTGCACGGACTCGACAACTCGAAAAGGAGCTGTGCATTGACTAATCTGACGCGAAATCTGCCAAAGCCTCTGACCACTCGCAACCTGTGGCATTGGATTTATTTCTACGGCTCTGATTCATCGCTGGCAGGAGCAGTGGAGACTGCCAAGCTGGGTATTAAGCAGAATCAATCATCCGCGGTATCCGGCGATTGGAAAAAGACCAAGGTCACGAATCCCGACTTCGGTGGATTCAGTAGTAACCTGAATCAGATATGGTGCGATCAGCAAAAGATGCAGATACGTTCTGACCTAAACCGAAAACTGAAACACCACGAACGCGCCTTCGGCAACATCATGTATATGCCCGACTTTCAGGCGACTGAGCTGGAGTTCAAGCAAGCGCAGAATCATCTGTATCGAGTGTGCCAGAAGAAAATGAAAGACCAGTTTCCGAACATGCCAGTAGAACGGCAGGCCGCGCTTCTGGATCTGATTTACTGCGCGCTCTGCCATTACCGGGAAGCCGTCAGTCCAGCGATTGAAGGCGGAACAGTCAGAAGCCTCTCGCTGAATACCAGTCAGGTTCAGGAGCTGGGGCGATTAATGGCAACCGGTCGCGGAAATCGAATCGAGACGCGGAACTGGTCACGCCAGTGGGCTCCGCTGTGGAATCTCATTATGGATGAAATCAAAACGATAGATAACCTGTGCCTGGCTCCGATTGAGGCGTGGCTGGAGCGGTACTGGGAAAACGTCAGAAACGAACGTAATCGGGAGGCTGTATGAATAACGCAATGAAAACTCTGGCTGAAATGCTGGATGTTGAGCACTCGACCATGCCGCGCGAAGCTCTGGCGGAGAAAGTCTGCGAAGAGGCTATAGACGAACTGGTAAGAATCAATCGAATGCTGGCGCAGTGTGCGCGTGACATTGATTCATCAAGGTCTGCATTTAATCAGCTTGAGGAAAACACACTGGCATTGAAAGCGTCTGTGAACGGTATTTTCGATAAATTCGTATTGAGGGTGGATTAGATGGTAAGTCCAGAACAGAGAAACCCAAACCTCTTTCCTGTCGATGAGGAATCGACCCGTGAGGTCAATCGGATTCTGGATGTAATTCTAGAGGCTGAAGATAAAAAGCCAAATGCGGTTCTGTATGTTGGCCGGAAGCAATACTACGCCCTGAAGACTGTGAACTATGCCGGTCGGATGAGTCCATTGATAGACGATAAGTTTCATGGTTGGCCAGTGGTTCGAGTGGATAAAGAAGATTGGTTGAGGTTCGCGGAATGAGTGACGACAAGCTATTTATTCTCGCTGGCGAGCTGAAACAGGCACAAGAGCTGGCCAAGGAGCTGGATCTCAGACGCAGTGAATGGACGTTTCTCAATACCCCGCTAAAGCTGAGAGGGGTAGAGCGTGGACGGAAGTTCATCACAACAGGCGACTGGTGGCACCTGAAGCATTACACCTGGATTAAGCAACAAATAAAGGCAAAGGGAATGGTTCAGGTTTTCGCGGAAGACTTGGAGAAGCAGGATGATTAGTCTAACAAATGAAGAACGTGAGCTGGCTGAACACGTATTGGCTGATCGAAAGCCGTTTGATTTGGGTGAGACGACTACGGTCTTCTTTTGCAATGCTGATCGTGACAGCCGGGTGTTTGATTGCGGTCCGGCCAAGGTTGACACCTGTCCATCTGACTACGGAATAGAGTTTATTTCTGTTCGTAGCGGATGTTCATTGGTGTGGCAGCCGTACAGGCGGGTGTAGCTCAGCGAGCACCGGCTTGTCCGGTGACTGGGTTTGCTATTAACTAGTCGAAAGGAGTAATCAATGTATAGCTGTAATTCTGGCTGCGGTGGCACGGTAAGAGTGTGTGGCTGCAAGTGGTGTCCTGACTGCTATCCCCGCTTCAGTATGGGCTATGCCTGCAAAGAAAAAGCGTTTGTTGTAGTGGCTGGTAAATATGACGAATTTGAAGGCGAGCAGATTGAAAACTTCAAATATAGCTCTGAACCAATGCTGCTTGAAGATGCAGAGAAGGATTTGGAGCGAGTTAAAGGCTACCCGTTTGCCAGGATTGAATATCAGTCGCCAGTCAATGGCGAATAACAAAGAGGACGCGGGCTCCGTCCCGCGCTCTGAGGTGTTATGTACGGTATAATTCGTACATGGCAATAACCGTCCTGGCAGAGCTGGGACAAATACGAAAGGTGAGTAGAAATGGCACGTTCAGTAAATAAAGTAACTTTGATCGGCACTCTCGGTCGCGACCCGGAAGTGCGCTACATGCCGAATGGCAATGCAGTAGCGAATATCAGTCTGGCTACGGACGAGAGCTATAACGATAAGCAGACCGGGCAGAAGGTAGAGCAGACTGAGTGGCACAGACTAACTGTATACGGACGTCTGGCTGAGATCTGCCAGCAGTACCTGAAGAAAGGCTCGCGTGCATACTTCGAAGGCAAGCTGCGTACTCGAGAGTGGGAGAAGGACGGCATTAAGCGCTACACCACTGAGATCATCTGTAATGAAATGATGATGCTGGATAGTCGTCAGTCGAGTGATCAGGGTGGTTATCAACAGCAAGGCGCACAAATGGCGCAGCCTCAGCAAGCGTCAGCACCTCAACAGCAGGGAGGGTATCAAAACCCTCAGTATCAGCAACCACAGCAAGGTTCGGCGCCTCAGCAAGCTCCAGCGCAGCAGATGCCAGCGCCGTCGAATCAGTTCGATGACTTTGATGACGACATTCCGTTCTAACACCAACCGCCCCTGAATCAACATCCAGCGTTGATAATTGTTGACACTCCTGCGCAGCTAGGGTACAAAATCAGTAAATTGGTCGTCAGTGACCTTAAAGCAGCCCGGCAGTTAAATCTGACCCGGGCTTTTTTGCGTCTGGGATTTTTAATCATGCTTGAAAACGTCGACATGAACATACTGATCGCGGTGGTCGGACTGTTCGCAACTTTTGCTGTGCAGCTGATCGGGCTTGGTAAAATCTACGGCATGATCTCGTCTAAGTTGTCAGTGCACGATGAGCAGCATATCCGACATCAGACGCGGCTTGATGAGCATGCGTCAATCATCAGTCAACATGATCGAGACATTGCCGTGCTGACTGATCGACAGGTTCGGGGGGACGGTACAAATGGCTGACATTACAAAATCAATCACGCGGATGGACGTTTCTGGCGTGGAGAATATTCCGGTCATTGATTCCGTGTCGTTGCACACTGTTCACATTAAAGGCTCGACTGGCGACGTTACCGTCACCGTCGTCCCGAAAGGTTTCGACATTGCAGACGCTCGCAATCCTGGCGCAGACGGCGAAAACGTCATTGCTGAAAACGGCATGATTCAGATCGATGCTGGCTCTCTCGCATTTATTGTTCTGACGCCAACGAATACCGGCGCAGAATACTCAGTGAGTGTGAGCAGTCAGTGATTAAGGCTCAAGGCGGCATTCGCAAAAGCGGCGTCATGTCACCCTGGCGTAATCCGCTTGACCCGGGAGATCGGTTCTATCGTCGAGTACTGACGCGCGCGATTATGAACTTCAACGGTACGCAGTATGCTACGTTGAGTGAGAGGATCTCCTTATCTGGCCCGTATAAGATTGAGTTTATTGGTACTTGGCCACAGTCTTCGGCAGGTGGTTACTGGTTGGCAAATAACGACGAGGATAGTGGAAATAACCGGTTAGTAGTCAATTCGGGTAGAGACATTTTTGGTGCTGGGTTTACAGGGCAGCAGGTCTCATTCAACTACCAAGACCCTAAGCTGCATCGGTTCACTCTCGTCAGGGATACGAGTAACACAGTGACATTCTCTGTTGATGGTGTAGTAGAGGCTACAACTACAAGTGCGCTGGATTTTGAATTTAACAGTGTGGGGGATCAATTCGGCGGCCCTACAGGGGTAGGTATCTACTCAGGAGTTTTACTGAGTTTTCTTGTAGAGGATTCTGGCGAGCTAGTTACTGACCTCAGATTCGACGAACCCGATACTAGCTATCAGCGGAATTATTCTCAGCCGGTGGGTGTTGAAATAGCCTCTGGTCAGCCGTCAGTTATTAGCTCCAGTTGGACTAGCCTTGGTGGCGGAGCTTATGAGGTATCTGCCGTTGACTATCATAGTTTACTCTGGTCTGGAGGAGAGGCAGGCAAGACCTATCTAGTCTCATGTTACCAGTATGATATTGCAGGTGGAGGGCTGACACCGTCGGGTGCTGGACTACCAGATGACTGGGCGTTTGGCACACAAGATAGGATTCGTCGGTGGCTGGTCACGTTGGGTTCGGATGGTTATATAGGTTTTAAAACTAGTAATAACGGAGCCTATAAAATAAAAGACATCTCAATCAAAGAATGGTCAGGCGCAATTCTCGAAAGCACTTTACCCGGTGATTGGGAAGAAATTTCTAAGAAGTCTGGAGATGATTTCTGGTTGGGTTCAAATTTAATAAACGGTTGGGATGTCAATGTCGCAGGTGTTGGCTGGAGTTTTATCGACAACATCCTTTCATATAGCGGAACATCCGGGCCTAGTTACGCTGACTCCACACCACCTGGCGATATTATTTCAGGAAATAAATACCTACTAACTCTGCATGTGGACAATTTCGTAAGAGGCACGTTAGTCGTGTATTTTAGGGGCGCTATTGTATACAACAGTGTAATTAGCGACGGCCAACTTGAAATAACAGGAACTTCAGGAACTAGCACTGCTGTAGGTCTACGACTTAATGCAGGTGATGCAGAATTTGAAATTTTATCTGCAAAACTTCATCGCAAACTCCAATACGCAGAGGGCGCGCTATGAGTCTGAGTAATGCTGCCGATCTGCCCGACCATCAAATGGTTTCTGTGGTTATACCGGGCATTCACTCCGACTATGCGAACCACTCGCCGCTATCTGTGCTCGATGTCACTCAGGGCGGGCAGGCGTTTGAGATTCACATCTATCGCGGAAAGCTGTTTCACGATGATGATGGTGAGTCGTTTACTCCGCTGGGCTACCTTACGCTGCAAGAGTATTTCACGCTGCGATCAATGCTTGCGTACACCGATGAAAACGGTGTTGAGCATGAGCGTACTTTACCGATGGAGTGGAGCGAAATTGACGCGATGATTGAGGCCATGCGCGCAGAGTCTGCGCAGGAACAACCGGGAAACGATCAGGAGGTAGTATGACTGAGCGAAATTCGTACATTTACAACGTGCTGCTCTCCGTTGATCAGCTGGGCAATACTATATTCGGCGGCAATCCTGACTCGACTATTTCGGCTCGCACTGGTTATTTCGCTGCGCGCGGATCTGAGCGTTTCTGGGTTATTCAGGAGCGCGTAATAAACTATGCGTTCAAGCCGGTCGATGGTTCCAACCACTGCCGTGAGGCTTGGCAGGCAGACAAAAACGAAACCATGTACGAGGCTGGACCTGTTGCCAAGATTGCGATGGCGTTGACTGTGCTGCCTCTGTGTTTGGTGATCGGCACGGCTCTGCGAATTTACAAGGCGTTCGCATGAAGCAAATTATTGACTGGTCTGACATTGAATACTTCAGCCCGGGCGAGTTTCCCGCGGGTGTTTTGGAAAAGATAGAGCCTGGCTTTATCTATGCGCTGGAGTTCTTCCGTGTTCAGTTGGGCTGCATTGTTAATCCGTCGCCGCTGGTCGGTGGCTGGATTCGCGAGGGTGGCAGCGAGACGAGCCGTCACTATATCGGCAATGGCCGCAAATCAGACGCTGGTGACGTGTTCTGCGACTGCGATCCATTCCATGCGCTGATCGTTGCAATTCGTTGCGGATTTACAGGTATCGGATTGTATTTCGATACGAAGTACGACGGCAAACCTCACTGGATGCTGCATCTGGATAAGCGGCCAACGTCAAACGGGAATCCTGTTATCTGGGTTCGCGACAAGAGCGGCAAATACACAACTATCTCACCGCGTCCGAATATGGATGTGGTCAATTTCCTGAAAGGGGCGATGTAAGTCGCTCTGATTTCTAACTGACCGAAAGGTATTAACGATGAAATTTATTACTGCAGTGTTTTTAACGCTGGGGCTGCTCTTTGCTCCGGCTCTGGTATTTGCGGCCGAGGCTGCTGTTATTGATACGGATGCGGCGGCCATGGTGGTCGGCCTCTGGTCTGTTCTTAATCCGGTAGAAAAGGCGCTGGCGGTATTGTTCCTGTTGAGTCCTGTTGCGTCGTTGATCGTGTCGCTAACGCCTACTCCGAGTGATAACCGCATTATCGGTAAGCTGTATAAGGTGATCGATTACTTGGCGCTTAACTTCCTGTTTGCGAAGCAGAAGCCGAACGACCCGTTCAAAATTGACAGTCGCGGCATCAGTAAGGCGCTGAAGTAGTGCGCGGCTTTTCCACGTTACTGAAGTTGATCAGTGCCGCGCTCGGTTTTTTCCGGGCGTCTGAAGCGCAGAAAAAAGAGCAGGAGTACCGTGACGATGTTGAAGAAATCAATGCTGATCCTGTTGGTCAGTGGAATATGCGCTTTCTCCGTGGCCGGGTGCGCGACGATGAAGGAGGCGACGGATCTGATCTGTCAGGACGAGCGGACAACGGAACTGGCAGCGTGCATTCCGCCGATTCCGGCGCTTCCGGGCGCGACTGAGGATCAGCAGGGCAATGCTCAGGTATTGCTCGTAGAAAGAGATATGCGTGACCTCCTGATATATTTCAGGAGCGTAGAGCATTGTCGCGAAGTAGCTCAGGGTGTCGGGCCCTGACAGCTGGCGAGCGACGTTTATTCAAAGAAACTGAAGCCCCGTTCGTCGGGGCTTTGTTTTATAGGTGTGGTGAGTATGGCAGCCAATAAAGACAGTCATTTGCTGACAACTCAGCAGGCGGAGTTTGTGCGCCAGTACCTCATTGACATGAATGGTACTCAAGCAGCAATTCGGGCGGGGTACAGCGAGAAGACGGCTCGTTCTCAGGCTGAGCGTCTAAAGAAAATACCAAAGATAGCGACGGCTATTGCTCAGGCAGTCGATGAGCGGGCAGAGCGTATTAAGGTGGATGCCGACTACGTTCTTCAACGCCTACTTGAAATCGACCAGATGGACGTTATCGACATCCTGAAAGAGGACGGCAGCTTTAAGCACATCAGTGATTGGCCGAAAGTTTGGCGTCAGTATATTCAGGGAATGGATCTTTCTGAGTTATGGGAAGGACGCGGCGATGAGCGGGAAATGGTTGGCTTCCTCAAAAAGATCAAGTGGCCAGACAAGGTTAAGAACCTGGAGCTGATCGGCAAGCATGTGGATGTTCAGGCGTTTAAAGATAAGGTTGAACATGAAGGAACGATCGAGCATCAGGCTGCAAAAATGACAGAAGACCAGATTGATGAGCGAATTCGACGCCTCGCATCTGAAGCACCTGAGTCTTGATCGCAAGCGTGAGCTACTCGCGCTGCTCGAAGAGAAAGAACGTCGACGCAGGTACAACCGTGTCGGCGAGCTGTTTCAAGATGAGGGGCCGTTAAGGAGGTCGCTCTATCCGAAACATACGGAATTCTTTACTGCGGGTGCTTATCACTCTGAGCGCCTGTTTATGGCCGGTAACCGCGTTGGTAAGACGGAAGCCGGTGGGTATGAGCTGTACTGCCATTTAACCGGACTTTACCCGGAATGGTGGGATGGCAAGCGGTTTAATCGTCAGATCAATGCCCTGGCTGCAGGTGACACGAACCAGACCACTCGAGACATCATTCAGAAGAAGCTGTTCGGTGGTAAGTACGACACGCCGGCATGGGGAACTGGGATTATTCCTAAGCACTTGCTGGGCAAGCCGACCATTAAACCGGGCGTGTCTGACGCTTACGACACGGTGCCGGTTAAGCACGTTGATGGTGAGTGGTCGGTATTAAAGCTGCGCTCCTACGATCAGGGGCGAAAAATCTTCCAGGGTACGGAAGAGGACATCATCTGGATGGATGAAGAATGTCCGTATGACGTTTACGAAGAGGCGTTGATACGGACGATGACCACGAACGGTATTTTCATCCTGACGTTTACGCCGCTATCTGGATTAACAGAGCTGGTGCTGGCGTTTCTGGATTCCTGCAAGGATCAGGTGCTTACCGATACCGAAAACCCTCGGTATCTGGTTAAGGCTGGCTGGGCTCACGCTCCGCACTTGTCAGAGGATCAGAAAGACAAGCTGATTAAGTCGCTGAAGCTGAAACCCTACCAGCTTAAAGCGCGCATGAATGGCGAGCCGTCGCTGGGTTCCGGTGCGATTTATCCGTATGACCCGGACGACATTAAGTGCAAGCCATTTATGATCCCGAAGCACTGGCCGAAAGCCTACGGCATGGACGTTGGCTGGAATAAAACGGCGGTTGTCTGGGGTGCTTGGGACAGAGATAACGACATCGTTTATCTGTACACCGAGCACTACATGGGGCAGGTAACTCCGGCGGAGCATTCTGCTGCGGTTAAAGCTCGTGGTGACTGGGTGGTGGGCACTATTGACCCGGCATCGAAAGGACGCGGGCAGAAGGACGGCGAGAATCTTTTCGATATCTACGTCGCCCAAGGGCTGAAATTGATTAAGGCAGATAATGCTGTCGAAGCTGGTCTGCTGGCGGTGAATGAACGCCTGGCCACTGGTCGATTAAAGATATTCAGCAACCTGACTGGCGTCTGGCACGAAATAGGTCTCTATCGTCGCGACGATAACGGCAAGGTCGTTAAGGAGAACGATCACCTGATGGACGCAATGCGTTACTTAATCATCATGCTGGTTCGCGTGATGAGCACAAAGCCTATCGACGGGCGAACGGTTCAATCAACAAACTCTGATCACTGGATGGCGTAATAAATGGCTGACGATCTGAAGCACAGTATGCGACTGCATAAGATTCTGCAGGAACGCGACTATCAGCCAGAGTGGCGAGGTCTCGCTTCGCGTTGCCACCAATACTACGACGGCAACCAGCTCGATCAGGAAGTGATTAACTCGCTGAAGGCTAAGAAACTTCCGATTCTGATCACCAACCTGATGCAGCCTGCCATTAACGGCGTGCTGGGCATGGAAGCGCGCAGCCGAACTGACTGGTTTGTGCGTGCGGACGATGATGAATTCAGGGAAGTAGCTGAAGGTCTGAATGTTCGTCTGAATGAGGGTTTAAGAACCGGCAAGGCAAATCAGGCATGTGCGGAAGCGTACAAGGCCCAGGTTATCTCCGGCATTGGCTGGGTGGAAGTTAAAAAGAACAGTAACTCGCTGGGATCAAAATACAAAATCAGCACGGTGCACAGAAATGAAATTTCATTCGACTGGCGCACCGCTCCGGATCTGAATAACTGTAGCTGGCTCCTGCGTGAGCGCTGGGTTGATAAGGACGAGGCTGAGGCTTTTTTCCCAAACCAACAAGAAATCATCAAGCACAGTATTGGCCAGTGGTCGTCATTCGATATGGATGATTTTTACGACAAAGGCGACACGTTGTCTCAAGCGTACCGTGAATATCAGTACAGCACTCGTGACGAGAAGGAATGGATTTTACCGCACCGTGACATGGTGAAGGTGTACGAGCTGTATTACCGCGTATGGACGCCCGGCATCGTATTGCGCTCGGAAGATGGCCGGGCAGTGGTGTATCAGGAAGACAACCCGATTCACAACGCGATGGTGGTTTCGGGTCGGGTGAAAATCACAAAGTGCTCTGTGCCGTCGCTGCGGTTGAGTTGGTATATCGGTCCGCACTTCGTCAAGGATATGGCCAGCCCGCATCCTCACAATATGTATCCGTATGTACCGTTCTTTGGTGCGCGTGAGGATGAAACCGGAATTCCTTACGGCCTTGGTCGCTCAATGCTCAGCCCGCAAGACGAAATTAACTTCCGTCGCATTCGCCTGACTGGTGATCTTAATTACAAGCGGATCACCATGGACGATGACGCAACGGCGATGAGTGATAACGATCTGCGCCAGCAGGTTCACCAGGCTGACGGTATTGTTAAGTTGAACGGTGCCGGTAAGCGTGAGGGCGGAGCGCTATTCAAAGTCGAATCAGATCAGGGTATTGGTGCTCAGCAATTCCAGATCATGCAAGACGCCAAAATGCTGATTCAGGATGTCGCGGGTATTTACAACGCGTTCCTGGGTAAAGAGGGCGGCGCTCAGTCTGGCGTGGCGATTAACTCTCTGGTTGAGCAGGGCGCAACGACACTGGCTGACATTAACGACAACTACAACAACGCTCGCCAGATGGTTGGTGAACTGGTCATGGCTCACGAAGTCGAGGAAATGACAGAGAGCCGAAACATCCAGATTATGGTGCCGGGTAAGCTGGGCGAGAAGCCGAAGCAGGTCGTACTGAATAATGACCAAGACGGCGAAATGACCAACGCTATCGCTCAGGCTAAAACACAGGTAGTACTGGGTGAGATTCAACAGTCGCCGGGTTACCGCGCTCAAGTCTCGCAAATGCTCATGGACTTTATTTCCAAGCTGCCGGGCGACGCTCAGATGGCTGGCCTGGGTATTTTTGTTGATCAGCTGGACGTGCCGGAAGAGAAGCGTATTGAACTGATGAAGCTGGTGCAGAAATTTACAGGTGAAATTGATCCTGAAGATATGACGCCAGAGCAGCAAGCGCAGATGCAGGAGCAGCAGCAGAAGCAGAAGGAAATGGATGAGCTTCAGATGCGTGAAGTCATGCTGAAACTGGAAGAGCTGGCCGCGAAAGTCGACAAGGCCAAGGCAGACGCTCAGTACACACGAGAGCGCGCAGAATCAGAAGACGTTGATCAGCAAAAAACGAAGATGGAAATAGAGCAGGCGGCGGCAGTTCCTCCGCCTTTGCCTGACGAGTGGCAGCAAGCCATTTAAAAAACAGAATTCAATAAAGAGACCCGCCACTGAGCGGGTTTTTTTATGCCCGATTTTCGGAAGCGGCGACCGGTAGAACCGCAAAACCCTTCGCAGTCATGCGGCAAATGACAAATAGGTGAGAAATGAGTGACGAAGTAATGAGCGTTGATGACGCATTGGCAAGTGGTGATCCGGAGCAGATTGAAAAGGCTCTGGCTGCACATGCCGAGGATGGCAATTCAGACGAAGAGAACGGAGCGGGCGCTGAGTCGAGCACGGAAACCGAGGTTGCAGAAGCAGCCGAAGAATCTGACGACAAAGGCGAAAGCGATGGTGAATCGTTCCACCAGGATGAAAATGGCGACAAGTACATTCTCAGCAAAAACGGGGAGCACCATTACCCGTATGAGCTGTTGTCTGGCACACGCCAGCGAGAGCGCGAAGCTGTTCGCGAGAACGAAGAGTTGCGCAAGCAGCTCGATGAAGCAAACGCAAAGCTCTCTGAAAGCGAAAGTCAGATCAGTAACGCCAAAGCGAACCTTGAGCGTCAGGGTGTGGATATGGACTCAGCCTTTGCTGATCCAGATGCCATTACCGAAAAGGAATTGACTGAGATTGAAGAGGACTACGGAAGAAATTCTGTAGAGCTGAAGTTGGCTCGCGGTCTTTTTAAATCACAGCAGGCACAGACACAGCAGACTGAGACTGTAAATCAGGCTCAAGCTGAAGTGGATGACGCAGAAGCTGCAGCCGCTCGCTCAGCGTTTCAGAACAACTCAGACCTCACTAATTGGCAAGCCAAAGACCCAGACCGTTGGGAAATGGCTTTAACCATCGACCAAAAACTGCAGGCAGATCCCAAGTGGCAAAACGCCGCGCCCGCAGACCGTTTTGCAGAAGTCGCAAAACGCACAAAAGCAGCCTTTGGCGACGCTGTTGCGGAGCAGAAATCCGTGAAGCAGCGCGCCAAGGAAATCGTTGATAGCGCCGAAGCTCCTACCCCTAACTCACTTACTGATATTGGTCAGGCTCCCGGTTCAGAAAAGTCTCTTAAAGAGCGTCTGGAATCGATGTCTGACGCTGAGCGCGAGGCCGAAATGGCCAAGATGTCTGATGCTCAGATTCAGGAAGTGATGAGTTGGTATTGAGGTTCGGTCACATAATTAAGGTGATTGATTATGCCAGTTGTAAAAAGTAACAAGGTTGAAAACGGCGCGTTGTTCGCCGACATGACCCGTCAGCCGAACTTCACCAATCTCATGGTGGATACGGCGGATATGTCTATCAAGAAGAAGGGTGACTCCGTTCGCGGTCAATCAGGCAAGGGCGCACCTATCGTGCGTGTAACCAACCTCGCAAAAGAAGCCGGTGACGAAGTTGAAATGGATGTTTTTCACATCCTCAATAAAACTCCGACCATGGGCGATAAGCCTCTGGACGGACGCGGTGAAACGCTGACCTCTTCCAGCATGGACCTGAAAATCCTGCAGGGTCGTCACATGGTTAATCCCGGTGGCAAGATGGCTCAGCAGCGCACCAAGCACGAGCTGAAGGCAATTGCTCGGAATGAGCTGGCGGGGAAAGGTGGTTACTACAGTCGTCTTTGTGATGAGACCACTCTGTACCACCTGGCTGGTGCTCGCGGTACTCGTGAAGCGACGCACTTGATCGTGCCGGGTCAGGCGCATCCTGAGTTTGGCGAGATTTTGGTAAACGGCCTGCAGGCACCTACCTATGATCGTCACTTCTACGGTGGTGATGCTACCTCTCTGAACGATATCGACTCGTCCGACGTATTCACTCTGGATACGGTGGAAAACATGCGACTCCTGATCGATGAGCAGGACAGCATGGTGATGCAGCCGATTCGCTTCAAGGGTGACATGCTCGCCGATGAAGACCCGATGTACGTTCTGTACCTGACTCCGCGTCAGTTTAAGGACTTCAAGGCGACCACCAGTGCGAAGCAGTGGCAGGAAATGTACGCGGCGGCGAAGAACCGTACTGCGTCAATCAGCAAGAACCCAATCTTTGCCGGTGACTGCTACTTCTGGGAAGGCATTCTCATCAAGAAGATGAACAGCAACTGGGTCGAATTTGCTGCAGGTACTCCTGTGAACGTATGCCAGAACGTGAACGAAGCGACCGAAACCACGGTAGCTCCAGGCGTCAACGTACACCGCGGTGTTCTTCTGGGTGCGCAGGCACTTGGCTGGGCATTCGGTAACGTCGGCTCCCAGGGTGGTGACGACATGGGTTATGTCGGTATCACGGAAGAAGAGAAGGATCATGGCAACGCCTATGAAATCTCTTGCCGCTGGATGGATGGCAAGAAGAAGATCCGCTTCGCTGACAAGAACGGTCGTAAAAATGACCACGGTGTAATGGTTGTCGATACGGCTGTAAGTCAGTAATCGGTAGCGTTCCTTTAATCTCATACTGGGCGGCACTGGTCGCCCTTGAGGTGTTTATATGGCAACTAAAAATTCTGCCACTTTGAAAAACCGCGTTTATAACGCGGCACAGGGCAACGTCTCCCGTGAAACTGGCGTTGCAAACTTTAATGCTGATGCAGCCGATACGGTGATTCGTGTTCTGGAGCTTCCAGAGGGCGTAACCATTGACGGCCTGAAGGCGTATCACGGCGCAATGGGAGCAGGTACCGGTCTTGAATTCGGCATCGAATTTCCGGGCGGCGAAGGCACGGATGACCAGGACTTCTTCGGCACTGTTGCTGACTCGTCTACCGCAGGCAAGCTGGCTTACGACGCTGCGCCGTATGAGCTTCCAGCTCGTGCCTACCTGACGGTTACTGTTACTGACGCCACTGGCACCGGTGATGTGACTGTTGTCCCGGAGTATCGCTATACCGGTCTGCTTTAAGACCGTCGCGAACCTTAAACCTTAACTTCGCCCGGCTCTGTGCCGGGCTTTTTTATGGAGGCCATTATGGCTGAACGTACTTTTGACGAATTCGCAAAGCCGGTTGCGATTGCTTATATCGGCAATAAAGAATTCAAGAAGGACACTATCGCCAGAACTGGTGTGGTGTGGTCGGGTTTTGGCGACATCCAGTATGTCGATGGTCGAGCGGCTGGCCAGCTGCTGCGATTTAAAGATGTATTTGTTAAAGGCGAACAGCTTGATGAAGTCAAGAAGAAGCTGAAAAAGTCTGCGTTTGAAGAAGCTGAAAAGGCAGAACGTGAAGCCCTGGAAGCGGCTGAGCGTGCGGCCGCTGCAAAGGCAGATGCGCAAAAACTTCTGGATGAAGAAGGCAGCGACGATGCGAATGATGATCTTAAAAACATTATCACGAACGCAATTTTGTCGCTAAATTCCGATAACGAAGAGCACTTTACCGAAAACGGCAAGCCTAAAATTGCCGCTGTTCGTGCTGCAATCGGTGAAGATTGCCCGGAGTTCGGTGCTAAAGAGCTGAACGCTGTATTTGAAAGCCTGAACGGCTGAGGGTTGCCATGATCCACCATAGCTTCAGCGACTTCTCGTCAATCGTGGTGTCGGTGCTCCCAGAGTTGCCCGGCTGCATTGATGAAATTATCTCTTCTCATGCCTGTACTGTTTTCGCGGACTTTTGCGAAAAGACACAGGCGTTTATTGAAGAGGTGGAATTTTCTGTCTCGCCCGGTCTCGATCGCTACGACTTTGTTTCCCCGCACGAGGGGCACATTGTTGTGGGGATTAAAAATCTGACCGTGGATGGCAGTACGCTGAAGCCTGGTGATTATGTTCAGCATGCACCTTCTGTCATTGAGCTCGCTGAGTCTGTGACTGCAGAGTCGAAAGCAAAGGCGCTTATTATTCTGAAGCCGCGGCCGGGCTGTACCAGTGTTCCTGATTCGATTCTGGATCGCTGGCCGGACTGTATTGCGGCCGGAGTAAAAGCGCGCTTGATGGCAATGCCCGGCAATGACTGGACGAATCCTCAGTTGAGCGGCTATTACGCTGGTGAATATAAAACCATGTGGATGGCGGCGGCGGCTGACGTCCGCAATGAGTTTGATGTGAGCCGTAAGGGTCGCGCCGGATTCGCTCGCAGCGTCTGGGAGGTCTGATCGTGGCTATTCTCGTAAGTGCGTTAATCAATGCGGTGAAGAATACGCTGCAGGAAACGGGTGCCGGCATACGCTGGACCAACACCGAACTGGTGGATTATCTCAATCAGTCGTATGACTGGTTACTCGGGCTCATGCCGGAAGCGTTCGCGGATAACTCTGAGTTTTCTTGCGTTGCTGGTACGCGGCAGGAGCTGCCTGTCGGTGCGGTTCGCCTGGTGGATGTAAAGCGCAATCTTGAGGGCGCAATGAGGCCGGTGAACTTTAAGTCTCAAGAGCAAATGGACAGGGTGATACCTGACTGGCATTCGCGCCCAGCAAGTAACCAGCAGCAGTATTTTATTTACGACGAGCGCGACCCTCTGCGCTTTTACGTTTATCCGCCAGCCAAGGCAGGATCACTGCTTGAGCTGGTAGTTGCACTGACTCCGCGCAGTCGGCATACGCTGCGAAGTTATGACGAGAATACTGAAAAAGTATTCGTGCGGGAGCAGTACAACGAAGCGTTGCGCCATTACATTATTTTTCTGGCCTTTGATAAGGATTCAGAGGACAGCTTTAACGCTCAGTTGGCTCAGGCCAATCTCCAGCGAGCGTACAACGCCATTGGCGTAAAGATGCAGAACGACGTTCGCGTTTCTCCTAAAAACCCGGTGAATAAACAATGATTCGACTCAGACCGATTCTGAAAGGCGAAGGCCGCTCTATGCGCGTGACGTTTACGAACGCGGATACGGAGCAGGTAATTGATACGACTGGCTGGACGTTAAAGGTTCGGCTTGGTCGCTCGCCTCACGCGCTGGGCGATATTTATGAGGTGACAGGGACGCCAGATGCAGCACAGGCCGCGCTCGGGCAAATCTCCTGCACGATTGCGGATACAGTCACGTCGGCGCTTACGGTCAGTTCTGTGGCGTTGGATATCCTTGTTGATACCGGATCAGGTGAGTTTATCCCACTCATGTTGGCGGTTGCTCCTGTACTGGATGCGGAACTACACCGACAGAATTATTACCGGCAAGGCAGCGGGCCTATCGTTGGTGAAACGCCGGTGTATGTGCAAGGCGGATCTCAAGAACCTGACAATATTACGATCAACGTCAGCAATGATATGGACCCGACCTTTGACCTGGGTGTGATGGTGAAGTTTAACCAGCTGGATCCTGCAACGCTTGAGTATCTGGAAGCGCTACAGGCCGACGTTACTCAGAAACATACTGAGGTAATGGGCGCATGAAATTTCCTTTTGATCTGAATACGTATATTCAGCAGTGCAAGGACTTGGTGGATCAGGCTGCGCAGTGGGTTGAGCGCTCCCGCCACTGGGCCCGTGTGGCTCTGACCGGCGTAGGCTTACGAAAAATTGAAGCCGGCACTACTGAAGTTACCGTCGGAACTGACGATGACGCATTCACTTACTTTATGGTGAATGATGATCTGAATACGGTGACTTTCTTTTTGGTATCTGACCCGGTGCCGGGTACGACCTTTCAGATTCAGAACTTCGGCTTTGGTGTAGTTCAGGTTCAGGCACTGGATGATGGCATTATTCAGACGCCGGGAACGACCCAGTTAAGAGGCAATGGATCAGTGGTGTCGCTGACCGCGATACGGGCAAAGTCTGAAGCCGCTGAGGCGCTTTGGACGCTAACAGGGGATACAGTGCCGCTATGATTAAAGGTGCCTACCAGCTTCGCGTCATTGATGCAGGAAAGTGTATTTCTGATACCGGCGAAGTAAGAAATCTCATTCTGAATGAGGCACTGAATCATGGTGACCCGTTCTCTTCTGGATTTGTTTGCGTAGGTGATGGTGATAGCGAGCCCTACAGCACCCAGGCGGCGCTCGATAACCAGCTTGGTCAGGTATCCGGTACATTCTCAAATGACGCCACGATATTTATGGACGGGCAGGATCGATATGCCAGGCGGTCGGTCACTGCAAGCTTTACAGGAATCATTGGTGATATTCGTGAGGTTGGCTTTAGGAAGCTGGCTGAGGGTGGCTTGTTATCAAGGACGCTTATTCGAGACGGGAATGGTTATCAGACATGGGTGCCAATACAGGCGCACCAGACATTAGAGGTAACATTCTTCGTATATTTCCTTGTCCCTGATGTTCTGGATACTGGCGAAATAACAACACAGTTCGGCCAGTCGGTAAATTACACAGTAAGGCCGTCGGATGATCTTTCTTCACCGAAAGGCATTCTTGCTGGGCGCTATGACAGCCCGGTTGGTACTAGTGCAGGCAATTCTTTTGAAATGCTGAAAAGCGCTGGCGAGGACCGAAGCACCACGGTGACAATCAACTACAGCTCAGAGAGTCAGGAATGCGAACTGATCGTTAACTGGTCTGCTCAGGCAGAAAACAGAACGGTAACTGGCTTTAGGGTTTTTGAATATTCAAACTCTCATTTTGTTGTTGAACTGAGTGAGTCTTTCACGCTGCCGGCTGATCACGATATTACCCTGACATTTAATTTTGCTTGGTCTATATCGTGATATCGCACTTCTCGATACTCGGTGATTTATATGATCACGACGACTTCGATACGCAAGCAACAGATTGGTATTCCTATTCATGGCTATCAGGTCGTGACAACCGACTTAATCTTGATCTTTCTTCTGAGGCATTAAGTTTTAAAACTCGTTGGGGCGATATTGCGGGTAACTCATGGAGGGATGACGCAATATCGGGCCTCTCGCTTAATGATATGTCGGTGACACTATTTGCGACGCTTCTTAGGATAGATCAGTGGGGTAATGTTGGGTCAGACGCAGGCAGCACGCCAGAAACATTACCTGATAACTGGTTGTTCTCCATCTCGGCAGAAGTTGTAGCGGTTCGTAGTGAGCTTGTGTTTACCGAACTCGTGTTTAACTCCAATGCTGAGCAAGTAGATGATACGGAAGTGTACATAGCTCAGGCTGCCATTACTGCGGTCACCAGTGAGCAGCAATATTTTCCTAATTACTTTGATAGTTATGCAGAGCCGGATGCCGAAGGCGCTCCAGTCGTTCAGAGCGTAGTAATTACAAACGTAACAAGTACATTGCAGGTGTAGAATGAAGCTAAAGCCAACGCTGATGAGAGGCAGTTACAGAGTACAAGTTCTTGAAGATGAGGGCATTGTATTTGACTCGGGCGAGTTCGATAACCTGATTACCGATGCAGCCCTTGAAGATCCAGGCCCATTTCAGCAGCAGGTTAATGGGTTTTCTGGCGTTCACTATATTCACCTCTGCCTTGGTGCGGGTGTAGTCACTACTCCTGCTTATACAGACACTGATCTCGGGAATCAGATAGCAACCAAGGCCAGTGGTGATTTCAAGTTTTTTACAAGAGAGAGTGCGGCGGGCGTCTATCCTGCAATCTACAAATGCGAACGCGAAGTTGAATTCACGAACATCTCTGGCGATCTGTCAGAGCTTGGCATAAGGAAAGGCGGATCTACCGGGACGCTGATGAGTCGATCCCTGATTAAGGATGGTAGTGGAAATCCGATAACAATAACTGTCACGGATAATCAAACAGTTCGGGTTACCTACACGCTCTATTCGATCATTCCTGACGAGGTGCTGGGCTCCGGAACGGTATCTACCCCGCACGGCGACCTGAGCTACACCATTTATGCTGCAGATTCAAATAATACTACCGCCGAAGGTATACACGCATTTGGGTTCGCTCAACCGATGTATGGAAGCTCATCATACAACGGTGGTAGCTATTACCTGATTGGCGGGGGTTATTCGCGCTCCGGTAGTAGCTCTCTTGGCACTCCGTACTCATTTGACGGAGCTTCTAGACAGGTAACGGTGAGAGCTTCATTCGACTATATCGAGAACGATCAGACTCCGGAAAGAGTACAAGTCTCTTACTCGTCTTCCAGTAATTCTAGCTCCAGAAAAGTGCCACGAATTGAAATTGATCCAGGCTTTACCTTGCCGGCGAACTATAACTTAGAATTGGATTTGACATTCACCTGGGGCCGTTATGATTCCGGTGCTTAATGGCTCGGCGCGTGGAGAGCTGATTCGTCCTTTGCGGTTCCTGCCTGCGTTTGACGATGACCACCTGTTCAAGTCTTTTGCATACGGCCCTTTTGATATTTCTTCGTCAACCGGAAATCCTGATTTATCAAAAGGTAACTATCAGCATGAATGGGTCGCTTATGTCGAAGCGTCAGGTGCTGCTTTTCTTCAGAAGAGAATATATAACGGGTTGTGGGATGGCCAGCCAAGGCCGTTGCTAACACTGGTTGATCCATTACAAAAGATCAGCCTGGACTTTTCGCAAGACGGCACGCCAATACTCTGCTATCTACGTCAGGATGCCTCTATGGGCGTGTGGTGGCGAGACCCTGCAACAGGATTGTCTGCGCTGTTGGAGCTGGATTCGGATATTCAGGATGTCTATCTGACAGTTGAGAACAAGGACGATCCGGAGAATACTGATATTTTTTTGTGGTATTTCAAATCCGGAGCCTTATACCTTCGCTTGCATTCTGAGAGTTTCGACACTGCGCGTGGGCCGTATGTATCCGGGCTTTCAGAGCCAATGATTATTCAGGCCGGTGTCAATCACAGGTACGGCTATCAAGTCGACTATCGAGATCAGGTGGAAGAATGAAAATCCAATTCAGTCAGATGAAGGGGATGATCCCGGTTCTTGACGACAACTTGTTACCTGAAGGATTTGCGTCACGAACCTTGAATTGTCGCCCTGAAGGCGATGGCGTCGTGCCGTTTAAGCTTCCCGTAGAGGCGGGCTTTAGTGTCAGCGCTGGAGTTAAGTCGTGGTCTCTCTATCACTACGACAAAACGGAAACCCTAAGCCGCACGGACAATGCCGACTTCCTGCGTGGTCCGATTGCTAACGATGCTTACAATCGCATGTATGCTGCTGGCGATTCGGAAAAGCCTCAAGTGTATTACAGCGTTGGTGGTAGTAGCCCTTTGTTTGCTGACCTGGCTATCAAGGTTCCAAATACTCCATCGGTCTCATCCTCATGGAATAATGCTGACCCAGGTGACCCGTCAATACCGGTGTACAACTCAGTTTACTATGTCACAGGCGTGACCATTCTGGGAGAAGAGTCGGCGCCATCGGACGTAACTCAAGTTATTCAGCGCTGGGATACTGCACTGGTGCCTGTGTCGCTAGGTTCAAACAACGATAGTCGTGTTGTAAAACGCAGACTATACCGCAGTGATGCCGGTGGTGACTTTCAGTTGGTGCTTGAGGCAGTGGCCGGGATCAATACGACAAACGATGGTACAGATACGGCTCAACTCGGATACGTTTGCGAATCTGAAAATTTCAATGCACCGCCTGATAACCTTGAAGGGCTTGTTAATGCTGGTAACGGTTATATGGCAAGCTGGTTTGAGAATACGGTTTGTTTTTGTGAGCCATACTACCCGCATGCCTGGCCAATAGACTATCAGTATGCAATCCCCGCTACTGTTAAAGGCATGGCCGCTACTCAGGGCGCACTCATTGTCACGACGGATAGCCAGCCGTATGTGTTTCAAGGTACTCATCCCGGCGGTATTTCAATCCTAAAGCTTGATTTGCGCGCGCCTAATCTCAGTCGTCGAGGCATTGTCGATATGGGAGAGACTGCTTTTTATCCAAGCACAGAAGGACTGGTTGCTATTGGCGCGGGCGGGGCCAACGTTCTTACCCGTGAAATATTCAGCAAGGAGCAATGGCTTGCGCTTGATCCTGCAAGCTTTGTTGCATTCCGGTACCGAAGCTTTTATCTGTGCTTCGCTTCCACCGGGGCTTTTGCCTTTGATCCAGCCCAAGGGTATTGGCCACTTGAGATTACTGGCGTGAGTGGCGATCAGGTACTCGATGGTCATTATGATGACGAGACCGACACGTTATACCTGCTGGTAAAAAGTGGTGACGATAGTTTGACCGTGTTTGAATTTGATTCCGGCGACAATATGCAAATGCTTTGGGAGTCACGCGAGTATGTTCGGTCTGGTCAGGCTGTTATTTCGTCTGGGCGACTGGATTCAGAAGGGCAGGCAACTATAACGCTGATTGGATCTCATCGAAGCAATGACGTTTACGCCTCAAGCCACACCACGATTACAGATGAAGGATTCAGATTCTCGCCTGGCTTTTACTCTCGCTTCAAAGTGAGACTTGAGAGCGAAGGTAGAATCAACTCTGCAGCTATTGCCAGCAGTAAGGTGGAGCTTGTATGAGCAGGCGTGACAAGGCGATTGACCCGCGTGATCCGCGCGCTCTTGATAAATGCGTTGCGGCCATCAACGAATTCTCTGGCTTCTCATTGAGAGGCAAAGGCAGAGACGAGCGGGAAAGGCCGTCTCGTCGCGATGTCGAAAAGATGATTATCGGGTTCGGCAAATATGGTGGGCGATCATCAGGAAGAGATTCGAGTACCGGTGCGGATTCGTCCCCTGCGCCCTCTGGTGTGTCCGTCTCTCTTGTTCGTGGTGGTGTCCTGATATCCTGGTCATTTCCCTTAAATGAAAGTCATAGGCATACGGAAGTCTGGCGAGCGACAACTGACAGTCTGACAGAAGCGACCCGTATTGGGATTTCTGGAGGAAGCCAGTTTATTGATATGGCTGTAGACCCGGCGACTGACTATTACTATTTTCTTCGTCACGTCGGCGACAGTAGCGGTCCATTTTCCAGCTCGGCAGCCATAAAGAGTGCTGCAGATCCATTTTTTCAATCTGGGGTATTGGTGGGGCCTGACGTGGGAATAGCCATTGATACGTCAGGGTGGCAAAACGGTGGTCGTGTTGAGGTGGAGTTTTCAGGAGTATTCCAGTCGTATACCGAATGGGATGCAACGAACTCTGTCCTGAAGGCGGAGACGGGTGATGCAGTTTACGTCCAGTTGCTTCGGGATGGTTCCGTTGTTGCTTCTGCGACTCCTACGCAGCATCAAACAAGCAACACCGGGCCGAATGGAGAGAAACGATACATTCATCAGTTGAATGCGTTACTTACGGACACGCCGCCAGAGGGCAGCAATATCTATACGTTGCGAACCGTTAGGATTTACCCGGCAAATTCAGACAGCTATTCGGTTCAATACAAGGTTTCAGGCGGTTAGCTTTACAGCGTGCGCAGCACGGGGTACATTTATCCAAACTGCTTAAATTATATCCAAAGCCCGGCCAGGTAACTGCGCCGGGCTTTTTTGTGGGTGATTGTTATGCCAAGCCGAGACAACGAATCAGATTTTGTTCTGAAGTGCGTCAAGGGCAACGCGGCTGCCCACTCAATGATCATGCAGGTTTTTAAGGTAAGTCAGGTGCTGGATGACTTGGTGGATAAAGACAACCCAGTCTCTGACCATGAGATTTTCAAAGCCTTTCACAGCTGCTTAGTCACTATCCCTATGAATGAATTTTATCAGCGGTACATGCACTACCTTGCGCCGCTTTTTTCTCAGTACCTTATGGATTGGTATGACGCGACTCAAATAGAGCGCATGAACAGTGATCACTTGAAGAATGTGGCTTTCGGTCTGCGCAGTAATGTTGGCTCACTGATAGAGCAGTGCGCATTTCTGGTGGGCGGTATCGATCATCAATTAAGCGTATCTGTTGCAGTCAAGGAGCATGTCTGGATGGAATCACTCGAAGAATACAAATCGGAGTTTTAATTATGTGTGGCGACGGTGGCGGCGGTAGTAATAAGCCAGAAATGACAGAGGCGGAAAAAGAGTCTGCAGCTGTTGCGGTCGAACAATACGACATCGCCCGCGATCTGGATTTTGTTAAAGAAGCCTATGAGAGTCAGGTAGATGCCCTGGGTAGCTCTGGCTATCGGAATTACGCCAGAGGCAAGGCCAATACGGCAGGTATGTCCTCACTCGAAGATGCGGCAAAAACAACGCGAGTACGGCAGCAACAGAAGGGTATTGATCCAAGCTCTGGTGCGTCGACCTCTGAATTTAACGAGCTGACTGAAACCGGCGCTGAAGTCGTTGGTAGAGGCATGGGAGAGGCAGAGTTCTCTATGGACTCCGCCTACCTTGGCGGTCGCGCAAACCGTGTCGCCATGGCAACGGGAGAGGCGACAAAAGCCCAGATTGGTCTTTCGGATATTGCTGATCGGGCAACGGAAGAAGCCAATCAGAAGGCATTTTCTGACTTTAACTCGAGCAAGGCGACAGCGAGCGGTCTCGGAACAGCGGCTGGTTTGGGCGCTTCATACTATCTCAACAAGCCAGAGGCGGAGGGTTAATTATGGGAGCACCAGTATTTGTCTCGTCAAACCGAACCGGGTTCAGAAATACAGTAGAGGATATTGGTCCAAAACGGTATGAGTCAGAGGACGGAAAAATCTCAACGAATAGTGCGGAAGACGCACTGGCTCAACTGATACGCGCCGATTGGGATACCTTCAAGGAAGACGATCTTGAATACATTATGGATTACGCGAAAGACATTACGAACGACACCTACGTTGATCGGGCGGTGGGTCAGGCAAAGCGTAATGCAAACCTGGGGGCTAACTCTGTCTATGCAGGCCAAAAAGCGAGAGCCAACGGAATGGGAGTGAGCTTATCCAGTGCCCAGACGAACGACAGGTACAAAGATTTTAAACGAGCCAAAGCTGTATCTCTGGCGGGGGCTGCGAGCGACGCTCGTGATTCTGCCATTGATCGCCGAAACAAGTTAATCGCCGGTTCTAACATATCTAGCCTGAGCGGAGGTGGTAGCTGATGAGTTACGGATTGATCAGTGTTGCGGATAAATTCAACAACAACGCCATGACCGGCCTTGCTGATGCCGCAAAGCGTGAGCAAGCGAGAGAGATTGCAGGTGATCAAATTGAGGCGGCGGACAAAGCCGGACGCGCTCAAGCAATAGGCACTGGTGCAGGGATTGGCATGATGGCTGGAGGCCCGGCTGGGGCTGCAGTTGGCGCTGGTGTTGCGTATTTGGCTTACGAAATATTTTAAGGGGTTGTTATGGCGGGTGGATTGAGTACAGAGAGCGCTGTAACAGGCTTCGCGAAAGGCTTTTCTCTTGGTAATGCTGCTTTGGATGCAAAGCAGAATCGCGAGCTTCGAGCGGATGCGGCGGAGCGTGATAAAAAACTTTTCGCGATGAAGGAAGAAGAGTACGACACGCAGAAGCAGACTGCTGATCGCAAGAAGCTGGAAGCTGAAATGCAGAAAGATCTACGCACTGCATACGTTACCGGCAAGCCTCTGGGTTCTGAGTTTTCTGAAAAATATCAGTCTCTTGGTGTTGGGAAGTTCTTTGACAGCCAGAGCCGTCAGGAGTCCATGAAGGCGGGTGCGATTTTTAAGCGTGCCGCCGACACTGGGAATTATGAAGACCCTGCATTGCTTGATGCCGGCAATGTCATTCTTCGTGATCAACTTGCCGCTCGTGAAGCAAAAGACGGTCTGAAGCGCCGCATTGCCGGGGCGCGTAGAACCAAGAACGGTCAGGTTGCTCTTGAACTGGAAGTGGTCGGTAAAGATGGCAAGGCATATCGAGCGCCGATGACAAAGGACGGATCTTCCGACGCGAATGATCAGGTGATATTGCTGGATCAGGATAAGTTCAACAACATGGCTACCGCCGCATTGTCTCAGGCCAACACGGCCTACCTCGCAGAAAAAGCCGGGGATGACCCGAAGGCACTAGCGGACAATCTGTATTACGCCTTGTTCGGTTCCCGCCTTGCACCGCAGTCAGGGCAGGACGGTTTCGAGTACAAGAAAGGTTACGACGAAAACGGGCAGGAGGTGCTTTATCAGTTTGATAAAAAGTCAGGGAAGTACAAAGCCGTTGGGGGGTCAAAGGCAGTCGACCCTAAAGATCAAAAGCAAAACCAGATTGATACCAAGCCACTGTTTGACGCTCTGATAGATATCGATACCTCCCCAGACTATGCGACAGAGGAAGATCGCCAGGCAGCACGCGCTCGCGTGAATCAGAGTGCGGTTGCTTTGATTGGCGGTACACTCGATGAGATTATTTACTATCAAAATATCAAAGCGCAGAACGGCGATTATAGCCCGTTAACTCGCGCTGAGTTTATAGAAATGAAGGCGGGAGGAGATCGGCGCCTGAAGGACGAAGAAAAGCGCAAAGAGGAAGAGGCGCTGGCGCAGCAGGAACAGCTTTCCAGCGCACGGCAAAACGCTGTGTCTTTAGCAGATTCTGCACTAGAAGGTTCGCCGCTGGGTGCCAAGGCACCGCCAATGCCTGAAGAGCCAGCGCCGGAAGTAGAAACCGAACCTTCGGAAGGTGCGCAGCAGATATCTGAAATGACAGAAAAGCCGCGGTCAGAGTTCCGTGATCGGGTTGCTCGTCTCAATGAGCGGAAGAAGCAAAAGCAAATCGCTTCTCTCAGAGAGGCAGCACAAAAAGCCAGCAGCGCCCAAGAAGTAAACGCCATCGCTCAGCAGATCGTATCTCTGTCTGACGCATCCGCCTCCTTAGATTCTTTTTAAGAGTGCCCCATGACGGATACCAAAAGTAAGTCTCCTTCCCTATACGACATCGCCTATCAAAATCCACCGCCCATGTCAGGCGGATTCTCCCACAGAAAAACCGCTGCCGATGTTGAAGCTCAGCGCATTGCTGAAGATGGCGAGCAGGGTTTCGGTGGTGACGCCGTCGATGCCTTCCAGATGGGGGCAGGCCAGTCTGCCGCTGGCATGGCGGAAACTGTTCATCAGATCACCGGCTCAGAAACCGCTGGGAAATTGCGTGACGCGACTCAGAACTGGGCAGAAGGTCAGATGGATCAAATGTCTGACTCTGGCCGCGAGGCGATGGGTAAGCAGTTTTTCTCAGAGGACGAAAACGGCGACGTACAATTTGGCGAAGCCTGGTCAGACCCTGAATCGATAGGTCTGCAGTTTTCCAATATGGCTGGTCAGTTGGCCGGTCAGGTTGTAACTGGTTTTGGTTTTACCGGTGCGGTAGCCAAAGTTGGCGCGAAGGTTGTTACGAAAAACCTGATCAAGCGCGGATTGGCTAAGGGCATGACCAAAGAAGCGGCACAGGAATATGCCAAGAGTATGATTCGCTCTGGCGCTGGCGTTACCGGTCAGGCGCTTGCAGGTGCTGGCATTACCGGCGGTCAGATGGGTATTCAGGTTCGTGATGAGATTTTGAATCTGTCTGATACAGACCTGGACGAGTCTAACGAATTTCGGAAGCTGTATTACCAGCTTCACCAGCAAAACCCAAATGCGACTGTCAGCGAGCTGAGAAAAACCGCAACAAAAACGCTGGCAGAGCGTGTTGCTACGTCGGTTCAGGCTGACCCTCTTACTATCACCTCAAACCTGACGCTGGATGCCATTGGTGGTCGCTACATCGACAATCTCATTCGCGGTGTCGGTACTGGTAAGCGCCTGACGAATGCCGGAATGCAGGCTATTGGGCAAGGTATCCCCGAAGCGGCTCAGGGCGGTATGGAGCAATTCAACATTAACCGCGCCATGGTGAATGAGGGCGTGGACACTGATCGCGACTTGATGGAAGGCGTTGCAACCAATGCACTGAATGAGGGTGTTCTTGGCGCCGGCATGGGTGGCGCTATGGGGGCGCTCACGAAAGGCACTCCGAGAGAGAAGCCTTCGATTCAGGAGCAGGCCGGTGAATTAACTGAAGGTGAGCAGGCTCAGGAGAATAATACTCAGGAGTCCTATGCTCAGGTTCAGGCTATGCCGCCATTGGAGCAGGCAGTCGAGCAGATCAAAGCGGAGCGCGGCCAGTATCGCGGTATCGATGACGATATCCGCATTGCTGAACAGCAAGGCTTTGAGGATGAGGCCGTCCGATTGCGTGCAGCTAAGCGTAATTTCCAGATGGCGGAAGAGTTCGCTAACGAAGGTGATACCGAATCCGCGAAACGCTTTAATGAGCGGGCGCTGAAGATTTACCGTGAAGTTACCCAGATGGGGCAGCGTGACGCAGAAGCTCCCGAGACGAAATCTCAGCTTCCGGCAGAGTATGTTGCTATCGGTGAGTATCTGGAGCGGACTCAGGAAAGCTACGATGAAATGGATAGAGTTCGGGTTAATAACCTTCAGCCTGAAGTTTCTGACTATGAGCCCGATCCGTCAACGCTGATTCCTGACTCTGTGGATGCACCGTACTACATGGGCACCACAGAAGAAGCCAAAGCGGCGCGCCAGCAAACTGAACGGGCAATGACTGAGCAGCAGGGGCAAGACCCTGGCAATGCGCCAGCGAGAATGCGCCCTGAAGACATCGAAGAAATTCCTGTCGATGAGATCACTATAGATCAGGAGCCGGTGCCGCCAGTTGTTGACGTTGAAGAGCTGCCGGGCCCGGATGCGCCTATAGATTTTGAGCGCCAAGAGCGTGATCAGTCAGGGTTGGCCATTCAGGATTATGAGCCGGGGGGCGGCATTGATTTTGCTGGCGATGATCGGGCTGACGAATTGTCTGACCGAGTGAAAGATCAGATCCGCAAGCACAAGTTACCGAAAGGGCTGGATGATGGTCGCCTCCTGCGCTCTTACTTCCGATCTGGCCTTGAGAATATGGCCGGTGATCTCGTTTCTGGTGGCGGGGTAACATACGTCCGAGACAGTAACGACAAGATTATCAAGCGCACGCCGTCACAAAACCCAAAATGGTTTCAGGACGCTCCGGATAATGTAAAGCGTCTGGGTGTGAAGGGGCTGAAGAAGACGATTGATCAGGCTCTGAAGGGGCGACCGCTTGGCAGAGGTCAGGCCCGTGCCGTTCGTTACGCTCTGGATCATATTACCGAAAATCGTAATGAATACGCTCGAACTCAAGCCAGACCAGAACGCGAAGACCTGGTCAAATTCCGCAAGGTCATGCGCGGTGAAATGACGCCGCAAGAGGCGGGATTTGCTGACTCTGATCCCGTGCCTCAGCGATACTCTGAAGCGATAAAGCGTATTGCATCCTCCGGCGAACAGCGTTTTACTGATGCTGACTATGAGGCCGTTCCGGGTGGTGACGGCGTAGGGCGTGCGCTCGCTGATGATATTCGCGAAGCGCTGGATTCCGGGCTGCCTGAGAATGTTGTTACTGAAGTTGCCAAGCAATTCGGTGACGATCCTGTAGAGTTCAGCCTGAGATTATTTGTTGCGACCGAGGCGCATAAGAATGGACAAGAAATTACACCCGCAAGTGTTGTACGCACTGCAAATCAACGAGCACTGGAAAAAGAATCCGCCGACCGAGGTGAAGAGCCAGAGTGGATCAAAGGCGAAAGAGAGCCAGAAGCCGAAGAAGAGCTCTTAACGTCCTATACGGAAGAAGACCTCCGCCAGAAGGAAGCTGACCGCCAGCAGGCCGAGAAGGTAAGTTCAGAAACTGAACTGAAAGCCCAGCAGAAAGCAAAGGCAGATGCAGAAGTGGATTCGTTTGCACTTGCTGGATCGAACGCCGAAACCGACCAAGCAGCAGCGGCTGGTCAAAGCGATTTACTCCAGGCGGCGAGAGATAGCCCGCCAGATAATCCTGAGAACAGCCAAAATAACGAATCAGACGAAACCCCGGCACCCGCCGGGGTTTCTCGTTCTGAGGGGCAGAAAAAGGAAAGTAAGCCAAAGTCACAACCCGTACCAAAGCCTACTTCTGACCTTCCTGAAATCCTAACCGCCACTCGCAAGTCATACCTCAAGAAAATGGCCAGAGCCGAGGGCCTGAAGCCCTCTTCACCTGGCTATGAATCCGCCACGCAGCGCATTGAGGATCAGTATGAAACTGATGTTGATCGAGCGCAGTCCGCACTGTCATTTGAGCAATTCAACGAACTTAACAGTGACTCTCCTGAAGGGTTAAACCGTCAGGCGTGGAATGCGCTGCGTGAAGAGTATGGCGAGCCAGAACAGCCTGAACAGACAGCGCCAGAAAATGACGATAAGCCCATTATCCGCAATAGCGCTGGGAACCCTTACAAGAATAAAGGCGCAGCCCGTAAAGCCCTGAAGAAGCATCCAGGCTACGAACTGGTAGAGGTAGAAGGTGGTTTTGAGCTTCATCCTGTGCCAGAGGGTGCGGCTGAGGCCGGAAACTCTGATATTGCTGATGCGCCACGGGCAAGCGCTACCGAGGTGAATGAAGACTTCGGGCCTGATCTTGAACCAGAACCAGAGCCAGAGCCAGAGCCAGAGCCAGAGCAGGGTGCAGCTACTGCCTACCAAGGTATCAACAACGTAATGAAGCGCTTGAGTGGTGGCGAGGCCGTCACGAAGGCAGAGCTATCTCGCACGTTTGAGGCCCTTGTTGCTGATCCTGATGCCAGCAAGGCTGAACTCCGCAAGCTGAAGAAAGCTGATCTGGAGCCAATGATCAACAGCCATATTTTTTCCGATACGAAAAAAGAAGATATGGTTCGCATGGCCTATCAAGGTCTGGTGCAGAAGTATCGCTTTATCGGTAGTAGCGATGGATTTATTACTTGGTCGCATGGTTCTGATGTTGTGCAGGCCACACGGGATCATATTGAGTCGCTGACAGATGCAACCATTGCGGAGTATGCAAAGCAGCGAAAAGCGGATATCGATGCAGCAATAGCTGAGCGCAAAGCGCGGATTGACGGACTGAAGGACCCGAAAACGCTTGATGAATTCAGGGATGCAATCAAGGTTCTGGGGTTTGAGTCTTTAAGTCTGGAGCAACGGACGCTGTACGACCGCCTGATTGCAGAGAAGGCGATGCGTGACACTCCGATTGAGGATGTCAGAAAAGGCTTTCAGTCGGACGAAGCAGTAGCAATGGGCGAGCCTGAAGAGGGTACTCACGGGAAAACCGGCGAGACCATCTTTAACGTCAAGGTTATTGACCGACTGGGCAAGGAAAAATTCAAAGAAGCTGCGGCCATGGCTCGCTCTATGAGTGGCGGGTACTGGCGCGGCAACTTTTACTTCCCAACTCTTGAGCAGGCCAGCCAGTTTAAGAGCTGGATGCAAGGCGAAGACGCTGATTTGTCAGAAAGAGCCGAAGAGCGTAGGCAGCAGAAACTTGAGCGTGCTTCTGACCGAATGCGCGATATTGCCGAACGACTTGAAACGGATGCTGACGAAAGCCTGAACGCTGATCGCAAGACAAACACTCTGCGTCGAGCCGACATGGCCGCTGGCGCTCGCGCACGCGCAGAAACTCAGAAGACACTTGCCAAAGTGATGGCGGAGATTGCCGACGGCGACTACCCACTTTTGAAAAATGCGAACCAAAAGGTTCAGGTAGAGCTGCTTAATGGATTGGCGAACCGTCTGATTTATGATGCTGATCCAGAATTATTTCAGCATGACCGAATGAGTCGACGAAGCTGGAATGAGGGGGTCACACCAGAGCAGAAGGTGCAGTTTGCCAAGCTGCCTCTGCAGACTTACTACCCGGATTCAGCAAAAGATCTTGCTCAAAAAATGGAGGTGGTCAAAGGATTTAAACAGGCGGCAAATGCCTTGAGGGCCCAGGCCAGATCATCGAAAGATGGTAAGCCGGTTGTTATTCCTACCCGGGTCAGAGAAAAAATACTCGAGTTCACCACCGCGCACGGCGATAAGTACACGACTCACTACGATGTCGCTATGAGCCGCAAGCGATTGGAGCGCATGGGGATTGAAAACCTACCTACGCTTCGCGCTGTGCTCGCTGAATTCATCAAGCTGAAAGCAAAGGTCGAGGGACCTAAGCGCAAGACCAAGCTGGCGGACCTTGAGGATGCACTTCAACGCACGGTGCTGGGTAACAGAAAGGCGTTTAATGACTTCTTCCCGACTCCAGAATCAACAGCAAGTGAAATTGCCAGCCTGGCCAATATCGAAGATGGCATGACGGTGCTTGAGCCTTCGGCGGGTAATGGCCTCCTTGCAGATGAGGCTAAAGCGTCTGGTGCCGAGGTGGATACTGTAGAGCTCGCTGGCCAGCTTCGAGAGATTCTGGAAGAGAAGGGTCACAATGTTATTGGTGACGATTTCCTTGAGCTGGCGCCAGAGCAGAAGTACGACCGTGTGCTTATGAACCCCCCGTTCAGCAAAGATCAGGACATTGATCATGTGGTGCACGCCTATCAGTTTCTGAAGCCGGGCGGACGGTTGGTGGCGATTGTATCTGGCATGACCGGCGACCGATCAAACAAGAAGAACAAAGATTTCCGTGCGTTTCTCGATGAAGTTGGAGCAGAAGAGCAGGCGTTGCCAGAGGGTGCGTTTAAGTCGTCTCTGAATCCTACCGGCGTAAATACCAAAGTTGTTGTGATTGACAAGCCGGAGGCGCCACTTGCTTCTCTCTCTGACGACGTTAATGAGCAGATCCGCTCTCTGGCCAGCCAGTTCAGCGGCAAATCCCGAGTGCAGACCCGAAGCACTGCCAAGCAGGTGCGCGGCTGGCTTGAGGATATGGCTGAAGGTATGGACTCAGTTGAGGTGGTTGAAACGAGTCTGGATCTGCCCGGGCGCGTCAAGATTGATCTTGGCGCATACTTCGACAGCGCTGACGGTGCCTACGATATCAAGACCGGCAAAACCTACATCGTCGCTGGAAACATCCGGGACCAATATCACGCCAAGCGTGTATTCCTGCATGAGGTGGTAGGCCATGGCGGCGTTATCAACTACCTGAAGCAAAACGAAAAGCTGGGCGGCAAAGCCTATCTGGAAATGCTGGACGATATTTATTATCGCGCCGGACATTCAGTGATCAATAAAGACATTGATCGCTACGCATTTGACTATGACAACCCAGATGAGCGTCGTATTGCTGTTCTGGAGTACATTGCCCACCTTGCCGAGAAAGGTAAGAAGATGGGGCTAGTACAGCGTGTCATTGCTGCCCTGCGCGACCTGATCCGCAAATTCAATCCTGATATCGACTGGACGGATACCGATACCCTGGCGCTTATTGAAAAAGGGCGTCGTCACCTGCAAACACATGGCAATAATGGCAAAGGCGGTAGCGGTGCGTTACCGATGGTTGCATACCACGGAACGCCGCATATTTTTGATCGCTTTAGTCTGGATGCGGTAGGGACGGGGGAGGGTGCCCAAGCGTATGGCTGGGGTTTGTATTTTGCTGGTAAGCGTTCGGTGGCGGAGTATTACCGTGATGCTTTATCTGGCCTTACTGTCGATGGCAGGCCGGCAACGGGAAGCGAGAAAAAAGCATTCAGCGTTCTTAAAGATAATAACAATAATATTGCCGCTGCGATTGCTGATGGCAGCGTGGAAATTGATAGGGCAGGCGAATATTTGCGCGATTTATTGGTGTCTAGGCAGGCGGTTCTGGAGTCATGGAAAAAGAAGATGCCAAGATTATCCAGTTCTGGAAGTTTGTTTCAGGCTGACTTACCAGCAGAGTCAGAACTTATCGACTTTGACCTGCCTCTGTCAAAGCAGCCCGATGAGATCAAGGAAAGGCTGCTTTCGCTTGAAGATCCATTCATAACCGAAGCGATTAACTCTGAACCGGTGAGCATGGACGATGGAGAATATTGGTCTTACCTTGGCGATACATACCACTCCAAAAGAGAGGCTCTTGAAGGCTCAACTATCGCAGAGGTAATCACAGGGCGAAGGGGGATTATCGGCAAAACACCGAGGGACGTTTCCCTGGCTTTAAACTCTGTAGGGATTCCGGGCCTTATGTACTTGGACGGCGATAGTCGAGGAGGAAAGGGTGATGATCGAAACTACGTGATTTGGGATGAAAGTCGAATAACGATTGAGGCTGTAAATGACCAGCTATGGCAAGCCGAGGTCATGTCTCAGCCTGGCGGCGGAACGGTTCTCGCCCGCCTATCCGACGACCTTGCGGAGGACTCCAGCCTTAACGATGCCGAGAAATCAGCCCTCTCTAAAATCGGGCCGAAAGGCCCGGTAGAAACTGCCGCCGAAAAAGTGCGTGGTGTCATGGATGGTTGGCGCTTAAAGGTCCGTCAGGGTCTGGTTGATCGCTATGCCGGACTGATGGAGCTGGATAAACAGTTGCTGGATGGCAATATCACCAGTGAAGAAAATATTACCCGCTCTGCTTGGGCTCGCGCCAAAATGAGCAATGCCGCCTCTGGTGCTGTGTCTGCGATGATGAACGCTGGCCGCATCTTTATGAACAAAGACGGTATCGTCGATGTGAAGAAAGACACTAACGGTCTGATTTATACCCTGAATAAACTGGGCTCGTCCGCTGAGATTGAGCGGTTCATGGGGTGGATTGCCGGTAATCGTGGTGAAAAGCTGATGGCCGAAGGTCGTGAGAATCTGTTCACTCCGGAAGATATTCAGGCACTGAAAGGACTTAACCGCGGTCAACTCAAAAACGGCGGCGACCGCAACGCCCTGTACGAGAAGGTATTCAAAGAGTTCCAGAAGTACCGGGATGACGTTCTGGCGATTGCGGAAAAGTCAGGAATAATCACCAGCGAAAACCGGGAAATGTGGGCGAATGAGTTTTACGTTCCTTTTTATCGACTGGACGAAGATAACGACGACACTACCGGCCCCCGCGTCATGGGCGGACTGTCACGCCAGCAGGCATACAAAAAGCTGAAGGGCGGCACCCAGAACCTGAATGACCTCCTACAGAACACTCTGATGAATTTTCACCACCTTGTTGACGCCAGCCTCAAGAACATGGCGGCTAAGCAGGGTATTGATAACGCGGTTGAGCTGGGCGCGGCAGAGAAAACTGTCGAGGCAGCTCGGGACAAAAAGCAAAGCACCTTCATTCTGCGTAATGGCGAAAAAGAGTGGTACGACATTTCTGACCCTATGGTCTATTCGTCGCTGACCAGTCTTAACCATACCGGAATGAACGGCTACGCCATGTCGGCTATGCGTTGGTTCAAGCGGACCTTCACCAACCTGACAACCAGTACGCCTCAGTTCGTTGTCGCTAACCTTCTGCGGGACTCCATGAGTGCCGTGGCGGTTACCGATATGAAAAAGAACGCGGCCGGTAACATTGCTCAGGGCCTCAAGTCCTTTGGACTGATGGACCGGCATAGTTACGAACGAGCGCGCCTGATGGCCTCTGGTGGCGCGTTCAGCTTTGGTCACGTCTATGGTGAAGATGCTGACTCTATTCGCTATCAGATCGATGGTCAGATGCGCCGTGCGAAAGTAATTAAAGACCCTAAACAGCTTCTGTCTCTGGGGCTGAAGCCTTTGCAGGCTGGCTGGGATAGATGGATGGATGTGAACAATAGCCTGGAGAATGTGAACCGTGCGGCCGCGTTCAAGCAAGCTGAAGAGGCGGGCAAGGGAACCATGTATGCCGCGTTTCAGGCCCGTGACCTGATGGACTTTTCCGCGCATGGTGCGTGGCCTGCAGTTCGTTTCCTGATCGACGTTGTGCCATTCCTGAATGCTCGCCTGCAGGGTCTGGATAAACTTTATCGTTCAGGCGTGAAGCCATCGACGAAGGTAGTGGCGCAGATGCTTGGGGTTGGTAATGTCGAAACCAGCATTGAAGAGAAAAAGGCGGCAGCCAGATTCTCTGCTGTGGTTGGCGCGCTTTCGGTTGCCACTATGACTCTGTTCGCACATAACCAGGACGATGAGGAATACCGTAAAGCCCCAGACTGGCTGAAGGATTCCTACTGGTGGTTCCGCATTCCGGAAACGGATCACGTCATTACCATCCCTAAACCGTTTGAAGTGGGTGCCATTGCGACGGTGACCGAACGATTGCTTGAGCAGGGTATGGACGATGAGGCGACCGGCAAACTGTTCCGTGAGCGCATGTGGCACATGCTGACAGGCACGTTTGCATTCAGCGCTGTGCCGCAAATGTTCCAGCCGGCACTGGACGTGTACGCCAACAAAGACTCATTCACTGAGCGCCAGATTGAAACCATCGGGCAGTCTCGTCTGAGCAAGAGTAACCGGGTCAATGAAGGCACGACAGGCGCCGCTAAGATGCTGAGCAAGGTGACCACGGGCGTATTTGGTGAGGATTCCAACTACGCACTGTCACCGGTGCAAATGGACTTTCTAATTGGTGGCTACCTGGGTCAGATTGGCGCATGGGTGTCGGCCATCCCTGACGTGGCCGTTCGTCAGTTCAGCGATAACGAAAAGCCGTCCGTCTTCCTGACGGAATATCAGCCTATTAGGCGCTTCTACCGTGATGCCTCTCGTCCGTCTTACACAAAAGACGCAGAGCTGTTCTATGACTCACTGCGTAAGGCTGATCGCCTCTATGCGGATATGAGGAAGTACAGGGAAGAGGGTGATATGGAAGAGTACGCCGATACCCTGAGAGAAAACCGTGACCTGCTTGGCATGCGTAAGTTGTTGAATCAGGTGAACCGACGACTACAGGAGATCCGCAACCGGATTAAGGCCATTGAGAAAAACGGAAGTCTCAGCGCAGAAGAAAAGCGCCGTCAGATCGACTTGCTGAAGCTGCGCAGGAATCACTTGATTGAGCGTGTATCGCCGAAGCTGAAAGCTATCGACGCTTAACCCGGGACGTGGCGGCGATTACCAGGCCAAGAATCATAAGGCCGGGTATCGCCACCAGAATTGAGGTGGCCAGTGTTGCGATGGGTACCGCCAGCGCAACACAGTGCACCGTGGTCCACGTTCGCCACTTGGTTGGTACACTGTCAGACATAATTACGATGACGAAGCTGAGTGCATAGCATGTCAGTATCAGCGTTGCCGCCTCTTCGTATGTCCAGCTGCCTATCATCTGGTTGCCCTTAGCATTTCCAATAACCCTCTACGCTGGCCGTTGTTCATTAGCGGCTCAACCCTATTAAATTCCATCCTCAAGCGATCAGGCAGCGTTACTCCTGATTTCTGTTCGATGCCGTAATTGATCTTCTCAAGCTGAGGAAGATCCTTTCTGTACTTTACTATCTTGCCGCCCATATCCCCATTGAACAGCCAGTATCCAGTCACACCCAGCGGGATCAGCACCAGCTTATAAATCAGCGGGTGAGGGTAGGACTTCCCCGGTCTTTCTCTGGGAGTGCCTATTCGCTCCCAGCTGTAATAGGTCTGTATGCCTACGGGTTTCATACCTGCTGATACTAAGTACCCATTCAGAAAGCGCACCATCCAATCAGCTGATAGCCCCGCCTCCCTGCGCGCTTCTCGAAGTCGACTGCCCAGACCGGCCACACCATGCATACCTTTAGCCTCAATTTTCCCATTTAGACAAAGTATGCCATTTTGTCTGCATTGGATAAATTGAGCTTCTGTTACCGATGACGCTTGCAATTGGATGCATTAATATTTTGTTTATCAATAAGGAGGAGCACCTCATGGAAGTAATAGCAATCACTGAAAACCTCATCATTACTCAGAAGCCTTGCGGTAAGAAGGCCCTGTTTTCTATCGCCGAACTCGAACCCGATCACCCTGTCATTAAAGATGCGATGTCATTCCGTTTAGGCTACATTGCTGCAATGAATCAAGCTGCAGCAAATGACGAGACCAATGGAAGCTGACTACGTTGGCGCGTATTGCCCACATATGGGCGGTCAAACCGAATACGTGCTCGAAGACCGTACCCGGGTCGACTGCCTCACACCTACTCACGCGGTTGAGTTCGACTGGTGCCATAAATGGGCGGAGGCTGTAGGCCAGGCTCTTTACTACGCCCGAACGACGGGGCGTATGCCTGTCATTGTCCTGATCTGCGAGCCCGGTGAAGGTCGGTTCGTAGACCGGGCCCGGATAGCAGCACCAGATATAGAGGTCATAGTCATCCCGAAATAACACCTCGTAGCGCGCCGATCTCGTACCTCGACGCGCGTACTCTCTGTTATTGCTCGCTCAGTACCCAAGTGGTTTTCTTGACCATATCCTTTTGCCACTGATCCAAATCATCGTAATCATTACCGTTGCGCTCAATGCGAAGATCCTCACTAACTACATTCGCGCCGAACTCAGCTTTCAAGGCTTTTTCAATCCTATCCATCACAATACTTTTACCGCACGAAGTAGGCCCAGTTATTACAATATGCGCCACGTCCGGTACTTTAATTTTTAATTCAGCCATGATCTTTGCCCTCCCGAGCAATAACAATTCACTGTTGTCTTATCTCGCTCCGCTCGAAAGCAAAGCTCTGGGTTAGGCGTCGAAACACTCACGCCGCTTCTAGTTTTCTTCTCTGTCTGCTGTTCATATCTTGGCCTCCCAGTGCGTCACGGTCTCATCACAAAACATCTCTATCGACCAATAACTATGTGCTAACGGTAGAAACCGAATAGGTTTACTCAATATCCTCACATTCCATCTTGATTCAGCCACAGAGCCATCTGCAAGCCAGACCCTATAATCACCCTCAACTGAAGGAAGGGCGACATCAACACTAATAAAAATCACCGGGTTTTTACGCTCCAGCTCATAGCCATACTGTAACGGGCTTTTATTGCTACTCATACAATCCCCTCCATAACACATCGTTGCGTGAGACAAGCTCACGAACTCGTTTTTATTTTGTCGCTTAAAGAGCCTGATACGCCGCGTTGCCAGCCTCTTCTGATAGAGCTGTCCACATATCAACGTTACAATCGATATCATCAGCAAGACTCCAAGCCCTCATGACGTCAGAGAATTTTCCGAACAGCTCATTGGCAATAATACCTCCGAGTGTTTCATCAAGGTTTTCTCCCTCTGGGGCTTTAAGCTCCGCCTCTCCAGGACGTTTGATTATTTCAAACTCTTTGCCGTCGATGACGAGCTTACCCTTATAGCTACTTTCAAATTCAAACGTAATCTTCATATCTAACTCCCACTTGGTTACAAGGCTATGCGTAGTGTTGATATCCATTGGCAATATACAGTGGTTTCGCAAAACCTAAGTCATTGATTTTAAATGGTTGCGCTGTTCGCGTTTATTGCGCTCATTGCGCACGGTTTTAGGGGTTAAACCCCTTATAAAACAAACGCTTAGCGGATTTGGAAGGCTACCTTGACATGGTAGAGGTCCCCAGTTCGAATCTGGGTAGTCCTACCAAAATTTAAAAAAGCCGTTGCAGCAATGCAGCGGCTTTTTTGTTTCTCGTCTTTCTTCTTGTTTCTCGCCTACCTTGCTAAACGCCCAGCAAGTGAGCAGCCAGCACCAGCTCTTCGACGCGTTCTTCCAGTGCGTTGGCGATATCAATACGCTCAAACCGCGACAGAGTATCCGCGTTACCCAGTGCCAGTGCATTGAGATGCAGGCAGGGCGTCAGCTGGTCAAAGTCACGCAGGTCGCCGCGTTTAACGACCGGCAGGAAAGGGCCCCGAAGTTGTTTGCGCACGAGCTGAAAGGCGGTTTCCAGCGGCAGCGTCTTTGACTTTTGGTTTCTCAACCTGAGATTGACGCCAACACCATCAGGCGTAGGGTGCAGTAACAGGCCAGTTGCTTTCACCGATTTTTCTGGAATGTGGGAGTAGGTGGTTGTGAAGTCGGCGGGGTCAGGCAAGATAACGACGGATGTCTTAGTGAAATAGGTATCGTAGTCGGCGTATACCTGGCGAAGCGCGGGGCTGTAGACGGGCAGAAATTCACTGAGATTGAGAAGAAACTGCTTGCCGAGTTCCTTCGCTCTCATTTCCTCCAGCGACCAGTGCAGGTCTGCTGTAATTGCCAGTTTCCTTTCGCGTAACCCTGCCACTTGGGGACCTTGTGTCAAAATAATGGCTCATTCTTACCCATTACTCAGTCAATTGGAAGGGTCTTTGTCGTCATAGGACGGTGTGCTCAGGCCACTGCTGGCTATACCTGATTGCAGTGGCCTGGAGCCTGGAGGCTCAATTGATGGTAAGACGACGCTGAGATTCCTGCTGTACCTTTTTCGGTAAGGTCAGCTGCAGCACACCATCTTTGTACTCCGCCGCGGACTTTTCGATATCGACATCCTGAGGCAGCTCGAAACTGCGTGATACTGAGCCGTAATAGCGCTCGCTGTGCAGCACGCGCTGATCATCGGACGTACTGTCTTGCTGTTTTATTTCAGCCTTAATCGACACTTTGGCGCCATCGATATCAACATGAATATCTTCCTTTGAAACACCAGGTATCTCTGCATGTATCAGGTAATTTTCACCAGCATCGCTGACGTCGACTTTTACACTTTTGGGCAGTGCCTCACCGTGCAGCGGTTTTACATAAAAACCTGAAGCAACATCGCGGAACAGGTCATCAAATAGGGTTGAACGATTAATTAAATGAGTCATAGAAGTTTCTCCACACCAAATAAAACACACGTGCGCACTTGCGCAAATCAGGGTTTCGCCTGGCGGATGAAGCACTCCCGGGATCGTGCTTTTCCGTTCGGTTACTTTCTATATAGGGGAGGATTTTTAACTTCCAAGTGGTGAATACAAAAAAATTAATTCAGGTCATCAGGGGTTCACTTGTCACTAATCTGAAATCCTTCTGTCACGGATTTGCCAGATGACTGTCACCGGATAGTAAACGTTCGTTCTTAATGTGTCGGAGGATTTAAAACACTCAACGTATTAAAGGTTTAATCATGAAAGTGTGGAAACTTACAGCACTGGCAGCCATGGTTGCAGGTCTCTCGGCATGTGGCGGTGAAGACGGAAAAGACGGCGCTCAAGGGCCAGCAGGACCTCAGGGCCCACAGGGCGAGCAAGGTGAAACTGGTCAACAAGCACCATCGAACGAAGACAACTCCATGTCGCTTAGCATTCTGCATATGAATGATCACCACTCACATATTGCAGCGGATGATTTCGGCTTTGATGTGTCTGAGCTGGGGCTTGAAGCCACTGTCGAGGTTATTGAAGAGGCTGAAGAGGAAGGCGGAGAAGATACTGTGCGCATGGTGCCGCTATCAGAAGTCGACGTGACTTACGGTGGCTTCCCTATGATGGTGAGCCTGTTCAATAGTCTTCAAATGCAGTCAGATAATGTTCTGAAGCTGCACTCTGGTGATGCGATTACCGGCACACTGTATTACTCGCTGTTCAAAGGTCGTGCTGACGCCGACATGATGAACCAGATCTGCTTTGATGCTTTTGCTCTCGGTAACCACGAGTTTGATGATGGCGATACCGGTCTGGCGAACTTCCTTGATTCGCTGAACTCGTCTGCCTGTGTGACGCCAACGCTGGCAGCCAACGTGAACCCAGCTGAAGATTCTGCGATTGCTGAAGGCTACATCGAGCCTTACACCATCGTTGAGCGCGAAGGCCAGAAAATCGGCATCATCGGTATTGATATTGCCGGTAAAACGAAAAACTCATCCAGCCCGGATGAAGGCACTACCTTCTCTGACGAGACCACGACGGCACAGCAGTACATCGACGAACTGTCAGGCATGGGCGTGAATAAAATCATCCTGATGACCCACTATCAGTACGCCAATGACCTCGAACTGGCTGCGGCACTCAATGGTGTAGACGTGATTGTTGGCGGTGACTCGCACACCCTCCTGGGCGACGAGACCTTCTCTGATCTTGGCTTCAACCCGCAAGGCGAATACCCGACAGTAGTTACTGATGCTGGCGGCAACACCGTATGTGTGGTTCAGGCCTGGGAATACGCTCACCTGATGGGCAAGCTGGATGTCGACTTCGACACTGACGGTAACGTCACATCGTGCTCTGGTCAGCCGTATATGCCAATCAGCACAACTTACGAATACGAATACAACGACGATGAAACGCGTGTTCTTACTGGCGCAGACGTTACTCGTGTGACCAGCGCTCTGACCAAAGAAGACGAGATCGTCGCTATCCAGCCAGATGCGACGACTCAGGCCATTCTGGATGTTTACGACGAAGACGTTGATGTACTCAAACAGACCGTGATCGGCACCAACGCCGAAGACCTCTGCCTTGAGCGTATCCCGGGTCAGGGTCGTTCAACTATCTGTGATACTTCGGCAACTTATGAGAACGGTTCTGATATCTCAAACGTCGTTGCAAAAGCCTTCCTGACGGTAACGCCGACTGCGGATATCGCCATCCAGAACGGTGGTGGTGTGCGTGTTGATCTGCCAGCAGGTGACGTTACTATTGCCGACGCCTTCATGCTGCTGCCTTTCTCGAACACACTCGTGATTCTGGATATGACAGGCCAGCAGATCATCGACGTCCTCGAAGATGCATTGGCTAACTTCCTAGATAATGAAGGTTCAAGTGGCTCCTATCCATACGCTTCAGGCTTGCGCTACGACATTGATGCATCACAGGCAAAAGGTAGTCGTGTCAGCAATGTCGAGGTGAACTCACAGGTTGCAGGTAGCTGGACAGCGATTGATACCGCCGCTACCTATCGTGTAGTGACTAACGACTTTATCGCCTCGGGCCAGGATGGCTACACCACCTTCAGCGTGCCATTCGACGCAGGTAATTACGAAGACACCTACACCGAATACGCTCAGGGCTTTATCGATTACGTCGAAGGCCTGACCGAAAACAGCCAGCAGGTTCAGAAACTGCCAATCGAAGAGTACTCTACGCAGCTCTTTATTGATGCAGATGGCTGTAACCACACTACCGATGCAGGCTGCGAGTAATCGTACATAGCGTTTAAGCGTGTATAACTTAACGGGAGCCTCGGCTCCCGTTTTTTATGGCGCTGCAATATTGCACCCGTAGGAGGGGAGCTTCTCCCCGACATGACACCTCTCTCCATGTGGGAGCAAATCAGCCGAAGGCTATTTGCGAAAGCGGCCCCTCACGCCTGTCGTCTCCCGACACATGCATGCGTCCCCCGGCGCTGTTATCCTCACATTTGTTACTAAACCACGGACAGGGTACATGAATACTCAGGAACACGTCTCATATCAGCACCAGGTCGTTCTTAAATTCATCGAACTTCGCGCCCTGTGGGAAGGGCGGGTGAACGCCGGTCATTTATACGACGCCTTTGGCATCAGCCGCGACTCAGCCAGCAAACTAATAAAACGCTACAACACCAGTTGCCCCGGCAACCTCCAATACAACACAAGCCTGAAAGGCCACATCCCGACCCGTCAGTTCGTACCGCATTACTCTACGGGGAGCCTTGAAGAATATATGCTCAGCTTTCAGGCGCCAGACCCGTCAGGAAATTCTGCCCATTCCGGCTTTGGCCAGTGCTTTCCCATGCGCCAGTTTGAGCGCAGCCCATCCCCAGAGGTAGTCCAGCCGGTGCTGAATGCGATCCGTGAAAAACGGCGAATAGACCTGTCGTATCTTTCAATGAGCAGCACCAACTACGAAGACCGCATCATCAGCCCACACTCACTGGTACACACAGGCTCGCGCTGGCATGTAAGAGCCTGGTGCGAGAAAAATCAGGACTTCCGTGATTACGTCCTCTCCCGCATTACCGAAGTCTACAACGACGAAGGTCCGGCAGAGCATACGGTTGAGACCGACATCAAGTGGAATACCCTGATAGATATTACCCTCGAACCCGACGTGCGATTACCCCAAGATAAAAAGAAAGTGCTCGCTCATGACTACTGCATGGAGCAGGGAGAGGACGGGCGCTATACCCGTACCTACAGCGTCAGAGCGGCCATGGTGATTTACATACTCCACCACCTTGGCCTGGATCGCCTTCGCGAACAAAGCGTTGCACAGCAGGTCATGCTCACTCCTGAATCAGCAGAACGAGTGAAGCCATATCAGGGCTGAAACCTGCCGGAAAATCCGACATGTGAGTTTGTACAGTGATTGAGCGCACGATAAATGAGCGGTTGAATAGATCAGGCAGGACGCAGGCAGCGGTTGTGACAACCAACGCAATGGGGGAAGCCGAAAGGCCGAACACAAGGAATGATCGAAGGAATGGCGGCCAGGGGTGGCGAATTAACTAACAATGAGCGCACGGTAATGGATGATCTTTCACCATCAGACTTGAAAACGATACTGCACTCTAAGAGGGCAAACCTCTACTACCTCCAATACTGTCGAGTATTGGTCAAAGGCGGAAGAGTGGAATACGTTACCGAAGAAGGTAAGGAGTCGCTGTACTGGAATATCCCTATTGCCAATACCACTGTGATCTTGCTTGGAACGGGTACGTCTGTTACTCAAGCTGCAGTGCGTGAATTGTCAAAAGCGGGCGTTCTAATCGGATTCTGTGGCGGTGGTGGAACCCCCTTGTTCGCCACTAACGAAGTCAGTGCAGATGTCGAATGGCTGACGTCTCAGAGTGAGTACAGGCCGACAGAGTATCTTCAGCTCTGGTGCTCCTTCTGGTTTGATGAACAGAAGCGTCTTGAGGCAGCAATACGCTTTCAGGAGCAACGTCTGCTCTATTTGCAATCGTCCTGGAGCAGATTCTCTAAGCAACGCGACTTAGACTTTGCAGTTAATGAAGAAGAACTCATCCAGATCATTCAGCAATTCAATCTTAAGTTATGCGATGCGGGCTCCGTCAAAAACGTCCTGGCGACAGAAGCCACCATGACCAAGTTGTTATATAAACTGGTGACCCGGGCGACCGGCTATGGTGAATTCGTGCGCGCAAAACAAGGCGGGGGAACAGATGTTGCCAATCGCTATCTGGATCACGGCAATTATTTAGCCTATGGCCTCGCAGCAACAGCCTGCTGGGTGCTTGGCCTTCCCCACGGGCTAGCGGTTCTTCATGGCAAAACCCGGCGTGGCGGATTGGTATTTGATGTTGCTGATCTGATTAAAGACGCGATGGTGATGCCGACGGCTTTTATTGCGGCAATGGCGGGTGATTCTGAGCAGGAATTCCGCCAGCGTTTGATATCCGTTTTTCAGACACAGGGTGCTCTCGACCTGATGATTGACGCAATCAAAGATGTTGCAAGCGCTGTGGGAGAGTCATCGTGATTGTGCTTCTGGTATCTCAGTGCAGCAAAAAAGCACTCCCAGAAACCCGAAGAATTCTGGATCAGTTTGCTGAACGCTCCGGTGACCGGACCTGGACCTGCACCATCACAGAGGAAGGCCTGATAACGCTAAGGAAGATGCTGCGTAAAACCGCGAGGCGCAATACAGCAGTCTCTTGCCGACGTTTCCGGGGGACGCAACGGATCGAACTTGAATGGATTGTTGGAAATCGTAGGAAATTTAATCACGATGGCACTGTGCCAACGAATAGCACCAGCCGGGATATTCTGAAATCCTCAGGTGAAGATACGTGGCATACGGCAGAGGTCATTGCTATTGCTGCAGGCATCGCTGGGTTGTTTCATGACTTTGGTAAAGCCAACAAGCTCTTTCAAAAGAAGTTAGCGTCAAAGGGCAAAACCGCAGAGCCTCTGCGTCATGAATGGTTGTCATTGCTTTTGTTCGCTGCCTTTGTCGATAAACGCCAGGATCAAGAATGGCTGGAGCACCTGAGAAAAATCGAAACCCGCGATGATTTGAGTATGTTAAAGCGTTTTGCTGAACGCTACGCCAGCCGCGACGTGTCGGTTCGGCACCCTATGCAGAACTTAGGGTCATTTGCCCGATTGGTCGGCTGGTTAATTGTCAGCCATCACCGCCTGCCGCTGTTCCCTAATCAACAAAAAGATAGTAGCCCCAACCTGGATCGTTTAGCACACGACAATAACGAATGGGACGCCAGTTGGAACTCTCCTCAGGTCTCATTCTCTGACTGGAGCGAAGGTGACTGGAGGGCAGTGTTTGATTTTTCCCGTGGTACGCCAATCGCGAGCCTTACGTGGTGCCGACAGGCGCAAACGCTAGCCAAGCGCGCATTGCGATTACCGCAATTATCGAAAACAGACTGGTTGGAAACCGATAACTTCACCAGCCATATTGCCCGCTTGTCGCTGATCTTAGCTGACCATGTGTACTCTTCTCAGGATAAAAATCCCGATTATCAAGATCCTGATTTTCAGGTCTTTGCTAATACCGACAGGAAAACAGGTAAGACAAAGCAACAGCTTGATGAGCACAATCTCGCGGTAGGCCGAAACGCGTATTTGTTTGCGAGTAAGCTGCCTTTATTGAAATCAGAACTGCCCGCATTGGATGAGCCAAAAATCATCCGTAAACGGTCGGGAAATTCTACTTTTAAGTGGCAGGATAAAGCCTACGACACGGCGGTTAGCGTAGCAAAAGACAGTCGGGATAGCGGTTTCTTTGGTATTAATATGGCCTCTACTGGCAAAGGGAAAACCTACGCTAACGTACGGATTATGTACGGCCTCAACAGCACCGATAAAGATGGATGCCGGTTCACTATTGCTCTCGGATTGCGCACCCTGACTTTACAAACCGGCAATGCTCTGCGAGAGCGCTTGAAACTAAGCGATGATCAGCTTGCTGTCATGATTGGCTCTCAGGCAGTGAAAGATCTGGATGACTTTAATCGACAACACCAGGCCAATAACAGCCCTGAAGAAACCAAAGCCCCGGTGCTGGGCAGCGAATCGTCAGAAGACTTGCTCGATGACACGCACGCCATCAGTTATGACGGTACATTGGCAGATAGCGTACTTCGCCGCTGGTTGAAAACACCAGCGAATGGCAAACCTAATAAAGCCTTACAACTATTAAGTGCACCTGCTGTCGTTGCCACCATTGATCACCTGATGCCAGCCACTGAAGCATTGCGTGGCGGCAGACACATAGGCCCTATGTTGCGGCTGCTGACATCTGACTTGATATTGGATGAACCAGATGACTTCAGCCCGCAAGATCTACCCGCACTTGCACGTCTGGTGAACTGGTGCGGGCTATTAGGGGGGCGGGTGCTCTTTTCCTCAGCGACTATGCCCCCCGCGTTGATTACCGGTTTATTCAGTGCATATAGGGCAGGGAGAATCGAATACAACCGTGCTTGTGGAGCAATGACTGACTTGAGCGCTGTCCCCTGTGCCTGGTTTGATGAGTTTGGCTCACAGTGGGATCACATCATTGATAAAGCAGACTTTAACGCCAAAAACAAAGACTTTATGAATAAGCGTGTTGCGTTGCTTGTTAAGCAACACACCGCAGACAAGGCTCTGCGGAAGGCGCGGCTATTGTCTGTATCCCTCAATGCACTCAGTAAAGAGGAAGCGGTAGAGGAGCTTGCTAACCTTTTTATCAAAGAGTCTTACGGGCTTCATCAACGGCATTGCGCGAAAGACCCCGTGACGAATAAGCGAGTAAGTATCGGTTTGATCAGAATGGCCAACATAGAACCCTTGGTTGCCGTAGCTCGTCTGATGATCGCTGGTAAGGTGCCTGAAAACGCACGTATTCACCTCTGCGTGTATCACAGTCAGCACCCAATGATAGTGCGTTCCGATATCGAAGCGATGCTGGATTCGGTACTGGGCCGCCACGACGGTCACGCGATATGGCAACAGCCCTCCATCCGTCATGCACTCGACACACATCCAGAGAAGGATCATTTGTTTATCGTGCTTGGCTCACCAGTAACTGAAGTAGGGCGTGATCACGATTATGACTGGGCGGTTGCTGAGCCCAGTTCAATGCGGTCATTAATCCAATTAGCAGGGCGTATCCAGCGGCACCGGCAACAGGTGCCTTCTGAAGACAATATGCTCATCCTGGATACCAATTTTAAAGGTATGAAAAAGCACGCGGAAAAAGAAAAGGCGTATGACCTGATTTTCACGCGTCCCGGATTTGAAGCATTTACTTCAGCTGACAAGGCGGGAGAAGGTCCGCTGCTATTAAACAGTGATTCCCTGAATTCATTGTTGGAGAAAGCGGATTATCAGTACATCAGCTCTATTCCCCGAATTGCCGTCAAGCAAAGAAGCATGGTGGGCGATTCGCTGATAGATATTGAGCATCTTAATACGCACTTAGCTTTAACCCGTCACCCGGAGTTGCAGCTAACCGATTTGAAACCAGCCGATTACTGGTGGGAGTCTGATAAATCCCATACGTGGCATGGCGAATTGCAGCGCCTGACGCGCTTTCGTCGGTCTACACCGAGTGAGGTATTCACCTTTCACCTCGAAGATGAGTTTGATGAAATGACCTTTATCAGATTTGGTGACGGCGAGTGGGATATGAGACCACAGAATGAAATGGTCGGGCTGATGAGTGATCAGGAGCTGGTGATCAGCAGCCGGGTGTCGCAATGGGGAAATGCAGATTTAAAATCGCTCTATCTGAGACTATCAGAGAAGCTGGAAAGAGAACTCGACGTAGTCAGTAAGCAATTTGGTCAAGTTTCACTCAGAAAGCTGAATGTCGGTGACCAGTATAAGTACCATCCGTGGCTAGGCTTCTTTAGTAACGGCTAAGGCTGAGAAACCCATAGGCTGCCTGTGCGGCAGGATAGGATTGCTAGAAATGTATAGCTTTAATACTTATTTCTGAGCTGCCTGTACGGCAAGTGCAAGAAGCTACATAGAAAGCTATCGCTTGGCAAACTAATTAACAGGTACGGTCTCCGGGAGTTCCGATTGTTTTATGATCTTTGGTAGCGCTTGCATGTATTGATGACTATGGACCTCCTCATGGTTTTCGAGCGATATATTGATGGTGGGTGATTCACTCCAGGGAAGCAATAGTACTAGTAGCCACCATGGTTGTTGATTACCACGAGGGCTCTGTTTATTAGATAAGCGTTTGCGTCTCATTAGAGTTCCTTATGCTAGCCGTTGCGTAACAATGTATTTCCTGATAGCGTTTATTTCAATTCTTTGTGAAGTTTCTAAATTTAAAGATTAAATACTTAGGTGAGGTTTTCATGGAAGAGGCAGTTTTAGATTACATCGCAAAGCGATGCGCAGATCGATTGGAGAAGGTTGAGAAGGAGGCTGCTAAGAATCGTTCGACATTAGTGGCGGCTGAGGATATTGCCAGTTTCGATAAGGAATACGCCGAGACGCTGGCTGCAGAGAAAGCGAAGTACCTGCCTGCGAACTGGCTGACGGACGCAGCGATAAGGGCTAAGCAGATCAGCCTTGTCAGTCATGCGCTGAAGTTTACCCATAGCGATGCGAAGGGCAGTAGCTTATTGGTCGAGGCGTCTGATACTGACAAGCATCAGTGCCTGTCGACCTCCGCTCTGGAAGACATTCATACGGATGTAGTCGGTAACGCTGCTGCACTTGATGTGGCCAATATGCTTTTGTTGGATTGGCAGGGGAAGCGAGTTCTCGACTATGTCGCCGCTAACGATTCAGCGCCTTTTCAACCCTTTGCTGGGTCTGATGACCAGTTGGCACAATGGATGGAAGGCTTCTCACAGGCGTTAAAACTCTCTGATCCGGCATCTCATGTGTTGGCGAAACAAGTCTATTTTCCGGTTGCTGAAGGGGAGTACCACCTGCTAAGCCCATTAGCCGCAAGTGCTATGAGCCATGCACTTTATCGCAAGGTTCAGGATTCAAGGTTCGGCGATGAAGAAAAAGCACGGCGAGCAGCGAAGAAGGCAAAGCGATATGCTCCAGGGCTTGTTCTGGATATTCCGAATTTAGCAATTCAGAGGTTTGGTGGAAGTAATCAGCAGAATATATCTTTGCTTAATAAAAGGCGGATGGGTATTGGATATCTACTAAATACTGAGCCACCAAGTTGGGTTGGCAAATTGCAACCGCCTGAATCTGAGGTTGCTTTCTGGAAGGGCTACCTGTTTAAAGCGCGTCCGGTTTTAGCAGAATTAAGAAACTTTGCGCTGTCTTCACAAAACCTCGAATCTACGATGGAAGTTCGGGCGCAGCGCCAACGTCTGGTTCAGAACCTGATTGATGAGTTGCTTCAATACGTCTCAAGTTTCTGGCTGTTATCCGAAGGCTGGAGTAAAGCTCACACTGGGCTACCTGACTACTTAAATGCGTGGTTAGACATAGGCAATGAAGACATACGGAAGGCAGCCCAAAGTGATAAAGACACCTGGATGAAATCGATCTCAGACAACTTTGCACGGTACGTGCGAGGAGTATTGGAAACCAGGAAATTACAGCTCTCTGATACCGAGCAGGCATACTTCAGACAACAGATAAAACGGGAGTCAGTCCGTATGACGAAAGACCTGGAGGCCATGTTATGAGTCAGTATCTGGTGCTGAAAAATGTTGAGGTGCAAAACGCCAACGCCATCTCTGGGATGACCTGGGGATTCCCCGCACCTTCACATTTTCTGGGCTTTGCGCATGCTTTGTCGCGCAAATTGAAGTCAGATATGGCGGATGTGATTAGTTTGGGTGGTACGGCCATTGTTTGCCATTCACATCAAGTTCAGGCGCATAAGCCGGGGGGGTACGAAAGCGTATTTTCTCTCACCCGCAATCCACTGACAAAGGAAGGTAAGACAGCACCCTTCAATGAAGAAGGTCGAATGCATATGACCGTCAGTCTGATTATTGAGGTGGATGGTGAAGTGGGAGATATCAACGCTGAGCAGACAAAAGACGAAAACATCAAAGAGTTAATCCAGTACGTCAAGCAAAGGGCGCCTCAGCAACGGCTCGCTGGTGGGATTATTACTGGAATAAAGGACGTACGCTGGTTTGATACAGGCGAAGCCAGTGAGAAAAAACTTCGTCGATTCATGTTGAGTCTGTTACCTGGGTTTGTGCTTCAGGACCGAACAGATCGGTTGATTGACCACCATGAATCTCGGCCAGACACGACCAATAAACGAGATATGCTTGATAGCCTGTTGGACTTTATTTCATTTCAATCTGTGGCAACACCTGATTCAGAAACTGACCCGCAGGAAGGCGATGTTTGTCAGTGGTCATTGCTACCTAAGCCTGATAAGGGGTGGTTTGTTCCAGTGGCAGTCGGGTACAAAGCCATTTCCCAAGTATACGAGCCTGGCATTGTAAAGAATGCACGGGATAACGAAACCCCCTTCTGCTTTGTAGAAAGTGCGTATGGCTTAGGCCAATGGATAAGCCCGCATCGTGTAACCAATATAGAAGACATTATATGGTCGTACTCAGTCGAGGATGATCTGTATTTATGCAGGGCAGGTCGTAAAGACTACCCGACAGAGCTTGAAACGATAGAACTTTAACAAGGAGAGACCTCATGGCAGCTAATAAGTTAAAAACAGCATCGGTACTCGCGTTTGAGCGTAAACATGCTAATTCAGATGGATTTATGTACTCAGGTATTTGGGCAAACCGATCTGACTCTGAGCAGTGGGAAGCTATCCGCGTAGAAACAAAAGACGTGCGCGGTACTATCTCAAATAGACTCAAGACAGCCATCGCTAATGATCCGCTGAAACTTGATGCTGAAATTCAAAAAGCGAACCTTCAGCGTGTTGATACCGCCGCACTGCCGGTGAACCACGATACCTTGAAAGTGACCTTTACCCTGCGTGTACTGGGTGGGTTATCAACGCCCTCAGCGTGTAACAGCAAAGACTATCAAGAAGCTCTGAGTGCGGTGATTGAAGATTATGCCAAGCGTGAGGGTTTCTCCGAACTGGCTAAGCGCTATGCTGAAAACCTCGCGAATGGTCGATTTCTATGGCGTAACCGCGTTGGTGCCGAAGCAGTAGAAGTACGAATCAGCCAATTGGTAGATGATCAGGTTGCGCAAAGCTGGGTGTTCGATAGCCATAACTTCAATCTGCGTAATTTTGGTAATAACGAAGCTGCACTGAAGCCTCTTTCTGACTTGGTTCAGCAGGGTTTAGCAGGCGATAAGTTCGTACTGTTAAAGATTGAAGCATTTGCAAAACTTGGCGATGGACAAGAAGTCTTCCCATCTCAGGAACTTGTTTTAGACGGTGGTCGTGACTCAGCAAAAAGCAAATATTTGTATTCAGTCAATGACGTTGCAGCGATGCACTCTCAAAAAATTGGTAACGCACTTCGCTCAATAGATACCTGGTATTCAGAGGCCGAAACATATGGTCCGATTGCAGTTGAACCATACGGTTCTGTGACGAGTCGTGGTAGTGCGTACCGACAGCCAAAAGACAAAGAAGACTTTTATTCATTACTTGATAGCTGGGTGTTAAAAGGTAATGTGCCTACCATTGGTAATCAGCACTATGTCATGGCGACCCTTATTCGCGGTGGGGTATTTGGCGAGGCAGGTTAATATGGATAGATACATCGATATTACATTGATGCCTGATCCAGAATTCGAAACGCAGCAACTATTGAATGCGCTGTTTTCGAAACTTCATCGGGCCATGAACGAGGCTGCACCAGGTAAAATCGGTGTGAGTTTCCCAAAAGTGGGTAAACGCTTGGGTGATCAACTTCGTATTCATGGAGATCAGGAATCTTTATCGGCCCTCATGGCAATGCCATGGCTCCAGGGTATGCGTGATTACTGCGAAGTGGCAGATATTATGCCGGTACCTGGCAAGGTTGCATACCGAACAGTACGCCGGGTTCAGGCTAAGAGTGCACACAACAAAAGAATGCGTTCAATCCGGAAAGGCTGGCTCACGGAGAAGCAAGCGTTCGAACGTATCCCTGAAACCCGACAGAAGGAACTGAAACTGCCATTTATCCAGATGAAAAGCCTGTCAAATGGAAATCCGATGCGGGTCTACATAGATCACGGCCCGCTGTCGGAGAACCCCTCGGAAGGAGAGTTCAACTCCTACGGGTTGAGCGCTCAGGCGACTATCCCCTGGTTTTGACCCTTTTTTCATCGAAGTCTATAAGCCCTTGTTAAATAAGGGCTTTTTTGCGTTCCACTCGAAAAGGGTTTTTGGCCCCTTATCGTTATAGTTCTTTAAAAATCAGGAACCTACGCTTAAAATGCAACTGTTGGCTGCCGCACAGGCAGCTAAGAAATTGAAGTCCAGGGAGTGGCCGCGATTGCAGTTGTTGGCTGCCGCACAGGCAGCTAAGAAAGTCAGATGCAGTCGTCGTCGCTGTATCCTGTGGTTGGCTGCCGCACAGGCAGCTAAGAAAAGACAGTTTCAGAATGGCCTTGTACAGCTTAAGTTGGCTGCCGCACAGGCAGCTAAGAAAAGTATGAGCAAGCGGCGGCTGTGTCGCCTCCTGTTGGCTGCCGCACAGGCAGCTAAGAAATGGATACGGCCCGTTCTGAGTAATATCGTTTCGTTGGCTGCCGCACAGGCAGCTAAGAAATGCAGGCCACCGGTTAGCCGCGTTAGCAGGTCGTTGGCTGCCGCACAGGCAGCTAAGAAATGATTGATCTTTGTTGCGGATCGGTAGTTTTAGTTGGCTGCCGCACAGGCAGCTAAGAAAAATAAACGCCGCAGCATTCGCAACCCTGAAAAGTTGGCTGCCGCACAGGCAGCTAAGAAATTACCACCAGGGTAATCAATACTGCCCGCCGTGTTGGCTGCCGCACAGGCAGCTAAGAAACACTGGGTAAGCTCTGCCATATTGCGGGTGCAGTTGGCTGCCGCACAGGCAGCTAAGAAATGCCTGCGGTGGTAGTAGCGGGTCAGTACAACGTTGGCTGCCGCACAGGCAGCTAAGAAAAATCCCAGGAGAACAGCAATGACATTCGCACGGTTGGCTGCCGCACAGGCAGCTAAGAAACAACACGGATATGAACTACCCGACGGCTGCACGTTGGCTGCCGCACAGGCAGCTAAGAAATGATTTCATTCTGTTTTTATTCCCGTTAACGCGTTGGCTGCCGCACAGGCAGCTAAGAAAATTGTACGAAGAACCGCAGGATGCTTCGCCATGTTGGCTGCCGCACAGGCAGCTAAGAAAAATGCCATTTCAGCGGCTGGACAGGACGGTGAGTTGGCTGCCGCACAGGCAGCTAAGAAAGTTGACGATAATCCTGATAGTCCAGACGATCCGTTGGCTGCCGCACAGGCAGCTAAGAAAAGATGTCATCAGTAAAGTCAGCGTAGGCGTTTGTTGGCTGCCGCACAGGCAGCTAAGAAATCAACTGATTCAGGAACTCGGTTTACAGAAGCGTTGGCTGCCGCACAGGCAGCTAAGAAAATCACCTGCCCAAGTAAATACCACGCGGCCCTGTTGGCTGCCGCACAGGCAGCTAAGAAATTCTGACCTGCTCCAACTGAGTCGCCACGCACGTTGGCTGCCGCACAGGCAGCTAAGAAATAAACGCTCAGCTACACGTGCCCGGGCCCCGGGTTGGCTGCCGCACAGGCAGCTAAGAAAAGGGCAGAAACGCCCAACGCATCCGCGACGACGTTGGCTGCCGCACAGGCAGCTAAGAAAAGAGCGCGCCCACTCCGCGCGGATTCGTGCCCGTTGGCTGCCGCACAGGCAGCTAAGAAACCAACTTCACGCGGGACGCGAAACAACTCAAAGTTGGCTGCCGCACAGGCAGCTAAGAAAGGTCGCTGCAATCGCATCGAGACGCGCAACTGGTTGGCTGCCGCACAGGCAGCTAAGAAATCATAGCTGAACGTCTCTACACTTCGCGTCGAGTTGGCTGCCGCACAGGCAGCTAAGAAAACCCCGCGCCTGCATCACCACTGGGTGTATGTGTTGGCTGCCGCACAGGCAGCTAAGAAATCAGAATCATAGGTGAGGTCATTATCACCAGAGTTGGCTGCCGCACAGGCAGCTAAGAAAAATCAGCATCAGCTCATCGTCAAAATAAACACGTTGGCTGCCGCACAGGCAGCTAAGAAATCAGCCTTTGCCGCTTTGATGAAATCATCATAGTTGGCTGCCGCACAGGCAGCTAAGAAACGATAAGAATTCAATAACGTCATCTAGTGAGGGTTGGCTGCCGCACAGGCAGCTAAGAAAACCTGAGAAAACCGCTTGTTCATGTTGTTCTGGTTGGCTGCCGCACAGGCAGCTAAGAAAGGACGCAGTGCCTTTCTCAGGGTCAATGATCTGTTGGCTGCCGCACAGGCAGCTAAGAAATGTTCCGCCGTCAGGTTATTCAGACTCATGTTGTTGGCTGCCGCACAGGCAGCTAAGAAAGCGAAGGCTGAGTGTAATGGACGAAAGGTATCGTTGGCTGCCGCACAGGCAGCTAAGAAATGAAGCGCTGCCTTAAGCACCTGCGCTATCCGGTTGGCTGCCGCACAGGCAGCTAAGAAAACTCTAGCCGCATTGTGTCGCCGGTTATTTCAGTTGGCTGCCGCACAGGCAGCTAAGAAAAAGCGACTGCTGAACAAAGACGTATTGAAGAAGTTGGCTGCCGCACAGGCAGCTAAGAAAAGGTCAAAGAAACGTCGGAACCAGAACCACAAGTTGGCTGCCGCACAGGCAGCTAAGAAAATATCGCGGTTGATATCACAGTTGTTATTCGAGTTGGCTGCCGCACAGGCAGCTAAGAAACTTACGGAGCATGCTGATGATCATGCCGACACGTTGGCTGCCGCACAGGCAGCTAAGAAAAGCTTGTACGGCTGGGATAATGACGTTAGCGAGTTGGCTGCCGCACAGGCAGCTAAGAAAATCTTATGCAAAACCCTAGGAAACCAAAGCCAGTTGGCTGCCGCACAGGCAGCTAAGAAAATAGACACTAGCAGAATCAATTCCACAATAGAGTTGGCTGCCGCACAGGCAGCTAAGAAAAGCATAATCACAAAGCCGCCAATCGCCACTGCGTTGGCTGCCGCACAGGCAGCTAAGAAAAACTATCGTCAGCGTCGGCATCGTAGTCCCATGTTGGCTGCCGCACAGGCAGCTAAGAAACGATACCTAAGCAAGTGGCGCCTACTGTCGAGGTTGGCTGCCGCACAGGCAGCTAAGAAAGAAATTGCCAACGAATTCTTCAACGCCAGCAAGTTGGCTGCCGCACAGGCAGCTAAGAAAACGAGCGAGCATTCGGCAATATCATGTATATGGTTGGCTGCCGCACAGGCAGCTAAGAAAAGTCCAAGCCGCGCCTTCGGCGCTCTCCGCTTGTTGGCTGCCGCACAGGCAGCTAAGAAAGCGTGCTGTACGCCGAGCAGCTGGAGCAGTTCGTTGGCTGCCGCACAGGCAGCTAAGAAAATAAATGGGATTTCTTACGCGGTCAATCCCTTGTTGGCTGCCGCACAGGCAGCTAAGAAATTTGCTGGTTTCTCTACTGCGAAAGCCCCAGTGTTGGCTGCCGCACAGGCAGCTAAGAAACGCTGCACCTTGCCCGTATCCGGACACTTTTCGTTGGCTGCCGCACAGGCAGCTAAGAAAAGGACAACATCACATGAATGTGCGGGTTATCCGTTGGCTGCCGCACAGGCAGCTAAGAAAGAGTGACGATGCTCAGTAAAAAAAGTGAGGAGGTTGGCTGCCGCACAGGCAGCTAAGAAAATTGTCTGTGCCATTTTCGCGGCGTTGTCCATGTTGGCTGCCGCACAGGCAGCTAAGAAATCTCAGATAACTGATGTCCTTGGGGCGTACGCGTTGGCTGCCGCACAGGCAGCTAAGAAAGATCGCTTACTGGCAGACCTAGCTCGTTCAGGGTTGGCTGCCGCACAGGCAGCTAAGAAATGCCCGCACCTCACGTTGGGTCGGTAGGAAATGTTGGCTGCCGCACAGGCAGCTAAGAAAAGAGATTGAGAGTATCGTTTCCCGATCCCGCGGTTGGCTGCCGCACAGGCAGCTAAGAAAACCTGTACTTCTTCAATCCGAAGCACGGTTAGGTTGGCTGCCGCACAGGCAGCTAAGAAAATTACCGCCGCCGCCCGGAAGGGTAAGAAACCGTTGGCTGCCGCACAGGCAGCTAAGAAATGAACGTCTGGACGGTAAACCGCTTGGCGACCGTTGGCTGCCGCACAGGCAGCTAAGAAAGTTTACGTGCGGCACGCCGTAATCGTCAAACAGTTGGCTGCCGCACAGGCAGCTAAGAAATATGTTGTCAATGGCGAAACCATGACCAAGAAGTTGGCTGCCGCACAGGCAGCTAAGAAAAGCTGGGTCTTGGTTTGCTCAACTAGGGTGACGTTGGCTGCCGCACAGGCAGCTAAGAAAACACGCCGCCATTGCGTAGATTCTGGTCATACGTTGGCTGCCGCACAGGCAGCTAAGAAAATAAGGCGTCGAGTCTCCTGACCCGGTACAGGGTTGGCTGCCGCACAGGCAGCTAAGAAATGCGGTCAGATTGAAATCACCGGACACACCAGGTTGGCTGCCGCACAGGCAGCTAAGAAACTTGAGTGCAGTGATGCAAAGCCATGCCGATTGTTGGCTGCCGCACAGGCAGCTAAGAAAAATGGCCTCACTGACAAAGAGATCGCCGAAGAGTTGGCTGCCGCACAGGCAGCTAAGAAAAGTTGAGTTTGCTTCTAATTGATCCGAATAACGTTGGCTGCCGCACAGGCAGCTAAGAAAAGTAGCGGTGATTTTATGATTCGTCATTATGAGTTGGCTGCCGCACAGGCAGCTAAGAAAAAAAGGAGCCTGAATTACATCCAGAAACTGTAGTTGGCTGCCGCACAGGCAGCTAAGAAATTATCAAGTCGCTATCAGTTAACCGCTGATCAGTTGGCTGCCGCACAGGCAGCTAAGAAAATATACCCGGCAACCTCTGACTCATAAACTCTGTTGGCTGCCGCACAGGCAGCTAAGAAAGAACGGCTCCGCCGATTCGTTCCGTACAGTTAGTTGGCTGCCGCACAGGCAGCTAAGAAAAGAAGTAGGTGTGAGGCTAAATGTGAGTGTGGGTTGGCTGCCGCACAGGCAGCTATAGGGGAGGGCTATCTCAGCCTTTTAGCCATGTCGGATTTTATCCATTGGATTTGGGTTCGCGCATAGCCAGGAAAGCTGGCTGAAGCGCACCTACAAGGTGGTGAGGTCATGGCCAAATCGCGAATAGCCTTCGGCTGATTCGCTCCCACACAGCATGTGAATTGTTGAGTGTTCGGTGGGTACCGCACAACACCGGTTTAGGTGGTGAGGCTGTCGGGAAGAAGCTTCCCTCCTACAGGGTTAAT
>PBQA01000028.1 GCA_002724925.1 Oceanospirillaceae bacterium
GCCGTCCGAGGCGATCAACGCCCCGGACGGTGAAGATATCAAAAACCCGCTATCCGGTGGATAGAAATGCTGCTCCGCTTAAGTGAACAGCATTACGGCCATGCCGGGCTCTTTACAGAGTGCACTGTTAATCAGGCCTCTGGCATCTCCAGCTTCTGCGGAGAAACGATGATGCCGTTGTTATCTGCGTAAACAAACTGACCCGGGACGAAATCAACGCCGCCAAATTTAACCTTAACGTTCACATCACCGAGACCGCGTTTATCGGTCTTGAGAGGGTTGGTTGCCAGTGCCTGAACACCCAGCTCAGTCTCCATGATAACGTCAACATCACGAATGCAGCCGTAGATGATGATACCTTCCCAGCCATTTTTAGCCGCTTTCTCTGCCAGCATATCGCCCAGCAGCGCGTGACGCATAGAACCGCCACCATCAACCACCATCACTTTGCCTTTGCCATCGGTATCAACCAGCTCTTTTACTTTAGAGTTGTCTTCGTGGCATTTAACAGTAACGATTTCTCCACCGAATGATTCACGGGCACCGTAGTTATTGAACATTGGTTCAACAACAGTAATCAGGTCCGGATATTCATCGCACAGATCTGGGGTAACATATTGAGTCATAGAATCTCTCCTGAGTTAAACATGTCTATTTCACGTACTTTAAATCGGTGTATTCCGGTCAGATCCCGACCAGCGGCTACTGCGATCGCAGAAGCAACAGCAGCTCCATCCCGACACTGGATATTTCTAGGTAAAGGCGACCGCAGGATACAACCCGCGATCTTTTCTGCAAACCGCTCCTCACTGCGCTCGCCCAGCAATACGGACGGTTGCCAGAATTGCACACAGCGGGCGCCTAACTCGCTGAGCCCCGCCTCCATTTCACCCTTGATCCTGTTATAAAAAAATATCGAACTGGCATCCGCTCCAGTCGCACTGACAATTGAACAGAGACTGGCACCTTTTGCGATCGCGGCAGATGCGGTCTCAACAACCAGATCCCGATCGACCGCCGCAAGGCCTGCCTTGCCAGCCACTTTTTGCGTCGTACCAAGTGCACAGAAGAAATGATCAACATGATCAGGCATAGGCTCAGAGAACGACTGCCAGATCAGCTGACCGCTATCGATGTATTTCTTAACAGAATCCGGCGCAGAACTACGCGCAATGGCAACGATTTTACGATAGCGGTTCTCCTGCAGCAGGCACTCCAACAGATGGGAACCAATCAGTCCGGTAACACCGACAATAACCGCAACTTTACTGTAAGGCTCCTCAGCTTGCATAAGCGCCAAGCCAATTACTGACCTTCGGCCAGACTTCGCGTTCGGCATCTTCGCCAATGATCATATCAATGTGAGCAAAATCCTTGCTAAAGCCGCTTCCAACGCCAAGGATAAGTTCCTCTTTAGGGCCGCCGTACATTCGATAAAAACGCTGACAATACTTCGCTGGATCCGTGGTATCACCCGCTGCAGAAACCCCCAGAAGCGGAATTGTCGCTTCTTTCCACTTCGGCAACAGAGGCTCGCCAGTCGATGGCAACTTCCAACGCCCCAGCAGGCTATGGCGCGCAAGGTACTCATTAATGACACCTGCAGGTTCGTTTTCAGGCCCAATTTTCATCTGGCGACCGTCCAGCTCTTTCCTGAAAGAAACAAGCGCACGAGCAATTGGACCCGCGAGCGGAACCTGCAACGCCATATTCGGGCGCACCACTTGCGTACCAAACATGGCAAATGCTGGCAACGAAGTCAGAAAGCCACCGGAAACCGCAGTCGCGATGATAGTCCCACCAAGTGAATGCCCGAGCCAGGCCGGATAACGTCCACTCTGCTCGTGAATAAACTCATGAACCGCCGGGACATCGAAACGCGCGTACCGCTCAACAGTATTTTTTTGATAGTCATCATTACGGGGAGACTGGCCATGCCCACGGTGCTCGTATAACCAGACATCAAAGCCCTTTTCGACCAGAAAACTGGCCATGCCGCGCCCTTTCGCCGACAACCAGAAGCCTTTATTGGTGAAACTACCGTGAACGAGAACAACCGGAAACCCTCTGTCCTCACCTTGCTCGTTACCAGCCAGACCAATCCGCGACAGCGCTATCTGTACACTCGGGTCAGGATCGCGATTGTGTTTCACCAGATAGATATCCTCAGAGAGATCACCAAGGATATCTGCCCGCGATAAGGTCACGGGGAACAGCGAACTGCTGCTCTTCATAATTCGTTCGTCCTTTACTTGGGTTGTTCAGTCCTGCTTATTGGCAAGAAAGAACCAGGTATCCAACACGGAATCTGGGTTCAGAGAAATACTGTCGATACCTTTATCCATTAACCAGCGTGCGAAGTCCGGATGATCCGACGGCCCCTGACCGCAGATGCCGATGTACTTGCCTGCTTTCTTACACGCATCAATGGCGTTCTCAAGCAGAGCCAGAATTGCCGCATTACGCTCATCAAAGAGGTGAGCAATAATGCCGGAATCCCGATCCAGACCCAGCGTCAGTTGCGTGAGGTCATTCGAGCCAACAGAGAAACCGTCAAAATGCTCAAGGAACTGCTCTGCAAGAATCGCGTTTGCAGGGAGCTCACACATCATGATCAGGCGCAGGTCATTCTCACCACGCTTAAGGCCGTTTTCCGCAAGCAGCTCAACCACCTGCTCTGCTTCACCGACGGTGCGAACAAATGGCACCATAATTTCAACATTGGTGAAGCCCATTTCATTGCGGACTTTCTTCATCGCCCGACATTCGAGTTCGAAACAATCACGGAAATTCTTGGAGATATAGCGCGACGCGCCACGGAAACCCAGCATTGGATTTTCTTCTTCCGGCTCAAATAAGCGCCCACCAATCAGGTTGGCGTATTCGTTTGATTTAAAGTCAGAAAGACGAACGATAACGCGCTTCGGCCAGAACGCAGCAGCCAGAGTTGATATACCTTCAACCAGCTTATCTACGTAGAAATCAACAGGCTCGCTGTACCCAGAGATACGACGCTCGACGGTAGGTTTCACATCCTCAGGCAGCTGATCAAAATTCAGAAGCGCTTTCGGGTGAACACCGATCATGCGGTTAATAATAAATTCCAAGCGTGCAAGGCCAACACCGGCGTTCGGCAATGACTGAAAATCAAAGGCACGATCCGGATTGCCGACATTCATCATAATCTTAAGATCAAGATCCGGCATCGAATCCACGCTGTTGGTGCGAACATCAAAATCAAGCGCACCTTCGTAAACGAAGCCGGTATCACCTTCTGCACAAGAAACGGTGACTTCCTGGCCGTCGAAGAGTCTGTCTGTTGCATCATCGCAACCAACAACAGCGGGAATGCCTAGCTCACGGGCAATGATTGCTGCGTGACAGGTGCGACCACCTCGATTGGTAACAATTGCGGCTGAGCGCTTCATCACCGGTTCCCAGTCAGGGTCCGTCATATCAGCTACGAGTACTTCGCCTTCCTGCACCTTGTCCATATCTTCGATATGTTCAATAACGCGTACTTTACCCTTACCAATCCGGTGGCCAATGCTCCGGCCTTCAGCAAGGATATTGCCGGTTTCTTTCAGCAGGTAGCGCTCCATAACGTTTTTACTGGCGCGACTTTTTACGGTTTCCGGACGGGCCTGGACGATATAAAGCTTGCCATCATCACCATCTTTCGCCCACTCAATATCCATTGGGCGGCCGTAGTGTTTCTCAATGATCATTGCCTGACGAGCGAGCGACTGCACTTCGTCATCAGTAATAGAAAATATTCTGCGCAGGTCACGATCAACGCGTTGAGTCTCAACCGATTTACCAACCGAAGCCTCCTTGTTGTAAATCATCTTGATGGCTTTAGCACCAAGATTGCGACGCAGAATCGATGGTCGACCCTCAGTCAGGTTACGCTTGTGAACGTAGAACTCGTCAGGGTTTACCGCACCCTGCACAACGGTTTCGCCCAGGCCATATGAGGAGGTTATAAATACGACATCGTCGAATCCAGATTCTGTATCCAGGGTAAACATGACACCGCTGGATGCAGTCTCACTACGAACCATACGTTGAATACCCGCAGACAGGGCGACCTTGTGATGATCAAAGCCTTGATGCTCACGGTAAGCGATCGCACGGTCGTTAAACAGAGAAGCGAAGACATCACGGATCGCGAAAAGCACATTGTCGATACCGACAATATTCAGATGGGTTTCTTGCTGACCAGCGAAAGAAGCATCAGGCAGGTCTTCTGCAGTGGCTGATGAGCGCACAGCAACGGCCATGTTGTCATTGCCATCTTCCAGCCATGAGAACTCTTCACGCACTCTCTCTTCAAGCTTTGGCGGCAAAGGTGCCTCGTGAATCCACTCCCTGATTTGCTTACCCGTCGATGTCAATGCCTGAATATCATCAACATCCAGCCCCTGAAGCGCATCATTAATTCGTCCGCCCAGGCCCTCATAGGCGAGAAACTCCCGATAGGCATCTGCCGTTGTTGCGAAACCGTCTGGCACTGAAACGCCAGCGGCCGAGAGGTTTCCGATCATTTCGCCAAGTGATGCATTCTTACCGCCAACGCGCTCAACGTCATTGATGGTTACCTGATTAAACCTGAGAACATAATCGGTCAAGGAAACTCTCCTTCGTGCTGATGATTCAATTTTACGCTTGGGTGATTCGCATGAATCACCTATAGTTGCCTGCGTCTGCGGAACTCCGTCAGGCACGTAATACTAAGTGGACGCAGGAAAAATTACCATATGAAGCGCTTTGCCTATTTTATTTCCGACGGTACAGGAATCACGGCCGAAACATTAGGCAATGCCTTGCTAGCCCAATTCGACAAGCTTCAGTTTACCCGTGTAACACTGCCATACATTGATTCGACTGAGAAGGCTAACAACGCAGTGGCCAAAATCAATCAGGCCGCAAAGGACTCCGGCGCACCCGCCATTCTCTTCGATACGATTGTCGACAAGAACATCCGTTCTATCATCGACACCGCGGATGCATTTAAAGTCGACATTTTTGAAGCATTTCTGCATCCACTGGAGCAGGAATTAGCGACTGAAAGCTCGTACTCGGTCGGCAAGTCACACTCCCCTGCGGATAGTACGCGCTACCTGAACCGCATAGACGCAGTCAATTTTGCCCTCGACAATGATGATGGCGCACGCACCCGCCACTACGAAGATGCTGACGTCATACTCGTTGGCGTTTCCCGGTCCGGCAAAACTCCGACCTGCCTCTATCTTGCTATGCAATTCGGCATTAAGGCGGCGAACTACCCGCTGACAGAAGAAGATATGCTTGATCTGCGCTTGCCTGACAGCCTGCAGAAACACAAACATAAGATATTCGGGTTAACGATTGACCCGGAGCGCCTCTCAGCGATCCGCACAGAACGAAAAGCTAACAGCAGATACGCGTCACTTAAGCAATGCTACCACGAAGTAGACGAAGTGGAGTTTCTGTACGAGCGGGAGAACATCCCTTACATCAGCACAACCGACAAATCGATCGAGGAAATTTCTACTAGAATCCTTGATTCCACAGGGCTGAAGCGCTCTCTCGACTGATATTCAAGCACGTAGTGCATTAATCGCCGAAGCCACCTGCTTCGGCCTCGAATAAACAACGCCATGATCTGCACGCGGAACTTCGTGCAACACCCACGTCGGAGATTCAGCCGCCAGTCTTTTATGACGCATACGCATTGATTCAGGAGACAGGCCTCCGATGAGGCTCATACCTGGGACTGGTGAAATCCAGTTAGCATAATGATCTGAATACCGAGTCAACGCCTGACTAACCGCCCTGACACCATAGCCGAGCCCAGCCAGGTTTTCTGACAAACGTCGCACAACCAGGTCATCGCCAGCTTTATCACGAAACGGGGATACAGCATCCAGAAAACCAAGCACAGCATCCGCCTTACCTGACATCAGCAATTCAGCCTGGTCGCCATATTCTTCAGCTCGATGTATCAAAAGCTCTGGATTACTCGCCAACAAGGCCGCAGGCTCAATCAAACCTAATCGCTGCACCTTAAACGGCGCATCACTCAGCTCCGCAAGATGCATTGCCAGCAGCCCTCCAAAGGAATACCCGACAAGGTCAAACTGACCCCAACCCTGATACCTAAGGAATTCAGCGATAGCAGCCAGGTATTCATCAAAGCCCGCAGACTCTGCATTAACCCAAACAGAATCCCCCATTCCCGGAAGATCGGGAATCAGCACTTCATCCCATTCTGTCAGGTAATTAACAACCAGACGCCACGTCAGATCTCCGGCCAGGCCAGCACCATGCAGCAAGACCAGACGACGTGAATCACCCACAGCTGTACTCATGCTTTCTTCGAAGTTGACGAGCGTAGATGCAATATCACCGTGATTGAGGGTTTTACTGAAACGGTGCGTAGCCATCAGCCCAACGAATCTCCAGCGACATATCTTCCGCGGGTTTCATATCAAGATAAAGAATGAAACTCTCAACACCCTTGTCTTCGACAAGCACCCTGGCCTCCTGATATCCAACGCTATGCCAGCTTTCGGGAATACTATCGAGCGGCAAACGTCGCGAGTAGTACAGAGGCTTGAGGTCTGAGTTTAGCGAGATCAGGCTAGCCTCGACCGGAGCGCCACGCAGCCTGAGCACAAGAAATCGACGACCCGAAGTTGCCTTGGGAGGCTTTCCAATGTGAAAGTACCAGGCTGTGTGATTTCCCTGCGAAGTTGGGAACGAGCGATATCTGACAGGGTCAAACAGCTGCACCGACTTAAATTGCTTAGGGGCTTCAACAAACTGGTCAGTAAACGCTTCGCAGCACGCTCCCTGCGTCATTTGCTTATCAACCCGAAAAGGTGGCGCAAGAATAGGATCCCACCCAATAATGACCTCGTCATCGCCCACAATGGTCTCAGCAGCGGCTTCTTGTTCAGCTTCAGCGTCGTATGTTTCCGTACGAACACGCCCATCTGGCTCTACGATCACGTAAAAGGCAGGATTATCCTCATCGTACTGGCGAAGCTTTTCCTGAACCTCCTCCTCTGTCTGGTAGTCATTATCGTCACCAGGAGGTTGCTCCACTGGCTCTTCCTCACCGGGCTTCAGCGGGACATTATGAATTCGCCCCTGCGCATCAACCCAAGTGTAATAACTGCCGTCAGCCATGGCGACTGACGACAGCAGGAAGAGAAATATTAACCTCAGAACTTGGTCCTGAAGCTGATACCCGCGTGCCCAATGGTCAACTTGGTGTCGACATCGAGCCCTGGGTAAGGGTTGGTAACAACGCATGTAAGACAGTTACGGTTAAGAGAGTTACTTGAATTCGGATACTCATTATTAGAACTCGCGTCCTGCGGATCCGCCTTGATATGCTCAACTGATTTCATAAAACTCATCGACAGGTCGATGGTAGTATCCAGGTCCCACTGGTAGCCAAGGCCGACAGCGTACATACGCATAAAGCCAATCGGCGCCTGCAGGCTACGCGAATCCTTAGGAATTGAGCTACGACGGGGTTCAAAACCAGCACGCAGCTGTATACGTGAGTTAAGATCCATCGCCATACCAATATTGTATGTCCAGACACTACGGAAGTTCAGAGGCATTTCCAGAGTGGTATCAGTTACCAAATCCGGCGACAGGATTTTAGCCGTAGAAAGGAAGCTCACCTGACGGTCAAACTGGATGTCTAAGCTGTCCCATTCATCGAAGTCGGTCCAGCCAGCATCCAGATTGAAGTGAAATATATCAAAATACTTGAACTTCACACCCGCCTGAAAATGCTGAGGATAGGTCAGCTCTGACGTCACATGACCAGCCTCATAAGTCTGCCCTTGCGGGAAAGAGAAAATCGCGCCAGTCACAGCACCAATAATCGATGAGTTAAAGGTACGGAAAAAGTCCGCAAAGTCGTCCGTATACTCAAGCTCGTAATCACCGGTCAGCTTGGTATTCGCCTCACTTTGATATGACATACCAAACTTAAACCAACCATTAGGTTCCCAAAGCATACCAAGGTTAAACGATGGAGACAGCGACTCAGTCATAGTGATATCAAGCGTGCCAATATCATCGTAGGGACCAACGTCACCACCACACAGCGTAATAAAAGGCGCCAGCGGATCATTCCGTTTGGGGTTGCCATTTTCATCGGGTTCGAGACAGCCAAAAGCATTTTGCAGCTCCTCGAGCACACCGACCAACACGTTTGGTGCACGAAGTTCCTGCTCTAAAGACACAGCCTGGTGTGAAAACAGGAGACCTGCGCCAACAGAGAATTCATCATTTACCTGATAACCAAATGATGGCGACAAATAAGTAAGCCGCTGAATTGCAACTTCTTTCGCCTGATAACGCCCCGGATCATCATCTCCCTTCGAGAAGCCTGCAGCCATTGGCGCATAGACAGCATTTGCAAAGGTAAATTTTGAGCCCGGCGGCTTAATAGAGAACCCCGCCGTTGGCAGAGCAATGATAGGCAATGGAATACCCTGACGGCCTATTCCAGGAAAATACGCAGCGACGTGCGCTCTACTTTTGCCTTCGTTCAACACAGGATCTTTGGAAGGGTCGAGCAAACCCGCCTCCCCAGGGTCAAAATCATCAGGCAAACTGAATTCAGCTTCAGAGTTCAGAATAATGTTATGGAACTGCAACTGAAACTGACGCCCGTCAAGCTTAGTCAGACCAGCAGGGTTAAAGTGAATATCCATAATCCCGGTAGGGTCCGCCGTTACAGCGTTCCCCAAGGACATGGCTTTGTTGTCGATAAACAGGTTCTGCTGGAGTTCAGCATTTGCCACTCCTGGAACCAGCATCGCTAACAGCGCTAACTTCCGCATATTAAACCGCCACAAACTGTTATTTATTATCGTTTTATCAGTCATGACTGATTAGTTGCCCTCTGAAGGTTTTGCACCCTCAATATCAATAGGCAATGACAGTCCCAGCAGGATATCAGGAGAAAGCTCCGTCATACCAAAGCCGACGTTTACGTTTGCGATCGTTTTTGGGGATACGCGCACACCTAAGGCGAAGTTCATAATGCCGGTCATTTGGCCGGTCGTTTCAGAACGAGTCTCCTGACCAGTTGAAGGGCGATACAGAACAAATTCGCTTCCCATAGAGTAAGACCCCTGGAAAGATGCACTCAGAGAAACATCGTATGAAAGCGAGTAAGCAAAACCCATAGAGGCTGAGATATTGCCCTTATTATTCACTTCTTGCAGCAGCTGATCACCACGCACCTGGTTCAGATCAGTAGCGGGAAGGTCATAACCCGCTGAGAGTGAGCCGAACAAGACAACCGGATCAAGAACTTTAGAAGTACTCAAACCGCCACTCAAGCCAAATGTACCCGACCCTGTGGAAAGCGCTTCATTTTCATCAATTTCGTAAGGCGACTGACCGGTCGGTACACGAAGAGAACCGAAATACGTTCTGGATGCTTTACCCGGAATATACTCAGCTGGCTGCCAGCGAACAGTACCGCTGATATCACCCACGCCGTAACCGGAAAGCTCGTCCTGCGTTTCAAACTTGGAAACCAACGGCAGGCGAACACCGAGTGTCAGGTTGTTAAACAGGCCGTAATCAAACGCAAAGCTATTCGTAAATGAATGGCTTGCAACTGGACTTACATCAACACTACGAACGCGAGAGTCCTCAACATTGAGGTCTATGCGCTGGTCACCATAATAGCTGTAGTCGAAGTTATAGTTGAGAGACATCCCGCCTTTTTTCAGCAAGGAATAGTTCTTTTCCGCCGCCTCAAACACTTCCTCAAGTGCTTTCTCAGTATCAGCATCACTGTCCTGTTTTGAAAGAGCCTCGCGAGCCTTGTCCATTTCTTCAGCGGTATCTGCGTAAGCGCCATTCACAGCAGCCAGCAACAAAGTCAGCGATAAAATTCCGGAGCGTTTCATGATTCTGCTTACCTTTTATTATTTTCTTCTGTAACGGAGAGACTTATTAATACCTTGGCCATCTTCGACAAGGCCATCGGTGACCAGGATATTGAAGTTATCCGGATCGCCGCCGTCTTCAGCAGTTTTGATTTCAGTTTCAAATACGAATGAGCCGTCATCCCCCACAACAGCATCGCCATTCTCATCTACTTTTAAGCGATATTCGTATTCGGCGTTATTAAATGAAGCATAAATCGCATTCTGCAGCTGGTGCTCAGATTTGACATGCAACATTGGAAACTCTTTAAAGGCATTCTCAGCAATAATATGATCTGAAACAAAGCGCATATCCTCTTCATGCAGCTCTAAGCCGCTCGCGGGCTTATGGCCATTCGGGAACACTATAAAGAGAACGTTGTTATCCCAGACTTCGAGAAAACGATGAAGAGTAAAAGAGATGTTGCCCAATGCAGGGTCGGCAACGTAAACCCGGCCATCGTACACCGTGCGGATAACAACAAAATGTTTAAATCCCGCATACTGAATCGGTGCGATAGCTGGGTGATCTAAAGTTTCAAGGTCGGATGCTTCCGCCTTGAACCCCCCTGATGGATGACCGAGCGCCGTAACTAAGCGCTTCATGTCTAACATTGAGAAACCCCGACGCTCTACGATTCGTTCAGTCTCACCGAATCGCAGCAAACCTTCCATCACCTGACGTTCCTGGAAGTTCCTACCCAAGTAAAAGTCGAGAAGTGTCGTCAGGGCAGCAGAGCCACAGGAATAGTCATACACCTGACGCACGACATTTTTGAATTTTTTCGCAGCGAGAGGTTCGACATTAACTACCATATCTTCCTGATAGTCTTCACCGACGGCCACACGAACAACGGTGTCCCCCTGCTCTCGCTCATTCACAATAGCAAGCTCATGTGCCATGGCGAACCCGATAACAGATCCTAAGAGAATAATCAGCACGATTCTAAGGCCTCGGCCTCCCCCTTTATATTTTTATTATAATTTGTATCGTTATCCTATGTTACAGAAACAATTTAGCCCAACCAAGTATAATTCACTGATAAATCAGGTTTTTTCGCTCTTTTTCATTAAATACAGACATAAAAAAAGCCCGCCGGAGCGGGCTTTCTTTCTAGACGCTAAGCGAACTTAGCGACCAGAGATGGTTACAGCCGCACCGTTCAGAGCGATATCAGAGATAGCAACTGAACCGATAGAAGATCCACCCAGAGCCAAGTCACCAATCTCGATAGTACCAGCCAGGTCAAGACCTGTGATAGAGATACCGTCGCCATTGAAGGTCAGAGTAGAGTCAGTGCTAATACCAGTACCAACACCGCCAGTACCGTATACACGCAGATCAGTAATGCCAATCGCGTCGTTCAACAGCGTCATGCTACCTGAGGTAACTTCAACAGAACCACCAACTGAAGTAATGGTAGTATCCGTACCAGACTGTGCAATTGTAGTAACGCCACCCTGAACATCCATAGTAACGTCAACGTTACGCGCCAGGTTAGCAGCAGAAAGGCCAGCATCAGTGCGAGTTTCAACGTTACCGATACGTACACGCAGGCCTGACAGATCAGTCGCAGAGCTATCCATGATGATAGAACCAGTTTCATCAATGTCGATTGCGTTGAAGATAGTAATATCAGAACCATCTGCAGAACCAACGATGATATTGCTAATTGCCAAAGAACCGCCACCAGCAGTTACGCCGTCGACAGTATCGGTATACAGAACTTCACCGATAGAAATGGCATCGACATCAGACAGAGTAATATCCAGATCGATACCAGCCTGACCAGTAGCAGCAGCCATTGCCATTTCGTCCATTGCTACCAGCTCAGCGTTAGCAGCGAAAGATACAGCGGCGATAGATGCAGCCAGAGAAGCTTTCTTGAGGAATTTCATTTGTGCACACTCCTGATTATTTTTATGTAGTACAGCGGGTCTTTCAGCTTACCCGTTGACCATCCTACTTGTTTCACCTTGTGGTGTCACCCGCTTGAATGGTCGATTTTCAATTTGCTTACTGTCTAATGAACTACCAGCAAGCTTTCGAATTAAGCCCCGCTACACGAGACTTGCATTCAATCTATTATGTTGATTTGCAGTTGTCTACCCTTTTTTCACACAAAGTTACGGATAATGGTTACGAAGCGGCTCTGGATGTATACTAGGAGTAAAGAAGCCGCAGAAAATCGCTATTTTTCAGTAGGTTATATACTCACCAACCCAACCAAGTGGCCTGTAATGTTCACCTGCAAACTTGAGCTACCCGGCGCCAAAATACTGAAAACCCTGTCATATCTGGACAACTTCAGCCTGCTCACCATTCCACACAGGCAACGCCATTACTCGAACCTGACAGAAGATGATCACTTCAAGGCAAAATACGTCATTGCGATCAATGAGTCCGAATCGACCAATCAACTACCGCCACTCAAGACCAGGCACCACGATAGAGAGACAGACAGTAAGGGCTGCTTTGTATCAGGTTGGATCGGTCTTCTGGATTACCCCGGCAGCGATAGCCAGACCAGCTTCAGGCGCTACAACTCTTCGCTACTCATAGACCCTGACAGCGACTATTGCATCATCCAGTCTCCTGAACCCATTACTGACTCAACAGTAGCGAGCTACCTTGAAACCCTGAAGCACTGCATGACAGCAACGCAGACCACACCTTCACCAAGAACATGGATGCCAGAGCAGACTCCAGAGCAATATACCGACAGCTTCGCCAAAGTACGCGAGTATCTTTTGAGCGGCGACTGCTACCAGATCAACCTGGCCACCCCCTTCTTCTGCAAGGATGACCTGAGAGATTGTAACCCGTCAGAGCTACTGGAGACTTTTGACGCACCGCATGGATGCATCATCAAAGACAGCGAGCGAACTATCATCAGCGTTTCACCAGAAAGACTTCTCAAGATCTCCCCAAAGACAAGCAAGACTAGCGCGTCACCGACCTTCCAGCTTGAGACGCGCCCAATCAAAGGGACCGCTCCCAGACACATAAATTCAACTGAGGACGCCAGGCTCGCCTCAGAACTAAGAACCAGCCCTAAAAATCAGGCCGAAAACCTGATGATTGTCGACCTGCTACGGAATGACCTGAGCATTCACGCCACCCCGGGCAGCGTCAGGGTGCCCGAACTCTTCACCCTTGAGTCGCATTCCAACGTACATCACCTCGTATCCACCATCACCGCAACACTGAAAGCCGACACACCCGCAACAAAAGCAATTGAAGCGGTTTTTCCGGGAGGCTCAATTACCGGCGCCCCGAAAAAACGTGCGATGGAAATCATCAGCGAACTGGAACCAAGAGAGCGAGGTGCTTACTGCGGCTCCGCTGGCTACATCGATGACAGTGGATCTTGCGACTTCAATATCCTCATACGGACAATTGAAGCAAAAGAAGAAGGCGCAACATGCTGGGGAGGCGGAGGTCTCGTCATCGACAGCAATGCCGACGACGAATACCAGGAGATACTCAACAAGGTGACGAAAATTCTCGACACCCCGTTATAAGTCTTACTTAAAGCGTCAGGTCGCGATTACTGGCTTTGATGAACTCTTTCTTAAGGTCTTCATAAGTGTGCACAGCCGGGAATTGTGGAAATTCCTCGATCACATTCTGTGGTGCATGAAACAGAATACCCGCATCTGCCTCTGCCAGCATCGTCGTATCATTGTAGGAATCGCCGGCTGCGATCGTACGATAATAGATGGTCTGCAAAGCACGGATAGACTGACGCTTAGGGTCAGCCTGACGCAGTTTGTAGTCAACGACACGACCATCTTCATCAGCAACCAGGCGGTGGCAGAACAGTGTCGGAAAGCCCAACTGGCGCATCAGCGGCTGAGAGAACTCGTAAAAAGTGTCAGACAGAATAATCACCTGAAAACGCTCACGCAGCCAATCTACGAACTCCCGCGCACCATCGAGAGGCTTCAATGTTGCAATCACCTCCTGAATGTCCTGAAGCTTAAAACCATGCTGATCAAGCAAAGCCAATCGCTGCTTCATCAGAACATCATAATCAGGAATATCCCGAGTTGTCGCTTTCAACTCTTCTATGCCTGTTTTGTTTGCAAATTCGATCCAGATCTCAGGTACCAGTACACCTTCAAGGTCAAGACATGCGATTTCCATGGAGTCCCCATCAATTCATTCAGGTAATAAAGGGCGCTACTCTACCATTCATCCCGGCAAACACAACGGATTAGCAAACACATGAATAAGAGTATTCTTTTTTAGTATTATTTGACCTAAGAAGCCCCATGATAATATCACCTCAAAATACAACGACCGGATACACCGATGAGAGACGACCAGATTGCCGAACTGAACACCCAGTTTGAAGATAAACGCCCGAAAGACATTATTCGTCACGCCATTGAAAACCATGATGCCATTGCCGTTTCATTCAGCGGCGCCGAGGATGTCATTCTGGTCGATATGGCCGTCAAAATCGATCCAAACGTCGACATCTTCACTCTGGATACGGGTCGACTGCACCCAGAGACATACCAGTTCATAGAAAAGGTGCGCAAACACTACAATATCACCATTGATGTGCGCACACCTGAACAAGCTACACTGCAAGACTTCGTTAAAGAAAAAGGACTATTCAGCTTCTACGAAGATGGGCACCAGGAATGCTGCGGGGTACGCAAGATCACACCTCTTCGCAACAAACTTACCGAACTAGACGCCTGGATCACCGGCCAACGCAGAGATCAAAGCCCGGGGACACGCTCCGACGTTGCTCTCATTGAACAAGACACCGCATTCAAAGGTCGGGGCGAAACACTAATTAAATACAACCCGCTTGCACACTGGTCCTCTGCTCAGGTTTGGGAATACATAAAGATGTTTGACGTCCCCTACAACGAGCTTCACCAGAAGGGCTTTGTAAGCATCGGCTGCGAACCCTGCACCAGAGCGACACTACCGAATCAACACGAGCGCGAAGGACGCTGGTGGTGGGAAGAAGCAACCCACAAAGAATGCGGACTGCACGCAGGCAACATCATTTCTAAAGGCTGAAGCAAGCGCCGGCCTATCGAGCCTCCCTGACGCCATCAGTGAACAGGGAGCTCGATCCCATCAAACAGATCTGTAACATCCTGCCGCCCAGGGCTATGAACTGCCGCCTCAACCAGATCCCGAGTAAGATGAGGCGCAAACGCTGCAATAAAATCAAACATATAGCCACGCAGAAAAGTACCCTTACGAAAACCGATACTGGTAACGCTTGAAGCAAACAAGTGAGACGCATCAATAGCGACCAGGTCTGGATCAGCAACAGGATCGATCGCCATACTTGCCACGATTCCGATACCAACCCCCAAACGCACGTATGTCTTGATAACGTCCGAATCCGCCGCAGTGAATGCCACCTTAGGCGTCAAGCCCTGCCCCTGAAAGGCCTCATCAAGTTTCGAACGCCCCGTAAAGCCGAAGACATAGGTTACGAGAGGGTAAGCGGCCACCTGCTCGAGCGTTGGCCGGGGCGTTGCCGCAAGCGGATGCCCTTTCGGCACCAGAATACTACGATTCCAGCGATAGCACGGCATCATAATCAGATCACCAAAATGCTCCATCGCCTCAGTCGCTATGGCAAAATCGGTTGTTCCATCCGCGGCCATCTCTGCGATCTGCATGGGAGTCCCCTGGTGCATATGCAGAGACACATCCGGGTAGCGCTGCATGAACGACTCAATCACGCCCGGAAGCGCATACCTTGCCTGAGTGTGGGTTGTTGCAACCGACAAGCTGCCGCGCTTCTCGTCACTGAATTCCTGCGCTACCTGCTTGATACTTTCAGTTTTCCGCAAAATATCGCCCGCAATTTTCAGAATGGCTTCGCCCGCAGGCGTAATCCGCGTAAGGTGCTTGCCGCTTCGCGCGAAAATTTCGACGCCCAGCTCATCCTCTAAAAGCCGAATCTGCTTACTGATGCCAGGCTGAGAGGTGTAGAGAGCTTGTGCGGTAGCGGACACATTCAGGTCATGATGAGCGACCTCCCATATGTATCTGAGTTGCTGCAACTTCATTTATCCCACCCCTTACGGCAAAACGCGATTCAAGTTATAAAAATATAAACAAATATTCCTTTCCAGAATAGATGACAACCTCTACATTGTCGCATTCTGTACTATATGCACCCAGATTAGACGACTCAGATGGATTTTCTTCTATACATCGGCGCCGGCGCTGCCGTCGGCTTCATCGTTGGCATGACCGGCATTGGCGGCGGCGCTTTAATGACACCACTCCTGCTGAGCTTTGGCTTTCCAGCGCACACTGCCGTAGGTACCGACCTGCTTTATGCTGCCTTAACTAAGGCGGGCGGCGCATACAGCCATCACAAACAAAAACACGTCAACTGGGGGTTGGTCAAACTTCTGGCCGCCGGTTCAATTCCGGCTGCATTAATTACCGGCGCCCTTCTTCACATGTTTTTCAACGACGCTGAAGATTACGGGCACTTACTGAAAAATGCGCTTGGCATCATGCTGGTAGTAACGGCCATTGTCATTTTTATGAGAACGCGCATTCAGTCGTTTGCTGCAGCCCGCAATGCGCGCAACCTGAGCCGTTTCAGACCCGCTGCAACGATCGTCATGGGTGTATTGCTGGGTGTATTCGTGACCTTGTCATCAGTAGGTGCTGGCGCCATTGGCACCGCCATACTCATGATCCTTTACCCAGCACTCCGCGGCACCCATATCGTCGGCACTGACATCGCTCACGCTGTACCACTAACACTCGCAGCAGGCCTGATCCACCTGGGGCTCGGAAACGTCGACTTCCAGCTACTCGGGGCTCTCCTGCTCGGCTCCATTCCCGCCATTCACTTTGGCAGCATGATCAGCCGCAAAGTCCCAGATGCAATACTGCGCCCCGCCCTGGCAAGCATCCTCCTGTTTATGGGTGCGCGGTATATGTTTCAGTAGGCAGCCCGGCGCGTAAAAATCGCCTGACCCTGTCAGCAGAGTCAGGCACGACCAGCCAACAACCTCCACCACCCAGCCAAAATCTGACTAAACTTTAGCTCCAGTGCCTACATATAAAGGAGTGAGAGCATGTCAGACGAACAACTCATGACCATAGAAGAAGTCGCCAAATATCTTGAGATCAAAACGGTGACGGTCAAACGCTACGCCCGCGAAGGGCTGCTCGACTCGTCTGGTGGCAACGAGCCACTTTTGTTCGAGAGAACTAAAGTCGAACGTTTTAAAGACATTCAAAGCCGCCTTCGTTAAAAATTAACTTTACTTAACCCCAAATCAGCTATTAAGCTTAAGTACGAATAAGCTAACTTAATATCTAATTATGAAAACGACTGATGTTGTCGCTTGGTTTGGGACCAAAAAGGCCATTGCCGAAGCCTGCACTAAGGACGGCTGGAAGCTGACCGCTGCGGCAGTCTCCCAATGGGGGGACGAGCCTCCAGCAGGCCGCCAGAAACAAATTGCCGCCCTGACAAATGGGCAGCTAACTGCTGGCACAGGATCCCCCCAACCTGCTTCAACACCAGCCCAACCGTCTGAAGGCAATCAGGAAATGACTGACAATCGCATTGAAGATCTCAATATTGAGTCCATCGCGACTCTAGTAACTCCAACTCAGCTAAAAGAAGAGATGCCAATCTCTGAGCAAGCCGTAGAGAGTGTCTGCAAGGGCCGCCAGGCCATACGCGATATTCTGGACCGTAAAGACCATCGCATATTCGTAGTTGTTGGCCCCTGCTCGATTCATGATGTAGACGCGGCAAAAGATTATGCTCAACGCCTACGCGATCTTGCCGAAGAAGTCAGCGATACCCTGTACCTCGTAATGCGGGTCTACTTTGAGAAACCCCGCACCACCGTCGGCTGGAAAGGTCTGATAAACGATCCTTACATGAACGACACCTTCAAGATTCAGGATGGCCTGCATACTGCGCGTCGCCTGCTGATTGACCTTGCAGAGCTTGGCCTGCCGCTTTCGACGGAAGCGCTTGATCCGATCTCGCCGCAATACCTTCAGGATCTGATTGCATGGTCTGCAATCGGCGCGCGTACCACAGAATCTCAGACTCACCGCGAGATGGCGTCTGGCCTTTCGTCCGCAGTCGGATTTAAGAATGGAACGGATGGCAGCCTTACAGTTGCCACCAATGCATTGATGTCTGTAGCAAACCCTCACCGTTTTCTTGGTATCGATCAAAGCGGCCAGGTCTCCATCGTATCGACGAAAGGTAACCCGTACGCACACGTTGTGCTCCGTGGTGGCGGTGGCAAACCAAACTACGATTCAGTGAACGTACAGATTGCGGAAGACGCGCTGGCAAAAGCCGACCTCGCGCAGAACATCATGATCGACTGTAGCCATGAGAACAGCAGCAAGAACCCTGCTCTGCAACCATTAGTGATGGACAACGTCAGCAACCAGATACTGGAAGGCAACAAATCCATCATTGGTTTAATGGTCGAGTCAAACATTAAGCATGGGCGTCAGAATATTCCAGCCAACCTGGATGATCTGGAGTACGGCCTTTCAGTAACTGACGGCTGCATCAGCTGGGAAGAAACTGAAGATGCGATTCGTAAGATGCGCGAAAAACTGAAAGACATTCTTCCGGGCCGCGCGGCTGACTAAGAAAGCAAAAAGGCCTCATTCGAGGCCTTTTTTTTTATCGATTCCAGAAATCACTCATCAAAGATACCGAATTCATCCTCAAACTCATCCTGAGCCTGGCCATCGTTAACCAGATACTCACGACTCTGAAGATAAGCACTGCGAATAAAGAGGTATCGATCACCGGTAATAAACTGCTCAGACTCAATCAAGTCGGAGCGCAAGTCGAGCGCTTTCAAGCCCAGCATCGCAGCATCTTCGCCGAGGTTATCGCCAAAATACGTATACGACAGACCGGTATAGTAATCCCCAACATGCCCAACAGAGTGACGTAGTGTACGAGGGCCAAAAAATGGCAGTACCAGATAAGGACCATTACCCACACCCCAGTAACCCAGAGTCTGCCCAAAATCTTCGCGATGTTTCGGCAATCCGATATGTGTTGCGACATCAAAAAAACCGAAAAACCCGACTGTGCTATTTACCAGAAAACGCCCTACGGCCGTCGCTGCCCGTGAGAATTTAAGCTGAGCGACATCGTTTGCACTGGTTAAAGGATCAAGGGCATTCTGGTACATATTCGTGATACCAGTGTCGACAACTACCGGGGTAACCGCGTTATAGCCTCTGGCTACCGGGACAAAGAAGTTGCGATCAAGATAGTCGTTGAATGCAAATATCTTTCGGTTTGTTTCTTCAAAAGGATCGTACTCTTCTTCTGCCTCGACAGTTGGCACTGCCAGGCCGATAGCTACCGTTCCGATCAGCACAACAAGAGAATGAAAATGCATAATATGACGTCCTGTTTTTGTAGCGCTCATAATGTCAGAAAGAAGAGAAAACGTCAGCTTTTACTGTTTCACGTGCGGATAACACCTTGCCGGTGCCAATCACTCAAAACCTGCAGCGCCCCTTGAAGTGCGGCATCTCCCTCCAGCCCAGCCTGAGACATCACGGTCTCGACGGCTTGCCGTGCAGTTAATCCTGCGGTTGACCGGGCAGCCTCCAGAATCATTAGTGAAAGCGGCGTACAACTGATAAAACGGACTTTATCTGAGGGGTCGCGATAAACAACAAACCCTGATAACTGCTCAGCCACCTCAGGTTCGAATCCTGAAATCTGATGAACAGGATACTGGTAACATGCGACGATGGATGCCGGGTTAATCATGAGTTCAGAGTCTGGGTCAAACTCTTCATGGCTTACCTCTGTAAACCCATCAACATCCATGACATCCACAGCTAGCTCAAGCCACTCGTAATGCGCAAGTTCGGCGAGATACGGAAATTCATCCATAATATCCCGCTGCGTCACCAGCCAGGACAAAAACTCTTCGCTGATTTCCAGAAAAAGTGGAGACGTTGCCTGATGCTCACGAAAAAACGAACGGGAATAGTCCTTCCAGCGACTATCACCAACAGCCTCTCTGCACACAGGAAAAGTGCCATCAAGAAAGCCACAGACACTATTAAAGAAAAGCTCCCGATAAATCTTTAGTCCGGGCTGATCACCAAAGCACTGACCACCGTCGGTCCGTATATCTTTGGCGAACGCACGTTGCATCTTTGCCAAGTCAGACATGCACAAGAGACTCCTGAGCTGCCTTGATTCTAGCTACCTCATCAAACATCCCGCTCAAATCAGGAAAGTTAAAGTCGCGCTCCAGAAGCGTCGGCCTAACACCATGTACATCGTATGCAGTTGCTAATAATTGCCAGACAGGTTCAATCACGTCTGCACCATGCGTATCTACCAACAGCCTTGATGACGGATCGACACTTTGATCATCCGAGCCCGCTGCATCCTGATAATGACCCGCAATATGATAGTAGCGAACTCTGTCGCTGGGCATGGCGCGAATATATTCCTCCGCGTCGTACCCGTGATTTGTTGAATTAACAAAGACGTTATTCACATCCAGCAGCAGTTCGCAGTCCGCGGCATCCAGCACTGCTTTTACAAACTCCGGCTCAGCCATCTCACGCCCGGGCTCAACATAGGCTGACACATTTTCGATCACCAAGCGCTCTCCGAGGATATCCTGCACCCTCATAATCCGCTCACTGACGTACTTAACAGCCTCTTCAGTAAAGGGAAGCGGCATAAGATCATAGAGATGACCATCATCTGAACAATAACTCAGATGCTCACTGTAAACGGCCACCTTATGCTCTTTCAGAAATTCTCTAACATCACGAACGAAAGCTTCATCCAAAGGTGCCGGGCTACCAATAGACAGCGACAAGCCGTGACAAGCAAACGGATAACGTTCCGTAAAATAGCGAAATTGGCGGCCTAGCCGGCCACCAACCCGCAACCAGTTCTCGGGCGCGACTTCAAAGAAATCGACTGGAATATCATCACCGCTTTCAATGCGGGACTGCAGGTCGGAGATAAATCCGCGGCGCAGCCCTAAGCCTGCGCCCGTGATCTGGTGGCGATTCATATCAGTGCTCAGCTCTCTTTTTTGCCGCCGCACTTACCTTCACCGCACTTACCTTCTTTCTCAGACTTGGCGCCACACTTGCCTTCGCCGCACTTACCTTCTTTTTCAGATTTGGCACCGCACTTACCTTCGCCGCACTTACCTTCTTCATCAGCTTTGGCGCCACACTTGCCTTCGCCGCACTTACCTTCGTGATGCGCTGCTACTTTATAACCCTGATTCAGTTCTGCAGAAGCAAATGGATTCTCAGCAGCATTTACGCCTGCCGCTGACACAGCAGTAACGAACGCCGTTCCCAGAACAGCAGACATCAGTTTGTTAGTATCTTTAGTAGAGTTTTTCATCGCAGTTTCCTTTTCAGTGTTAGGGGCAAAAAGTGCCCATCTGTTTCCTGTACGATCCAAAGTACAGGTTGGATTCAGTATGTCAGACGATTTTGCTCTTACACACCGCATTTTTTGAGCCAATTACTCCGGGCCAGCACCCTCTCATAGCCGGATTCAGACCAGGCAAGATTACAACCCGGCCTGAACAATCTCCTGCCATCGCTTATTGAGGCGTTTAAGCGAGACTGGCTCCTGCGTACCCAGCGGCTGAGCAAATAGCGACACTCGCCACTCTTCAAGCAACCAGCGAAACTCACCCAATGCCTCCGGGTTCGCACTGCCACGCTCAACAGCCTCTTTCCATGGCCCGAATACAGACTCAAACTCAATCATGGACTGGCGATCACGGGCAAGGTTCCCCTGCAACTTATCGATCCGGTACTCCATCGCACGGAGATACCGGGTAAAACACTTAAGCCGGGACCAAGGCACAGCAACCAGAAACCCTGGTTCCAACAGGCGTTCCAGGTGCGCCTTCGTATCACTGAATGCCATAGCCTTATCCATAGTGACGGCCCCGCGGAGACTCTTCAAGACAGCGTGCCTGATCTTCAACCACTCGACAAACTGGGTCAGAAGATCATCCATATGTTGATGTAGTCGGCTACGTCTCGTGATTCTTACATCAAATTCTTCGGGTTCTCGCGGGAGTGCTTCATTAAGAGGCAACATAACGTGTGTGTACACCGCATCAACCAGCTCTCGGGTTATATCTGCCTCAGACCCCATCCCCTTAGCGAGCAACCAGTGAGGCTTCATTTTTGATTGAATTGCCTGGCGAAGATCGCGATCCACGCCAGCAAGTCGCTGACGAATCAAAGCCAACACCCCTTGTCGATGGGATGTCTCAGCCTGTGCTTCACTGTTTTCCGTCGTCAGAATTACCTGACCGCTCTCATTTTTGAGGCAAGGATACGACCTGACCGGTAACCCCGCCACTTCAGCCTCTGTTGACTCTGGCAACCGACCAAAGTCCCAATCATTCACTTGATGCCCTGCGAATCTGTCATCCAGTAAAACGTACTCAGATGAATCACCACTCACATCAACACTCTCTATAAGTGCCTGCAGATCCCGGCCTTCTGCGAGGACAGCATCACCATTAAGCACCCTGAAGTTCATTTGCAAATGGGGATCCAGAGCATCGCTCATCAGCTCTTCTGGTGTAATGCGTTCAGGCCTAAGCGTCTGATTAAGAAACTCAGCCAATTGAATATACAACCCACCTTTCGAAGAGGAAGCCTGATTGAGAAAACGGGTCGCCGTCTCAGGCACAGGTACAAACTTCTTTCTAACCGGCTTTGGCAGAGCTTTAATGATCGCGGTTACTTTCTGATGGATAAACCCCGGCACCAGCCACTCCACCAATCTTTCATTAACCTGGGGCAACATCTGTGCAGGAACGGTCAAGGTAACACCGTCAGAAACATTTCCCGGCGCGAAGGTATACGTCAAAGGAAAATCAATACCATTAATCGCCAGCTCGGCGGGATAATCATCACTTGATATGCCACGAGCGGCATCAGACAAGAGAAATTCCCGTGTCAGATAAAGTGGTTGTTTATCGTCATTTCCAGCTTTCTTAACCCAGCTCTCCAGTGCACGGCGAGAGAAAACATTGTCGGGGAAGTGCTTTTCATAGAAATCAATCAGTGCGTGGTCATCTATAACGAGATCCCGGCGCCGCGACTTCTCTTCGTACTCGGTAACCTCTTTTATCAGTTCGATATTCTTCTGATAAAAATCCACTTTCGATCCGAGCTGTTGAGCAACGAGAGCCTCAGTAATGAAAATTTCCCGGCTCTCTGCTGGGTGCGTTCTGGAATAATCAACACGCTTTTTAGGGTTTACCACAAGACCGTAAAGCGACGACTGCTCAGACGCCATAACCTGTCCGCGCTGCTGCTGCCAATGCGGCTCGAAATACTGATACTTCAGTAAATTCTTACCGCACTCTTCAATCCATTCGGGTTCAACTTTTGCGACCATCCGGGCAAATAATTTACTGGTTTCAACCAGCTCAGCGGCAACCAACCATTTAGGTGGTTTTTTATATCCGGCACTACCGGGCGCCATGACAAAACGCCGGTTGCGCGCTCCGATATATTCTTTCTGCTCTGCTTTGAATCCAATATGGCTTAACATTCCGGAAAGGATGGCCTTATGCAGAGATTCGTACGAGGCGGGTTCGGCATTGGTCGCCATATCCATATCGCGCAACATCAGATGCAGCTGACGATGAATATCACGCCATTCTCTCATCCGCATATACGACAAATAATTCTTACTACACCACTTGCGCAGCTGATTCTGACTTAACTCCTGGCGTTTTGCTTCAAAGCCATTCCAGAGATTAATCAGTGTTGCGAAATCTGAATCATCATCAGCCCATTGGCGGTGTTTTTCGGCAGCCGCCTGTTGTTTTTCCTGAGGCCGTTCTCTTGGATCCGCCACCGTTAATGCGGCCGCGACAATCATCATTTCTGTCGTACAGTGCCGCTGCCCGGCTGCAATCAACATACGACCAATTCGAGGGTCTACCGGTAAACGCGCCATAGTACGACCGGTATTCGTAATCTTCTTACTACCGTCTACGGCACCCAGTTCAGACAGCAAGGTATAGCCGTCTTTTACGAAGCGTTCATCCGGTGCATCGACAAATGGAAACTTACGAATATCGCCAAGGCGAAGATTAAGCATCTGCAAAATAACAGCAGCAAGATTGGTTCGGCGAATTTCCGGATCAGTAAACTCGGGCCGGGAAAGAAAGTCCTGTTCTTCATAAAGCCGGATGCAGGTACCTGGTTCAATCCGGCCGCAACGCCCAGCTCGCTGATTAGCGCTGGCCTGAGAGATCGCCTCTACTGGCAAACGCTGAACTTTTGTACGGTAACTGTAACGACTGATCCGCGCCACACCCGAGTCAATGACATAACGAATACCTGGAACCGTCAAAGACGTCTCGGCGACATTTGTACTGAGGACAACCCGGCGGCCACCATGGGGCCGGAATATTTTCTGCTGATCGGCAGAGCTTAAGCGCGCATAGAGCGGCAGAATATCTGTTGCAGGCAACTGCTGGCGCCGCAGAAAGTCGGCACATTCACGAATTTCTCTCTCGCCCGGCAAAAAGATCAAGGTATCACCCGGACTCCCCTTCGCTTTATCGACTGAACGCAACTCTTCGAGTGCTTCCGCTATTCCCTCGAACAGAGAGCGATCTTCTTCATCGTCGTCATTCCGAACGAGAGGACGATATAAAACATCGACTGGATGGGTGCGACCAGACACCTGAATAATCGGGGCATTATCGAAGTGCTGAGAAAACCGTTCAACGTCAATGGTCGCCGAAGTAATAATGACTTTCAGGTCCGGACGCTTAGGCAATAATTGCTTGAGGTAGCCCATCAGAAAATCAATATTCAGGCTGCGTTCGTGGGCCTCATCAATAATGATACAGTCATATTCATTCAGAAAACGGTCATGCTGTGTCTGGGCGAGTAGAATACCGTCAGTCATGACTTTAATTCGGGTATTGTCATTCGACTGATCGGTGAAGCGAACCTGATAGCCCACTGTCTCACCAAGTGGGCTGTGAAGCTCATCTGCAATTCGCTGAGAGACCGAACGTGCAGCGAGGCGCCGCGGCTGGGTATGCCCTATTTTTCCATAAATACCCAAACCCGCTTCGAGGCACATTTTAGGCAGCTGAGTTGTTTTGCCTGAGCCTGTTTCTCCAGCAATGACAACCACTTGATTTTCCGAGATCAGCGATAAAATTTCGGCTTTTTTATCGCAGACAGGCAAAGTTTTCGGGTAATTCAATGCCGGACACGCACTTCGTGCAGCAACTGCTTTCTGGCTATTTTCGACTCGGGTGACCAGCTTTGCCAATTGATCCTGCTGTTTCTCAGCTGGTGCCTTCTCTATACGCCTGATTGCACTGCGAACCGCGTGCCGATCACGGACAAGGCAATGCTTCAGAGATTTTTCGAGTTCAGAGAGAATCTTGATTACTTCGGTAGACATGTATCCCGCCAGTCAGAAACAAAAACGCCCCGGAAACCGGGGCGTTTAGTGTAACACGGAGCCAGGCCTTATTTGTGCTTAGCGAGCTCTTCGTCACGCAGCTCCCGACGCAGTATCTTACCCACGTTGGTCTTCGGCAGTTCTTCGCGGAACTCTACGATTTTTGGTACTTTGTACGCCGTCAGATTCTCGCGACAATAAGCAATCACATCTTTCTCAGTCAGTGATGGGTTACCGCGCACCACAAAGACTTTCACTGCTTCAGAACTCTTTGGATCCGGAATCCCGATAGCGGCTGCTTCAACGATATCCTTATGAGATACAATGACGTCTTCCACTTCGTTTGGATACACATTAAAGCCAGACACAATGATCATATCCTTCTTGCGGTCAACGATCTTAAGGTAGCCATCCTCATTGATAACGGCCATGTCACCAGTCTTCAGCCAGCCATCCTTAGTCATGGTCTCTTCTGTTGCTTCAGGGCGCTGCCAATAACCTTTCATCACCTGGGGCCCTTTCACACACAGTTCACCGGCTTCTCCAAGAGGTAACTCGTTACCCTCTTCATCGATCACCATACAAGCTGTGTTCGCAACTGGCATACCAATAGTGCCCTGCTTAATGCGCGTGGTTGGATTAAACGTAACCACTGGAGACGTCTCCGTCATTCCATAGCCCTCTGCAACTTCGCAGCCGGTTACCGCTTTCCATTCATCGAACGCGGCCTTGGTCAGAGCCATGCCCCCCGAAACAGTCAGCTTGAGTTTGCTGAAATCAAGAGCACGGAAATCGTCTTGAGCACAAAGCGCAACAAAGAGCGTATTAAGCCCTACAAACCCGGTAAACTCGGTCTTTTGAAGCGTTTTAATAAAACCAGGAATATCACGAGGGTTCGGGATAAGAATGCTGTGATTACCCGTCTGCAGCAGCACCATGCAGTGCATGGTAAATGCGTAAATGTGATACAGAGGCAAAGGACATATCACCGTCTCCTCGCCCTCGTTCATCACCTGCTTAAACACGCCGTACGCCTGAGCCATGTTTGCCATCAGGTTACCGTGTGTCAGCATTGCCCCTTTGGCTACACCTGTCGTACCACCCGTGTATTGCAGTACAGCAATATCCTCTGAGGTCGCCGGTGCGCTGGTATACGGTTTACCCTTGCCTTTACTAAGTGCTTTCCGCAGGGGGATAGCGCCTGGAATATTGGCGGCAGGCACTTCCTTTTTAACGTACTTAAGTACTGTGTTAATCAGGGTTCTCTTGAGCGGGCAATGCATATCACCAACGTTTGTAACGATGACATGCTTAATGCCGGTCTTGGGTACAACCCGCTCGACCTTATCGCCGAAATTAGCAAGAACAACCAGAGCTTTCGCGCCAGAATCATTAAACTGGTGTTCCATTTCGCGCTCGGTATACAGGGGATTAGTATTCACCACGATGATACCAGCGCGCATCGCGCCAAATACGACGACCGGGTACTGCAGGACATTGGGCAGCTGAACAGCAATACGATCTCCCGCCTGAAGTGAGGTTTCGTTCTGAAGGAAAGATGCGAACGCAGCACTTTTCTCATCCAGCTGAGCATACGTCATGGTTTGCCCGAGACATGTAAACGCTGGTAGCTCAGCGTACTTTTTAACGAAACCATCAAAAATTTCGGTAATGCACGAAAACTCATTTACGTTAACTGTCTTTGGATACCCTTCAGGGTACCGCTCCTGGAAAAACTGTTCGTTCATTTCAATCTCCATTCACTGTCTTGGTTCAGGATCAACCGAAGCTATTGCAGTCGAGTTTAGCGGCATTACGTCAGGTGGGCCAGTATCCTATACGGATAAAAAAAGCCCGGCTTATGCCGGGCTTTAATGCTTCAAGGGTTAAAGCGGATTGGGTACTCCACCTTAGTAACCTCGACGTTGGGTCGACTCTCAAATGCCATCTGCTGACATTTGAGCTCAACACTGCGAATCAAACGAGCATCTTTGACTTCGCTCTTCGCAGCTTTACACGAAGTGACCGAACCGTCCGGTTGAATCGTCAGCGCCAGAGTCACCGAACCCTCCAGGGTTGGGTTCTTCCGCAGAGCTCTACGATACAGTCGGTCGTAGTGAACGTTGTACGCTTCGAACACCAGTCTTAGCTCTTCCTGGCTACGCTTTTTCGACTCCTCTGCTGCCGCGACTGCCTCTGCAGCGACTTCAACGGTTGTCGTAGCGCGATCGCCAAGGTTTTCGCCTGAGGTGACATTAGTCAGCGTTGCTACATCAACACCACCCGAGCTACGGCTTGCCGCTGTACGGTCTACCACAGAGCCAACGTTCGTGGCCTGAGTGCCTTTCGTACTGAGCGACGAACTCGAAGTACTCAATGCTGTCGTTGGTATTGCCGATCGCAGATCGCTCAGAGCCTGAAGTGCCTCACTGCCGACTGCATCCCGCGCCTTCTGTTTAGCTGCCTGGCGCTGTTGCTCTGTTGCTTCAACCTTAGGCTTAGGCTCGGGTTTAGGTTCCGGCTTCGGCTGAGGTTTCGGCTCAGGCTTAGGTTCAGGTTTTGGCTCGGGCTCAGGTTCCGGCTCGGGCTTTGGTTCCGGCTTCGGCTGAGGTTTCGGCTCGGGCTTTGGTTTAGGAAGCTCCTGCTTTTTGCGCTCAATCACTTTCGCCAGTTGAGGCGGAAGTTCTTCCAGCTCTGATCTGTCTTTTTCCGGCAGATCTATAAAAGGAACCACAACACCCACCAATAGCATCAAAGCCAGCAGTACACCGAGAATAGTCCAGAGACGTCTGCTGTCTTCACCGTCGGTCCACGGCAGTTCAGGTGTGCGATAAATACTGCTCATCACTCACCTCCCGGCTGCTTTTGATTGACCGCCAGTGAGATATTGGCAAAGCCTGACTCAGCACAGGTACTCATAATTCGTTTCAGAACTGAGTATGCCGTAGCTTTGTCACCCACAATCGTCACGGGCCGGCTGTCTTCGCCTTCAGCAATTGGCGTGCGACTGGCCTGATACTCAAGCTCAGTGAGCAACGAGGGGATGATCTCGTCATCGCCCTGCTTGATCGCAGACAGCTGTGCTACCGACCGCCCTTGTACGAGCAGGTCAGTTTCTGTCACCAGTACTGTCAGTTGCTCTTCAGGCTTATTCTCTGATACGGACACCGGAAGCTCTACGCTGTCGGTGTTCTGAACTTCCACCTCAGACTGATTTACCATCAGGAAGAACACCAGAATGGTGAAAATATCCATCAGGGCCGTCAGATTAAGACCGTTCTTATTTGCATTGCGTTTATGGTTGCGATGCATACGCTTTGCACGACGTGACATTTTCATGGTGCCACCTCCTGCGCATCGGCCTCACCCAGGGAAATATCTGGGAAAAGAACAGCATCAACCAGGGACGCAGCGACCACAGCCGGGTAAATACGTACCGTATCCATAACAGTTACCAGGGTCTGGTAATCCGTATTAGGCTCTGCGAGCAATGTAATATCTCGTTTTTCTGCAAACTCTGGATTCTTCTTGGCTTTCTGAAGTGCCTCCGAAAGGCCCTCATAGTCAAGTTCTCCGGACTGAGCAGGAATAGAAGCCAGCTCTACCGTCTCTTCCTGATATGTTCGGGAGAGGGTAAATCCTGTCTTCCTGATCGTCACTTCAAGCGTGACATCCTCCGGGTTAACGGCACCTGGCTCATCGCCAGAAGGTAACCTTAGATCCAGTACGGCCAGTTGTGAAAAGACCATATTCATCAACAGCACAGGTACCAGTACGATCATCAGGTTCATGAAGGATGTTACGTTGAGTTCCGCCTCTTCTCTGATTTTCTTATGGCGTCTCATCGAACGACTCCTGATTAACCGTTACTTGAAGGAGTACCGTTTTGTCCTGCCTTTTTATCCGTGATGGTATTCAGGAACTTAACTCCTGCCATCTCGATACTGTCGACGATTTCAGATGTTTTAGTCTGCAGATAGCTATGCAGCAAAATCAGAGGAATAGCAGCAATCAGACCGAAAGCTGTGGTGTTCATCGCAACCGAAATACTCTGAGACAGCAATTCAGCCTTTTCAGCAGCGGGGGCACTGGCGACCGCGGTAAACGCAGCAATCAGACCCATAATGGTGCCCAGAAGTCCCATCAGAGTCGCGATATTAGCGAGGGTTGCGATGTATGGAGTGCGCTTTTCCAGTTGAGGAATCGCCTCCATCAGGCCTTCTTCCAGTGCATATTCAACTTCTTCACGACGCTGAGCCGTCGGAATACGCTGAATGCCGGCCGCAAAGATATTAGCAATGTGAGTATCAGAGCTATTGGCGTAATTCAATGCAGAACGCAGATCACGCTTCTGCAACATAGGGTACATTTCATCGAAGGCACGACGGTTACCCGACTTTTCCTTCGCGAGGACGAGCAAACGCTCAATTGCGACAGCGAGACCGATTACCATGATGATTGCAATCGGGTACATAAACACACCACCTTCCTGAAGGAAGCGAATGATGGAATCCATTGGAGATCTCCGGTTCTGATACTATTGTTGTTCTGATAAGCAGCTCATTAAAGCTGCACACGCGCTGATTTAACCATTATTTTCGTGCAGAAAAAACCGCACTTCACTCTATTTCCAGGACTTCGTTTAACCGTGTGACGTGATCCTCTTTTTCGTTATAACGCTTACCATAACGTATTTCGCGTTTCAGACTGTCACGGGTCAATGGTCGGAACCAATGACGATTAAAGCTGGTAACGGGCTCATACAACCGCCCGGTTCCTGGTGGCGGTTGCCAGGCATTAATATAGAGTACATTCGGATTCTCGCTATTACCTCGAATTGTCATTCCCTGAAGACGAACGACATCATCGTCTGCCGACAATGCTTCCAGGCTAATGAGCAATAGTGGCAAAAGGACACCGGCCAGATATCTCATATTTCACCCCCACTTTCCCGATCACCTTCACTTTGTGGCGTATCGTCAGAAACGTCTGAACTATCTTCGGTGCTTTCAGTAGCAACCGCGCCTTCTCCGCCGGCCCCACCATCTTGTGACACAGATTCACTGACACCAACGTCTGCGGCACTTTGTGGCGAGCCTATTGCCACTGAAGCTTCGCTTACCGGTTGTACAGGTTCCTTCAGCGAGTCATACCACTCATCAATGCTTTCTGGGTCGGCCTCATCAACCCCAACGCGACGCGCAAGATCAATCACCCAGATATTGAGTTTTTCATCTTCAGGCATCAATCGACGCGCTTTCCGGTAAAACTCCAGTGCGCTTTCGAGATCATTACGATACAGGTCTAATAGAATACCCAGATTGTAATAATGGCGTCCTTCATCTGGCTCGCAGTCAATAGCCGCGTAATAGCTTGCCTGCGCATCATCAAAACGCCCTAGTTCGCGATAGGTAATACCACTCAGAGCATGAACCGGGCAAAACGTCGGATCTATCTCTTCAACCTTTTCATAGGATGCCGCCGCCTCTTCGTAATTACCTGTCTGATAATATGCCAATCCGAGGTTGGTCCAGACGCCGGGGTACTGCCCATAAACAACCGACATATCAGCCCAATGCTGCCTTGCGTCCTCAAATTTCTGATCCTCCATCAGAGACAGGCCATTGCGATATTCATCCTCAAACCCTTCTGGCAGAGGTTGCACCAGAGGCTGACCATCCGGTCCAAGCTCAGCGGAATCTTGAATTGCAGGTTTATTCGAGGCGCAGGCACTCAATAAAACAATCAGTAACGTACTAGCGAATCTGATCAACATACGTCACCGCTTTTTCTTGTTTGTCGTATTGGCCCGGCATCAACTTAGCCATGGACCTGAAACTCTCTTTAACCCACTCATCGTACAAGCCATCGTAAGTCCTGCTGATATTGGTCTGATGAATATCAATCGCCGCTTCTTCCAGAGGGAATGCCTGATCCTCAAGTAGGAAGGTATACTCTTCCTCCTCAAGCTCATCCATGCCCGCAGGACGCTCTGACTCCATCAGGCAGCGGCTGAATTTTGCGTACATATCGCCAATATGAAATGTCGCGGGTGTCGTGAACTCCAGCACTTCCATCTCAACGGCCTGGGTGTAACGTTTAAGAGCACCCTGCATCGCTTTATTTTTACGCACAATGCTTTTCGCCAACGGCAAATTAATTTCTATCTCGTCGAAGCGACGTCGGTCAAATTCGCCCAATTCAAATGCCGCTTTAGACGCGAGATAACGGGACCGATCAGTTTTGTCATCACCGGCGCGAGTGTGAAGACTAATTATTTTATCCAGCCAGAAACGACGTTTTTCTTCTTCCCCAAGGTTTGCGTATATCTGATCAAGTTTGTAGTGCGCTTCAATAGCTGGATCAAAAGGACGTTTGTAGGTGTGGGCATAGCGACGATACATAACAATCGCGTTATCAAAGTCTTCCGCTTTCTCAAAATATTCAGCCGACTGGAATGCAGCGATGCGTTTCTCTTCGTCATCCGTGCCTGAGTCAGAAATTGACTTAAGCTCAAATGCCGCTTCCCGCCACTCCCCTTGTCCTTCATAGGCGATAATTAATTTACTGCGAATATCATCACTGAACTGGCTGTTTGGGTGAGTCTCACGAAATGCGAGCAAGACTTCTTCTGCCCGAGCAAAATCTTCTGTCTGCATCAACAATGTTGCAGCATCGTATTCTGCATTTTCCCGCAGATTACTCTCCGGGACGACATCAGCAAGCCGTAACCACTGCGCCACCGCTTCTTCGGGATTATCCTCTTGCGCTGCTTCGCCCTGTTTATAAATAGCCGCGGCTGACTTCTGGCGAAGATCCGCCCGCTCTTTTCGACTCAGTTCTGAATATTCAGAGGCAGCTAACAACGCGGTTTCGGCTTCTTCAAATTTGCCAAGCTCAAACGCTGAATGCCCCTGCACCAGAGACGCACCGTAAGAATACCTCGGCGGCAGCTCCACCCCACTCTCCTGAGCAAGGCGTGCGGTCGTTAAGGCCTGACCGTAATATTCGTCGGCAAGAAGCATTTCCGCAGTATTCACCAGAACGGTACCCCGCCGTTCATCCTGTGGAAATTCAAGCACGAAGCGCTTTGCACTGGCGACAGTCAGCTGGCGCCAGCGTGCCTCTTCCTCGGGGGTCGGCTTATACTTGTTGTACGCAAGCAATGCCGCATACCCTGCTTCAGCGGCGTTTTCGTAAAATGGATACTGATAAGCAACAATTTCATAGTTGTTGCGAGCATCGTCGTAGTTTCCAATTTCGTAGGATATTTCTGCCAACAAAAAGTGGGCTTTTACTGCATCCGGTGCTTTAGGGAACGAACGGATATATTCCCGATACCAACCTGCAGCCTGCTCCAAGCGCTCCTGTTTTTCCTTCGCAGACTTCGTTTGCTGCCCCCAGCCGTGTGCAAACGTCGCCAGATCCCAGATGTAATCCCCCAAAGCCACCGTAATCAATGTGCGAACATCTTCACCATGTGTCTCCCAATAAGGGGAACCGACACCGAAGCGTTCAATAAATACCTCTTTATGCTTTCTGCGCAGCATCGGATAGCCTGCTTTTTCATACCCCGAGATTAAACGGCGATAATAAAGCGGGGCTCGGTCATCGTCGGGGAAGCGATCAACAAACGCGCGTAATGTTGACGCTGAACTTTTGTAGTACTTTTTTTCGTAATACTGATTGGAGAGCTCTGCATAAATACGATATTCAAAATACCGTGCACCGTGCTCGTCGTAAAAACGTGCAATCTCGTTCCAGTCACCGAGGTAGTCAAACATCAACGCCATAATACGCAGGGAGTCATTCAATACCTCCAGCTCTGCGCCATCTGCTGCCATTAATGTTTCATCATCCGGAAAATGTTCATCAATCATTTCCGTGAAAGCCAGCAGGCTGTCTTCAAGTCTGTTCTGCTTAAACAACGCCCAGCCGCGAAAATACTGAGCATCCAGGTAATACTGGTTTCCATCCGGCCCAAACTCTACGACCTGCGCAAAGCGATTTTCTGAGGCTTCGAAATCGCTGACGTTATAGAGCATCCGCCCAAGCCTGAACTGCGACTCTAAATAGTAAATTGACTCGGGATAGCGCTCAGTCAACTCTTCAAGAACAGCAATTGCCTGGTTCTGGCGCCCGGCTAATGAGTACGCTTTCGCCAACTGATAATAGATAGTGTCGTTGTCTATCCGATCAGGGTAGAGTTCAAGAAGGGTTTCGTAGTCGCCAATGGAGGCTTCTGCCATTTCCCGGTCTTCCGCGACCATGGCATCAATATCATCGCCAAACTGATCCATTCTGATTTCGTCCCACTGAAGCTTGAGTCCCGCAATACGGTGGGCGACACGGACGCGCAACTCAGGGTCCGTTGATACTTCCAGATAGGATTGATAGCTGCGAATCACGTCTCTATGGTCAACCCCCAGGGGCTCATCAGACGCCGTGCGCACGGTAAGCGTACCGATATCAGACAGATACTTGCGTTCATCTTTCTTGCCAAACCAGCTACAGCCAGAACTCAACGCAATCAGAATCGTCAGTAGCAGAAAACGGGACAACATTACTTAACCGCCTCCTGGTTTTCAGTGTCCGGCTCATACTCAAGCGAGCCAAATTCATTTTGCAGCGAGTCATCATAAAGGCGCGCTAATGCGAGTCGTGCCTGGGCAAGATACAGCGTCAGGCGTTCATGGAGTTCTGACAGGTGAGCTCTGGCCATGTCGGTCAACAAAGTTTCCTGATCACTCTGAATTTCAGCCACGCTCGCATCTAACGCAGCAACGCGTTGCTGTAGCTGACGCACACGTTCAGGGAGTCCGCGCCAGGAACTGTCTGCCCACATAAGAGACGTGCGGGTATTTTCGAGCTGACGAAAAAGCTTGTCCGTTTCAGAACGCAATATCATATGGTCGCGCTCTGTATCCCATTTTCGCTGTGGCTGTGCTTCATAAATCGACCACAACTGGAGGCCACGCATACGACGCCAGCGCTCTTTATAAGGCGCAAGATCACGGGTAGGCGTTCCGATTTTTTGCAGCTGAGTAACCGCAGGAACGACATTTCTGAGACGTTCGATACGTGCCTCATCACTTTTGGATGCGAACGAAAATACGGTCTCATCTTCATCCAACAGCCTGTCCTGCACGGCAAGAATACTTCGAAGAACATCCATCTGACGTTCCTCAAGCTGTTCTAGCAAAGCCTCACCGCCCATCGATTCAAGATTCTCACGACGTTCAACCAGAATGTCGGACCATAAAGTCAACTCACGCATGGCTTCTGCAAGGTCGGCACGGATACGGTCAAGATCATGGAGTTTTGCCAATTCTTGCGTGAATGACTCTTCTTTGAGTAACCCCTGAGCAAAACGTGTGATCTGGCTTTGTGGCAGATCACTCAGCGCCTGCCTTTGCCAACCCCAGTTCTCAGAATCATTTGCCTGACGCCATTCACCAAGCCAGTCACCTAACGATTCTTCCTGGTTAAGTTGTTTCAGCTCTGAGACCATCTCCGTCAAACGTTCTTCAACACGTTCGTACGCCAGAACAGATTGATTTACAGCATCAACCAGTTCAAGCGTGTGAGGTACTGCCAGGTACGACTCCACCACCGCCGGGTGATATTCGTCATACAGCTGCTGCAGTATACGCCATGGTTGAATGGCATCTTCATAACGCCACTGAGCTAATAAGTTCCATCCGTAATGCAGTAACGCCGGAGGCGTAAACACTGATTCAAGCGTCACGTCCGAGAAATAACGATTAGCTATCACATGTTTATCTCGCTCCATCGCGGCGATGCCAGAAATCAGCAAAATACGATCACGCAGAGCTGTACCCTCTTCATTGTCTGGCAAGTAGAAGATGGCCTCGTCAATGGTCGATTCAATGTCACGACTTCTGAAATTCTGACGAACCATTGCCAGAATCAGGTTGTAGCGTGCGTACCCAGTCCAGATATCCGCGTCGGCCATCCCGTTAAGTACAGTCAAGGCTTCTTCAACGCGATCCTGCTCACTAATGCTACTGACCAGTAGATACGAGAGTTCCTGATTATGCCGCCGACTAAGCCGCGGAGATGCCGCAAACGCATTCCGTGCTGCTTGCTCCGCACGTGCGTAGAAGCCCGCACTGAACAGTCGCTGAGCCAGGAAATACCAGGCGTCACCAGAAGCACTGCCGCCGTCTTCAAAAACCGCATAGAAAAGGTCTTCAGCCTGATCTTCCAAACCAAGAGACAGAAAGACAGCAGCACGCATGACCTCTGCCTCTGTTTCGGGCGTTGAGTCACTACCGATCAGCTCTTTCCACTCACGCAGATAATAGAGCGTCTGGTAATACTCACCGACGAGATAGGAATAATAAAAGTTACCGCGCAGCAGACGTTTTTCAGCATCTTCATTGACGCCAAGGCCTTCGATATCGTCGAGATCAATATCAATATCGTCTTCTGACAGGTCCTCTGCATTTACACTGACACTAAAAAACGTCAGTGGAACCAGCAGAAGTAGAAGAAATAGTTTCCGCATCAAATTACCAGTACTTCAGCTGCAACCGCGCACTCTGCAGATCATCACGATCAACAATCAAGAGCTCTGTAATTAATGGCTTACCGGTTTTAGTAATTATTTCAGTGATTGCCAGCTCTCGCCCCTGCCCCTGATGATCCACACCGCGAATGGTCACAGACACCTCGTGTTTCCCCGGTGCGAGGTTCAGGTCACCCAACGGTTGAACCGCACCCATTCGAAGCGCTTTCACCTGACGCTCTGTGTAAAGGTGCTGAAGCTCGAGCTTACCATCGACAGACAACTCGACGGATAAGGGCTCAAAATATTCACCGTGATTCAGAGTTACATGAAATGCAGCACGAGTCGTTGCCGGGCTAAGAAGTTCGCGTTCGAGCTCATACAGGTCACGATTAAGTTCAAGAACAGCCTCTTTGGCTGTCATAACCTGTTCACGCACTGCCGCGTCTTCTGCCATAACTGCAGAAGTAAACAGCATGCTCAGAACTAACAGAAATTTCATTGTCTACTCCGGTTGCTGATAGTCACGGCCCTGGCTCATCCAGCGCATCACTACCTGCTCTGTTTCCTGATAATTATCGTCAAGATCACCCGTAATCAGGTGATCGAGGCGACCATCGGCATTGATCAACATAACCGCGGGCCGCTCTTCAAATACCCACCCCTGACGCCACTTGGGCTCATACTTCAGAACTGGAATACGCATATTCGGTGGTTGACGACTGCCTTTTGGCGTCCACACAAACCACCCCTTTAACCTCTCAATCTCCAGACTCTCAGCAAGGAGTTGATATCTGACGAGTCGCTCGGAGCATTCATTGCAGTCGCCAAGCCAGATTAACATCAGGTACGAACCCCGAGCCTCTTCTAGGCGCTGACCAAAACCGTTGGTCGCTGGCAGAGTGAAATCCGGAACCATGTCACCGGGCTTCAGACTTTCTGAAGCCTGCAGCTGGAGCGAAAAACAGATCAGTAATACAAGCCGAGTGAGATATCCCACTGCGTTCCCCCATCTGATTCAAGCGACTGAAGACGTTCATCATCAACCAGAAACTCCCGCACGCCTATTCCCGTCCAGATGCGCTCACCATGAAACTGAACATTCATGCCGAGAGACGCATAGCGACCGCTGGTATCACCCGAATGTTGCTCGCCTGCGTTCAGTTCTGCCGCAAGCACCCAGGGTACCGCACGAACGCCGCTAGTGCTGGCCGTCCCCTGAAGCAACGCGTAGCCCGCGCCGGCGGAGTAACGCAGCAGCTCTTCATCATCACTGCGCACCTCCTGGCCGTCGTTAATCACAGCGCGTGTGCTGAACTGGCCAAGCTGAGCTTCGCCCAGCAGATACCATTTTTCACCGGCGAAATAGCGTGCAGTAAAAAGAATGCCGGGTTGTGAATCGTTGTTGTATGCCAGCGTATTCGCATAACCAACACTAAAAATACCGTGCTCGACTTCTGTATCACCTAAATCATCCAGGCCGTTTCTCTGATTACCTGGGCTGAACACCTCGGCCGCAGCAGTGAACGACCACAACGTCATACCAGCAAGGCCCACCACCCGCGTAAAAGAATTCATAAACGTAATCTCCAAACTAGCGATGCTGATCTGTGCGTCGTCATATCACTGTCTAATGTCGTACCAACCTCACCCCGAGCCCCAACCTCGAAATAGCGGGCGACGCGCCACATAGCTTCGACGCCCACGCCGCCTACCCACGTTGATTCAGCGGTATCTGACCAATGTGTATTCCCACGTTCACTCTGGGCGTAGCCTGCAAAAGCATTCCAACTGAATGTGAGGTAATCGGCCGGCTGGGCGAATTGGGTGATTACTCCCGCGTCCAGTAACGACCACGCGGAATCTCCTTCAGGAGCGCGAGTGTAGCGTACGGAACCATATTCTCCGAGGACAGGAAACAGCCAACCGACAGAATAGGCGCTCGCTGTTGAAAGGGTCAGTTCGAGGCGATGTTTCCCGGGTCGCGCGTCATTCACGAGCTTCCAGAGTTCGTCACGAGGGAAAGTTTCGAGTAGGTGAAGATCATCAACGTGCAGCCAACCACTATTTCGTCCGTCCGTCGCTTTAACCCAGCTGCCACGACGTGCGACAACATCCAGACGACGATAAGGTGTGACTTCGTAAATCACAGGGAAGGCCTCTGATGGCCCATTCCGCAAACCGATATACACCTGCTCAGCAGTAGCCGGTTGAGCAATCCCCAGAGTGATTACTGTTGTAATCAGCAATATCAGCAGTGGTGAAAACAAGCGCATCGCCTGCATGTAAAACATCCTGCAAATCTTTTATTATTTTCCGGCGGCGCCAACGTTCTCTGGCAAACCCACCGATTTTTAATTTTCAGCTACTTGCTGAGAAACCTCATTGCATCCTCAAGACCAGACAAGGTCATGGGATACATTTTATCTTTGACCAAAGAACGTATCGCACCCAGCGAGCCGCCATTCCCCCAATGGTCTTCTGGTGCCGGGTTCAACCAGACCAGTTTATCGAAATGGTTCGCCATACGTTCCATCCAGACAGCGCCGGGTTCTTCATTCCAATGTTCAACACTGCCGCCTGCATGCGTAACCTCATAAGGTGCCATCATGGCGTCACCGACGAAGATAACCCGGTAATCCTGTCCATACTTGCGCAAAATGTCCCAAGTTTCTGTGCGCTCGTTCATACGACGAATGTTATTTTTCCACACCGACTCGTACAGGCAGTTATGAAAATAAAAGGTTTCCATATGCTTGAATTCGGTGCGTGCAGCGGAGAACAGCTCTTCACAGACGCGGACATGCGGATCCATGGAGCCACCAACATCAAAGAAAAGCAGCACTTTAACGGCATTATGACGCTCGGGAACCATCTTAATGTCCAGCATACCGGCATTTCGGGCGGTAGAGCTGATGGTGTCGTTCATATCAAGCTCATCGGCTGCACCCTGTCGCGCAAAGCGGCGCAGACGCCTCAGGGCAACCTTGATATTACGAATACCTAGCTGAACGTTATCGTCCAAATTCTTATAGTTACGCTGTTCCCAGACTTTCGCTGCCTTTTTATGGCGCGACCTGTTCTGATCAATACGAACACCTTCGGGATTGTAACCCTCGGAGCCGAACGGTGATGTACCGCCCGTACCAATCATTTTGTTACCGCCCTGGTGGCGCTTCTTCTGCTCTTCCAGACGCTCCTGCAGAGTCTTCATAAGCTCATCAAAGCCACCAAGAGATTCAATCTTGGCCATTTCGTCTTCAGAGAGCAGCTTCTCCATTTCTTTCCGCATCCACTCTGCAGGAATACTGGCATCGTCGAACAACGACGGCATTGCCTCTATGCCCTCAAAGTATGCGGCGAATGCCTTATCGAACTTGTCGTAATGCTTTTCGTCCTTCACGAGGATCAGCCGCGCAAGCGCGTAAAACTCCTCAAGGTCAGCAAATGCCACCCGCGCCTGAACAGCTTCAACGAGATCAAGGTACTCGCGAATGGAGCACGGCACTTTCGCACGACGAACGGTGTCGAAAAAGTCGATCAGCATGATCAGCCCCGGCGGCGACTCATAAAGGCGAGGCGCTCAAGCAAATGGACATCCTGCTCGTTCTTAACGAGTGCACCAGCCATCGGCGGAATTGCCTTAGTCGTATCGTGGTTACGCAGCAATTCAACCCCCAGCTCATCTGCCATCAGTAATTTCAGCCAGTCAACCAGTTCTGATGTTGAAGGCTTCTTCTTCAGGCCTGGCACTTTGCGCACATCGAAGAATACCTCAAGTGCGTCATTGACCAGTTCCGCCTGAATGTTCGGAAAGTGTACGTCAACAATGGCCTTCATCGTTTCGCGATCCGGGAAATCGATATAGTGGAAGAAACAACGACGCAGAAATGCATCAGGCAGTTCCTTCTCGTTATTACTGGTAATCAGAATAATCGGGCGGTGCTTGGCAACAATCCGTTCCTGAGTCTCGTACACGAAGAATTCCATCTTATCGATCTCCAGCAGGAGGTCGTTCGGAAACTCGATATCGGCCTTGTCGATTTCATCAATCAGCAGCACAACAGGCTTGTCCGCCTCGAACGCCTCCCAAAGCTTACCTTTCACGATGTAATTAGAAATATCGTTTACACCGTCAACGCCAAGCTGCGAGTCACGCAGTCGACTGACCGCATCGTACTCGTATAACCCCTGATGGGCTTTAGTCGTACTTTTGATGTGCCATTGGATAAGGTCAGTGCCTAATGAAGTGGCCAATTGCTCTGCCAGCATTGTCTTACCGGTTCCCGGCTCACCCTTGAGCAGAAGTGGACGCTGCAAAGTGATTGCTGCATTGACTGCCATTTGCAGCTCAGGTGTCGCTACGTATTCGCCGGTACCCTGGAATTTCATCAGGACTTAACCTCTCGATCTCTGATTCTTGACTGGCCAGAGTATAAGGAGGCGTGTTTGGTACAGCAAGGCAAGACCAGAAAAAGGCTTTAAAATCAGACAGAAAGGGGAAATTGTACAGAAGGCGCCTCCGGTATCGGAGGCGCCGCGCGTGAAACAGGCTATTCCTTTTTATCGTCTGGGAGGTCGAACTCCCCCCAGTCATCATCGTCATCGGCAGACTCTGCTGCATCGGCAGCTGGCTCAGGGCTTCCCATGTCAGTATCGCCGCCCATAGACGCAGTCACGCGACTTTCTTCCTCAGCAGCTGGGATTTCCTCTTCCTCTGCGCCGTCAAAGTTATCGAAGTCCGCTGAGTCCAGGTCGGCGTCATCAAGCTGGCCTGTTTCAAGATCCAGCGACTCACGGGCCGCAACATCCTCCGGGCTTTCTGCCTTTCCTTTGCGCCGCATCAACCACCACCATGCCAGACCACCTAGAAGCGCCAGGTTCGCTACACCCAGTAGTACGTAAATCCACCAGGCGACGCCAGACTCTTCTTCGGTTTCAACTTCTTCTGTCGCAACCTGCTCGCTATACCTCGCCGCAAGGTCGGGGACGACTTCCTCTGGTGCCGGAGTACTCACATCCTGCGAAGGCACCTCTTCAGATTGAGGTTGCTCTTGCTTAGATTGATTATCAGGCGACGCAGCGGATTCTGCAGCACCCCCCTCGTTTTCGGCGGGATCATCTTCCGAACTGGCCGTGCCTGCGACTTGCGGCTGCTCAGGCATCATAGATGCCAAGGCCGCTCTTTCAGGAGCACTTTCAGACACAAGAGGAAAAGTCACAGGGATGCTCTCGGGTTTACTTTTGAATGTCTTACCGCTGGCAGACACTCCCCGAATATTAAGCATGATCTCGTAGTTCCCCGGCCCCTTGTCGGCCATGAGCGCCAACTCCCAGGCATCGTTTTCTCCCGAATACTCCATCGCATTAATCATGGAACTGCCATCCGGGCTCGATATTCTGGAAATCACACGTGACAAACTGGTATCAACGAGGTCGCTCTGAGGGTAAACACGCACATTAAGAATTTGCTGATTCACATCGGGCTCAACCTCCACGCGCATCGGCTCTGCCAGTGTCGCCGTCAGGACCTGCTTACGCTCAAATGTACGCCCCTGGGCGTTAATCTCGAGTCGGTACTCCCCTGGCTGATTCAATCGACTGAGAGTCTCTCTGAAGATACCGTCAACTGGGAGGCTTTCCGGGTCGGACAACAACTTACTTCCGGTGCGCCCATCGGGGGCTGTGACCTGCAGGCTGACATCCGTCAACTGCAGAATGGTTTCTTCATCGACCGTTTCACCCTCATTTTCAAGGGACATTTCGAGCTGAACTGGTACACCTGAAAACAAACTCCCCGGAAGCCCCGTCACTTTCAATTTGAGATCCGATAAGATCTGCACACGACTGTCTGGCGCGACATCAGCGTCGGCAGCCCATTCTCCGTCCTCGGGAGATTTAACGGTAATCAGGTCAAAATTAAGATCATGATGCCAGCGAACATCCGCAGAGGTCGCCGCAGAATTCTGAGAGATACGCAAACCTGAAGGCGACACCAGCTCTGTAGGTTTACTGGAAGCCGCTCTGAAGATCAGCGCGGTAAATTCGTTAACGCTTGGATCAATATTGAAGGTATTACCAACAAGCGGGACCTGCTCGCTTGGTACCGCGCGATCAAATGCTTTCAGGAAAGCAGGCATCAGTTCGTCATTAGTATGGGCTTTCAGGGCGAGACCGTCGGTTTCCATAGCCAACTGCCCAAGCATGGAGACATCGGCAGCGTCCGATAATGCGAGCGTGTGAATGCGGACATTCTTCGACATGTACTCAGGAAGAACGGCGCTGATGAGCCTTTCGCGAGCGGCAGTATTCGCCGCTGTCTCCGGGTCACCACCGGAGGTATCCATATCAATCCGACCGTCGGTCAGAAGAATGACTGTCTGATCAAACTGACTGTTCTGAGTTGCCTCGTAAAGTGCTCGGTCAAGGGCATCCACGAGATTTGTATTGAGGCCAACTGAACTGATATCCCCACTCGCCGCACGTGCCTTCTGGCGCCAGGCTTCATCTACCGTACCCAGGGGAACCAACATATTTACGTAACGTCCGAAGGTCCATACGCCTGCACGGGCCCCCTCCGGCAGAAGTTCCGTCAACAGATTCAGTGCAGGGCGTCTGAGGTTCTCCGGGTCCGTTTCCTTCATACTGCCAGAGATGTCGATCACGATTCGTACATCCGGCGCAGGTCCCTCGTCGGCCCAAACACTTACGGACAAGAGGGTAAACAGTACCGTCAGGCAAATCGTTCGGAAAAACAGCATAGAAGCTCCGACTCCCTTTAACTCAGTCAAAATCCAGCTCAGTCAAAATCAGAGGCTATTTTCGAGAACACGACGACCTTTCTCTGTGATGTGCCAACGCACACCATTTTTACCACTGACCTTACCGGCCAGACTTCGGGTCGTCAGTACATGCAGTGTTTTAAGAACAGTAGATTCTTCCTGATTACACTCACGACACACCCCCGCCAGAGATCGGAAGATATACCGGCCATTCGACAGAATCTTGAGGATTTGGGTAGACGTGGTGTCCAGCTCCTCGGATACGTTTGCCATTTGCGGGTCATAGCCGCTCATGTCCTTCTCGGTTTCTGTATCAATCAAAGGAAGAAGCTCATTCTGAATGATACGCAAATCCTGTTCGACTTCTTCTGAACGCTGACGAGCTACGTTCGCTTCGTTGAGAATCCGGTCCGACATGTTATCGATAACAAATCGGCTAAGCAGCGCAGAAACAAGACAGAAACCCGTAAAGATCAGCAGTTGCGAGGGATCACCCTGACTCTCCAGAACCAGCTCGCTGTTCACCATATCCAGAACAACCGGTACCAGGAAAGATGCGCCCACACCGACCACCAGAAATCGCGGAAGGCTTGCCGAATCCGGGTCTTTATCACCGTACAGGTAAAAGTTCACCAGACCGCCGAAGATCCCTGCAAGAAGCATTACGGTAGCAAGAATGAATATATGGTTAGCCATTTTCTAAACCCTCAGTAGCACCGCGAGGTGCCTGTGTCACTAATCAGACATGCGTTTTAAATTCTGTGCCCAATCTGGGCACGGTATGAATTAAAACTAGCAAAGTTTTGAGAGTTAGCCAGAAAAGTACGTATCAGCGTGTAAGTCACAGCAGAACTAAGATACAGGTAGGACACGGAAGCATGTTCTGTTGTGGCACAACGAGCACGCTGGCAGGCAAAAAGACGTTGACTTACGGGCAAGGCACCAGGCCTTGCCCCTGAATCAACGGAAAGGATTCCCCTTAACGGGCGCAGTCTTCCTGACCGCTTTCGCAGAAGGTTTATCCCCTTCTTTCTGCTTGTCAGGCTTGGGAGCAAGTCCTGCCAACAGGCCGACGAAAGTCACCGACAGAGCAATCCCCGCAGAGACTGCAAACCAGGGAATAAACGGCTCAAGCCCAGCCACACCCTCAGATATCAAAGCAAAAGGAGCAGCGATAAACCCAGGCGATAAGACTTCTGTATCAGCATCTGGAACAGGCACCGGCGTAAAAATAATGATGGCGCCTACAGCGCTGTAGATGTGGTAACCAATACCACGGGCCTTCACCCAGAACGCCATTTTTCCCCAACACCAGAACCCAAGCAGGCCTGCGAGAACATAAACGGCCCAAAAGGCAAAATAATCAGTCAGGCTTTCCATATAATGTGATCTTCCCAGTCCTCTTCATTCACGAGATTATCGGCAATACCCTTACCTCGCAGTGAAATATCTGCACGATGCACAGACTCAGCATCTCCGCTGATAAGGGGATGCCACTCCTTGAGAGGCTTGCCCTCCGCAACCAGGCGATAACCGCAGGTCTCCGGTAGCCAATGAAACTCAGAGGCCTGCTCAGGTGTTAACCAGACACAATGAGGAACATGGGCCTGGCGTTCCTGATAGACGGTGCACTGGCAATTGCTTTTATCCATATAGCGACAGTGCACATCCGTGTAATAAACATCCCCACTGTCTTCGTCTTCGAGTTTATGCAAGCAACACAAAGCACAGCCATCACAGAGAGACTCCCACTGCTCACGGCTCATCTCGTTTAACGGCGTTGTTTCCCAGAAGCGCTTATCAGCACTCATTCATCGTCCTTACGACAAAAGAGGTCAAGCATATAAGTCTCTTTAGCTGGAGGCATCTGCAGATAAAAACCCTTTTCTTCGATATCCGCCAGTACCTTTTCTGCATCGGCTCTACCGAGGTTTTTTTCTGGAGTGAGCAGTAAAGTCAGAGCCAGCTCGGGCTTACCAAACATCTCCATCAACTCTTCAGGCACTCTTGCCATACCCTCTTTTTTTTCAACGTAGAGGTACATCTCATCCTTGCGACGTGTTTTATAAACGTCACACAATACGCGCTTATTCGCCGTCATAATTTATTGCCTGATTTCGTTCAGGTGCACCAACAGGGCATCACCTATTTCTGTTTTTCTCCACCCCATGAGCAAGGGCGGCAACTCATTTTCTGGTGCACGAATCAGTGCTTCCAGTGTTTTTTTATTTGCCAGCATTTCGGGCGGTATGTCGAGCGCCTCTGCTTTTTTCACCACGCCTTTTTTAAGCAACTTCATCAGATTGCCGTCTTCAACAGAAAGTGGTCGCTGCAATAGTTCAGGCCATTCCTCTGAATCCAGACTCTGCGCACGCTGAATTATCTGCAATAGCTGTTTTCCGCATTCTTTAATGATGTTGGCACGCAGACCGGCTTTATAAAGCTGATCCCGATTCCTCGCTCTGAACCGGGAGAGATTCCAAAGTGCGGGATCATCTGCAACCTTGTTACGAGGCACATCGCGTGAACGCGCTTCTTCCTCGCGCCATATTGCCAACTGCTGCAGAATACTTTGTTCCTGAGGTCGCAGTTTCCAGCCCGATTTCACTTTCTGAAATGCACTGCTGTAATCGGTGTCCGGCTGACTTGCTGCCAGTACTAACCGGGCGCACTCTTCCTCAACCCAGGATTCCCTACCGAGTTTTTCCAATCTGTGTTTTAGCAGAGGATAAATCTGAAAAAGGTAAAAAACATCGGCCGTCGCATACTCCATCTGTACCGACGTTAACGGTCTCTGTAGCCAGTCGGTTCTGGTCGCTTCTTTGGGGATATCAAGCTCAAGCAACTCGCTGACGGCACGTTGAAAGCCCACAGAGCCACCATATCCAGACAGCGCCATCGCTATCTGAGTATCAAACAGAGGCGTGGGCACTGAATCGAATATCCGTTTGCATACCTCAAGATCTTCCGCACAGGAGTGGAATACTTTCACCACATCCGGGCATAACATCAAGGCTCTGAAGGCACTCCAGTCATTAATTTCCAGAGGATCAATCAGTGCGCATGATTTATCATCAGCCACCTGAATCAGACCTGGCTTAGGATAAAAAGTGCTGGTTCTGACAAACTCGGTATCGACCGCAAGGTAGACCGCTGAAGACCACTTTGCACAAGCATCATTCAGCTGCTTGTCCGTCGCTATCCATTCTGGCACGGGTACTTCAGTCTGTTCTGTATATTCAGTCAATCATGACCCCTTAATATCTCGCACGCCCGCTCAACACTGACGCGTTCTCCTCCCCGACCCGTGCGACGGAAAATATATTCAGCCGTCGTTCGCCCTTCAACCGAATCACTACTGAGCACCAATAATGATGCGTCGGGGAAAGCCTCTACGGACGCAAGCAGGTCGTCCATACATAATTGTGACGGGCCGGTACCATTAGCTGGCGACAACTCGCCGTGCAACACAAAAAGCGGACCACAATAATCGACAAGCATCGAAAGCTGTTCAAGTAGCATTTCTGTCGACGTAACGACAAAGAATCTGGCGGCATCGTCACCAGACTGACAGTCCTGCTGGCACTGTATCCGATTGCAGTGCTTGCAATGCTCTGAATGCTTTATGCGGGTAAGGATGTCAGATAACTGCCCGACATCACCGCGATACACCAACCACTCAGCCAGGCGCTCAGCGGCCTGCGCTCCGATTCCGGGCAGGCCGTCTATTGCTTCGCAGAGCAGCTGATAATCACGCGGTCGGCTGGCCATAGATCAGAACGGTAGCTTCATGCCCGCTGGAAGGCCCATGCCAGAAGTCAGTTTCGACATATGCTCCTGGTTGTTCTGTTCGATTTTACGAACAGCGTCATTGACTGCTGCTGCCAGAAGATCTTCCAGTAACTCTTTCTCTTCTTCCATGATTGAGTCATCAAGATCTACGCGCTTAACATCGTGACGGCCAGTCATAACCACTTTCACCAGGCCCGCTCCAGCCTCACCCGTCACCTCCGCAGAGGCCAACTCTTCCTGAGCTTTGGCCATCTGCTCTTGCATCTTCTGCGCCTGCTTCATCAGGTTGCCCATTCCACCTTTAATCATGCGTACCTCTCTTCAATTCTTCTGGTCAATTCTTAGATAACATTCAGGTATTCGGGCGTACAGTGTCTTCAATAACCTGTCCGCCTAATTCATTAATAATCTGGTCTACCAGCGGGTCACTATCGATTGCCTGACGCGCGGAATACAGCGCATCTGCCAGCAAACGCTGACGACGCTGCTCTGGGGTTTCACCGCGTGTCGCAGTCAGCGTCATGATGAGTGTGACGCCCGGTAAAAGCTCCCTCAACGCAGCCGTGATTCTCTCCCGCTGCGTATCGTTGTACAACGCCCCTTGTGCGGGGTCGACATCAAATTCAAGCACTGCAGCGCCGGATGAATCGTCCCTTCTGATAAGGGCACTGTTTCTGGCAATTGCCATTGGCAGGCCAGCAAGAGCGAGATGGTCAACCCACATATGCCAGGTGTGGGGAGCAAGTTCCGGCAGCTCATCGACACTGGCAACGACGCCCGCTTCATCCTCATCAGGAGTTGGCTGTTCGGTATTTTGCGAAGTGCCATCGGCAACAGCCGTTTCGACCGGATTATCCATCAGATCTGCCAGTGATCCATCCCGTCGATCCTGAGCACCTCCAGCACGAACGTCCGCTGACTTAACTGGCTCTGGCTGAATTAATTCAGGTTTCGTTGCTTCCGGCGAAATTGTTTCTGGACTTGCGGCTTCTTTAACATCATCGAAAGAGCGCACATCATCGACCGAGTCAACATGATCGTCTGCGTGATCAGCTTCCGTCGAATCACTCTCATCTGTATTGGCCACGTCAGAATAAGAATTGACTCTGGTGTCGGCAGTTTCTGCATCAGCAGGAGGATCTTGTACCGGTGCAGCGTGAGACGCTGAGGTCTGAGGAAAGGGCTGCGGAGAGGCCTCTGCTGTCTCTGATGCCTGCACGGAAGCAGCTGGCTCAGAGATGACTGACTCAGTAGCGGCCGCTTCAGCCACTGGGATATCCTGGGCATCGTCGACGGCTGTTTCAGTCTTTGATTCAGCATTCAATCCAATTTCTGGATCAACCTTTGTCTCAGACGGAACCGTCGTCAGTGGCTTTTTTTTTTCGAGCGCCGAGACCAGGTCAAGTTCAGGTACAACGTCAGGCGCAGGACGGAAGGCCAACATGCGCAGTAGAATCATCTCGAATCCTTGACGCGGCTCGGGGGCCATCGCCAGATCCTGACGGCCCTGCAGCGCGATCTGGTAACACAGCTGCAAATCTTCAGCAGGCATTGCCATCGACAACTGCAGAATCGCTTCCCGATCGCCTTCGGCATTATCAATCGCATCGGGAACAACCTGAGCGAGCGATGCACGATGCCAGATATGCAGAAGCCCTTGGAGGATTTCATCGTAGTCTGGTGAGTGCTCTGCCATTGATGCGGTTTCAGCCAGAATTTCACTGGCATCGGCTTTGGCCATAACTTCAGCCAACCTGAACAATCTTCCGCGGTCCATACTCCCCAGCATGGAGTTAACCTGAGACTCGTGCACCTCACCTTCGCCAAAAGCGATGGCCTGATCGGTGAGGCTCAAAGCGTCTCGCATACTGCCCTGTGCTGCGCGCCCAAGAGACCACAGCGCGGGCTCGTCGTAAGGGACTGACTCTGCCTGCAGTACTTTGCCTAAGTAACCCACAATACGCTCAGGCGTCATGTTTTTGAGGCTGAACTGCAAGCAGCGGGAAAGAATCGTAACAGGAAGCTTCTGAGGATCGGTTGTCGCGAGAAGAAACTTAACGTGCTCGGGAGGCTCTTCCAGCGTCTTCAGCAGTGCATTGAAGCTATGCGTTGACAGCATATGCACTTCGTCAATCAGATAAACTTTAAAGCGGCCGCGGGTCGGTGCGTATTGCACATTATCGAGAAGTTCACGAGTATCTTCGACCCTTGTGCGGGATGCAGCATCCACCTCAATCAGATCGACAAAACGTCCCTCCGCAATCTCTCTGCAGGAGGAGCATTCACCACACGGCCTGGCGCTGACGCCCTGCTCACAGTTAAGGCATTTAGCCAGAATCCGGGCAATTGTCGTTTTGCCCACGCCGCGCGTGCCAGTGAACAGATACGCATGATGGAGACGCCCTTCATTGAGCGCATTGATAAGCGCGCGCAAGACGTGCTCTTGTCCGACCATTTCATCAAAGAAACGTGGACGCCATTTTCTCGCAAGTACCTGATAACTCATGAAAATCTATTCGGCCTGAATACCTGTATTCAAGTCGCATGATAACTGGATCAGCGGGTAAAGTCAGTGACAATATGGAAAGGAAAAACTGGAGATGACCTCTGCCAGCCACACCCCGGCACACGAGTCGACCACTACCGTTGCTTCCTTCCGGACCTGGCGGGGTTCGCGGTGTATCGTTGCGAGGGGACCGACAAAGGCCACCATAACGCCCCGCGATCAGCGGGGAGGCGTACATTAGCCAAAACACGCTTCAGAATCAAGATCTTATGAACAATTCATTGCGTCAGAGATGAAGCCACTGCTCCAATGCTTTGGTAATGACTTCAGCGCGGGACAAGCCTAACTCATCCGCCGCATCATCAAGAGCAGCAACGACATGGGCAGGAAGTTTCACCTCAAGACGGTGCAGCCCGGCGTGCTTATCACGCATTCGCTGACTGCGCTTATTCAACCGGGACTGATGAGTTCTGTCATAAGGGTTACTGCGTGGTCGGCCCGGCCCTGACGAGCTGAACATATCTATCGTTGTTCTGTCTTCCGGCTGGACCGACATGGAGCTACCTTAACTGCACATTCTGAATACTGCGATCATGAAGATTGGCAGCAAGCGCCGCCAAAGCGTGAATTATCCCCGAGAAATGCACAAAAGCAACTGACAGAGCTTACCAGTCCCCGCTTTTAACGAATCAGACTTGTCATAGTGCCGCGAGCACAATACTGTAACCGAGTACTTTATTGAAAAAGCGACAGCAGAGCTGCAATGACACAGAAGCCTCAAGCGTTACCCTATTCCCTCGCGACACAAACGATTCACCCAGACTCTCTCGACTTCAGAACAACCGCGGACATTGAGCCGTTTCATGGTGTTCTGGGCCAGGAGCGTGCCGTCAATGCAATCCAGTTCGGCGTTGCCATGGAACGCCCCGGTTACAACATTTTTGTTATGGGCGATACCGGTACAGGACGCTCCTCTTACGTGCGCGACTATTTAAAAAGCGAAGCCAAGCGCCAGAAAACGCCTGACATCTGGTGCTATGTAAACAACTTCAACAATCCGCGTGAACCAAAAGTTCTGGCACTGCTTCCCCAGGAGGCCAGCGACTTCCGCGGTCTGATGACTGAATTGATTGATCAGCTGATTGCCAGCTTCCCTGCTGTTCTGGAGCACCCGACCTATCAACAAAAGAAATCGGCGATTGATTATACGTTTAACCGCCGTTACGACCGGGCGATAGAGACAGTAGAACGTGAAGCTCATAAGCGTGGCGTCGCCGTATACCGGGACTCCAACGCCATCAGCTTCACCCCGATGCGGGAAGGCAAAGCACTGGATGAGACAGAATTCGCGCAGCTTTCCGAAGAAGAACGAGAGACATTCCATAACGACATTGCTGAACTCGAGCACATGCTCAGCGAGCAGCTTGCAGAATTGCCTCAGTGGAAACGCGAAAGCAGTAACGAGCTTCGCCGCCTGAATCAGGAAACCATCCGCGAAGCCATTACACCGCTACTGGCTCCAATTCGCGAAGCCTTCTCACATCACGAACCCGTGATGGACTACATCACCGTAATGGAAGAGCATTTGCCGTCTGTCGTCCTCGAAGAACTGGTCGAAGAGCGCCTGATGGACTTGCGCGAAGAGTATGCGAAACGCAGCAGCCTTGAAGATTCACTGCTGCCAAATATCGCAACACATCATGCCCCTGACAGCGGCGCCCCTGTCATCTATGAGCCACATCCCTCGTATGCCAATCTGGTAGGAAGAATCGAATACGTCAGTGAGCAAGGGGCTCTGGTTACTAATTATCAGAAGATTGCACCCGGCGCCCTGCATAAAGCCAACGGCGGCTACCTGATTCTGGATGCTGAAAAAGTATTGTCTGAACCCTTTGTCTGGGACGCACTGAAACGCGCACTGCAGTCCAACGAACTTAAAATGGAATCGCCGTATTCGGAGGTGGGTCTTCTTAATACCACATCGCTCGTGCCCGATGTCATCCCGCTCGATTTTAAGCTGGTCCTCATAGGCTCACGCCAGATTTACTACCTGTTGCAGGAATACGATGAAGACTTTAAACGCTTGTTCCGGACTCTGGTTGATTTCGATAGCGACATCGAATTAACCGAGCCTCATGTGCAGGCCTATGCTCAGCTACTGAAGAGCCGTATTGAGGAACAGCAGTACGCTGACCTCGACAAAGAAGCAGTCGAACGTATGGTCAGGCACAGCGCACGCCTTGCAGAACAGCAGGATACACTCAGTGCACTGATCGGCGATCAGTTTGACCTGCTCGCAGAAGCAGACTTCATCCGTAAGCTGGCACAGGACGAATTAATTACCACGACGCACATCGACCGGGCACTAAAAGCAAAGCAGGAACGTACCGGGCGTGTATACGATAAGCTCTTTGAACAGATGCTGGACGGTACGGTTCTGTTAGAGACGACCGGCACCGCCATCGGCAAGATCAACGGGCTCACGGTAATGTCACTGGGCGATACCAGCTTCGGCTCCCCCGCCCGAATCACAGCTTCGGTCTATCCCGGCTCGAAAGGCATTGTCGATATCGAACGCGAGGTTGCTCTGGGCCAGGCAATTCACTCGAAAGGCGTCATGATTCTCTCTGGCTTCCTCGGCAACCGCTATGCTCAGAAGTTCCCATTAGCAATCTCCGCTCACATCGCCATGGAACAATCCTACGGCTATGTTGATGGCGACAGCGCCTCAATGGCCGAATTAATCTGCCTGATCTCAGCGCTGATCCACTCACCCATCGACCAGAGTTTTGCCATTACCGGCTCAGTTAATCAGTACGGTGAAGCCCAGGCTATCGGCGGTGTAAATGAAAAGATCGAGGGATTCTTCCGTTTATGCAAAGCCCGCGGACTGACAGGCAAGCAAGGGGTGATTATCCCTGCCGCGAACCAGCGGAATCTGGTTTTACATGACGATGTACTGGAGGCGGTAAAAGCTGGGGAGTTTCATGTTTACTGTGTTCGCCATGTTGACGAAGCCATTCACCTGCTACTGGACCGCGAACCAGGCATCGCCGACGCCGACGGAAACTTCCCCGAGGGCAGCGTAAACGGAGAGATCATCAAGCGACTGGAGGCCATCGCACGTATGGCAGACCCGTCCAGTAAAACTGACAACTCTCAGAAAGATAACGCCGGCGATAAATAAGCCCAAAAAAAGGGCTGAAATCTCAGCCCTTTTTGATGCCCACCCCTGAAAACACACGATATGCTTTAAGCGATCCGAACAGGGTGGCGCCCTTTAACAATGAGTGAAACCAACTGGTCGTAGAGCATTGAATAATCAACGGGTTTACTGATCACACAATCCATACCCGCCTCCAGACACTCCTGCCGCTCAGCATCCGATACACCAGCAGTCAAAGCCAACACCGGCAACTCTCCGCCCTCTGCTCGCAAAATTCGTGTGGTATCCATCCCTCCAAGTTCAGGCATGTGGCAATCCATAATGATGGCATCTGCACCTCGCCATGCCCCACTATCAAGAAGCGCCCGACCATTATCAAAAACAGCAACAATCAGGCCTTTCTTTTCGAGGATCACCTGTAGGGTTCGCTGATTTGTCGCGTCATCTTCACACACAAGAACCTGATAGGCCGGCCCTCCCTGAGCAGTGGCCACTGGCGAACTGTCGATACCGAGTGGCACCTCAAGCCAGAATGTCGATCCTTTCCCCTGACGACTAGTGACTCCAACGCTTCCGCCCATCAATGAAGCCAGGTCATGACAGAGACTCAGACCCAGTCCGGTTCCACCATACACTTCTGCCGTGGCTTCCGTTTCCTGAACGTATGGTTTAAAGACCGAGGTGAGACGATCCGGAGCGATGCCTATTCCAGTATCCGTTACGGAAACGAACAAGGCCCATTTATCGCTAGTTTGCGTACCCGTCAAGCGCACGGCAACCTGACCGCCTGCCGGTGTAAATCGTGCCGCATTACTGAGGAAGTTAGATAACACCTGACGCAGCCTGGCCTGGTCGCCTACCAGATTCAGAGGGACTTCCTGCGAAGCTTCGCACGAGAGCCGGATACCTTTCTGACGCAGAATCGCTTCGTAAGTTGACGCTGTTTTTTCCAGCCAGTAGCGAACATTAAACGCTGATTCCTGAAGCCGGAACTTACCGGCTTCAATTTTAGCGACATCCAGCACATCATCCACCACACCCAGCAATGTCTGCGTGGTAAATTCAAGTCCCTGAAGCAGCTCAGTCCGCTCGGCTTCATCGGCATCACCAAGAAGTTCGATAATACCAACCATCCCCGTGAGAGGGTTGCGTACTTCATGACTGAGGTGAGCCAGAAACCGTGATTTTTCTTCCAGAGCTTCAGAGGCAAGCTCTCGCTCCCGCTCTGCATTCATCGCAAGCGTGGCGTAATGTTCTGACAGAAGAATGTCCCGATAACCGCGAAGCGCAGTCGTCAGAGAAACATAGAGTCGTTCTTGAGTAGATTCACTCTTGGCGAGGTAGTCATTAATATCGTAATTCTGAACAACACGATATTCCGGAGCAAAGCCGGCCTGTCCCGTACGAAGGATGACCCGGATTTTCTGGTTGTTGAGCTCTTCACGAATATACTCGACCAGCTTAAGACCTGCGTCGTCCTCTTCCATGACGACATCCAGAAACAGAACAGCAATATCGCTGCGGGTAGACAACATCTCTTTTGCGGCGACCGCTGACTTCGCCTCAATAACGGAGACCGTCCGCTGTTCGAAACGGTAACGTGATAAGACGAGCTTCGTAACATCCAATACCGACTGATCATCATCAACGATCAGGACTGGTATTGCGTCAGGCAACAGATCACTGCCTGAGCGCTTGAGTTCTGTTTCTGTCATTCAGCAATCCTTTGCACCATTTTTATACTCAAAGCCCCATCTGCACTCAAAGACCCAGCATCTGCTCCCGTAAACTGGTTTGCACCGGGTCTTCAGACAGCCAGATACCGGCCATCGCCGAACGGAAGTCCAACCCCTCAACAACTTCGAGAAGATCACCGTTGCGGTATATTTCGGTTCCGGCATCGGGGTTGTAAACGAGATCAAAGACATCACCCACGGACAAAGAGTTCCGGAAGGTTTTGATCATAGTTTCAACCTGAGAGCGAATCGGCCCCAAATTTCCGTGTGTGGACCTGACGAAGCCATCCATTGCAGATTCTGCAAAACGATCAGCAGTCACCATATCGGAGATGATAACCACCCGAATATCCAGCGGACTGCCTGAGGCAAGAATCCCGTCAGCGTCTGTTGACACTTCCGGAAGATATAAAGCAGCTACGTAGGCATCCACAAAAAAACGAGAGCGGACGCCGACGCCATTTAAGACCATCGTATGCCCAGAGAAGGTAACTTCTTCCGGCACAGATACACCTTTGAGTTTCACGTCTGCCAGTGCACCGGAAGCACAAAGCGCCAGCGCAGCGACCAGACAACATGATGAGACCATTTTTATAATCATAGGCAATTCCTTTAATGCTGAGACATAGTTTCAGCGTTTGCCATGAACATTACAAGATAAGCCTCAACGTGCACACAGTCTGGCCCGAGCGGCCATCCAATTAAATGGCCTTCCCAGCGAAACAATCAGTGAAAATCGCGCAGGTTTTTCTGAACAAATCTTAAAGTCAGGCCAACCAGATTTTCACCGCTATCATAGAATCGGTCATCCAGCTGCGCGATTTTATCGGCGTGCTCACTCTCGATGTTATCAAACGCATCGATACGATCGTCTTCATCGACAGGGACATTGCGATCTGGGAATAATCCTATGATCTGATCAAGCAGAGCTGCTGACACTGGCGCCTTAATGCGCTCCAGTGACTCGAGCGTATCTTCCGCCCGCGCGCCTGCTTCGTGGTGAACGAACTGCACAAATCCACCGTTTTCCATCTCTCTCAGTAGTTGATCGAGGCAGAAGACAGTTTTCTCTGCTTCATTCAAGGAATCGAAACCGTTCTCGGCTTCTTTGTCGTAGATCACATCTGTGATCTGCAGAAAGGAATCAGTCTCATCGGCAACATCCAAGGCTGCCTGAATCTCCATGTTCATAGGGTCCTACTCGAAACTCACTTAATTGCCCAAGTAAAAACCACCTTAGCCCAGCAAGCCTCAATTGACAAAGGTTTTCATGCCTCACGGCCGGAATCGACCAATATGTCATTAATTTGCACCGCGGCTGCTTCTGGCAACTCCATAGGAAAGCAATGCCCTCCATCGAATATATGCTGCACTATCTGTTTATTACGTGCCACCGCTCGCCTCACCGCCGGACGAATAAATGGATACGACCGCGTAGCAACAATTATGTCAACAGGTATGCTCACGGCACGAACGGCTTGCCACAGTCCACGAGGGTATGATCCGAATATAGAAGCCTCCCAGCGCGGATCGCAAGCAAGCGTTACCGCCCCAGAATCGGTAATCTCAGCCCCGTAATGCGAAAAGGCTTCCAGCGCACCAGGAGTCCAGTTTCGATACAGAGACTTTGTTGAAAGGTCTGTCCTCAACGCATCTAGGCTGGGCCATTCTGCACGGCGCCGTGAGACCGACCGCACCAGAGACGTTCGCTGCCACAACCCTGTTTTACGCATCAATCTCTGGTAGAAAATAACCTCCCTGCTGAACAGGACCGGATCGAGCAAAACGATTCTGGTGAAGAGATCAGGGTAGCGAGCCGCAGCGAGCAGTGTTACCACGCCTCCCATACTATGACCTATGCCGGTCACTGGCCTGTCTATTCGGGCAGCGATACTGTCGGCAACTCGGTCAGCCATTCTGTTCCAATCTGGCTGCGTGGATACATCAGGCCCTGCCGAACCACCATGTCCTGGCAAATCCGTGAAAAGTAGGGGCTGATTGCCTTGTGAAAGTTCTTCGGCAAGAGGTGCCAAAGTCAGGCCGCAAAAGCCATTACCATGCAGAAAATGAAGCGGCTCACCTTGCCCCTCAGTGCAGTCGTATGTGGCCAGCCCGGCAATCTGTCGGGTGTCCAGAGGACGCCCCGCGCAAATTGCGCCATCTAACGGGAGTTTGTTCACTTTGCGACCACCCTGTTAAAGAAATTGTAATCATTGCAGGTCTTGGGAACGATAGCCACTGGTGCAGTTCAGAGAGGAGGACTAGTTTGATTGTGATATCCGAACGACCCGAGGAACCAGCCATGACCGCAGCAGTAACGTTAAAAGCATTAGAAGCCAACCGCATGTTTACCGATCTTAAGGATGCAGAGGCGCGACTGGAGCAAGCCAGTCGCGACCTGAAGGCTGGCGTGATAGATGAGGCCACATTTCAGCGCGAAACAGACATCTGCGTAAAGATCATTCGCGCCAGTCAGGATTAAGCGGCAGAAGGAACGCCACTATGGAAACGGAATTCCGGGTCCGGGCTTAAAATCAGCTCACGCTCAATTTCGCGGAACTCATCAATCCGCCATTGGATATCTGTGCCCGCGTATTGTCGGGCAAGCTCAAGATAATCCTGGTAATGACGCCCCTCTGAACGAAGCAGTGAGCGGTAGAATTTAGCCAGAGCCTCATCAAGGTGCGGAACCAGTGCCGCGAACCGCTCACAGGACCGCGCTTCGATAAGCGCACCACAGATAAGCACATCCACCAGTTCATCATCCCCACCCTTGCGAACGACCTCACGCAGGCCTGATGCATATCGCGACGACGACACATGACGATAGTTGATGCCACGTTCTTTCATGATGCCGACCACTTGCTCAAAGTGAAGCAATTCTTCACGGGCAAGCTGGCTCATCTTTTTAAGCAGGTCATCGCGATCGATGTACCGATACAAAAGATTCATTGCTGTAGACGCTGCTTTCTTCTCGCAATTCGCGTGATCAATAAGCAGCAACTCCTGATTGTCTAAGGCAACGTCAATCCAACCGGCAGGTGTTGGACATAGGAGAAACTCATTAATTTCCGCCAGCACATCATCGAGGTTCATGCCTGAGCTTCCTCCGCCACCTGTTCGAGAATATGTCTGATTTCCCCCTCTAACGGGACGGCTTTCTCAGCCACCGGGTCCATAACGCAGAAAGTGACTGTCGCATCGACAATCATCTCTGGTACGCCATCCCTGTTCCGGGTAACCGTTTGCTCAAACACCGCGCTTTTGCTACCGATTTTCGCAACCCGGATGCCAAGATCGAGTACATCATGAATCACCGCAGGGCGACGGTAATTGATGTTGGTATTCACAACCACCATCGACAACCCCAGTGCCGCGATTTTATCGGCAAAGCCAGTGTGCCCCATAAACTCCCAGCGGGCTTCTTCCAGAAACTCCATGTAGCGACCATTATTGACGTGCTGATACACATCAATATGAAATCCACGAACTTTAATCTGAGAGGACATGTCTGCTCCACTGAGGCTGGAAAAATGGCGGGCAAGTTTAGCCGATCACGCCTTTGCTCTCAACGAAGAGAGGCGTATGCCCAGCTCAAGATCAGTACGCAAAGTCGCCAGGACGCGTGTGCGGATCGCCGATGACAGCCCTTTATCCAGAGCTGTCGACTGCCGTTCTGGTAATGCATCTGGCCAGCCGATCGCACGGTCGAGGGTTTCACAGGCATCCAGAACCTGAGCAGCGCCTTTCTTTCCAATACCAGGCACACCCGGAAGATGGTTTGTCTGGTCGCCACACAAAGCCCAATAGTCAGTCAGCTGATCCGGCGCCAAGCCCCAGCGTTGGCGGACGGTCTCTTCATCCCAAAGCAAGCGATCAAAGTGGTTGAGCACAGAAACACGCTCTGAAACCAACTGACAGAACCCCTTATCAGTGGACAAAATAGTGACCTGAAGGCCGCTGCGAGCCGCCCTGTCAGCGACAGTCGCAATAACATCATCTGCCTCCCAGCCTGACATCTGGTACGTATGAATGCCATTACGCTCGAGATCAGCTCGCAGTGCTGCAAGCTCGCTGGCCAGCGCATCGGGCATAGGTAGCCGACCGGCTTTATATTCTGGCCAGAGACGATGACGCCAGGTGGTTTTCTGATCTTCAAATACCATCAGCAGGTGCGTCGCACCCCGCCCATGAAGACTGGCGCCGATGATGTCTATCACTTTATTTCGCGTGGCTTCGGCAGCAAACTCAGAATCCTCGACCGCAGCATAGACTCTGCGTATCAGATTCATTGCATCAATCAATAATAAGTGCATCAGTCAATCTCGCCCGACGCTTGCTGGGCTTGCCATAGTGCGGCGTACCGGCCATTCCGCTGCAATAGCTCTTTGTGCTTGCCGCGCTCCACGATCTGACCATCCTCCAGAACTGCTATTTCATCGGCATCAACCACCGTCGACAATCTATGGGCGATAATCAACGCAGTATGTCCTTCAGACACCCTGCGAATCTCTTTCATGATGCTGCGTTCTGTTTCAGAGTCCAGCGAGGAAGTCGCCTCATCAAAGATCATAATGGCGGGCTTCTTGAGCAGCATACGCGCAATAGCAATACGTTGCTTTTCACCACCAGACAGCTTCAATCCGCGCTCTCCCACAACGGTATCCAGGCCAGCAGGGGTTTCTGCGATCAACCGATCAAGGCTTGCCATCTGAACCACATCCTGAAGTTCGGCGTCACTGGCATCAGGACAGGCATAGAGAAGGTTATTCCTGAGTGTATCGTTAAACAGAACGGTATCCTGCGGAACAATCCCCAAAGCACGCCGTAACGACGTTTGCGAAACATCAACAATCGCCTGATCATCAATACGAATATGTCCGGAAGTCACGTCGTAAAAGCGAAACAGCAAGCGAGTGATGGTCGACTTTCCTGCGCCACTGCCACCGACAAGCGCAAGTGTTTTCCCCGCCGGCACAGCAAAGCTCAACTCTCTGAGCACCTCTCGACCATTACCGTAGTCAAACCCCACATGATCGAACACCACCTCTCCACGGCTGATATTCAGTGTTTTCTCAGATCGGTCAGGCACATCGGTTTCAATATCGAGCAAAACAAACATCCGCTCGATATTAGCCACTGACGCTTTAATTTCGCGATAGACAAACCCCAGAAAATTCAGTGGCAGAAACAGCTGAAACATAAAGGCGTTAACCAGAGTAAAATCACCAAGAGTCATTTCACCGACGAGCACATAGTGAGCTGCCGACATCAACATACAGGCCATCGCCACCGAAATAATCAGTGCCTGCCCACTGTTCAGAGTAAATAAAGAAAGACGATTCATTCTCCTGGCTTTCTCCCAGCGTGCCAGTGAACCGTCATAGTCACTCGACTCGCGCTCTTCCGCAGTAAAGTACTTCACTGTTTCGTAATTCAGAAGGCTATCAAGCGCACGGGCATGCGTTGATGAATCCATCTGATTTGCTTCACGGACATAGCGCGTGCGCCATTCTGTGATCTTCACCGAATATGCAACATAGAGCACAACGGCCACCAGGGTGATGCCCGCAAAAATGGGCGGATAATTAATCAGCAGCAGAACAATAACCAGACCGAGTTCAAGAAACGTCGGAAGAATATTGAAAATCAGAAAACGCATAAGGAACGAAATACCGTTTGTTCCTCGTTCGATGTCGCGCTGCAGAGCCCCAGTCTGCCGATCAAGATGAAATGACAAACTCAGACTGTGAAGATGACGAAACAGTGCCAGCGACATTCTGCGCATCACCCGTTCAGCAACACGTCCGAACAATAAGTCCCTCAACTCCCCTGCAAACACGGTCATGAAACGGACAGCGCCGTATGCCAGCAACAGCAATAACGGAAAGGCCGCCCACCAGTTTTCGCCAATGGTGCCCGAGGCATCCAGATGATCAACCTGATACTTAAGTAGAAAAGGCATAACGACGCTGGCCAGCTTAGCCAACAACAAACAGGCCATCGCCCCGATGACGCGACCTCGATACTCCAGAAGAAAGGGCCAGATAGTAGTCAGCCAACGACGAACGCGCAGTTTGTCAGGCATGTCCACCGGTGTTGACTGGAAGCTTCTCATTGGCGGTATAACCTGTTAGATATAGTCAAAAGGCCAAAGAGCATAAGGTTCACCTCAACGTGATTCAACGCATTTCCCGCCTTAACGCGGCTTTGCCAGAACTGGCAGAACTTGAGTCCCTCATTGAAGAGGGCAAACAGTACATGCGGATTCGCGTGCCTGCTCACATTCAGCATAAAGGCGAGCACCTCCCTTTCTACGTTCTTGAAATGGGCAGCGTAGCCAAAGACGCGCCTGTCCTCGCACTCGTTGGTGGAGTTCACGGGGTCGAAAGAATTGGCACCCAGGTCATTCTTTCATTTATGAAAAGCCTTGTGCGTCGACTGCACTGGGACCCGGTCGTGCGGGATCAGCTTGAACATCTAAGACTGCTGATTATCCCTATAGTTAATCCAGGCGGCATGGCAGAAAATACTCGCTGCAACCCAAACGGTGTCGACCTGATGCGAAACGCACCGGTCGAAGCTGAGGGCAAAACGCCCTGGCTGGTGGGAGGGCAACGTATCAGCGCCTCCCTGCCGTGGTACCGAGGTATCGCAGGCGGGCCTATGGAGCCAGAAAATCAAGCATTAACGGACGCGATTCATCACGCTCTGCGCGATCAGAAATACTGCATCAGCCTTGATTGCCACTCGGGCTTTGGCACACGCGATCGCCTGTGGTTTCCTTACGCAAAAAGCACAGCACCATGGCCCGGCATAGGTGCGGCGCATACACTGACAGAGCTGTTCGAACACAGTTTCCCCAGTCATGAGCAATATCTATTTGAACCTCAGGCGCACAGCTATACCACGAACGGCGACATGTGGGATTACCTCTACGATGATTACCGGGCCATGCAACCAGAAGGGTGTTTTATTCCTATCACTCTGGAAATGGGGTCCTGGCTTTGGGTAAAGAAAAATCCTCGCCACCTACTGCGTTATCATGGTCTGTTTAACCCGGTATTACCCCACCGCCAACAGCGTATTCTGCGTCGGCACCTGGTGTTGTTTGACTTCCTGATGTCTGCCGCACGCACCATGCCGCAATGGGCACCGGAGTCCGCCGCCGACCAGACCAGAGCTCTTCAGTCAGCACTGGAACGCTGGTATCCAGGAATGAGTGGAAATATCACACCGGCAGTGTGAAGCGAGCGTCGCTTCCGCTACACTAGGCGCCTGATGTATCTGACGGATTTCCTAATTTTATGCCACGCCTGCAACACCTGCTTGTATCACTCACGTCAGTCGCTTTACTGACCTGCCATCATTCTGTCCTGGCCGATGTCACCGCCGACCTCGGTGTCACCTCTGAATTTGTGCGCGACGGCATCAGTCAGACCAGCGGTAAGGCCGCCTGGCAGGCAGGCATGACAGCCACCCATAACTCCGGGTTCTATGCCGGCGCCTGGGGCAGTAATGTAGATCACGGCAGCGCAGACAGCCTGCACTCTGAATGGGATATGTACGCTGGCGCCAACCTTCCTCTCTGGAGGGCATGGTCTGTCGATGCCAGCCTCACGCGCTTCACCTTCCATGGTGACGCAGACGAAAAAGGCGATGCCTACAATGAGACCGCACTGCGACTCCTGTGGGATAACAATCTGACACTGGGATATCGTGCTGCTGATGGCTACTACGGTAGTGACTACAACCTGCACACACTGGAAACAGCCTACACCTTTCAGACCGGATCATTCTCCATTGAGCTTTACGGTGCCAACCATCGCCTCGATGGTACTGACGACACAACCAACTTTGGTAGCTCAACCGCTGATGATTACTGGCACTTCCGTGTTGGTGCAGCCAGAACCTGGAACCACTGGGATTATCGCCTCACTCTCGAGCGCACTAACCTGGGTGGTGATTTCGATGCCGGCACTCTGATTCAATTCAGCGTTCACCGCTTCTTCCGCATTTGGTGACAGGTTAAGCACTTGAAGTCTTCCACTGGCAAACCGGTACTCGTTTTTCTTCGAGGTCTGATTCGCAGTCGGTATCACTGGCTGAAGTTCCCAGAAAGGTTTGCCGAAGACTTTCAGATTATTGAGCCGGAGTTACCGGGCAACGGCTACCTGTATACAGAAACAACCCCGCCGGACATTCCAGCCATGATGGAGAGCGTGCGCGCTCAGGTTCGCAGCACACATCAAGGTCCTGTAACCATTATTGCTGTCTCTATGGGAGCAATGATTGCTGCAGAATGGGCGCGACAGCACCCCGATGAAATCACCTCACTCCACATGATCAATACCAGCCTGGCCAATATGTCTTATCCGTGGGAGCGCATGACGGCAGTATCATTTTTCAGGCTGCTGTTTTGTTTTGGTGATCGCCTGCGGCTTGAGCGAACCATTTTCGATCAGACCATCAATCGCGAGTTGGGCGTCGGAGAATCCGCCCCCTGGCTTACTTTTGCGAGCGAGCACCCGTTGCGCTGGCGTAACGTATTCGTCCAGCTGATTGCTGCAAGTCGCTATAAGGGACCTACGAGTGCTCCGGTCGATGATGTGTTTTTCTATAACGCTGCCGGCGACAGACTGGTGAAACCGGGATGCACAGCGCGAATTGCACGACGCTGGAAGAAACCCCTGTTTACGCACCCTTCTGCAGGACACGACTTACCAGCAGACGACCCAGAATGGCTTGAACGGTCAATCCGTACTCAGCTCACACACAGCACTTACTGACACCCAGTCGACGCAATCCTGACCAGCCAGACAAAGCGCCGGGAAGGACCCCTGATGAATATAGATAGTATCCGCCAGTTCAACACCACGCGGAAACGACAGTTGCCCATCCTGCTCGATAAACAGCGGCAGGCTGGCAATATTGCGGTAATAACCCAGTAAGGTCGTCTGATCGAATACTAACAAGCTGAAATATTGAGAGTAATCCGCACCCTTCACACGCTCCAGGCCGATCAGGGTCCGATCGCCATGCACGCCAAAGTAATAGTACGAATTCACATGATCCCCCTCGCTGTTATGTATCAACGGGGATTTCATGGTTTCAAGGCACTGTTCAGCCTGCTGAGGGGTTACAGCGTCGGTTGCAAAATAACTCGCTGCATCCTGCGGCTCCAGCGCTGCTGCACCTGGAACCATGAACACTATGCACAGAATTACCCGCCAGTACATAACCAACCGGCCCCTCAGGGTTGCGTCAGTTCCAGCTTAGTGCCGAGATATTTCTCGAGGTCCGGCAGAACGAACGCATCATCCTCTGACACAAAGCTCACAGAGACACCTTTGGCACCTGCACGACCAGTCCGGCCGATCCGGTGAACATAGTCCTCCGGGTCTTCAGGCAAGGTGTAATTAATAACGTGACTGACGCCGTCAACGTGGATACCGCGACCAGCAACGTCGGTTGCAACCATGATATTCACCCGCCCCTCACGGAAGCGCTCCAGCGTGCGGACTCGCTTATCCTGGCTGACCTCGCCAGATAGAAGAACGGCTACATGACCATTTTTGTTCAGTTTATCGCACAGGTTACGGGTCAGGTCCCGACGATTAGCAAAGATAATCAGACGCTCAGGCTTTTCTTCGGTCAGTACCCGTTCAAGCAAGCCATATTTATCGGACTCAGCACAGAGATACAGTTTCTGATCAACACGATCGGTCGTCACCTGCTCTGGCTCAATCTCGACCTTCATCGGATTTGTGGTCCACTGATCAATCAGAATACGCACATCAAAATTGAAGGTTGCTGAATACAGCAGAGTCTGACGATACTCTTTTGGCGGCGTTCCACGGACAATACGCTTCACATCGGGAATGAACCCCATATCCAGCATACGATCGGCTTCATCCAGAACCAGGACTTCAACCTGATCCAGAAAAACGTCCTGACTACGCATAAAGTCAATCAGGCGCCCAGGTGTCGCTACTAACACGTCGACTACATGATCGCGCAGCATTTTGCGTTGGGAGTCGTAATTCATACCACCAACGACAGTCAGTGTATTCAGGCCAGTGTACTTACCCAAGGCATCGGCGTCTTTACCGATTTGCAGCGCCAGTTCGCGCGTTGGAGCAACAATCAGGGCGCGGGGTTCACTGGCAAAACGTTCTTCCGGCTGAACTGTCAGAAGGCGGTTAAAAATCGTCAGCAGAAACGCTGCTGTTTTACCTGTGCCCGTCTGGGCCTGCCCGATCATGTCGCGACCAGTCAAAGCGGCAGGCAGACTCTCGGCCTGAATCGGTGAACAATATTGAAACCCTGATTCATGAATCCCGCGCATGACAGAATCTGGTAGCTGCAGATCATGAAAGCGTGTTTTGCCCTCCTGAGGCTCAACATTGAAGTCAGACAGAGACCATGGTGTTTCTACCGTCTCTTTCTTTTGCTTTCTACTCTGTGCAGCGGACTTATCAGCCCCTGCGTTGCGCGAAGAACCATGACTCTTCGTGTTCTGTGCTGGCTTATTATTCTGAGCCGGGGCCTTTTTCGCAGCAGCGGGCTTCTTTGGTTCCGGCGCCGGCTTTGAGGCGTTGGATTTGAACAGTTTCTTTAACAAACCTATCTCCGTTCAGATATCTTCTGGCACGAACAAGTGCGTACCAAATAGTGTATGGCGATGATAATAATCCAATAGCGCCTCTTTTAATATCTCAGCGCGCGCTGGCAGCCCGTTTTCGAGATACAGAGCTGCCTGAGTCACCACCGCCGCACGAAAGTTTTGTCGCCCTTGCTCTACAGAGACCGGGTCGCCATCGAGATTATCAGTACTGATATGAAATTTTCGGCCACAGGCCTCAGACAGTATCCACTCGAGCGCCTGGGGCTTCACTTCAACCTGTTCAAACTCCCGCTGTCGCTCGGCTGAGCGACCGTCCGGCTCATACCAGTAACCATAATCGACAAGCTTGCGCCTTTCAGGGCCTGCGATGCACCAATGAGCGATCTCATGCAGTGCTGACTCGTAAAACCCATGCGCAAATATCACTCGGTGATAGGCGACTTCGGTGTCAGCCGGAAGGTATTCAGGCTCACCGCTACCAGACACCAGGCGTGTATTCTCAGCATCGCTGAAGATCCGGTCGAAAATAGCGATCAAATCTGCCGGGATCAGCGGGACAGAGTGTGATTGTTTTAGCGGGTTCATTTTCTTTCTGTTATTCGATATCAAGCGCAGGCACAATAGCGTCGCCTGTCAATTATACGGTTCAACCTCAGTTTCGCCATGTCTACCGCACAGCAAGCTCCGCTCCAGCATAAACAAACATCAGATCTCAAAGCGATTCTGAAACTGACTGGCCCAATTCTGCTCACCCAGCTGGCACAGGTGGGAATGGGGACCATCGACACCGTGATGTCGGGCTATGTCAGTACACGGGATCTCGCGGCCGTTGCCATCGGCAGTGCAGTCTGGACACCGATTTGGCTGTTTCTTGCAGGCGTTCTTGTCGCCCTATCACCCGCCATCGCCAAAGCACGCTCAGGACTTGCTTCCTCACCAGCGATACAGGCGCTGCTTGCATCCGGTATTTCATTAGGGCTGATCACCGGTGCACTCCTCGGCAGCATAACAGCAGGCATAGCGTTCGCCCTGCCATACTGGATTGCCGATGCGCATACCGCAATAACGGCAAAATACTATCTGCTTGCCATCGCTGTCGCGATGCCGGTTTCCGGCATTTTCCTGGCACTCAGATTTCATGCAGAGGCGGTGGATCAGGCGCACCACGTCACGCGTATCATGCTGACGGGACTGCTACTTAACATCCCAGTGAATGCGGCTCTGATCTACGGCTGGGGACCTCTCCCGGAACTGGGCGGCATTGGGTGCGGTATCGGAAGTGCGATCGTCGTATGTTTTATGACATGGGCTTTGCAATGGGATTGCCGACGCTATCGCAGCGAACAAAGCATCCGCATGATGGCTGTCTATCAATCCTCGGTCATATCCCATGTAAAAAGCCTGAGTCGTGTCGGTCTTCCTATTGGCGTCGCTATTTTCTTCGAAGTCAGTCTGTTTACCGTGATTGCCCTGTTTCTGACGGACCTGGGTCCGGTCGTCGTCGCTGGACATCAGGTAGCACTCAATGTCTCGTCAGTGACCTTTATGTTGCCTCTGAGCCTCGGCATGGCCCTGACCGTCAGGGTTGGCCACTACATCGGCGAACAAAACAGAGAATCCGTAAATTCGCTCAACCCAGCGCGCCAATGCGCCTGGTTGGGTGTAAAGATCAATCTGCTCCTGGCGTTGTTTAATGCTGCGGTGATTCTTTCGGGAGCGGGCCTGATCGCCAATCTCTACTCGCCCGATCCAGCCGTTGTCTCAATCGGTACCGCCCTGCTCATTTACGCCGCTATATTTCAGATTCCTGACGCGATTCAGATCGCTGCAGCTGGGGCACTCAGGGCGTATGAAGATACCTTCGTGGTCATGTTAATTACCTTTCTTTCTTACTGGGTCATTGGTTTTGGTACCGGCTGGTATCTGGCCTATGGCCTCAGCGAGCCTATGGGCGCCGCTGGATTCTGGATAGGCCTGATCGCTGGTCTGAGCTGCGCAGCTATTTGCTTACTTTTAAGACTTCGTATTGTCAGTCACCGCTATCCCGACATACCCACTGTGTGACATGGCGACAAACTGGCCCATATCGCCCGCTCCGTGAGGCCGGAACCGACTTGTTCAGCGCGGGGATTACTGTGCTACCATCTGGCCGTCAAAAGTTACAGAAACCCGCACAGGTAATTCACCATGAATGTAGCCAATCCAGACGTGGCGTATGAAGTCAGTATCAATCCGGCGACGCTTGAAGAAATCGGTCGTCTGCCACTGACAACTCAGGAAGAGTTCACCACGGTATTTGATCGCGCGCGCGATGCTCAGAAAATCTGGGCACAAACGTCCTATAAAGAGCGTGCATCTTACGTATTAAAAATGGCGGATTACATTCGTGATAACGCAGATGAACTAGCCAGCATTATCAGCCAGGACAACGGTAAACTGAAAATCGATGCACTGAATACCGAAGTTATTCCGTCGATCATGAGCTGTACCTGGTACGCGAAAAATGCACCTAAGGTGCTGAAAGACGAGCTGCTTCCTCCCGCATCTATGATGTTCTTCAATAAATGGTCGAAGCGGGTTTTCCAACCTATTGGTGTTCTCGGCATCATTAGCCCATGGAACTACCCATTCAGCATTCCGTTCGGTGAACTTGTTATGGGCTTAATGGCAGGTAACGCGGTTGTTCTCAAAGTTGCCGCTCAGACTCCAATGGTCGGCGAAGCTATCGAGCGCGTCGTAAAAGCGTCTGGCTTACCGGATGGCCTGTTTACTCATGTGGTTGGTTCGGGCTCTAAAGTCCTGTCCTCAATGCTTGAAAACGGCGCCGATAAAATATTCTTCACCGGCTCAACCTTTGCAGGTAAGCAGGTCATGAAGTCGTGTGCAGAATACCTCGTGCCTTGTAGCCTCGAGCTGGGCGGTAACGATGCCATGGTCGTACTCGAAGATGCCCCTATCGAACGTGCTGTTAATGGCGGCATGTGGGCTGCGTATCAGAACGCTGGGCAGTCGTGTGGTGGCGTAAAGCGTGTTTATGTTCATGAAAAAGTCTACGACGACTTTATCAAAATGGCGGTCGCTAAAACCAAGGCTCTGCGTCACGGCAATAATGGCCACGATGCGGACATGGGCTCAGTAACGACAGAAAAACAGTTCCAGCAGCTTGAAAAAGAACTTCAGATGGCACTGGATAACGGCGCTCAGATCGCCGCACAGTCACAAGCAGTTGGTGAACAAAAAGGGTATTTCTTCCCGGCCACACTGCTGACGAACGTAACGTCCGACATGGAATTTATGCAGGACGAGATCTTCGGCCCATTTATGCCCGTCGTTAAAGTCCGCTCCGAAGCAGAAGCGATTGAACTGGCTAATAAATCACAGTACGGTCTCACAGCTTCTGTCTGGACACGCAACAACGCTCATGGCAAAAAAGTCGCTAAGCAGCTTCATGCCGGTGCAGTGACCGTCAACGATCACTTGTACACCCACGGTTTGAGCAATACAGAATGGGGCGGCCCAAAAGAATCAGGCATCGGTCGCACGCACGGCGCACTCGGGCTGCTTGAGGTGGCTGAATCAAAAATTGTGAACTGGGATATTTTACCGACCCTCAGTAAAAACAACGCTTGGTGGTTCCCGTTTGATGAGGCGTCGTACAACACGATGCTAAAAATGACCGCTTATGCCAAGCCGCGCTCGGCGTTCGAGTGGATCGGTTTAAATCTGACCGTTATTCCTAAGGTCATGAAGAAAATGATGAGCAGCTGGAAAGTCGATAACGACCGGTAACCCAGCAAGTCACCTGAAATAGAAAAGCCCCGCACTGCGGGGCTTTTTTTATGCGGATCAGTTTGCGTCCATACGGAAACACTTCAGCTGTTCAGCGAGGTCTTCCGCGAGGCGTTCAACGTTTTCAGAAGTGCCTCGCAACATATCTGAAATGTGCTTATGACCATCAGCGGATTCCGCCACCCTCGCCAGATTGCTATCCATTTCGGCAGCCACCTGTTCCTGCTGTGTAACACTTGCTGCTACCTGATGATTGATATCTTTCACCAATGTCATATTGGTTGAAATTCCAGCGAGCTGTTCTTCCGTTGTATTCACCTCATCCGCACAGGCTTTTGTCTCGTTAGCACTCAACTGCATAGCGCGAACAGAGTCATTCGCGACCTGCGTTATGGTTTCAATCACGTCTTTAATTTCGCTGGTAGCCACTCCCGTCCGTTGGGCCAGTGTGCGTACTTCGTCCGCAACCACGGCAAACCCACGGCCGGACTCGCCTGCACGTGCCGCTTCAATCGCGGCATTCAGAGCGAGAAGATTCGTCTGTTCGGAAATGCTCTCAATAACCTCAGCGACATTTGAAATCTGCTCGGCGGATGCATTCATCTGAGTTATAGCGATCGATGCACCTTCCAACTGATTCAGTACCGTATAAACCCGCTTACGCACCGCTGAAACCGAATTCGCACCGTTAGACGCAGCATCCGTAACCTCAGTCATTCGTTTCGCAGCATCGCGTGCATTACCCGCAAGCACCTGAGTCGTCTGAACCATTTCCGTCATCGCTACTGACAATTGATCCAGCTCACGGGACTGGGTATCGGAACCAGCACTGACCTCGGACGTCGAACGCGCGACAATGTCTGCTTCTCTGTTCAAACGATCACTGTCTTCGCGAATACGGCTTAATAATTCTGACAGACGCGAGCGCATTTTATTAATGGCCGTAGAAATACGATCAAATTCTGGAACGCCAGAACGCTCACAATGAAACGAGAGATCGCCCTCTGCGAGATTGGCCATTGTTTCTTCAATTCTGCGAATGGGCTTCGAAATTGCCGCCGTTATATATCGTGAACAGATCAACATAAAGCTCCCCCAGATAAGGAGAGAAAGCAGAGTCCAGCTTCCCCGACCCCAGATAGCGGCTTGTATATCGTCTATATACTCACCCGTACCGATATACAAATCTGAACCAGCAACTGGTGTGATCGCACTGAGTTTACTCACTGGCTCGTCGGCCCCTGGGCGTGGCCATTTATAATTAACGAATCCGGTATTGCCCTCTGCGACCGCTTTTTTCATCTCACGGAACAGATAAACCCCATCAGGGTCGCGCACCTTAGACACAGAGGTATCATTGAGCACGGGTTTAAACGGATGCATTTTCATAATTAACTGTTCGTTAATCACGAAAAAATATTCCTCACCGTGGTAGCGCGAGCCATTAAGTGCCGAGAGGCCATCCTTGAGGCTACCACCATTGCTGAGCAACTCACTAAGCAGACTAGCCTGCGATTCAACTAAAGCCGACAACTGCTGCTTTTTCTCATCCACCAGCTGGCTCTGATACTGGTGAAAATCAATGGCCATAAAAATAACACCCATGAGAAATACAGCTGACAGCATTATCCATAAACGCTGACGAATACTCAGGCGATCGCCCTGCATAGTCACTCCACTATTGATCGTTATGTCATCAGGATTGACTATAGAATGCCGCTCGCAGGCTTCCAGATTAATTATCCGACCAGGCCTAATTGCTCTTGCTGGGCCTGGCAAAGGTGCTTAAAGTGGATAGATTTGAAATAGATAACGGTATAACTAAGTAACTTTACGACGCCACTGCGCCACCAGCTTCCGATCAGGAATGAGGTCCGCCAGTGCGATAGTCAGATCCCGAAGGCCCTCGGTACGGGCCGCGACCTCTAGCGAACCCAGGACACGATCCCAGTCGCCGGTGATTGCTTCGTCAAAGAAAGTATCCCGCAAGCTGGATTCAAACCCGTATAGTTCAAGATCACGCATCGACAACCATGAGCGGGCGCGCTGTACCTCTGTTGTACGTGATTCCTCATCGGTCATCAGATCAAGGACAGTGCGCAGTTGATCGAACTTCCCCTCTTTGAGAAGAGCGCCAACCTGAGGCTCTACAGAGAACGGCAAATGATCTTTTAAGAAGTGCCTGATTCCCGCTATCGACAGGTTGTTCTGCTCACGCGCGACTTCCTCGCCGAGATGGTATAAGAGCAACAAGGGAACCGTCCGGATCTGACAAGCAGATACCCATTCCGGCGACTCCTCCGAGCGAACCTGAACAATGGAACAACGAGAATCCAGCGAGGGCTTGAGCAACAACAGGAGCTGCTCCACCGCACGGCAAGGCGCGCAATGTTCACCGGTTACTTCGACCAGAAACCAGTGGTCGCGTGACTGTGACTCAGCCATCAGTTGCTCAGCGGTCAACACCCGGAAAGGCACGGCTACTCCCAATAATCGGTTACAATTGAAAAGCCATGTATGATAACGCTGGCTGCCCGTGATTGGGTAGCTGAGAAAAGCCCCCTATTTCAGAGCCATGAAACAATGTCAGTCACTCTCGACCCAGATGCTCCTGGTCGCAAAAAAACGTTATTGGTTTCAGTACTGATCCTTATTTGGCTGGCAGGCTCTCTATTTGGCCTGTGGTGGTTTCAGCAGCAGTCTCTTCGCCCCTTCGTCAAAGCTGATGCTCCACCTGAGGCGCGCAATCCAGACAAGGTTGAACAAGGTCTGAAAGCGCTACTGCAAAGGGTATCTGCTGAATATCCACTTAGCGCAGACGCTCCGGTCACAGTCGTTCATCTGTGGAACCCGGATTGTTTGTGCAATAACGTCAGTGCCCGACATACACGAGCCATCATTGAACAATGGCCAGAGGACAAAGAGGTGCGTTTTATTATTCTTGCACCAGCAACGCTGCCGGAAAGCCGCCTGTCAGAAGCGCGCAAACTCAACCCTAACGCTCTGGTCGTGAAAGCGTCTGGTGCTGATCAATTACCTTTGACCGCCAGCCCGGGTCTGGCGGTCCTGAATCAGGACGCCAGACTGGCTTACTTTGGCGCTTATGGGTTCGGTGCACTGTGCAGCCTCTCCGACGAAGCCCTGTTTACTAATATGATTGAGCGCCTGCTCGCTGGCGAGTCATACGGGCCTTTTCTTAACATTGCCGGCAGCGGCTGTTTCTGTGCCTGGCCGAACCCGGCGCAATTGCCGGTTAAGTAACTGAAGCTGACGAGTCAGATTTTTCTCGGCTCTTTCCAACACTGGCTCTTCGTCTGATTTGTAGACCTGAATCAGAGCGCATCGCGCTATATGACACTGATCTGCTAGCAAAGGGTACGCCCTCTCAATGTCGGCCAATAGTGAAAGAGGAGCGGTTCCCTCGGCCACCGTAATTCCTTTTTTATCCGCAGTGTTGCGCAACTCAGACCAACCGAGGATCAAACGCGTTCGTTTCTCTGGCCGCTGCTGCCACCACTGCCAGAGAGCACCAATGACGAACAGACCCGCAATAGAACCGGCGATGACATACAAACCGTCGACGAGAGCATCGATCCCAAACCACCGAGACAGAAGCCCTTTCTGTCTTTCACCGTCGTAGGCCAATACCCAACGACTCCATTGGTAGTTAATATTATCCAATAGCAGGCGAAGACTGTTCACCCATCCAATATCAGCATATCTGTGTGGAGATAGCGGGCTTTCCTCCAGAAACGTATCCTCCTCAAGCAAGGCTCGCTGCAGGCCATACTCAATACGGTCAGGCGCTACCGCAGAGGTTGGATCCACCCGGAACCACTGCTCGCCATCCCAGAGTTCTACCCATGCGTGAGCATCGTATTGCCTGACTGTCAGATAACCGTCCGGGTGCCACTCTCCCCCTTGATATCCAGCTACGACCCGCGATGGAATACCCGCGGCCCGCGCCGCAAATGCCATCGCCGACGCGTAATGCTCACAAAAACCTCTGCGCCCTGAAAATAGAAACTGATCAATATCATCGCCGCTATAGCGAGGCGGTTTAAGTGTGTAATAAAAGGGGTTTTCTCTAACGTATTGGAGAAAAACCTCCGCAAACTGACGGGCTTCTGCAGGCTGTTGAACGGCCCACTCGCGAATCATCGGATTAACACCATCCGGAAGCGCGAGATAAAGATCGGGAGCGGCTCTCCGTTCAGAATCAAACGCCGGACCAATGATGGGATTAACCGGCGCCGTTGCGTCGTACCTGATACGTTGATAAACGGGCCGCTCATACCTCAGCAATCGAGTTGCCGTCAGCTCGATATCTGCATCACGACTGGCAGACCCCGCCAGTGAAAAAAGATACGCCTGCCCGGTTGGTTCCTGTATTACTTCGTAGCGATAGGCTGCTTCATCAGTCAGCGCAGGCATAGGCAACTGAGCAGCATCTAACACTGATTTATCCCAGCCATCCCCATCATGCTCATCGAGCGTCATTGCTCTCCAGTACAGTTCATTACGGGATGGCTTATCACCATCGAAGGTTACTCTGAATGCGACGTCAGAAGACTGGCTAAGCTCCGAAATATCGCCTGGCTGCAGTCGTTCAGACAGACCGGTCAAAGCAGAGTCAGACTGAAGTGCGACACTCCATAAAGGCCCAAGGCGGGGAAACAGAAAATAAACGATCAGCATAAACGGCAAAGCCGTCAATAAAAGTTTCGCAGTCACACCGAACACAGGCACCTGCGAAGCGAGGCCGGTTCTGGTCGCAGCCTGAGTCGCAACCATCGCTGCACATGCTAATACCAGGGTCGCAATGCCATGAAGGCTGTACAGGATACTCTGATGAAAAAGAAACCCAGATGCTTGAATAAATAGAGCAATGAAAACGACAACAATCCCATCACGCCTTGTCGCCAGTTCAAGAAGTTTCAGTACGCCTGCGGAAATAAGAAAGGCACTGCTGCCCTCGAGCGATATTTGCCCACCACTTAAGGTGTAGACACCCACACAGGCAAGAATAACCGTGATGAGTTTTGCAAAGCGCCCCGGAAATGAAAGATGCCCGGTATACACCAACCAACGCCAGCCGAGAACAAAGGCCACCATAAGGTATAGCCATATTGGCAAGTAGCTTAAGTGCGGCAACAGTGAACTTAATACGGCCAACACCTGAAGCAGTAATGCCTTTCTTGGAAGAGCAACTGCGATCACTATTCAGTCCCCCAGACAGCCAGCGCCGTCAGGCAGCGATGACGATGCTCATTGCCCGTGCCGGCTGGTATTTCTACGCCTGGTATCGACAAACCATACTTCCAACCCAAGGCCTCAGCTTGATCGACCCATGAGGCCAGCCTGGAAAGTCGTACCTCGGGCTCAAGCCCCGTAAGACTCCCCCAATCCAGTTGACACATTACGCCTTGTTCCTGCTCGCGCTCGAACGACTTGGGTGATCCACTTCGTGCGGTATGCTTCCATGAAATCTGGTTCAGACTGTCCCCTCGCCCGTACTCACGAATGCCCGATATATCGTCCTGGCCTATCAATGCCAACGTTGAGCCCTCAAGCTCATCACCGTCACCTACAGACAAGTGCACCGGCGTATACTCTGGCTTCGGGTATATGACCACATCAAAATCCAACGCAACCCAACTCCATGCGCGAAATAAACCGAATGGGTATTCCGTTTCGATTCTTATTCGGCGTAACGGCAGGCGCCCTCGTTTACGGGTCTGCCGAGCGATAGCGACGTCGAGGGATTCCCCCGGAGACAGTGTGAAGTCCTGCTCGGTCTCTCCCGGATACCCTACAGTAATGGCAACGGACCAGTGTTTGGCGGAAGAGACGTTAAGCGGCAACTGGAGGCTCTCCCCTGCATAGCAAGGCTCCACCTTGCCAGCAGACATCTCAAGGCCCGACAGATTACGGAACGTCAGCCAGATCGTGCCGTGCCCAAGACTGACCAGCCAGAACGTCAGCCCATAAATCAATGAATTCTGATAATTGATGGCGGTGAGCAGCATCGCCAGAAGCAGACCAGCAAAAGCCCACCCCGTTCGCGACGGAAGAATGAAAACATTCTTGTGAGACAAAGCCAGCCGCGATACGGGGGGAATTCTGCGATTCAGCCAAGACTGAAACAGTCGCCTGCCCCACCCATCCTTATCTGACTTTAATCGTTTGACCATATCAGGCTAAGGCTGCGACATTTTCAAGAATATGCCGTGCAGCACCCGGCTTGAGGCGGTGATCGACAACCGGTGCCAGTACCGCCTGCACGTCTTCGGGAATCAGGAAACTACGACCATCAATGACAGCCCAGGCCTTGGCCGCACGCAGCAGGGCAATTCCGGCCCGTGGTGAGAGTCCGTGAGTGAAGCGTGTGTCATTGCGGCTGAACGCCAGAATGCGCTGCAGATAATCCAGAACAGCGGACGAGGCCTTTACCCCGTCGACGGCCTGACGAAGCCCTGCAAGGGCCTCTGGACTGATGACGGCTTGAAGCTCATCCACCAGGTGACGACGACTCACGCCCTCAAGTAATTCCCGCTCTGCACGCGCGTCCGGATAGCCAAGGCTAAGACACATAAGGAAACGATCAAGCTGAGACTCAGGCAATGGGAAGGTTCCCCCCTGTGACGAAGGGTTCTGAGTCGCAATGACGAAGAATGGTTCGGGAAGCTTTCGGGTTTGTCCCTCAACCGTCACTTGTCGCTCTTCCATGGCCTCAAGAAGCGCGCTCTGAGATTTAGCCGTCGCGCGATTAATCTCGTCAGCCAGAACGACCTGAGCAAATACCGGCCCCTGATGAAACCGGAAGGCCCCCTCGCCTGAGTCAGGGCTCTTTTCAAAGATGCTCACGCCAATAATGTCTGCTGGAAGAAGGTCGCTGGTGAACTGAATCCGGCTGTATTTGAGTCCAAACACCTGAGCCAGAGCATGCGATAACGTGGTTTTCCCCATCCCCGGTAAGTCTTCAATCAACAAATGTCCGTCTGCAAGGAGGCAGCACATAGACAATTTTAACTGTTGATTCTTGCCGAGTATTACGTTCGAAAGACTGGATAACGCCCCTTCAATGGCAGACATGCAAAAACCTCTGGAAATTAGAGCACTAAGAGTATCTGACACTCAGACTGTTTTTAAGTGCTTAGCTAACGACAATATCGGGAAACGTTCCGAAAAACAGACACTGCGCACATAAAAACAGCCGCAAAAATCACTCACGGATGGATCACTCTTGCCAGTCGCACCTTCATTCAGGCAGGCTATGGGCCATCTTGAGCCAGACATCCATAGGACGAATACAGACAGGTGTCTGACTCGGTATAATTGCATTCAATCTGAGTAAACTGGGTATACAAAAAGGACGTTGAATGAAGAACCCTCGAATACTCCCGGCATTCTGCTTATTTTTTCTATTGGTGGCTGGACCAGGCATCGCAGATACAACGAATAAGATCCGGACTCACCAGACTCTCGAAGCGGCTGTTCTCAATCAGAACCTGCCCCTTGAGAAGCGAGTCAAGGCACTCAAAACACTACTCAGCGATGAGATGACCGACGGCCGCCTACCGCGAACGTTCTGCATCTGGGACCCGATTGGTAAAGCAGGCCCAATAGCAACGGCGGCGAAAGATCAGGTGCTGCGTTCACTTCACTATGGCATGCAATTGACCATCGACGTCTACCAGAATGAACAGGAAATGGTCGATGCCTTTGTGAGCAAAGAGGCCTGTGACGCCATTCTTGTGCGTGGCGCGACGGCACAACGCTTCAACCGTTTTCTTGCCACCACAGAAGCGCCCGGCGCCCTTCCCGACAGACAACACCTGCAACTCCTGGCTCAAGTACTGGCTAAACCAGAAATTGCTGAGCACATGACCAATACCCAATACACCGCACTCGGCCTGGTCACTCTTGGATACAGCCGCCTTTACGCCGATTCGGCCGACAAAGCATCACTCAGCTCTTTGGATGGAAAATCGGTATCCGTTGCAAATACCGATACCGGCTTTATTCGCCTGGTGGATACTCTTCGCGGCCGAACCCGCACCGGCGATATGCCAGCAACAGTACAGACGTTTACCAATGATCTTACCGAACTTATGGTTGCTCCAGATATCAGCTATCTGGCAATGGCCAACGGCCGCACAGGAAGTGAGACACGCGGGCTATCGATGCCTCTGGGGCAGTCGACACTGCAGTTAATTGGTCATACTGATCGTTTTCCGCCGGGCCTGGCGCAGATTCTACGTGAAGACTTTCTATTTAAATTCAACAGCTACGCGCGGGTGCTCGACAAAGAACTGGGTAATATACCGGCGAGCTTCTGGATAAATCCATCGCCGGAGGATCTTACGACGCTCAGTGAAAGTGCTCAAAAAGTTCGCCTGAGTTTGCGCAGCGAAGGCTACTATGATCCCGTTATGTTGAGACTGGCGCGTAAAATTCGCTGCCGCTTTTCTCCGGGAGACAGCGAGTGTACGAATCCGGTCGAATAGCGTCAGACAGCAATAAAAAAGGCTGCAATTAGCAGCCTTTTGTCTGATCCATCAGCGTGTAATGGAAATTAAAGAGCATCCAGTCCACGTGCGAGATCCCGCTTAATATCTTCCACACTTTCAAGCCCGACGGATACGCGCAACAAGGCCTGAGAAATCCCAGCTTCATCGCGTTGCTCATCCGACAAACGTCCATGCGTCGTTGTTCCAGGATGCGTGATTGTCGTTTTCGTATCACCCAGGTTGGCGGTAATTGAAATCATGCGTGTTGCATCGACAACTTTCCAGGCTTCCTCACGACCGCCTTTTACCTCAAACGACAATACACCGCCAAATAAACGCTGCTGGCTCTTTGCAAGTTCGTACTGAGGGTGATCAGGCAAGCCACAATAATTCACTTTCGCGACTTTCGGATGATTTGCCAGCCACTCAGCAAGTGCCAGCGCATTTTCGCTATGCGCTTTCATGCGCAGCGATAACGTTTCTAATCCCTTCAGGAATACCCATGCATTAAAGGGGCTCATCGTAGGGCCTGCAGATCTGAGCACGCCGATAACGGGTTCAATTAACTCGTGTGAGCCAATCACCGCACCACCAAGACACCGCCCCTGGCCATCGATGTATTTCGTTGCTGAGTGCACAACAAGATCGGCACCTAATGCCAGAGGAAGCTGGGCAGCAGGTGTACAAAAACAGTTGTCTACGGCAAACAAGGCTCCGGCTGATTTTGCGATTTCCGAAATTGCACGGAGATCGGCAACTTCCGTCAACGGGTTGGATGGCGACTCAAGGAACAGTAATTTGGTATTTTCCTGAACAGCATTCTGCCAAGCCGAAAGATCCAGTAAATCAACGTAGGTAATATCCACGTTGAATTTACGTAGAAATTTCTCCAGCAGAACCGTCGTCGAGCCAAACACCGCGCGGGAGCAGATCATGTGGTCGCCAGCCTGCAGGTGGGCGATGCACAGAGCATAAATAGCTGCCATTCCTGAGGCAGTTGCTGCGCAGGCCTCCCCGCCTTCGAGAGCGGCAAGACGTTCCTCAAACGTTCTTACCGTTGGGTTGGTATAACGGGAGTAAACATTACCGTCCCGATCACCGCCGAAGGTCGCTGCCGCTTCGGCCGCAGAAGAAAACACATAACTACTCGTCGGGAAAATCGCTTCCCCATGCTCACCTTCCGGCGAGCGCATCTGGCCAGCACGGACTGCCAGAGTATCGAACTCTGCATCCGTCAGGTCAGATTGGTAGCGCTCTGGCCAATCAGGTAAGTCTGCCATTGTCTTCAGGCCTCTTTCTGGTTGTGCAGATCAATCGCTTCATTATCGATAACCTGCAATGTTTTGTTTGCGTCGCTACGTAATTCATTCAAGCGGCGGAAATATTCATCGTTGATGTCTTTGGTGACGTATTCACCATTAAACACGGAGCAGTCGAACGCTTTAGCATCGGTTGTCGCGCCCTCAAGACAAGCCTCTACCAGGTCTTCGATATCCTGATAAACGAGCCAGTCTGCACCAATGGCTCTTGCAATTTCTTCCGTTGACCGGTCGTGGGCGATGAATTCTTCTTTCGCCGGCATATCAATGCCATACACATTCGGGAAACGAACCGCAGGGGCTGCCGAAGCGAAATACACATTTTTCGCGCCCGCCTCCCGTGCCATCTCAATAATCTGTTCGCACGTGGTACCACGCACAATAGAGTCATCGACAAGAAGTACGTTTTTACCGCGAAATTCCAGGTCAAGCGCATTGAGCTTCTGCTTAACCGACTTCTTGCGCAGCTGCTGACCTGGCATGATGAAGGTACGACCGATGTAGCGGTTTTTCATAAAGCCTTCGCGATATTTCACACCGAGATGATTCGCCAACTCCAATGCCGAAGAACGACTGGTGTCAGGAATCGGGATCACGACATCAATATCGTGATCAGGATGCTCACGCATAATTTTATCAGCGAGTTTCTCGCCCATGCGCAGGCGGGCTTTATAAACGGCGATGCCATCAATGATTGAATCCGGACGCGCAAAATAAACATGCTCAAAGATACATGGCGTCAGTTCTGTCTGCTCAGCGCACTGTTCTGTGAACAGCTGTCCATCTTCAGTAAAAATAACGCATTCGCCTGGCGCAATATCTCGGTCCAGTTTGAAATCCTGCGCATCAAGTGCAACGGACTCTGACGCAACCATGTACTCCGGCCCTTTTTCCGTATCACGGTGGCCAAATACAGCAGGACGAATTCCGTGAGGATCACGGAAAGCCACAATGCCGTAACCGGTAATCATAGCGACCACAGCATAACCGCCGCGAATACGCTCATGCACTTTACGCACGGCTTTAAAGATAACTTCCGGGGACGGTTTCAGCTGACGCTGTTCCTGCAACTCATGCGCGAAAATATTCAGCAGAACTTCAGAGTCTGATGTGGTGTTGATATGGCGCAGATCTTCACGGTAAATATCTTCCGCCAACTGCTCTGTGTTCGTCAAATTACCGTTGTGCGCAAGCGTGATCCCGTACGGCGAGTTCACGTAGAAGGGTTGAGCCTCGGCCGAGCTGGAGCTACCTGCCGTTGGGTATCGGACATGACCGATACCTATATTCCCCAACAGCCGCTGCATGTGGCGGGTTCTGAACACATCACGAACAAGACCGTTGTCCTTACGCAGACAAAGCTTGTTGCCGTAGCTGGTCACAATTCCTGCGGCATCCTGACCACGATGCTGAAGCACCGTCAAAGCATCATAGATTGCCTGGTTAACATGGGACTTACCAACTACACCCACTATTCCGCACATGCGCGTATTACCTCAAACAAGCGAAGTTTATTAAGCTGCCAACACCTGACTCACCGCAGAAGGCAGCGTTTTACGCGCCCAGTCCGCCAGCGTTTCAAGATATGGAATAATTGTCGATTCCTGCCACCAGAGATCCTGCTGAGGAATCCCTGTCAGCTGAGCTCCGTACACCAGGGCAACAACGATGATGACACCCCGCAGGATGCCAAAGACCATGCCAAATACCCGGTCGGTACCACTCAAGCCAGTGGCTTTCACCAGTTGAGCCACCAGAAAATTTACCATAGCCAAAACGACCAGAGTCGCAACAAACAAGATACCAAAAGCGACCATCCACCGAACACTGTTTGTCGCAATACTGTCTTCAAGAAGAGTAGCGAGATTGCCGCTGAAATAGCGAGCAACGAGAAAGGCAACCAGCCAGGACACGAGAGACAGGGCTTCTTTAACAAAACCACGCACCAGGCTGATCAGGCCTGAGACGCCGATGATACCCAGGATCACCCAGTCGATTATGGTCATTTACTGCCCCGGCAGGAAAAGAAAGCGCGCAGTATACCAGAGCCTGCGCGCTATAAAAGAATTGACAATTGCAGCGCGTCAGCTCTCTGCTTTGTATCGACGCAGATAGGCTTCAGAGATATCGCCCCGCTGCTTCAGCTGGCGCTGTATTCTCTCGGCATCTGCTCTGCGCAGCTCAGGCCCAACGTACACCCGGGTGATCTTTTCCTGCTGAAATTCCTGAACGTAGGCTTTGTAACCATCGTGACGTAACAGGTCTCGAAACCGATAGGCGTTGTCTCTCTGCCCAAACGCACCAACCTGTAACGTCCAGGCATACGGAATGTTATCCTGATCCAGTTTCGTCTGATCCGCTGGCACGCCCGGCACAGGGGTATCATCCCGGTCCACAACGTCTACCTGAGGCATAGATATATCCGCCGTTGCTTCACCGGAAGCCAGAGCCTCAACATCTTTTCTTACCTGACGTTCGTATTCTTCGGTCGCCCACCGTTCTGTATCTGGCATCGCAGGGGCATCTGACTCAAGAAGAATATGGGTACGCGAACCATCCAATACAATGGGCGCAACGACCAGAATCGCAGTCACTGTCAGCCATGCACCTAAAATTCGCTTTTTTAAATGGAGTTCCATTTACCCTCTCCGGCTTTAAGCCATTCAGCGGCGGCCTCAACCGTATGAAATGATCCGGCAACCAAGGTTGTCCCCGTTGCTGGAATTGACTCCAGCGCGGCACTCATAGTTTCAAAGCTTTGATCGACTGTAAATCCTGCCGCGCGACTTTTTGCTCCCAGCTCCTCCCGGTCAAGTCCACGCCAGCCAGTGAGAGTCACGACGTAAAGACGTTTGAACGGGGGCAGCGCCTCTAGCACGCCCGCGACGTCTTTATCACTCAGCATCCCGAGTACGAGGCAGTCCAGCTCTTCGATGTGGTGACGCAGATAGGCGGCCGCCTGAGGGTTGTGTGCCACATCAAGCACTACCTTAGCAGAACCATCGCTCCAGCTCTGCCAACGACCCGGGACTCGAAGGCCCGATACTGTTTCTGACAAAACGTCAGACGGAGGTAGTTGATCAATAAGCGCCAGCACCTGTATAGCGGTCGCCACATTATGATGAGGGATATGATATTCAGCCAGAGTGACGGTACGAGGCTCATTGTTAGCCGTATAGCTCACGATGAGCTGCTGCTCAGACTCAGCCACATCAAACATATCACCGCGTGCCGCAAAATATCCGCCAAGGTTCTTAACCGTTGCCAGCGCCCGCGCGGGTGCATCTGGCTGGCCGCAGACCAGCCACTTTCCTGCGCGTGCGATGCTGCACTTTTCATAGGCAATTTCATCGACGGTGTTACCCAGCCAGTCTTGATGATCGAGCCCGATACTGGTCACCACCGATATATCAGGATCAACGACATTCACAGCATCGAGCCGACCACCCAGGCCGATTTCAAGAACAACCGCGTCAAGCGATTGCTGTTTAAAATGCCAAAGTGCCGCCAGCGTACCGAACTCAAAGTATGTCAGAGTGATATCGTCACGCGCACGCTCAACCGCTTCAAACGATCGACACAGATTGGCATCTGAGATATCAGCACCATCAACTGATACCCGCTCGTTGTAGCGGTGAATATGAGGAGAGTTGTACATACCGATTCGTTTACCCTGCTTTCGGAGCAGCGCAGCAATTAACGCAGAGGTCGTACCTTTACCGTTTGTTCCACCGACCAGAATGACCAGAGGCGCCGGTTTTATACAGTCCAGGCGAGCCGCAACACGGGCAACACGTTCAAGACCAAGATCGATACCAGAGGGGTGAATGGCTTCGAGATATCGAAGCCATTCATCAGGGGAGCTATAGCGCATCAAACAGTTCCAGAGGGATCAGGCTTCCGCGGCGGCATTCGCATCCATCGCCTCGCGCATACTGCCTGCGAGACCAGAGACGTCTTTTATCGCTTGAGCCGGACTATCAGCCTGATCAGCAATACGACTCACCAGCGCACTACCAACGATGACGCCGTCACAGACCTCTGAAACCCTAGCAGCAGCTTCAGCGTTCTGAATGCCAAAACCAACACACAGAGGCGCATTAACGTGCTGACGGATACGGTCAAGATTCCGTTCGACATCGTCAACATCGATTGCAGCCGATCCGGTTACACCTCGTAGCGACACGTAGTACACGTATCCACGACCAACTTCACCAATGGTTTTAATACGCTTTTCTGTGCTGGTCGGAGCAAGCAGGTAGATAAAGTCGAGCCCCGCTTCCTCAAACATTGAATCGACGCTTCGCGCCTCTTCCGGCGGCATATCCACCACCAGTACGCCATCAACACCGGCAGCTGACGCTTGCTCGACAAACTCAGGATATCCCATGGCCTCTAGCGGGTTCAGGTACCCCATCAGCACGACCGCCGTATCTTTATCGGTCTTGCGGAATTCAGCAACCATACCCAGAACATCACGCAGGGACGTACCGTGTTTAAGAGATCGTTCACAGGCCAGCTGGATGGTTGGGCCATCCGCCATCGGGTCAGAAAAAGGAACACCCAGTTCAATAACATCCGCACCTGCTTCAACCAGGGCGTGCATCATTGGTACAGTGGTGGCTTTATCCGGGTCACCCGCAGTTATATATGGAATCAGCGCCTTTTTGCCCTCTTCGGCGAGACGCTCAAACGTTTTTGTAATTCGGCTCATGTCTTTCACTCTACTTGTAGCCGGTATCTGTTTCCGGATACCGTCAATCCGTGGATAAGCTGAAACATCCATTTAAGCCGTTGCGACAGGTACAACCGCCACTCCGGCTATGTCTGCTCCTGCAGTTCTACGCTCCTTGTGGGCCTTTAACAGCCTTACAACTTCACAACAAGAAATTGCCGCGCATGAGGTAGATAGCAAAAAGCAGGCACAAATGGATGACATGGAACTGACTGATGGATCTTAAACGGCCAAAGCCAACAAATAAACGATATCCATCAGTCAAACTCCAGCTTATGCAGTTACACCATCCATTTCTGCAATGGTGTGTATGTCTTTATCGCCACGCCCCGACAGATTTACGACGATAACTTTGTCTTTATCCATAGTCGCCGCCAATTTCATGGCATAGGCAATCGCATGTGAGCTCTCCAATGCGGGCATAATCCCCTCAAGGCGAGTCAGTTTATGGAAGGCAGCAATTGCCTCATCATCCGTCGCAGCGACGTACTTCGCACGACCGACGTCTTTTAACCAGCTGTGCTCTGGCCCCACGCCCGGATAATCGAGACCAGCCGAGACTGAGTGTGTACCCATGATCTGTCCGTTTTCGTCTTCCATCAGGTAAGTACGGTTCCCATGCAGTACGCCGGGCTTACCTTTACTCAGGGGTGCCGCATGGTCGTCTCCCTGAAGTCCCAGACCACCGGCTTCGACACCGTACATTTCGACTTCTGGGTATTTGATGTAAGGGTGGAACATACCAATGGCATTAGACCCACCGCCCACACATGCAACCACAGCGTCAGGCTGACGACCTATCTGTTCGTCACACTGGCGCTGAGTCTCACGACCAATAATGCTTTGAAAATCACGTACCAACATTGGGTATGGGTGTGGACCCGCAGCGGTACCAATGATGTAGAAAGTATCATCAACGTTGGTCACCCAGTGGCGCATGGCCTCGTTCATGGCGTCCTTCAACGTTTTAGTACCACAGGTCACTGATTCAACCTCAGCACCAAGCAGCTTCATTCGATAGACATTAAGCTTCTGTCGCTCGACGTCAGTCGAGCCCATAAACACCTTACACTCAAGGCCAAAGCGGGCTGCGACAGTGGCCGAAGCGACACCGTGCTGGCCTGCTCCGGTTTCAGCGATCACTTTTTTCTTGCCCATAAACTTGGCGAGCAAGGCTTGGCCGATGGTGTTGTTTACTTTGTGCGCGCCCGTGTGGTTCAGGTCTTCACGCTTCAGATAAATCTTCGCACCACCACACTCCTCAGTCAGGCGCTCAGCGAAATAGAGCGGTGATGGGCGGCCAACATAATGAGCCAACTCTTTATCGAATTCCGCCTGGAACTCTGGGTCATTACGCAGCTTTTCGTAGGTTTCCTGAAGCTCGTCCAATGCGGCTGTCAGGGTTTCAGAGACAAAGCGTCCCCCAAAAATACCAAAATGGCCATTGGCATCTGGCATTTCAACATTGAAGTCAGTTGCTTGCTTCTCGGTAGTGTTGATCGACACGATACACCTCGTTCACAAATTCTTCGATTTTGCGGTGATCCTTGATGCCTTTAGAGGCTTCGACACCTCCACTGATATCAACAGCGAAAGGACGAATCTGAGTTATCGCAGATGCGACGTTGTCAGGCTCAAGGCCACCGGCAAGAATAATGGGCTTAGGTGGAGTTTCGGGTATCAGTGACCAGTCAAAGGTCTCTCCTGTACCACCCGGAACTCCGGGTTTATAGCTGTCTAGGAGAATTGCCAGTGCGCCAGGGAAGCGCATGCACGACGCCACCACATCCGACGCTTGCCGGACACGGAGGGCTTTGATGTAGGGGCGTTTGAACTGTCGACAAAAGTCGTCATCTTCATCACCATGGAATTGGATAAGGTCAATTCTAACGCTATCAAGTACTCTTTGCACCTCTTCGACGGTAGGATTTACAAAGAGAGCAGTTACACTGACAAAAGCCGGTACGTTGCCGACTGCGTCTACAGCCTGAGCAACATCGACTGCACGTGGGCTAGGCGGATAGAAAACCAAACCAAGTGCATCAGCGCCCGCCTCAACAGCGGCATCTGCATCTTCAGCACGTGTAATTCCACAAATTTTGATCCTGGTGCGGCGCATAACAACTCGTTCAGTCTGTTAAAACACCCGATGATACCAGAAGCGCAATCGTGCCCTTAGCAGAAACCATTCAACATTCTGTATAAGACACTTCTTCTGACAATACGACCGGTAGTTGAGTTTCCAGTCGTAAGAAAAGATATGGCGTTGTTTCAACGTCGGTGACCGAACAGTCCGACTCCGGGTAGGTATAACGTAACTCAGCCGTCACGATACCCTCCTCTTCGTACACATCACTGACAGCAATAGCGTAACCACCTGTACTGCGAGTACCCATGTCAATCAGGAGTAGCTGGAACACATCGAAATCCACGTCCTGCGCCGTACTGTCATCAGAGGCATAATTCAGCAAGGCATCCTCATAACTCGCTTGATCAGGCAAGAAGCGCACCTGACGCTCATGTGTGGCACCGGTTCCGTTATTCGTTCCTTGATGCAACGCCAGTCGCGCAACATCAGTCCTGACAGGGGTATCCCGATCACCAAAGCCATCACCGTCATCCTCCGGGCCCCAGTCGCCACCACAGGACGCCAACACCAACGACAACACCGTCATGACCAGAAACCGCGGAAAACCTACTTGCATTACCTGACTCTCTCCTAAGCGTTAACGATCAAACAGGGGCTGTAACAATGCAGGCCCCCATGGCTGACACGGCAATTCAAACTGCTCTGGGTATTTCACCCCGACGAAATACAGCCCGCCACCTGGCGCGGTGATTCCTGCTTTCGAGCGATCTTTAAGCGCGAGAACCTCTTTCATCCAATCAGGAGATTTATGGCCCTCCCCGATCGGTAATAACACACCAACAATATTACGCACCATGTGGTACAGGAAAGCACTGCACTCAAGTTCTACGACCAGTATACGGTCAAAACGTTTCACGGAGATGGCATGCATCTCTTTTACCGGAGACTTCGCCTGACAGTCCTTCGCTCTGAAGGATGTAAAGTCGTGTGTCCCCACCAGGTGCTGGGCTGCTTCATGCATACGCTCAGCATCAAGGGGATACTTCCACCAGGTTAACTGATCGTGCATCAGTGCCATACGGGATGGATTATCGTAAATCAGATAGCGGTAACGACGCGCCTGAGCCTTGTACCGCGCATGAAAATCCCCACCGACTTCTCCCACCCATTGCAGGGCAACACCATCAGGAAGGTGTGTATTCACGCCCATCATCCAGCCATAGTCTTTGCGATAAGCGTTCGTATCGAAGTGAATTACCTGACGAGTGGCGTGCACACCGGTGTCAGTACGACCGGCACATGAGACACTGACAGGGTGGTTGGCTACAACAGAAATGGCCGCTTCGAGAGCGGCCTGAACGGTGGGTTCATCGTGATGTTTCTGACGTTGCCAGCCATGAAAACAGGCACCGTTATACTCGACCACCGCCGCGTAGCGACGGTAGCCATCTTCTAAGTCAGTCATGCGTTCAGGCGAGCTTATCCATCAGGTCTTTCGCTTCCTGCTTCTGAGCGTCATTACCTTCCTGGACAACTTCCTGCAGAAGTTCTTTCGCACCATCGACATCTTCCATGTCGACGTAGGCACGCGCCAGGTCAAGTTTCGTTGCACACTCATCAGTACCGGCAAGGAAGTCAAACTCGTCATCCGCTGCAGCTAGCTCATCAAGATCGATACCCCCGATCAGATCACTGCCAGCCGCCAGATCATCATCACTGGACATGAGAGCTTCAAGGTCTTCTGAAACACTGTCATCCGACAGATCATCTTCATCTGACGTTGCGACAAACGCGTCCTCATCAACTGAACCAGCCTTTTCATCAGACGACTCAGCCAGCTCTGTGGCTTCTGAATTCTCATCTACCACGTCTTCAGTTGACGTTTCTTCAACCACACCATCCTGAGTTGAGTCTGATACTTCAACCTCAGCAGACTCTTCAGTGTCGAAAGTCAGCTCCGGAAGGTCGTCATCCGACTCATCGGCACTGTCGGCCAAGTCCGCAGCTAAGTGAGAATCTAAGTCTGCTTCCGGCTCCTCATCAAGATCGAGCAAGTCATCCAGCGCTTCATTGGTCTTAGAAGGTGACGCTTCATCAACTTCAAAATCCAGTGACAAATCATTATCTGCATCAGCCAACTCACCAGAAACCGGTGAATCAGCTGGGCCCTTGACACTTTCGGCTGAATCAACGAGCTCGTCTGCATCAAGATCAAAATCATCAACACTGAAGTCAATCGCAGAAGAGGATTCCGCAGGAAGCTCAGCGGTAATATCTTCGAGATCCGCAGAAAGATCATCACCTGACTCAATATCAAAAGAAGGTAACTCACCAGCATCGTCCAGTGACGCCAGGTCATCCGTTTCTGCTGCCAGTTCGTCTTCTGCCAGTTCAGAAGGAGCCGCAGCGGAGAGTTCGTCATCATCGCCCATGTCGAAATTAAGAAGGTCATCATCCAGCTCTGGCGCGTCATCTTCGAGGGACATATCTACGCCCTCTTTTTCCGCGTCAAAGTCCGAAGACTCATCCAGTTTCAGATCAGGCACTTCTTCAAGCTGAGCACCAATGCCATCATCTTCAGGCGTTGCATCATCACCAAAGTCGAGTGCCGCACCGAAGTCCATACCACCTTCAAACTCGTCTTCGGCCGATTCATCAATCGAAGGCAACTCACCGTCAAGACTTAATGCATCTGCTTCATCAGCGCGGATTTCTGGCTCAATCGGGTTAGACAGCTGCTGTCTGAACTCAGCAGCCTCTGCATTTGCAGCGGTATCACCAATCGCAATCAGGTTGGCCTCTGCCTCAGCAAACGCCTCGGCATCATCCAGGGACGAGAGTACTTCAAGCTGCTTTAAACGAAGATCCGTACGTTCTGGCTCTGCAGCGATTGCTCCTTTCAGAAGCTCAATCGCCTGATCGAACTTACCATAGGCGATGTAAATATCAGACTCACTGATGGCATCTTCTGTCTGGCCGACAGTCTCATATTCACCATCAGCATCTTCGTATGCGTCCAGGTCGATATCAGAGAGATCAGACTCGATATTGCTATCCAGCTCTTCATCACCCAGATCGAAATTACCGAAACCAGCATCATTTGCTTCAGAAGACAGGTTGTCATCGAAATCTGGCAGATCGGAATTATCAGGAAGATCAAGCTCAGTGTTATCAGGCGCCATAGCCGCGGCTTCAGCAGCATTCAGTTCTGCCTCGGCTTCTGCAACGGCGTCTTCTTCTTTCCGCGCCTTCAGCTTCATTATCGCGTAAACAAGCGTTAGCAACAGGCCTGCTGCAATGGCAAAGTACGGATACGGGATCGCCATGATCTTATCGGCGATACTCTTGTCTGATTCAGCTGCAGAACGACGAGCTTCAGCAGCCGCTCGTTCAGTCATGGCCTTCTGCTCTGCGGTTTGAACCGGAGCAGCCTGCTCAGACTCAGCCGCTGCGCCTTCGCTGTAGTTGTAATCGGTACCTTCGGCCACTGCGCCAGTTTCACTTTCAGGCGTTGCATCTTCAGTCGCGGTCGCCTCTTCGTCAGATACTGCTTCCTGCTCTGCGACAGGCGCGCCTGCTTCAGCCTCTTCAGTTTGGGCAGCAGGTTCTGCTGGGCTTTCATCCGGGACGTCTGCATTCGGTTCTTCACCGGTTACAGCGGCATTTGAATCTGCGATCGGTGCTGCTGCTTCAGGGGCAGACTCGGTTCCTGCCTGCATACTGGCCAGCTGATCATTCTGCAGTGTGATCAAGCGTTCCATTTTAGCAAGCTGTTCTTCAAGCGCATTCAGACGTTCGACCAGTTCCTGATTCTCACGCTGACTCTTATCAAGGTTCTCGAGAGCGATCGCAAGATCTGTTTCAGCGGCACCCGCAGCACCCGCTTTACCGGCGACGCTACCACCCGACTGATTCGAATCACCCGTTGCTTCGGAAGCAAGGAGGCGAACTTCACCATTGCCAGTGGATTTACGAGGACCGGAGGTATCGGTATTGCGGCCGGTCGCGTCAATCTGAGCAACCCCTGCCTTGAGTTCGCGGTTCTGACGTACCACTTCAGCAACAGCTTCACGGTTGTTTACCGTTTCGATGATGGACGCGTCAGGGATATCAAGAACAGTATGGGTTTTCAGACGGTTGATATTGCCATTAATGAACGCGCCAGGGTTAACGTCCTGCAAAGCAATCATCATTTGTTGTGGAGTCACAGACGCATCAGGGCGAGTCGCTAAAGCGATTTCCCAGAGGGTATCGTTCGGCTGGACTTTATAAGTACCAGGCGCAGCGGGCGTCTGCCAATTGTTTGAACGCTTAGGAGCCGGCGTAGGCTGAGGGCGCGCTTCAGGCGCTGTCGCCGTTGCCTGAGACTGAACAGAGCCAGCAGGCACTGCAACCAATGGTTGAACTCGCCCTTCTTCGAATACTGGAGGATCAAGAAGAACGGTGTATTCGCGAAGCACACGACCAGCAGGCCAGTTGAGCTCTACGAGAAAATTCAGAAAAGGTTCATTCACCGGATCACGAGTGGTGATCAGAATGCGGTCACCATTGACCGAAAATTTCATCTGCGTCAGGAATTGATAACGATCAATACCTGCACGTTCGAAGTCGGCCGCACTGGCAAGTTTCGGTTTTATTTCCGAGCTGGTCAGACCTTGCGTATCAATAAGCTTGATCTCTGCGCTCAGGGGCTGATTCAGTGCAGAGTCCAGTTCCATCTCACCCAGGCCCAACGCCAGAATATGAGATGATAAGGACATTCCCCCAGCCAACAGAATGCTTTTAGCAAGTAGGCGCTTCATTATTGCTTCCTTGTTGTCGTTCGCGACGATGTATCGCAGGTTTTCGAAAAACCGCTTTCTTTTTAGATGATCCTGACCCAGCTTACTTATAGATTCCGTTCATAAGCGATTCGTAGTATCAAATATAAAGTCAGCTAACGCAATATTTTGCCCGGTTTGCAGGGGATAAAAGCGTGACGTATGAAACACTTAGAGCATTTTTCTATCAGCCACCATGAAAAAAGCGGGGCAAATGCCCCGCTTTCTCATCACTTATTCAACAAAATGCGCAACATTCTGCGAAGTGGCTCAGCTGCGCCCCATAGGAGCTGATCGCCGACAGTGAACGCAGAAATGTATTCTGGCCCCATATTCAGCTTGCGAATACGGCCTACCGGGATACTTAAGGTACCCGTCACTTTCGCTGGGGTCAGTTCATTCATACTGGCGTCGCGATCGTTCGGGATGACTTTTACCCAGTCATTGTGACCCGCGAGAATCTCTTCGATTTCACTGACCGGAATGTCTTTCTTCAGTTTCAGCGTCATCGCCTGGCTGTGACAGCGCATCGCACCAACACGAACACACAGACCATCGACAGGAACCTGATCATCGCTGCGCCCCATGATTTTGTTCGCTTCGACTTGTGCTTTCCATTCTTCACGGCTCTGGCCAGATTCCAGCTGAGAGTCGATGTATGGAATCAGACTGCCCGCCAGAGGCACACCAAACTGCTCTGTTGGCAGTGCATCGCTACGGATGAAGTCGGCTACCTGACGGTCGATTTCAAGAATCGCGCTGGCAGGGTCATCAAGCTTATCTTTAACTTCGTCGCGAATAGCACCCATCTGGGAGATCAGCTCGCGCATGTGGCGCGCACCCGAACCAGACGCTGCCTGATACGTCTGCGGAGCAACCCACTCCACCAGGTCTTTCTCGAACAGACCGCCCAACGCAAGAAGCATCAGGCTGACTGTGCAGTTACCGCCAACGTAGGTTTTAACACCTGACTCAATGCCTTTTTCGATTACGTCTTTGTTCACTGGGTCGAGAACGATGATGGCATCGTCCGCCATGCGCAGTGACGACGCAGCATCAATCCAGTAACCGTTCCAACCCGCTTCACGCAGCTTGCCATACACTTCTTTAGTGTAATCACCGCCCTGACAGGTCAGGATCACGTCCTGTGCTTTCAACGCATCGATATCGAATGCATCTTCGAGCGTACCGCAATCTTTACCAGCGAAGTCTGGGGCTGGCTTACCTTTCTGAGACGTAGTGAAAAATACCGGGTTAATCTGGTCGAAATCTTTCTCTTCCTGCATGCGCTGCATCAGGACAGAGCCGACCATTCCGCGCCAGCCGACCAGGCCAACATTCAACTGTGACATGTAATTAAACCTCCTGCAGGGCGGCTACAACCGCTTCGCCCATTTCAACGGTGGAAACTTTCTGCATACCTTCAGAGAAGATGTCGCCAGTACGCAGACCTTTATCGAGCACCTTGCTTACCGCCTGCTCAATCGCGTCGGCAGCACTACCTTCACCCAATGAATAGCGCAACATCATCGCAGCTGACAGGATAGTTGCCAATGGGTTGGCGATGCCCTGACCAGCAATGTCTGGTGCAGAACCGTGGCATGGCTCGTACATACCTTTATTGTCTTTATCCAGAGAGGCTGAAGGCAGCATACCGATGGAACCTGTCAGCATGGCCGCAGCATCAGACAGAATGTCACCGAACATGTTCCCGGTTACCATCACGTCGAACTGCTTAGGTGCACGCACCAGCTGCATCGCCGCGTTATCGACGTACATGTGCGACAGCTCAACCTCTGGGTATTCTTTACCGACTTCTTCCAGAATTTCGCGCCATAGCACGGTCACTTCCAGAACGTTCGCTTTGTCGACTGAGCACAGCTTTTTGTTGCGCTTCATTGCCGACTGGAAAGCCACGTGCGCAATACGCTTGATTTCAGACTCGCTATAAACGTAGGTGTTGTAGCCTTCGCGCTCGCCGTTCTCCAGCGTACGGATACCACGAGGCTTACCGAAGTAAATACCACCGGTCAGTTCACGCACAATCAGGATATCCAGACCAGAAACTACTTCTGGTTTAAGAGACGATGCATCCGCAAGCTGCGGGTACAGAATGGCTGGACGCAGGTTACCGAACAGCTCCAGACCAGAACGCAGACCGAGCAGGCCTTTTTCAGGACGCAGCTCGCGGTCTTCGAGGTTATCCCACTTAGGACCACCTACCGCACCCAGCAGAATTGCGTCTGCCGCGCGGGCTTTGTCCATGGTCTCGTCTGGCAGTGGCGTGCCATGTACGTCGTAGGCAGAACCACCGACCAGACCGTCCACCAGCTCCAGGCCGAGATTGAATTTTTCGTTCGCTACGTTCAGAACCTTAACGGCTTCTGCAACGATTTCCGGGCCAATACCATCGCCCGGCAGGATCAGTACGTTTTTGCTCATTTTTAAAACCTCACAATCTCTTTAAACAAATCGCCGCTTCAGCCTGTTTTCGACTCGCCGTGAACCCATCCATGGGGGCTCCCCTGTGCCACCCATGGCACAGAGGGTCGAAAACAGGCTGAACCAGCGCTTTGCCATCAACTTTTGTTCAGTCCTCAAACCATATTCAGAGAACTGATAAATTATATTTAGCGGCCTCGCCGGCGCCATTAGAGCGTCGGCGAGGCCGCCAGAGCTAGGCAAAAATTATCGAAGAAGCGGAGTCTACAAGTCGTAAATGAGCATTCTGAGATAATATTTAACACCGCTCTGGCAACGCAGGCAGCTCCGCTACCCGAAAAGCCATGGAGAAGAGGCACGACGCTTCTCTTCATAGGCGCGAATCTCGTCGGCGTCCTGCAGCGTCAGACCAATATCATCCAGACCATTCAGCAGGCAATGACGACGGAAGTCGTCCACTTCAAAGGCGATCTCTTCGCCAGATGGCGTAACCACTTTCTGGTTCTCCAGATCGACGGTCAACTGATAGCCTTCATTTGCTTCAGCCTCTTTGAACAGACGATCCACCGTCGCTTCATCCAGGACAATCGGCAACAGGCCATTTTTAAAACTGTTGTTGTAAAAAATATCCGCGTAGCTCGGTGCAATAATCGCACGGAAACCGAAGTCTTCCAGTGCCCATGGCGCGTGCTCCCGGCTTGAACCACAACCGAAGTTTTCACGCGCCAGCAATACAGAAGCTCCGGCATAGCGTGGTTTATTCAGTACAAAATCCGGATTCAACGGACGACCGCTGTTATCGGCATCCGGCTGACCTTCATCCAGATAACGCAGTTCATCGAACAGGTTCGGACCAAAGCCTGAACGCTTAATCGACTTCAGAAACTGCTTCGGAATAATCATATCAGTATCGACATTGGCGCGATCCATAGGAGCGACAACACCCTGATGTACAGTAAATGCTTTCATCTTATGCTCTCCTATTAAAATTCACGCACGTCAACAAAATGACCAGCAATCGCAGCCGCTGCGGCCATCGCCGGGCTTACCAGATGCGTACGACCGCCGTAGCCCTGACGACCTTCAAAGTTACGGTTCGACGTCGACGCACAGTGCTCTCCGCTGCCCAGCTTGTCGGCGTTCATCGCCAGACACATAGAGCAACCTGGCTCACGCCATTCAAAACCGGCCTCTTCGAAAATCTTATCCAGACCTTCTTCTTCGGCCTGCGCTTTAACCAGCCCAGAGCCCGGTACCACTAAGGCCTGAATCAGGCTGTCGGCTACTTTGCGCCCTTTCGCGACTTCAGCAGCGGCACGCAGGTCTTCAATGCGTGAGTTTGTGCACGAACCGATAAATACTCGATCAAGCTTAATGTCAGTAATCTTCTGGCCCGGTGTCAGGCCCATGTATTCATAAGCACGCTCAAAACCTGAACGCTCAACATCATTCTCGGCGTCGTCGAGGGTGGGTACTGTCGCATCGATGGTAGTCACCATTTCGGGAGACGTGCCCCAGGTCACCTGTGGCTTGATGTCTTCCGCGCGGATCTCGACGACTTTATCGAACTCGGCATCGTCATCCGACTTCAGGTCTTTCCATGCCTCAAGCGCCATTTCCCACTGCTCTGCTTTCGGCGCAAACGGACGACCTTTAACATAGTCTGCTGTGATGTCATCGAATGCCACCATGCCCACACGGGCACCGGCTTCAATCGCCATGTTGCACATGGTCATGCGGCCTTCCATGCTCATAGAGCGGATAGCAGAACCACCAAACTCCATGGCACAACCGTTGCCGCCCGCAGTACCGATCACACCAATCACATGCAGCACCACGTCTTTACCGGTAATGCCTTTACCCAGCTCACCATCGACTTTAATCAGCAAGTTTTTCATCTTGCGCTGAATCAGACACTGAGTCGCGAGCACGTGTTCAACTTCAGACGTACCGATGCCGTGAGCCAATGCAGCAAATGCGCCGTGGGTCGCCGTATGAGAATCACCGCAGACGACGGTCATGCCCGGCAGCGTTGCCCCCTGCTCCGGACCGACGACGTGCACGATGCCCTGACGTTTGTCGGCCATTTTGAATTCGTTGATACCAAAGTGATCACAGTTATCATCTAAGGTTTTCACCTGAATACGTGACACAGGGTCCTGAATGCCGTCGATACCCGACTGACGCTCAAACACCGTCGTCGGTACGTTGTGGTCAGGGGTCGCCAGATTGGCATCGAGGCGCCATGGCATACGATTGGCCAGACGCAGGCCTTCGAATGCCTGAGGTGACGTTACTTCGTGCAGAAGCTGACGATCGATGTAAATAAGGGCGGTACCATCTTCACGGGTTTTCACCACGTGCTGATCCCAGAGTTTGTCGTAAAGAGTCTTGCCGGCCATGCTCGGTGCTCCAGAGTTGTTGTTCGTTCTCATCAAATCACTTGCGCCAGTTTACAACAGCTGATAAACAACAGAAATTCATATTTTTTCTAGTTTGAATTCCCAAAAGGAATAGAAGTCATAGGTCAGCATGGATACTCAATCACTTAAGGCATTTCTCGCGGTCGCCGGAGCGCACTCTTTCTCGGCCGCAGCAGAGCAACTGCACCTGACCCAGTCGGCGGTCAGTAAGCGTATTCAACAACTTGAAACCCAGTTGGGCGTCCCTCTGTTCGAGCGTCACAACCGGACCGTGAGTCTGACCGACGCAGGCACGGCTCTTCTGCCGAGAGCACGCAGTATTCTGGACCTTGTCGCCGACACTACACAGCAGATGGAGAATCTGAGCGGCGATATCGCTGGCAGCCTGTCCATCGCCACCAGCCACCACATAGGGCTGCACCGGCTACCACCGGTACTGCGGAAATTTGTGCAGGCCCATCCGAATGTCGATCTGGACTTGCAGTTTATGGGGTCTGAACGAGCATATCAGGCCGTCAGGCTTCGCCAGGTCGACCTGGCTCTGACGACTCTTGAACAAACCCCAAAGACAGATATTGCCGCTATTCCTCTCTGGCAGGATGACATGGTCTGCGTCTGCTCGAACAACCATCGACTGGCGGGCATATCGAAAATCTCCCTTCAGGACCTTTCATCTGAATCTGCGATTCTCCCGGAGCCCGACACGATCACCTACCAGTTGATCAATAACGTGTTTGCCGCCGAGGGGTTGACACTTAAAGCGCCGATGCCAACCAATTATCTCGAAACCATTAAGATGCTCGTCTCTGTCGGCATGGGCTGGTCGGTACTGCCAGCCTCAATGATCAATGACGAGGCTTTAACGATTATCGACTGGCCAGGAGCCAGCCTTCGCAGGCAGCTCGGGGCGGTGTTTCTTAAACATAGGACGCAAAGTAATGCCGCTGCTGCCCTGCTGAAACTCCTTCATGCCAGTGCCGACGATTAAAGTGAGAACCTCATCCACCAGCAGGGTGTCGTAGGCATCGGGCGATTTATCTTGAAGCTATCTACCTTGAGGCCATTTACCTTGAGGCAGGGCAAGACGCTGCCATCTGAAAGCGATATGCTCAATGAGAGAACGGATTACGCCATGGCGGCACTGAGGAGAACACCATGCTCGATATCAATCATATTCTGGTAGTACTGGACAAAAACGACGAAGAGCAACCGGGCTTGCAGCGTGCTTGCTGGCTAGCCAAAGCCCTCGATGCTGACCTGACATTACTTACCACCGCATGGGACAGTTTCGGCGATCAGGCATCACAACTGGCAGACACTACCGCAAACAGTGTAAAACAGGCATTACTGCGTCAGGCACAACTCTGGCTGGACTCCCTTACAGAACTGGATAGCTGCTCGGGGATCAAGACGAATACTGAGGCGTACTGGCAGAAACACCTGCACGACGCGGCTATAGAATCCGCACGCGATACTGAGTTTGATCTGGTCATCAAGTCCACTCAGAAACATGGTCTTATAGATCGACTGTTTTCGCATTCTGACTGGAATCTGATGAGACACTGCCCAGCTCCCGTCATGATGGTTAAGTCACCTGACGCCTGGAAACACAACCGCATACTGGCCAGTATCGATGCTACCAGCTCTGATAAGGGCCACACCCTCATTAACGATAATATTCTTTCCTATGCCGAGCATCTTGCAGATCATTTTGAAACCGACCTGCACATTACGAACGCTTACCCCATGGTGGCAGTTGCGCTCGCGATGGTGCCAGAAGTATCACCTCCGGACGACATTCAGAACTACATTACGGACCAGCACAAAGAAGCCACTGCGCGCTGGGCAGAGAAATTTAACGTCGCCAGCGACCACGTCCATGTTCTCGAAGGAGATGCTGAACAAGTCGTTCCCGACGTCGCAGCAAACATCGAAGCCGACCTCGTCGTGGTTGGAACCATTGGGCGCGAAGGGTTTAGCGGTGTCCTGATTGGTAATACTGCCGAAGCACTGGTCGACAAACTCAATTGCGACGTTCTCGTGATCAAACCCAAAGACGGCGTTAACCCCGACGTAGAGTAAACACCAAAGCGGTTGATATGCAGACCAAGAATCTTCTGATTATTGCTCACTGCCCTTCTGAAAATCTGGCCCGCCTGCGTGACGGGCTTATAGTTGGGGCAGAGAACACAGGTGCTCATCTGAGGGTCACGTCCAGAGCACCACTGGACTCAGACAGCGAAGACCTTCAAACGGCCGATGGGATCGTACTACTGACCCCAGAAAACCTTGGCTACATGTCAGGGGCCATGAAAGACTGGTTTGATCGTATTTATTACCCGGTACTGGACGACAAACAAGGCCTGCCCTGTGTCGCCATCGTACGAGCAGGTCACGATGGAACAGGCACTGTCCGTGCTTTGCAAACCATCACAACAGGGCTGCGTTGGCGCTGGGTACAGGAACCCATCATATACCGGGGAAACTGGCAGGAAGCCTGGTTGGACGAAATCAGCGATATCGGCGAGGCCATTGCGACCGCGCTGTCAGAAGGCATTATTTAGTGAAATAAAAAAACGCCGACCCGAAGGCCGGCGTAGAGGGGGAGCAATCATAAAGGTTGTTTTGCAACAACCGTAAGCTCAGATACGGCATCCGCGTATCAGTTCCTCAAAGTTTCATTTTCTTAAACCTTTTTTCGATAAAACGTCCTCAATTTCGACAAGACACGCCGGATCATCAATAGTTGACGGAGTTTGGTACTCTTCGCTGTTTGCTATATTGCGCAACACCTTGCGAAGAATCTTCCCTGAACGTGTTTTCGGCAGACGCTGGACAACAACCGCGTGACGAAAACTAGCAACCGCGCCAATATTTTCACGTACACGCTGGATAACTTCGGACTCCAGTGTTGCTTCATCAATCGTCACGCCGTCTTTCAACAAGAGAAGGCCAAGCGGCTCTTCGCCCTTAAGGTCACTCGCCTGACCAATAACAGCACATTCCGCAATCGCCTCATGGCCAGCCACGACTTCTTCCATCTCCCCCGTAGACAAACGGTGACCAGCAACATTGATGATGTCATCGGTTCGTCCCTGCACAAACAGATAACCGTCTTCATCGATATAGCCGCCGTCACCTGAAACGTAACACCCATCAAAGGTTCTCAGATAACCATCGACAAAGCGGTCGTGGTTGTTCCAGATCGTTGGCAAGCAGCCCGGAGGCATAGGTAACCTGATGGCAATACTCCCCTGCTCACCGACAGGCACAGGTTTGCCGTGACCATCCAGAATTTCAACATTAAAACCAGGCGATGGGCGCGTTACCGAGCCGGGTTTCGTTTCAGCAAGACCATAACCCACATGATTCCCGGCAATCGCCCAGCCAGTTTCTGTCTGCCACCAGTGATCAACGACAGGCCGTTTCAGGTGTCCGACCACCCAGTCGTAAGTGGGTGGATCAAGGCGCTCGCCTGCCATAAAAATGGTTGTTAATGCGGTAAGATCGTACTGTCCAGCAAGAGCACACTCAGGGTCTTCCTTGCGAACTGCACGAAACGCCGTCGGCGCAGCAAACAAGGCCTTCACCTTATATTCAGAACACACACGCCAGAAAGCTCCAGCGTCTGGCGTCTTGACCGGTTTGCCTTCGTAAAACACTGTCGTACAGCCTGTGATCAGTGGCGCGTAGACGATATAAGAATGGCCAACGACCCAACCCACATCGGAAGCCGCCCAGAAGACATCCCCCGGACCTATGCTGTACACAGAATCCATGGAGTAGCGCATCGCCACAGCATGGCCGCCATTGTCGCGAACAACCCCTTTGGGCTTACCGGTAGTTCCTGACGTGTAAAGAACATACAGTGGATCTGTCGCCAGAACCGGCACGCAATCCGCAGGAGAAGCCGAAGACATCGCCTCGCTCCAGTCCAGATCAATACCCGCAGTAAGCTCACAAGGATGCTGCTCACGCTGCAAAACAATGCAGGACACGGGCTTGTGGCTGGCCATAGCCAACGCATCATTCACGATAGGTTTGTACGGTATAACCCGGTCGATCTCAATGCCACAGGATGCGGTGACCAGTACTTTCGGGCTTGCATCCTCAATGCGAACAGCAAGCTCGTTTGGAGCGAAACCGCCAAAGACAACCGAGTGAACTGCGCCCAACCGTGCACAGGCCAGCATTGCAATGGCCGCCTCTGGCACCATCGGCATATATATAACAACACGATCACCTTTAACGACGCCCTGATCAGCGAGCACACCAGCAAACAGAGCGACTTCTTCGGTCAGCTCACGAAAGGTATAGCTGCGCTTTGAATTCGTTACGGGAGAATCATAGATAAGAGCCGCCTGATCACCGCGACCATTCAAAACATGAGAGTCGAGCGCGAGAAACGAAGTATTTAACTCACCATCAGCAAACCACCGATCTATGCCATTCTCATCCTGGCTTAGCACGGTCTCAGGCTTCTTAAACCAGGCTATTTTCTCAGCCTGTGCTGACCAGAATGCTTTAGGGTTATCGCGGGCTTCGCGATAGTCGGTTTCATACATCATAGACACCTCCAAGTATTCATTCAGAATACGAGAGCCGACCATCAGCGCCTATTCGACTTAGGGATAGAATCGATGGTCTCCTGACAATAAAAAAGCCCACAGTCACAATAACTGCGGGCTTTTGTCAGAACCGATGATGGCTGAGAATTACCAGCCAGTCAGCTCTTTCAGAGTTTTACCGATATCGGCCAGGCTCTTACAAGTAGCAACACCCGCATCATTGAGCGCTGCGAATTTCTCGTCTGCTGTGCCTTTGCCGCCCGAGATAATCGCGCCGGCATGGCCCATACGCTTACCTGGAGGTGCAGTCACACCTGCAATGTAAGAAACCACAGGTTTGGTCACGTTCTCTTTAATGAAGGCCGCGGCCTCTTCTTCAGCAGTACCGCCAATTTCACCAATCATTACGATGGCTTCAGTGGCAGGATCTTCCTGGAACATTTTCAGGATATCAATGAAGTTTGAGCCAGGGATCGGGTCACCACCGATACCAACACAGGTCGACTGGCCGAAACCTTCATCAGTGGTTTGCTTAACCGCTTCGTAAGTCAGAGTGCCTGAGCGGGATACAATACCCACTTTGCCTGGCAGGTGAATATGACCAGGCATAATACCGATCTTACATTCTCCCGGAGTAATAACCCCTGGGCAGTTCGGACCAATCAGCTGAACACCAAGCTCATCGCACTTAACTTTTGCATCCAGCATATCCAGAGTAGGAATGCCTTCAGTAATACAAACGATCAGTTTAATGCCGGCATTTGCCGCCTCAAGGATTGAGTCCTTACAGAAAGGCGCAGGTACATAAATCACAGATGCCTCAGCCCCTGTAGCGTCAACGGCTTCAGCGACAGTATTAAACACTGGAAGGCCAAGGTGCTCAGTGCCACCTTTACCCGGTGTAACACCGCCAACCATCTTTGTGCCGTACTCAATGGCCTGCTCAGAATGGAAGGTACCTTGAGAGCCAGTGAAGCCCTGACAAATAACCTTGGTATCTTTATTAATTAAAATACTCATTATTTGCCCCCCGCAGCTTTAACCGCTTGCTCCGCAGCATCCGCAAGGCTGGTTGCTGCAATAATATTTAAACCACTTTCAGCCAGAACTTTAGAACCAAGTTCCGCATTGTTACCTTCGAGACGTACAACCACCGGCACTTTCACACCGACTTCTTTTACCGCCCCGATTACGCCTTCAGCGATCATGTCGCAGCGTACAATACCGCCGAAAATATTAATCAGAACGGCGCTGACATTTTCGTCGGAGAGAATAATTTTGAATGCTTCAACAACACGTTCTTTCGTCGCGCCGCCGCCCACATCCAGGAAGTTCGCAGGCTGGCCACCGTGCAACTTAACGATGTCCATGGTACCCATCGCCAGACCAGCACCGTTCACCATACAACCAATGTTGCCATCAAGGGCGACATAGTTAAGTTCGAATTTCGCTGCGTGTGCTTCACGTTCATCTTCCTGAGAAGGATCGTGCATTTCCTGCAGATCTTTGTGCCGATACACAGCATTGCTGTCGATGTTAATTTTCGCATCGAGGCAGTGAAGGTCGCCCTCATTGGTAACTACCAGAGGGTTAATTTCCAGCAGAGCCAGATCTTTTTCGTGGAATAACTTAGACAGACCAAGGAAGATTTTAACAAACTGACTGACCTGCTTACCTTCAAGGCCCAATTTAAAGGCCAGGTCCCGACCTTGGTACGGCTGCGCGCCTACTAAGGGATCAATCTCGGCTTTCAGGATTTTTTCAGGTGTTTCGTGTGCGACTTTCTCAATCTCCACACCACCTTCGGTCGATGCCATGAACACAACACGACGGGAAGAACGATCAACAACGGCACCGAGGTAGAGTTCCTGATCAATATCTGTGCAGGATTCAACCAGAATGCGAGAAACCGGCTGGCCGTTTTCATCTGTCTGATAGGTCACCAGGTTTTTACCCAGCCACTGATTAGCAAAATCGCTGATCTCTTCTTTTGAGCTGACCAGTTTCACACCACCGGCCTTACCGCGACCACCTGCATGTACCTGTGCTTTTACGACCCAACGGTCGCCACCGATTGTGTCGGCTGCTGCAGCTGCCTCTTCCGCTGTTTTAGCCGCCACTCCTTGTGAGACTGGGAGGCCATACTGAGCGAACAGCTGCTTACCCTGATATTCGTGTAGGTTCATCGCTTTGTCCTGTTCTTACAATTTAACGTTCAGGTCTTGTCTGACGGAGTCACATTGTATGGGTTCCGCCATTTCAGAAACTTGTGTGGAAAAGATAGTCCCGATTTTCTGAATAGAGAAATAAGAGGCCATTCCACCTTCGCTGTTACAGTTTAGACAGGTTGTAATAAAGCCACAAAAAAAAAGCCCGGTAAACCGGGCTTTAGTATTATGTCCCGCACACTGTGGTGCACAGACGGTCTTACTTAGCCTTAGGGCGACGATTGGCCTTATGAATGGCCTGATTGTTCACCGCAAGTGCTGCTTCATGTACCGCTTCAGAAATGGTTGGGTGAGCAAACACCATCATACCCACATCTTCAGCACTCGAACCAAATTCCATGGCAACAACAATCTGCTGGCACAGATCGCCTGCATTCGGGCCGATCACGCTGGCACCAAGAATACGGTCCGTTTCAGCATCGGCAACAATCTTCACGAAGCCATCAGTATCAGCCGCAGCCATCGCACGACCGTTGGCCGCAAACGGGAACATACCAACGTTGTATTTTTCACCATTCGCCTTCAGCTCATCTTCTGTTTTACCCACCCAGGCAATTTCAGGGTGCGTGTAAATAACAGAAGGAATGCAATCGTAATTAATCTGAGCTTTATGACCAGCGATACGCTCGGCAACCATCACGCCCTCTTCAGACGCTTTATGTGCCAGCATAGGGCCCCGTACTACATCACCAACAGCCCACACTCCAGGTGCGTCTGTCTTACAGGTTTCGTCAACGTGAATAAATCCACGCTCATCGAGGTTCACACCACAATCACCGGACAGAAGACCTTCGGTGTAAGGACGACGACCGACCGCTACAATCAGCTTGTCGAATTCTTCTGACTTCTCACCGTCAGAATCCTGATAGGTCACCGTCACTTTCTTGCGCTTAACCTCGGTACCCGTAACTCGAGCCCCGACGCGAATATCCATGCCCTGCTTACCAAAGAGTTTTTTCGCTTCTTTGGCAACCGTCTGGTCAACAAGGTGCAAGAAGTTATCCTGCGCTTCGAGAACAGTGACTTCAGCACCAAGACGGCCCCATACGGAACCCAGTTCCAGACCAATAACACCTGCACCAATAACACCGAGGCGCTTCGGCACTTTTGTAAACTCGAGCGCGCCAGTTGAATCAACAATCACATCATCGGCCAGAGGCGCTGGTGGAATTTCAACCGGAACAGAACCTGTTGCGATAATCACGTTTTCTGCTTCAAGCACCTCAACGTTGCCGCTGTGATCGGTGAATTCCACATGCTTGTTTGCAAGCAACTTACCCGTGCCTTCAAACGAAGTCACACCGTTTGCTTTAAACAGTGTTGCGACACCCATCGTCAGGTTTTTCACGATCTGTTCTTTGCGGGCCATCATCTTTTCGATATCGATGGATACTTTGCCAGTTGAAATGCCGTGCAGCTCGAATTTCTCGTGCGCTTCTTCATATTTATGAGAGCTGTCGAGAAGTGCTTTCGACGGGATACAACCTACGTTCAGACACGTACCACCCAATACAGGCTTGTCTTCTTTACTGACCCATTTTTCAACACACGCAGTCTTCAGACCAAGCTGCGCACAACGAATAGCCGCCACATAACCACCAGGGCCACCACCGATGACTACAACATCAAATTGTTTGCTCATAATAAATCCTTAAATTTCCAAAACCCTATCAGATATCCAGCAACAGACGCGCTGGATCTTCGAGCAACTCTTTAATGGTTACCAGGAACTGCACTGCTTCTTTGCCATCGATCATTCTGTGATCGTAAGACAGTGCAAGATACATCATTGGCTGAATAACAACTTCGCCATTCACTGCCATCGGACGTTCCTGAATTTTATGCATACCCAGAATAGCAGTCTGAGGAGGATTCAGAATAGGCGTCGACATCAGTGACCCGAAAATACCACCGTTAGTGATGGTAAAGGTCCCGCCCTGCATATCATTGATACCCAGTTTGCCTTCGCGTCCACGCTTACCGAAGTCACCGATCGTGCTTTCAATTTCTGCCAGACCCATGCTGTCTGTATCACGCAGAACCGGTACAACCAGACCACGTTCAGTCGATACTGCCACACCGATATCCTGATAACCGTGGTAAACCATGTCGTTACCATCGATAGATGCGTTAACCGCTGGGAAACGCTTCAGGGCTTCAGTAGCTGCTTTCACGAAGAAAGACATGAAACCAAGTTTTACACCGTGCGTTTTTTCAAAAGTATCTTTGTACTTTTTACGCAGCTCCATCACCGGGCCCATATTCACTTCGTTGTAGGTCGTTAGCATGGCAGCGTTCTGTTGCGCCTCGACTAAGCGACGAGCAATAGTTGCTCGGAGACGAGTCATCGGAACACGTTTCTCGATGCGGTCACCTTCATCAGCCATAGGGGCAGCGGCGGCAGGAGCAGCAGGTGCCGACTTAGGCTCTTCTGCTTTTGGTTCTGGAGCAGTGGCAGGCGCCAGCGCAGAACCACCCTTCAGGTGATTAACGACATCTTCTTTGGTAACACGACCGTCTTTGCCAGTTGCCTTGATTGATGACGGAGCAATGTCATTTTCTTCGACCAGCTTACGCGCAGCCGGGCTCATGATGATGTCACCATCATCAGACGCATCTGCTGTTTCAGCAGGCGCCGACTCGGTTTCAGCAGGCGCTGAAGAAGACGCAGCATCCACCGCACCCTCTTCAAAGATTGCCAGAACTTCGTCACTGAGAACGACGTCGCCTTCTTCTTTATGGACGGTTTTCAATGAACCGTCCGCAGGAGCGACAACTTCCAGAACGACTTTATCCGTTTCAATATCCACCAGAAGCTCGTCGCGCTGGATGGGTTCACCCGGTTTTTTATGCCAGGTCGCCACAGTGCCATCAGCGACAGATTCAGGAAATGTGGGTGCCTTAATTTCGATGCTCATTCGATTTTCCTTAGAGTTCCTGCGATACGTCAGCCCTGGAGGTCCAGAGCGTCACGGATTAATTTTTCCTGTTGCTCCAGGTGGAGCGCCATGTAACCAGCAGCTGGAGAAGCAGAGTGATCTCGGCCTGCATACTCAAGATGCCATTTAGGATTCAGGTCATGCGCTACTTTGCGCATATGGTGCTGGCTGCTGTACCAGGCGCCCATGTTCATCGGTTCCTCCTGGACCCAGTAGATATCCTTGGCACCTTTATAAGGCTCAAGAATCTTACCGAGGAAGGTATGAGGGAACGGATAAATCTGCTCAATCCGAATGATCGCAATATCGTCGATCTCTTCCGCGCGGCGGCGTTCAAGTAAATCGTAGTAGACCTTACCGGAACAGAGCAAAATTCTGCGGACTTTTTTCGGATTAATATCATCAATTTCGTCGAGACAGGTACGGAATCGACCTTCAGCGAGCTCCTCCAGCGTACTGGTAGCCAACTTGTGGCGCAGTAACGACTTAGGCGACATGACCACCATAGGTTTACGCAACGGACGAATCATCTGACGGCGTAGCATATGGTAAACCTGCGCCGGAGTTGAAGGCACACAGATCTGAACATTGTGTTCTGCACACAACTGCAAATAACGCTCAAGGCGGGCAGACGAGTGCTCGGGGCCCTGACCTTCATAGCCATGTGGCAGAAGCATAGTCAGACCACACAAACGGCCCCACTTATGCTCACCAGACGAGATAAACTGATCGAACACCACCTGAGCGCCGTTAGCAAAGTCACCGAACTGCGCTTCCCAGATCACCAGAGTCCCTGGCGTTGTAGTGGCATAACCGTATTCAAATGCCAGCACCGCTTCTTCAGAAAGCAGAGAGTCATAGATGTCGAATTTAGGCTGACCTTCTTCAATATGTTGCAGTGGCACATGAGTCCCCGCATCTTTCTGGTTATGAAGAACGGCGTGACGATGCGAGAACGTACCTCGACCTACGTCCTGACCAGTCAGACGGATGCCATAGCCTTGCTTAATCAGGGTGGCGTACGCCATTGTCTCTGCAAAGCCCCAGTTGATCGGCAAAGCGCCCGCCGCCATTTTGCGACGGTCCTCAAGGATCTTACCGACCTGACGCTGAACCGCGAAACCCTCAGGTGGCTCCTGAAGCTGGTGCGCGAGCTCCTGCAACTGCTTCATATCAAACTTGGTGTCCGCCTTAGTCGTCCACTCATGGCCAAGGTAAGGGCTCCAATCAACGAACAATTCTTTGTTGGGTTCTTTCACCAGCGACTTAACAACGTGGAGACCATTATCCAGAGCCAGTCGATACTCTTCTTCAAGCTGCTTACTGGTGTCTTCCGTCAGAACACCCTCGTCAATCAGACGTTTGGCGTACAGTGTACGGGTTGTCGGATGACTCTTAATCTTGGAATACATCAACGGCTGAGTGCCAGACGGCTCGTCGGCTTCGTTGTGACCACGACGGCGATAACACACCAGATCAATTACCACGTCTTTGCGGAACTCATTACGGTAATCAACCGCCAGCTGAGTAACGAAAAGTACCGCTTCAGGATCATCACCGTTAACGTGCAGAATTGGCGCTTCTACCATTTTGGCTACGTCGGTGCAGTATTCTGTAGAGCGAGTATCTTCACGCTTCGACGTTGTAAACCCAACCTGGTTATTAATAACGATATGAACCGTGCCGCCGGTTTTATAAGCACGGGTCTGGGACATCTGGAATGTTTCCATCACAACGCCCTGACCAGCAAATGCTGAGTCGCCGTGGATACTGACGGGAACAACTTTCTCACCGACAGGGTCGTTACGACGATCCTGGCGGGCACGCACGGAGCCTTCAACAACCGGCGAAACAATTTCAAGGTGAGACGGGTTAAACGCCAGAGCGAGGTGAACTTCGCCCCCCGGTGTCATCACATTGGAAGAGAAACCCTGGTGATACTTCACATCGCCGTGAGACTCATACTCTGCCTTACCATCGAACTCATCAAACAGGTCAGACGTTTTCTTACCCAGAGTATTGATCAAAGTATTCAGACGACCCCGGTGAGCCATACCAATCACAAGCTCTTTGGCGCCATAGGTACCGCTGCGCTGAATCAGCTCGTCCATTAATGGAATAAGAGACTCGCCGCCTTCCAGACCGAAACGCTTAACCCCCGGGTAACGTGAACCAAGATATTTTTCCAACCCCTCTGCAGCCGTCAGGCGCTCCAGCAGGTGCATTTTAATCTCTTCACCGTACTTAGGATGCGAACGAACGCTCTCAAGGCGCTGTTGGAACCAACGCTGCTCCGCGGTGTTAACGATATGCATGTACTCCGCACCGACAGTGCCGCAGTAAGTCGTTTCCAATGCGTCGATGATTTCTTTCAGCGTTGCCTGATCCTGGCCGACAAAAAGATTACCTGTCTGGAACACAGTATCGAGATCAGAGCGCGTCAGACCATGAAAATGAAGGTCAAGATCGGGAACCGTCTCACGCGCCATCAGTGCCAGTGGGTCGAGCTTCGCATGCTGATGACCACGACCACGATAGGCGTTGATCAGCTGCAGGACTTTCATCTGCTTACGTTCATGCTCGCTGCTCACTGGCGCAGACGTCATTGGCTTGGCGCGACGCTGATTTTTCGAAATGAGTAGAAATTGATCCCGGATGGGCTTATGCGGGGTGTCGACGGTGCTGTTTTCGTCAACGCGGGGGAGTTTGTCGAAATAATTGCGCCACTCTTCTGGCACTTCGTTTGGATCGCGGAGATAAGTTTCGAACAACTCCTCGATGTAAGCAACATTGCCCCCCGCTAGCTGCGAAGTGCTCCATAGTTGCTCCATTGTCAGTTCGTGCATGTATGACCACCCTGTGTCAATTTCTGAACAAGGGAATGCCACCACAGAGATGCATGCACCGACTCTAGCACAAGGCGAAATAGAGGGTCGATCGGATAGATCGCAAGGCCTCTGAGGTAGCACCGGGATGCCCGGTTCCCTCAACTGTAAACTAGCTTAGTCAACAATGGGACTTTTTGGGTTCCATTGCGAATAAAATTGTCGACGTAAGCGGGTTGTATGTCCAACCCGACTTACGTCTCATACCACCAGTCGGAAGTGGTACCGTTACACCTGCTGTGACAGCAGCATGTTACGGATGTGTCCAATGGCGCGCGTTGGGTTCAAACCCTTCGGGCACACATTGACACAGTTCATAATTCCGCGGCAACGGAATACTGAGAACGGATCGCTCAAACCTGCCAATCGCTCTTCAGTCGACGTATCACGGCTGTCCGCCAGGAAACGATATGCCTGAAGAAGACCTGCTGGACCAACGAACTTGTCTGGGTTCCACCAGAACGAAGGACAAGACGTTGAACAACATGCGCACAGGATACACTCGTACAGACCATCAAGCTTCGCACGCTCTTCAGGAGACTGCAGACGCTCAATGGCAGGTGCTGGAGTATCGTTGTGCAGGTACGGCTTGATCTTCTCGTACTGCTGATAGAACAGCGACATGTCAATCACAAGGTCACGAATCACAGGCATACCTGGCAGCGGGCGCAGAACCAGCTTATCCATTTTGCCTTTGGTCGCTTCAGAGATCGGAGTAATACACGCCAGACCATTCTTACCATTGATGTTCATACCATCTGAACCACACACACCTTCACGGCATGAGCGACGGTAAGCAACAGAAACGTCCTGTTCCTTCACCAGGTGCAGCACATCCAGCACCATTACATCTTTACCACCAGGGATGGTAATTTCGTAATCCTGCATGTATGGCGCTTCATCCTTCTCAGGGTTGTAACGATAAACACTAACTAACATATCAACACTCCCCTCTTAGTAGGTACGGACTTTCGGTGGGAAGGCCTCAACGGTCTTAGGCGCGAAGTTAACCGCACGCTTGCCGATCGTTTTGGTTTCCGGGAAGTACAATGAGTGACACAGCCAGTTTTCGTCATCACGCTCGGTGAAGTCGTTACGGGCGTGAGCACCACGCGATTCTTTACGCTCAATCGCAGCAACCGCAGTTGCGTACGCAGTTTCGTAAAGGTTATCCAGTTCAAGTGCTTCAATACGCGCAGTATTGAATGCATTGCTCTTATCGTCGAGAACCGTGTTCTTAACACGCTCACCGATCTCTTTGAGCATTTCCAGACCTTTTTCCATGCTTGGGCCTTCACGGAATACACCGAAGTACAACTGCATGGTTTTCTGAAGATCAGCACGAACAGCAGCAACGCTATCGCCGGAAGTCTGAGTATTCAGACGATTCAGACGAGCCATTGCACGCTCGATATCTTCCTCGGTTGGATCAACAAAGTCGAAACCGTCTTTGAAGTTCTGTTCAACCTGCAGACCCACTGCGCGACCAAATACAACCAGGTCAAGCAGTGAGTTACCACCAAGGCGGTTGGCACCGTGTACAGATACACAAGCAATCTCACCGGCAGCATACAGACCTTCAACAACGACATCGTTGCCGTCTGCATCAACGGTCAGTGCCTGACCGCCAATATTCGTCGGAACACCGCCCATCATATAGTGACAGGTAGGAACAACAGGGATTGGTTCTTTAACAGGGTCAGCGTGGGCAAACGTACGAGACAGCTCAAGAATACCCGGAAGCTTAGCGTTCAGGGTTTCTTCGCCCAGGTGATCCAGTTTCAGGAACACGTGGTCGCCATCTTCACCACAACCGCGACCTTCAAGAATTTCCATAACCATGGAGCGTGCAACAACGTCACGACCTGCAAGGTCTTTCGCGTTAGGTGCATAACGTTCCATGAAACGCTCGCCGTCTTTATTGATGAGGTAACCACCTTCACCACGACAACCTTCAGTCACCAGAGTACCAGCACCCGCAATACCTGTTGGGTGGAACTGCCACATTTCCATGTCTTGCATAGGAACGCCAGCACGAACCGCCATACCAACACCGTCACCGGTATTGATCAGAGCGTTGGTAGTAGACTGATAGATACGACCAGCACCACCCGTTGCCAGAACAGTAGCCTTGGCTTTGATGTATACGGTTTCGCCCGACTCGATGTCGATAGCGATAACACCAGCCACCTGACCGTTTGCGTTTTTAACCAGATCAACGGCATACCATTCGTTCAGGAAGGTAGTACCGCCTTTCAGGTTGCCTTGGTACAGAGCGTGAAGAAGCGCGTGACCTGTACGGTCAGCCGCTGCACAAGTACGAGCTGCCTGAGTAGGATCGTTAGGGCCTTTCGACTGACCACCGAACGGACGCTGATAAATACGACCTTCTTCGGTACGTGAGAAAGGAAGACCCATATGCTCAAGCTCGAATACAGCCTGCGGGCCGACTGAGCACATGTACTCGATAGCGTCCTGGTCACCGATGTAATCGGAACCCTTGACGGTATCGTACATGTGCCAGCGCCAATCATCGTTCGGATCAGCAGACGCGATTGCGCACGTGATACCGCCCTGGGCAGATACCGTGTGCGAGCGGGTTGGGAATACTTTAGTAACACATGCGGTCTTGATACCTGACTCAGTCAGCTGCAGTGCAGCACGCATGCCTGCACCACCGCCACCAATTACGATGGCGTCAAACGACATAGTTCTGATTTTGCTGCTCATGACTTACACGCTCCAGAGAATATCGATGCCCCAGACCAGGTAAGTGAACAGGAAACCTGCCATTACCAGCTGGAAAATAAAACGAAGAGACGTCGACCCGGTGATGTAGTCAGTGGAAATTGTCCACATACCAACCCAGGCGTGAGCACAGATAGAGATCAGTGCCGCCAGGCTGAATACTTTCATCCACACCTGAGAAAAAAGACCGTGCCACTCAGCAAAAGTCAGGTCCGGAGTAGCGACTACGAATCCAAACAGGAACAGAGTGTAAATAGCAAGAATGACAGCTGACAGACGCTGAATCACCCAATCGTAAAGGCCACTACGGCCAAAGTTTGTAACACTGTTTACCATACCCAGACTCCCGCCAGAACGATCACTACGACACCGGCAATCAAAGTAATGATTGCGCCGGTACGACCGCTTTCTTTGGTTTCACCAATTCCCATATCCATCAACAGGTGTTTTACACCCGCCACAAAGTGATAACCCAAAGCAGACAGAATGCCCCAGGTGATGAACTTGGCCAGGCCACCATTCATTACTTCTTTCAGCTCATTGAAAGATTGCTCAGACTCCAGCGAAGCTCCAAGTGCACGGAGCATGAAGGCCACTGCAAAAAACAGAGCAAAGCCAGAAATACGGTGCAGGATGGACGCCTTGGCAGGAAGTGGGAGCTCAATAGTAGTCAGATCCAGATTTTTAGGTCTATTGCTATTCACGGCTCTATTACACTCTTATATGGGCCCGAAACTCCTGTCCGAAATCACTCAGACTGGCCCCGGGCACAGGCTCACGAAGGTTGACGATCCCCCTGTACAAGTCTTGCACAAGTTTGTCGCCGCGACAAATTATAAGCAGCGTAACCGTGTTTTACAAATGGCATGACAGCCTTATGACAGAGCATTCGGCAATTTCACCCCGTATATCTACACTGTTGACTGGTTGAGGTATCCCTGATGATGCGAGCAGTAACCGCAGCACCAGCAAATCCCGGCTCCAACGTCAGACATTAGTCGCAGGCTCCGGGTTAACAATCTGAACCATCTATACTTGACTCGAACCAGAAACTTATCATTGCCCTGGCGACAATTGACAAACCAGCTCCACAATCTATAGTTGTGCCCCTTTGTTTGGGGGTAACACCTTAAAAAGTGTTCTCTCCTGTGCTGAAATTCTGGCTGACCAGGCTGAATTTCGCAGCTGTAAAAAGCACAGCGACCGGGAGAGTTGGAGAACTTACAATGTTCTCTGGGGTATTAATCAGATAGCAGGAGGCCTCATTTCATGGCTGACAAGAAAGCAACACTGAAAGTCGATGGCGTAGAAGAAACATTAGAACTGCCGGTATACGAAGGCACCGTAGGACCTGATGTCGTCGACGTTCGCAGTCTGACTGGCAAAGGCCTGTTTACATACGACCCTGGCTTTGTATCAACCGCAGCAACCGAATCTGCGATTACATACATCGACGGCGCAGCTGGCGTACTGCTTCACCGCGGTTACCCAATTGATCAACTGGCTGAGAAGTCAGACTACCTGGAAACCTGCTACCTGCTGCTGCACGGCGAGCTGCCTGATGCAGAGCAAAAAGAAACATTCGTCAGCACCATTAAGAACCACACTATGGTTCATGAGCAGCTGAGCCATTTCTTCAACGGCTTCCGACGTGATGCTCACCCGATGGCTGTTATGTGTGGTGTTGTTGGTGCACTCTCTGCGTTCTATCACGACTCACTGGATATCCATGACGAGCATTCCCGCATGGTATCTGCACACCGTCTGATCGCGAAAATGCCGACACTCGCTGCAATGGTTTACAAGTACAGTATCGGCCAGCCGTTCATGTACCCGCGCAACGACCTGAGCTACGCAGAAAACTTCCTGCACATGATGTTCAACACGCCATGTGAAGAGAAGAAAGTAAGTCCGGTTCTGGCAAAAGCAATGGACCGTATCTTCCTGTTGCACGCTGACCACGAACAGAATGCATCGACCTCAACCGTACGCCTGGCTGGCTCTACTGGCGCCAACCCGTTCGCATGTATTGCGTCTGGTATCGCTGCACTCTGGGGCCCCGCCCACGGTGGTGCAAACGAAGCCGTTCTGAACATGCTGAATGAGATCGGCGACGAGTCAAACATCGACAAGTTCGTTGCAAAAGCGAAAGACAAAGAAGATCCATTCCGTCTGATGGGCTTCGGTCACCGCGTTTACAAGAACTTCGACCCACGCGCTAAAGTCATGAAGCAGACCTGTGACGAAGTTCTGGCTGAGCTCGGTATGGAAGATGATCCACTGCTGAAGATCGCGATGAAGCTGGAGAAGATTGCGACTGAAGACGAGTACTTCATTAAACGTGGTCTGTATCCTAACGTTGACTTCTACTCGGGTATCATCCTGAAAGCCATCGGCATCCCGACTGAGATGTTCACTGTGATCTTTGCAACTGGCCGTACTCCGGGCTGGATTGCACACTGGAACGAAATGATCAGCGGCAACTACCGTATCGGTCGCCCGCGTCAGCTGTACACTGGTTACGCTAAGCGTGACTACCCAGGCTAACGCCAGGGATAAGAAAAGCCGCTGACCAGCGGCTTTTTTTTTCGCCTCGAAAAACTGCACATAAGGATACCCCGTGAATATTCTCTTTATCGGCCTTGGCAATATGGGCGCCCCCATGGCTGCGCACCTCGCCAGCGCAGGCCACTCCCTGACCGTAGCAAACCGCAGCCCTGCCAAGGTTGCCCAGTGGCTCGCCAGCAACCAGGGGCAGGCATTAGCAACGCCCTCTACCCTCCCCGTGCAGACGGACGCTGTCATACTCTGCGTGAGCCGGGATGAAGACGTCGAAGAGTGGCTGATAGATAACGGTATAATAAATCAACTCAAGCCGGGTGCACTGATCGTCGATCACAGCACCACGAGTGCAGGCCTGGCCGAACGGATGGCCGCCGAAGCCTCAGAGAATGGCGTATATTTCTGTGATGTTCCCGTATCAGGCGGTCAGCAAGGTGCTCAGAATGGTCAGTTATCACTTATGGCGGGATGTGATTCCAACGCCTACGAGCGACTGGTAGATCTCACAGCACCATACACCAAAGCCATTGCGCACATGGGCGATCCGGGCTGTGGCCAGAAGACCAAGATGGTCAATCAGATCTGTGTCGCCGGACTGATTCAGTCTCTGGCCGAAGGGATCCACTTCGCTCAGGAAAGCGGCCTTGATCCAAAGAAGGTCATGGAGCTTGTCGGGCAAGGCGCCGCCAGTAGCTGGCAACTGATCAACCGCCACCAAACCATGATAGACGGCGACTACGACCACGGATTTGCTGTCTCGCTAATGCACAAGGACCTGCAAATCTGCCTCCACGAAGCCAGAGCTGAAGGCGTTTCTCTGCCCATCACCGAGATTGTGGATAGCTATTACCAACAACTCGAATCGGATGGCAACGGCCATAAAGACACGTCATCCCTGCTTTTACGACTACAGAAGCGCGAATAAAAGCAAGAGCCAGAAGGACACAGAACCTGACTATTGCATGACTTACACTGTTATGACTGGCTCCGGTGCGTACTTGTACTAAGCTAAGTTCAAACCTTTTCCGGATGCGAACTCCATGGCGCAACTTGAACGACATTCTCTCAGCCGCTCCGTCCCGGACGACCAGCTGAACTGGAGCCAGATAGGCGAGACACTTACCTTACTGGCACTTGCCGTTGCACAGATCGACACCTCGATGAAGGAAGGCAATGACTCAGTGGATACGCTGACGCACAGCTTCACCTCGATCGCCAGCAAATCGCGCCTGCTGCTGGATCATTTCGCAAAGGTAGACCCGGACGCTCCGCAAGACATTAAAGACGCTGCTGAAATCATTCATCAGGAAGTCGGCAAAGCGGTGGTCGCCTTCCAGTTTTACGACCGTCTGTCACAGCGCATGGAACACGTTGGTGAAAGCCTTGAAAAGATGGGCCACCTGATAAGCGACCCTAAAGGGCGCTATATCGAAAAAGAATGGGTTCAGCTGCAAACCGAAATCAAAGCCAACTACACCATGGAAGCTGAGCGTATTATGTTCGAGCACATCCTCGCGGGCCGCTCCATCGCAGAAGCACTGGAAATCTATCATCACCACTTCAACAAGCCGATGGACGATACCTTCGGTACCGATGACGACATCGAACTATTCTGATACTACCGAAAGCGCCTCACCAACACTGAGGCGCTGACCATTGAACAGCGCGTTCTGCCCAAATATTATTTTCCCATCCAGCCTGCAGAGGGTTTTAAGTGCGCTCATCACCTCGGGACTGCGCTCCAGCGTGTCCGGATCACGCGTTGGGATAACACATCGTTCGCAAGGCTTAACTAGTGGTAACCGGTTTCCCTCAGGTGTCATCAGCGCCGCCCATTCACGTTCATCAAATGCTGAAGCGGCTCCCTCAATCACCACATTCGGGCGAAAACGCCGGACATCGACCGGCAACTTTGCAAGCTCGCTTAGGGCATCCAGGCTCTCCTGAGTAACAATGAGAAGCGGAAAACCATCGGCGTACCCAACAGCCGTATCCTTCGGCGCGTATTGGCTATCTGCCCGGCGAGGGTTGTTGTCAGGAAGCATGAATAACCGAACTGTCTGCCCCAGAATATCGGTCAACCAGACACTAACATTATCCCCACAATCAACGCCTGTTACTTCATCGCTCCATATACGGACACGCTGTGGCTCTGACGATGACTTCATTGATACACGAATCTCTGCCCTCTCAGGGTAAGAAAGTACGAGTTCATCGCGCTCGAACCGAGGTTGAATACGCGCCATGGCTGGCAGTTCACGCTGGGTGAGAAAGTCACCTTCAGGGGACGCTATAACAAAACGTCGATCCCCCTGGGGGCCATTTTCATCGAAGCTCAACGCGTCGACCTCAATTCCGGCACAGGACTTAACGGGATAAACAAACAGGCGGGAAATTTTCATAAGGGCTCCTTAGAGCCCTGTAGTGTATACGTCGGATTCTGACAGGTATATGCCGTTAACCAGCGCTGGATTGCTCGACTTTCATACGAATCAGTTTCTGCACTTCTTCGGCCAGACTGTGCGGTTTGAATTTCGATAGAAAGCCATCACAACCGACTTTCTCGACCATGGCTTTATTAAAGTTACCGGACAGCGACGTGTGTAGAATCACAAAGGTATCTTTTAACTCAGGGTCCTGGCGTATTTCAGTCGTCAGCATATACCCATCCATTTCGGGCATCTCTGCGTCCGTAATAATCATCAACAGGCGGTCGCGTATATCACGCCCCTCCTGCTTCCAGTGCATCAGTGTCTGATAGGCTTCCAGACCATTCCTTGCCTGAACAATATTGAGGCCCATCGGCGCGATCACATTTTTCATCTGCTCCAGAGCAACATTCGAGTCATCAACGATCAGGATGTCTTTACCACGCACCTGCTCAAGCAGGTCGCGATCATACGCATCTTCGGTCAACTCCAGCTCGTAAGGGCTGATTTCAGCAAGAACTTTCTCGACGTCAATAATCTCAACAATGCGTTCATCAATCCGGGTAATAGCAGTCAGGTAGTGCTGGCGGCCCGCTCCTCCGGGGGGAGGCAGAATCTCATTCCAGTTCATGTTTACAATGCGGTCGACCCCCCCCACAAGAAACGCCTGAATGGTCATGTTGTATTCAGTAACAATAATATTGCAGTTGCTGGTATCCCCTGTCATCGGGCCCATTTTCACCGCCGCCCTGAGATCAACTACCGGCACCGTCTGGCCTCTGACATGGCAGACACCGCGAATACATGGATGGCTGTCCGGAATCTTAGTCAGGTCGGGCAGGCGCATGACCTCTTGAACCTTGAACACATTGATTGCAAAGTATTGCTGGCCACCCAAATGGAACAGCAGTAGTTCCAGCCTGTTCTGCCCAACGAGCTGGGTTCGGGCGTCAACACTGCTGAGTACGTTGCTCATAATCTACTCCGGACTTCGTTACTCAGAAAAGTGTAGTCAAGCATCACCAAAACGCAGAACAAAATACCAGCTACACTTACTTTAATTACCGGACAAACGTGCGCTCCGGCGCGACAGGTGTCGATAAGGCGCAATAAAACAGTCAGGACTACGCATGCAAGACCGCCCACTACTGGCCCGACAGCCCATTCTGGACAGAGACAAAGCTATTTATGCCTACGAGCTACTGTGCAGGCCAATTCCTGATGCAACAGAGGCCTGGCAAGACGCACATGGCAACAGCGCGACCACCGAAGTCGTAATTGGTGCGATTCATGAGATTGGCATGGCACTTGTCACGGGAGGAAGGCCTGCCTTCGTTAACTTCACAGCAGACTTCCTGAGCATCGACCTGCCGCTGTCACCAGACGAGATGGTGATTGAGCTACTGGAACATATCCCAGCGACAGACAAGAACATAAATGCCGTTATTCGCCTGAAACAGCAAGGCTTCCGCATTGCCGTCGACGATTTCACTGGCGATGAAGCTCAAGCGGCGTGGCTGAAATACGCCGACATTGTTAAAGTTGACCTCCCTGCGGTTGGCTCGCTTGATGCTGCCAGTGCGGTCCGCAATGAATTTCACCGCGAAGGCCTTATCTGGCTGGCGGAGAAGGTAGAAACCTACGAGGAGTTCGAGCACTGCAGAGCTGCAGGCTACGACTTATTCCAAGGCTATTTTTTCTCGAAGCCCGCCGTTCTGTTCGGACGCCGGACACCCGACTCCCATATTGCTGTCATGCAGCTCTTAGGAGCACTAAATCAGGAAGAAGCTGACTTCGACGATATTGTCGATACTGTGCGCCGCGACCCTCAATTAAGTTATCGTTTGTTACAGATGGCTAACTCCCCTCAGGTGAACCAGGGATCCTCAATTACAAGCCTGCAGAGAGCAGCTACTGCACTTGGCCTCAATCGTATACGTAACTGGGCGAACCTTCTGGCCCTTGGCAAACTCTCGGACAAACCAGCCATCCTGCAACAGCAGGCCCTGTTTCGTGGCTACCTGATGCAGAATCTGTCCTCGGTCACTAAGACGATGGAGCCCGATACCGCATTCACTCTTGGGCTGTTCTCGTTACTTGACGCCATGCTGGATATGCCTATCGACGAAGTCTGTGCCCGGGTCAATCTGCCCAAAGAGCTGACCCAAGCAATCACCGAAAATGCTGGTCCCTACGGTAAGCACCTGAAAGCACTGTTGCAGTGGGAAAAAGGCGCAGCCGACGCCATCGACTGGGCCTCACTTGATGTTTCACCAGGTGAACTGGAAGCCAGCATCGAACAAGCTATCCATACGGTTTCGCATCAATCAGGCGATCTCAGCCTCTGACAGGTTCGCAGCCTGCTCAGACTGAGCCGATGGCAGTGAATAGTATTGCATCCACAGGCGGCGGTAGCGCTCTACCTCTGCCGCCCAGTGCTCATCAGACCAACCCAGCATGGGCTGAAGTCGTTCCTTAAGCTCAGGGAGTAAATCCAGACCGCCATTCTTGAGCAACAGACCCAGGCGATTGCGGCGCAGCAATAAGTCATCGAGATGCACAACCGCCTCACTCGCGGCCTGCCAACGCAATTCTGCCCAACATGCGTGCGTTCCCGGAATAGACTGGAGATCCGCAGCGCCACCATGTGCCTTGGCTGTCCTAATGATTTCAGCCGCATCCTGACCGTAAAATCCTGCCAGGCGGTGCGCCATCTCTTCACCGACAAGAGAAGCTACGCTCGTCTCTGTTTTGCTGAACACCGGGGCTTTCTTATCAACGTCGTATTCGGGTAGCTCATCCCGAGCTTCTTTCAGAACGTCCAGAGCAATCAGACGAAACGTTGTCAGCTTGCCGCCACTGACAGACACCACGCGACCATCCTTCCAGACGGTATGATCGCGGCTTTCTTTTGAACTGTTTTTCGCACCACTGGCAACCAATGGACGAACACCCGCCCAGCTTGAGATCACGTCCTGTTCCTGAATACCGGCTGCGGGAAACTGAAACGCAGCCAGAGCAAGAAGGTAATCCATCTCACGGCGGGTAATACCTACTTCACCATTGTCGGGTTTAGGATGATCGAGATCGGTTGTGCCAATCACTGTCCGGCCTTCCCACGGATAGACAAAGATCGGTCGCTGATCCTCAGGGTGGAGAATTGTGAAAGAAACATCCACTGGTAAGCGCTCTGCCGGAATCACAATGTGACTGCCACGTGCCGGACGCACATCAGCACTCTGGCCCAGTTGCTCCCGTAACTCATTAACCCAGACGCCTGTCGCATTCACCAGTACCGAAGCCGATACTTTGCAGCTCGCTCCTCCGATCGTGTCTCTCAGCGTAACAGTGACGCTGTCAGCATTCTGCTCGGTACCGTCAACCGCGACGTAATTGATTACCTCAGCCCCATCACGACGGGCTTCATGGAGGATACGCATCACCAGACGACTGTCATCCGTGACGGCATCCGCAAACTCCGATGCACCCGCAAGTCCCTCCGGGTTGATGAACGGATATCGTTCACGAATAGCGGCGGCGCCATGAAAGGTATGGTATTTCCGGCGGGCCAGCAGATCATAAACCTTAAGCAACATGCCGAATGCAAACCGCCCCGGAAAACGCCCTTCGTAGTGCGGCATCATATACGGCATAAGATCCACCAACCCCGGGGCTTCCTGCATCAGCCGCTCGCGCTCTTTTACAGAATGCAGCGTTGTGCGCACATCGCCCTGGGCGATATAACGAAGTCCACCGTGAACCATTTTTGAAGAGCGACTGGAGGTCCCCCAGGAAAAGTCCTGGCGATCAACAAGTAACACACGCAGGCCTCGCCGGGCCGCTTCTCTGGCCACTCCCGCGCCGGTGACACCACCACCAGCGATGACAATATCCCAATGTGTATTCTCGGTCAGAGCACGCCAGCTGCGCTCTCTTCCACCAGACTTCCAATCAATTATGGACATAGATCTCCCCCTTTTGAGCATTCTGCGCCATCCCGTGTCAGAAATGAAAGCGACGGAAACTATGTAACCGGGCACTAACATTCTGTAACACACATGTGCTTGCCGCACACGAAGCGTTAAACCAGTATAACGATCATCCTATGTTTCTGCTGATCTACCCGTTAGGTGCGGTTCTGACACAGAATGTTCCAGATACATGGAAGAGCTTATGAACAAGAATAATAATTATGTCCCCGGCACAGTGTCGTCGGCGTTCGTACGTCTGTTTCTACGTACAGCGCAGGACTACGGCATAGCGCCAACCGATGTACTCAACGCATGCTCTGTTAATCACGGAGTACTTGATAATCGCCTGGCAAGAGTCGAAGCCTGCGATTTCGAAGCGATGATGCGCTGGATGATTACTAAGGCAGGCGATCCTGAATTTGGTTTCAAGAGCGCCCGCTATGTCGCACCAGGCGCATTTGGTCTGGTCGGCTATCTGATCATGAATTGTCAAAGTGGCGGTGAAGCCTTCCGCCTGGTGCCTCGCTATGAAGCACTTATTGGCAATCTGGGCACAACAGACCTCGCCGAAGGTGAACACATCGTCTCAGTACGCTGGAACTGCTATTGCCGCGATCCACTGGTCCGCCCTCATCTGATTGATGAATATCTGGCCACGACCGTCGAGTACGCGCGCTGGGTAACCGGCCGGGACGATATCGGACCGATAAGAATCTATTTCGAACACAAAGCCCCACCGGCGGAAACCCTTGAGCGCTATCAAGAATACTTCCGCTGCGAACTGATCTTTGATTCAGGAGTAAACGTTATGGAGTTTGACGCATCACTGATGGACCTGCCGATTCGCCATCCCGACCCAACACTGCTTAAAACGCTGCAAGAGCAGGCAGAAAAGCAGCATCAGGAACTGCAACAGTGTGACCCTGTCGTCATCCAGGTACGCTCTACCCTGCAGAACATGATGGAAAGAACGATCCCTCGACGTGAGCGTGTAGCAAGCCAACTGGGCATGTCTGAGCGCACCCTGCAGCGACGCCTTCTGGAGGCAGAGTCATCTTATCAGCAGATTCTCGACGAACTCCGACTCGAACTGTCTCAGGAATGGCTGACAACAAAAGAATGGTCCGTATCGGACATCGCGTTGCGACTGGGGTTCACTGAACCGCGTTCGTTCCAACGCCGCTTCAAGACCTGGACTGGGATTTCGCCGGGTGAATTCCGTCGTCGGGAACTGAACACTTCGATGGAGCAATCTGCCCGCCAGGCACGCAGCGCCTGAAGAAATATTAGGCCGACTCAGGCCTCGCTGATTTGTATCAGTAACTGATCTTTCACCCGCTCGGGGGTGATTTCTCGATAGCATGGCGGCTGAATGTCGCCGGGCTCATTCAGCAGACACTGCTTCGAGCGACATGGCGCACATTCGAGATCACTCTTAATGATTTCACAGTGCGGCCCCAGTACCCCCGTCAGAGTGGCATCGGTTGATCCAAAGATAGCGATCATTCCCGTTTCCATGGCTGCGGCCAGATGAGACAAGCCAGAGTCCACACCGACGACGCCCTCTGCATAGGCAAGCCAGGCACTGACTTCATTCAACGGCATTCGCGGAAGCACCTGAGCACCCTCGATACCATCAACAATGCGCTCAGCCCGTTCACGCTCTTCGTCATTCCCCCAGAGCAAGACCACTTTCTTGCCCTGAGCAACGCCCAACTCAGCCAGCGAACGCCAGTAGGCCTCAGGCCACAGCTTTGTTACCCATGTTGTTCCATGAAGAAATACCCAATACTCACCTTCAATATCAGGCCGCTGCCAACGAGACTTATCAATGCCGTAAGCCAGTTGTTCGGGCAGCCGGTAGTTCAGTGCCCGGGCAAATAACTGACGCGTTCGGAGAATCGCGTGCTGGCCCTTAGGCACACGAATACGACGTTTGTACGCGAGAGCCGCAAGTGGCTCTCGCAGGCTCGCACGATCAAGGCCAGCTTTGGTCCCGCGCGCCAGACGGGTAAAGACAGCACTTTTTATGAGACCTTGAGCATCAAGAACCAGGTCGTACTTTTCTTTTCGAATTGAACGATAAAAGGCCTTCATTTCTGCACGCACTGCCGGGTCTTTTAACGACTTACGCCAACGTCGCCACGCAACCGGAATCACACGGGTGACTGCCGGGTGCCATTCGGGCACTTCGCTGAAACCTTCCTCAACGACCCAGTGAAATTCAATATCGGGCACCTGCCGGAACGCGTCCTGCACCGCAGGTAGCGTATGAAATACATCTCCAAGAGACGATGTTTTAACCAACAGAACTTTCAACTGAGTTTCTCCAACAACGGGCAGTAAGCCTGACGATTCAGGCGCGAACATGGGCAAATTGTAGCGGAATGACACAAAGCGCAACAGATGCGAATAAACGCCGCGGGTTTCCCCGGTATTGCCACATGGGTTTTCAACATAGAGAATACGCGCCTGCTTCATAACAGGACTCTTCTTCTCGTGTTGAAATCTTGGAAATTCTGGCTGGGTACGGCCTTATTATTAGGCCTGGTCTGGTTAGTAGAGGCACATTATGGATGGGCTAACGTTGCCGAGAGCTGGCAAACCATTGAACCTCGCCAGCTTATTATCGCGCTGGCACTGATGCTCGTCAGTTATCTTTTGAGGGCCCTGCGTTTCTACGATTTTTTTGGCAGCTACACCAAGGGTCAGTTCACTCCCCTTTTAAGAATTACAGTACTTCATAATTTTTTTAACAACCTTTTGCCTATGCGCAGCGGTGAAGCGACCTTCCCGCTCCTGATGAAACAGCAGTATCAGGTTCCTTACCGACATTCCGGGCCTGCACTGCTCTGGCTCAGGCTGCTCGACCTCTACGTTCTGCTCGCCCTGGCCTTCATAAGTCTGCAAAGCCTGATGCCATGGGGAGAGGAAATACGCTACGCACTGGCGGGAGCTGTACTCGCCGCACCGCTACTCGCTCTCGTTTTACAGGAAATGGTGCGTAAACATCTGCAAACCGGTCAGGGCTGGAAAGCCAAAGTGCTGGAATTAATGACAGCTTTGCCAGACAACCCCTTCACTTTTATCCGCGCCCTGCTCTGGACCATCATCAACTGGGTAGTAAAACTCGCTGTCTTCAGTTGGTTACTCAGTGCCTTCACTGGGCTGACTCTCAGCGCAAGCTGGAGCGGCGCCACTACGGGCGAACTCAGCTCAGTACTGCCAATTCACGGACTGGCGGGCGCTGGAACCTACGAAGCCGGTGTACTGGCTGGCCTCCTCCCCTGGGGGATCGAGAGCGGCCCAGCTCTTGCAGCAGCGGTAAACCTGCACCTGTTCGTACTCGGCAGCACCTTTATCCTCACGGGAATACTGACGCTTGCAACTCAGCGTTCGGTGATTAAGCACTGAAGCAGCCGGATTCTGAGGGAAGCAGTTATTTTACCGGGTACGAGTTTCCGGTATCATCGCGCACGACTTTCTTAAGACTAAGCGTGGTATCTCCCTTGACTGAGGCAAAAAACGCCAAGCCATCTCTCTCAATCGTTATTCCTATGTATAACGAAATAGAAAATGCAAAACCCATGGTGGAAGCGGTTCACAATGCTCTGTCTACTTACCAAGGTAAGTGGGAGCTACTGGTCGTCGACGACGGTTCGACTGACGGCACACCTCAGGCCCTGCAACGCGAAGCTGACCAGTACGGTCGTCATGTGCGTGTTATTGAGCTGCGCCGAAACTTCGGTCAGACAGCTGCGATGCAGGCGGGTATCGACGAAGCCCGTGGCGACCTGATCGCAACGCTCGACGGTGACCTGCAGAATGACCCGGGCGATATACCACGCATGGTTGACCACCTGATCGAACGCGACCTCGACCTGTTGACCGGCTGGCGCAAAAACCGTAAGGACGACCTGTTCCTGCGTAAGATTCCATCACGTATTGCTAACCGTCTGATTGGTAAAATCACAGGTGTACGCATCAACGACTACGGCTGTTCTCTGAAAATCTACAAGTCGTCCGTCATCAAGCAGGTCCGTCTGTACGGCGAAATGCACCGCTTTATCCCAGCCTGGGTGGCCGCTGTTGTACCACCAAGCCGTATCGGCGAAATTGTGGTTAACCACAACGCTCGCACCGCCGGCGAATCGAAGTACGGCATTTCGCGTACTTTCCGGGTGATCCTGGACCTGCTTTCTGTTTACTTTTTCATGCGTTACCGCGCCCGCCCGGGTCACTTTTTCGGCTCGATCGGCCTGGCACTGGGATCGGTAAGCTCATTACTGCTGGTCTATCTCGCGATTGTTAAATTCGCCATGGGCGAAGACATAGGCGGCCGGCCACTCTTCCTGATCGCGATCGTCTTCCTGATTGCATCGCTCCAATTCCTGACTACGGGTGTACTCTCAGAACTGATCTCCCGCACGTATTTTGAATCATCGAAGCGCGAGCAGTACGTTATCTACCACAGAGACGACGAAGTACCTGCAAGTGACGATGACTGGGCCGCAGCCAGCGAGTCAGCCCAGGCACCTGACACCAGCGCATCCGGGACAACGAACTCATCGACCAGTTGATTTCTTTATGAGCCGCACTGCACTGCCTCTCTGGCTGTTGGGGTTTGTCGTCGTTCTGATGACCATGAACCTCAACGGCTTCCTGCTGTTTGACCACGATGAAGGCGCATTCAGCGAAGCGACACGGGGGATGTTTGAGCGTGGTGATTTCATTACCACCTACCTCAACGACCGCATACGTTTTGATAAACCCATCCTGATCTACTGGCTTCAGGCCGCGTCGGTTGCAGCATTCGGCACCGATGTCTGGGTATTCCGCCTTCCATCCGCACTGGCAGGGATTCTTTGGGTGCTGGCAATATTTGCCTTCACACGCCGCGTGACTGACCAACAGACGGCCATTGCCGCTGCACTCATAGCTGCCACTGCCGCTGGCATCAATGCGATCACACACGTTGCCACTGCAGACGGGCTTCTCAACATGATACTGGCAACCACGATGCTTGCCATGTATCTGTATTCTCAGGCGCCATCCCGAGGTCTGCTGGTCGGCATTTATGTGTTGATGGCTTTGGGCACTCTCACCAAAGGCCCGGTGGCAGTTGCCATCCCATTTTTGGCCGGAGGATTGTTCTACCTGAGCAGTGGTTACCGCCAGGAATTCCTGCGTGCCATCTTCTACATCCCCGGCTGGATTATATTCCTGTTGATCGCAGCTCCCTGGTACATCGCGGCCTATCAGATCCACGGTCAGGAGTTCATTGACGGTTTCTTCATGAAACACAACGTCAATCGCTTCAACAACGCCATGGAAGGACACGATGGTGGCTTGCTGTTTTACCCAATGGTGTTGCCTTTCATACTCGCACCGTTTGGAGGGCTGATGATTCGCATACTGCCTTCCATCAAAACCACGCTGACCGGTGGCGACCATCTGAATCGCTTCTTGTGGATCTGGTTTCTGGTCGTCCTGGTATTATTCAGTCTCGCCAGCACGAAGCTGCCGCACTACATCCTCTATGGTGTGACACCGCTGGTTATTCTGATGGCGCGTTACCGCAACTGGCTACAGAGCCGGGTACTGGCCGCCGTCTTTCCGCTGATTCTGTTTGGCCTTATGGTTGCCTTCCCATTATTGATCCCAATCGTCGAGGCGCGACTGACCAACCCCATTGAGATCGCCACAGCACAGCGTGCGGCCGAGTACTTCAATACCGACTTCGTGATTCTGGCGGGGCTGGGGACGCTCGTCGCGCTTGCGTTTATTTTCTGGAAGCGCTTCAGCCCCTGGTTTGGCCTTGTACTGGCGGGTGTCGTGCAGTCTGTTCTGCTTTGGTTCCTGTTCATCCCGACCTTCAGTGAAACCCAGCAGCGCCCGGTCTGGGAAGCTGCAATGTTTGCCAAAGAGCTGGGCGAACCGGTAGTGACGCAATCAATCGACATGCCAAGCTTTAACGTTTATCTCGATACCTGGACAGAGCGTCGCCGTCTGCAACCAGGCGAGGTCGGCTTCGCCCGCGAAGACAGAGTGAAACGGATTGAGCACCCATTTGATGTGCTCTATCAATCAGGCCCAATCATGATTATTCGCCACAGCGGCGAACAACCAACAAGCGAAGCAACCGAATGAAGACCGATACCCTGCTGATCAGCCTCGCCATGATACTGCTTGTTTTAGCAGCTGGCGTAACGTCGCAAGGCTCTAATCAAGAAATCTTCCTCTGGTTCAACGCCAATGCTGGTGTACTGCCGGATGCCTTTTGGGCCAACATGACCTTCGTAGCAGACACCTTGTTTGCCGTTGCCGTCATTGCGCTTGTTGCCAGCCGATACCCACATATTTTCAACTCTGGGTTTGTACTACTGATTATCGGCGCTTTGTTTGTTCATGGCCTGAAGAACCTGCTTGAGATACCACGTCCGCCTGCCGTATTGGATGCCGACATGTTCAAGGTCATTGGTCCAGTTGTAAAAAACCACGCCTTCCCATCCGGACACTCCTTCACGGCACTGGCGACCGCCGGCTTACTCGCTCTCAACATGCGTAGCTTGAGTGGCACGATTGCACTCCTTGTGATTGCCTTAACCGCCGCGATCAGTCGCGCAGCTGTCGGCGCGCATTGGCCGCTCGACATCCTCGTCGGCTCTGCTGCAGGTCTGATCTTCGCATTGATCGCCCAAAAGCTGACTGACGAGATCTGGTGGCTACAAGGTAAAGGCCTTGAACGCTTCGCAGCAGGCCTCATGACCATCACCTGCGTTACCATGATATTTCACGACAGCCGCTACCCTGACACCCGCATCCTGACTGTCGCGGCTGCCGTCATTGCCCTGCTGGCACTTGCCTCATATTGGCGCCAGACGGTCGCTGCTTTGCGTAAGTGAGCCAAATCCGGCCCCTATCCACTGAAATCAAACATTTTGATTTGTTCCCGGCGCCCAGTGCTTTATAGTGATGGGCTTCTGTGGGAGGAGGCGTCCGTGAGCCTCCCACGTGTGTCTAAGGTATCAGAACAGAAGGCAAGGTTTAGTCGTAATGCGCCGCGTCGTTATCACTGGGTTAGGAATTGTTAGTTGCATCGGCAATAATAAGGAAGAGGTACTGACCTCCCTGAAAGGCCAGACATCGGGTATCCGTTATATCCCTGAGTATGAAGAAGCCGGTTTCAGAAGCCATATTGCCGGTCGGCCACAGATAAGCCCAGATGACCATATCGATCGTAAACAACGCCGCTTTATGGGCGATTCTGCTGCATATTCCTACATTGCACTGAAAGAAGCCATTGCCGACGCTGGTCTCAGCGTCGATATGGTCAGCAGCCCACGTACCGGTCTCATTGCAGGCTCTGGTGGTGCATCCTCAAGCGATATCGTCGAAGCTGTCGACACCTTGCGCGAGAAAGGCATCCGCCGGGTAGGCCCATACCGCGTAACCCGCTCCATGGGCAGCACCGTATCAGCGAACCTCGCCACGCCATTTTCTATCCGTGGAGTGAACTACTCCATTACCTCGGCCTGTGCGACCAGCGCTCACTGCATCGGTAATGCCATGGAGCTTATTCAATGGGGTAAGCAGGACATTATGTTTGCTGGCGGCGGTGAGGAAGAGCACTGGACACTCACCATGCAGTTTGATGCCATGGGTGCTCTTTCAACAAAGTATAACGACACTCCGGATAAGGCCTCACGCCCTTATGACGCAACCCGCGATGGTTTTGTTATTGCCGGTGGAGCGGGAATGGTCGTACTCGAAGAATACGAACACGCTGTTAAACGCGGTGCCACTATTTATGCCGAAATTATCGGCTATGGCGCCACCTCTGATGGCGCAGACATGGTTGCCCCTTCTGGCGAAGGTGCCGAACGCTGTATGCGCGACGCCCTGGAAATGGCCGGCAACCCGAACATAGATTATCTGAACACCCACGGCACCAGTACGCCAGCGGGTGATATTTGCGAGCTTGACGCTGTAAAGCGTGCCTTCAGTGGTAACGTGCCCCCTTTCAGCTCAACCAAATCATTGACTGGCCACTCTCTTGGAGCGGCAGGTGTTCAGGAAGCTATCTACTGCCTGTTAATGCAGAAAGACGGCTTTATCACCGGAAGCGCGAACGTTACTGAACGCGATCCGGGCGCGGCGGACGTGCCGCTTGTGACCGAAAACCGTGATGCCAGTTTGACGACGATCATGTCAAACAGCTTTGGCTTTGGTGGCACGAATGCCACTCTGGTGTTTAAGAAGGTTTAACAAGCGGATAACCGTGGCATACCTCTCTCCGGGATACCGGAAATTACTGTATGGGGCATAAAAACTAAAAAAGTCAGGCATGTAACCCAGTGACACCGGGTTCAGTGAAACGCCTGAAAATGACCAACGGAATACAACGCATGACACAACAAGAATTACCGAATCATACGGACCCGTTATTTCAGATCGCCGAAAAATTATCGGCGGACTTCTCGCTCTTTCCCGAGTATGAGGACAACGCGGTTGATCACAAAGTCAAAGGCCTGATTGCACCACAGCAATGCGCCATTGAGCTGGATCGACTGAGAAAGCTCAACATCGACGACTACATTCAGAGCGTCGTTGCACCCAGCGAGAATCCTCAGCGCACTGATGCGAAGAGCATCGTCCGACACCTTGTTGTACGTTTAGTCTCAGAAGTCGAAGACGGCCCGCTTTACTGCGCTGAAGCTGATCTCGATTTCGGTGGTCAGATTCGCCGTGTTGGCTTTATCTGCCAGAACCGCTCCCACTCCAATGGCGCATGGGGGCCGATTCATCACAACCGTGCGGCACAACAGGCAAAGAATTACGCCAGTCGTGCGATGCCGATCATCACCTTTATCGATACCCCAGGGGCCGACGCTGGTGAGCTGGCCAATGCCAATAACCAGGCGCACTCAATCAGCCACCTGATCACCGAAATGGTGAACAACGATGTACCGACCATCGGTATTATCTGGGGCGCGGGTTACTCAGGCGGTGCTATTCCTCTGGCCGCAACCAATATTCTGCTGTCAGTACGCGATGGTATTTTTAATACGATTCAGCCGCAGGGTCTTGCCAGCATCGCACGTAAGTACAACCTGTCATGGCAGGAATGTGCAAAATACGTTGGAGTATCAGGCTACCAGTTGCGTGAATCCGGCGTGATTGATGGCATCATCGATTACGCACCGACCGATGCCGATGAAAAGCGTGCAAATCTGCTGCGTGCAATTACCAGTGGTATTCAATCCATCGAAGAAGGTGCGAAGGAATTTACGCGCAACAACCCTTACCTGATGGATCACTACAAGCGCAGTATTGATCGTTTCCTGAACCCATCAGAAAAACTTTCAACGCTTGAGAATAACGCAAATTTCTTCCTTGCTCAGAGCCCGACAGAACATATCAATATTTTCGGCCTGTGCTATCGCTATACTCGCTACCTGACACTGCGTCGTCGTATTCACTCGACCACGGTTGAGAATTACGGCCGTCTTGCGGATAAAGAAATCCCAGCGGGTCAGCTGGAGCAACGCATCCAGAATGAGCAGAACCGTAAATTCCAGAAATGGCTACAGGCGCCTGAGAAAATCGTTTACGACGATGGCCTGCAGAAAAGCTGGAAAAACTTCTGGGCGAAATACGAAGAACGTGACGAAAGCCGTAATACCATCGTCCGTCTCTTTCTGGGTGAGCCAAAGAATAACTACCTGAAAGCAAAGCAGGACCTCTGCTTTAATTTTGGTCTGTACCTGTTTAATCGCTGGAAATCTGATGCCGCGGTTAATTTCCAGGGCCTGCTTAATTACCTTGAAGATTATCGCCAGAGCCGCTTTTTGCTGCGCTCATCCGATATTCTCGATGCCAGCGCCGTTGCCGATTTTATTGAAGACAATCCGCACCCACTGGCGGCTTATATTCGTGAGCAGTTACCACACGAAACCCGTCAGGAGCTGACCTCCGAACGCAACGCTGAAAAAGGCAAAGGGACACTGCGTCAGTCTCTGGCGACCGCGCTGAATACCATTCTGTCAGACGAACTACTGCCAGAAAGTATCCGTGCCGAACTCAAGCTCTCGACACGTTCAGAAGCTCTGTGCAACAACGAAGAAACACAAGCGACTGAAGCCAACCGCAGAATTATTGAAGAAGCGCTGGCGCCTTATATTCAGTTCCGTCAGGAAAATATTCAGAACCCGGCTAACCCAGACATCACGATTCTGGATGCCATTCTGCATGATGAACTGCGCGAAGAATTCCGTCACGTTTGTCAGAACATGCTGGTGTTTGGCAGCCTCTACGACAACTTTATCCATAACCTGGTCAGTGTCGCGAAAGAAGCGAACAACAACCGTGCGCTTTCCCGCGATTCTGTGAAAGCACTGTTGGATAAGTCTCTGTCGGAAGCGACCAAAGGCGAAAGCTACACCATGAAAGAGCTCGAATCCTTCAATTACTGGCTCAGCTATTTCATCAAGAGTTCGCAGAGCGGTGAATTCCTGAAGTCTGTCGAAGAGTGGAAAAAGCTCGCCTTCCCACGCTTGTCCGAAACCCTCTTCGTAGTGATTACGTTTATTTTCGAGAAGCTTCTGCCTGAGTACTACAACGCAGAGCAATCAGGAAAGAGCTATAACGGGCGCATCAACCCAGTCAGCATCGGTCGTCGTAAAGATTTCTGGAACCGTCTGACCATGGCCTATCACGACCTGCTGATTCAGGACGTACTCGACGACACCAAACGCCAGAAGCGCACTTCACCAAAGGCCATTATTGAGCGTTTCTTTGATAACTTCGAAGAGATCAATGCCAACCTGATGTCGGCAGACCCAGTGGCCTTTCCGGGTTTCCGTTCTTCTATCGAAAAAGCACTGAAAAATAGTATTCAGCCATGTGGTGTTATCACAGGCCTCGCGGATATTAATATCGGTGGCAAGACACAACGCGTTGGTGCGCTGGTATCAAATCTGGATTTCCAGGCTGGCGCTTTTGATATGGCCAGTGCCGAGAAATTCTGTAAGTTGATGGTCGAGTGTGCACGTCAGCAATTGCCTGTCGTTTGCTTCGTATCCTCCGGCGGCATGCAAACCAAAGAAGGTGCCGCGGCGCTCTTCTCAATGGCTGTTGTTAACGACCGTATTACCCGCTTTGTTCGCGACAATGACCTGCCTCTCGTGGTCTTTGGTTTTGGCGACTGTACTGGTGGTGCTCAGGCAAGTTTTGTTACCCACCCGCTGGCGCAAACCTATTATTTCTCAGGTACGAATATGCCGTTCGCCGGGCAGATCGTTGTGCCTAGCTATCTGCCAAGCACCTGCACTCTGTCGAACTATTTATCGGTTTCTTCAGACTCCATGGATGGCCTGGTATCGAACCCATTCTTTGACGACCTCGATGAACGCCTGCGCGAGATTGACCCGGATATGCCGGTGGCGCGCTACAGCGTTAACGACGTACTCGAACGTGTCCTTGAAGGTTATGTCTCTGCCGCACGCATGGCACCACTGACCGCCGAAGACGAAGTCAGCCAGAAAAAGTACGGCAAGATCGACAAGGTCATGGTTCACGCACGAGGCTGTACCGCTGTTAAGCTGATCCGCAAAGCACAGGAAAACGACATTAAAGTTGTACTGATCCAGTCTGACCCGGACATGGAATCTGTGCCTGTCGATATGCTGGGGCCACAGGATCGCGTTGTCTGTATTGGTGGTAACACACCGGATGAAAGTTATCTCAACGCCAAGTCTGTTTTGCGCATTGCGCATCACGAAGGTGTTGATGCACTGCACCCCGGGATTGGCTTCCTGTCAGAAAGCAGCCAGTTCGCTGCGCTCTGTGGCAACCACGACATTAATTTTGTTGGCCCGCCGGTCTCCTCAATGGAAACCATGGGGAACAAATCAAACGCTATTAACACCGCGATGCGCGTTAACGTGCCAGTTGTACCCGGTTCCCACGGCATCCTGACCAGCTCCGCCAATGCCGCAAGCGTAGCCGACGAAATCGGATACCCTGTTCTGCTTAAAGCCGTGCACGGTGGGGGCGGTAAAGGTATTCAGGTGGTTGAATCGGCAGATCGCATTCACGCCCTGTTCCACCAGATTTCCACGGAAGCGAAAGCCGCGTTTGGTAACGGTGATGTTTACCTCGAAAAATACGTGACGTCTCTGCGCCACATTGAGGTTCAGGTTCTGCGTGACTCTCGGGGCAACACCAAAATCCTGGGCCTGCGTGACTGCTCGGTGCAGCGTAATAACCAGAAGATTTTCGAAGAATCTGGCTCTACCATGCTGCCGCGAGAGCTAGAGCAAGGCGCCTACGATTACGCCGAAAAACTGGCAGACGCTGTCGACTATGTCGGTGCTGGTACCGTTGAGTTTATTTTCGACCTCGACAACATGGCGATCTACTTTATGGAGATGAATACCCGTCTTCAGGTAGAGCACCCCGTTACTGAACTGGTTTCTGGTATCGATATCGTCTCGACTCAGTTCCGCATTGCCGAAGGTGGTGACATTGCCGATCTGAAACCAGATCACAAAGGTTACGCCATTGAAGTACGTGTTAACGCTGAAAAAGCCGTATTCAAAGGCGACAACGTTGAATTTGTTCCAACACCAGGAACGATCCGTGAGTGCGTATTGCCGAAGTACGATCACATCGAACTTATTTCGATGGCTGCTGCAGGCAAGCAGGTATCCCCTTTCTATGACAGCATGGTCGCTCAGATCATTTGTTACGGTGAAGATCGTAACGACACCATCGCAAAACTGCGTAAATACCTGGATGAAATAAAAATCACCGGCGTATGTACCAACATTCCGCTACTTAAGCGCGTACTGGACGACAACGTGTTTGTAGATGGCGTTTACGATACAACCTACCTGCCGAAATTCCTGGATCGTATTGATCTTGATGCTCTGATTAAAGACATCGAAGACGCAGCAGACATGAGTGCCGATGCGGTTGATGCTTCTCAGCTCAAAATTGAAGGCTCAGACGAACTGAAAGTACTGTCACCATCGACCAGTATCTTCTACGGCTCGTCGTCACCAAGTGAGCCTGCCTTTGTTAAAGAAGGCGACGTCATCGATGTATCTCAGACTCTGTGCCTGATGGAAGCCATGAAAATGTTCACACCGCTTAGCCTTAAACAGTTTAACCGCGCAGGTAGCCAGCTCTACCCGGCTAAGCAGAAGTTTAAGGTGACTCGTGTTATGAACACGGACGGTCAGCAAGTGAACCAGGGAGACCTGCTCTTTGTTGTAAAACCAATGGCCGAAGCCTGATTCTGACCTCGGTTAAAACCGAAAAGCCCGCAATGCGGGCTTTTTTATGGGCCGGTATTACTGATAGGCCTCACTGCTCAGATTGGAGGGTTCCTGCAATAACTGATCTCTGACCATGGCGCGCGCGCGGTGCAAACGACTCTTAACCGCCGCAACCGATTCCCCGGTTTTATCGGCAATTTCACGATTGGTCAGTTGCTCGTAATCTTTCATCAGTAGCACTTCACGATAAAGATCAGGTAAGTCGTGGATCGCACGCGTCAGATCAATCAGTTGATCCTGCTCCGGTGTTGCGTTGAGCCACTCGAGGGCGGAGCCATCGCCATGCGGGTCGAAATCAAACGCAACACGCCCTAAGCGTCGGCATTCACGACGGGTTGTCGTAAACAACCATGAAGATAAGGCTGCTACAATTTTCAAACTCTCTAAACGCCGGGATACTGTGATGAGAACTTCCTGAACGGCATCATCGACGTCGTTGATTATACAGTGCTTCATTGCATAGTTATGAACATTCGGACGAACCGCCTGCAGCAGCTCAGATAAGGCCTCACTGTCACCCGCCTGAGCACGTACGATCATTGCTTCCTGAATTTCCTTAATCGTCACCGAATCAACTCCTTATCCCTTTCAGTGAAATATTTTTTCTCGCTGGTGAATCCTTTTTGAGTCCAGCCGCCTCTTATATAGACCTATGGCCTGACTGTCACCTCGTTCGGTCCCTCGTTCTGAGGACAGCGACCTAGTTTTATGGAAGTTAGATTATTTTTCTACAGGAGAAACCCGAATGACGACCGAAATGATGTCACTGCTGACGTTTGCAATGACCTGCCTGATAGTTCTGTTAGTTCAGGCCACTATTGCGATGAAAGCGTATGGGATATCGTACTTTATGAGCAATCGTGATGAAGCACCCGCAGAAGAAAGCCCACTGGCACAACGCTTTAAACGGATTGTCAGCAACAATATTGAAACAGGTTTCATCTTTGTCGCTCTGGTGCTGGTCGCTGCGCAAACAGAAGTCTCTAATGGCCTTACCGTCTGGGGTTCTATCGTCTTTGCCGGTGCGCGTATTCTTTATCCAGTCATCTATGCCGCAGGTATCCCTGTCGTCCGTACCTTAGTCTGGGACACAGGTATCGTTGCTCTGTTCGTTATTTTCACGGGTATCGTAACGGCTTGATAGTGCAGAACACTGCTAAAAAAAGCCCTCTGTATAGACAGAGGGCTATTTCTTTTATCAGCGAGGCCTTCTGACAATCAGCTGTTCTGGATCATTTTTTCTTTCATTGAGTGCAGCAGGTCACGCAGCTTAGCCGCCTCTTCAAAGTTCAGGTCCTTCGCAGCTTTAAACATGTCATCTTCAATTTTGGATATCCGTTTACCCAGTTCTGCGGCATTCAGATGCTGCCAGTCGTCTGCTGAGTAACCTGCTTCCTTCTCTGCCACTTGCTGACGAGCACGTCCGCGCTGTTTGCCTTTTTTACCCGGGGGCGGCGCTGCCTCCAGAATATCTTCAACCGACTTCATAACGCCTTTCGGTGTAATGCCGTGCTCTTCATTGAAGGCCAACTGCTTCTCACGACGGCGGTCGGTTTCGTCCATTGCGCGCTGCATAGAATCTGTCACACGATCGGCATAAAGAATCGCTTTACCATTCAGGTTACGCGCCGCCCGACCAATGGTCTGAATCAGCGAACGTTCAGAACGCAAAAAACCTTCTTTATCCGCATCAAAAATCGCGACCAGAGATACTTCAGGAATATCGAGACCTTCCCGCAGCAGGTTGATACCCACCAGCACATCGAATTCGCCCAAACGCAGATCACGGATAATCTCGACCCGTTCCACAGTATCGATGTCACTGTGCAGGTAGCGCACCCGAACTTGTTGTTCGTGCAGGAAGTCAGTCAGATCTTCTGCCATACGCTTCGTCAGAACCGTAATCAGGACACGCTCACCCTTCTCTACCCGCTGGTGAATTTCATGCAGAGAATCATCGACCTGACCGGTAGCCGGGCGAATTTCAATTTCAGGGTCCACCAGGCCAGTCGGGCGAACTACCTGCTCGACCACATTGTCCTGATGATCTTTCTCGTAAGGCCCTGGCGTCGCAGAAACGAAAATGCACTGGGGTACAATTGACTCCCATTCTTCGAAACGCATAGGCCGGTTATCCAGCGCCGACGGCAAACGGAAACCAAACTGAACCAGCGTCTCTTTACGGGATCGGTCACCACGATACATGCCGCCAATCTGCGGAATAGTCACATGCGACTCATCAACAAACACAAGTGCATCGTTAGGAATGTAATCAAACAAGGTCGGCGGCGCATCACCGGCCGCACGCCCTGACAGATAGCGAGAGTAGTTCTCAATGCCCGAGCAGTAGCCCAGCTCCTGCATCATCTCAAGATCGTACTTGGTGCGTTGCTCCAATCGCTGAGCTTCTACCAGAAGGTTCTCTTTGCGGTAGTATTCAAGGCGCTCTTTCAGCTCTTCTTTGATGCCTTCAATGGCATCCAGAATTTTCTCTCGTGGCGTCACGTAGTGGGTTTTCGGGTACACAGTGACACGCGCCAGACGGCTATAGATCTGACCAGTGAGCGGATCGAACGTGCTTAACTGCTCGACCTCATCATCAAATAACTCCACACGGATGGCTTCATCATCGCTCTCCGCCGGGAAGATATCGATCACCTCACCGCGCACGCGATAAGTACCACGATGGAAGTCTGCATCATTGCGGGTGTACTGAAGCTCGGCCAGTCTGCGCAGAATGTCACGTTGATTGACCTGATCACCGCGCACAAGGTGCAACATCATCTTAAGGTAAGAGTCAGGGTCACCGAGGCCATAAATAGCCGACACGGTGCAGACGATAATGGCGTCGCGACGCTCCATCAGCGCCTTAGTCGCAGACAAACGCATCTGCTCAATGTGCTCGTTCACCGAGGCGTCTTTATCAATGAAAGTATCTGACGACGGAACATACGCTTCTGGCTGGTAGTAGTCGTAGTACGACACGAAGTATTCAACGGAGTTATTCGGGAAGAACTCTTTGAATTCCCCGTACAACTGCGCTGCCAATGTTTTATTGTGGGCCATTATGATGGCCGGGCGCCCACACCGGGCAATCACGTTGGCCATGGTATAGGTCTTACCGGAGCCCGTTACACCCAGCAAAGTTTGTTTGAGCAGGCCGGCATCGACGCCTTTTATCAGGCCATCAATAGCTTTTGGCTGGTCGCCTGCGGGCGAATATTTGGATGACAGCTCGAATGGCTTACTCATGAGGATTCCAGTTAACGTCTAAATCCAGTAAGATTATACGTTGTTTTAGGGTCTATTTTGAGGCCCACTATTTTTAGGCACACATTGTGGCCGTGCTAGAGGAAAGTACATTGGATCTTAAATTGTCTGATCGCGTTCAACTGATCAAGCCATCCCCGACCCTGGCGGTAACCAACCGCGCAGCCGAGTTACGAGCGGAAGGCAAAGACATTATCGGGCTCGGTGCTGGCGAACCGGATTTTGATACTCCGGACCACATCAAAGCAGCGGCTGCAGAAGCTATTGATAAGGGCTTCACCAAGTACACTGCCGTTGATGGTACCCCCGGTCTCAAATCAGCCATTATCGACAAGCTGAAAGCAGACAATGGCCTTAACTACGAAGCCAATCAGATTCTGGTTTCCTGTGGTGGCAAGCAAAGCTTCTTCAATATGGCGCTTGCTCTGATCAACCCAGGTGACGAAGTCGTGATTCCGGCGCCCTACTGGGTATCTTACCCAGACATGGTAAAAATTGCAGAAGGCGAGCCAGTCATCATCGAAACCGATGAGTCTACCCGCTTCAAAATTACGCCAGAGCAGCTCGATGCAGCCATCACAGACAAAACCCGTCTGGTGGTTCTGAACAGCCCATCGAACCCTTCTGGTGTGGCGTACACGAAAGATGAATTCATTGCTCTGGGTGACGTACTGCGTAAGTACCCAGACGTACTGATCGCCACTGACGACATGTACGAATACATCTGGTGGGCAGATTTCGGTTTTGAAAACATCGTGACTGCTAACCCTGACCTGTACGAGCGCACGATCGTTCTCAACGGTGTATCCAAAGCTTACAGCATGACTGGCTGGCGTATTGGTTACGCCGCTGGCCCTGCTAAGCTGATCGGCGCAATGAAAAAGATTCAGTCACAAAGCACCTCTAACCCTGCGTCTATCTCTCAGGTGGCTGCTGAAGCAGCACTGCGTGGCGGCCGTGATTGCGTGACTCCGATGGTTACCGCATTTAAAGAGCGTCACGACTACATCGTTGATGCACTGAATGGTATTCCGGGCATCACCTGTATCCCAGGCGATGGTGCTTTCTATGCTTATCCTTGCGTGAAAGGCGCCATGGAAAAATTGGGCATTACTGACGACGTTGAATTTGCAGAGAAGCTTCTCAGTGATGCAGGCGTTGCTCTGGTTCCTGGCTCAGCCTTCGGTACACCGGGTTATATGCGTCTGTCGTTCGCGACCAGCATGAATACTCTGCGTGATGCCGTTGCCCGCCTGAGCAAAGCATTGAGCTAAACGCTTCGCTAGCGCGACGCAGCGCTCATAAAAAAGCCCGCATCTGCGGGCTTTTTTATTGTCTGAATACCTGATTCGATCGAGGGTCAGACGCCCAGGTACTCACGTAACTCAGGATCGCTGAAGATGTATTCCCACAAACGGTCGAGTACATCATTCACCCATTTTTCGTTGTACTCCTTCACCGGTGCCGCAGCAACACGGCGGGACTCACTCAGACCATACGGCTTAGTAAAGGTCGTGCCGCCATCAATAACCATCATGTTGAATCGAATGCTGACGCTGCACGCCGTCACCAGAAAACCCTCATTGCAGCTATAACGGAAACGATTCACCGCCAACTCCAACTTCACCGGATCAAGCGGGCTCTCGCCACCAAACCCGAGCTGGGTCATACTGTCCTGCAGGCGACGTGTCAGTACCGCCGACAATTCATCCTGAACATACAAAGGAGAATTTTCCGCGAGACGACCACCACGGCTCCCCAACGACTGGCGCTCATCGGAGCTGATTTCTTCGCGATTATCGACCACACGGATTAAAGCACCACGGGATACCGAGGCAGCGGGCTGCTCAATCTCGTAGCTTTCGCTCAGTTCAATCGTCTGAGGAGCCAGAACACACCCCGTCAGGCCGGTGGCCAGCGCAGTGCTGGCCAGCAAAGTCAGAACGCTCTTACGCATTCGGTACATCCTTCTCTGCACGTTTAAATACCCACTCAGTGGCGGTCGATTCTTCTTCAGAAAAACGATACCCCGCCACATCAAATTTTTTCAGATCTTCAGCATTCTCAATACGCTGAGTAATCTGATACGCCGCCATAAGGCCGCGCGCCTTTTTCGCATAAAAGCTGATAATTTTATACTTACCGTTTTTCTCATCACGAAAGACGGGGGTAATCAGCTCCGCTTTCAACGCCTTCGGCTTAACCGACTTAAAGTACTCGTTCGACGCCAGGTTCACGATGGTATTGATACCCGGTTGCTCCGTGAGTTCATTCAGAGCGTCGGTGATTTTATCGCCCCAGAAGGCATAAAGATCCTTGCCCCGATCATTGCCGAGTTTGGTCCCCATCTCAAGACGGTACGGCAGAATCAGATCAAGCGGGCGCAGCAAACCGTATAAGCCCGAAAGAATACGAAGGTGCCCCTGCGCATAATCGAGATCAGCCTTGCTCATGTTGTCAGCGTCGAGACCAGTATATACGTCCCCTTTAAACGCGAGCACGGCGGCTTTGGATTCCCCTTCCGGGAATGGAATCTTCCAGTCACTGTAACGCTGTACATTCAGCTCAGACAATTTAGGGCTCAGCTTCATTAAAGCGCCGATTTCGTCTGGGGAATACTTACGCAATACATCAATCAGCTCAGCCGAATCATCCAGATAATCTGGCAGACTGTGCTGATCCGTAACCGGCGGTGTCTCGAAATCGAGAGTCTTGGCGGGTGAAAGCAATGTAAGCATGTCGATCCTCAGCAGATATTTGTTGCGGTCATGATACCTTGTGCCCGCGTAACTCCCAAACGTGTCCTGTGTTTTGGCATTCCGGCCCGCTATGTCCGGTCAGGGCTGCCAATGCAGCCACTGTCATAAAGATGTGAGAATGGCTGACACAGAATACATTCACTCTGTCGTGTGTCCTCAGACGAGTCATCAAGAGGTATAGAAAATGGCAAAAGATATACAGGGCATGGGCCTAGGCCTTGCCGTTCGTTTCTCTGGCAGTGAGTTCGCCAGAAAGTACAAACTGCGTCGCCCAGCGGAAAAGCTGGCCTACGCAGGTACCAAGAAGGGCTTCGAAGTTATCGGTCAGATGATGGCTAAAAAGAAGGCCAAGAAATCCGAAGATCCTAAAATGCTGCCAGAGCCGAGCACGGCTGGCCTGTTTGACCTGACTTTGTCAGAAGAACAGCAGATGATCAAAGACACCGTGCGTTCATACGCCGAAGAAGTTGTCCGCGGTCTGGCACACGACGCCAACGAAGACATGAAACTGCCAGAGACCTATCTCCAGGACATCATGGACCTCGGTCTGAACTACTTCTCGGTACCTGAAAGCATGGGCGGCGCGGCTCAGAGCTACAGCCCGACCACCAACGCTATCATTGCTGAAGAACTCGCCTGGGGCGACTTCTCGCTGGCCTACGCAACACTGGCCCCTGTTGCTGTGGCAAACGCTATCGTTAAATGGGGCAACCAGAAGCAAAAAGAAAAGTATCTGCCTGACTACCTGGCAGAGACGCCTGTCAAAGCCGCGATTGCGGTACAGGAACCTGCACCTCTGTTTGATCCGGCAAAACTGTCTGCAAAAGCCAAGAAAACTAAATCTGGCTTTAAAATCTCAGGAGTTAAAAGCCTGGTGCCGTTTGGTGGCGAAGCCTCTCTGTACCTGGTGGCTGCACGCTACAAGCGTCGCAATCGCCTGTTCATTGTTCCGGGAGATGCGCCGGGTGTTCAATGGCAAGCCGCTCCGGCCATGGGCCTGCGTGCCACCGCGACTGGCACACTGACACTCGATAAAGTACTGCTTGGCCCGGATGCCCTGCTTGGCGACGACAGCTTTAATTTTGAAGCCTTTATGGACCTCGGCCAACTGCACTGGTGTGCGTTGGCCATTGGTGCCTGTCAGGCAGCGCTTGATTACCTGATTCCTTACGTTAACGAGCGTGAAGCCTTCGGCGAACCGATTTCTCACCGTCAGGCCGTTGCCTTTATGGTTGCGAATATCGGTATCGAACTTGAATCTATGCGCCTCATGGTCTGGCGCGCAGCGGCGCTTGCTGAAGCTGGCAAGCCATTCCACCGCGAAGCCTACCTTGCACACATCCTGTGTTCTGAAAAAGCCATGGAAATCGGCACCAACGCAGTTCAGCTGCTGGGTGGCCATGGTTTCACCAAAGAACACCCAGCCGAGCGCTGGTATCGTGATCTGCGGGTTCTGGCCTGCATCAACGGCGGCATGCACCTGTAAGGAGAAGCACAGATGATTAATTTAGAGAATCCGAAAAAATTCCGTGCCCTTGTTAACCAGGCACACCAGGTAGCGGCAAGTGTTTTCCGTCCGGTATCCCGTAAATACGACCGTTCTGAGCACGCTTACCCAATCGAACTTGACATGCTGGCCTCCATCATGGACGGCATGAACGACGGCACGACAGGCGAAGGCGCCGGTGCTGGCAAACTGAAGCAGGACAACGGTCCGAAGAAAGAAGGCATCCAGAACGGCACTAACATGTCGACGGTACTGTCTCTTGCTGAGCTGTGCTGGGGCGATGTTGGCCTGTCGCTGACCCTGCCACGTCAGGGCCTGGGTAACGCTGCGATTGCAGCGGTGGCTGATGACGAGCAGTTTGCTCGTTTCGGTGGCAAGTGGGCAGCCATGGCGATTACCGAGCCAGGCTTTGGTTCTGACTCGGCAGCTGTTCGTACCACGGCGATTCGTGATGGCGACGAGTACATCATCAACGGTGAAAAAATCTACGTTACCTCAGGCGAACGTGCTGACTGCGTTGTGGTCTGGGCAAGCGTTGACCGCTCTCTTGGTCGTGCGGCTATCAAGTCGTTCATCGTCGAGAAAGGCACGCCAGGTATGGACGTTGTCCGTCTTGAAAAGAAACTGGGTATCAAAGCGTCTGATACCGCAGCCATTACCTTTACCGACTGCCGTATTCCAGCGAGCAACCTGCTGGGCGACCCAGAGGTGAACGTCGAGAAAGGTTTTGCCGGTGTCATGCAGACCTTTGATAACACCCGCCCGGTCGTGGCTGCCATGGCGATTGGTGTGGCTAAGGCGTCTATCGACCGTACCCGCGAACTGCTGAAGCAGCTCAAAGTAAAAACCGATTACCGTACGCCGTACAAACTGGCTTCACAGCTGGAAGCCAAGTTGTATCGCTATGAGGCAGAATGGGAAGCAGCACGTCTGCTGACACTCAAAGCTGCATGGATGGCCGATAACGGCATGCCTAACTCTAAAGAAGCATCCATGTCGAAAGCTAAGGCGGGCCGCACTGCTAATGAAATTACCCTAGGCTGTGTCGAGATGCTTGGCATGCTGGGTTACGGCGAAGACGAACTGCTTGAGAAGTGGTCACGTGACTCGAAGATTCTTGATATCTTCGAAGGCACACAGCAGATCCAGCAGCTGATTGTTGCTCGTCGACTGCTCGGCAAGTCATCCGCCGAACTGAAGTAATCTGTACGACAAACTAAGCACGGGGCCTGGCGCCCCGTTGCTGTATTAATAACGATAATTTTCCGGTAACGTCGCACTCCGGACTTTCGAGCGAGACTCTTACCCGTATGACTCAATACAACGAAAAACTGGTTTCACTGCCGAATATTCTGACACAATTGGCAAGCCAGGCCACAAGCATTCCGATCAAACTGAAAGGTGTGTACGAACTGGCAACCAGCAAACCTGAGAAAGAGAAATCAATCGGACTTCTGCTGGAGAAACACGCACGCCAGCGCCCTGAGCACATCGCTATCCGCTACGAAGATGTGACCTACACCTACGATCAGGTGAACCGCAAGGCAAACCAGATTGCGCACTACCTGACTTCTCAGGGCATAGGCAGCGGTGATGTCGTTGCGGTCGTTCTTGAGAACCGTCCTGAGACTCTGATTTCCGTACTGGCCATCGTCAAACTCGGTGCCATTGCCTCCATGATCAACACCAGCCAGCGCGGTGAAGTCCTGCTTCATAGCCTGACACTGGTCAAACCGAAAATGATCATCGTGGGCGAAGAGATGCTGGAGAACGTCAACACGGTCGAAGGCGACCTCGACGAAGCGTCTCTGAAGTCTCTTCACTATTTACGCGACACCGGCGAAACTGCCTGCCCGGAGCATTACACCAATATCCTGACCGCCATCGAAGGCCAGTCGGATAAAAACCCGGATTCCACCAAGAAAGTGAAAATGCACCAGCCGTGCTATTACATTTTCACATCTGGCACCACAGGGCTGCCAAAAGCCTCGGTCATGAGCCACTACCGCTGGTTCAAATCTCTTGCAGGCATGGGTCTGGCTTCCATGAACATGAGCAGCAAAGACATCCTGTATGTGTCTTTGCCGCTGTATCACAACAACGCACTGACCGTATCCATGGCCGCAGTACTGGGCTCAGGCGCATGCATGGCGATTGCACGTAAGTTCTCCGTGTCACGCTTCTGGGACGACATCCGTCACCACAACGCGACGGGCTTCTGCTACATCGGCGAGCTGTGCCGCTACCTGCTGAATGCGCCAGAAAAAGACTCAGACAGCCAGCACAAGATCCGTGTCTGTGTCGGTAACGGCCTGCGCCCGGACATCTGGATGCAGTTTAAGAACCGTTTCAACATTGATCACATCAATGAATTCTACGGCGCATCCGAGTGCAATCTGGTATTCACCAACGCCTTTAACCTCGATAAAACGGCAGGCTTCTGCCCTCTTTCGTACAACATCGTGAAGTACGATATCGAAGAAGACGCGCCGCTGCGTGACGACAAAGGCTTTATGATTCCCGTGCAACCCGGAGACAGCGGTCTGCTGATCACCGAGGTAAACGATAAGCAGCCGTTTGAGGGCTACACCGACGAAGACGCGACCAACAGCAAACTGCTGCGTAACGTCTTCAAGAAAGACGACTGCTGGTTCAACACCGGTGATCTGGTCAACAACCAGGGTTACAAACACGTCTCCTTCGCTGACCGCCTGGGGGATACCTTCCGCTGGAAAGGCGAAAACGTCGCCACCACAGAGGTTGAGTCCATCTTGATGGAACTCGCCAGCGTAGAACACGCAGTGGTCTATGGTGTTCAGATTCCACACACCGACGGCCGCGCAGGCATGGCAACCATTACGCCATCGGTACCATTGGAAGAATTCGACTGGTCTGAGCTGTCGGCACACGTACGCGACAAAATGCCAGCGTATATGATCCCGGTATTCATCCGCGTTCGCGAACAGCAGGAAGTGACGGGCACCTTCAAATACCGCAAGGTTGAACTGAAGAAAGAAGCCTACCACCTCGACAAAGTGGATGATGAGCCAATCTATGTCATCGTCGGCAAAGACGGCGAGTACAAAGAACTCACCAGCGATACCGAAGCGAAAATCGACGAAGGTGAACTCAGCCTCTGATCACCTGACGATTATCGTCATTGCCAGTGCAGTCATTCTGCACTGGCATCCCCTTATTAGCGCCTGAACCTTTCCCCCATCCCCGCCCCCTTGTGATAGAATTCGCCGCTTTCTTTGCACGCTTGCGCGAAGTGACGCCGCAAACATGAGGACACAAGACATGACAGTACCTGTCGGAATTATCATGGGCTCCAAGAGTGACTGGCCCACCATGAAGCACGCAGCTGATATGCTGGACCTGCTGGGCGTAGACTACGAAGTCAAAGTCGTCTCGGCGCACCGTACTCCCGACCTGCTGTTTGACTACGCAAAAACCGCACACGAGCGTGGCCTCAAGGTCATCATTGCGGGCGCAGGCGGCGCAGCACACCTGCCGGGTATGGCCGCATCGCAGACCTCATTGCCTGTACTGGGTGTACCGGTTAAATCGCGCGCACTGAACGGCATTGACTCACTGCTCTCCATCGCCCAGATGCCAGGCGGCGTCGCCGTTGGTACACTGGCCATCGGAGACGCAGGCGCGAAAAACGCAGGCCTGCTGGCCGCACAGATTCTGGCCACCTCAGACGCTGAGCTGATGAAGCGTGTTGACGGGTTCCGCGAAACTCAGAAAAACACCGTATTGTCACAGCCAGATCCACGAATTATTGAATAACCGCAGCACGGACATCCCGATGAAAGTAGGTATTTTAGGTAACGGCCAGCTTGGCCAGATGTGTGAAGCCAGCATCTCCGATCTTACGGATATTGAAGTTTCACTGTACGACCTGCGCGCTCACAGCGACGACGCACTGGCAGAGTTTATTGCCTCGGTCGACATTCTCTCGTACGAAACCGAGAACATCCCGGCGCATATCGTGACCTTACTTGAGCCACACGCCGACAAGCTCTACCCCGGCCTGAATGCCCTGAAAACCTTTCAGAACCGTCTGCTGGAAAAGAATGCACTGCGTAACGCGGGCATCGCCACTGCAGACTTCCGTGCCGTGAATTCACTCGAAGACGTGCATACCGCAGTACAAGAACTCGGCCTGCCGATCGTCATGAAAACCACGACCGAAGGTTACGACGGCAAGGGTCAATTCGTACTGCGCACACCCGACGATGCAGCACCGGCCTGGAACTCCATCGGCAATCGCGAACTCATCGCCGAAGCCTTTGTACCTTTCGACCGTGAAACCTCGGTTATTGCCAGCCGCGACCGCGACGGCAATATCGTTGTTTTCCCAATGACCGAAAACGTACACCACGAAGGCATCCTGCGTTACAGCCTCTACCCGGCACCGGCACTCTCACAAGAGAAAGCTGAACAAGCAGAGCGTTACATCCGCCAGCTGGCAGAAAGCCTCGACTACGTGGGTACTATTACTCTTGAGCTGTTCGACACCGAAGACGGCCTTGTTGGCAACGAAGTGGCACCGCGCGTACACAACTCTGGCCACTGGTCGATTGAAGGCACCGAAGCCTCTCAGTTCCGTAACCACATGCTGGCCATTACAGGCAAAAGCCTCGGCGCGACCGAGCCTAAATTTGCCTCAGTGGCCATGCTCAACGTCATCAGTGAAGAAACCCCGGCTGAAAAAGCCGATGGTATCGACAATGCTCACCGCCACTCCTACGGCAAAGAAGCACGCCCTGCGCGCAAACTAGGCCACGTCACCGTGACAGGCAGCAACGACGCTGAACGCGACGCCACCATTACCGAACTGAGCGCCCTGATGCCCGAAGGTATCTGGCCGCCGAAACACTGATCGGGAGACATACCTCATGGGTAAATCACTTCAGGATCAACTGCTGGGACTCGGATTAACCGACAACAAAAAGCAGAAAAAGAACGACAAAGAGAAAAAGCGCCAGGAACACCTGAAGCGCACCGGCCAGGAAAACAACGCCGACGAATCACGAGAAAAAGCAGAACAGGCGCGTAAAGAAAAAGCCGCTCGTGACAAAGAACTGAATCGACAGCGCGACGCAGAAGCTCAAAAGAAAGCCATCAAGGCCCAGGTACAGCAACTCGTCGACAACAACCTGATCACCGCCACACAAGGTGACATCAAGTATCAGTTTGTTGATGGCAAGAAAGTAAAAAGCCTCTACGTTGATCAAGCTGTCTGGGACCGCCTGTCGAAAGGCCAACTGGCGATCATCGCGCATCGCAACAGCTACGCAGTGATTCCACTGCAAGTCGCTGAAAAAATCCGTGAACGTGACGACGGCCACTTTATCGTGATCGCCGAACAGACCGACGGTCAGATGGATGAAGATGATCCGTACGCAGCGTATCAGATCCCCGATGATCTGATGTGGTGATTAAAACGAAAAGCCCGCTTAAAAAGCGGGCTTTTTGTCTCTGCCATAACAACCCCAGAAGATACCATCAGATATCCAGATCAACCCCACCATCTCCATCGCGGAACAACCTTCCTATGTTACGAAGGATGGTCGCTATTGTCCTGTAAGGTAAATCAAGCACGAGGTCGACAATTTCATAAAAGCCATCATCAACCGACGACTTCTTAGGAAGTAGAAAGTGCACCAGGACAAAACCCCCGATACAGAAAAGCAGTACCGGCAGACTGAAGCCATACACGAACAAATCAACCGCGAGATACGCGCTTATACAAAAAACACATATTGAGAGAAATATTCTCAAAAGGTCCAAAAGAAAACTCCTTTTCCTAATCAGCGAACTTATTTACCCCAGGGGGTTGGCTTACTGGCTGAATGGAAAGTGCCGACAAAAAGCTCCTCTACTTTGGTTCGCGCCCAAGGCGTACGCCGTAGAAACTTCAGCGACGATTTAACCGAAGGGTCTGACTTGAAGCAATTGATGTTTATCCGGCTAGCCAGACCTTCCCAACCGTAGTGACCAACCAGCTGGTTGAGTATAGATTCGAGAGTCACTCCGTGAAGTGGGTCGTGTTTGTTGTGTTCTTTCATAGATATGGGCCTGACCAACGAGGACTAAAGGTTGTTTGGATATACTTTCAAATGCCGTAGGTTTTCCTGGCCTGAGCAATCTGGCTCTCGACTGTTGTGCCCGACACCAAATAGTAACTCGGAGCGATAATGGGTTCCGATTTACTCACCTGCACTGCAATAATTCCCTGAATTGGAAAAGCATCGCCAATAGTCGGGCTCAATACTTCAGCGCACTTCTGACCCACTAGTAAAGCGAACAAGAATGAACTTTTTCCTCTTCAGGCAAAAAGGTCAGTCATTTCAATCGTTTAAACTTTAAACTCAATAGGGTCTTTCGATACAAAACCCTTCTTTCTCATGACCGTAATGGCAATAATCTGGCGATGATCACTACCTGTTCGATCAATACTCATTTCCACAGCACACGGTATATTGATATCTGTTTTAGTGCAGCGAACGTTAAAAGTATCGAGATGTTTCAGCAGAAGAAGTTTGCTGATATAAACTGTAGTAAGGCGATTAAAAATTCCTTTCAACTCAGTTAACGTGATACTTGGGTTATTTCTTGGGTGGTTCATTCGATCTTTCACAAAGTGAACCGACATTTTAAAGCTCAACCGATCCTGGGAAAATTGTTCATTAAGAACACTTTCCAATGTCGATATTTCATCCAACGAAATACTCATGTTACTTCCCTTTAAATTTTCTAAAGACTTCTTCCAGTTTCGTATTGAGTTCGTCTGATGTTTTCGCTCGTATGATCCCCGCTTCTTGGGAATCAGTTACTGTGCCAATGCGTACCTCGAAATCCACATTATCAAAAGATTCAACAAAGACGGCCTCCCCCGACTCTTTGTCTATGAATGAGGCATAATTGTCGTCAATTGACATATCAAACTTCATAAAGAATTCCCTATACCATATTACCCATACAAACAGCCAACATCGTATGGCTACAGCCCCATATATACAATACGAGAAAGAAAATTAGATTATTAACCTAATCACCGGAACAAAAAACCTACGACCAGATGGATGAAGATGATCCATACGCAGCGTATCAGACCCCTGGTGATCTTACCGACTTCCAAGACACTCATTCAAAGAAATACGGTTGCACTACTTCACAGGAAATTTCAAAGGAGAAATTTCAAAAATTTCAAAGGACAGTCATCCTAAAGTAATTCCAAAGGACAGTCATCCTAAGAAGAATGCCTGATTTTCCTTTCAGGTCAACTCGTGTAAGGTAATTCTGTCAGCCAACATCAGGAGGATGTATGCCAAAGCCAAGGAAGCAGCTCGTATCCCTCGAAGCCACCCCCTACTATCACTGCGTTTCTCGCTGTGTGCGCCGTGCCTTCTTGTGTGGCACAGACTCTGAAGGTCGTTCGTTTGAGCATCGCCGGGGATGGATTGAGAAGTTGATTCTCGATCAGGCTCAGGTCTTCTGTATAGATATTGCCGCTTATGCCGTTATGTCCAACCACTTTCATGTTGTACTGCATGTCAGTCAGCAACGTGCACGCGGACTAACGGATCTGGAGGTAGTTCAACGCTGGCATCAGCTCTATCAAGGGGTCTTACTTTCTCAGAAATTCGAACGCGGTGAGGAGCTGTCTGAATCACAGCAAGCCATGCTCGATGAGCGTATTGATGAGTGGCGAGAACGCCTGATGAGTATCAGCTGGTCTATGCGACGCCTGAACGAGACCGTCGCTCGTTTAGCAAATGAAGAAGACCAATGTACCGGCCATTTCTGGGAAGGTAGATTCAAGTCTCAAGCTCTTCTCGATGAAAAAGCCCTTGCTGCCTGCATGGCGTATGTTGATTTAAACCCACTACGAGCCGCCATGACCAAAACCCCGGAAGAATCAGCTCATACGTCCGTAAAAAAACGCGCTGAAAAAGCCAAAGAAGCTCACTCACCGAATCACCCGCAACAGCAAGCCTATGGCTTACAGCCCTTCTCGGGTAACCCACGCAAGGACATGCCCGAAGGCATTCAGATGAGGCTAACAGACTACTTAGATCTTGTTGACTGGACAGGTCGGCAGATCCGCGAAAACAAGCGAGGATCAATCTCAGAGGCAGAACCTGCCATCATGGATCGCTTAGGAATCGACGCCGAACACTGGCTCTACATCACTCAAAACTTCGAGTCAGAATTTAAAGGCATTGTCGGCGCAGCCCACGAGGTGAAATCAAAAATCACCAAATTCTGGGACGGCCAACGAGAACGAAGGCGAGCCGCTGGCATCGCTGCATGTAAGTTACGCCTCTCTTAGAAGGCTCCTACCTACCGTAACTCCCAATCAGAACACTCTGAGAATTTGCCTCACCTGAAATCTAGCCTTTTTCACTTAAATAGCCATGAAATCTTTGTTTTTGACAGCCTAACAACCCTATTTGATTAACCGGGAAAAATTAGAGCAAGCAACAAGCGCTTTCTCTCTTACGATGACCGTCCACGTAGTCTAACAGCCTAACAACCCTATTTGATTAACCGGGAAAAATTAGAGCAAGCAACAAGCGCTTTCTCTCTTACGATGACCGTCCACGTAGTCTAGGCCTCCCCTAGCATCAATATTGTGGCCGTCAACAAGCAGTCTTCTGATCAATTCTCGGTCCTTGTGCTTTACAGCCCAATGAAGTGGAGTTATGGCGTTTAGTTTTTCTCCGAGGTCCACGCATGTCTCTTTAAGGCAGGCCGTTACCCGAGGCTGCTCTACCGAGCAAACTGAGGCTATAGTTCTTTCGCTGTGATATTTTCTTTCAAGCTCATAATGGATCTCAACCAAAGATGCTATCATGGCGGGCTCGACAGCATTTTCTGAATAAATAATAAACTTACTGTAGCCTCCACACACTCTGTGGCCCACGCCAATAGTTCTGCAATCAGCATCTGATTTACAAGACAAGTCTTTGGTTTGCTCCCTTATCCTCTGCTCCAAACTTTCTATTTCCTCGGTTTGCCCAAACGCTAAAAATGGAATGCACATAAGGAGTAACACAAAAACTGACGCCGACTCATTTGGCGTACCTCTTAAGTTCTAATTCCGCGCTAGAAAGCAAGCCAAGCGAGTTCTAGTGACGGCCACGTTTTATCTGTGGCAGTAACGAATTTCAGCCGCTTGTTATGATTTGAAGTCATTGACAAAGTTATTTCTCATGTACTTAGGCCAGCTTGGGTATACTGATCTGAAATGGTCTAGTATCCTTTTCTCCATATAGAACCTGTCCAACTCATCGAACCTAACAGGATCTTTATTACCAGATGATAACTTTTCATAAGCAGCCTTATGGAAAGCACAGAAGATCACATATGACATCAAATTATGCCATTCATTAATTTTTGACTGGCCGATCTCCGCTTTATCCCAAACACCACAGAGCGTCGGGAAGTATCCACGTCCCTGTTCACCAAGCCCTCCATCGCTAATAACTACTTGCGACGGCCAAAATAGTCTACTTTCTCTAATTAGTCTACTCAATTTCATAAAGATAACGACGCCGTAATAAAAGGCGAGCGTTAGCGAATCCAGCCCGTGATTATCGCGGGCGGTTTTCAATTGCTTTTTTATGCATTTATAAACGGTATGTCGCCATACCCCCAAATTAGTGTACCAATAGCAATTAGCGTGAAAGCTATTTTATTTAGCAGACCAGGCCAATGGTTATTTTTAGCTTTAAACTCGTTAAACCCTACCTCTACGAAACCCGACGGATTGAAAATATTAAATATTTTTATGGCATTCGCTTCTGCTAGCAATGCAAGAACTACCATTGCTGCACCACTACGAGAAAACCAAATGCCAAAATCAACGTCCTCAGGTCTCCAAGGTACAAAGAAAATAAAAATGGTGCCGCGACTGCTAAGCCTGTAAAGGAAAAGAACCTTATACGTTCTTTACTTAACATACCTTCATACAATTCCTCAGACATACCTTCCCTTATGCATAACGCTTTGCTAAGCGGCAATAAAATAGCTGGCTACAATTAGCGAGAAAAGAGCAATTACCAGCTTTTCCGTTTTAGCAGATTGTTTAGTTTACTTTAGAAGCTCATTCAATATTTTTTCCCGCTGCTCTAGCGTGGACTTACGAACACCTTTCTCAAAATTAACATATATAGGGCGCTTATTTTTTACAGAAGCTTCTATTTCCAAACAGTATTCGCCAGTGGCAAACATTAGGTGTCGACCACCTTCATCCCACCCCAAATCATCCGTGTAGAAAATACCTGTTTCTATTAAATATTCCACCCATGATTTATTCTCAGGAGTAATCGAAGCAATCTTTTTAATTTCTTCATCTTCACTAAATTGATCAATCTCAATATCGATTGGAATATCGCCGTCCAAGTTAAATATCTCAGTAAAAAACTTTTTAGTAATTGCGTAAGTTTCTATTTCACTTATTGATTCCTCAGCCTTGGCTTCATCAGGGCTAGATGAACGATACAAACTCTTTACAAGTGCCTCTAATTTGCCATTGGAATCTTTTAAATTACTCAATAAATGATTAGTAGCATCAATTTGAGTTTTAACTTCTCTAGTTCTCAGAAATTCGAAGAAAAGCCCAGCCCACTGTTTCCGCAAATGAACTTCTATATCATTAAAATTAGAAAAGCCCTCAAAAGCATTATTAACTGGAGAACGGCGTACTTCGTCTATAAATTTAAATATACTTTCTGCATCATCCTGTTTTTCTATCGCAGGAAAATTAATTTTATCAATAAATTTCTGATTGCGATTCTCTCTATAAATATGGTGATTATTAAGAACTGAATTTCTTATATAAGTGAAAACAGGTATATTTGCAGCTTTAGCTGCTTCATATTCTGCATTGGTAATGGATTTGGATTTATCTTTCACATATCCACCACCAAACCGCCCTCCAACAATCAAAATAAATAGTTGACAGTTGGATACTTCATGCACACATGCATCATGAGTATGAAGATCAGGATGATAGAATACGTCTCCGTGTTCACTTAGTATTGGATCGAAACCAAACGATCTAACAAACTTGTTCAATTGCTCTCTTACTTCAGATAAATCAAAACAGGTAGAGCTTATAAAAACTTTTGGTGTAGCCAATTACTTCTCCTGTAAAATTAACAGTTTGTTAGTGTGCGTACGCATTTATCCTGGGACACTCTATCGAGGTTTCCAGAGTAGCGATCTGACATCATTGAAGTATCTTCCATAACTTAGATCTCCCTTCTGAATATACGAGCATACTTAGCTATTTAACTCGTGCTCACGCCTGGCTCAGGCGCCAAGCTTTCTTTCAATACACCGAGCATACCGACCTTAGCGCTGTATGCAAAGTGCCTGAGGCGACGCCATATCAGCTCCCGATTCACTTCATATACCCTGACCTACGTCATTGCCCTTCCCCCGCCCACTCTATATGTTATGGCCTATACGGAAATCCACGGTCACTGACCTACGAGGGCCATTATGAGTCTTCCCTCTCCTAAACTTCTGATTCCTATTGTGTTGATTGGCGCAGGTGTCGCCGCTGTGCGCTTCTGGCCTGAGAGCCCGCTTGATGTCACGGTATCTAAGGCCTCTGTCGGCTTAGTCGAAGCGAGTGTCGCCAATACCCGCTCAGGTACGGTTAAGGCGTGCCAGCGTTCGCGCTTGTCGCTGCCTCTTGGTGGCCAGGTAAGTGTTCTCTATGTTGCTCAGGGCGATAAAGTTGAAGCAGGCGCGCCTTTGATGGAGCTTTGGAACGAAGACATTCGTGCCACTCTGGCGACTGCTGAGGCTCAGCTGGATACTGCCAAGCTTTCGCACGAGGCTACCTGTACGCAGTCGCAATCAGATAAGCGTGAAGAGCGGCGTATTCATGATCTTCATAAGCGCCAGATGGCATCCTCTGAGCAGTTAGACCGCGCCGAAACAGCTGCAACCATCAGTGAGCTTTCGTGCAAACAGCAAGAAACCCTGATTACACAAGCCTCTGCCAATCTGGACCTACAGAAAGCGCGCTTTGCACAGACACAATTACGAGCGCCATTCGCAGGGATTATTGCTGAGGTGAATGCCGAGATCGGGGAATACGCGACGCCGTCGCCGCCGGGTGTCGCTACCCCACCCGCGATTGATTTAATTAACCCGGATTGTTTTTACGTGCAGGCTCCGATTGATGAGGTGGATGCGGCTCAGGTCGCACTGGATATGCCGGTACGGGTTACGCTGGATGCCTTCGGCGACCGTACTTTTGATGGCCATGTCTCGCGTATATCGCCTTACATTCAGGATGAAGAAAAGCAGGCCCGTACCGTGGATGTTGATGTGCGCCTTAACGAGCTTCCTGAAGGCACCCATCTGTTGATTGGTTACAGCGCCGATATCGAGGTGATTACGGCAACCTCTGAGAACACCCTGCGGCTGCCCACCGAGCTTTTAATCGACACGGATCACGTAATGCTCACCAGAGACGGCAAGGCCGTTAAGCAGCAAGTCGAGCTTGGCCTGACTAACTGGACCTGGAGCGAAGTCACCAGCGGGCTGAATAGCGACAATCAGATCATTAATGAACCCGGCCAGAGCGATCTGGAAGGTGGCCGTACGGTTCGAGTGTTGGATACCGACGCTAATGACTGAAGCAACCACAGAAACAAATACAGAAGCAATCAGAGTACGCGGTGTTCATCGTCGCTTTCAGCTCGGCGATCAGACCGTACACGCCCTGAATGATATCAATCTGGATATTACGCAAGGCGAGTATATCTCGGTGATGGGGCCTTCGGGTTCGGGCAAGTCGACGCTGCTGAATATGCTGGGGCTGTTGGATGTGCCTGATGAAGGGCAATACTGGCTCGCGGGTAAGGATACCGTCCCGATGAGTGAAGAAGAGCGCGCGGGGTATCGTCGCGACCATATTGGTTTTGTGTTTCAGTCGTATCACTTAGTGCCACGCCTCAGTGCTCGCGAGAATATGGAACTGCCTATGGTGCTGGCAGGTATTCCTCCGGCAGAACGCCGTAAACGCTTAGAGCCTGTCATTAATCGCTTAGGATTAACTGAGCGCGCCGGTCACAAACCAGAACAACTGTCTGGTGGTCAGCGCCAGCGCGTAGCCATAGGCCGTGCGATTATTATGCAGGCTCCACTGCTACTCGCCGACGAACCTACCGGTAATCTCGATACGCATTCGGGTGCCGATGTGGTTGAGCTGCTGGAAGAATTAAATGCTCAGGGCATTACCTTAATTGTGGTTACGCACGGCATGGCGCTCGGCCAGCGCGCAAAGCGACGTTTACGTATGGTGGATGGCGCCATCGTCAGCGACGATACGTTCGCCATAATCCCCTCAGAAGAGCCTGCTCTATGATCCGCCTGCAGGATCACTTCACCTTTACCCTGCGCTCCGTTACGCGACAGCGTTTTCGTACCACGATGCAGTTAGTTGCTATGGCCATTGGTGTGCTGGCGGTCGTGTTACTGACCGGTATTGGTGAAGGCGGGCGTCGCTTTGTAATGGCCGAGTTCGCAAGCCTGGGCAACGATGTTTTAGTGATGCTGCCGGGCCGAAAAGAAACCACCGGCGGCCTGCCGCCATTAACCGGCGAAGGCACCCGTGATATCACGCTTAACGATGCCCAAAGCCTCATGCGAATTTCCGGTGTCGAGCGTATTGCACCTATCGTTGTGGGCACCAGCCGTTTGAGTATTTCAGGGTTGAGCCGCGACAGCTTAGTGCTGGGGACGACTCAGGATTTCTTTAACATCCGCGATCTCGCCTTCAGTCAGGGTCAGGCATTTACTACTCGCCAGGGTAGCCGCAGTCGTGCGGAATGCATTCTGGGTGCAACGCTCCGCGATGAACTTTTTGGCCCTAAACGCGCGCTGGGCCAATGGATTAATGTCGCGGACTATCGTTGTCGGGTGACAGGCGTGCTTACCGATTCAGGGACGGGTTTCGGCTTTGATATGAGCAACGCGCTGATGCTGCCCGTTGATAATGCCATGCAGATTTTTAACACCGAAGGTCTGTTCCGCGTGATGATTCAGATTGAGAACATTGATGCGGTTCCGGCGATGACGACCGCCGTTGAGCAACAGATGACGCTGCGCCATGACGGCCAACTGGATATTACGATTGTTACGCCCGACAGCCTGCTCAGCGCCTTCAATAATGTACTGTTAGTCATGACCTTTGCTGTCGCCGGTATCGCTGCTATCAGCCTGTTAGTCGCTGGTGTGTTAATCATGAATATGACACTCATCGGCGTAGCTCAGCGCCGCGCTGAAATTGGCTTATTAAAAGCACTAGGGGCGTCATCAAAAGAGGTCCGCTTATTGTTTATTACCGAAGCCACCTTACTCGCCACCAGCGGCGCGGTGCTCGGTATGCTGATCGCGGAGGTGATTCTATTAGGGCTTCGAGTAAAATTTCCTGAAGTACCTTTTGCCACCCCTGTCTGGGCGAGTGCATCGGCGATTGGTATTTCTGCGGTCGCCGGTGTTCTGTTCTCATGGATACCGGCCCAGAAAGCCGCAAAATTACCGCCAGTATTGGCGCTTCAGGCTCAGGCCGGAAAATAGGAGGCGTGCCTTATGATCAGACCTGACGATTGGCTACGCCTTGCAACCTCACCCGTTACCAGCCAACCGGGTAAGAGCGTCTTAACCGCACTGGGCATTGCAATTGGTATTGCCGCAGTGACCCTTCTGACGACACTTGGCCACGGTGTACGCCAGTACGTGCTCGACAGTTTTTCGCAATTTGGCACACGCATTATTGCAATTACCCCAGGTCACAGTGAGACCGCAGGACTGGCCGGAGGATTAATAAGCTCAGTCCGGTTATTAACGCTCGACGATGCCGAAGCCTTATCAAGAATTACCGGTAGCGAATGGGTCGTATCGAATGTTCAGGGCTCAGGGCCAGTGCGCTACGGTGAACGTGTTCGCAGCACTGAAATTCTCGGTACAACCTCTGACTTTAATCAGGCCTGGGACTTCCCACTGGCAATGGGGAAGTTTTTACCGAACGCCGACGGTAATAGCCCTGCGGTCGCGGTCATTGGCGATACGTTATATCGGGAGTTATTCCGCAGTGAAAACCCTCTCGGAAAATTTATCCGGATTGGCGGCCAACGCTATCGTGTGATTGGTGTAATGCAACCGAAAGGCTCAACTCTTGGGTTTGATCTCGACGATATGGCGTATATTCCTGCCGACCGCGCCCTTACCCTGTTTAACCGCGAAGGTTTAATGGAAGTCGATGTGGTGTTCTCAGAAGGCACGACCTCTGCGCAAATGCAGGAGCGCATTAAAAGCGTGATGATGAAACGCCACGGCCAGGAAGATTTCACCCTCACCAGCCAGGACGAAATGCTCAGCAGCATGAATCGCATTCTCAGTATCCTGACCATGGGCGTTGCCGCACTGGGTGGTATTTCTTTGTTGGTTGGTGGCGTTGGTATTTTTACCATTATGACCACCAACCTGACGGAACGCACAGCCGAGATCGGTTTGCTGCGTGCGATTGGTTGCCCACGCCGTCAGCTACTCAGCCTGTTTTTAGGCGAAGCAGTCATGCTTTCATTATTCGGCGCCTTTATCGGCATCGTTATTACTGCCGTTGTAGTTGCCCTTCTGAGCGTTTTAGCACCTGCATTTCCGGTTCAGATTCAGTTTTCAACACTGGGACTGGCCATTGCAGTAGCGACGATCACTGGCCTTATTTCCGGCATTTGGCCCGCCTATAAATCATCACGGCTGAGCCCTATTGAGGCTTTACGGGGGGAGTAACTTTCCTTGCCCTAAACCCAGTCATCACGCTTTTCTTTGGTGCGACAGTGCGCCCCAAAACCGACCATACTCGCACCATCATGGTTAGCCCAGTTGTTTTTATTCATTCCGGTATATTTTTCACAAGCTGTTCAAGGCCCGCCGCAGCTGCATCGCGACAGATAACCCGCCCTTAATTACAAAGTTATAAATAGATGGCATGACACTTGCCAATCAAGCAGGAGAAACTTTATAAGAAACATAGGCTTAGCTATATGTACATTCTCCCAGCGATACTCCTGTCGCTTACTCTGATCCCCGGAATCGCTCACGCCGATACCGGAACAACCAGCATGGATATCGTCTGGATTCTGTTTTCTGCCACACTTGTCTTTTTTATGCAGGCCGGTTTTGCCTTGCTTGAAAGTGGCATGTCTCGCGCAAAAAATGCCATTAACGTGATGATGAAAAACTACATCGATGTCTGTATCGGTAGTCTATTATTCTGGGCCATTGGCTTCGGTATTATGTTTGGCAACAACCCAACGGGCTTCTTTGGCACCACGGCATTCGGCTTATCTGAAGGCAGTAACTGGGACTTTACTTTCTTGTTATTCCAGACCATGTTCGCTGCGACCGCTGTCACTATCTGCAGTGGTGCCATGGCCGAACGCACTCGCTATACCGCCTATTTATTATCTGCGGCGGCCATCGTCACCTTTATTTATCCTGTGTTTGGCAGTTGGGCCTGGGGCGGAAGTTACGGCGGTCAGGGCTGGCTTGCCGAACTGGGCTTTATTGATTTTGCTGGCTCTACCGTTGTGCACTCTTTGGGCGCATGGTGTGCACTTGCTGGGGTCATCGCCGTAGGCGCACGTACTGGTCGCTTTGATAATTCAGGCAACACGCGAAATATTCCTGGCCACAATTTATCTCTCGTAGCTTTGGGTGGCTTTATTCTTTGGTTCGGCTGGTTTGGCTTTAATGGTGGCAGCGCGTTGTCAGCTTCAGAGAATATTGGTGGCATCATTCTTAACACTCACCTTTCGGCGGCGGCCGGTGCGGGCGGTGCAATTTTACTGTCGGCCCTGTTACAACGCCCGATTCTTTTAACCACTACCGTTAACGGTAGCCTCGCAGGCCTTGTAGGCATCACCGCCGGCTGTGCCACGATGGAACCGCCATTCGCCATCGTCACAGGCGCTGTCAGTGGTGTGATTGCAACTCTGGGTCAGGACCTGATGCTTCGTTGGAAACTCGACGATGTTGTTTCAGCAATTCCCGTGCATGGTTTCGCCGGTGCCTGGGGCACGATTGCCGCGGGGCTCTTTTTCGCTGGCGACATGTTCGATACTCAGCGTGTTGCGACTCAGGCCATTGGTGTCATCACTGCCTTCCTCTGGGCCTTCCCGCTGTCGCTGCTGGTGTTCACGCTGATTCGCTTTATGATCGGCCTACGTTCTTCGAAGGAACACGAGCAGATGGGCCTCGATTGTACCGAGCACAATGAAGTCGGTTATCCAGAGTTCCAGCGAAACATCACATTCCGTCAGGAGCCATAAGCATGAGCCCTGATATTAAACGTCGCATCGTGTTTACGATTTTGTCGGACTATATTGCTGGCGAAGAACTTCGCCAGGTTATGATCCTATGGCAAGCGGAATTTTCTGAACGCTCGCGTTATGAACTGAATCAGTTCCTGGGCGCGTGCCGGGATGTTCCGGGTATTCAGCAGAATCGCCTTGAGATTCTCAGTCGTCTGGTGCGCATGGTCATGGCTGCTAACGAATCTGATCTGAAGCCTGACCCCATCAACTGGATGAATTCAGCAGACGATGCAGAAACTTCGTTTACGCCTTCTGAGCCGCTCACCAAAGAAGAATTCAGTCGGCCTCAGCAGGCAGCCTCCCGGCTTTCGCAGCCTCAAAAGACCTCAGAGACTGCACCGCAAAACAGTTTGGTCGCTGAAGTGGTTAATATGTTGTTCAGCCGCCTGCGCTCGGATCAGATTCGCACGATTAAATCGTATGTGCTCAGCGCCGCTCAGAAGAAAAAACTCCAGCCTGCGGCTGTGGCTATGTTTGAACAGCCAGACATTTCGGTTTCTGCCGTTCATACCCCACTCGAAATCATGGATGCACGTAAGCTGATTAACTTCACTTACATCGGTTGCTGCGAGGCAATTGGCCCGGTAGATGCCGACTTGTTGCTTAGTAAAGCCGTGCGCGAAGTCGGTGAAAAATATCGAGGTAATGAGCCTTACGCGAACTGCCTGAATCAACTACTGGGGCGCTGATGAGTGCGTAGGCTGAGTGAAGATTAAAAAAGCCACTGACAGAACGTCAGTGGCTTTTTTATTGAAACACACCGGGTATCGCTTTAATCAGACTCTTCAGTCGCGCGTCATCTGATAGCTATGCGCCAGAGCATGTTCTCCCGATACTTCATCAACGGTATATACACGCACCGTCAGTTGATTGCCTTCAATGTGCAGATGCATAAAACCTAATACATCGCCCTGCTGAAATTCGGCCGGGTTACGATTCACGTCATCAAGTGGGCGTTGTTTAGCACCTGCCCCCGATACGATCTGAGTCATACCCTCACAGCGTTCTAGCGGCGGAAGTATCTGCAGATCATGATCATGCCCCGAGATCATCAGATCAAAATCACCGCATAGATTGTCGCCTACGAAATCATAAAAAGCGTATCCGAAAGCAGGAACACCATCGTACCAGCCTGCGTTACCGTGACGGCCATTTGAAATATACGGGTGATGGGAAAACGCAATTTTCCAGGGTGTCGTCGCAGATTCTTTTTCAGCTTCGATCCACTCTTCCTGAACCCGATAGTATTTAAACTGACGGTATTTAGGATCAAGATCAGACACAGCCGCCAGCGGATTAGAATCGAGTGAGAAGAAAGTCACCAGTGGCGCTTCTGATTCAAGCGGTGCAGTAAACGAATAGTACCGTGCTGGCATATTCCACTTTTCACTCATGCGGTCTTCCGCATAGTGATAATCCACCTGAAACTCGCCCTTGTCGTTATCCAGGCCATCACCACTCAGCCAACCATTGTCGTGATTACCAAGCGTCATATAGAACGGAAAATCAACGTCTGCATAGGGCTTTTCAAATTTATCGATAAACTGAACATCGTCGACCGAATCAACGCCAGTTTCATAGATATTGTCACCCAGCCCCAGTGCAAAATCACAGCCGAGTTCATCACAGACTGCCTTCATGGCTGTGGCAACCTTATACTGCTTGTCTTCGCCCGTACCGGTGTCACCGATGGCGATAAAAGAAACTGCGCCTTCTGGCACCTCAACGACTGGCTCTTCGGGTTCCTCTGGAAACCAGGACATGCCATAGGCGGGTAAATGTACGGCCAGCGCCATCAATGCGAGCTTTTTCATCTTCTGTCTCCAGACCAACATTGCAATAAAACCACTGAGTGTAACGCCCCAGTGCTTCAGATTTGTGAAACATCCTACACAAGCTGCTCGAAACGTGCCGCCACCCAGCGGGCCAAGTAGATACGTCGGGTCATCAGTCACTTTCGCTGGTGAGTGCTAAACTCATCTGACAGAGGTTTGATAGGCAGGAGGTCCCTATGATTGTCGATTCTTTGATGACCACCAAAGTCGTTACCGTGCATCTTGATGACAAACTGACAAAGCTCCATGAAATATTCATTAATACGCGCTTCCATCACGTTCTGGTGGCTGAGAATGGCCGGTTACGTGGGGTTATTACCGATCGCGACTTTTTTAAAGCGGTGAGCCCATACATTGGCACACCGGCAGAAACCACGCACGATACTGCAACGATTAACAAGAAGGCTCATCAGATTATGAGTCGGAACCCGGTTACCATCAAAGCAGGCAGTAATATCCGTGAGGCTGTATCGCTGATATACCAACACGGCGTCACCTGTCTGCCGATACTCAACGATGAAGATAAGATTGCAGGTATTCTGACCTGGCGGGATGTATTTCGGGGGCTTGAGGCTCGCTATAACAAACCCGCGGCCCCCGAACAAAAGGATTGAGCAACGCAGACGTTACCGCCTGACCTCCGGTGCTTCTTTTATTGGCAGTGAGATAAAGTTCAGATAAAGATCTTCTTCCTGTATTTCCAGAGGGATAAGGAGAGAAGCAACTTCGTCTGACTCATTCTCTGTGCAGAGAACGTCTGCAAAAATGCCCAGCAGAGGAACATCAGTTGCGCCACAGGTGACCGGATCAAGAGACTCGGTGAGGTCACCAGTAAAGATAGTGATCGCGTTGACCAGATCATCCACGGTTGAACCCACTGGCCCAAGGGTCGACTCGATATCAAGATTCACCAATACGTTGATGGGTGGCACGTTCTGATTCCGCTGTTCAATTTGCATGCGGCCATCATCAAAGAAAGTAATATCGCCCACCAGCGTCAATGGCAGCGGATAGTTGTAGAGGTTATGACTCAGTATTTCACCACCGTCAGGTAACGCCAGGTTAGGAGAATCCAGCGCCAGAGTAACCTCTGTTTTGAAGATTGGCTGACCGTTATCGCCAGTAACAATCATACCGGGCACCAACCCCATTGGGTTGTCTTCGGTCGGTGTGGTGTAGCGCATACGGAGGATTTGTGTGCCGGTGGTCTGCTCGCCCAGTACTGGGAGAAAAACACTGGTAGGTGTGGTCGCCAGAAGCATGGGATACAGGTGTACTTTCACGGCTTGCTGACCGGTTTCTGGATCGACCGTTGGCCCTATCACCTCTGTATTCAGGGCTAATGTCTGGAATACGGCCTTATTGTCGGGGCAATCGTCACCGAGCGGATCACACCCATTACGTGCTGGCAGTGAGAGTGTCTCGTTGAGAAGCGTTGCTTCTCCGTTAACTACCGTAAGGATTGCGGCATTCTCTGACGGCAAGACATCCCCTGACGCCGTTATCGGACTGGTTGATGGTTCCAGGCATGGCTCCCCGCAATCGACAACGTAATTGGCGTTAGCATCTCGCACAGGGTAATTACGCAGCGGCGTAAAAACAGATTCTTGAGGAGCGCTGCCACGGAAGTAAATCACCATATCCGGGCCGCCGAAATCTTCAGAGTCGACAAGAAGATCCGTCTGTAGTGGAAGACCGGCATCTGAGCAGATAATATCCAGCTCATCACATACGGTATCGTTTACCGAATCAGCATGTGCTGACGCCATTGTGTAACGATAGACCTGCCCTTCTTCCCAGGCATTTTCCGGGAAGAAACGAATACGTTGACGAGCCTTTTCAAGACGACCCGACACCGGGGTAATTTCTCCGTCTTCGCTAACACGCTCAACTTTAAACGAGGTATTCAGATTGATTGAATCAATATCCATCACCTGCGAGAAAATAACCGCGATCGGCCGATCAGCTGGCATCGTAGTTAATGGCAATGTCTGATTTTCTACTTCAGCAGGCGTATTCTCAGAGACGACGCACTGGCCGTGATTTGGCTGCTCGGGTGGCAGCGGAAAAATATCACTCAGAGTGGCTGTTGATACACACGGGAAGCCGGGATACGTCGTCAGCGCAAGCGGTGACACTTTTACTTCCTGATCGGTCTGCTGCGTTGCAGGCATAGTGAATGTCAGTATGTCGGCTAATGCAGGCGACCCTTCCAGGTTTTGTAAACGACTGGTGGTTGTTACGACATATTCAGCAGCGGGTTTCAAACCACCACGAATCTGAACAGTCAGCACCGTACCGTCGATGCGACTCTCAATACTCTCTGTTGGTATACGAACTCCGTTTTCCTCGACAATGACCAGCTCCCCCGATTGACGACGTAACGGCTGATCAAAATTCAGAATAATGGGATCACCCGGTCGCTGCATCGACTGACGAGTTGCAGGAATAGCGTTTTCGAACCCCGGAACCCAACTGACAAGGCGCGGTGGGATATTCGGAGCCTGATTCTGCTCCTGATCAAATAAACGCTCGATCTGATCGTTAGTTTCGGCAAGCAGCTTAAACGCGATGGTGGCATTACCGACGTCCTGACCAAGAATATTGGGTTCAACAATACCGATAGAGTTAATTTCCAGTAAACCATTACGCACCTGTGCAAGACCCACCAACTCTACTCGCATTAAATCCTGCGAGAGCGACGCGTTGGGCTGTGATGCTGCGGTGTTCATGCTCACATCCATAAACAGGCGAATATGACGCTGGGCTTCAGGGTTGTCGGTATACGGGTTCGGGTAAAGGTAACCACTCGCATCAGAGATAAAAGTCACGATGACCGACCCCGTCTCCTGTGGAAGACCGGTTGCCGCATCCAGAAGCGGGACGTTACCGTTAATTTTCACGTCGAGAGATGAGCTAAGCAAAGTGCTGCCACGTGCAATGCGCAGAGGTACTGGCTGATTACCCGGAAAGTTAACCGCATACGCCAATTCAGCATTAAGAGTGCCCGTTTGCTGAGATAAATCAGTCACACCCTGCAATACGGAATTAAGTACAACCCCATTGACTAAGGCTTCATTCAATGGCGATATTTCTGAGTTTTCTGAGTCAACAATATCCTGAATCAGGATTGAGCTCGGCCCAGTATCACGAGGTACAAAATCCAGCGAGTAATTAATACCCGTGGTGCCATCGTCGTTCAACGGACGCACATCAACCAGTTCAAGACGATACGATTCACCTGGGTTTAATCGATCCCCTTCTGTACCGCACTCCGATGCGAGCGACACAGTGCAAGGGTCGATCGTCATTGACTGGTGCTTAAGAATAATGTCAGCCGGTACAAGATTATTGTTCGCGTCCAGGATCCGGACATTAACGCCATACTCGACGGATTCCGGGTCAACGGGCTGAGTAAACAAAAATCGGAAGGTCGAGAAATCCATCACCTCAAAATTGTTGCCGTCTGGTAGCAATTCAAGTACGCCGAAGTCATCGTCAACCGATGTCAGAGACAAGGGACCCGTCGCCTCGGGGCGTGTGGAAAACTGAATACCCTCTGGGCCAGTAGCATTAGGGGATGCAATTGCGTTAGCGCCCGAACCCAGTACACCATCGAATGTCAGGCTGTAGTCAGTGCCCGGAGAAAGCTCTTCTGCTGGTGTCGCTACAAGACCACGGCCACCATCGACCGTTCGTACAGATTCAATGGCCACGTTGTTTCCGCTACCGTCCACGAGAACCAACTTTTCAACGAGTAACGGGTCATCCACTGGAACAGTAAACCGAAGCACAAGGTCAGTCACTGGTGGCACGTTAATCTGACCATCAGCAGGATACGAGTACTCGACACTGGCACTTAAAAATGGCGCGAGAAAAGTACCGTTCGGACCTTCGACCATGGTGCCACCCAGAAGAGTCTGAGTTTCTTTATCACCGCAGGCGACCAGTACCAACGAAGTACATGCAATAATTAATGACTTTTTCATTTCGACCTCCTCAGAACTTCAGACTGATAGAACCACTGAATACATCCACGCTACCGCCAGTAGTCACTTCAATATTATTGGCTGTGCCGGGGCGGGAATTCACAATGGTAAAATCACGGTCGACCAGCTCCTGACGCTGATAACCGAGATCGATCTGCAATGGATGTGCGAGAAACAACTGCTTTCCGACCTTTGCTGATAACCCCACACCGACGATATAGCGGTCGGTATCAAAAAGGTTTACGTCGACAGTCTGAGTGCTTTTCAGCGCAGTTGGGCGATAAGAAAAACCGCCTAATAGTGAGAAAGATTCGCCAAAGCGATACTCTGCTCCAAGGCGCGGAATCATAATGTCTTCAAATTCAGCACCGGCCTGATCTTTAATGGTGTCGCTCGAAAACTGATCTTCAAGTGTCGACCACTCCTGATATTCGAGCGTCGCGCCAATGCGAATTGACCCGCGATCGAACTGTGTACCTGCCGTAATGGTAGTTGGCTGAAATGAATCGTACGTTTGTATCGTAAAATTTAGTGGATCAGAGGCCGGAATAAGACCCGGAATGACCGTCGTTGCTTCTACTTTGGTGCGAGAGTAAGAACGCTGCTGGTATGCCACAGCAAACTCAAGCCCGGTGACGGCACAGTCGTAATACGGACAGAACATTTCACCCAGATCGAGCGTATTCGAGAGCGTAAATGATAAGGCTGGCTCAGCCTGAACATTCAAAGATTCGTACTGTGTATTACCGGCAAGGTCTGTCGTGGTTGTCAGTGTGGCGTTGTTGTTTAACGTTGCGCGAGCTGAGAGACCACCACTGAATCCCCGAAACAGTTCCGTACCGCCGCCAACACTGACGAACAGAGGCTGACGGTCGTATTCAAGAAACTGCCCTCCTTCGCTGGTTTCAGACTGAAACTCCAACAGAGAAAAACCATAATTCTCGACGCCAATAACAACCCCCAGAAACATCGGGTGGTCAAAGGTCGTTAATTTAGAGAGATCCGTTTTGAGCCCCAACAGCAATGATGCCGTAGGCGTTCGGGATAGCAGGTCGCCCGAGCGGTCAGGGCCAGAAGCTTCAAGCTTTGCTTCGGCCTGAAGAAGCCCGGTCGACAACTCTCCACGTTGATCTTTTACCAAACGCGATGGGTTGTAGTAAGTTGCCGACACTTCCTGGTTGAACATGGAAAGCGCTTGCGTTGTTGCGACGTCCTGCGGAAATAAACCATAGGTATTTCCGATGGTGCCCATATTGGCGTTTGCACTTGTTATTGTCATTAAAGCCGCAAACGCAGCAACACCCGTAAACGGGCGAATAGAGAAAGGCATTTTGTTGTCTCCGCTATTAATATTTTTAGATCAAGGAGTTACAACAAACTCTATCAGAGCACTTAAAATTACAGCTACTAAACAATTGTTACTCTTGGTTTCCTTATTTACACATTTTTTTAAATCATAAAAATCAACAAGTTAGATCGACAATGTAATTATTAGTAACTCAATTAAAATATAATTTTCCATCACGTAATTTTTCAAGGCCGCTATGTAATTAATAAAAAGTACAATAGTCACAAAGGTGCGCACACACTGTTCAAGTTATCTATTTTCAAGGTGTAAAAATAGCTTCAGACAAGCGTTATATATCAGAGGATAAACGGTAGGATATTGTTGAATAATAAAAGCAAAAAAAGAAAAATGAAGGAAACAACGGGACACGCATTTGTATCCCGAACGTATTAAGTTTGACTAGTGAGCCGCAATTCCAAGACTGTCCGCAGCTTCGTCCAACATATCCCGTTGGCCACTGATACATTGGTAATAGAGCTCAGAAGAGAGCTTACCGTCGTAAGGCACATCCAGATAGAGATATTCTTCGTCGTAGGCGGGCAAATCAAACAGCACCAACATGGTGTCGATTAAATCGATACGGGCGGTGTCTCCGTCTTCATATCCCCCCTGGTAGTAGACATCATCGATGCAACTGGCGATGGTCTGAATCTGGAGAATTTCTCGGTCTGTTGGCTGCTCATCGGCGACAGCACTCGCGGAAAATGGCAACAGGCCCACGAAGAGACTGGATAGGATCGAGCGATGCATGATTCTTTTATAGTGATTAATCATGCGCCCTATTAAGCCAATATGTATCCCTTTGGGCCACATACTTTCTGTTAAAAGTTGTAACAGGGGTTACCTGCACTCCCCCCGGTTACTTCATATAAGAGCGCAGTGCTTTGATAACATCCTCGGTTTCTGCCTGCCGTTGCTCTGCAGTCAACTCTTCAGCGCCGAGATGCTCCCTGACGTGAGATTCAAGCACTTCCGCCATCAATCCGTTCACGGCTCCTCTGACCGCAGCAATCTGCTGGAGCACTTTATTACAGTCCCCATCTGCTTCCAGCAGGCGCTCAATTCCCTCAGCCTGCCCCTTGATACGCCTCACTCGCGTAAGCAATTTATCCCGGCTTTTTACCAGATGTGCCATTGAGGCCCCCCACAGAATGTATACTAGGGTATAGTATATTCCAAAGTCAGGATCAGTACAGAGTTATGAAATCAGAGACAATCCACCACTGTCATAGCCCCATCATCAACGAAGGCAACCCACTGGCAGAGCGAAACACCCGGTGGGCAGTTTATCTCACGCTGGTCGCCATGATCGCCGAAATCAGCGCTGGTTTAATGTTCAATTCAATGGCTTTGTTGGCCGACGGCTGGCACATGAGTTCTCACGCGCTGGCTCTTGGTTTATCGGTTGCGGCATATGTAGCGGCACGACACTATGCTACCGATCCCCGATTTTCATTCGGTACCTGGAAAATAGAGATTCTTGGTGGCTATACCAGCGCCCTCTTTTTGATTGCTATTGCCGGGCTCATGCTGTTTCACTCTGTTGAGCGGCTTTTTAATCCGAGTACGATTCACTACGATCAGGCAATAATGGTTGCGGTATTTGGTCTTACTGTAAATCTGATCTGCGCCTGGCTGCTTAAAGAAGATCACCATCATCACGAACACACAGATGAACATGCTCATCAACATCAGGATCTCAACCTGAGAGCCGCGTACATACACGTATTGACTGACGCACTGACCTCGGTTCTGGCCATTGCGGCTCTGTTTGGAGGCAAACTCTGGGGCGCTGCTTGGCTGGACCCGGTGATGGGTATTGTCGGCGCTATCATTGTTGCCGTGTGGGCGAAAGGCTTATTAAAAGAGACATCCGCAGTACTGCTTGATGCGGAAATGGATAAACCTTTATATGCGAAAGTGTCTGAGCGTCTGGCCAAGCGACACCCTGAAGCTGAAGTGTCCGACTTTCACGTCTGGCGGGTAGGAAGAAACGACTACTCCTGCATTATCGCCATCTCAACGATTCATCAGACAGCGACAGATGAATTCAAAGCATCACTGAAAGATATCCGAGAGATACGACACCTCACCGTCGAAGTTAATCAGAGCTGATTAACTATTTGCCGTGGCAGGTGAAGGCTGAAACCTCAGCCTTTGCTGTCGGCCCCGCTGGACTACTGGGCCACCGGAACTGGCTGCTTCCTGCCAACCCGCTTCATGTACTGCACACCGGGTACCGCTGACGTCCGCTGACGTAACCAGGCCTCAATCTCTTCCTGGCTTCTGTCGCCCTGCAAATCCACGACATGCCGGGCCAGCACATCAAAGCGTTTCATAATCAGCAGGAAAAACACCTGAAGCGTATCCAGGCCTTTAAATACCACCGAGTCATGTTCACGATACAGTGGAATATTCTTCTCAAAGAACTCAGGCGCATCTTTCCAGTGAACCGCACAACGCTGGTGATGGCTCATATGGTAGCCTTCGTTCAGGAAGTCATTTTCAAAAATAAACGTCGTCGTACACGCCAGCACATCGTGAATATTGTCCTGTTTATAAAATGCGTGCTGTGCGAATGTTGCGCCACCCGTGACGATATTGAACATCAGCTTGGGTATCACGAGGTACGCGATTGCTATTTTCCAATCGATAACGGCAACGCCAACGATCACCGCAAGATGGACTAACACCCCCGTCCGTACAGCGTCGAAGGACGACTTACGGTCATGGCTCGCAAAATAATCCAATAACGAAATACCCAGATTATTCAGCAGGTTTTCGCGACCAATGAATCTGGCAAAATCGATGATGGAGCTACGGTCGTAATGAGCAACACACTGCACGTCTTCATAGCTGGCATCTTCGCCATGATGAACCCGAACGTGCCCCTGCGTGACTACAGACTGAAGCTGCCCGAATAAAAGCCCAAGCAGGTTTTCAAAAGGTCGGTCGAATGGTTTCTTCACGCTTGAATTAAAATAGCCCTTCGGCCTGTGCCCTTCTATGTGTGACGCGCTGAACAGGTGCTGATAATGAAATGTTCCGGGTCCAACCATCAGCGTCATGTACCCCGCCCACAACCAGACGTTGAACTCACCGAGCCACAATTGTATCAGTAGCAAGGGAACCAGAGTCACGATGGTTTTGGTCATGACATGCATCACCGGCATATCACGCGCATCGGCAAGTAAGGCATTTCCCAGTGCTTCGGTCATGGCTCCGAACGGGCGATACAGCGCCATACGCAGCGCGCGCACTCCGGGTACTTTATCGATCAGCCAGACCGCAAACCCGAGAATGAATGCGGGCACTGTCACGACGGTAAACAACAGGATCTGTGCCAGACCAAAAGTGATCGCCATAAGATCACTCAGTGAATTCGCCTTTCCTGGCAAAGGCCTGAGCATGACGGCAATAAATCCGCGCTCATCTGTTTTACCGGCTTTCTCCAGACGCTTTATCCAGCTGAGGTAGCTGATCAGTAAATCGCCGAGAAACAGACTCGTACCAGCCGCGAAAATAGGAGCGGTATTCGCCGCGACTTCCTCAGTCGCCTGCCCACTCATGACCAGTACCGTGCCAACAACCAGGGTGATCAAGGGATATAGGGATAAGACAATTCCGCGAATGCTCCACTGTCCGACATTCTCAACCAGACCTTCCCGCTTCGCTTTACCCAGGCCCCACGCACTCACCAACAGTCCCGCTGCGATGGCCAGCGTATTGAGCTGGACACCGTTGTGATAGGGATAGTCACTGAATGGCAGAACATTAAACACCACTGCGGTAGTTAGCCCGATGGCAACGAGAATAAACACGGTTTGTAATGGCAAAGACTCTACACGGCGCCATACTGATGCGGTCGCAGCAAGCCTCTCAGCATGTGCCGCGTTCTGAAAACGGCGCCAGCCCACAATGCAGATCCCGATCAGCAACATGGGCTGAACGATAAACTGCGACGTTAGCTGGAAGGCGGTTTCAAAATCATGGCCCAACCAGCCATAGATCAGAAAGCTCAATCGCTGTGGAAGTGCGGTACATACCAACGCATAGGTGAACACCATCCAGTCGCCATGGCGGCGAATGTCACCAGCGATCAGCCAGCGCATTGAAATCAACGCGGACAGCCAGGTCAGCGTTACCAGAGCCATCATCCCTTGCTCAATGGTCAGTTTCTGACCCGCATTGGCAGTACCGTAGGTTTCACCGCCCAGCACCATACCAAGCGCACCGATACCGCCGAAGAAAATCGCGGTAAGGAACAGAACACCAGCGACCCGATGGAGCACCGGTACTTTTTTGCGCAACGACGGGACAAACTGAATCCAGCCAATCGCCAATGCTGTGGCCATGCCACCCACATGCATGAGCATGAAGGGCTTCATTTCGTGAATGTAGGCGCGTTGCGCATTTTCGTAGGCGGTTGGAGCGCTGGCAAATTCACGGGATACCAGCGAGCTGTACCAATGATGTATCCAGGACAGGCCAGCCTCTATGTCCACCAGAAAACTGAACGATGGCAATGCATATATCAACGCCAGCATGGCGACAAAAACAATGCCGAGAGACGTTACCTGACTGCTTTTTATTTTAGTGGTTGGATCGCTCATCAATTTTACTCCGTAGCATGAGGTCATTAACCACGCCAGAGTATGGGATTGATGAAAGCGCATCGTCCGGACTGATAATCTGAGCCAGAAACTACGTCCAGAATGATAAATCAGGCCGTTCGATGCCAGTATTCATGCGGCCTGGGGCGATCAGTCAGGCGTCTGTTCCTGTTTGCGCCAGGCCGTCGGTGTCGTACCAGTCACGGTTGAAAATGCGGAATTAAATGTCGATTTAGAACGGAAGCCAACCTCCAGAGCGATATCCAGAACCGGCTTATCGGGTTCTTCTCTGAGGGCTTTCTGAGCCGCCCGGATACGATAACCATTCAGGTACCTGGCGAAGCCCTGTCCGAGGTGCAGATTCAGGTACTCTGACATCTGGTGGGTACTGATGCCCACCTCTTCGGCCAGTCGGGCGAGCGTCAGGTCATTCGTCCTGAAACGCTCTTCCTCTTCCATCAGAACCGTCAGCCTGCTGCCGACTTCATCGGCCACGCTCTGATTCAGCCGCGTACGGCGGTAAGGCGCTTTCTCAATGGCATCGCGGATGTCTTGAAAGAGGGATGGAAAACGGACGTCGGTGATAAACAAGCCCAGCAGCACCAACGTCGTCAGCATCAGTGGCAGAATGATCGTAAGCTGATTTGAAAACATCAGGCCAGCAAGGGATACCAGCAGAACCACCAGCCCGCCCGCACAGGCGATCAGGAAGATGCGTCGAAGTGACTGGCCTTCCGATGGCTGACTGTCTTGCTGGTAACGTTTCAGGAGCATCCTCGCCGCCATAGAAACAAAGACAATGGTGTACAGGAATCCCAAAACAAACGGATAGAAGCCCAGCGAGTCGGGTGATGGAATCATGATCGGATGCAAGTCACCCGTCATCACCGTATAAAAGAACCCGGCAGACACCAGTGCCCCCGGTGCATAGAGCAACGCATGCGGCTTCTGAATACGAAAGTCCGCATTCAGTGTGTGCTTGACGACCAGCCACACGGTCGGCCCGATACTGTAAATTGCCAACGGCTGCAGACACAGTAAGAACGCCTGCCCTTCTGTCACGTTCAGCAGAATAAAACTGAGATAAGAGTTGGTGATGAACACCGACAGGCCCAACAGCGCCAGCAGGCGATACTCAGTGCCAGAGCAAGGCTTCAGAAGCGCAGATAAGGTGAACATAAACGGCAGGTTAATGTTCAGGGCAGCAAAAAAATAGATCAGCAGAGTCATGAACTGGAGTCTAACCGTCGTTTTTTTTAAAAGATACTCCTGGCCATTTTAAGACCGTAATCGCTACTACCGGCGACTGATTGAGAATAGGAGGGAGAAAATTACTAACTTAGGAGATTGGTCTGGATGACAGGATTAAACGCGGCCGGCTAGGTCTGCGACTCCCCCTGGCACCCTGTATTCTAAATAATCAAATTGGTCGGGATGACAGGATTTGAACCTGCGACCACTCGCCCCCCAGGCGAGTGCGCTACCAGACTGCGCCACATCCCGAATTTTACTGCCACAAGCCTGTGAACAGAGCGTTCAAGTATACTTAAGTGCCTGAAAAGGTAAACTTTTTTTGGAATGCCCGTCAGAGGTTAGCGTCTGGATTAAGCATGTCTTCGAGCTCTTTCAGCTCACGTATCATATTTTTAATCAGAGCTTTATCCATGGCCACCGCCTGCGATTCGCCATTGTCTTCCAGCTTCTGCCTCGCACCACCAATGGTGTAACCGTCCTGATACAGCAAAGCACGGATCTCCCGCACAAGAATCACGTCCTGACGCTGATAATAACGACGATTACCGGCACGCTTAACCGGCTTAAGGGTTGGAAATTCCTGTTCCCAATACCTGAGAACATGAGGCTTCACATCGCAAAGCTCACTGACCTCACCGATAGTGAAGTAACGCTTCGATGGAATAGGCGGTAGTTCGTTATTGTGGCTGGCTTCCAGCATAGGCTTCTACCCGAATTTTGAGCTTCTGCCCCGGCTTGAACGTCACAACACGGCGAGCAGAAATCGGTATCTCCTCGCCTGTCTTTGGATTACGTCCCGGACGCTGACGCTTGTCACGCAGGTCGAAGTTACCAAACCCTGATAACTTCACCTGCTCATTTCGGCTCAGGCTATCGCGGATTTCATCAAAAAAGATGTCCACCATATCCTTAGCTTCACGCTTATTAAGACCAAGATCTTCAAACTGTTTTTCTGCCAGTTCTGCTTTGGTCAGGGCGGTCATGTTAACCCCTTAACGTTGCTCCTATGCTTTCAGAGAGGTGAGCCAAGACTGCTTCCACAGAGTTGTTCACTTCTTCATCAGTCAGAGTGCGCGAAGGATGCTGCCACGTCAAGCCCAAAGCGAGACTTTTTCTATCAGGATCAATACCTTTGCCGACATATACATCAAACAGGTTGAGCTTAGTGAGGTAATCCCCCGCTACGCTTCGGATTCCGTCGAATACCTGATCAACCTGAACTGACTGGTCTACAACCAGCGCCAGATCGCGACGCATTTCAGGGAATTTCGAGATATCACCATATGAAGGCACGGCGATATCACGAATCGCTTCAAGGTCCAGCTCCGCTACGAACAACGGCTGCTTAACCCCAACCTTTTTCTGAGTCGCTGGGTGCAATGCACCAATCCAACCAATCGGTTCGCCGTTCTTCAGAACGCGTGCCGTCTGACCTGGGTGCAGGGCAGGATGCTGAGCAGACTCGAAACGGTACGCAGAAGCATCGCCGCCACGCGCCAGAAGAGACTCGACGTCGCCTTTGAGATCAAAGAAATCGACGGGGGTTTCCTGCTCGCTCCATCCTTGAGTCAGACGGTTACCGCACACCAGCATCGCCAACGTTGGAGTCTGCTTCAGACCATCGGCTTCAGGCACAAAACGCAGGCCGGTCTCGAATAAGCGAACGCGTGGCTGCTGACGTTTCAGGTTATAACTTGCTGCCGACACCAGACCTGTCAGCAGAGTCGTGCGCATCACACCCATGTCCGCTGAAATCGGATTCAGCAGTGGCAGTGCTTCACGCTCAGGATCAAGCGCTTTCTGCAGCTCTGGTTCAACGAAGCTGTAGGTAATCGCTTCCTGATACCCGCGGGCAATGATCTGGCGGCGCAGATCACGGATTGGCATACGGGATTCAGGTGCTTTCGCCAGAGGCGTCGCTGCCGCAGGAACGCGGGTCGGCAAACGGTTATAACCGTAGATACGCGCCAGTTCTTCGATCAGGTCGGCTTCAATCGCCATATCAAAACGATACGACGGTGCTGTTACTGTCCAGCCTTCGTCGGTCGTTTTTGTATCCATACCGAGACGAACCAGAATATCTGTGACTTCATCGTCGGCCATCGTCAGACTCAGCACTTGCTCAATGCGCTTACGGCGTAGAGTAATGGTCGCTGCTTCTGGCAGTTTGTCTTCGGCAGTCACCTCTGTGACCGGGCCCGCCTGACCACCGCAGATATCAATCACGAGTTGCGTCGCACGTTCCATCGCAGTATTGGCCAGGTTGTAATCAACACCACGTTCAAAACGGTGCGAAGAATCGGTGTGCAGACCGTAGTTACGGGCACGGCCAGCAATCGCAATCGGGTTAAAGAATGCCGCTTCTAATAGCAGGTCTTGCGTGTTCTCGTTCACACCGGAGTGCTCGCCCCCCATCACACCGGCCATCGCCAGTGGTTTGGCGTGGTCAGCGATGACCAGAGTGTCTGCGTTCAGTTCAACTTCCTGACCGTCCAGCAGAGTCAGCTTTTCACCTTCTTCAGCCAGGCGAACACGAATGCCACCTTCCACCTGAGCAAGATCAAAGGCATGCATTGGCTGGCCCAGCTCAAGTAATACGTAGTTTGTAATATCCACGACAGGATCAATCGAACGGATACCGCCACGGCGCAGTTTTTCAACCATCCACAGAGGTGTTTCTGCTTTGACGTTAACGCCTTTAACAATACGACCCAGATAGCGTGGGCAGGCTTCTGCCGCAGTGACTTCGACAGACGCTTTATCGTCGATTGAAGCGGCGACGGCTGGTACCAGTGGAGGTGTCACCTCGGTACGGGTGAGTACACCAGTTTCACGCGCCAAGCCCGCAATACTGAGGCAGTCTGCACGGTTTGGCGTGAGGTCCACTTCGATCACGGTATCATCGAGGTTCAGGTACTCGCGGAAGTCAGCGCCTACTGGTGCGGAGTCTGGTAATTCCATCAGGCCGTCTGAGCTTTCTGCCATACCCAGCTCAGCTTCGGCACACAGCATACCGAACGACTCTACGCCACGCAGCTTAGCTTTCTTGATCTTAAAGCCTTTGCCGTCGTCGGTAGGAAGGACCGCACCGATCTTAGCGAAAGGAATTTTCAGACCTTCGCGCACGTTGGCAGCGCCACAAACGATCTGGAAGTTCTCGGTGCCATCAGTCACCTGACACAGGCTCAGTTTATCGGCATCCGGATGCTGTTCGCGGCTAACGACCTGCCCTACAACAATGCCGGTGAACTCACCCGCGACGGCTTCTTCGCCATCAACTTCAAGACCCGCCAGTGTCAGATGATCTACCAGTTCCTGAGTCGTGATCTCAGGGTTTACCCATTCGCGTAACCACTGTTCGCTGAATTTCATTTTCTTTATATCCCCTGAATTACTTGAACTGCTGCAGGAAGCGCAGGTCGTTTTCGAAGAACAGACGCAGGTCGTTCACGCCGTAGCGGAGCATCGCCAGACGCTCAACGCCCATACCAAAGGCGAAACCTGTGTATTCTTCAGGGTCAATGTTTACGTGTTTGAAGACTTCTGGGTGGACCATGCCGCAACCACCGACCTCAAGCCAGCGACGCTTGGTGCCTTCCGGCGTTTCAATCACCCATTCAATATCAATCTCAGCGGACGGCTCAGTGAACGGGAAGTAAGACGGACGCAGACGGATCACCAGATCACGCTCAAAGAAGACACTCAGGAATTCCTGAATCGTGCCCTTCAGATCCGCAAAGCTGATGCCTTTATCGACCAGCAGACCTTCGACCTGATGGAACATTGGCGAGTGCGTCTGATCGTAGTCGCAGCGATAAACACGCCCCGGACAGATAATGCGGATCGGCGGCTCCTGCGACTCCATTGTACGTACCTGTACCGGTGACGTATGAGTACGCAGCAAAGTACCTGCATCAAAATAGAAGGTGTCGTGCATGGCACGCGCCGGGTGATGCGATGGAATGTTCAGGGCTTCAAAGTTGTGAAAATCGTCTTCGATCTCAGGGCCTTCAGCCACCTGATAACCGGCGTTAGCAAAGAAGCCTTCAATACGCTCCAGAGTGCGTGTTACCGGATGGAGGCTGCCTTCCTGAACCGCACGGCCCGGCAGTGTCACATCAAGGGTCTCAGACGCCAGCTTGGCGTTAAGCGCTTCGCTCTCAAGCGATTCTTTGCGGGCGTTCAGAGCATCCTGAACCTTGCCACGCGCTTCATTAATCACCGCACCGACTTTCGGGCGATCTTCCGGAGCAACATTGCCCAGGTTTTTCATCAGGGCAGAGATCTCGCCCTTTTTGCCCAGATACTGAACACGTACCTGATCGAGTGCTGCCATGTCGCTCGAGGCAGCGACTGCATCCAACGCCTGCTGCGTCAGAGCCTCTAAGTTTTCCATCATGATGATCCTGAAAGGTCATTTTTTGATTAAGTGCTTACCGGAAATCCCTCCACTCCGCCTTTAAACAGCAAACTTGTTTCAAAGGAGTTCTGGTAAGCACTGAATGTATTTAAAAACACAAAAAAATAGGGGAGGTCTTTCAAAGAAAGCCACTCCCCTATCCTTTGGCCAGTCAAACTAATCACTGGCCCGGTTCCGCGTACTCAGAAGAGCGCGGTGAAATTACAGGCTGGACTTGGCTTTTTCAACCAGAGCCGCAAACGCTGCTTTTTCATTCACAGCCAGATCAGCCAGAACCTTACGGTCAATTTCAACAGTGGCTTTTTTCAGGCCATTGATGAACTTGCTGTAAGACAGACCATTCTGACGTGCACCTGCGTTAATACGCGCAATCCACAGCTGACGGAACTGACGCTTACGCTGACGACGGTCACGGTAAGCGTACTGACCTGCTTTGATTACCGCTTGCTTAGCAACGCGGAACACGCGACTGCGGGCACCGTAGTAACCTTTAGCCTGCTTCAGAATTTTTTTGTGACGACGACGAGCGACAACACCACGTTTTACACGAGCCATAATTTATCTCCTGACAGTCCGATTAAAGGTTAGGAAGCATACGAATAACGAGCTTCTTATCAGAAGCGTGCAGCTGCGACATACCACGGAGGTGACGCTTACGCTTCGTGCTCTTCTTGGTCAGGATGTGGCTGCGGAAAGCATTACGGTGCTTGAAACCGTTCGCAGTCTTTTTGAAGCGCTTCGCAGCGCCGCTCTTAGTTTTGATCTTTGGCATTTTCATACTCCTGAAAGTTATGAGACGTACAGAAACTAAGACCCTGTACAACCTCTGCCGTAATAACGCCCGCCCAATTCAGGCGAACGCAGCGTCTGGCAGAACGCACAAACCCCGGCAATCGCCGGGGTCTGCGTATTCATTTGAAAACCAGACTACTTCTTTTTCGAAGGACCGATGATCATGATCATCTGGCGACCTTCCATCTTAGGACGCTGCTCAACGCTACCCAGATCTTCAAGATCTTTCTCAACGCGCATCATCAGTTCCATACCCAGGTTCTGGTGAGCCATCTCACGACCGCGGAAACGCAGCGATACTTTTGCTTTGTTACCCGCTTCGAGGAAGCGCTTCAGATTACGCAGTTTAATCTGGTAGTCGCCTTCTTCCGTACCCGGACGGAATTTGACTTCCTTAATCTGCACCTGGTGCTGTTTCTTTTTGGCTTCTGCTTTCTGCTTCTTCTCTTCGTAGAGCTTCTTGCCGAAGTCCATGACCTTACAGACGATCGGATCGCCGTCTGAAATCTGTACCAGATCCAGCTCGGCTTCTTCCGCAGCCGCAAGGGCTTCGCGTAAAGTGACGACGCCTACTTGCTCGCCGTCTGCTCCGATTAACCGGACTTCGTTTGCACGAATCTGGTCGTTAATGGGTGCACGGTTATCACGTGCTCCTCTTCTATTATCGCGTCTGATGATCAGTTCTCCATTCCAAACCGGCCGCGCTCAGCGATCGCCCTGTCAAGGACGGCGATCAACTCATCGATACTCATAGCACCGAGGTCTTCACCCGTGCGGGTGCGAACTGCGACAGTGTTTGTTTCTTTTTCTTTATCCCCTACCACCAACTGGAAAGGGACCTTGTGTAAAGTATGCTCGCGGATTTTAAAGCCGATCTTCTCATTTCTCAAGTCCGCATCTGCTCTGAAGCCCGCTGCTTTCAGTTTTTCGGCAACTTCACGGCAATATTCTGCCTGGCTATCAGTAATATTCAGGACAGAAACCTGCTTTGGAGCAAGCCATGGCGGCATTGCACCTGCGTAATGTTCAATCAGAATACCGACAAACCGCTCGAAGGAACCAAGAATAGCACGGTGCAACATGACCGGCGTCTTACGTTCGCCGTCTTCATCAACAAACTGGGCGCCGAGACGCTCAGGCAGCATGAAGTCGAGCTGAATAGTGCCGCACTGCCATACACGGCCAATGCAGTCACGCAGAGAAAATTCGATCTTAGGGCCGTAGAAGGCACCTTCGCCCGGTTGTAGCTCCCAATCCAGACCGGCATCGTTCAGAGCATCTTCGAGAGCAGCTTCTGCTTCATCCCAAAGAGACTCTTCACCAATACGACCTTCTGGGCGGGTCGAAAGTTTCATTTCGACATTATCGAAGCCGAAGTCTTTGTACACATCCAGAGTCAGCTTGATGAAATCAGAAGCTTCCTGACGGATCTGGCTGTTTGAGCAGAATATGTGTGCATCGTCCTGAGTAAAGCCGCGCACACGCATGATGCCATGCAGCGCACCCGAAGGCTCATTACGGTGGCAGCAACCAAACTCGGCCAGGCGCAGTGGCAGCTCACGGTAAGACTTCAGCCCCTGGTTGAACACCTGAATATGACACGGGCAGTTCATCGGCTTAACGGCGTAGCTGCGCTTCTCGGACTCAGTAGTGAACATGGCGTCTGAGTAATGTTCCCAGTGGCCAGACTTCTCCCAGAGAGTGCGGTCTACAACCTGTGGCGTTTTGATCTCCTGATAACCGGCGTCGTTCTGAACTTTACGCATGTACTGTTCAAGTACCTGATAAATCGTCCAGCCGTTCGGGTGCCAGAACACCATGCCCGGTGCTTCTTCCTGCAGGTGGAACAGATCCAGCTGCTTCGCCAGCTTACGGTGGTCGCGCTTTTCAGCTTCTTCGAGACGCTGAAGGTACGCCTTCATGTCTTTTTTGTCGTTCCACGCAGTACCGTAGATACGCTGCAACTGAGCATTCTGTGAATCACCGCGCCAGTAGGCACCTGAGACACGCTGCAGTTTGAAGATACGCATAACCCGCGTGTTCGGGACGTGCGGTCCACGACACATGTCGGTGTATTCTTCATGGTGATACAGGCCAACCGCCTCTTCACCTTTGCTGATCAGGTCATCGATCAGCTCGACCTTGTAATCTTCCTCGCGATCAACAAACACACGACGCGCTTCTTTGATCGGCGTCATCTTCTTGATGACGTCATAATCTTTCTTAATCAGCTCTTTAACGCGCTTCTCGATGGCTTCAACGTCTTCCGGTGTAAATGGACGCTCAAAATCGATGTCGTAATAGAAGCCGTTATCGATCACCGGGCCAATCGCCATCTTAGCGCTTGGATACAGCTGCTTAACGGCATGACCAACGAGGTGAGCGAATGAGTGACGGATAACTTCCAGACCTTCTTCATCGCGACCTGTGATCAGCGTGACATCGGAATCGCGAGTGATCAGTTCACAGGCATCAACCAGTTCACCATTAATACGACCACACACGGTCGCTTTGGCGAGACCGGGGCCGATATCTTCGGCGACTTGCATCAGGGTAACGGGTTGATCGAACTCGCGTTTGGAGCCATCAGGAAGGGTAATAACAGGCATAGTAAATCCTTGTCAGTGGTGGCCCCCACGACAGGCCACGTGAATGTAAAGACCGGGTACTCTACAGGCCGGAAAAAGCCGTGTAAACAGTTGATGGCTGCGGCTTTGACCAAGGCATTATGTGAGCTTGAATTCTGCCCGCCACTTGCCCGGTGTTTTGCCCGTCGCTTTGCGAAAAGCCCGGTTAAAAGGCGCCTGCTCCGAGTAGCCAAGCAGCAGCGCAATTTCACTGAGGGTCAGGTGCTGATCACGAAGGTAGACCTGAGCCAGCTCTACCCTGACCCGCCCCAGCAGATCCCTGAAGCCAATACCCGACTGACGCAACCTGCGCAGCAATGTGCGTTCTGACATCGCCAGACGTGAGGCAATTGCGCTCTGGTCAGCCTCACCCAGCGGTAGGCGCTCAATCATCAGTTGCCTTACGGTGTCCGCAAACCGCCCAAGATCAGGCATGTTGGCGAGTGCTGTGGTTGCCTTATCATTCAATGCCCTGAACGCTGCATCGTCGTGACCGACCAAAGGCATAGTCAGTACACTGGCATCAAACCAGAGTGCATTCGCACTGGCGTTCAATATCAGTGTGCCACCCAGGTACTCCTCGAACAGATCAGCAGCTGGCAAGTCACTCCACCAGCTTTCTGCACGCTCTATTACAAGATCGCTCTGCCCCGTCATTCGTCGCAAAAAAGTAACGAAGCCCCCAAGAATCACTTCATCCGATAAACGCGTAGAACCGCCAAAGCTGGTATCCCACACTAATCCAGCGAGGCCGCCTCTCAATTCGAGTCGTGCCTTAGGGCCTTCATAGAGCAAAGTCTGGAACCGCTCGAAATATTGAAAGGCCTCCAAAACCGTCTGGCACGATAAGGTCAGATAACCAATAACGCCAACATGCTCAGGCCCGACTCGCTTCGCAAGGTCAACGCCGACAGATGACGTTCCAACTCCTGCTTGCACGCTGTCCAGCAGCGACCACCACTCGTCGAAGGTCAGACGACGAGCAGACTCCTGACGACTGAGCACAGCCGGAACTGAACGCCGCTGCTCAGAGGCATACGAAGACACAAGAGACATTAAATCTCCGGTGACCGACAGACCCGCTAACCGGGTATCTCGCTCTTTCACAGGTGGCAGTACGGAATAGTCATAATCCAATACACCTCGACAGGTTAATATGTCTGATAATATCAAATAAACGTCTGAAAATATCAATATAACCTACAGCGACTGCGCTAATCTATCAGGATCAAATAAGAAAGCTGGAGACACAGATGGAAGACTTACTGCGAGCACTGCTGTTTATCGGGCTGTTTGCCGGTGTGTTCATCGGAACCATGGTCATAGAAAACCTCTGGGCCAAACGTCGTGGTGTTACTAAGCTGTATCACTTCCCTGAGACCTTCACCAACCTGATGACAGGTGCGTCGTACAAAATTGTCGACGGCATCGCCATCGCGCTCTTTATTCAGCTGTTTTACGACTGGGTGTACCAGTTTGGCTTTCAATGGAATCCGGACGTCGGCGTTGTCAGCATCATCGCGCTCATTCTGTTTATCGATCTGTGTATGTATGCCGCCCACTATCTGATGCATAAAATCCGCTGGTTCTGGAATGCGCATGTCACGCATCACAGCTCAGAGCACATGAATTTCTCGACGGCGCTGCGCCAGAACTTCACCTATGCATTCTCAGGTACCTGGATTCTGTGGTGGATTCCTGCCGCGTTTGTCGGTTTCGATAAAACCTGGACCTTAATCGCCATTGAAGCGAACCTCGTGTATCAGTTCTTCCTGCATACCGAACAAGTGCGCACGCTGGGCTGGGCCGAGAAAATTTTCAATACTCCGTCGCATCACAGGGTTCACCATGGCAGCAACCCGGAACAGATCGACAAGAACTTTGGCGGCGTGCTCATTATCTGGGACAAACTTTTCGGTACATTTCAGGCAGAAGAAACCGCCGGAGAAATCGTATACGGCGTAAAACGTATGCCGACCAAGCCAAACAATCCATGGCATGCCCAGGTGTATGATTGGCAGAATATGTTCCGTGACCTGAAAACCTACAAAGATCCGCGTATTCTGTGGAAACACCCCGACTGGGTGACTGAACAATACGGGGAGGCATCTGTTCAGAAGAAATAGAACGCCTTTATTAACTGCCTTCCTGAATACAAGTAACGACCAGCTGCGCCATTTATTCAGGAAGGCAAAATGACACAAGACCTTCACCAGTCAGTTGCAAAACTGAAACCCAAGCTACCTAGCCTGAACCTCCCTGTTATCCAACTGATATGGAGGTTAATCATGAAATCCTTACTGACCTACGCGCTGGCATCTCTGATGCTGATTGCCGGATGTGCATCCCACGCTGGCAACGGCCACGGCAATAAATTTGGCCACTGGTTCTTCGGCAAGTTTTCTGAAACTCAGATCGGGCCGCGCCCTTTCTACCTTGTCGAAGACATGGACGAAGGCGAACTGAAAGATAAGCTGAAAAGCTGCGAAAGCGGTCCGTTTTTTCAAAGCCGTTTTTCGATTGGCCACCGCGGTGCGCCACTCCAATTTCCTGAGCACACAAAAGAGTCCTACGAAGCGGCTGCCAAAATGGGCGCGGGCATTCTGGAATGCGACGTAACATTTACCAAAGACCGTGAGCTGGTGTGTCGACATTCACAATGTGACCTTCACACCACAACCAATATTCTGGCAACGCCACTGGCTCAAAAATGCTCAGTCGCCCCCGAATTCGACAGCAATGGCATGCTGACCAATGCTGCAGACATTACCTGCTGCACCAGCGATATAACGCTTGCTGAATTCAAAAGCCTGCAAGGCAAAATGGACGCGGCAGATCGTACGGCAACCACCATCGAAGGCTACATGAATGCGACAGCAGACTATCGTACTGACCTGTATTCATCGAAAGGCACCCTGCTGACCCACGCAGAAAGTATTCAACTCTTTAAAGAGCTGGGCGCACATTACACGCCAGAACTGAAATCACCGTCGGTAGACATGCCGTTTGAAGGTGACTACACGCAAGAGATGTACGCACAACAAATGATTGATGAATACCGCGAAGCCGGCATCCATCCTCGCAAAGTATGGCCACAATCCTTCAACCTTGAAGACGTAAAATACTGGATCGATAACACCTGGTACGGTCGTCAGGCGGTGTACCTGGACGGTGTTTACGACACCAGCGTGACTCAAGCTCAAATGGAAGAATGGGTTGCCGACGGCCTGCGTGTGCTTGCTCCACCTATGTGGATGCTGCTGGATGTAAACAGCAACGGAGAAATTATCCCGTCTCAGTACGCTGAAAATGCCAAAGCAGCGGGCCTGAAACTGATCGCCTGGACCCTCGAACGCTCGGGTCGCCTGACAGACAACGGAGGCTGGTACTTCCAGTCGGTAAATGGTGACGATGGCGGCATGGACGTGATTGATAACGATGGTGACGTGATGACAGTGCTGGATGTACTGGCTAAAGACGTCGGGGTTATTGGCGTGTTCTCAGACTGGCCGGCAACAACGACCTACTATGCGAATTGCATGGGGCTGTAAGGCATTTTCATGCTGGGTGGAATTCAATGCATTGGCGCTGGATTCCGACCTGCGTGGGAATGACATTCAAACCAGCAAACCGTCCGCAACCTGATGAGATACCTCTTCACCGCACAAGCGGGTAACAACCGCCAGAGCAAACTGCATTGCTGTCCCCGGGCCCTGGCTGGTGATAACGTGGTCATCAATAACGACCACTTCATCGCTCGGCGCCACCCCAGCGGTTTTCAGCTCCTCACGGAATCCAGGATACGCGGTCGCCGATTTTCCTTCTAATAATCCATGACATGCCAGAACAACGTAAGGCGCGGCACAGATGGCTCCGATTGTTTTTCTGTCTTCGTGTTGACGCTTCAGCAAAGAAACAAAAGCTTCGTTGTCTGATAGGTTTTGAGCTCCCGGCATGCCTCCCGGCACCAGGATGGCATCCCACTCATCATCAACGCACTCTCCCATCAGTACGTCAGCAACTAATTGAACGCCTCGCGAGCAGGTGACCTGATGGCCCGGTGCTACTGAAGCAACCGTGACGTCGATCTCCGCTCGACGCAGCACGTCGATGATAGTGACGGCTTCCAACTCTTCGGTACCGTCTGCGACACCGATCAGGACCTTCTTGTTCATTTCACACCTCAGGCTGAAGTATTACCGGAATGCAGGCCAGAATCACAATGCACCAGAATACCTGCACTTTTGATATGGCCTCTCTGAACAATAACAAACCACCCAGCAAAGCTCCAACAATGCCGACGCTACGCTTGACGGTCTCAACAATGCCAGCATCCAGACCGTCCAGCGCCAACCACTGAAATACCACCGCACCAACAAACACCAGCAATGCTGGTATCAGCCGTAACGCCCTGCCCTGCAGACGTGCAGGTGTTCGCGTTGCCAATGCGTAAGTCGCAATCAACAGTGAGCCCAGCGTTGTCTGAATCACCCCATGAAAGAACGGGCCACTGTGCTCCAGCGCTTGCTTGTCAAACACAATACCAACGCCCCAACCAAAGCAGACCAGCAACATCAACATAAAGGGTTTACCCTTCACGTGATGTAAACCACCCTGAGCGCCACCAATCGCCACTACAGTGACCAGCATCGCCAGCCATTGATACAGACTCAGTGATTCACCCAGCAACCAACCTGCTGCCAGTGTTGAAATGACCGGCGTCAAAGCAAGTACCGGGATAACACGGGCAACGTCACCCAGTTTCAGCGCGGTTATAAAGCCCACAGCAGCCATTGCCGCAAGTGTTGCGGCGACGAGCGACGGCAGCCAGTATCCAGCGGATACCGACGAGTCTGAGGCGATGAAATATGCGGCAAGATATAAAGGGATCGCGCCGACGTTGAAAGCCAGCGTCAACGCCAGCGGAGTTTCATTAGCGACCAGCTTTTTGCGGGAAAGATCAAACAGCGTCCAGCAGATCGCTGAAATAAAAAGAAAGGCTATCGACATATTACATCCGCGGAGTTTTTAAACCCGCCGCTTTGCGCAAACGCCGGGACAGGCTGTCGACGATAACATTCAATGCGGCGGCAACAAGAATCAGGAAGAAGGCCTTATCAAAGCGGATTTCTTCAAAGGCAGAGTCCACATAAAAGCCAAGCGTCGCGATACCAAGAACGCCCATCATAGCGCTTTCACGCATGATGACTTCCCAGCGATAAAACAGCAGCGCCAGAAACGCCGGGTAGCGCTGTGGTAAATCCTGATAAAAATAACGCGCAAGTCCCACCGGGGAGTCCTGCCTCTGTTGCGCACATGAGTCCTGGCTGTGGTTAGCCAGAAGAAACGCTATCAACCCGCCATTATGCAACGCCAGTGCGAAAATCGCCGGTAACGCCGAAGGACCAAACAACAGCATAAAGAGATACGCCAGCATCAATTCAGGAACCGAACGCAACACCAGCAATTTAAATCGCCCCAGCCAATAGTAGCGCCCTACCAGCCAGCGGCTCGCGAATGGATACCAGGCCAGGGCCAGCACACCACTGAGCACCAGCGCTGCCTGGGTAATCGCTATCGTCTGAATAAGTGCTGGGCCGACTTCATCCGCCAATACATTGCCGTACCATCTCAGTGCGCCTGCAATGTCGCCGTTAAGAAGAGAACCTGGCCATAAGTCCTGAGTAAAGAATTGCCACACGAAACTCGCATTCACCGGCGGCATCTCCGGCAGCAGAAATAAAGCCCCAAGGAGGTACGCCAGTAATAACTTTTTGTAAAACCAGAACCTGACGGTGCCAATTAAAATAAGGAATACCCAGAATACCGCAGCCGCTTCACTGTAGTCCCCCTGACGAAACGCCGTCTCAAGGTGAAACCCTAGCGTTGGCAGGCCAATAAAGCCCAGAATCGCACTCGACCGCAATGCGCACTCGAAGCGGTAACGGATATACGAGCGCATGGCTGGCCAGGCCTGTGGAATCCATGCATAAAAGAAGCGGCTTAAACGACTGGAGCCTGACAGCGTATCGACCGTTGCAGAAGACTGCTGATGAAATATATCTGAAAAGACCTTAGCGAATATGCCCGCAAAAGGAATCGTGATGGCCAATAACCCAGTCAAAGCACTGAGACCGAACACCTGCATAAACAACAGGCCCCAGAAAATCTCGTGCACAGAACGGATAACAGCAGAAAATACCCGGACAATCCGCCAGTGAAACCAGATAGCCAGTAACACGCCCAGCGCCGCCGACACCGCGACCCCGAGTAAAGCAAAGCTGACGGTGTGTAACGCCGACATAAGGAGTTCATCAGCGTCTGGCCAGAACGGCGTGATCATCCCCCAGCCTATGCGTCCAAACTCTTCCCAAGGGTCGGGCTGATACAAAAAGATGTCGGCAAAGAACAGAGACAAGAATGCAACCAGAGCAAACCACAGGCTCAGGTTCCGGTAGCGTGCCCCCGTCGACACTGCATGGATTTTAATGCCCATGTTCAGGCATCCTGATAGACGGTTTCGAGTACGCTGAGATCAACCTCTGTCGCTTGCCAGTCGCCATACACACGACCGTTTTTTAACGCGATAATACGATCAAAATATCTCAGTGCCAGCTCTGGACTATGGATGGCAACCACCGCTGTCATGTGCTGGTCCAGCACATGCTTTAAGAGTTGTTCACCCTGTTCAGGGTCAAGAGAAGAAACAGGCTCATCCCCCATAAATACCGACTGCTGTCGATAAAGCGCCCGCCCCAACGCAACGCGCTGACGTTGGCCACCGGATAACTGATCCGGGGAATTCTGCAGTTTATCTTCGATGCCCAGCGTGCGAGCCAGATCCGCGACCTCTTCACGGCGGGCCGCCCAGGGGCGGATCAGATTAATCAGGTTATAAAACGTCGAAAAGCGGGATAACCCGCCCATATAAATATTCTGATAAGTGGACAACAAGTCCACAAGGCCACTGTCTTGCGGACATAAGGCGATGGCGTCTGGGTGCTGCCTCCACAACAACGAAAGCAGCGTTGACTTCCCGGCGCCCGATGGCCCAACCAGAGCGACCTTTTCACCCTCACCAATGGCCAGCGTAATATCGTGCAATACTGGCTCATTATCGTGAGAAAAAGACGCTCCGGTAAGCTGAAACATAGACTCGACCGGCGTCATTAATCGAGTAGGCCGATGGCTTTACCCGTCCGCTCAATCGGAGCATAGTCATCATTGCTCGCAGGGACGAACGACTTACGAGGGAAGCTCGCCAGCAGGTCTTCGTCTTTCATATTCAGCAGTACGTCTCTGACTTTTTCTTTAAAGCCTTCGCCATAACGGGCATCAACATCACCGCGAATTGTCCATTGGTAGTCAGGATACGTTGGCGTTGTCCAAACGACTTTGACTTTATCTGTGTCGATCTTGCCTTCTTCAACTTCGGTGTCCCAAACGCTGTAATTTACAGCGCCCACCTGGTACACACCGCTCTGTACCTGAGCAATGGTGCGGCTATGGTCGCCAGAAAATCCGACGCGACTGAACAGCTCATCCGGAGCGGCATTAAATGTATCGCGGATAAAGAATTCAGGCATCAGACGGCCAGAGGTAGAACCCTTTGAACCAAAGGTAAAGGTCTTGCCTTTGATATCTTCAGGTAGCTCGTCAGACGCTTCAATGCCCGTGCTGGTATGCGCAATGATATAGGTTTTGAAAAACTGATCTTCATAGCCCTGAGCAATCGCCTCAGACCCATCTACCAGCGCACGCGCCTGAACACCTGACAAACCACCAAACCAAGCGAGTTGTACCTGATCGTTACGGAAAGCAGTGATTGCCGCAGGATAAGATTTCACCGGGATATACTTCACCTCAACGCCCAGTTGCTCAGACAAATAATCAGCAACCTTACCGAAGCGCGCGTTCAGACGGCTCTCATCAGCGTCAGGAATCGCGGTAAACGTAAAGGTTTCGGCAGCCGCTGCAGCACTCATCAGCATCCCCGCTGCCACAGCGAACAAAGAACGTAATTTCATTTTTTTATCCTTTTAAATCAGAATCAGAAAGTGAATTTAAATAGTCGCGAACCTCGTCAAATGAGCCACGCATAACCAGCCGTCCTTTTTTACGGGACAACTGGTATTGATACATAGGGTCGTAATACTGTTCGAGCAGGTGCCCAATCCATTCACGATGTAATTCAGGACTACCCTGCTCGTGCTGCCGGATGGCTTTTTCGAGAAGTTCGGTAATGGCCCGATGGCGTACACCGCCCAAGCGACGTTCCACTTTACTCATACTCTGACGTAAATCATCAGCAAACGCAGCAAAGCCTTCGTCTTCACCAAGAAACGCCTGCCACTCAGAGAGCTTATCCAGAATATAATTGCTGTAGCTGTGCTCAACACGCGATTCAAAGCTGGCCTCTACAATAGCCAGAGGCGCGTTCGCCATCTGGTTTCGTAAGATCTCAGGCAATGCACAACGACCGATTAATAAGCTCTCGTCTTCGAGAACGACCGGCATGTTCGACTTAAACGCTTCATGGCGAAGAAGATCCACAGCCAAGACATTCTCAAAACCGATCTGCGCAGGCTGACCGCCCGGGCGTTTACCGAACGTACTGCCTCGGTGGTGCGCCAGACCTTCAAGATCGACACTGGCCGGAACCTGCTTCAGTAATTCAGTTTTTGCACATCCCGTCTGCCCCGCGACCACGACCAGAGGTTTCTCAACCACAACGCGTTCGAGAGTATCGATCAGGAAACGTCGCATGGCTTTGTAGCCACCGGTAATACGTGGATATTCGCAACCGGCCTCTTTCAGCCATTGCTGCGTAATCTGACTGCGCAGACCGCCACGAAAACAATACAAGTAGCCTTCCGGGTTTTCTTTTGCAAAAGCGAGCCATTTTTCGATTCGCTCATCCTTAGTTTTACCCGACACCAACTGATGGCCGAGTTTAATGGCTTCGTCCTGGCCTTTCTTTTTATAGCAAGTACCGACTTTCGCCCGCTCCTGATCCGTCATTAACGGCAGGCTGACCGCATGCGGAAACGCCCCCTTCTTAAATTCCAGCGGCGCACGGGTATCCATCATCGGCGTATCGTTTAAAAAGAGGGATTTAAAATCGGCGGTATCCGGGCGACTCATGCACGCACCTCAACCCTGACGGTATCTCCTGACGCCTGCACCAGTTCACCGACACAAACCGACTGCAGCCCTTCTGCAGCCAAAATCGCCTCCACCGCGCCCGCCTGCTCAGGGCGCACGGCAATCAACAAGCCGCCACTGGTTTGCGGATCACACACAATGGCACGCTGCTCATCGGTTAACGCAGACAGCTTCTCTCCGTAGCTCTCAAAGTTACGATCCGTACCGCCCGGCATCGAGCCCTGAGCGATGTAATCTTTCACAGGAGGCATAACAGGCAATGCGTTGTAATCAATCACGGCATCCACACCACTGCCCTCGCAGATTTCCAACAAATGCCCGCCTAGCCCAAAGCCGGTGACATCCGTCAGCGCTTCCACACCCGGCAACTGAGAGATCTTCTCTCCGACCTTGTTAAGGATGCACATAGTGTCACGCGCCAAAAACTCATGCTCTGGCTTTAAGATCTTCTTCTTCTGAGCGGTGGTCAGCACACCAACGCCCAACGGCTTCGACAGGTACAACTTACAACCCGCCGTCGCCTGATCGTTCTGCTTCAGCTTATCGATATCAACGATGCCCGTCACCGCCAGGCCGAAGATAGGCTCCGGTGCATCAATACTATGACCACCCGCCAGTGGAATCCCGGCATCCGCACAGGCCTGACGTCCGCCGTCAACAACCTTCTGGGCTATTTCGGGCGACAGTACATTCACAGGCCAGCCCAGAATCGCAATCGCCATCAAGGGCTTACCGCCCATCGCATAGATATCCGAAATCGCATTCGTTGCTGCTATGCGACCGAAATCAAACGGATCATCAGCGATCGGCATAAAGAAATCTGTGGTACTCAACACCGCCTGACCATTACCGATATCGTAGGCCGCAGCATCGTCTTTAGAGGTGTTACCCACCAACAGATTCGGACTATCAGGCAGACTCAGCTGCGACGCCAGAATGGTATCCAGCACCTTAGGCGAAATCTTACAGCCACAACCCGCGCCGTGACTGTACTCAGTAAGACGAACAACCGATGAATCAGACAAGACAAAACCCCAGCTCAAACAGACGAAAGCCGCATGATACCTGAGGCTCAGGAAAATTACCTGTGGGAACGCTTCAGTCTGTTTCATGTGGGAATGAATCAGCCGAAGGCTATTCGCGACCAGGCCTATAACTCTGTAGGAAGGGAGCTTCTTCCCGACAACCTGCGTGGCTATGCGCGAAAAACTGATAAAGCCATGAACCCTGTAGGAGGGAAGCTTCTTCCCGACAGCCTACCTGGCTATGCGCGAAAAACTGATAAAGCCATGAACCCTGTAGGAGGGAAGCTTCTTCCCGACAACCTACCTGGCTATTCGCGAAAAACTGATAAAGCCATGAACCCTGTAGGAGGGAAGCTTCTTCCCGACTGCGTGGCTATTCGCGAACCTCGCAGAAAGCCATTAACCCTGTAGGAGGGAAGCTTCTTCCCGACAGCCTCACCACCTAAACCGGTGTTGTGCGGTACCCACCGAAC